>NZ_CP162129.1:1760000-2992500 GCF_040834005.1 Paenibacillus sp. PL2-23
CGAAAGCGAGCCAAGCAGCTGCGAAAGTGAAGGTTGTTCGAGATTGTCCCGACATCTTTTTATTTTGTTTAAACCACCACATCATTTGTGTGAGGGGTGAAACAAAGTAAAAACGGCGGGCAAGCCGAATCAACCGGAACGATAGGTTAAGCTAATAAGAGCGCACGGAGGATGCCTAGGCACCAGGAGCCGAAGAAGGACGTGGCGAACAACGATACCGCCTCGGGGAGCCGTAAGCAGGCTTTGATCCGGGGATTTCCGAATGGGGAAACCCAGCTGGGGTAATGCCCAGTTACTCTTGACTGAATACATAGGTCAGGTAGAGGCATACCGGGGGAACTGAAACATCTAAGTACCCCGAGGAAGAGAAAACAAAAGTGATTCCGTCAGTAGCGGCGAGCGAACGCGGATTAGCCCAAACCAAGGAGCTTGCTCCTTGGGGTTGTAGGACGTCTCACATGGAGTTACAAAGGTGTTGGTTAGGCGAAGAGGTCTGGAAAGGCCCGCTAGAAGAGGTAAAAGCCCTGTAACCAAAAGCCAGCACCCTCCGAGACGGATCCTGAGTACGGCGGGACACGTGAAACCCCGTCGGAATCCGGCAGGACCATCTGCCAAGGCTAAATACTCCCTGGTGACCGATAGTGAAGCAGTACCGTGAGGGAAAGGTGAAAAGCACCGCGGGAGCGGAGTGAAAAAGAACCTGAAACCGTGCGCTTACAAGAAGTCAGAGCCCGATTAATGGGTGATGGCGTGCCTTTTGTAGAATGAACCGGCGAGTTACGATCACGTGCAAGGTTAAGGTGGAAAGCCGGAGCCGCAGCGAAAGCGAGTCTGAATAGGGCGCCATAGTACGTGGTCGTAGACCCGAAACCGTGTGATCTACCCCTGTCCAGGGTGAAGGTGCGGTAACACGCACTGGAGGCCCGAACCCACGAATGTTGAAAAATTCGGGGATGAGGTGGGGGTAGCGGAGAAATTCCAATCGAACTCGGAGATAGCTGGTTCTCCCCGAAATAGCTTTAGGGCTAGCCTCGGTTGTGAGTGTCGTGGAGGTAGAGCACTGATTGGGTGCGGGGCCCGCCAAGGGTTACCAAGTCTAGTCAAACTCCGAATGCCATAGACATGCTTACCGGGAGTCAGACAGTGAGTGCTAAGATCCATTGTCAAGAGGGAAACAGCCCAGATCATCAGCTAAGGTCCCCAAGTGTGTGTTAAGTGGGAAAGGATGTGGAGTTGCACAGACAACCAGGATGTTGGCTTAGAAGCAGCCACCATTTAAAGAGTGCGTAATAGCTCACTGGTCGAGTGACTCTGCGCCGAAAATGTAACGGGGCTAAACACACCACCGAAGCTATGGCATGTACCTTAGGGTACTTGGGTAGGGGAGCGTTGAATGTAGGTTGAAGTCAGACCGTAAGGACTGGTGGACAGCATTCAAGTGAGAATGCCGGTATGAGTAACGAAAAGACAAGTGAGAATCTTGTCCGCCGAAAGCCTAAGGGTTCCTGAGGAAGGCTCGTCCACTCAGGGTAAGTCGGGACCTAACGCGAGGCCGAAAGGCGTAGTGGAAGGACAACAGGTTGATATTCCTGTACCACCGAAAATCGTTTGAGCGATGGGGTGACACAGAAGGGCAGTGACGCGGACTGATGGAATAGTCCGTCCAAGCAGTGAGGCTAGTTGGTAGGCAAATCCGCCAACTATAAGGCTGGGCTGTGATGGGGAGCGAAAATTGCAGTAGCGAAGGTCATGTACTCCGGCTGTCAAGAAAAGCCTCTAGTGAGATCAAGGTGCCCGTACCGCAAACCGACACAGGTAGGCGAGCAGAGCATGCTAAGGCGCGCGGAAGAACTCTCGTTAAGGAACTCGGCAAAATGACCCCGTAACTTCGGGAGAAGGGGTGCCTCGGTAGGGTGAATAGCCCGAGGGGGCCGCAGTGAAAAGGCCCAAGCGACTGTTTAGCAAAAACACAGGTCTGTGCGAAGCCGTAAGGCGAAGTATACGGGCTGACGCCTGCCCGGTGCTGGAAGGTTAAGGGGAGCGGTTAGGGGCAACCCGAAGCTGTGAACCGAAGCCCCAGTAAACGGCGGCCGTAACTATAACGGTCCTAAGGTAGCGAAATTCCTTGTCAGGTAAATTCTGACCCGCACGAATGGCGTAACGACTTGGGCGCTGTCTCAACGAGAGATCCGGTGAAATTTTAATACCTGTGAAGATGCAGGTTACCCGCGACAAGACGGAAAGACCCCATGGAGCTTTACTGCAGCTTGATATTGGACTTTGGTACGATCTGTACAGGATAGGTGGGAGCCTAAGAAGCCGGAGCGCCAGCTTCGGTGGAGGCGTCCTTGGGATACCACCCTGATCGTATCGGAGTTCTAACCTGGTACCGTGAATCCGGTACAGGGACCGTGTCAGGCGGGCAGTTTGACTGGGGCGGTCGCCTCCTAAAATGTAACGGAGGCGCCCAAAGGTTCCCTCAGAATGGTTGGAAATCATTCGAAGAGTGCAAAGGCATAAGGGAGCTTGACTGCGAGACCTACAAGTCGAGCAGGGACGAAAGTCGGGCTTAGTGATCCGGTGGTACCGCATGGAAGGGCCATCGCTCAACGGATAAAAGCTACCCTGGGGATAACAGGCTTATCTCCCCCAAGAGTCCACATCGACGGGGAGGTTTGGCACCTCGATGTCGGCTCATCGCATCCTGGGGCTGAAGTAGGTCCCAAGGGTTGGGCTGTTCGCCCATTAAAGCGGTACGCGAGCTGGGTTCAGAACGTCGTGAGACAGTTCGGTCCCTATCTGTCGCGGGCGCAGGAAATTTGAGAGGAGCTGTCCTTAGTACGAGAGGACCGGGATGGACGTACCGCTGGTGTACCAGTTGTTCCGCCAGGAGCACCGCTGGGTAGCCAAGTACGGACGGGATAAGCGCTGAAAGCATCTAAGCGTGAAGCCCCCCTCAAGATGAGATTTCCCAATTAGTAAGACCCCTTGAAGACGACGAGGTTGATAGGTTCGGGGTGGAAGCACGGCAACGTGTGCAGCTGACGAATACTAATCGGTCGAGGGCTTATCCTAAAAGTACCCCACAAAGTGAAGCGTAGGCTTCGAGGAGTAATCCGACCGCATCAAGCGGATGCTTGATCGGCGTCTAAACTTACCAATAAATCGCGGTTGCTCATCTTGAGTTACTTCGATAGAAGTTTAGACATTACTTTGCGGGGGCCTCAAAAAAGGCTTCAGCTAAAAAGTTCAGCAAACTTTCGTATCCAGTTTTCAGGGCGCAAGCCTTGAGAAGCATTGAAGCGTATGTTCTGGAGCAGCTCTTGAAGCTGTTCATCGAAAAACGCGATATTCCCTGATAGCTCAGTTGGTAGAGCACTCGACTGTTAATCGAGTTGTCACAGGTTCGAGTCCTGTTCGGGGAGCCATTTTCTGGAGAAGTACCCAAGTGGCTCAAGGGGACCCTCTGCTAAGGGGTTAGACTGCGTAAGTGGTGCGAGGGTTCGAATCCCTCCTTCTCCGTTGTACTTATTCTAGCTATTCCATAAGGCCCGTTGGTCAAGGGGTTAAGACACCTCCCTTTCACGGAGGTAACAGGGGTTCGAATCCCCTACGGGTCACCATCTTTATGCCGCTGTAGCTCAACTGGTAGAGCAACTGACTTGTAATCAGTAGGTTGGGGGTTCAAGTCCTCTCGGCGGCACCATTTTTTTGCGGAAGTGGCTCAGCGGTAGAGCATCGCCTTGCCAAGGCGAGGGTCGCGGGTTCGATTCCCGTCTTCCGCTCCATCCATCGGGACGTAGCTCAGCTTGGTAGAGCACCTGGTTTGGGACCAGGGGGTCGCATGTTCAAATCGTGTCGTCCCGACCATATCGTTTAAACTAACAGCCTAATCTTATAAATAAGATTAGGTTTTTTTGTACTTACATAGCTTATAGAATATTGAGTTCGAAGGAATAAGCGTGCCAGGAACGTCTATATGTGCTAGGACGGGTGTTCTGGAGGAAATAGACGTGCTAGGAACTTCTAAATGTGCTAGGACGGGTGTTCTGGAGCAAGTAGACGTGCCAGGAACGTCTAAATGAGCTGGGGCGGCTGTTCTGAAGCAAATAGACGTGCCAGAAACGTCTAAATGAGCTGGGACGGGTGTTCTGGGGCAAATAGACGTGCCAGGAACGTCTATTTGTGCTTCAACGGGTGCTTCGGAGGAAGCTTGAGCGGATAGGGAAGGGAGACAATGGGAATCATAATGCATGCAGAGGGGGCAGGCTAAGACAGCGATAAAGGTAAGAGAAGAGGAGAGATCACATTGCGCAAGAAGCTTATGAAGCTTGCGGCTGCGGCGACGCTTGCTGCCATTATGTTCTCAGGCGTCGCTTCAGCGGAGCCGGGGGCGTTTCATTTTGGATTCAAAAAAAGTGTCAACGGGCAGCTGCCATCCATTGATCAGGAAGGCTTTAAGCCTGTCGTGGAGAAGCATGGCGCGTTATTTCTGGGCGATACGTCGCGCAAGGAGCTATTTTTAACCTTCGATAATGGCTATGAAAACGGGCTGACTGGCAAGATATTGGATGTGCTGAAGGAGAAGAAGGTGCCGGCTGCGTTTTTTGTAACGGGTCATTACATTAAGGATCAGCCGGAGCTGCTTAAGAGAATGGCTGCGGAAGGGCATATCATCGGCAATCATTCTTGGAGCCATCCCGATATGACGAGTTTATCGGAGGAGTCGATCAAGCTAGAGCTGGAGAAGGTGAAGGAGCAGGTTCGCCTCGTTGCTGGTCAGCAGGAGATGGAGTATTTGCGTCCGCCTCGCGGCATATTTAATGATAAGGTGCTGGCTACTAGCAAAGCTGCAGGATATACAAGCGTATTCTGGTCGATTGCCTACAAGGACTGGGATGTCAGAGCCCAGAAGGGAGCGTCTTTCGCGTTCCAGCAGGTGACGAAGCAGCTGCATCCAGGAGCTATTCTGCTGCTGCATGCGGTGTCGCAGGACAATGCGGATGCTCTGGGCAGCATCATTGATGAAGCAAGGCGGCAAGGCTATGAATTCCAAAGCCTGGATGCCCTCCATTCTACGCAGCAGGACGAGCTATTGCCTGATGAGCTGAAGCCGTAAGCCAAGTCCATAGGCCATCTGGCCAACCAAAAAGCGGTGTCAGGGAACGTGCTTGCCCTGCACCGCTTATTTAACCAAAATAGAATTTATAAGTTTTCGAGCATTCGAAAACGGAAATTCTATTTGGCGATAAATCCTATATCTAAACGCGGTCGCTCATCACTGAAAGGCCTCGATAGAGGATTTCTCATGATCAGAACGTAAGCCTATTCTCTCTGCTGGCTTATCTTTCAACGCGAAAGCAGTCTCTGGAACAGCTCACTGTATCGCTGCTGCACATAGGAGCGTTCCTTGGCCAATGTGTCGCTAAGCTTCTTGGTGCTCATCCCGCTGTGAACCCGATATTGCACGAGAGGTTCATCCAGGTAATGGAAGTGATAATGCTGCAAAATGCGGCACCAGAGATCGTAATCCTGCGTGCATTTTAAGCTTTCGTCGAACAAGCCAACATGATCGAACACCTCGCGCTTCAGCATAACCGTGCATCCGTTGATGACATTGCCGGCGCGCATGGCCTCATAAAAGGCCCTCCGATCCCCGAAGCCTGCTCTGAACGTGCCGGTTATCTGATTGTGTTCATTGATGATATCGAAAGCGGAATAACAGGCGTCAGCTTGAACGGAGCCCATATATGCCAGCTGCTTCTCCAGCTTATCTGCAGCATATAAGTCGTCGGAGCTAAGCCATGTGAAATATTGTCCGCGAGCCTCGCGAATGCCGGCATTTAGGGCACTGCCGGTTCCGCCGTTCGATTTCTCCATATATCGGATTCTATCCAAATAAGGCTGTATAAGCTCTGTATGCTCGGTGGAGCCGTCGTTAACGACAATGACCTCTTTGTGCCCATAGCTCTGTGCAAGTGCGCTTTCGATCGCGGATCCGATAAAGGGACAATTATACGTAGGAATCACAATGGAGACGAGCGGCTCATTAACGTGATCGATAGGTCATACACCTCCCATACTGGCGACGAGTTCAGCATACAAGCGGGACAGCCGCTTCTCCATATGCTCCCAGCTGAACAGCTCTTCCATCATGGCTCTGGCGTTTTTGCTTAATTTCCGAAGCTTCTTCCGATCGTCCTGCAATTTCCGGAAGCACTCTGCATATTGCTCAGCAGTCGGACTAGCATGCTCAATCACTATGCCGCATTTGTATTCGCGAATGATTCTGGCCATTTCCGGGCAATTGTTGACGACTACCGGCACCCCATTGTTCAAGTAGCTGAAAAACTTATTGGGCAACGCGATGCTGTAATTAAGAGGCGTATCAGACGCTTGAATATCGTAATCAATCCAGCCGATATCAACATCCGCCATATACTCCGGTATCTGGCGGTAATCGATCCATCCGCACAGCTCTATGCGATTCTGGACCGAGGGCGGCAGCTCCAGCGTTTTGCCGGCTGTGCCGCCTAATATTTTGAAGCGAAAATCAAAGGTGCTGGCGCAGTTTTCGGTAATCCCGAACAGCTTGGCGCTGCTGCCTTTGTCCTTGTGCATATACCCTTCGTAACAGGCGATAAACGTATCCTTTTTCTTCGGAGGCGGCGTATAAGCGGCAGCAAGCGGCGGCGAGTTGTAGATCACCTCAAGCGGCATGGAGGGTACGGTATTGCTGTACCACGACGACATGGCGTCCGATACGGTAATGACCCGGTCCGCTTCCCGTAGCATATCGATCATGAGCGGAACCTTGTCGCCCTCCGTTATTTCATGGCTGTCATATATGAGTTTGACCGACTTTCCCTTCTCCTTGAGCGCCCGCTTGATTCCGATACCCGAATATAAGGAATGATATTCATGCGCGTGATAAATATCGGCTTCCTGAGCCAAGCCAGCCTTAAACAACGGATCCTCGAAATAGAGGCTTCGGCCATCGCGAATGGCCAATTCCATATGAGCTTGGAATGGCATACGGGGGGAATAGGAGACGACATGAACCGATTCATGAACAAACTCCGGCTCAAGAAAACGATCCGTAAATGGCGTGCCATCGATGTCGTACATATAGCCTTGGCGATTGCGAGGGACAACCAGTGTAACCTTGTAGCCCAGCTTCACCAGACTGATTGCTTCTCTCTTGAATATGCGCGCATCCGTGAAGGGATGCTGAAGAGCAAGCATACAGACATGGATGGGCTTCGAACGCTGCAGCTCCAACAGAACTCTCCTCCTTCTTAATCGTAAAAGCCGCCATCGCGAAGCATTGCTGCGATTTCATCCTTGGATAGAATGGATAGGTTGGAATGGTAATGGGGGAATCCGGCTTTGGCGAGGGCGGCATACTTTTGAATATGCAGCTCCGTGGGGTCCTCTGGCAGGATGACGTAATATTGTTGTCCGAATTGATAGGTGCGTCCCGCTTCATAGCTGGACACCAGCACCTCGTGCAGCTTCTCGCCAGGACGTATGCCCGTCTCCATCAGGCGGGAGCTGCCGTCCGAGAAGCGCTCCATAAGCACCTCGGCCAGATGGTCGATCTGGCAAGCTTTCATTTTCATAACGAATATTTCTCCGCCTACGGAATCAACCGAGGCTTTCAGGAGCAGATCAATAGCTTCCGATATGGTCAGGAAAAATCGAGTCATCTCGTGCGAGGTGAGAGGAATGTCCTTCTTCTGCCCCAGGAGGGCCTTAAAATAAGGGACAACGCTTCCTTGCGTGCCAAGCACGTTGCCGCCCCGAACGCAAACAAAACGAGTCTTGTCGCTCAAGGCATTCGCTCGTATCATCAGTCTCTCGGCAAACGCCTTGGTCATGCCGTAGAAATTGATAGGATCAACCGCTTTGTCGGTCGATACGTCAATGACCTTCTGGACTTCATGCCTGATGCTCGCCCGAATGACATTCTCCGTGCCGATCACATTTGTTTTGAGCGCCTCGTCGGGCTGCAGCTCGCAGACAGGAACATGCTTCAGCGCGGCCAGATGGAATACATAGTCGACGCCGCGGCAAGCTTCCATGACGGCCTCTTGATCTCGGACGTCTCCAATGATAAAGCGCAAGGCCGGATGATCGAACGTGCGCTGCATGTGGACCTGCGCAAATTCGTTGCGGGAGAAGATGCGGATCTCCTTCGGCTGGAAGGGCAGAAGCTTGCGCGTCAGCTCCTGTCCCCATGAGCCGGTGCCCCCGGTTATTAATAGGGTTGAATCTTTAAACATGATGAAGCCCTCCCAGTACCATATTCACGATCTTCGTCGACACATTGGGATCGATATAGCCCTCCGGATAGCTCCAACTTTTTCGCCCGGCTGTCATAAGCTTTACGCATTCGGCAATGCGGCGGGACTCGACGCCCGATACGACGCTGCTGCCGCATAGGACGGTTTCGGGCCGTTCAGTGCTTCGACGGATAATGACGGCTGGAACGCCAAGTATGCAGCTTTCCTCCTGCACGGTGCCGCTATCCGTAATGACGCAGCGGGCGTTCGCTTGCAGCTTAATAAATTCGAAGAAGCCAAATGGCTCGAAAAGTCGGATTAATGGGCTGTCAGCAGTAATTCCGAATGCATCCAGCTTGGCTTTGGTGCGAGGATGAACGCTGCAAATCAACGGAATCTGCAGCTCATCAGCAATCTGGCGCAGACCATCGAATATGCTTCGAAGTGTAGGCTCATTGTCTACATTTTCCGCTCGATGCGCCGTGACGAGGATATAGTGGCTCGCGCTAAGCGACAGCTGCTCCAATATATCGCTTCTATCAATTTGCTTCTTGTAATGCTCGATAACCTCGTAGATCGGATTGCCGGATACCCATATACGGGTTGGCGAAATCCCTTCCTTGAGCAGGTTGTCCCGGGCTCCTCTCGTATAGGGCAAATTGAAGGAGGAAGCCGTGTCAATGATCTTCCGGTTCATCTCCTCGGGCACCCGCGGGTCGAAGCAACGATTGCCGGCTTCCATATGGAATACGGGAACACCCATGCGTTCGCTTAGAACGGCGCATAGCGCGCTGTTCGTATCTCCCAATATGAGCACGCGATCGGGCTGCTCCGACCGAATCATTCCTTCCATCTCCGGGAACAAAGTGCCGAGCTGCCCGCCGAAGGAGAGGCTGGGGAGATCGATCCTATAGTCTGGCTGGCGAAGCCCCAGCTGGCTGAAGAAGATGTCGTTCAGATAGGGCTGCTTATTCTGTCCCGTATGCACAAGAACATGCTTCTGCGCCAGCTGATCCAGCTTCGGGATAATGCGGCTCAGACGTATGATTTCTGGACGCGTCCCGATAATGGTCATGACTTTCATGAGCGCTTTTGCCCCTTTCTTCAATATGGATGGCGGCTACGGTCGACCCCGCCTTTACCGTCGGCGACACCGATAACCGAGTGGAGAGCTTGCAAGCTGTCCACAACGATGTCGCCCTTCATGCCGATCACGCCGCCAGCGACGTAAAAGCTTCCGTCCCTGCATACACGGCCAGCCGTATGGGCCAGAAACTGCTCCGTGGATAAAATACTGTTCACAATATGGGCAAACGCGATTCGAACATCTAGTCTGTATACAAAGTGGCCCCGCTGGTTCGCCTCTTGTACAGCCTCTTCATAGAGCGTGCCGATGCCTCCGTCAATGATGAGCGCTCCAGCGGGAAGCGATCCCATCATCTCGGCTGTAATCACAGGCAAACCCTGCGTAAAACCAATTACGATATGCGCGCCGTCAGCGGCTTCGGCCAGGCTTGACGCCGCGATGATGCGGCCTTGCGAGTGCTTGCTTAGCATACTGTTCAACGCCTCGGCCAGCAGAGTCGCCTTATCGTCCCTGCGGCAGATGCTTACGCGGGCGCCTCGTTCCGCAAGCGCCAGTGCGGCTTTGGAGCCCAGGTTGCCGGCTCCGAGGACTGCGGCTTTCAGCGACGATACATCCGGGATGATCGAGCTAATCAGCAGATCACAGGCCAGCGCTGTAATATCGTTGCCTTTATACGTTCTCACTGTGCTGCGGAGTACAATCGATCGGGCTAAAGTGACGAAGCAAGCGGCGTCTGGCGTTTTGCCCTCCGCATCAATGAAGATATAGTCCGCTTTGCCATCCGCGAACAGGCAAATTTCCTTCAGCTGCTCCGCCGTTCCAATAATGAGGGAGCAGGAGACAAATTCTCGGGACTCCCGGACTGGGGCGATGATGAGGGAAGGGTTGCCCACCCGCGCTGTCGTCCCGATCATGACGATGGAGCGCCTTCGGCTAACCGCCGCTTCGTCCAGCATAGTCAGGATGGCCGTTCGCCAGTCTAGGGGTGGGTTATTCAGAGCCGCTCAGCTCGCTCTGCCCGTTCTGGATGATTGCAGCAAGCAGCTCCATAGCCATATCCGTATGCCCTGGCCGAAGCTTAGCCAGCCGCTCCAAATCGCTGGACAGCAGCGGGCTGTTCAGAGGCTTGGGTCGAATGACGGATATGCGGGGATGAGCGCTCGGCGCTACGATTTCCTCCTCGTAGGTCAACAATTCCCGAAGCTTCTCTCCAGGGCGGATGCCGATGAATTGAATTGGAATGTCGCGCCCCGGCTCTAGTCCAGCTTGGCGAATCATCGCTTTTGCCAGCTCTAGCACGTTAACGGGCTCACCCATGTCCAGAATAAAAATTTCACCGCCCACGGATAAGGCGCCGGCGTGCAGAACGAGGTGAACGGCCTCCGGAATGGACATGAAGTAGCGCATCATATCGGGATGCGACACCGTCACAGGACCGCCATCGGCTATCTGTCTTTTGAAGATCGGAATGACGCTGCCCCGGCTTTCCAGCACATTGCCGAAGCGGACAACTGAAAATTCGGTCTGGCTATTTTGGGACAATTGCTGGATGATCATTTCGCTGACTCGTTTGGTCGCTCCCATCATATTGGCGGGATATACGGCTTTGTCCGTCGAGATAAAAATAAACTTGAGGGCCTTGTGCGCCTTCGCAAGCTCTGCAACAATGCCAGTTCCCCATATGTTGTTCTGAATAGCCGCCATCCTGTTCTTCTCCATCAGCGGCACATGCTTGTGCGCGGCGGCATGGAAGACGACCTGCGGTCCATGCTTACGGAATACTTCATCAATTTGAGCGCGGTCCTGGATGTCAGCTATAAGACTTTCTACAGCAAGCTGCGGAAATTGCTCTCTAATGGTTCTATCTATTAGAAAAATACTATTTTCCCCGTGTCCCAGCAGCAGCAGCTTCCTTGGACCTTGTGCCGCAGCCTGAAGCGCAAGCTCAGAGCCAATGGAGCCTCCCGCTCCCGTAATTAGAACGACGCGATCCCGCAAATAATGGACGTCGTCAGGGGTGGCGGGCGTCAAGCTCTGCCGACCGAGCAGCTTGCCCACATCCAGAGCTTCAATGTCCACCTTCCGCATACTCTCTCACTCCTCTCTATGCTGACTCTGTTCCTAATATATGATGGAGCTGATAGATTGCTTGGATGGGAGCCTTTGCGCACTATTAGAGCATTCCTTAGGTATCGGCCGTTTCCCTATTGAATACCCAAAAATAGAATAAGAAAGAGGAAAATGGATAGAGGGAGCTGTGTCATGAAAGTCATTCATTTGCCATATAATCCTGCCGGCCAGATGAGCTCGCAAGTTTTAGCGCTTAGGAAAGCAGGGGTTCAAGCTTCATTCTGCACCTATGGAACCAGTATTTTTCAATATCCTACGGATATTCCTTCACCTATTGCACATCTTCCGATCCCTCTGCGGCCACAAGCAATGGAGACTTTCGCGAAGGAGGCTCTGGACAAATACGATGTTTTTCATTTCCACGGGGCATTAACCTTCTCGAACAGCTATTCCTATCCAGACTTGCCCTTGCTGGAGGGCAAGAAGAAGGTGATGAATTTCTGGGGCTCTGAGGTGCGTCAAGCCTCTATCGCCCGGAGAAGCAATCCCTACGTAAGAGTGAAGACGATGGAGGAGACGGAGATTGTCGAGAGGCTGAGGCTGCTCGCTAACCACTTTGAGCATGTCATCGTTCCGGATTATGAGATTCTGGAGTATGTCGGACCTTATTTCAAGCATGTTCACCTCGTTCATTATGTGGTAGACCACAGAGGATTGAAGCCCATATATCCCAATTGCCAGGAGAAAAAGCCGCTTATTGTGCATGCCCCAAGCGATCCGTATATTAAAGGAACGGAGTTTGTAGAGCAGGCGATCGAGCGGCTTGCGGGAAGGGCGAATTTTGAATTTAAGCTCATTCAGAAAATGCCGCATGCCGAAGCGATGAAATGGTATGAGAAAGCGGATATTATTGTGGATCAGGTATGCTTAGGCGTATATTCCATTCTCTCTATTGAAAGCATGCTTCTCGGCAAGCCGGTCATCGCGTATATCAGGGATGATCTGAGGATGCAATATCCCCCGGAGCTGCCCGTTGTATCGGCTAATCCATATACAATTGAGCTGACGCTGCTGTATTTGCTGCAGCATCCGGAGAAGCGTCAGCGTCTGGGCGAGCGGGGGCGTGAATATGCAATCAAGGTGCATTCGCCGGAGAAGATTGCCTCTCAGCTGATGGCGATATATAAGCAGTTGTAAGATGAAAAAAAAAGCGACGGAATAGCGCGTTCAAGCCGCTATTCCGTCGCTTCAATTATTGGAGTTGAATGGTGAGGTGACGATCGCCGCCGGAATCCTCCAGCTCGATATAGGTCTCTTGACCGGCGATCAGATCGAAGTCGCCGTCTCGCTCTCGCAGAAAGCTCAGATGGTAGCGTGTCTGGCCGTATCTGTAGGCGGCATGGAAGCCAGGCCATTCGGCCGGAACGCATGGATTCAGATACAATCGCTTGTCTTGCTTGCGCAGGCCCAAGATCCATTCGATTCCGCTCTGATACATCCAGCTTGAGGCGCCCGTATACCAGGTCCAGCCGGCGTGGCCCTGATGAGGCTCCGCCGTGTACACATCCGCAGCCATAACATAAGGCTCGCCATAATAGGTCCGCACCTCGCGCTCGGTTCTCGTATGGTTGACCGGATTCAGCATGCGGAAGAGCTCAAAGGCCTTGTCTCCGCGTCCAAGCTTGCACCAGGCTACAATGCTCCAGATGACGCCGTGCGTATATTGCGCGCCGTTCTCGCGGATGCCCGGCGGATACCCCTGGATATAGCCAGGGCTTGGCTCGGTGCGATCGAATGGAGGAGCCAGCAGTCTGACGACGCCCATATCACGATCGACCAATTCCCGGTCGAACGAGGTCATGGCCTGTTGCGCCCGGTCAGGAGCGCCTGCGCCGGAGATGACCGACCAGGATTGGGCGATGGCGTCGATCCGGCATTCCTCATTCTGCAGGGAGCCCAGCCATGTGCCTGCATCAGTGAAGGCACGGCGGTACCATTGTCCGTCCCAGCCATGCTCGTGAAGAGCTTCTGCAAGCTTCTCGCGAGCCAGCCTGTAGCGATCGCCGCGATCTTGTTCGCCAAGGCTCTCGCATAACGGCTCGAACCGCTTCAGCACCTCGCACAGGAACCAGCCGAGCCAAACGCTTTCGCCTCTGCCCTCATCCCCAACCAGGTTCATGCCGTCGTTCCAGTCGCCAACTCCGATATGCGGCAGCCCATGCTCGCCGATTCGCTGCAGCGACTTGTCGATGGCGCGGCAGCAATGCTCATAGACGCTGCCGGCTTGCTGGGACCGCACCGTCTCCTCATACCGTTCATGCTCGCCTTCCCGCAGCGTTTCACTGGTAATATAGGCGACGACCTCGTCCAATACGGTTCTGTCCCCTGTATGGTCGATATAACGGGAAACCGTATAGGGCAGCCAAAGCAAGTCGTCGGAGAACAGGGTGCGAATGCCGCGGCTGGTCTCTTCATGCCACCAATGCTGCACATCGCCCTCTTCGTACTGATGAGAGGCGCTGAGCAAAATTTGCCTTCTCGTCAGCTCTGGACGGGTATGCAGAATCGCAAGCGAATCCTGCAGCTGGTCCCGGAAGCCGAAGGCGCCCCCGGCTTGATAAAATGCGGTTCGCGCCCACATGCGGCAAGCAAGCGATTGATACAGCAGCCAGCCGTTAAGCAGAATGTTCGTCTCCTGGGAAGGCGTATCGACCACAATCTGCTCCAGCGTTTCCTCCCAATGGCTGGAGGTGCCTTGCCATGCGGCGTCGCAGCGCGCACTGTCCGAATATTCTTGTGCAAGCGCCGCAGCTTGGGCTCTGGAGGTGGCGCAGCCCAGCAGGATAATAACTTCCATCTCCTCGCCGGGCTTAAGCGTCAGCTTGCGCTGAACGGCTCCACAGCTGGCGGCATGAACCCCGACTCGCTTGTCCAGACTGACGCGAGACAACGCAGAAGGACGCTCCACGCTTCCATTCCGGCCAACGAAGCCGAGCTGATCAGCTGTCCATGACAATCCGTCTTCATCCTTGATACCTTGAGGGAATACACCGAGGAACGGTGTGGCTTCCCGGAATATTTCCTGATACCTGTTCTGCGCGGTTAAAATTTCAGCGTCGTGGTCCCATTCGCTGGCGATGAAGGATGCGTTCGATTGGCGCTGCACCCCGATGACCCACTCCGCATAATAGGTCACGGACATTCGTCTTGTCACAGCGGAATGGTTCGTGAGCCGCAGACGCATAATTTTGACGGGATCATCCATCGGCACAAACAGCTTCAGCGTATGGCGTATGCCGTATCGCTCATGCTCGAAGGAGGAATGGCCGAGCCCATGTGTGACCAGATAAGGGCTGGCATCGTTGCCCGCGCAAGGGGTCAGCGTCCACAAGCCGCCCGAATCCTCGTCACGCAAATAGCCGATTTCACCCGGCGGATCCAGCACGGGGTCGTTCGACCAAGGCGTCAGCTTGCACTCTCTGCTGTTTCGCCAGAACGTGTAGCCGGTGCCGAGCTCCGATACGATAGCTCCGAAGCCGGGATTGGACAGGACGTTAATCCATGGCGCCGGCAGGTGCTTGCCGCCTTCAATAAGCAGCTTGTATTGCTTCCCGTCAGGCGTAAAGCCGCCCCAGCCGTTGTGGAACAACACATCCTTGGCATCCAGCGTAACAGCGCGCCCTTCCTGCGAAGGAGAGGCAGGCTTGTCCATCGGCAACAGCTCCGCGCTGTCTGCATGATCGCTCAGTGCCGCCGAATCCAGGGCGTCGCCCTGTCTCTCGCTCCTTGTGCGGCTGCGTTCCACCGCGCGCGCCTTCAGCGAGCCATGCTCCCGCACACCCCGCAGCTGGCGAAGCTGGACGGCGAGAGAGGGGCCGCTTGAGCGCAGCAGCAGCCTTGCTACGGAGAGCAGCAGCGTCATATCCTCCTCCGAGAGCCGTCCGACAGGAAGGACGTGAATGTTGGCGTGTCCCGCTCCGAAGCGGTCGACGCCATGCTCTACGGCACGGCTCAACGCGTCCTGCAGATCCTGCTCGTAGCCGTCCGCCGACCGATTCAGCAGCACCAGATCGAAGCGAATGCCGAGACGGCGCAAATATTCATGGCCGGTCAGCAGCTTGATGACAAACGGGAGGCGGCTGCGTTTGTCAATCTCGGCGACCACTACTGGTCTGTCGCCGGAGATGCCGAAGGCCCACAATCCCGGCTGTCCCTTGACGTTGGCCAAAATGCGGGAGCTCCGTTCGCCGCTTAGCGGCGGCGTATACAGCACCTGCGCCGCAAGCCGCTGGAACACGAACGCTTCCGCTTGCTCCAGTCCGAGGCTTCGCAGCTCGATGCGGCTTCTCGTCCATGCCATCTGGAAGGTGCGCTCCACCGCGTGCGTTTTCGTTATGCCGGCTGCAGCTCCGAGAGCGCCTTCCTTCGTTTCGGATACCGAAGTAACGGCATAGAATACGGCCTGCGCGCCAGGCTCTACCTTCACACGCCGTCTCATGACGAAGGCAGGATCCGCGACAGAGCCCGTCTTGCCTTTGAGCCGCGAGCGAATGGATTGCGGCTCCTCCAGGCGATAGCCCCGACCGATGAAGGCTGAGCGGTCCGTTTCGAATTCCGGCTCCGCAGACGCAGCTCCCTCAGCCACCAAGGCGTGGGCAGCCCACAGGTCCTGATCCTTGGCTTCGCGCTTGCGGCGGCTCGCGATAAGGCAGCCGCTGCTCTCGTCGTAAGCCGTCCGGATAAACAGCTTGCTGAAGGCGGTATGCGCATCGTCCGCGATGGGATTCGCAAGCGCCAGCTCCAGATAGGTGGTCACCTCCAGCATCTTCGGCTCGCTGCTTTCATTCGTAAGCGTAATGCGGCGCACCTCCGCGTCGGTCTCCGGCGATACGCATATTTCCATAAGCGTCAGCACGTCGCCGAAGCGGCGCTCGAAGGACGCCTTGTCCGGCTCGAAGCGAGCGCGCTGCTCCGGCGTTTCGGTCCGGCAAGGCTGGAACGAAGGGGACCATATCCGATCGTTGCCGACGTCCCGGACATAGATATAGGCGCCCCATGAGTCCATAACGGGCTCCTCCCGCCACCGTGTGACGGACAAGCCTTCCCAGCTGCTGAAGCCGCTGCCGCTTGCTGTGACGACCGTGCTGAATCTGCCGTTGGACAAGACGCAAGCCTCGGGGGTCGCGGTATGCGGCGAAGTGAATTCCCGCACCGGCTCCGAGGTATTCGGCACCGCGTCCCGCTCTAATAATGAACGAGACAAGGCGGGATGCTGGATCATTCGGACCTCGCGAGGAATTCGTTCCTGAAGCAGCAGCTCCGCCGCACGCACCTCCTTGTTCCGATGGAAACGATCGATCATGGAATGGGGAAGCAGCAGATTGGACAGGGTCAGCATGCTCATGCCCTGATGGTGGGCCATAAAGCTGCGGATGACCTCATGGCGGTGCTCCCGCTTCAGCCGCCGCGGCGTAAAATCCATGGCTTCGTAGTAGCCATAAGGCCCTCGTCCGCCAAGCTCCTCCATCTTCTTCAGCGCGCGCAATCCCTCCTTGGGGGCATACGGCAATGCCATGATGGTAGCGTAAGGGGCCAGCACCAGATCCTGCTCCAGCCCGCGCTTGAACCCCAGACCGGGAACCCCGAACGCGCGATACTGGTAGTTCAGCTGATGATCGAAGGCGAAGTAGCCGGATTCGGATATGCCGAACGGCACTTTTCGCTGCTTCGCATATTGAATTTGCCTGGAAACAACGGCCTTATAGGTGCTGTCCCAGATCGTCTGGCGGTATGTTCTCATGAGCAGCCACGGCATCAAATATTCGAACATCGTGCCGCTCCACGACAGGAGAGCGGGCCTGCCGTCGACCTTGGTCATTGTTCTTCCAAGCGCGTTCCAATGGGAGACCGGCACCTGTCCCATCGCAATGGCGACGAAGCTTGCTTGTCTCGCCTCGGAAGCCAGCAGATCGTATAGAATGTCGTCCCGCTCTCGCCGGGACACATGATAGCCTAGCGCAAACAGATTGGTTCTGGCATCGTAGAGCTGCCGGAAGTCGGTTCCACGCGCCAGCGCGTCAATTCGCTCCGCTAGCCGGCTGCCGCGGATCATCCAGTCGTTCTTGCCGGGAGAGCCCAGCTCCGCGGAGAAGGCGACCTCGAATCGATTGGTGTGGCGGCGATCCTTCTCATGGGTCCCGCCAGAAGCCGGCTGGCTGCTCCAGTCGCTTTGCATCCACTCCAGCAATCCTTCCTTGACTGCCAGGAGCGCTGCCACCAAATTGCCTGAGTCGACGGTAGATACGTAGACCGGCATCAGAGGGGCCAGCGATTGGGTGTCGTACCAGTTATACAGATGGCCCTCCCACTTCTCCATCCTCTCCATTGTGCCAACCGTACGCTCCAGCCGCTCGATCAGGCCAGGCGTATCAATGAAGCCGAAGTCTCTAGCGGCGACGGCGCATACGGCATACATCCCAATATTCGTAGGAGAGGTCCGGTGCGCCACGCCACGATCCGGCTCCAGCTGCACATTGTCCGGGGGCAGCCAGTTCTCCTTCTCCGTGACGAAGTCCTCATAGAAGGACCAAATATCCCGAGACAGCCCGCGCAGCGTCTCCGTCTCCTGCTCGGTAAACGCGGCTTCGCCATGCTGAGGCGAAGCGTCCAGCCAGCGGACGAACAGCGGCGCCATGCTCCATAGCAGAACAGCAGCCAGCACAATGCCTTTCGTACCCCCTGATACGTCTGGCAGAGGGATGGCTATAAGCATAAGCGCGGTCAGAACGTAGCCGCCGAGCATGCCCGCTAGCGGCGGAGCCCCCGAGTTGCCGCTCAGCCGCTCCACCTCCGCCTGGCTGGTCCATTCCAGCATACGACGCTTCGATACCAGCATGCGATACAGCGTGCACAGGATCGCGTCAAGCTGCATGGCGCTCTGGAACGGCAGGGTAATGAAGGACAGCAGCACATGAGCTGACGTCCGCAGAATGCCTCCCGGATTACGAAGCAGTCCATCGAGCGTAAAGAGCTGGCGAATAACGGGCAGCAGCAGCGTGAACAGGGCAATCCCGTACCAACGCAGGGGAGAGCCCGGCAGCAGCGGCGCCGCTATCAGTATGGCCAGAAGAGCAGGCTGAAGCAGGCTTCGCCTAAGGTTGTCCGCGATCTGCCAGCGCGTCATGAGCGATAGTCGATTGGGGGCGAGCTCGCCTTGGCCGTTCTTCACAGAAGACTTCAGCCAAGGAAGCAGCTGCCAATCGCCGCGCGTCCAGCGGTGCTGTCTTTTCTGATGCGCCAGGAAGGTCGGCGGGTGATCGTCGATCAGCTCGATATCCGACAGCAGACCGGCACGCAGGTAGCCGCCCTCCAGCAGGTCGTGGCTGAGCACGCGGTTCTCCGGGAAGCGGCCTCCTAGTGCAGCATGGAAGGTGTCGACGTCGAAGATGCCTTTGCCCGTGAAGATGCCTTGGCCAATGGCGTCCTGATAAGGGTCCGACACCGCAAACGCGTAAGGGTCAAGCCCCGCTTCGTGGGCGAACAGCGATGTCAGTCTCGACTTCTGCGCGCTTTCGTAGGTCATGCCGATTCGAGGCTGCAGCACGCCGTAGCCTTCTTCTACAAACGTACCGGTCGCATCCAGCCTCGGCCGGTTATACGGCAAATGGATGGCTCCGATCATGCGGCGGGCGCTCTCCAGCGGTAGCTGCGTATCGGCGTCCAGCGTAATGACATACCGGATATCCTGCAATATGGCTGGATCCCCGTACTGGATGCCATAGCTGGTCCCCGGCATGCCCTTCAGCAGCTTGACGAATTCCTCCAGCTTGCCCCGCTTGCGCTCCCAGCCCATCCAAGCCTTCTCGGACGGATTCCATAACCGATTGCGATGGAACAAGTGGAAGGATGCTTCCGGATAGTCACTGTTCAGCCGGTCAAGCTCGGCTTTGGCGATGCGGATCAGCTCCTCATCCTCCGGCAGCTTCTCTTCAGCCGCATCCTTGAAATCGCTGAGCACGGCAAAGTGGATATGGGGATCGCGATTGGCCAAATAATGAAGCTCCAGCCGGTCGAAGGTCGCTCTAATATTGTCCGGTCTGCTCCAGATGACCGGAATGACCACCATAGTCCTCGCTTCAGACGGCACGCCTCCGGAAAAGTCATAACGAAGCAGACGGATGGGCCTTGTCATTCGTTCAATAAACCAGTGCAGGGCAGTTACCGCCCACTCGCTGGCGGGAAGGAGCAGCAGCAACACGCAGACAGCGAAGGCGCCCGCGGAGATCGGGAAATCGTATGCCGCTCCCGTGCCGACTATTGTGGACATGACGGCCACTGCGATCAGTGTGCCAAGCGATGCCATCTGCAGGTACAGACCGGAGGCGCGCAGACGAAGGCCGGCTTCTGGCAGCGCGCCTGCTTTGCCGCATTGCTTGAGCGCCTGCTGCAGCACTTTCATGCCGCGCGCATCCAGCAAGTAATAAGACACATAGCTGCCTCTGGCAGGCAGTCCGCCGTGCGCGCCTTCCGAAGCATCAGTGTTCTCTGTATACGCTTCTGCCAAGCTTACGGCTTGGGAAGCGACCAAATTTTCCGGCACTCTCATGCGGCGGGCCAACTGCTCGACCCGATGGCGCAGCGTGCCCCGGCTGGCTGCGTCCAATCGCGGATAATCGCCGGCCTTCTCCCGCCGCAGCGTCTGTTCAATGACGCTGATTCGTTCGAACAGCTCGCTCCACAGCCATCTCGAAAGCTTCCGCAGACTGCCGATCACGTTGCCAATGCCGACCTGATATTCTGCTTGAAGCCGGTATTCGTAGGATAAGATGGAGTCCAGATCCGAGGGCTCATTCTCCAGCTTGCAGATCAGCCATTCTCCGACATGCGCTGAATCCTCGGCGTGCTCTCTCAGATGCTTCACCAGATGGACGATCATCGCGCCGGATAACGGCAGCTCAATGCCTTCCTCGTCCAGCGCCCCCTTGAGGCGCTCCGGCGTCAGCTCCGACACCGGAATCGCTGACAGCATGCGGTCTACCTGTCTGCAGATCGCGCGTCTCTCCTGGAGCGGCTTGGCTAGTGTGACAAGCCTTCGCACCAGCTCCATCTTCAGCATAACAGGGAGGACTCCCGCTTCGGCGGAGGTGAGAACAGCTACCTCCTGATACGCTTCCAGATAGGAGACGAACAGGTCCTCGTCCAGCAGTCCGTCCGTATAGGCCAGATAGGCCTCGCATATGGAGGACACTCTTGTTCTGGCGCTTTTGCTTAGCACCGGCAGCGATTTCGACGGGAAGTCATCCAGCTCCATATGAATGCCGGCCAGCTCTGACTCCAGAAATTCGGAATGATCCATCAGCCATTCCTCGGCAGGCTGCTCGCAGGGGATGGCACGGTCGTTCAGCTCAGCCATAAACCGTCTGAGCTCGTTAACGTCCTCCTCCATCCACGTCCATAGCGACTTTGAAGAAACCCGCTTGCCGTGTGGGTCATGCTCCAGTGCGAGCTTATGAGCATGTTCACGCAACTTCGTTTGATTCCATTCCATTTTCATTTTTCCCCCATGGATTCTACAGGTATAAAATTGCTTTATTACCATTCCTATTTTTGGGGGATTTTATAAGCGATTGATGTAAATTTTTATGGTGATGAACGAATAAAGCCCGCGATCCGCCAATAAGCGGTCACGGGCTCTGTTCATTTCATCGGTCTGGATTCAATGATTGCGAATACATCTTAAGCGAGTGGAAAGGCAAGGCGTACAGCTCTAGATCGCCATCAGTCGCCCTGCGCGTTGCGCCGTCGAGACGGCTAAGCTTCGTCAGCAGCCTCTGCTCATCGCTGTTCCTCGCCGTCCACACGTGAAGCTCCTTGATCTCGGGATTCAGATGCTCGAGCCTCTGGAGGAGCAGGTGCATGGTGCGAGCGAATAACGGTGTGCGTCGCACCTCCGGTTGCAGGTATGCCACCGACAGCTGGCAAATCTCGCGGTCCTCGTAATTCCGTTCACCGGTGCCGAAGACCACGCTGAACGCGCCTACACATTCATATTCTTCTTCGCTAAAGATGAGCCAGGCTTGTCCCAATATTAATGGGCTGGCTATGAAGCTAAGCGTCATAGGGAAGGAATACGGCGAGCGGAGCTGATCATAGTTGCTGAGCAGAAACTTCATGTATGCGGAGTGATCCATCTCCAGCTCGCAAGGACGGTGGATATAGTGCATTATTTCAGTGCGACTCTAAGGGATTCGTTAAGCTTGACGATTTTCCCAAATCCGCTGCCTTTGGAAACATCTTTTATTTCTGGTCTTGGTGGAACCATGCGCTTCACCTCCTTCTGATAGGATGAGCATGGGTATAATGACATATCAGTCCCATTATACGACAGAATATTTTCCAAGAATAGTCTTTATTTGCGCAATGGATGTGAAAAATACCGTTTCCTGGCCCAATTGGCCTTCCCGCTGTCCGCCCTTATTCATAAACTTCGCGTACAGGCGGCACAAATAGGCGTTGCTGGAATAGGCGACAAGCCTCAGCTCCTTCACCTGCGGATTCTGCTCTACAATGCTCTGAACGACAAATTGCAGGCCTTTCACGAACATCCTTGAGCCGCGATAGCTCCTGTCGCCAATGGCGAGATCGATCAGCGCCGTGTCCTGATTCTGGAAATTTTCCTCCGGCGTGCCGATGTAGAAGGCGGATAATCCCACGATGAGGCCCGCCTCATCCAACACGATGACAATTTTACCTTGTGTGGCGTAGGTATACAGCAGCTCGACCACATTCATCGTCATGAAGCTGGGATGAAGATCGCGTCTGTTCTTCAAGAAAAAGACTCCGGCCATAGCCAGCTCGTTGTCGGTTTCGCACAATTTGATATGCAGGGCCAATTCAATAGACCTCCTTAGGTAAAGGAATTGTTAGGTTCGAGCCTGAAGCGAGCGTTCCAGCATCGTGCGGATTTGCGGGAATTGAGCGGTAATCGCGGCAAAGTCATCTCTTCGCATAGTCAGCAGGATGCCGGGACTGCCCGCCATGACGGTTGCCGTCCTCGGGATGTCCCGCAGCAGGGCAATCTCGCCGAAGTGATCGCCGTCCTGAAGAACGGCCACCCTCAGCTCGCTGGCGTCCGCCTGCCGCTTCAACACCTCGAACTTCCCTCTCACGATAATATAAAATTTGTCGCCCTCATCGCCCTCACGCACAATGCGGTCGCCTTCTCTGACGGCCTCTGAAGTAAACAAGCTTGCCAGCTGCTCCAAGGCCTCCTGTCCCAGCCCCTCGAAGAAGGCAAGCTGGGCCAGACGGTCCGCCTGTACGGCTGCTTGGCGCCCATCGTCCGAGAGGAGGAAGCCGTGCTGCTTGTCCCATAGCTTCTTGTAGAAGCCGTTGCGCTCCAGCAGCTCCTTGTGGGTTCCGAATTCCGCGACCCGCCCTTCCTGAAAGACAAAGATTCTATCCGCTCCAAGGGCGGAATCGAGTCTATGCGTAACGGTAACAATCGTATGCCGTCCGCGAAGCTGATAGAGGAGGGTGTTAATCTCCGCTTCGGCAACGGGATCCAGCGCGGCCGTCACCTCGTCCAGCAGAAGCAGCTTCGGCTTGCGAAGCAAGGCTCTGGCGATCGCAAGCCGCTGGCGTTCGCCTCCCGACAGGGTGCCTCCCTCCTGCTGCACCTTGGTATCATAACCGTCGGGCCAGCCCGCAATGATGTGGTGGATGTGCGCTTTGGCGGCTGCCCCATGCAGCTCCTCTTCGGTTATGTCCCGCTGATCCAGCACCAGATTATCCCGTATTGTCGTGTTGAAGAGAAACGTGTCTTGTGTTACCAGGGTGGCGTAACGACGCAGAGATGCTTCGCTGACGTCACGCAAATCAAGCTCGTCAGCCCTAACAGAGCCCTCCTTGGGATCATAGAAGCGGGCCAGCAGCTGAAGCGCTGTGCTTTTGCCTGAGCCGCTTGCTCCGACGAAGGCAACATAGCTGCCTGCTGGGATTTCCAGCGTCACGCCGCGAAGCTGATAGGCAGCGTCATTATAGCCGAAGGCGACGTCCCTGAACCGGAAGCTCCCGACTTCAGGCGGCAATGGAACAGGGTTGTGCGATTCCGGCACGGACGGCTGCTCGTCCAGCACCTCGTTAATTCTGCGAACACTGATGCTCGACTCTATCAAGCTGGGAATGAGATACGATAGATTGCTGCCGGATTGCCCCACGCTCATGAACAAGGTGAAAAAAGCGATAAAGTCGCCGATCGTCATCTGATCCTTGAAGATAAGGTAGCCGCCGAGCCCAATCATGACGCCGTTCAGCAGCATCAGCATAGCCAGCGGAATCCGCTCCATAAGCGCGTTTGTCATAAACAGCCTGAAGCCTGAGGTGAACAAGTCCTGGATGTTCCTGGCACCCTGCTTCGTGAAACGCTCCTGCTGATGCAGGCCCTTGATGGTCCGGTGTCCCTTGACCATCTCGTCGACCGTATTGGAGAAGTTCTCCTGCGCTTGCTTAAAGGCAAGGTTTGACGATTCCGCCCGTCGCTGCATAAGCTTGGGGCCTGCCATCATAAGCAGGGTGCCCGCCAGCATAGCGAGCGTCAGCTTCCATTCCAGCAGCAGCAGCATAGTCAGACCGAGCAGGAGTCCTGCGGATTCCTTCAGGAGCGCAGGGCTTGTGATTCGTACGACCTGTTCAATGGAAGCCATGTCCGACGTGAACCGTGTGACCAGATCCCCAATGCGGTAGCGCTGGTAGAAGGGAAGAGACTGCTTCTGCAGATGCGCGAACAGCTTCGCTCGAAGCCCTTGCACGGTGCTTCCGCTCAGCTTGCCCAGCGAATAATCTCCTAATAGATTGGCGAGAATGCTGAGCAGGCCGCCGGTCAGAAGAAAGCCCAGAATAAGCATAAAGACATGGAAATCACGTGGATACAGCGCCTTATCCACTAAGTATTTCAAGCTATATGGAGCCGCTACCGCATAGGCCACTTCGATTAGAAGAGCCAGCAGGAATAACGCTGTCAGCAGCTTGTGCCGCTTGATCGGCTCCAGGATGATTCGGGAGAATGACAAGAATACACCGCCTCTCTAGTCCTTTTAGAGTACCTCAGAATGAGGAAGGTGTAAATCATGGAAATAGCCATTATTTGGGTCGAATCGGCACGGCAAGAATCACTTGAAGCCGATCGTTAATGATATGCTGCTTGGTCAAAAAGCCATAGCTCTCGAAGTGGGAATGGAGCTCAACGGCAGATGCTTCGCCGTCCGGCTTCAAGTAAGCCACGCAGATTCGGCCATGGGGTCTCAGTACTCTGCGCATTTCCTCAATCGCCATCCGCATTTGCTCGATTGTAAGGTGATGGAGGGCAAAGCTTGATACCACAAAATCAAAGCGGCCGTCCATATAGGGCAAGGCCAGAAAATTGCCTAGCCTGGTCTCCAGCTCCGGAAATTTGCGACTGCATGCCTTCAGCATCTCCCTGGACTGGTCGACACCCGCCATGACCGCTCCTTCTGTAAGGAGCCGGCCAGCCAGATTTCCAGTGCCCGTGCCGATATCGAGCCCCCGTTCCCCGAGGGCAGGAGACACTAGCCGCACGATGCAGGCAAGCGCTTCGTCATAGTCCGGATACATCTGCCCATCCTCCGACACAAGCTGATCGTGAATGCCCGCTAAGCCGTCGAATCCCCACTTGTCCTCCCAAGCTCTATGCTCTCTTAATCTACGCGAGCCCTCGGCCAGCGAATAAATCCGATCAAGGGGGAGCTCCTCGTTCGTATGCAAGGCTTGAATCATAACATCAGTTGTTTCAATAATGCCCTTCATTTCAATCCATTTGCTGAACATGACGGAGCGCTGCAGCTCCAGCAAATAACGAAGCTGGCTGCCTCCTTGCGTATCGATATCCGACAGAGCCTCTCGGATATGTGGAATCGACATGCCGGCTTCCCTCAGCGCAATAATCGTCTGCAGCCGCCAGATGTCTTGCTCGTCGAACGTTCGGTACTGATTGTCAGCCTGCTTGGAGGGTGCAATCAGACCTTTGCCTTCATAGAACCGAATAGCTCTTTGCGATATGTTCAGTTTGTCTGCGACTTCTTTTATTTTCATTATAAGCTCCTTTGTTCGCTTGACCCTGACCCAACGTCAAGGTTTAGTATAAGCCTTGAAAAGGAGGCTGTCACGATGAGGACATTAATTAAAGGCGTAACGGTTGTAAGCATGAGCACAGAGAGGGAGGAGCCGTTCACGGGGGATATTCTGATTGAAGAGGATCGTATAGCGGACATTCAGCCCTGTATTGAAGCGGAAGTCGATGAGGTTATTCCGGGGAAGGGCATGGCGGCGATGCCAGGGCTGATTAACGCCCATCAACATACGCCTATGAGCCTGCTTCGGGGCTTCTCCGATGACCTGAAGCTGATGGACTGGCTGTCCAGGAAGATGCTGCCGGCTGAAGCTCGAATGTCACCGGAGGACATCTATTGGGGCGCACAGCTTGCGATGGCGGAGATGATCAAGTCGGGCACGACCGCCTTCGCCGATATGTACATTCATATGAACGAAATCGCCGCTGCGGTTGAGGAGGCCGGCATGCGGGCTTCATTGACGAGGGGACTCGTATTTCTCGAGAATGACGGTGGCCGGCGTATGTCGGAGGCGATGGACCTTATTCACCGTTGGAGCGGTAAAGCGGAGGGGAGAATAACGACGATGCTGGGGCCTCATTCTCCCTACACGGTTCCTCCCGAGCCATTCAGAGAGCTCATTGCGCTTGCGGAGCAGGAGGATATTCCCATCCATACGCATCTGGCAGAGACGGTCGAGGAGGTTGTCCGGATCAGGGAACGTTATCATCAGACGCCCACCCAATATTTGTACCAGCTTGGGTTGTTCGAGAAGGCTCATGTGGTGCTGGCCCACGGGGTGCAGTTGAATAGAAGGGATATAGGGTATTTGCGTGGGATGCGAGGCGGTGTGTGCCATAATCCTGTAAGCAATCTCAAGCTAGGCTGCGGCATTGCGCCTGTGACCGATATGCTGCAACAGGGTGTTGCTGTAGGCCTGGGCACGGACGGGGCAGGCAGCGCATCCACCCTGGATATGTTCCAGGAAATAAGGTGCGCGGCATGGCTTCAGAAGCTGGATTACGGGGACCCGGCGAGGCTTCCCGCCATGGACGCTCTTCGTATGGCAACGGTGGGCAGCGCGAAGCTGTTGAACCTGAGCCATGAGGTTGGCAGGCTGGAGGCTGGGATGAAGGCTGACCTCATTCTTATTGATCTGCAGAAGCCGCATTTGCAGCCGCTCCATGATGTTCCCTCGCTGCTTGCGTACAGCGCTGTCGGCGCGGATGTAGACACGACGATTGTCAACGGAAAAGTGCTGATGCGAGGCCGAAGACTGCTCACCATTGACGAAGAGGAGCTGTTCAGGCAGGTGTCAGTGCGGGCCCAGCGGATTGTGGAGGGGGTGTGAGGCGCAGGAGAAGCCAGCGTGGCAGGATGCTGCCGCGCTGGCTTGTTGTAGTCCCATTTGGAGAAGATTGCTGCACGTGCAACACTGGAGAAGACGGAGGTGTCCGCCAGCTATTTGCCCGTGAATCTAAGGATGCACATGAGTCAGCTTGAAGAACGTCGCCTGGACATAATCCGAAGCCGTGCCCGTGTTGTTCTGGTTGTAGACGCTCGCCTTGAAATACATGTATTTGTTATTGTAGCCGGAAGGCAGAGTGTATTGCACCGTTGTTGTGGAGCCGCCCTCAGGCGTTACCTTGACCGTCATGGTCAGGCCAACGACCTTGATCTCATAGCTCCACTTCTGCCCAAGCGCGATACCGTTTGAAGGGTTCAGGCTGGAAGGCCCGCCAATAATATTAACCCAGGTGTTGTTGTTGCTCAGGTCATCCGTGCCGAAATAGATGGCGCCCTTCGTATCAGTCGGACGTTTGTGGTAATACAGACGAATGGGCTCGGTGTCCGGTCCGTGAATTTGGCCTACAACTACGCGTCCCACCTTGGTGCTGTCGCCGGTCGTAGAAACCCTGTCGACCTGAAGCGTTGCATTCATCGTGCCGTCAACGCCGCCAGCCTGCGACTTCGTGCTGGAGGACGAGGTGGAGGTGACCCAGTTGTTGCCCAGAGATGTGGTGCCGGCGGATGGATTCAGCATCTCGCGCAGCTCGGAGCGGGTATACGTGCTGTTGGTCGTTGTGCTGCCCAGATTCGGCGAGCGGAACACCATGCCGCCATTGCTGGAGCTCGTGTAGAACCAGGTTGGATGCGTATAGCCATTGCTTAGCGAGGAAGGCTGCACTTCGCTGGCATCCGGAAGCGTAATCTTCCACTTGGTCAGGTCAAAATTCCCGCTTGGGGGCAAGGAAGGATTAAGTCCGCCAGTACTTCCACCGCCAGTACCGCCACCGCCGCCGCTGCCAGAGACGGTGCCCCAAATTTCGGTCTCCAGAATGCTGTTCCAATTGTTGACGTTGTTGCCGAAGCCGTTAATACGGACATATCGGGCCGTAACCGTCGTAATATTGTAAACCTCCAATGCCGCTGATGTGCCGCTGCTGGTGCCCGCGTATACCTGGCTCCAGCTGGAGCCGTTCGCCGACACCTGGATATTGAAGGTGGATTGGCGCTGTGTGCCCTGATACCAAGCGATCTTGACGCGTTCAATTGAAGCGGATTGACCCAGATCATATTGAATCCATTGTCCGCTGCCTTGTGCAGACCATCGTGTTGTGTAGTTGTTGTCAAGCGTATTGGCGGGAACATTCCCGTCATTGCTGCTGGCCGTAACTGAGGCCACTGGCAGCTCGCTGGCTGCAAATGCGGCAGGGGATAACGGGATAAGGCCAATCATAAGTACAAGTGCAGTAAGGAAGCCAATCGTTCGCATACGTAGAGACTTTGTTTTTTTCATCATAACAGCTCCTTCGATAAATTTGGCAAGCGATTACAGGTCATCCATTCTGTGATGCGCTCATGCTGCAGTTGAATGTGATAAAAGCGCTTTCACCTCCTTCGGGATTGACTATACATTTTTTGGAAGCGTTGCCTTGTTTTTTCTTTAGACGATTTGTAAATTTCTTCATAATCCAAAAAAACTACCATCCGAACAAAAAGTAACCGCTTACAGGTCTGCAAAAAATACAAGTATGATGATAACGAGGCAGGCGCATGCCGGGAGAATGCGCAACCATCTTAATTAACAAAGTAAGGGGATGATGCAGTGCGAGTTACACAATGGAAAAAACCAGTGTCTCTTATGCTGGCGGTTGCCGTAGCTTCAGCCTCCTTCTTCATGACGACGTCGACCATCGACGCGAATGAGGTCAACTATGAGAGCTACAGCGGCTTTACGACCTCCGAGGTGCCGGTGCTGCCGGAGACGGAAGCCCATCCAAGCTTATGGTTCAAGGCGGATGAGGTGGCCGACGTGTATGACAAACGGAATGCGGACGAATATGCGCTTGAGTTATGGAACAATGTGAAAGGCAGCAAATATTTGGGGGCGGCGCTCCCAGAGGTGCCGACGTATCCCAATCCATGCGTTGACAGCCGATTGCACAGCTACTATGGCGATATGGCCCGCATTGCGAAGTACAACGCGTTTATGTATGTCATGGAGGGGGACGAGACGCATAAGAATGCGGCGATTGGGGCGCTGCTGAGAGCGTATGACGGACCCATCTATCAATGCGACCCTACGGTGTCGAGCAGCCCGGTGGATGAGACCTACAGAGGCGTCTGGATTCAAAACTTTGCGGAAGCGTATGACTGGATGCACGGAGAGCTGACGGCTGAGCAGGATGCCGCGATTCGCACAGCCTTTGCCAAAGAAGCGCAGGAGCTTAATGATTTTATGTATATTTGGGGACCGCGCCCGCATAATCATCGCTCCAAGCCGGCTTGGGGCCTGGGTACGGCAGCATTGGCTCTTAGCGGTCACGAGGATGCGGCAGAATGGCTCCAAACGGCGCTGGAAGCGGCCAATACGAACACCAAATATTTTTTCAGCTCGGACGGGGTGTACCGGGAAGGCTCGCAATATTATATTTATTCCCATCTGAATTTCCTCCCGTTCCTGTACCACTACAAGCATGTATCCGAGGTTGATCTGTTCCCTACGTACAAACCAGCCTTCATCTGGGAATTCTCCGTCACGAACAACAAAGGGTGGATGCCCAATGTAGAGGACTCCTATCTAAGGCATAACTTCCTGCAGATGGTTGCCGGTCAATTCGTAAACGATGCGGATTCCACGCCGCTGCACCCAACGGCCAAATGGGGCAATTTGTTCCAATGGCGCTACGAGACGACCGACACCGCGCCATGGGGCGGGGAATTTGGCAACAATACAGGTGCCAGCTACGACGATACGATGGATCTGAACAAATATTTGACCTACGATCCGTCCGTGGAGCCAATTGCTCCTACGGGCTCCGCTACTCAGTTCCTGAACGAGGGCGGACAGACGATCTTCCGTAACCATTGGAATGACGATCCTTCCTCCCGCTATCTGCTGTTCCATGGACAAGCGGAGATGGATAACCATAATCAGTTCGATCATCTGAGCTTTATCATTCATGCAGAGAATCAAATGATGGCGAGCGATTCCGGCTATTCCAAGTCAGCCTACGGGGACGCCGAGCGCCGCAGCTGGTATCGTACGGCTAAGGCGCACAACACCGTGACCTTGAACGGGGCGTGGCCGGTTGACACCGCACAGAACGTAACACCGGCGTCACGATTCGGTATGGATACGGGTTTCTTCGACTTCCAGCAGAAGGAAGCGCGATTTATCGCCATTACGAATGATACAACCAAAGGGGAGAACCCGCTGCTCTTCCCGCCGGACGATCAAAGCACGGGCTATATCAAACGTTCGGTTGCGTTCCCGAATCAGGAATACTTCGTGGTTGCCGACCAATTAAGCACGAAGGACGGCGCTGCCGGCCAATTCGAGCTGTATCTGCACGGCGGACGCGGAACAATGATCGGAGACGGCAATTATCGGGAATGGATTTACTCCAAGGACGCATACGGCACGGCAGCCAAGCTGTCCGCATGGATTCTGTCAGATGATGCCACGCTGACCAATCATGTAGGCGATGTAAGCTATATCAAGGACGATGCGGCCTCCTTCGGTTATGTGACGGCCCAGAAGCAAGCGTCCAATGCCAACTTCCTGCAAATCCTGATTCCGAATCATATTCAGGCGGATACACCGGTTGTAACGGACGCCAGCGACGAGAGTCGCACAGGCGGAACCGTAGCCATGAATGGCAATCTGGACACGTACCTGGTACAGAACGAATCCTCGATGTCGGAAGTGGGCGAGCTGAGCTCCGATGCCGAATTCGGTTATGTGCGCCATAACGGCTGGGTACAGCAATATGCGATGAAGCAAGGCACCTCCATCAGCTATGGCGATGAGCTGCTGGCAGCTTCCAGCGCGCCAGTCGCGCTTGCCTTGAATGTGGCGGAGCGAGATCGCCACAGCGGCTATATTACCTCAGTATCCGATGCGTATACGTTGCAGCTTCTTGTACCGGAAGGCAAGACGGTCGCTTCGGCCAGTCTGGCTGGCGAAGCGTTGACGGCTTCGGTATCGAACGGCTACGTCACGCTTGCCCTCTCAGGCAGCGGCGAGCTGGAAATCCAATATGTCGATGAGGGAGCGGGGGATGTAACCGCGCCGCTGGCGATTACGGATGTGAATGCTGTCAATGAAGGAGCGAACGCCGCGATCCTGTCGTGGACTGCACCTGCTGACCAGGGCAGTGCGGTTAGCTACTATGACGTGAGGTACAGCGTTTCGCCGATTACGGAACAGAATTGGAGCCAAGCCAGCCAAGTCGCAGGAGAGCCAGTTCCAGGCGCGCCCGGCACGCCGGAGTCGATGGTCATTGGCGGTCTGAGCGCAGGCACGACCTATTATATTGCCGTAAAATCCGGTGATCATGCACGCAACGTTTCGGCCTTGTCCAATGTGGCTGCCGTAACAATGGGCTCGGCTGACGACACTATCCCGCCAGCGGCAATAACGGATTTGACAATTTCTTCTGTCTCCTCCAACACGGCAAGTCTGACCTGGAGCGCGCCAGGGGATGACGGCTACAAGGGCACGGCTGTATCGTACGACCTCCGTTACAGCACATCGCCAATTGACGAGGCTAGCTGGAGCCAGGCGGTTCAAGTGCAAGGCGAGCCTGTGCCATTATCGGTTGGCAACGCGCAAGGCATGACGGTGGAAGGGCTGAAGCCGGGTCTAACGTATTTCTTCGCTATTCGTTCGTCCGATGAGGCCAATAATGAATCCACATTGTCCAATCTTCTATTCGTGCCGCTGCTGAATGATCCGGCTGCTGACAAGCTCCAGCCCGCTCAGGTGACGGCGAGCGCGGATGACGGCAATGTGCCTGCGAACACTGTGGACGGCGATATGACAACACGCTGGTCCGCAAGGTCCGATAACGGGGTTGGACAGTGGATCGCTTACGATCTGGGCCAGCTCTATCAGGTTGATTATGTGAAGCTTGCCTGGAGCTCGGGACATCTCCGGCAAACGAAATTTGAAATTGAAGCTTCCATCGACGGCAATCGCTGGAGCACCGTGACCGAACCGGCATGGTCCAGCGGCAAAACCGAGAAGCTGGAGGCTTATGAAGCGGGTGTAATGGCTAGGTATATCCGAATTGTCGGCTATGGCAATACAGCCAGCGGCTGGAACAGTCTGCTGGAGACGGAGATATACGGCAGGGATGCAGCAGAGGCGCCTCCGGTGCTGCTGAGCAATGTGGAGCTGAAGGATCGGAGCGGAGAGACGATCTCGAGCGTTGACGGTCAAGCTTTTGTCCAAATCGAAGCAGTCATGACCAATACGCGGCAGGAGTCCCAGGAGGCGGCTCTGACCGTTGGTGTCTATGATGGGCAAGGCAAACTGCTGAATACTGTATTTATTAGCGGGTTCTTGAACGGACTGGCAAGCGAAACGATAGGCGCTGAGCTAGAACTGCCATCAGGGGCGGATTCCGTGAAGCTGTTCGTCTGGGATTCATGGGACGGAATGACGCCGTTGTCCGAAGCGGTCCAAATTGATTAAGCGGAGCTGAAGGAGGCACCAAACAATGAAGAAATTCCAAGTTCGGAGAAGCACGAGCTTGCTGCTGATACTGGCCATGCTGACGGCATGCGTTCCATTCACGGCGTGGCTGAACCAAGCATCCGCCGAAGCTGGCAGCTCGTCAGAGCCGCTTCTAATTCCCGTATCCGAGGATACGTATGTTCAGGGCGGCACGTCCTCTAACAATAATTATGGCGGCAGCACAACGCTTAAGCTGAAGCGCACCTCCTCGGAGAACAGGGATATGTTCCTGAAATTTAATCTCCCGACTATTGATGGCTTTGTGGAGGAGGCTGTGCTGCAGCTGTTCGTCAAGGGTATTGAGAGCGCAACATTAAGCAGCCCGGAAAAGGGGTATAACATCGATGTAAGGGGCATCGACGACGACAGCTGGACGGAGATGGGCTTGACCTATTCCAATGCTCCGACTGAGCAGGGGTTAGTGCTGGATACTGTATTTGTTGGTGAGTCTCAAATTGGCAGCTATGTGTCGCTGGATGTCACGAGCTTCGTTAAGGCACACCAGGACGCAACGATCACCCTGCGTCTGAGAGGGGTCGACAGCAGTCGTGGTGCGGATTACGCTTCCAGAGAAGATGCCGCAACCGGCAAGCCGGCACAGCTCGTTCTTGCTATCGGTGAGAAGCAGGTGCTGACGGAAGCGCCGGAGCTGTCAGCCGAGAGCGGTCATGAACGCGTTGAGCTCGCATGGACCGAGGTGGCCGGGGCTCTTGGTTATACCGTGAAGCGGGCGAGCTCCCCGGAAGGTCCCTATGAGACGCTGGCGGCTCAGACAACCGCGCTCTTGTATGTCGATGAGCCTGTCGTGAATGGAGAAACCTATTATTACAAGGTATCAGCGTATAATGAAGCCGGTCCAGGTCCCGATTCCGACATGGCGACAGGTGCGCCGATATTTCCGCTTCAAGTCAGCATAACGGGAATAAAGGATATGAAGGGCCAGGCTGTCGCTCAACTGGACGACACAAGGTTTGCGATCATTGAAGCAGAAGCATCGAACGTTGGAGTCGAAAGCGCAGAAGCTCGTATTGTGTTCCGGCTGCTGGATGCGAGCGGCACCTCTGTTGCCAAGGTCACCACCGTTAAGAGGCTAGCTTCCCAGGAGCAGACTGCCTTGAAGGCAGGCTTCCAGCTTCCAGCTGATGCTGCCGGCTACGAAGTGGATGTGCAGATTGAGCTGGTAGAGGAGGGAGCGATTCGATGAAGAGATGGGCAGGCCTATTACTCCTTTGTAGTCTGCTGTTCGGGCTCGTGCCAGCTGCCCATGCGGATGGCGCTTCAATAACGGCAACCTTATCCGTGAATACGGATTTGACAGTGAGTGGAGCTTTGTCGACTGGTCAGAGCAGCTGGGTCTCGCTTCGTATGACGGGACCGGAGGGCGAGCTCGCCCATCTGGACCAGACAACCAGCAATTCGAGCGGCAGCTTCACGTTTGCGGTGCCAATGGCAGGCAGGTCAGAAGGCGTGTATGAGGTGGCCATCGGCGCAGCTGGACTGACGGAGGTGTATCGCCAAGCGTTCACCTACACCCAGCCTGTCACGCTGCCACCTGTCGTACCGGTTCTTCCTTCAGCTCCTGACACCAACGTGATTCAGCTGAGCCGGCTGAACTGGAGCTCGGATGGCAGCCTGCAGATCAGCTTGGCGGGCAAGCAAGGGCTCAAGGTCCCTGCTGGGGCCATTCAAGCGGAGAACGGGAAGCAGCTTCAGATTAACCATGATTCGATGTCGGTGAATATTCCCGTTAATGTCTTGAAGGAGCTTATGAAGCAGGTTCCTGCCGCTGCTCTTGGCCAAGCAGAACTTTGGTTCACAGTCGCAACAACGGAAGGCGAGCTGAGCTTGCCTGCAGAGGGTTCGGCTATGACAGGGCTTCGTCAAGGAGGCGACACTGTGGAGCTGGAGCTGTTCGTCCTGGAGGCGAATGGCACAAAGCATCAGCTGACGGCATTCCCAGAGCCGCTGAAGCTGTCTATGTCCGTAGACAGCGGAGCGGACAAAGGGTTGGTCGGAATTTATTATATTCCTTCTAATGGCGCACCCCAATATGTAGGGGGCGTATGGGATGGCTCCAAGCTGACGGCGATGCTGAATCACTTCAGTACCTATGCGGTGCTGGAGTATAAGAAGACATTTGAGGATGTGCCGGCGCAACACTGGGCGCAGCGTGTCATTCAAGAGCTGACGGCGAAGCATCTGATGCAAGGCGTAAGCGAAAGCAAGTTTGCGCCGGACCGCTCTATGACGAGAGCTGAATTCACCGCGACCCTGGTTCGGGCGCTGAAGCTGGAGTCGGCTGAGCCAGCGCCTTTCGCGGACGTAGAAGCAGGAAGCAGGTATGCGGATGAGGTTGCGGCTGCTTATGCGGCGGGGCTGATTGCCGGCAAATCCAGCACTACCTTTGCTCCGAATGCCCAGCTGACCCGCGAGGAGATGGCGGTTATTCTGATGAACGCGGCTCGCATTAAGCAAGGGGATTCAGGCACAACGGCTTCAGGCTCCGCGAACGTTGCCTTCCAGGATGAGCACGCGATCAGCGATTGGGCTGTAAGCGCGGTTCATGCCGCCGCAGATGCGGGGTATGTGCAGGGCCGGGGCAACGGCCAGTTTGTACCGAAGGGGCAGCTGACTCGCGCGGAAGCCGCGCAGGTTGTGTATCGTATGTTTCTGTAGTTGAATAGAATTTCTTATCCACCGTCGGCTTGGCTGACGGTGGATTTGTTTGCTCAAATATTATGAGAAAGCATATGTTTGCTCTATACTGGGCTTATATTTCAACGCGAAACGTATGCTGCTCCGCCAAAGGACGGAGACAGCCGTTTCACCTTGTAGTTATAGAATTTATAACATTTTCACGCGGTTCGAACGCCACAACGCTAACGGACAAAAAATGCGCTTAGAGCTCGAATTTATCGCTTTCCAGCCTGTAACGGGCAAGCTTGACGCTTAGCCCTCCTAAACGCACCGACTTTACCTCAATTATCGTTCTAACATTCGAAAATGACCGTTACAACTTTGAATGGTCGATTTGACTAGTCTAAAGTTTTTTTTTGACCGTTAGAAGCCCGGTCGAGATGATGACTATGGCGAAAGTTTATATCAAGGACGCCGTCAGGCGTTTTTCTTACCACAATTTATAAGTTTTCGAGCATTCGAAAACGGAAATTCTATTTGGCGATAAATCCTACATCTAAACGCGGTCGCTCATCTTTGAAAGACCTCGATAGAGGATTTCTCATTCGTTCCGAAAATAATGTGCTGGAATTGCAATTTCACCTTGAATCCGTACAATGATTCAATATAGCGATTAGATAACCAGGCCAATTGTAAGAAATGCTGACAGCCTGTTCACAACTAGAATGTGAGGTGCTAGCGATGACTGACCAACCGATCGACCAACCGATGCTTACTGTCCTGATCGTGGACGATGAGGAGCCTCTTCGCAAGGAGATGGCCTCCTACCCATGGGAGAGCTGGGGGGCCGAGCTGATTGGCGAGGCGCGCAATGGAGAAGAAGCGCTGGCCTTCTGCGAGCATTGCGAGCCTGATCTTGTCATTACCGATGTGACGATGCCTGCAATGGACGGCATAACGCTGCTGCGCGAGCTGAAGCGGCGGTTCCCCCGCGTGCAGGTTGTGCTGCAAACAGTGCACAGCGACTTCCACTATGCCTGGGAAGCGATCCGCCAGGAGGCGCTGGACTACCTCGTCAAATCCAATGTGGAGGAGGAGGACTTGCAGCGTGTGCTGAAGAAGGCGGAGCAGGCCGTTCAACAAGCATCGCTTGCGGTTCGCAGCGCCAAGGAGGAGAAGAGGTGGCATTGCGGCAAGGATATGTACGCTCTTCTGCATGATACGCCGCCGCTGTCGATGAACGAAGGCTGGCAATTGTTCTGCGAGAGATATGGTATAGCTTCAGAACGCTCTTCATCGTTCATTCAATTTAAGCTGCTGTCCCTTCCTATGGACGAGCTGTATGCAAGCCGGACCATCCAGGATGCGCTGATCCAATGGGAGCAGGAGACCGGCGCAGGAGGGGCTATGGGATGGATTTCGCTGAAAGCCAGAGATTATGTTGTATTTGCCTCGCATACGGAGAAGGATAAGCTTATTGCCGAAATGGAGCAGTTGATGGAGCGTATTTACCGTCAGCTATCCGCAACGTTCTCCTATTCCGACGGAGAGATTGATCCGATCGCGATCATCAGCGAGCCATTCATGACGGGAATGGAGCTTAGAGGGCGCTACTTGGATAATCAAATATGGGAGGAAGCGCGCTCTATGCGCCAGAATCCAACGCGATCTATTACGGCGCGCCTGCACCGCTTCGGAGCGCGACCTCCGAAGAAGTTGCGGCCGCCATGAATATGCTTTCCTTGGCGGGAAGCGACTATGCCAAGTGCAGGCAGGAGATTCAACAATCCTTTGTGCCCTGGGCTTGCAGGGAACGAATTCACCCCGCCGAGCTGAAGGAGCTGGCCATTCGCGGCTTAATGAGATGGCAGCTGCTTGACGGGACCGTGGATGCCGGACGTCTGCTGAACCGGGCGCTGCTGGAGCGGGCGGCGAGCGCAGCCGAGCTGGAGGAGCTGCTGCTTAGAGGGCTGGATATGCTCTTCTCCTCCCAGCCGCGCAGGCTCAGAGGCGAGGTGGCCAAGGCGAAGCAAATTATTGAAGTGCAGTTCGCCGAGCCGTTCACCCTGCAGAGCATTGCCGAGCAGGTGGGCCACCTGTCTGCGGCTTACCTGGGCAAGCTGTTCCGCGAGGAGCTGGGTGAATCCTTTAACGAATATGTGTCCAAGGTAAGAGTGCAGAAGGCCATTCAGCTCTTGAAGGAGGGCAATACGAAGGTGTACGAAATTGCGGAGGCTGTCGGCATACCGAATTACCGCTATTTTACGCTCGTGTTCAGGAAATACACCGGATATGCGCCAAGCGATTACAAAAAAAATGAGCAGGAAAGGGACGGATTGTGATGAAAAGGATGTCCCTGCTGAAGCATCCCCGCAGATGGAGCATTGGCACCAAAATGTTTGTTTTGCTGTTTATTGTAACGATGCTCCTGTTCAGTATGCTAGCCTGGAACAATATGCGAATATCCCAGAACGCCCTGAAGGAGCAGCTCTGGACGGATTCCTACAGTCTTCTGAATCAAAGCAATCAATTAATCGATTCCCAGGTAAGCACGGTTCAGAACATTTTATTTTTCCTCACCTCTCAGAAGGAGAAGATGCTGGAAGGCAGCAGGGATGAGCTGGAAAATATACTGTCCCAATACAGCGCCGCGAATGCAAGCTTCGCCAAAGCGATGTATATGGTCCGGTCGGATGGCACCGTTTATTCCAGCAACCCGCTGCTCTACGAAATTCGGGGTAACGAGATGCTGAGCACACTATTGCTGCGAGCAAAAATCTCCCGCATCGGCATCTCCTGGAGTGAGCCTTATGAATCACCCGGCATCGGCTCTACGGTTGCATTCGTACAGTCTATCCTCAATGAGAATGGATCGTTGTTAGGCATCTCGGTTGTCGAGCTGGACTTGGAGGCGCTGAGACTGCGGCTCGCCCCTCAATTATCAAGCCGCTCCAGCGGCTTCTTGCTGCTGGACTCCTCCAAGTATGTCATTCTCTTCCATGAAAGCAAGATGAGCATGCCTCAGAAGCGTCAAGTCTATCCCCCGCAGCTCTCCACCGATTTTATCAACCAGCTCCAATTCTATCACGCGGGCTCCGAGCTCTTCGATTATGACGGTCGCTCGTATGTAGTGATACGAGAGGGCAGTAATCGATTGGGATGGGAAATCGTCATGCTGATCGATGACCAGACCTTCTATCATACCGTTAACGACCTGTTTATCGTATTCCGCAACACAGTCATGGCCTGGAGTGTCGTGCTGCTTATTATTACGTTTGTATTCAGTCGCCTCTTCACAGCGCCTCTGCGACTGCTAAGCGCGAAGATGAATCGCGTCAATGATATTAATCTTGCAAGCGGCTTCTATGTGAACCGGGAGGATGAGATCGGACAGTTGGCCGCCTCCTACAATACTTTGCTTGCGCGAGTGCACAGCTTAATTGAAATCGTCAAGCAGACGGAGAAGACTAAAAAGGACTATGAGCTGAAGATGCTTCAGAGCCAGATCGGCCCCCATTTTCTACAAAACACGCTGTTATGCGTCTCCAGCCTTGCCCGCCAGAAAAGAATGGACGAGGTGAGAGAAACGGTCAAGTCGCTAATCGGTCTGCTAAGCTACAGCTTTAACCGTGGGACCGGCGATACGATCACGCTGGCCGAGGAGATGGAGCTGCTGCGCATGTATGGACATATCCAGCGTATTCGTTATGGCAGCGACTTGAAGCTGGACATCCATATCGATGATAGTCTGCTGGAATACATGGTGCTGAAGCTGTCTCTGCAGCCGCTGGTCGAGAATGCCATCTTCCACGGGATTGGTCCCAAGAAGGAGCTCGGTACAATCTGGATCAGAGCCAGAAAACAGGGCAACAGCCTCATGATTTACATCCTTGATGATGGCGTCGGCATGGATCGAAAGCAGGCTGAGGCGATCCTGCATAAGCCAGTGGATGAGAGCGCGGATACGCTGCCAAGCGCAGCCTTCTCCTCTATTGGCGTATGGAATGTGCATGAGCGGATCAAGCTGTTTTTTGGCGAACATTACGGGCTTCGGTATTACAGCAGGAAAAACAAAGGAACGGTCGTGCGAATCAGATTGCCTATTGTGTTAAATGATTCGAAATAGTATGACACTTTTTGAAGATATCATGTATATTTCGTAAATTGGGACGGTGATACCATAAAGCTATCAACAAAACATCCAACATGGAAGGAGGGCTAATAACCATTGGAAAGCTCAATAACCCGCACATCAGTCTCAGATAACAAATGGAAGAGGAGGATGCTTTGGAAGAGAGTATGGAGCTATCGCGCGCTGTATCTGATGCTTCTGCCTGGACTGCTCTGGTTCTTAATCTACAAGTACATTCCTATGAGCGGAGCCATTATCGCCTTTAAGGATTATTCCATCGGCAAAGGTATTTTTCAGAGTGATTGGGCAGATCCGTGGTATAAGTATTTTCAGGATTTTTATGAATCGCCTTATTTCTACAAAATCTTGACGAATACGCTGCTGATTAGCTTCTACAAGCTCATATTCGGCTTGTTCCCTCCGATACTGTTCGCGATCATGCTGAATGAAGCGGCCTCGAAGTGGCTGCAGCGCCTGGTTCAGACGATCAGCTACATGCCGCATTTCTTCTCCTGGGTCATCATCTACGGCATGCTTCTGATGTTCTTGTCCGAGGGCTCTGGTATTGTGAACAAATGGCTGGTGGATGGAGGCGGTGAGGCCTATCCGTTCCTGACCTCCACAGAATCATTCCGCTCCATACTGATCCTATCGGATATATGGCAGTCCCTGGGCTGGAGCGCCATTATCTATCTGGCGGCCATGTCCTCCATTGATCCAACCTTGTATGAGGCAGCCAGGGTGGATGGAGCAGGACGGCTGCGCATGATCTGGCATATTACATTGCCCGGCATCCGCAACGTGATTACGTTGATGCTGATTCTGAATCTCGGCCGCATCATGGACGCCGGCTTCGAACAAATTTATGTGATGTACAACATTCAAGTGTATGACGTTGCGGATATTATTGATACCTGGGTATTCCGTACAGGTCTGGAGCAATTAAGCTACAGTCTGGCGACCGCCGTCGGCTTGTTCAAATCCATTATTGGTCTGATTCTGGTATTGGGATCGAATCAATTGGCGAAGCGATGGGGGGGAAGCATATGGTAGCCAAAAGCTTAGGGGATCGCGTGTTTAACGCCATCAATCATACTTTTCTCATACTCGTCGCGCTTGTCTGTGTCGTACCGGTCCTATACGTCATTGCCGTGTCGATCACTCCCATTAACGAGGTTATGAAGAACGGCGGCTACGTCCTTATTCCCCAAGAAATATCCTTTGCGGCCTATAAGGAGCTGTTCACCAAAGATACGATACCAAGGGCGCTGATGATTACGTTGTCGCTGGCGATATTCGGCACGTTCCTAAACCTGGTTATTACTGCTTTGATGGCCTACCCGCTAAGCCGGAAGGGCTTGCCGGGAAGGGGGCCGCTGCTTCTGGCCGTGTTCTTCACGATGCTCTTCAGCGGCGGACTTATTCCAACCTACTTGATTGTGAAGGAGACCGGGCTGCTGAATACGTACGGCGCACTCATCGTGCCGGCGTTGGTTGGAACCTTCCAGCTGCTTGTGATGAAGAGCTTCTTCGAGACGATTCCCGAGGAGCTGTTCGAATCCGCAAGAATGGACGGCGCGCAGGAATTGAAAATTCTGTATTCCATCGTGCTTCCGTTATCGGTGCCGGCGCTTATTACAGTAGGCTTGTTCTACATGGTAGGTCACTGGAATGAAATATTCCGAGCCATTATGTATATAACGAACTCCGAGCTCTATCCGCTTCAGGTCGTGATTCGCTCGATGTTGATACAGTCTGCGGATTTCAACCAAGCTGAGGTCGTTGTGCCAACGATGACGCTTCAGATGGCTGCGGTTATGATCGCCAGCATACCTGTCATCGTGTTCTACCCATTCGTTCAGAAGCATCTGACGAAAGGGATGCTCATTGGAGCTATTAAAGGGTAACAAGGCAGTTAAACATACGAGGGGGAATTTCTGTGAAAATGAAGAAGACGCTTTCCAAAACTCTGCTTTCTGTCCTATCCATTACCTTCCTGCTGGCCGCTTGCGGCGGCAACAACACGAATAACAGCACAGGGAGCACCAACACGCCGCAGAGCTCATCCGCTGCAGAGGAAACAGATACCAAAAAGTATCAAATCGAGTTCCTGAAGCATGGCTCCGCTCTTCCTGCAGAAAACGAAAATGTCATGAAGCAGCAGTTCGATGAAGCACTGAATATCGACCTGAAGATGACGATTACTCCGTCTCCGGAGGATCGCAACAATCAATTAAGCGTTCGTATCGCGGCGGGCAATCCACCCGATGTGCTGTGGTTGGAGAGCACAACGCTGCAGAAGTTCGTGAAGCAGGATGTGCTGCTTGATCTGACGCCGTACCTGGACAATGAGCTGAAGCCCGTTGTTGACTACATCGGCGAAGAAAGCTTGAAGAAGGGCACGGTTGACGGTAAGGTCTATGCGCTGCCTTCGAAGGACTATCTTCCTCAGACAAGCTATTGGATTCGCAAGGACTGGCTGGACGGTCTGAATCTGCAGGTTCCTACGACACATGATGAGCTGTTCGAGGTGGCGAAGGCGTTCAGAGAAAATGATCCCGATAAAAACGGCAAAAAGGATACTTATGGCATTACGGGTCTGCAATTCGAGACGCTTAGCGCTCTGTATACAGGATATGACGTGGCGAAGCCGACTGATATCTATGTGAAGGACGGCAAGGTTATCAGCTCAGTAATGGACCCTGCTATGGAGGACGCGCTGAAAGCCATTCAAAGGTTTATCGAAGCTGATGTGGTGGATCCCGATTTTGCTACAGCTACAGGTCTGCAAAACCAGCAGAAGGCTATCCAAGGCAAAGCCGGCATCGTCTATGCAACATGGCCTGCGATGAAGAAGGATGAGTTCGTATCGCAATTTACAGCGGTTGATCCAAATGCAGACTGGGTGCAGTTCCAGTCTCCGGCTGGCCCTGCGGGAAGCTACGACAATACGCTTGATATTGCTGGAGCCAACATTCTGAATGGCCTTCCAAAGCAGCTTGGCGATGATCCGGGCAAGCTGAAGCGGGTATTCGAGCTGCTGAACTACACGGTATCCGAAGAAGGACAGAAATTGACGCAGTTCGGTCTAGACGGCGTTCACCATACGATGCAGGACGGCAATGTGGTGTTGGATGAGAAGCTGGCAACGGAAGGCGCTTATTTCTACCAATATCAATTTTTCGGCCGCAATGATTACGATTACCTGAAAGCAAGATTCCCGAACCAAATCGAATATATTGAATTCGCCAAGGCTCAGCCTCGCAAAGAGGTTATCAATTCGGCAGCGCATGCTCCGGAAGGCTACAACAAGGCGGATGCGGACAAGTATATTAATGAAGAAATACTGAAATTTATGTTCAATAAGCGTCCTCTTTCGGAATATCAGGACTTCCTGAACACCTTGAATTCGACCTTTAACTACCAAGTATATATCGAAGCGGCGAATGAACAGGCAAAAGCGGCGGGATATCTGCAATAAGAACGGAGGAAGCTAGCTTTGCGCTCAGAGACGATTACTACAGATATTACAGTCGTCGGCGGCGGTTTGGCAGGAGTGTGCGCGGCAGTAGCCGCGGCACGCTCCGGCCGGACTGTGGCGCTCGTACAGAATAGGCCGGTATTAGGCGGCAATTCCAGCAGTGAGGTAAGAGTATGGGTCAGCGGCGCTTCGGCAACAGGAACGCAGCGCTTCGCCAGAGAGACGGGCATTATGGGCGAGCTGCTTGTGGAGAACCAATTCATGAACCCGGACGGCAACCCGTACTACTGGGATCTTGTTGTGCATGAGGCTGTACTGGCGGAGCCCAATATTCAATTGTTCCTGAATACGGATGTGCATGAGGTGGAGGCGGAAGGCGATGAGCATAATCGCCGCATTCACTCTGTTACCGGCTGGATGATGGGATCGGAGCGCCGTCTCCGGTTCGAAAGCGAGATGTTCCTCGACTGCTCGGGAGACGGACTTGTCGGCTTCCTGGCAGGCGCGGAATATCGTATTGGCCGTGAAGCCCGTTCCCTCTACGGTGAGGAGTGGGCGCCAGAGGAAGCGGACAACATTACGCTGGGCAGCACCATTCTATTCTATACCAAGGATGTAGGCAAGCCGGTCAAATATATCCCGCCATCCTTCGCGAAGGACATCACGACGACGACTATACCAACCAGACGTATTATCCGCACGGGTGATTCAGGCTGCTATTATTGGTGGATCGAATGGGGCGGCGAGGTGGATACCGTTCATGACAATGAACGGATTCGCGATGAGCTGTGGGCAGCTATATATGGAATCTGGGATTATATCAAAAATTCGGGCCAATTCGAGGCGGACAACCTGACGCTGGAATGGGTAGGCTCGGTTCCCGGCAAGCGGGAATACCGCCGTTTCATCGGTGACTATGTGCTCAAGCAGCAGGATATCGTCAATCAAGTCGAATTCCCGGACAAGATCGCATTCGGCGGTTGGTCGATTGACTTGCATCCTCCACAAGGGATGTATGCCGAGGCCAGCGGCTCGAAGCATCTGTTCCCGGATGGGACGTATCATATTCCGTTCCGTTCGTTGTATTCCTCCAATGTATCCAACATGCTGATGGCCGGACGCAATATAAGCGCTTCTCATGTAGCATTCGGCACCACTAGAGTTATGGCGACCTGCGCGGTTATGGGCGAGGCTGCCGGAGCTGCGGCGGCGATGTGCGTGGAGCGGGGCATAACCCCTCGTACACTGGCGGAGGAGCATATGGAGGAGCTTCAGCAAGCCCTTCTTCGCAATGACGGCTCTATTATTGGTTTGCGCAATGCGGATCCAAAGGATCTCGCGCGCCAGGCCGCTGTCCAAGCTTCCAGCTGGCTGGATTCGCCTAAGGTTGAACATGGGGATAAGCGCCATCCGCTGGATACGGACGCAGGCTTGCTGATGCCCGTTAATCCCGAGCTGCAGACGCTGGAGCTGCTGGTTGACGCATCGGAGAACACGGAGCTGACCGTAGAGGTATGGGATACGGGACGTGCTGAAAACTATGTGCCATATTCCCGTCAAGCGACAGATACCGTAAGTGTGGAGCAGGGAGAGAAGCAGTGGGTCAAGCTGAACCTTCCTTGGAAGCCCTCGCAGCCTCAGAATGCGTTCATTATCATTAGAGCGAATGCATCCTTGCATGTATGGCTGGCAGATGAATCTATTACAGGCGTTATGGGCTTCGTAAGGAGCAAAAAACGGCCTGTTGTGGATCCAACGCTGGAGGTTCAGCCCGAACAGCCTGTTGTGGAGTGGGATCCGAAAAAGCTGGTTCGCCAGACCTTCTGCTTCCGCTTGTCCGGCAAGTCCGAGGCGTACCATCCGTCGATGGTCTTGAATGGCTATAGCCGTCCATATGGCGGACCTAATCTATGGGCTTCCCATTCGATGACGGAGCAACAGGAGGAGTGGATCGAGCTGAGCTGGCAGGATGAGGTCGCCTGCTCCGAAATCCATCTCACCTTCAATGATGAAGTGAACGAATATTTGATCAACCTGCATTATATTACAACTCCGTTCGATATTATTCCCGAGCTGGCAGCGGATTACAGGATCGAGGGCCTGATCGATGGTCAATGGCAGCTGCTGCACAGGGAAACCGGCAATCGCAAGCGCAAGCGAGTACACCGCCTTGAATCGGTGAAGACGGACCGCATTCGACTCGTCATCGAACGAACGAACGGCAGTGCAACCGCACAGCTGATCGAGATGCGTGTATACGAATAGGGCTGCTGAGCCTGAACGAAGGAGAGAGAAGGCATGACTGCATACGCATTGGAGACTAGAACTCTAAGCTCGCTTGCGAAGGTATTCACCGACTGTGAGCTGTTGCATGACGAATATTTGGAGGGCTCCGCGTTGCTGGGCGAGAGCTACTCGTTCCAGGTGGCGTATCGCTCCACGGAGCGAATCAAGGATATTCGCGTACAGGTGAGCTCTGATCTGGATGGGGGGATCGAGCTGTATCGGGTAGGGCATGTACCCTCCGAATTCCCTATCTATCACGATCACGATGAGCATGTCATCCGTACAACACCTGGCTTGTATCCAGATCCGCTGTATCCCAATGCTGCGTTGGAGGGTGTGACTGCAGTGGGCGGTCAATGGCGGGCTGTTTGGATCACTGTACAGGTGAAGCCGGATACTACAGCTGGCGCGCATCCCATTAGCATTCGGTTCGAGAGCAAGGAGGGCGAAGCGCTGGGCGAAGCGTGCTTCCGATTGAACGTTATCTCCTCCGAGCTTCCGAAGCAGCGCCTCATTCATACCGAATGGTTCTATGCGGACTGCATCATGGACTATTACGAGACAGACATGTTCAGCGAAGCGCATTGGTCCTTGATTGAGAAATATGTGGAGACTGCGTCACAATACGGTATCAACATGATATTGACGCCAATCTTCACGCCGCCGCTGGATACGAAGGTTGGCGGTGAGCGTACAACAACCCAGCTGGTAGATGTGACGAAGACGGAGGATAGCTACACCTTTGGCTTTGAGAAGCTGGAGCGCTGGATCGCGCTATGCCAGAGCAAGGGCATTGAATATTTTGAGTTCTCTCACCTGTTCACCCAATGGGGGGCCGGACATGCGCCGAAGATTATGGGCACCGAGAACGGCGAGTATAAGCGGCTCTTCGGCTGGGAGACAGATGCTGCGGGCGACGATTATCGTTCCTTCCTGGATCAATTTCTTCCGGAGCTCGTCGCATTCATCCGTGAGCGTAAGCTGGAGAAGCTCTGCTACTTCCATATCTCGGATGAGCCTTATGCCGATCATATGGAAGCTTTCAAAAACGCGGTATCTATCGTAGAGAAGCACCTGAGCGGTTTTCCGAGAATTGATGCCTTGTCGAATATCGCTTATTACGAGGAGGGGCTGGTGCCGAAGCCGATCCCGGCATCGAACCATATCGAGCCATTCCTTGAGAGGGGCATATCCGGGCTGTGGACGTATTATTGCTGCTCGCAATATAAGGAAACCGCCAATCGGTTCTTCTGCTTCCCATCGGCACGAAGCCGCATTCTGGGCATCCAGCTGTACAAGTTCCAGATCGAGGGCTTCCTGCATTGGGGCTTCAACTTCTGGAATTCACAGTTCTCGCTTCGCCAATTGAATCCATTCGAGGTAACGGACTGCGATTTATCCTATCCGTCTGGAGATGCCTTCCTGGTGTATCCGGGCGAGAGCGGACCTATTCCTTCATTACGCATGAAGGTGGTCTATGAGGCGAAGCAGGATCTGCGTGCGCTTCAGCTTCTGGAAGGTTACATGGGAAGAGATAAGGTTATCGAGCTGCTGGAAGAGGGGCTGGAGGAGCCGATTACCTTCAAGCAATACCCTCGCAGCGAGGAGTGGCTCCTTGGCAAGCGTGCCGAAATTAACAATCGAATTGGGGAGCTTGCAGGCAAGTAACGGAATGGGAAGAAATCAGGAGGGTTGTCCGTGAGGAAGGTATCTGTCGCAATCATCGGATTGGGCGCTCGGGGAGCGGGGGCTTACGCTCCATACGTGAAGCAATTCCCGAATGAGGTGGAGCTTGCCGCAGTCGCCGAGCCGAATCCCGCAAGACGTGAATTGTTCGGAGAACAATACAACCTTGCGAAGAATGTGATGTTCGAATCAGGCGAGGACTTTATCAAGCAGCCTAAGCTTTGTGACGCCGTTATTATTTGTACATGGGACCGGATGCATTATGAGTTCACGATGAAGGCGCTGGAGAAGGGATACCACGTGCTTCTGGAGAAGCCGATCTCTCCAGATCCGCATGAGGTTCTTCATATTGCACAAGCGGCCAAACGTCATCAGCGTCTCCTGTCGATCTGTCATGTACTGCGTTATGCGAAATATTGGGAGTCCATGAAGAAAATAATTGACGAAGGCAAAATCGGCAACGTCGTATCCCTGCAATTAAATGAAAATGTCGGTTATCTGCATCATGCCCACAGCTTTGTGAGAGGCAACTGGAGCGATGCGGAGAAATCGAGTCCGATGATTCTGCAGAAGTCGTGCCATGATATGGACCTGATTAGATGGCTGGTTGGCTCGGAGTGTACAAGGGTAAGCTCATACGGCTCCTTGTCCTACTTTAATGAGGCGAACGCTCCGGAGGGAGCAACGGCAAGATGTACGGACGGCTGCCCGCATGAGCATACTTGCGCCTTCTCGGCGCCTAGATTTTATTTGCAGGATCTGAGTCTCAATTCCTTCGCCAAGCATATTGCGGATCCGCCAACGCTGGAGAATCGCTTGAAGGCGCTGGAGGAGGGGCAGTACGGTCGCTGCGTGTTCCGTCATGACAATAATGTCGTGGATCATCAGGTCGTCAATATGGAATTCGCTGGCGGCGGCACCGCAACGTTCAGTATGAGCGCATTTACGCGCGACATTACAAGAACTATATTGATTATGGGAACCAAAGGCGAGATCCGCGGAGATTTTGTATCCGGCGTCTTTCAATATTTCGAATTTGCCTCCCAGCAATTGACCGAGGTGAAGGTGAATGCGCCGATTCATCATCATGGAGGCGGGGACGAGGGCATTATGCGTCAGTTCTTGGCTGATGTGAGAGCGGAACGTACGGAGAATCTGACCTCTGCGGATCAATCCGTGGAGAGTCATATGATGGCATTCGCCGCTGAATATTCCAGACTTCACGGCGGCGAGTCTATCGACATGCGGGAATTTGCAGCTTCGCACCTGTAATACATCTCCTTTATAAATGGGCAATAGCTGCCGTAAAACCTAAAAAAAATACAAGTCAGCATAAAGCAGTCCATTGTGAGTCTAATCCGGCGACCTCTATGATAGATATAGAGGCCGCCGGTTTTCTTTTGATAAGAAAAATCGTATGCGTTTTCAATGTTCGGCTCATGCACGAAACGTATGGAAGGGAGCAGCGCACATGGATAGAACGTTAAATCAACCCGAGAGCAGCGCGCTAAGTGTCCAATATTCACCAACAGAGGAAACGAAGCTGCTAGAGAATCCTCCCCGCTTCACTTGGATGGCTGCTGATAGCGGCGAAAGAGGATATATGCTTCAATGGTCGACATCGGCTTCCTTCGAGGAAGCAGCAACGATTATGGCAGGACCAGTCAAATACCCCTTATATACGCCGGACGTTGTCCTAGACCCCGGCTTTTATTATTGGCGTTATGCTGCGATATTAGGCAAGGGCGAGCTGTCCGAGTGGAGCCGCGTCCGCTCCTTCAAGGTAGAAGCATCTTTGCCGGTGACACCGCTGCCGGATCCCATTGATCGTTATCGAATGAGCAGGGAGGATCACCCCCGTCTATGGCTGAATTCGGATCAGATTGTGGCGTTTCGGAAACGATTGCATGAGGATGCGAGCTACTGCTCCTGGCAGCTATTCTATGAAGGCTCGGTGCTGCCGTGGCTGGATCGGGAGCTTATCGCCGAGCCATTGCCTTATCCCAATCATGTTCGCGTAGCCAAGCTATGGCGGCAAATGTATATGGATTGTCAAGAAACGCTATATGCCATTCGCCATATGAGCATAGCCGGTGTTATTCTTCAGGATCGTTTATTATTGAATCGTGCGAAGGAATGGCTGCTACATGTATGCTCATGGGATCCAGAAGGAACCACTTCCAGAGATTACAACGACGAAGCGGCATTCCGAATTGCAGCTGCTGTTGCATGGGGGTATGACTGGCTGTATAAAGAGCTTACAGAGGATGAACGGAGGCTTGTACGCGAGGTGCTTCTGCGCCGTACTGAACAGGTGGCCTATCACGTCATTGAAGGCTCACGTATTCATACGGTGCCTTATGACAGCCATGCTGTCCGTTCCTTGTCATCCGTTCTCGTGCCGTGCTCCCTTGCTTTATTATTTGAGAATGAACGAGTTGCGGAATGGTTGAATTATACAATGGAATATTATTCAACGATATACTCCCCATGGGGAGGCGCGGATGGCGGCTGGGCTGAAGGCCCTATGTACTGGACAACGGGTATGGCCTATGTGACGGAAGCATTCAACCTGCTAAGGAACGCGACTGGCGTTGATTATTACAAACGGCCTTTCTTCCAGCGCACGGGAGACTTCCCGCTCTACTGCTTCAGTCCGGATACTACTCGCGCCAGCTTCTGCGATCAGTCGACCTTAGGTGACCCTCCAAGCCTGAAGACGGCATTCCTGATGCGTCAGTTCGCTGGCATAACGGGCAATGGGACTTACCAATGGTATTATGAGCAGATTCGTGCCAGGGAAAGCTTCGAAGAGGCGGATCGGAAGTTCTACAATTACGGCTGGTGGGATTTCCGTTTTGACGAAATGATGTATCTGCACGATTTCAAGGAGGTGCAGGCGGTTGAGCCAGCCCATATGGAGCCTGTCAAGTGGTTCCGAGATATTGACTGGGTAGCGATGCATGCAAGCCCCACTAAACCGGAGGAGCATATCATGCTCTTGACCAAGAGCAGCCGCTACGGCTCTGTGAGCCATAGCCATGGGGATCAGAACGCCTTTGTGCTTCACGCGTACGGAGAGGCTCTTGCCCTGCAAAGCGGCTACTATGTGGCATTTGGCAGCACGATGCATCTGAATTGGCGCAGGCATACCCGTTCCAAAAATGTGCTGCTATTCGATGGGAAAGGCCAATATTCAGGCAGGGACAAAGCATATAATCTTGAAGCGACGGGTCAGATTGAGACTGCCTGGCATAAAGACGGGGTTTCATATTCGAGGGGAGATGCCACCGCGGCATATCAGCAAGAAGTGCCATATTTGCGCAGATTTGTGCGAGAGTATTATTTTGTAGACGATGCTTACATTTTTGTAGTTGATTCTGTAGATTTTGACCAGCCGGCTGCACTGACTTGGCTCATGCATACGCAATATGAGATGGAGCTGAACGGTCAAACCTTCAGAGCTGTAAAAGAGAAAGCGGAGCTGCTTGGTCGATTTGTGTATTGCTCATCAGGGGAATTAGAGCTTTCCCAGACGAATCAATACGAGAATGTGGATATGGATGAAATCGAAGGATTACCGGAGGAATGGCATCTGCATGCGGTATCAGGAGCTGCGATGAGCCATCGGCTTGTGACTCTTCTTGTGCCTATGAAACGAGCGGAGGAAAAATCGGTGACTTGCGAAGTAGAAGACGGCGATGAGGTTGTACGCTTATGGTTTACTTACGAAGGAAATACACGTGCTATTGAAGTGAGGAAATCATGAGCGGTCCCGCAACCGAGGGGATGCGACAGCAGCGCCTTGGTTTGCTCGCCATGTATCTGGACACACTGTGCATGGCTATAGGCTTCTACATGCTGATTCCTCTCCTGTCTATATACACGATCAGCCATCTGGGATGGAGTCCGGCTATTGCTGGTATCATAGTGGCTATTAGCGGACTTTCACAGCAAGGCCTGCGATTTGTGTCGGGCATCATTGCGGAGAAGATCGGATACAAGCAAGCTATTTTGTTAGGGGTAGGCATTCGGATTGCAGGTTATGTGCTGTTCGGCCTTGCGCAAGTGCCTGCAGGGTTCATGCTTGCGGCGTTTATCGCCGGGGTTGGAGGCTCATTGTTCCACCCGGCAAGCTACGCTGTATATGCGGTGCTGACTGAGAATGAAGGCCGCTCCAAAATTTACGCGATGCGGGAGATGCTTAGCAATTTAGGGTTTATATTGGGACCCGTTATGGGTATGTTTCTGCTTTCCATTGATTTTAAAATTGTCTGCTTTTCTTCGGCGGCCATGTTCCTGCTCGCATGGGTATTAACCTATTATTATATCCCCAATATAAGAAAGCCGGAAAATAAGGAAGGGCGGCCGTCCACCATTCGAGCTATGCTGGAGACGGTTCTCAAGGATAAGCCCTTTATCCGATTCAATCTGGTCACGCTTGTTCTGTGGTCATTGTCCGTGCAGCTGTATCTTATTGTGCCCATTCGGGCTGAGCAACTGATGCTGGATGTCTCGAATCTAGCATACCTCTATACGGCAGCCGCTGTATTTATGGTACTCCTGCAATTGCCGATTCATATGGGCTGCAGCAAGGTGCTTAGCGGCTGGCAGATGCTAAGTATTGGCGCTTTTTTTCTTGCTGCAGGCCACTTGGTCATTGGATTTTCTGCAGGAATTTGGATGCTGATGGCAGGGATACTCATTTTTACGCTGGGTCAAATCTTTTTTGTGCCTAAGATGAATGAGATGACCTCGGGCTATGCAGACAAGCAGTCCTTTGCCTTGTATTTTGGTTTTTCGGGCTTTTTCCTAGCAGCAGGAGGATTTTTGGGCAACTCCTTAACAGGTTTGCTGCAGGAAATGGCCTCTCAGATGGAAACGGATTTCAAGCTGCCTTGGATCATTAGTGCGTTGATCGGCTTTACGACAGCAATATTTATTTGGCTCAAAACGTTGAAATCCAAAGTGCAGATCAAGGAGGAGCAAGCATGACGACGGATCAGGCTCAACGCAGTAAAAGACCATTAAAGCTCAGAAGCAACCGAGTATGGAGAACCTACACGGGCGGCAAGCAGATAGAAGACTGGCAAGGGAGGCCTAATGCCCAGGATTCAGCTTTTCCTGAGGAATGGGTGGCTTCGGCGGTGAAGGCCAAAAACGCAGGACGCGAGCATATCGTAGAAGGCTGGAGTCTGGTTGAGCCGGAGGAGGAGGGAGGAGCGCACATTGCCTTGAAGGACCTAGTGGAAAGTGACCCTGCCGCTTATCTGGGTCCCAAACATGCCACTCGTTACAAGGAGCAGATGGCGGTGTTGGTCAAGGTGCTGGATGCCGGAGAGAGGCTGACGATTCAAGTGCATCCAAGCCGTGAAACGGCGAAAGAGCTGTTCGACTCCGAATTCGGGAAGACGGAGGCCTGGTATGTGCTCGGCGGAAGAGAGATCGATGGCGAAGCGCCATGCATCTATCTTGGCTTTAAGCCGGGCATGACCAAGGAGAGATGGCGCGAGCTGTTCGAGAGTCAAGCGATCCCTGACATGCTGGATTCGCTTCATCGTATTCCTGTCAAGAAGGGTGATGTGTTTCTGGTGGAGGGCGGCGTGCCCCATGCCATCGGCGCTGGCTGCTTCCTCGTCGAAATTCAGGAGCCAACGGATCTGACGCTGCGAACGGAGCGGATTACACCGAGTGGTCTTCATGTTCCGGACGCTTCCTGCCATCAGGGAATCGGATTTGAAGCCATGCTGGATTGCTTCCGGTATGAGTCTCTCGACCTGCCAAGTACGCTTGCCAGGTACAAGAAGGAGCCTAGACTCCTTAGAAGCACGGAGGGCGGCAGGGAGACGATGCTGATTGGAAGCGAGGACACTGATCGATTCTCCATGAATCTGCTTCAGATCAACGGACCATACGCTAGGCGTCAGAATGGCGGCTTCTCCATTGCCATTGTTGTTCAAGGCTCAGGCGAGCTGTATTGGGGACAGGAACGTATGCCTGTCCGGCAAGGCGATCAATTTTTTTTCCCGGCTGGCTTGGAGGCTGTCACTTGGGTGAATGCTGACGAACAGGCTGAGCTGAAGGTCGTTGTATGTCATCCGCCTGAGGTAAAAACTTCTTAGTTCAAGTGTTAAGTATACAGGGTGAGCAGACGATTTCTCTGCCCACTCTGTTTTTTGTTGCGGTTTGTACAGGATTGGTAATATGATGGAGCCAGGATTGGATTCGTTATTAAGCTTTAGGGAGAGGAGTGTCAAAATTGTTGATTTATCATAACCCGCTTGCTGCTCCGGAGGACGTGGCGGGTTTTATTATGGAAGGCCAGGCTGCCGTCACGTTCCCGCATGGCCGGATGCGGTTGGAGAGCCTGCTGGATCCCAGTGAAGGGCAGAAGTCTAATTTCGTATTCTGGTGCCCAGATGAATTCCCATCGGAGCTGGCTATTGAATGGGAGTTTCGTCCGATTCGCGAGCCGGGTCTGTGCATCATATTTTTTGCGGCTAATGGGCGTAATGGACGATCTATGTTCGACCCGGCACTTACACCGCGAACAGGCGAATACCAGATGTATCATCATGGAGAGATCGATGCGCTTCATCTGTCATACTTCCGTAGACGCTACCCGGAGGAGCGGGCATTCCATACGGTCAATTTGCGTAAGAGCTATGGGTTTCATCTCGTTGCCCAGGGTGCCGATCCCATACCGGATGCAGATGATACGGACCGCTTCTACAAGCTGCGATTGACGAAGAAGAACGGATATACTACCTTTGCTGTGGACAACCTGACAGTACTCGACTGGCAGGATGACGGAGCAGCGTATGGACCACTATTGGGAGCAGGGCGCATCGGCTTTCGCCAGATGAGTCCACTCATTGCTGAATATGCCAATCTGCGAGTGTATGATTTGTCAGATTCTTAGGAGATTGGCTGAAAGTGCTGAAGCAGGAGGTTAACCCTCCTGCTTTGTTTGCTTCGTTATGCGGAATTCCGATGGTGACATGCCCGTCTTCTTGCGGAACATCTTGTAGAACGAAGAAGCATCGTAATAGCCCAGATGGGCTGCGATGGCCGCAACGGTCAGGTCCGTCTGCTCCAGGAGCTCGGCAGCGGAATGAATACGCAGCTGGTGCTGATATTCGGTAGGTGTCATACCGGTAGCTTCCTTGAACAGCGCTAACGTGTAATTGGGGGAGCGGCTGATGAGCTCAGCGAGTCTGCCCAGTATAAGCGGCTCACGGAAATGCTCTACAATATGCTGCTCAAGCGCGGCTGCATGCTGCAGCTTGCGTCTCTGCAAGGGCGGCGCCGTCAGCTCACGCTGGAGGTGGCCCAAGATCTCCAGCAGAATGCCTGAGCAGATCTGCCTGTAGTACGCGCGGCCTTCCACATAATGCTTGTACAGCAAGTGGAAGCGTTCCCGATAAAACTCAACAGCCCGTACATGCAGCTGACAGGCTTGCTGTTGTTCCACAAGCGGTATGTGGATATCGGAGGTCGTATTGAAATAAATCGCTATTTTCTGATGGAGCTGATCCGCGTCATTATAGGCTTCCCGGTAGGTGCCTGCAGGAATAAGCATGACGTCGCCTTTGCGAGCGGTATATTCAGCTCCATCAAGCTTATAGATGAGACGGCCCTCCGTAACGAGGACAATAATGTGATTTGGCACATTTACGCCTGGATTATGCCATTGGGGAATATGATCATCGAGGTGAGCGCTGAAGATCGTTAGCAAGGCAATTTCCTCCTCGAAAAGTCGTAAGGATTACTTACCTATAATCGTAATCTAGTACATGGATTTCGTAAATAGCTATTCCCTATAATGGGGGTGAGGTGATGGATATGAACAACACAAAGAAGCCAAACATTCTGTTTATTATGTCGGACGATCATGCCGCACATGCGATGAGCTGCTATGGCAGCCGAATTAACGAGACACCGAATATCGACCGCATTGCCAATGAAGGCATGCGCTTCGACAACTGCTTCTGCACGAATTCCATTTGCTCGCCCAGCCGAGCAGCTATATTGACAGGCAAATATAATCATCTGAATGGCGTCAAAACAATTGATGATGAGCTTGACGGCCGTCAGATGACCTTCCCGAAGCTGCTGCAGGCTGACGGTTACCAGACGGCGATGATCGGCAAGTGGCATCTTGGCCATGGTGGAGATGCTGACCCAACGGGCTTCGATTATTGGACGGCTGTTCGGGGGCAAGGTGAATATCATGACCCTATATTCCTGGACGCTGAAGGCGCGAAACAGATCAAGGGGTATGCGACGGATATTATTACTGACATTACTCTGGATTGGATTGACAAGCGTGACAAGGATCGCCCCTTTATGGTCATGTGCCATCACAAGGCGCCGCATCGGCCCTGGCAGCCGGATGAGAAGCATGCGCATCTCTATGAGGATGTTGATATTCCGGAGCCGGAAACCTTCTATGACGATTACAAGACCAGATCGCAAGCGGCAGTTGAAGCGCGTATGCGCATCGATCGGGATATGAAGGATGAGGTTGATCTGAAGGGCTTGCCGCCAGAGGGCTTGTCCGCCATCGAAGAGAAGAAATGGAAATACCAGCGCTATATTAAGGATTATCTGAGATGTGTAGCCTCTATTGATGATAATGTAGGCCGCGTGCTGGATTATCTTGATAAGGAAGGGCTTGCTGAGGATACGATTATTATCTATACATCCGATCAAGGTTTTTTCCTAGGCGATCATGGCTGGTATGACAAACGATTTATGTATGAGGAGTCGCTCCGCATGCCATTCGTCGTTCGTTACCCACGCGCCATTCAGCCTGGCACAGTTGCAACCGCAATGGCACTGAATGTGGACTTCCCTGTCACGTTCCTTGACTTTGCTGGAGTGGACATTCCGGAGGACATGCAGGGCCACAGCCTGCGTCCAATCTTTGCGGGCGAGGAGCCGGAAGGCTGGAGAACCTCTATGTATTATCGGTATTGGATGCACTTGGACAAATACCACAACGTCTATTCGCACTATGGCCTTCGCACAGACCGTTATAAGCTGATTTATTATTATGCGGAGGCGCTTGGCAGCTCCGGCTCGATTGAAGAGAAGCGCCAGCCGGAGTGGGAGCTGTTCGATCTGGAGGAGGATCCATACGAGATTAATAATGTGTATGGCAACCCTAATTATGCGGAGAGAGTGTCTGCGCTCAAGCAAGAATTGAGACGCCTCCAGCTGGACGTGCTGGATGAGCCGGTAGAAGAGATCGACTGATTGCAGCCCTCTTGGGACCATAATGAGTTAAAAAAGTGCACAGTCCTCTTAAAAAACGACTATTTGTTATATGCTATGATGAAATAGGTGAATAGGGGCGCCCCATAACCACTTGGTTGTGGGGCATGCTTATTTAAGAAGGAGGAAGCTTATCTATGAATCAAACATGCTTTATTAATGCTTTGGAAGTGTTGGATACGGAGGAGGGCTGGCAGCCGGTTCGTTTCTCGCCTCATCAGCTGGAGGCATTCTCCGATCATGATATGTTTCAGATCAGATCCCTGTGTAATGCCGGTATCGCTCTGGATTTCTACACGGATGCTTCTTATGTTCAATTCCAATATGTTGTCAAGGAATGGGTACGAGACTACTTGGCGTTTGATATCTACGTGGATAACATCTTTGTGGATCAAGTATACACAGCCAGTAACGAGTCTGGTGAGCATACCTTCATCTATGAGATGTCACAGCCGGAAGTGAGCAAACAGGAGCGAAGAATAACGATTTATTTGCCTCATAATGTACAGACCACTTATCGTGAATTTATCCTGTCGGATGGTGCAACATGGCGTGTGGCAGAGTCCCCTGAGAAGAGGCTGCTTTGTCTGGGAGATTCCATTACACAAGGCATGGATGCTGTTAATCCTTCGCTGACCTATCCCGTCATGCTGGCACGCCAACTGAATATGGGGCTGCTCAATCAGGGTGTTGGCGGTCATATCTTTGATGAAGGAACAATAGATCCACATCTCAGCTATAGGCCCCATCTGATTACCGTTGCGTACGGGACTAATGATTGGATTCGCTATCAACAGCTGTCGGAGCTGGAGAAGGCATGCGAAGCCTATTTGCATCGGCTGCATGAAGTGTTCCCCCATACGCCGATATTCGTGGTGACTCCGATTTGGCGAGTGGATGGGGGGACGGCAAGACCTTCTGGCACCTTCGAGGAAGTCTCCAGCGCAATCCGGTCGATTGCCAGCCGCATGCCGAATACGGTTGTCATCAATGGGCTGGAGCTGGTGCCTCATCTCCCTGCTATGTATGCCGATCTCGTCCATCCAACCAATGAAGGTTTTGTTCATATGGCCATGAATCTCGCTAAGCGTATTCATCAGCATCACAATAAGGAAGAAGTTTAACAAAATAAGTAATTTATAGTAAATCATAATAGCGGGTTCCCAAGCGCTGCACATTCGTTTTGACGAATGGCGGCGCTTTTTTTGTCGTTGAAGGGCAAAACCTAAAAAAAGTACAAGGACCGCAAAGCGACTCCATTGTTAGCGTTGCCAACTGAATATAGGATAAAGATAAGTCCGGAAGGGTATTTCGATTACATGGAGGAATGAACATGCCGCACATCTCGATTAAAATGTACGAGGGTCGTACAGATGCGCAAAAAAATGAAATCGTAGAAGTATTTACGAAAGAGCTTTCACGAATAATAGACCGGGAACCGGAATTCATCACCATTGAATTCAACGAAATTCCGATCGATGACCAAGCTCCCGCCAATTTAAAGAACAAGAGGTGATAACAGATGGTTAACAACCAATCAAAGCTAGGGTATATGTGGAAATTCAAAACCTTGTATTTCCTTTCCATTCCAGGCTTGCTTTATTTTCTGGTTTTCAAATACGTGCCTCTGTTCGGGTCCGTCATCGCGTTCCAGGATTTCAACCTGTTCAGCGGCGTATTCGGAAGCCCATGGGTTGGCTTCAAGCATTTTGAGCGGATGTTCTCGCATTATGACTTTATCAACATCCTGAAGAACACCCTGCTCCTGGGCATGTACGATATTTTGTTCGCCTTCACGGCGCCGATCGTACTCGCGCTGCTGCTGAATGAAGTTCGGCTTATGCTTTATAAGAAAATTATTCAGACCGTTATGTATGCGCCGCACTTTCTGTCTTGGGTCATTGTAAGCGGTATCTTCGTCGGCATTCTGTCGCCTGAATCCGGCGTACTGAACGTGATGATTGGCTGGTTCGGCGTTGATCCCATCTACTTCCTGGGTGACGAATCTTATATTCGCACGATTCTTGTCGGCTCCGGATTATGGCGCGATGTAGGCTGGGGCACTATTATTTATCTGGCTGCTCTCGCGGGCATTAATCCTGATCTGTACGAGGCTGCTGAAATTGACGGAGCGGGCCGTTGGAAACAGACGCTCAACATTACACTTCCTGCGCTCTTGCCCGTAGTTACGATTCTGTTCCTGCTCAAAATCGGCGATTTCATGGATTATGGCTTCGAGCGCGTATTCGTCTTCCAGAATCCGCTTAACATTCAGAACAGTGAAATTTTGGACACTTATATCTACAAGGCTGGCTTGAGACAGCTGCAGTTCAGCTACGCGACGGCGATCGGCGTATTCAAATCGGTTGTAGGTTTGACCTTGCTTATGATTGCCAACACACTAAGTAAAAAAGCGACGGGAGAATCCTTGTACTAACTCAGGGGAGAGGTGTAATTGCAATGAGACATGCAAGCTTAAGCAGGAAAATATTTATGGTATCCAACTATGTGTTCCTAACTTTACTCGGACTCACGATGTTTCTCCCGTTTATGAACGTTATTGCCCAATCCTTCAGCAGCGGCGGTGCCATCGATCGCGGCGAGGTTATGTTCTGGCCGGTAGAGTTTACCACCCATTATTACCAATATGTGTTCGCGGATGTTTCGATCTGGAGAGCCTTTGGCATCTCGGTCTACATTACGGTCGTCGGCACCATTATCAACCTGGCGGCAACATCTCTGTTAGCTTACCCGATTTCTCGTCAAGAATATGTGGGCCGGCGTCTAGTTATGATTCTGATCCTGCTGACCATGATTTTCAGCGCTCCACTCATTCCGCAGTTTATTCTAATGAGAGAGCTGAGCTTGACGAATACGCTATGGGCGCTTATGCTGCCTACAGCTATCAGCGCATTTAACCTGTTTGTCCTACGTTCCTTCTTCGCCCAGCTGCCGAATGAAATTATTGAAGCGGCAAGGATTGACGGCTGTGGAGAAACGCGTACACTATGGAGTATTGTGCTTCCGTTGTCCAAGCCAGCCCTGGCAACTGTCGGTATCTTCTACTCCGTTACGAACTGGAACAAATATATGGATGCCCTGTACTATATTAATGACCGCAGCTTGTACCCGCTTCAGGTTAAGCTTAGAGAGCTTCTTATTACCGATGACCTGTCGGATACGGGAAATCTTGCTTTCGAAGTCACTTCGCAGTCTGTACAAGGCGTTCAGATGGCCGTCATTCTCGTAGCGACATTGCCCATTATTCTGTTGTATCCGTTCCTGCAGCGCTTCTTCATTAGCGGTATGCTGATCGGATCCATCAAATCGTAAATGATCGACTTGTACAAAACCTAAAAAAATGACAAGGGACACAAAGGAAGTCCATTGTTGACCCGAATCGAAACTGACTATACTTGAGTTGAGCTTGAAAGCGCTTCATGAAGTCGTTTTCAACTAATAAAAAACGAAATGAGGGGTTAGGCATGACAAGGTTTTTGACAAGAGCCGGCGTGCTGCTTACAACATTCGCACTGCTGGTCGCATGCTCTGGCAACAATGGTGGAAATGAAGGAGGCAATGCTACAACGGCTCCGACTGCCACGAACAACGGTGCTGGGACTGTTGATGAGAAAAAGGATCCGGTTAAATTCTCCATCTCCATGAGAACGCTGAACGTAGCGTACGTAGAGAAGCATCCTGACATCAATGAAGACAAATACGTCAAGAAGCTGGAAGAATTGACAAACTCGGATCTGGACATTCGTTTGATTCCTCATAACGAATATCAAGACAAAATGGTGCAAATGTTCGCGACTAACGATATTCCGGATGTAGTGCAAGGCTCCGGCGGTCTGAGCGGAGCGGAGCTGGCTGGCGGAGTAGCCAACGGTGTATTCCTTCCCCTCAATGATTTGCTGGAAGAGCATGGCAAGGACCTGTTAGCATTTATTCCTGAAGCAGCATGGGATCGTATGACGGATGACAAGACAGGCAACATCTACGGTATTCCTGAAGTGCTGACGAATCCATCGCGCCGTGCAACATGGATCCGTACGGACCTGCTGGAGAAAGCAGGCAAGGAAATTCCAACTACAGTTGAAGAGACGCTTGAAGTGCTTCGCGCCTTCAAAGAGCTGGGAGTTGAGCAGCCATTCGCTGGCCGCCAGAACTTCAAATATGCGGACACGTTCTTCGGCGCTTACGACGTATTTGGTTACCTGAACCAATTCAAGCTGTTCCCTGACGGCCAAGTGAAGCCAAGCTTCTTCGACTCAGAGAACATGAAAAAAGCGATTCAAGTGTACAAAACAATGTATGACGAAGGCTTGATCAGCAAAGAGTTCGCAACAGTCGAAAGCTCCGACTTCCGCAGCAACATCACAAGCGGCAAGGTAGGCATGTGGTCCATGAACGCGAACGAGCTTCCAATCTGGGGAGCGCAGCTGAAAAACAATGTACCAGATGCTGAGATTGCTCTGATTCCTTCTCCTGTAGGTCCAGACGGCAGCGGCGGCTACGCGCATTACAACCCTGTAACGCGTTCCTACCTGATCAACGCTGAAGCGAAGGACAAAGCTGCTGATATCGTGAAGTACTTTAACTGGATGGTTAGTGAAGAAGCGGAATTGTTCTTCAGCTACGGTATTGAAGGCGAAGATTATCAAGTTGTAAACGGTGAGCCGAAGTTCGAGGTGCCTACTGATACAGAAGGCACGGACAAGATGAGATACCTGAACTACTGGCTGTGGATGGTTCAAGACACAACTTACAACAAAATGGTATCCTCCCTGTCGGACAGCGGCTTGCAAATGATCGACGCATTCGATAATATGCTATCCAAAGAGGGTCGCAGAGGCATTGAATTTGATCCACGTCTGGAAGCTCTTATCCAGAATCCGGATTTGAATCCGAAATCCGATGAAATGCCGCCGCTTGTACTGGAGAAGGTACTGCGTATTGTATACGGCAAGGACTCCCTGGATTCGTTCGACCAAGTGCTGGAGGAATACCTGTCCAAAGGCGGCAACGATGTAATTAAAGAGGCAACAGAACGTTATAACAGCAAAGAAAATTCTTTCGAATAGAAATTTGCATTAGCTGCAGAACACCCTTCCCGATCATGGCGCAGCCTCCGTCGGGAGGGGTTCCTGCATCGTATGGCCTGAAAATTGCTTTCCACTCCCAAGCCAAATGAAATGAGGTGCTCCATGTATCGTATTCTTGTCGTCGAAGACGAACCGATGATTCGCAAAGGTCTGGAAAAGCTCATTCATCTGGCTTGCAAAGGAAAGGCCGAAATCGAAAGCGCTGAGAATGGGGAAGAAGCGCTGGCTCGCATAGAGGCGCTTCGCCCCGACTTCGTATTCACGGATGTTCGCATGCCGCGTATGGACGGACTGGAGCTGTGCAGGCGGATCAGAGAGCTGCAATACGATATTGATATTGTCGTTGTGTCGGGCTATAGCGATTTCGAATATGCGCAGAAGTGTGTCTCTTATGGAGTCAAGGAATATATCTTAAAGCCGGTAACCCGTGCGGGCATTGCCGAAGCCGTACAGAAGCTGATGGATGGCGCGCAGGCCAGGAGAAAAGCCTCTTTTATCTCGTTCGAGGAGCAGGCGGAGTGGGCAGAGCAGCTGGAAGACGCGCTCTGGCATCTGAATGCCGGTGATCGCGAGCAGGCTTTGACCCATTTGAAGGACTACTGCGCGAAGCATTCATTTCCCGCCGTACAATTGGGCCAATTGCTGCAGGAGCTTAACCAGCGCATCGTGAAGCTGCTGAATCGAAGAGACGTGTACAGCTTTCCGGAACGGGCCGCGGACGCAGGTCTGGATGATCGCAGTCCGGAGGCCGTATTCCAATGGTTCGAGCAGGAGCTGGATGAAATTGCCCGTCTCATTCGGACCAAACGGAGGGGACATCTGAAGGACCCCGTCGAGGAAGTAAAGGCGTATATCGAGCAGAATTTGTCCAAGGAATTATCGCTGGAGGAAGTGGCGGAGCGTCTTGGACTCAATCCATCCTATTTCAGCCAGCTGTTCAAGCAAATGACGGATGAGACCTTTGTGCAATATCGGATCAAACGAAGAATGGAGCGGGCCAAGAAGCTTCTGGCGCTGCCCCATTACAAAATTACCGACATCTCGCATGAGGTCGGCTATTCGGATCATCCCTATTTTACGAAAACCTTCAAGAAGGTAACGGGTTTGACGCCGTCGGAGTACCGGGAAATGCTGGGGATTGATTGATGAGGAAAAGCCTGGCGACGCAGATTTTTGTCTACTTCTTTGTCCTCGTCCTTCTATCCATGTGCACCGTGGGCATATTCTCGTACATGGAATCCGCTAGAGCTATTGATAAGCAGGTTGAAAAATATTTTACAACGGTTATTAACAACGCCGCTATGCAGACGGATCGACAGCTGATGATGTTCGAGCGTATATCAGTGTCGGTTCTATCTCAGCAGCAGGTGAAGAAGTTTCTCGATATGGACCCGGAGGACAGCTATGCCTACTATCAATTTTCGACCAAAATCCAAAAGGATATCTTCGAGAAAATTCATATCATGTATCCCAATCAAATTAATATGATGTATGTGCTGGGCTATCATGGGCGCTCCATCTTCGATGCGAACCAAAACTTCTCCGCGCACAGCGTGAGTACCGCAGACAGACTGAAGGAGCTGGATGAGCAGACGGAGGCTAACGGCCGAATTGCGATCTTGAATACGGGCCTGCTTAACCGAGACGCGGACCGTGTCATAACAGTTGCTCGCAAAATAAGAGGGTATTCCACCTATGGCATTAAAGGCGTGCTTGCCGTGGAATTTCATGAAGAGCAGCTGACGGACCTGTGGGAGCAGATGGATCTAGGCGAAAATGGTTTTTTCTTCATTCTGGACCAACAGGGCCAGGTCATATACGCTCCTGACGGCGATAGAATGAGCGATTCCTTCCTGGAGCAGGTATCCGCCCAGATTGTCGATAACGGAAATCAGCGTTTTGTTGTGAATGATGAGTCCCAGGAGCGTCTTATCGTCTCGCGCAAATCGGAATATTCCGGCTGGAGTCTGGGGATTGCCATGCCGCTTGAGGAGCTTCGCGAGCCGATCTCGGTCATTCGCACCACTACGGTAACTGTGGGTGTGCTAACGCTGGCAGCGGCGCTAGTGCTGGCCTTGCGCTTCGGAGGGACGATCGTCAGTCCCATCCGCACACTTATGAATGGCATGCGGGAGACAGAGAAGGGCAATTGGCAATATGTGCAAGTGAAGCCGCGCAAGGATGAAGTGGGCGCACTTGTTCACAGCTATAATCTGATGGTGGGACGGCTGTCCGAAATGATAGACCGGGTCTATGACGCCGAGCTCAAAGGGCAGAAGGCGCAGCTTGAGCTGAGAGAGCTGCAGCTGGAGCGGCATAGAGCGGAATACCAGGCGCTGCAGCTACAGATTAATCCTCATTTTCTGTACAACACGCTGGAGACAATCAATTGTTATGCCATCGTACAGGATTCCGACGATATCTCGGAGATGGTCGAGGCGCTGGCTTACATGCTTCGTTACTCCGTTCAGACGAACCTGGAGGAAAGCACGATTGTCAATGAGCTGAATCACGTTAGAAATTACATGATTATATTGAAGCATCGCATCGGCAGGGAGTTTGAGGTCGACGTCGTTATGAATCCAGAATTGCTGCTGAAGGGCATGGTCAGGCTGACGCTTCAGCCTATTGTGGAGAACATCTTCCAGCATGCGTTCCCGAACGGCATTGAGGCGCATCATTACATTCGGATCGACGCGAAGCAGACCGAGGGCAGAATCGTGGTTACCGTTGAAGACAACGGCGCAGGCATGTCGGAGGAGCGGCTGTCCAAGCTGAGGAAGCGACTGCTGGAGAACCGTCTGTCCGAGGATCAAGACAAAAGAGGCAACCGCAAGCGCGGCGGCATTGGCGTTCTAAATGTACACAGAAGGCTGCAGATGGTATATGGAGACGAATACGGCATTTCGATTGAAAGCAAGGCTGATCAGGGGACTATTGTTTTTATAACAATGCCTGATTCTCAATCCATTGGCGTACACAAAGAGATCACTTGGGGAGGAACAAAAAATGAACATTAATTTGACTGGTAAAGTAGCATTGGTAACAGGCGCAAGCGGCGGTATTGGCCGCGGAGTAGCCATCGAGCTGGCAAGGCAAGGAGCGAAGGTAGCCGTTAACTACCTGAGCAGCGTGCAAGGAGCAGAGGAAACGGTAGCCGCAATCCAGGCGATTGGCGGCGAAGCTGTCGCGATCCGCGCAGACGTAACGGACGTGGCGCAAATTAACGATATGGTAGCTCAGGTCGAGAAGGCCTTCGGCGCACCTATCGATATTCTTGTCAACAACGCTGGTCATCTGGTTCAGCGGCTTGCTAATGCCGAGATGACAGAAGAGCTTTACAATAAAATTATGGACGTCAATATGAAGAGCACCGTATTCGTCAGCAAGGCGGTCATCCCAGGGATGAAGAAGCTTGGCGGCGGACGAATCGTTAACTTGACCTCCATCGCGGCCCACAACGGCGGCGGACCAGGCGCCTCCATCTACGCGGCGAGCAAAGCTGCGGTATTGTCTTACTCCAAAGGCTTGGCTAAAGAGCTGGCTGCCGACGGCATTCTGGTTAACGCGATTTCGCCTGGCTTCATCGGCGGTACGGCATTCCATGCAACCTTCACCCCGGATGCGGCAAGACAAGCGACCATTCAAGGTATTCCGCTGAAGAGAGAAGGCACGCCTGAGGATGTTGCGGGAGCCGTCCTGTACCTCGTATCGGAGCTTTCGTCTTATTTGACGGGAGAAACGATCGAAATCAACGGCGGAATGTTCATGAGATGATGAATTTACAAGGGCAAACCAAAGGACAGGCAGGACAACAAGCTACACTAAACCGGCTGAAGAAGGAATTGGATCAGGCGATGGCGTGCGAGGCTTCCATTCCTATGGAGCCAGGCGGCTGGTGGCATCAATATGTATGTCCCACCCATCATACAGAGCTGCTGTTTGACGAGCTTCGCGAGGATGACGGCCGCTACCACTGTCCATATGGCTGCGTGCTGGAGGGGGAGCCGTATCATGGCGCATGGCTGGTGTATCGTCACCAGCTATGGGCTAGACGCTCGCTGAAGGCGGCTGCGGTATACGCCGCAACGAAGGAGCTTGCATACGGGAGCTATGGGCGCGATATTATTAGCGCTTATGCCAAGCAGTTTCCCCTGTATCCCGTTCATCCCGATGCGCAGCCTTGGATGCTGAAGGGCCGCGCCTTCCATCAGGCGCTGACCGAGGCGATCTGGGCAACCACGCTTCTCCAGGCTTATCTGCTGCTGCAGGATTCGGGACTAGCGTTCGGGGAAGCGCAAGCGGATATTACACAATTTATCAGCATGCTGGAGAGCAGCATGGAGCAATATCATCATATTCTGACGATCGAAAGAGACCAGCCTGAGAATAACTACACAGCCTGGCTGAATGCGGCGTTAAGCTGCGTATACGCGGCCAAGCAGGACCACGCGAAGCTTGATAGTCTGCTTGAGCGCAAGGGCGGCATCCGGAACCATCTGGAAATCGCGATTTTGAACGATGGTCTGGAATTCGAAGGCAGTGTCTATTATCACGTTTTTGTGCTTCGCGCTTATTTGATAACGGTGGAGATGCTGAAGCGCTTCGACATCGACGGCTTCGAGATCAAGGCGGAGGGCTCGCGTCATATCGAAGGCATGCTGGATGTTCTGATCCGCCTGGCCGAGGAGGATGGCCGTCTTCCAGCGACACATGATGGACCGTATGGAAGAATGCCTTATACGCTTGAGATCATTGAAGTGTTCGAGAAGGGCTTGGCGAGATATCAAAAACCTGAATATTGGAAATTATTGAACTATTATTATGAAACAATGGGGCAGGGGGACAGTGAGGCGCTTCAATCATCGGAGCCGTGGGCCTATCGAAACGCTGGTCTCGAAGCGCTGCTGTACCGTCAGTGGACAGGCGAGGAGATCAGCCTTGAGGATCCCCCAGCCGCTTCCTCCGCTCTGCTTCCGGACAGCGGGTTTGCCTGGCTGAGACAGGCCGGCAATCCTCTTACAGCCATGGTGGATTTCGGTCCGCATGGCGGCTCGCATGGCCACTTCGACAAGCTGAATGTCATGCTTAGCTTGAATGGCAAGCCTGTTTCACCAGACAGAGGAACCGTTCCTTATGGATCGGTGCTCAAGAAGAGCTGGTATCCTGCTACCACGTGCCATAACACGGTTAGTGTAAACGGTCAGTCTCAGCAAGAAGCAGAGGGATGCTGCCTGTCCTTTGTGGAAGAGAAGGCCTATACGGCTATGACGATGTCTGTGGACGGCGCTGTACCTGGAGCGACTCTTGTCCGCCATCTGCTTGTGGGCGCAGATTATATCGTGGATTGGTACCAGATTGGACTGGCTGAGCCCGGCGAGATTGACTGGTGGTTCCACTTCATCGGCGAACCGTCGGTGGAGGGCTGGGACTTCAACGCGACTCCGGCCGCTCTGGGCCAGGACAACGGCTACGAATATGTGCGCGCGATCGCGAAGTGGAGCAAGTCGTCTTCTGTGTCAGCGAATGAGGACATCATGGCCCGTGTGACCATTACAGGGCTGGAAGGCGGCAATAGCCTGTCCTCCGCGGTTGCCCTCTCGGAGAATGCGGAAGCCTATTTGGTGGAATCCCCCGGACTTGCGGATGACCCCAGTGTCATGATGAAGGGTGTTCTCGTCCGGACAGCGGGAGCTAGTGCCGATGTGGCAGCCGTATATGCCGCTGGCGACAAGGAGCTGGACGTTCGTCTCCAGCCTCTGGATGAGAGCGGAGCAAGCGCCGAGAAGAAGCTTACCGTGCGCATTGGCAATGAGTTGATCAGCTATCAATTAACCGCAGATGGAATCAGGGAGATGAGCATATGAATACCCTCAAGCTATTTGAACCGCAAAGCGGCATATTGTCTGTCCCATATGAACCGAACGATCAAAGCAAGCTGCTGGAGAATCCGCCTCGCTTCACGTGGATGCCCGCGCTCGCGGAAGGCGATTGTTATGCGCTGCAGTACTCCAGCTCGCCCGACTTCAAGACGGGGGATACCGTTACGGTTCGCAATATCCCGTACAACCTGTATACGCCGTCCGAAGCGCTGGAGCCCGGCTCCTATTATTGGCGTTACGCGCTGGAGGGCGGACGCCCGGCTTCCAGTCGCAGCGGCTCTCAGGCATGCAGCGTATCCAAAACCGTTGGCGGAGACCTGGATGGGTCAATCGGCAGCAGCTGGAGCGTGGTAAGAAGCTTTCAAGTACCGGAAGGTTTGCCTGAAACGCCGCTTCCTGATCGAGACGGCCGCTATAGCTCCACCATCGCGACGCATCCACGTCTTTGGCTGAATCAAGACGGACTTCAGAGCCTTCGAGAGCGTATCGCGGCAGACCCCGCTTATGCGGGCTGGGACGTATTCATGGAGCGTTCCGTCCAGCCCTGGCTGGAGCGCGAGCTGATCGCCGAGCCGGCTCCATATCCCGATAACAAGCGTGTGGCTGCACTATGGCGCCGCATGTACATGGATTGCCAGGAGACGCTGTATGCGATTCGCCATTTGAGTGTTGCCGGTGTGGTGCTGAAGGACGAGACGATCTTGGAGGCGGCGAAGAAGTGGCTGCTGCATACCGCCTCGTGGAATGCTGAAGGCACGACGTCGCGCGATTATAACGACGAATCCTCCTTCCGGATCGCGGGCGCGCTTGCGTGGGGCTACGACTGGCTGCACGATGTGCTGAATGAGGAGGAGCGGAAGGCTGTGCGTGAAGCGCTGCTGGAGCGCGCGCGACAGGTTGCGTTCCATGTCATCGACCGCTCCCGCATTCATCAGGTGCCGTTCGACAGTCATGCCGTTCGTTCGCTTTCTTCGGTATTGGTGCCTGCAGCCATCGCTTTGCTGCATGAAGAGCCGGAAGCGCAGGAATGGCTGGACTATACGCTGGAGTATTACGCTTGCCTGTATTCGCCATGGGGCGGAGAGGACGGCGGCTGGGCGGAAGGTCCTATGTACTGGACGACGGGTATGGCCTACTTGATCGATGCGCTGAACCTGGTTCGCAATTACTGCGGCATCGACATGTATAAGCGGCCGTTCTTCTCGAAGACGGGAGATTTCCCGCTGTACTGCTACAGCCCGGATACAACAAGAGCAAGCTTCGGCGATCAGTCCTCGCTGGGAGAGCGTCCCATTCTGAAGACGGGCTACAACATCCGTCAGTTCGCCGGCATTACCGGCAACGGCCTGTATCAGTGGTATTATGAGCAGACGCTGGACAACGATCCCGACCCGGACTCCAAGTTCTATAACTATGGCTGGTGGGACTTCCGCTTCGACAGCGTCATGTTCCGCCATGATTATCCCGAGGTAGCGCCGGTTATCCCGGATGAGAGCGTCATTGAGCCTGTGAAGTGGTTCCGCGATATCGGCTGGGTCGCGATGCATCACCGCATGCATGAGCCTTCTGAGCATGTTATGCTGCTGGCGAAGAGCAGCCCATACGGCTCCATCAGCCACAGCCACGGCGATCAGAATGGCTTCCTCATTCACGCGTTCGGCGAGCCGCTGGCGATCGAGAGCGGCTATTATGTAGCGTTCGGCAGCACGATGCACAGAAATTGGCGAAGGCAGACCAGTTCCACCAATGCGCTGCTTATTGACGGACAAGGGCAGTATGCTGGAACAAACAAGGTGCTCGCCATGGAAGCGGCCGGGGTTGTGCAGGAAGCATGGCACAAGGACGGAATCAGCTATTGCAGAAGCGACGCAACGGCAGCTTACAATGAGACGGTGCCGTATGTGAAGCGCTGCATGCGCGAGATTTATTTTATCGACCAATCCTATTTCGTGATCGTGGATTATGTGGACCTGGAGCAGAAGGGCAAGGTGGAATGGCTGCTGCATACGATGAACCAAATGACATTGTCCTCCAATGCGTTCCTTGTCAATGGAACGAAGGCGGATATGGACGTTCGGTTCGTATACAGCTCCTCTGGCAGCCTGTCGCTTCGCCAGCATGACGAGTTCACCGATGTGGAGCCTTCCGAATATGAGGGCCTTCCGAAGCAGTGGCATCTGCATGCCGAGACGAAGGAAGCGCGCAGCCATAGGCTTGTGTCGCTGCTTGTCCCAATGAAGAAGGGCGACTCCAAGTTCGTCTCGCACTTCATGGACGATCAGGACCACGGCGTGCATCTGTACTTCACGAACGAAGCAGGCAAGACACGCAAGATTGAGGTTGCGAAGGCTTATTAATAGATGAATGGATCGGCAGGCTGTCTGGAGCATTCCAGGCAGCCTGTTTGGTTTGTCTAAGGGATTGGACTGGATCGTGACCGCGTGTTTCATGATTTGTTCAGCCGACTAGCCGCTAATAAGTGAAGATATTTATAGAAAGTCATTTATATATTTGTACGGCCGCATGGCTGGGAGGGGGTAAAATGATGCAATCCTACAATTAAGAGGTGAAGGTTATGATGACAGGGACAACAGGCAATACAACCTATTATCGACTTTATATAGACGGACAATGGATGGATTCGGCCTCCGGGCGCTTGACTGAGGTGCTGAATCCTGCCAATGAAGAAGTGATTGGACATGTAAGCGATGCGGATCCGGAGGATGTGCAGAAAGCGCTGCACTCCTCGGAGAAAGCTCAGCGCTCGTGGAAGCTTCTGCCCGCTGTTGAGCGGGCACGGTATTTGGTCAAGCTGGTGGACCGCATCCAAGAGGAGCGGGAGCATTTCGCCCGGCTGCTTGTGCTTGAGCAAGGCAAGACCTATCGCGAGGCGCTTGGCGAAGTCGACGATACGATGGCTTATTTCATGTACGCGGCGGAATCGGCGAACCGTCTGAAGGGTGATGTGCTGCCGGCTAACCGTCAGGGCGAGATGCTGATGATTCAGAAGGTGCCGTATGGCGTCACTGTAGGGCTGTGTGCATGGAACTATCCCCTTGCGCTCATTGGCCGCAAGCTTGGTCCGGCGCTGGTGACAGGGAATACGATGATTATTAAGCCGCATGAGCTCACACCTCTTGCATCTGCAGAGCTGTTCCGCCTTATTGACGAGGTTGGCTTCCCGCCTGGGGTAGCCAATCTGGTTACGGGTACAGGTGTGGAGGTCGGGCAGGCGCTGGTTAGCAGTCCTATTACGAAGCTAGTGACCGTTACGGGCAGTGTCAGAGCGGGTCAGGCGATCTACAAGGCGGCGTCGGACAACATTACGGCGTTATCCCTGGAGCTGGGCGGCAAAGCCCCGTTTGTTGTGCTGAAGGACGCTGATGTGGATCAAGCGGTGGAAGCGGCAGTTGGCGCGCGCTTCGCGAACTGCGGGCAGGTGTGCATCTGCAATGAGATGGTGCTTGTGCATGAGAGCATTGCCGATGCATTTACGGAGAAGCTGCTGGAGCGAGTGAAGTCTGTTAAGCTGGGCGATCCCTTCGACGAGTCAGTGACGATGGGACCGAAGGCGAACGGACGGGATCTGGAGAAGATTGATGCTATCGTGCAGGAGACGATCCGACAAGGCGCTACTCTGGCTGCGGGCGGCAAGCGTCCAACAGGAGACGAGTTCCAGAAGGGATACTGGTACGAGCCGACGGTACTAACGAATGTTACGCCTGATATGGCTGCAGCACGAGAAGAGATCTTTGGACCGGTCCTGCCGATTGTTCGGATCGGAAGCTTCGAGGAAGCGGTGAGCATCATTAATGCCAGCGAGCTTGGCTTATCGGCTTATCTGTACACCAATGATTATCGCAAGCTGATGCAGGCAATCCAGGTGCTGGAGGTTGGCACGGTATTCCTGAACCAAGGCATGTCGGGCTGCATGCAGGGCCATCACAGCGGCCATAAGCTGAGCGGTATTGGCGGCGAGGATGGCGAATACGGCATTGAGGGCTACCTCCAAAAGCGAACTGTCTACTTGAATTATGCTTAATAGAGGTTAAGAAGCCAAGAAAGAGCAGCGGGGCGGGAAGTTTAAGTCCTCGCTGCTCTTTCTTGTATTGGCTGGGAGAACGCTTACGATTTTTATAGGATTGCCATGCAAATGCTTAAGATATTTATGCGATTGGCCAAGCCTTGTTCGATAGAATGGAGGAGCAGATGAATCGGAAAGGGGTTAACAAGGAATGAAGCGACACAGTTTGATGATTCTGGTCTTCCTCATCATGATGGGAGCGTTCTCCTCGCAGGCGTATGGCATGTCCTCCAAGCACTGGGCGGATGGCACAATTCAGGCTTGGGTGCAGGCGGGATATGTCGAGGCGGCATCAGAAGAGGTAAAAAATCCGAATCGCGCTCTCTCTCGCGAGGATGCGGCAAAGCTGATTGGGAGCTCCATCGGCTGGGAAGCCATGGATGCTTCGAGACTGTCGAATGCGGGAGCAGCGGCATGGGCTGTTCAAGCGTCCCAAGGCAAGCCTATTGATCAGGCCAATAAAGGAGTTACTCGAGAGGAAGCCGTCATTATCGCTTCTGCATTCATAAGCGATGATGCTGCAGGAAGCGTAGAGCTGGACCGGATTTTCCGGGATATTGCCGGTATGAGCGCTGAAGGGAAGGCGGCGCTTAAGGCCGTATATGAGGCTGGAGTGTTCGTAGGCAACGGGAGCAAGCTGCGCCCTCAAGCGAAAATTACGTTCGCAGAGCTGGTGACGGCGCTTGACCGTGTCATCTCCTATCGTTATGGATTCCCTTCTCTTGATTTCGAGAATGGTGCGATTCCAGACTTTGTAACGACAGGAGATTCCACGATTGAAGTTGTCCACAACGAGGCAACGAACTCCAAGGCGTTGAAGGTCGTCTACGGCGCGGCGGACTTCCCGACTGTCAAATTCACGGCGACTACGCCTTGGCAATTCGGCAGCAGCAAAGCCTTGTCCTTCGAGGTCACGAATCCGACGGACAAGGACATCACCTTCTACCTGCGAATGGATGATGACAAAAGCGCGGACGGCGTGGCGCATTCCACTGTAAGCGCTGCCGTTGCGAAAGCAAACAGTACACAAAAATATTTTCTCAGCATGGGCTCGGAAGCGCTGGATCTCGGCATGCGGTTTCTGCCGCCCAATCCTGCCGGCAGCCAGCTTGGCTACGGCTGGGGAGAGAAGGGGCTGGACAGCAGCCATATCGTGGAATTCCAGCTGTGGCAAATGTATACGAAGCAGGAATCCACTCTCCTATTCGATAACATTGCCGTAATCGGCGATCCCAATACGGATCTCAGCTACATGGACGACCTGGTGGATGGTTATGGCCAATACAGGGGCCTGGACTGGGAGGGCAAGGTACATACCGATGGGGATTTCCTTGCTGACAAGAAGGAAGAGGCTGCTGCGCTCGCCAGCGCCAAGCCGTTGGAAACGAGCAAATATGGCGGTTGGCTGAACGGACCGAAGCTTGAGGCTACCGGGCACTTCCGTGTGGCGAAGCATGAAGGTAAGTGGACGCTGGTGGATCCTGAAGGCTACTTGTTCTTCTCCAATGGTCTTGATATCGTTCGACTGGATGATATGAATACCTGGATCTCAGGCCGGGAAAATATGTTCACGGAGCTCCCCTCCAAGGATGGAGAGCTGGGCGAGCATTACACTTATACAACCATAGTAGGGGCTCCTCCACTGGGGCAAACAGAGGGCTGGCTGTTCAACCATTACCAGGCCAATCTGGAGCGCAAATACGGACAGGACTACGTGAAGGCATGGAAGGACATCTCTGTGGATCGCTTCAAGAGCTGGGGCTTCAGCTCGCTCGGTAACTGGTCGGACCCGGCATTATTTTTCGGGAAGGGCGATGAGCATGGTATCGCTTATGTTGCCAATGGCTGGACGCATTGGGGACAGCATGCCACCATTCCAAGCGGAGGCGGCTGGGCGCCGGTAGCAGATCCATTCGATCCGGCATTTAAGACAAGCGTGGACGACATGCTGGACGAACAAATATTGGCGTATGGCGTTGAAGATGACAAGTTTATGATTGGGGTCTACATCGATAACGAGATCGCTTGGGGCAATCCCGCCAATACGGGAAGCAAGTATGCGCTGATTAGCAACATTATGGCCATGGACAGCTCAGCTAAGAGCAGCTATGCCAAACGCACAATGATTGACCACCTGAGGGCTGTTTATAAAAACAAAATTGAAAGTCTGAACAGCCAATGGGGCACCAGCTTCGCTTCGTTTGACGCTCTTGGCAAGCCTTATCAGCCGGCAGAGCTGTCCGAGGGCATGCTGCCTGACTATTCGGCCATGCTGAGTCTTCTGGCGGATGAATACTTCCGCATTGTGGATGAAGCGGTGAGCGCGAAGCTTCCCGATACCCTTTATCTGGGCTCGAGATTTGCGGAGTGGGGCACAAGCGAAGAGGTGCAGAAGGCAGCGGCGAAGTATGTGGACGTCATCAGCTTCAATGTGTATAAAGAGGATGTGGAAGGCGAAAACTGGATGCATCTTGAGGAGCTCGATATGCCGGCGATTATCGGTGAATTTGCTTTCGCTTCGGATGACAGAGGCATGTTCGGAACGGGGCCAAACGCGGATACGTCGGCTGTGGATCAAGAGAATCGCGGCGAGAAGTATGTTCATTATATGGAGACTGTACTGAACAATCCTTATTTTGTCGGTGCGCATTGGTTCCAATATGTGGATCAGCCGCTGCTTGGACGCGCATGGGACGGGGAAAATTATAACCTAGGTTTTGTGGATGTAGCCGATGTGCCTTACGAGGAAATGGTCAGCGCTGCAAAGGATGTGCATGCGAGAGCATATGACATCCGCTTTCTTGGCAAGGGCACGGGTACAGGAGGCGGCCAGCCAGGCAAGGAGTGGCTGATGTCCTTTGAGTCGAACGAGGATTTGTCCATCGTTACAGCCTACAAAACAGCCGTTGTTCAGTATGGAGCCGCTGGCGCAACGGATGGCAAACGGGCGATGAAGGTTAGCGTAGGTACGCTAGACGCGGATTACTCCGGAGTGGAGATTAAGCCGGCAGCCCCATGGCACCTGGGGAGCAAGCCGCTCGTGGTCGCCGATGTGACCAATCCCAATGGGCTGCCGATCCAGCTTCGCGCGAATGTAACGGATAAGAAGGGCGCGCTTCGTACCTATTATTTTGCCATTGGGGCCAAGGAATCCCGCACGATTTCGATAGCCCAGTTCAAGGCATCCGACCCTGTATGGGGGGAGCAAGAGGGCTTCTGGGGAGCGGAAGCGACGGGGCTCGACGCTTCGGGAATCGCCTCCATTCATCTGTATCTGTGGGAGGATGCGCCGGAGAGCGGTGATTCGTTTATTATCGATAACCTTCGCTTGTCACAGAAGTAGGCTGTCCCGCTGGTTTGAGCACTTTGTTTCCAATTGGAAACGGGTGCTCTTTTCCACTTTGTATCTCATCCCTTACAATAAGAGGACGTGATACTGGGAAGGAGAGGTGGAGCATTGCGGATCTTGTATGCTATAAGCCGATACATCGGCAAGTCCCTGTATCGCAAAATATTATTGTCTTATTTGATTATTATCGCTTTAATTGTATTCGTGCTCCTGTTCGACTTCTATTTCCGAACGGCTAATGACTTGCGGGCACAGGCAGTAGATAGTCACCTTCGCCTGACGCAGCAATCCGCTTCCACGCTGAACGCGAATATGACGAACGTCAAAAGCTTTGCCTGGAACTACTTTGGAGACTTCGACTTTCATCAGTTTGTGCGCGGTATGGGCACAGATCCAGAGGGACAAAGCTCCTACCGCGGCAAAATATCCAATTTTGTATACAATCATCCCATTGTATCGAATGTGGTGATCTCGCAGCTTGACGGCTTCGCTATGCGGGTAGGCGGTCTGGTATCCACCCTGATTGCCCCGAGTGAAATGCAGCGCTTGACGGATGTCGCGATTGAAGCCAATGGCAAAGGCTTGTGGCTGCCTACGGATATGTACAATCCCAGTGCGTCAGGACAGCAGGTCGGTTACACGTTGTCGTACGTCCAAGCGATTAGACAAATTACCTTGACATCGCCAGGTCCCATTATTGGTGTGATGCATTTTACGCTGTCATCGGAATCGCTGGAGCAGTGGCTGGCGGAAAGCGAGGGGAGCCGAGAGGGCAGAACCTATCTGGTGGAAAAGGATTCTGGCACCGTCGTGTATTCCAGGAATGCTGGTGAGCGGGGAAAGCGTATCTTGACAGCCGAAGAGCTGCTGATGGTTGGCAGCCAGAGCAAAGGCCACTATTACCGTTCCAGCTCAGGAGAAAACCAATTGATCGCATATGACAGTCTGGGGCATACGGGCTGGCTTGTCGTTACGGAGGTGCCTACTCGGGTACTGACGGAGTCTGCCGACAATTTCACGAAGCGGACGATCTGGATTGGCGTGTTCACCCTGCTGTTCTCCATGCTGCTGGCGGGATTTATTTCGTCCCGAACCATTACGCCGCTTAAGCTGCTTAGCAAAGGCATGAAAGCGATTGAGAAGGGCAATTATTCCGTCGTGCTTCCCGTACGTACCGAGGATGAGATCGGGTATCTGAGCAAATCCTTCAATCGTATGACCAGGGAGATCAACCGTCTGATCAGCAAGGTATATGAATCGGAAATAGTGAAAAAAAATGCGGAAATCAAATCGCTGCAATCGCAGATCAATCCCCATTTCCTGTACAACACCTTAGGCATTATCGATAGTATCTCCTCGCTGCACGGGGACGAACGAGTATCTCTGATCAGCCGTTCGCTGGCCAAGATGTTCCGCTATAATATAAGCGGCAATGATGTGTCCAAGCTGGATGCGGAATTTCAGCAAATCAGGCTCTATTTGTCCATACAGAAAATCCGGTTCGACAGCAGGCTGGACTACACCATTTATTTGGAGCCGGGTCTGGAGCAGGTGCCGATCCCAAAGCTTCTGTTCCAGCCGCTAGTGGAGAACAGCGTCAATCATGGAATCAGCCATAGCATTGATGGCGGGATTGTCCGAATTGAAGCGATTTCTCTGAGTCAGGACGAGCTTCAGGTGAAAATATGGAATAATGGATTGGTCATTGATGAGGAGCGGCAGCAGTGGCTGAGGGCGCTGCTGCAGCTGGAGGATGCTCCTGCAGGGCTTGAACATCAACAGGCTTCTATTGGCCTTCACAATGTGCAATCCCGTATCCGCATGTTATATGGTTCGGAATGCGGCATTACGTTCAACAGCGACGAGCAATATGGGACAACCTTTTCCATTACGATCAAGACCTATTTGCCCGACCAGGAGGCTTAAACGATATGAGAATTATGGTGTTGGATGACGAGCCCATTATTCGACAAGGCATCATCCATAAGATTCGTCAAACCGGTCTGCCTGTAGAGGTCGTAGCGGAAGCGGGGGACGGGCTCAAGGGGCTGGAGCTGATGAAGACAGCGAAGCCGGAGCTGATTGTAACGGATATTCATATGCCCGGCATGAACGGGCTGGAATTTATCCGACACGCGTTGGAGCTGGATGCCCGGGTTAAGCTGGTCATTGTAACCGGCTATGATCAATTTGATTATGCCAGACAAGCGATCAAATACGGAGTCAGCAATTATTTGGTGAAGCCGCTGGAGGACGATGAGCTGTATGCAACGTTGATGGAGCTGTTGGAGCGCAGAGAGGCGGAGCAGCAGACGGATCAGATGATTCAGGAGCTGAAGAGCGTGGCCGAAACAAGCCAGGAGGCTTCCCGTCAGCAGGTGCTTACGCAATTTCTGCAGGAGGAGGACTTCGCGGAGGCCAGCAGCGAGCTGGATGAGCTTGCGAAGCATGGAGCTGCCTTTACGGCGGTTGTCCTCCAATTGGAGCCGTTCAAGGTGCCTCATGGCTCCTTTGGTCCAGGTGAGGAGGAGCTGCTCTGGTTCGCGATCAAAAATATTGTAACGGAGCGCTTCTTGTCCAATGCCATCAAAGGTATTCTCGTGCACCATTCACTGCGGCGCTTCGAGCTGGTATATGTGCTTGGACTGCAGAAGGGGCAGGACAGCGCTGGAGTGACCTACACGCTGGAAGCGATTTCGTTCGGCATACGGAAGTATCTGAAGCTGGGTGTCACGATAGGCGTAGGGCCTTATCAGACTCAAATGGCCAAGGTGCAAGAGAGCTACCGGGAAGCGAAGCAGATCGCCAGGAACGCGATCCTTCATGGAGGGAATCGGATCTATCAGGCCCAGGGCGCAGCGAATGGGGGGCAAGAGGCGCAACGGAAGTCCTTTATCGGCCAAGAGGATGTCAAGCTCCTGGAGGATTGGCTGGGCAAGTGGGAGAAGGACAAGGTTCACAAGTGGATCGAGCGGCGGCTAGGCGCCATTGTGCAGGAGCCCGCCTCCAGCTATGTGATGGTGGAATGGTTCTGTGTGGATTTCTATCTGTTCCTCAACAAATATTGGATCACCCATGCCACGGACTCGCAGTGGGCGATTGGAGAGCTGACGGATCTGCAGCGAGAGCTGCAGCAAGCGACAGCATGGCATGAGATTGTCGAGCAGATGAAGCGGCTCGTTACGAATATGATTGGCTTATTGTCCAAATCCAATAATATTGAAGGAAAAGAAATTATGGAGGCAGTTCGGCTCTACTTGGAGCGCCATTACGCAGAGCCTATCCAGCTGGCGATGATTGCGGAACGGTTCTTTATTCATCCCAATTACTTCTCCAAGCGCTTTAAGGAGAAATACGGGGAATCCTTTGTTGATTTCTTGAATGGGCTTCGGATGAAGGAAGCGGCGCGGCTGCTGGTGGAGACCGATATGAAGATACGCGATATCAGCGAGAGGGTCGGCTTCGACGATGCGGCTTATTTCGGAAGCGTATTCCGCAAGCGCTTTGGCGTTACTCCAGGCCAATATAGGGATAAGAGCGCTCCGCATGCGTAGAAAGGAGGGGAGAAGGATGGTTGCAGGTATTGTGACAAAAGCGACATTAGGGGCGGGCGCTGTCCTATGGTTCCTGTTGTCTTTGACCGCGTGCTCCGGAGATAACCATCTGAAGCTGGAAGACGGCTTGACGGACCCTGTTGTCGAAATTGTTGTCTGGGACAAGCCATTCGCGGGTTCGGCAGAGAAGCCGTATTACGAGCGCATGTTTCAGGAATTCGAGCAGGCCTATCCCCATATCCGGGTGATTCATATGGAGGCGGCCTTCCAGAAGGAGCGCGAGCAGTTTATGACAGCTGTCGCAGGGGGCGAGCAGCCGGATTTGTACAATGCCGCATTTCCCGATATGGAGTCGTACATTGATCAGGGCATTCCTGCCGATATTACAGAGATGTGGACACAATATCCGGACAGCGCCGACTATTCCTCCATTGCTATGGCGACAGCGGAGAAGGATGGACGAATCTATGGTATTCCTAACTTCATGTATGTGACAGCCTTGGCGTATAACAAACGGATTTTTGAGGAGAATGGCATCAACCCGGAGGAAGCTTTCCTGAATTGGGACTCCTTCGCAGCGGCGGCGGAGCAAGTGACCGACCGCTCCAGCAATCAATATGGCTATACCATTCTGGGAACCGAGTGGGCGGATTGGTTCTATGAATATTATGTGTGGCAAGCTGGAGGCGATCTTACCAGCAAGAATCCTGATGGAACCGTACAGTTGACCTTTAATTCCAATGCCGCGGTTCAGGCGCTGAGCTATTATCAGGATTTGAAGTTCCGCTATGGCGTGACGCAGCCCAACACGCTGCAAAGTCTGGATGACAACAAAAAAGACTTCTACGCTGGGCGCGCCGCGACGATGATTACAGCCTCCAACTGGTTCGGGGAAATGCTGGAATCGGGTGTTGACATGGATGATATCGGAGTGACGACGTTTCCGAAGGGTCCCGCTGGCGTGTCACTTGCGCAGGTGGGCGGAGGTATCTGGATTTTGAACCCGAACGCGACGGAAGAGAAGCAGCATGCAGCCTTCACCTACGCGACCTTCATGACCTCCAAATACGCTTTGGAGCAGATGCTTCGATTCCAGAAGGAGCAAGGCATGCTGCCCAATCTGCTGTCGGTGCGGGAGGACGTTGATCCCATCGCTTACGCGGAAGGGATGCCGGAGGAGCTTGTCCGCAGTATTCAGCGGGCAGCCGAGGGGAGTCGGCTTGAATATTTCCTCAAGTCCCGTCTAAGCCCTTATGTCTCTGCTGCGGTTCAGGAGGTTCTGCTGAATGAAAACACAAAGCCATATGATGCCCTCACCCGAGCGCAGGAGAAAGCTCAGCGCGAGGTCATTGACACTTATAATATGGAGTTCGACTAACCCAGCGAGCGGACAGCCTTCCAAGGCTTCCGCTCGTTTCTGTATGTATGGTTAAGATATTCGTATGAACCGCTTAATATATTCTTACAGCTCACGCCCCCATTCCTTCTACAATAAGAAGTGTAAAGCAAAGCAAAGCAAAGCTAAGCACATCACTCGAATGGGGGAACTATCAGTGAAAAAGAAAGCAAAGCTAATGGCTGTTCTAGCCCTGACTCTCGTTGTATCGCTGTTCATGGCAGCATGCTCCGGCAACAACGGCGGCAATAATGGAAGCGGCAAGGGCGGCGATTCCGCATCAGCACCGCCTGCTACGGATGAAGTGGTTGAGATTGTATCTTGGGACATGCCGCAGGACGGCGACCCCGCTAAGCCATATTGGGAGCAGGTGTTCAAGGATTTCGCCGAGAAATATCCGAACATCAAGGTTGAGCATGTGATGCAGACGCTGACCAAAGAAAGAGAGCAGTTCATGACAGCGGTTGTAGGCGGCGAGCAGCCGGATCTGTACGCGAATGCGTTCCCGGATATGGAATCCTACATCGACCAAGGCATTACGGCTGATATTACGGAGCTGTGGAACAACTACGCGGAGAAGGATATGTTCCTGCCTTCCGCTACACAAGCAGCTACAAGAGACGGCAAAATTTACGGCATTCCGAACTTCATGTATGTAACGGGACTGGCTTACAACAAACAGATGTTTGCTGACGCGGGCCTTGATCCGGCAGAAGCGCTGAAAAACTGGGAGTCCTTCGGCGAGGCAGCGCAGAAGCTGACGGATGCCTCCAAAAATCAATACGGCTATGCCTTGCTGGGCATGGACTGGGCGGACTGGTTCTTTGAATATTATGTATGGCAAGCCGGCGGCGACCTGACCGAGCAGCAGGAAGATGGAACGGCTAAGCTGACCTTCACGTCTGAGCCTGCCGTACAAGCGCTGCAATATTACAAGGATCTTAAATTCAAGTATCAAGCGACACAGAAGAATGTTGTTCAAAGTCTTGACGAGAACTCCAACGACTTCTACCAAGGCCGCGCAGCTTCTATGATTGCCGCATCCAACTGGTTCGGCGGTATGGTTTCCTCGGGCATGGATATCGAAAACATTGGTTTCTCCGTACTGCCTCCGGGCCCTGGCGGCACGTCCCCAGCACAGGTGGGCGGCGCGGTGTGGATCTTTAATCCGAAGGCAACACCAGAGAAGCAGCAAGCGGCGTTCACGTACGCAACGTACCTGATGTCCAAGGAAGTACAGGATGGGTTGCTTCAGTACCAGATGGATAACGGTATCTTCCCGAACCTGTTGAATGTAAGAAGCGACGTGGATGCGTCTCAATTTGTGGAAGGCATGCCTCAAGAGCTGATCGAGAATGTGCAGGCAGCAGCTGGCGAAGGCCGTCTGGAGTACTTCCTGAAAGCACGTCTGAGCCCTTATGTGGTCAAAGCTGTTCAAGAGGTGCTCCTGGATGAGAAGGCGGATCCAATGGCGGTTATGCAGAAGGCGCAGGATCTGGCACAGCGTGAAGTCGTAGACAAATACAATCAAGAAGTTAAAAAATAATAGCCATTGGGATTCCCCCGGCCGGGGGAATCCCGATAGCCGTTCCTGGGGTGAGGGAGACATATGTTGCGTAGATTAAACATTCGCTGGGTGCCGGTTTTGTTTTTGTTGCCTTCTGTAATTTGTTATGTGATGTTTAAGTATTATCCATTAATGAATATGGCCTATATTAGTTTTTTTGACTATAGCATCGTTAATCCGCCTGGTAAATTCATCGGCTTCGCCAATTATACGGAATTTTTGAAATCAACTACGTTCTGGCAAGCGATTTCGAATACGTTTATATTCTTTGGTCTATATTTGGTCCTTACATTCTGGATTCCCATTGTTCAAGCTTTGTTCCTGTATGATATTCGACGGGGCAACGCTTTCTTCCGTTTCATGTATCAATTGCCAACCATCATGCCTCTTGTAGGCGGGGTGCTCGTATGGAAATGGATGTATAACCCGGATTTTGGCTTGCTGAACTACTGGCTTGATTTTGTAGGATTAGGTCCATACCTGTGGCTCAATGACGCCACGATGACGAAGCTTGCAATCGTTCTGCCTGCCGTATTCGCCGGCAACGGAATAGCACTGCTGTTGTATTATTCCGCACTGAAGTCCATACCAACGGAAATATTGGAGGCGGCGAAGATGGATGGAGCAGGTCCATGGAGAAGGATGTGGACGATGCTTCTGCCCAATATCAAATTTATTATTGTCATTCAATTTGTGGCTTTCATGTCAAGCGTCCTGCTTGCTTATGACCATATTTACATTATGACGCAAGGCGGACCAGCAGGCAGCACAACGGTCGTGTCCATGCTTGTTGTCAACTCAGCCTTCCAGCAATCTCGATTCGGCATATCCGGTGCGGTATCCGTATTTATGTTTATCGTCATTGCGTTACTGACCATCATTCAGAATAAAATTTCCGCAGAAAAGGATTGATCATATGGAACGCACTCGCATAAGGGAAAAAGGGGGAAGATCGCTAAAGATTACGGCCTATGTGGTGACAATATCGTTCGTAATCTTTGCGTTAATCCCTATTCTGTGGATGTTCGCCTCCTCGCTCAAGACGGAGAAGGATATTAACTCCTATCCACCCAAGTGGCTGCCGACGATTCCCCAATCCATTCAAGTGACAATTGATTACACAGGAATGGATGAGACTGATCCGGCATTCTACGAGAAGGACGCCATGAGAGCGATGTGGTATCCGTGGATGAAAAATATCCGTGAGAGCATTGGCGATGTGACCATCACAGGCGTGAAGGACGGTCGTAAGCTCTATACAGCAGAGACCGTCTCCTCTATGTTCTTTGTCGGACAGCCTAAGGTTGTGCCAACCACGATCTTCAATGACAAGATGATGGATAAGAAGCTGCCTATCATCCAGGAGAACAAGCTGTCCAAGTTCGAATGGGAGGGTGACAGCGGGAAGAGTATAGCGGTAACGCCGTCTATTGCGGAGTCCGAACTGTCCAGCCGCTTCTCTGCCTTCTATCAATCCAATGAATTAATAAAGGGTCAAGTTGTTGCCATTAGCGAACAATCCAACTGGGTTCGTGTATTCAGCAGCTATATGGCGCTCAACAAAATCGCGGAGGATACGGCCGGGGCGCTGGGCTTCGCCCAATATTTCTTGAACAGTGCTATTATTACAGTGGCGAGCGTCCTTGTGCAGATGGTGCTTGGCGGACTTGCGGGATATACGCTGGCGCATCTCATCGAGAGTAAGAAATGGAAGTTTTTCTGGATCATGTTTTTCCTGGCTACAATCATGATTCCTGATATTTCCTTATTGCTGCCGATGTATCTGCTCATGAAGGACTTGGGTCTCGTTAATTCCTTACTCGCCGTAATTTTGCCGCATACCGCCTGGGGGATTATCATCTTCCTATTCAAGGGCTTCTTCGACCAAGTGTCCAAGGAGCTGCTGCAGGCGGCCAGGGTTGATGGCGCTACCGAGCTTAGAACGTTCCTGCAGATCGTGACGCCGCTCTCTATTCCAATCTTTACTACTGTCGGCGTCATGACCTTCATTCCGGTATGGAATGAGTTTCTATGGCCGCTTGTCGTCAACAGCTCGCCGAAATATTGGACGTTTACCGTTGCGCTCAATGACCTGCAGAATCAGCCAAGCGTGCTGCAGAATATGCTGATGGCCAGCGCATTTGTATCCATGATCCCGCTGCTGCTGATCTTCCTCTTCTCACAGAAGTATATCGAGAAGGGTGTTGCATTCTCAGGTGTGAAGGGTTAAGGGGCTTCAGAACAAGGAGGCGAATTGCCGATATGATTGGGAAGGTTGCGATTGTGACGGGCGCAGCAGGAGGTATTGGCAGAGGCATCGTCGAAGTGCTGCTTCGCGAGGGCTGCCGCGTCGCTATGCTGGACTGGAATGAAGAGGCAGGCCATGCAGCCATGCGAGAGCTGACTGCGGCCGGGGGAGAAGCGGTTTTCATATGTACGGATGTAGCCAAGGAAGAGGATCTGCAGGAGGCAGTGAATCAGACCGTCTCCCGATTCGGAGATATTCATATTCTGGTCAATAATGTAGGGACACATTACTACAGGCCGGTGGAGCAGATTCCTTCAGATGAATTTGACCGGGTGCTGCGAACGGATCTGAAGGGGCAGCTCCTGCTTATTCAACAAGTGTTGCCGCATTTGAAACGGAACCAATCCGGCTCGATAATTAACATCGCCTCCGTACATGCACAGGTTACACTTCCGGGCTTCAGTTCCTATGCAGCGATCAAGGGCGGAGTAACGGCGATGTCGAGAAGTCTTGCGCTGGAGCTGGCGCCCTTCGGCATCCGGATCAATTGTGTGCTGCCGGGTTTAACGCGGAACATAGGCATGGACCGCTACCTGAGCAGCATTGCCGCTGATGAACGCAAGACGAGAGAAGCCGAGCTGACCCGCAATATACCATTGGGGAGAATGGCGGAGCCTGTCGAGATCGGCGAGCTGGTCGCTTTTCTTGCAAGCGACAAGGCAGCCTATATGACGGGCTCCTCGCTGGTGATCGACGGCGGGGTGTCAGTCCGGCTGCATAATGATTATTAATACGGTAAGGTGCCTAGCGACTGTGCTGAGGCACCTTTCTCATTAATATAAGAAGTGGTCTTATTCTTTCTTTTGCCCCAATTTGCGATATTCCCCTGGTGTCATTCCTTCCTTCTTCTTGAAACGATCTATGAAATAAGAGACGTTGATATATCCAGCCCCCGTAATAATATCTTTCACAGAAGTATCCGTCTGCAAAAGCTCTTTTTTTACATGCTCGATGCGCAGGTCAAACACATAATCGGTAAAGGTAGCCCCTGTCATATCTTTGATGGAGCGACTGATAAATGACTGGGATAGGGACAGCTCTTCTGCCATTTGGCCCAGGTTAAATTCATATAGCAAATAATGCTCATGAATATAGGTTATGATTCGTTGGCCCAGCTCCGTTATTTCCTCGTTCTTGCGCTCCTTGGCATGCTGGCATAGCGTGACCACACATTGACTTATGTCTTGTCTGAATTGATCCATGGACTGCTGATTGACGAGCTGCTTGAACGTTTCGGTATGATGAGGCAGTGCTTGCGCATGAATCAGCTTGAATATGGAGTTGACCAAATCCGATGTCATACACTTGGTCATCAGAAGGGACTTCTGGTCGTTAATCTCCATAATAATTTGCTCAAGAGATTCCAGCGCCAACTGCTCGTCCCCTTGTTTAATGGACTGGAGTAAAGTGAGCTTAATATCAGCGGAGTACCAGCGAGTTGAATCCTGCTCATTCCAGTCGACGACATCAAGATAGTTAATTACGCTGCCAGAAGGGAACTTCAGCTCATATTCCTTGGCAGCTAATGATTCAATATATGATCGGTGAATACCGAGAAAGGTGTCGTAGATTCTGCCAATGCTAATCGTTGGGCGAGCCCCCGTTCGTTCGGAGATCACCTTCTGCAATTCTTTGACGGCATGGTCAACGTTGCTTGACGATTCATGAGATTGGTTAGACAGGCCCACGATACAAGCGAAGGTTCCGCGACGATAAAATTCAATTGGATAAACGGCTATATTCTCATTGGAGAAGGCAGCCAGGTTGTTCGATAACTCCTGCGTTAATGTGGTGCTCGCTTCTTCAACGCTAAAGCTCAATATGAAGTGTGAGACGCCTCGAAGGACTACCTGATGTTCCTTCATGAAGGCGTATATATCGGACTCCGCTATAAAGTATCCGCTAATAAGCTTGACCAGAAATTGATCCTGAATGAATTGCTTCTGATTCTCCACTTGATAGAGAAGAGATTGTTGACTTTGTGACATGCTTTCAAAGGAATGGGCAATATAATCAAACTCTTGATCCGTATTAGGTCGGGCTGCTTCAAGCTCTAGCTGAATTCTGGAGATTATTTGCTGAACAGGCTTGTAGAATCGCTTGGATAACAAAATAGCAACAGCTACCCCGATAAATACTAAGGATATCAGCAGGTACACAATTAAATTGGTTAGCTTCAATACTCGTTGGTAGAACTGATCAGTCGGAATGAGAGTCATATAGGTCCATCCGGTTGCCTCCGATTTGACCCAGGATACGGACATTGAATTCGATTCGATAATCATTGAGGACTGCTTGCTCTTCGATGCTTGATCCTGAAGATGATGGATAAAGTCATCTGTAAGTGTGAGCTCATTTGTCTTGGAGGTAAGTAGATTTCGATTCTGATCGAATACGAATACGGCACCCCTGAAGTCTCCTAAGATCGGCGCCATTAATTTGTATAATCGCTGGCTATCGAACAAATAAAGCACAATGCCATGCGGGTTAAGTGATCGAACAGGGAAAGGAATGCCGATGGTCATAATTTCCTTGGAAATATGATGGGTAATTACAGGTTCGGATGGCCGCACAAAAGGCAGCTTGTGTTCCTTAAGATCATTGATCCAGTGCTCGGACACCTCCGTTTTGCTCCTATAATAGTCTTTGATCAGCGATGCTGTGCTGTACAAGGCGTTCGAAGAATAAAAATTACCGCTATCAAATTGATGATAAAAAATTTCCTCGAAGTAGGAGGAGCTTGCTTTGTACTTCTGGATTTCCTTTATGACCTGCATAGAGGCGTAGGTATCGTTAAGATGATAGCTGGACAAATCAGGATTCAAGGACATCAATACAGTCGTTTCGGTTAAATCCAGGAACTGCTGATCCATCAGGTCTACAGCCTGATGAAGCCGAGCCAGATTAGTTTCTTCAATTTCTGTTCGGAGAGCGCTTACAGCGCCTGCATATATAAAGACACCCAAAATGGCGACAGGAATACTGAACATAATAATAAAGGCGAGCAGGTATTTGGTGTATAAGTTCCACCGCATGCGGGCACTCCCTTTCTGGGCTTATTAGGTGTATCTCTTATTGTAGCTATATATGGAGCGACAATAAAGCATGAAATAGCCATATTGCGAAATCGGATATCCCGAATGAAGCGGATATGCCCATTGTATATATTCGATTATGAAGGGGAATGGAGATATTTACGGTAATGGCGTTGGGGTGCTACAGTCGGAGCAAGTTACGAAACGACAATAGACAAGAGGTGGTTCATTGCTATGAACGTGTACTTGCAGACTTGGAAAAAACAAATTAAACGAAACTGGCACCTGTATTTGTTTATATTGCCGACATTAGCTTATTTTATAATCTTCAACTACCTGCCCATGTATGGGCTGCAAATCGCATTCAAAAACTTTTACCCCTCTCAAGGCATATTCGGGAGTGAATGGATTGGTTTTGAGCATTTTGACCGATTTTTTAATTCACCTTCCTTTTGGACGATTATTCAGAATACGATATCCATCAGTCTGTATGAGCTTGCCTTGTTCCCTCTCCCGATCCTGTTCGCGTTAGCTATTAATGAGCTGCGAAATGGGATGTTTAAGAAAAGTGTTCAGATTATTACCTATGCGCCACATTTTATATCTGTCGTTGTAGTTGCGGGGATCATCGTTTCTCTGGTTCATCCAACAACAGGAATAATCAATAAGGGTATTGTCCTGTTAGGCGGAGAGCCCATCAGCTTCATGACCGAGCCAGCTTGGTTCAAATCCATCTATGTATGGTCCGGGACATGGCAGCAATTAGGCTGGAATTCGATCATTTATATAGCGGCGCTCAGCGCAATTAATCCGGAGCTGCACGAGGCAGCTACTATAGACGGCGCCACTCGTGTGCAACGAATTTGGAATATTAACTTGCCGGGAATTATGCCTACCGTCATTATTCTGTTGATTCTAAGTATAGGCAGCTTTATGTCTATCGGCTTCGAGAAGGTCTATCTATTGCAGAATCAGCTGAACATGGATTCGTCAGAGGTCATTCAAACTTATGTATACCGGAGCGGCTTGCTTCAGGCACAATACAGCTTCTCAGCGGCGGTAGGACTCTTTAATTCCGTCATTAATTTACTGCTGTTAGTTTCAATTAACTCGATTGCACGCAGGGTAAGTCAAACAAGCTTGTGGTAACACACGAAAAATAGGGAGTGAAGCCAAATGAAATCCTCTTTCGGAGACAGGGTTTTTGAAACGATCAATCGTGTTGTCTTAATTCTGGTGACGCTGGTTGTGCTGTATCCTCTAGTCTATGTTGTGAGTGCCTCAATCAGCGATCCAACTTACGTAAACACAGGCCAAATGTGGCTGTGGCCGATCGACATCACGTTAGATGGCTACCGCAGAGTGTTGGATAACCCAGATATCTGGACAGGTTATCGGAATACCATTATTTATACTGTGCTTGGTACAAGTATCAATCTTCTATTAACGATTCCATGTGCTTATGCTTTGGCGCGAAAGGATTTATACGGCCGTAATTTCATTACTGGCATATTTCTTGTAACCATGTTCTTCAGCGGAGGTCTAATTCCGAGCTATCTTATTATTAAGAATCTGAATCTTCTGGACACTCCATGGGTGCTTATTATAGTGGGGGGAGCCAGCGTCTGGAACTTGATTGTGGCAAGAACCTTCTTCCAGAATACGATTCCGCGAGAGCTTGAGGAGGCTGCTGAGGTTGACGGCTGCTCCCATATCTCCCTGTTCCTGCGCATTATAATTCCAATATCAGGACCAATTATTGCGGTAATGGCATTGTTCTATGGTGTTGCTCACTGGAACCAATACTTTAATGCGCTGATGTATCTGCAGGATCGATCATTGTTCCCGCTGCAATTATTTCTGAGAGAAATTCTGATCGTTAATGAAATGAGCGCCAGTATGATGATGGATGGTGATTCGATGGCTGCTATGGCCGAGCAAGCGAAAATTGCAGATATTATCAAATATGCTGTCATTATCATTTCTGCGCTGCCCTTGCTTATTTTATATCCGTTTGTTCAGCGGTTCTTTATTAAAGGTATTCTAATCGGCTCATTAAAAGGCTAATAGAGACTGATTCGAAATCATAATCGAGACATGGAGGAAAGATATGCATCCTTATAAAAACGTCGACTTACCTGTAGATGTACGAGTAGACGATTTATTGCATAGAATGACGCTGGCTGAGAAGGTGGTGCAGACGCTTTCGATTGGAAAGGTTGGACAAAGCTTTGATGTCCAGCTTAATGAAGACGGGAGTCTTGCGGAGGGAGGTATTGAAGAAATTTATAAGCATGGTGCCGGCGCCATTCAGCTTCCCTTCAAGACCGACTCCATTGAGGCAAGAATCAAGAAGCTTAACGCGCTTCAGGACTATTTTGTAAACAAAACAAGGCTGGGAATACCTGTAATGGCTCAAGAGGAATGTCTGCACGGACATCTAGCTAAGGATGCGACAAGCTTTCCCATCCCTATCGCTATGGCGAGCACATGGGATACAGAGCTGATTGAACGTGTATACACCGCAATTGGGAAGGAAGCAAGGGTCAGAGGGGGGCATGAAGCGCATACGCCTGTGCTTGATCTTGCAAGAGATCCTCGATGGGGGCGAACAGAGGAAACCTACGGCGAAGATACGCACCTTGTTTCGAGAATGGGAGTAGCTGCAGTCAGAGGCTTACAAGGCACCGATGAAACCGTTGGACCTGAGCATGTCATTGCCGCTCCCAAGCATCTGGCTGGTTATGCGCAGTCTGATGGAGGACGCAACTTTGCGCCAAGCAACATTCCCATTCGCGTGCTGAGAGATCAGATTCTGCCTCCATTCCAAGCGGTGGTACAAGAAGCTGGAGCGCTCGGCATGATGCCTTCTCATAATGAGATTGATGGAATTCCTTGTCACGGGAACAGGCAGCTGCTAACCGGCATTCTTCGAGATGAATGGGGCTTTAACGGAATTGTTGTATCCGATTACTTCGACGCCTCCAGATTGGATATCTTGTTCCATGTTGTAGACAATCAGAAGGAAGCCGCAGTCAAAGCGCTCAAGGCAGGTTTGGACATGGACTTGCCTGGCGGAGGATGTTTTGTCCATTTGTTGGATGCCATAGCTGAGGACCCTGCGTTGGAGGAAGTTCTGAATGTTACAGTAGCACGCATATTACGAGTCAAGTTTTTGCTGGGGCTGTTCGAGAATCCATATGCAGATGCAGAGCATGCCAAGCAAGTCATTAATTGTGAGCAGCATAAGAAGCTTGCCAAGGAAGCGGCGGACAAATCGATTACCCTGCTAAAAAATGAGGGCGGGCTGCTGCCTCTGAACAGGCATGCAATTCGCAAGCTTGCTGTAATTGGACCGAATGCACATCCCATCTGCACCGGTTCATACAGTACAAAGCCGAATAAAGGAATTAGTATTCTGGATGGAATTATAGCCAAAACAAATGGAGAGCTGGAAGTTGCTTATGCGGTAGGCTGCGAAATAATAAAAGGGAAGGATGATAGCGGGGAAACGGAACTGGATCGACGCATGAATAATCCTCAATTAAGTACATGGGATAAAAATGCTGCTTGGATCGAAGAGGCAGTCTATGTAGCTCAGGAAAGTGACGTAGCTATTCTCTGTGTAGGAGGCAACACCTTAACAAGCAGAGAGGCTATATTCTTCAATGATGATAGAGGAGACAGATATGACTTGGATCTCCCTGGTGTTCAGAATGAACTGGTCAAAAGAATCGTCGAGACCGGTACGCCAACTGTGGTCATTCTTATCAATGGAGGTCCATTGACGATTAACTATATCGCGAAGCATGTGCCCGCTATCCTGGAGGGCTGGTATCTTGGGGAAGAGACAGGTCATGCGGTAGCGGATGTATTGTTCGGCGATGTGAATCCAAGCGGCAAGCTGCCTATTACTTTCCCTCGTTCAGCAGGACAATTGCCTGTGTATTACTCACAAAAACCAACGGGCTTATTCAAAAAATATTTATTTGCCGAGCACGATGAGCCGCTGTTCTCTTTCGGTACGGGATTAAGTTATACAACATTCCAATATCGTCATTTGCAATTAAGCTCAAATACGATGCCGATGAATGGTTGCGTCACTGTAACTGTCGAAGTCAGCAATACGGGTGAGCGCGCAGGGGATGAAATTGTGCAATTGTATATTGCAGACCTGGTGAGCTCTGTCACAAGACCCGTTCAAGAATTAAAAGGCTTCATGCGCATTACACTCCAGCCAGGTGAAGCACAAACGGTTGCTTTCCGCATTGAGCCTTCTATGCTGAGCTTTACAGGAGAGGACTATGAAATGACGGTGGAGCCTGGCGCATTCAAAATAATGGTGGGTTCAAGCTCGAAGCATTATGATTCTATCGTTCTGAATGTGATAGAAGAGGAGAAAACAAACGATGCACAATAAGGGCAGCTTTCATCCTTACGACTTGCGCTGTGAATATAAGGCGCATTACCTTGGGCTGGGTGAGCGCAGCCCAAGGTTCAGCTGGAAGCTTCACGCGGATGCCCGAGATGTGCGGCAATCCGCTTACAGGCTGTGTGTATCGACTGGAGAGCAGGAAATATGGGACACAGGCAAGGTCGATTCTGATCAGTCCCTGTATGTCACATATGCGGGTCCTGCCCTAAGCTCAAGAACTTGTTATGAGATCCGAGTTAAAGTCTGGAATCAGCTTGGGCAGGAGTCGGATTGGAGTGAAGCAGCATACGGTGAGACAGGGCTGTTGGAGCTTGATGAATGGAAAGCCTCATGGATCACTGCCAAATTCGAGCAAACGGAGCCCTGTCAGCTGATGCGCAAGTCATTCACATTAGACGAGAGCATCGCTTCGGCCCGATTGTATGCAACAAGTCTTGGCGTATACAGGGTGTATGTTAATGGGGAGTCCCCTGATGACACCTTGTTTGCACCCGGCTGGACTAGCTATAGCAAGAGGCTGCAGTACCAAACCTATGATGTAACGAAGCTGCTTGCAAGCGGAGAGAATACAATTGGCGTCATGCTGGGCAATGGCTGGTATATGGGCAATTTGGGCTGGAATGGATTAAGTCAGCTGTATGGCAATGAACGCGCCGCATTATTGCAGCTTCACGTCCAATATAAGGATGGCAGAGAAGAAGTGATTGTCTCGGATAACTCCTGGAGAGCCAGTAAGAGCGCTTTGCTTATGTCTGAGCTGTATCACGGCGAATATTACGATGCGCGGCTCGAAAGCAAGGGGTGGCATCAGCAAGGATTCGATGATAGTGAATGGATCCCCGTATCACTGTTAGACTATGGCTATGATACATTGATAGCGCAAGAAGGCGAGCCGGTTCGAATAGTGGAGGAGCTGCAGCCTGTTCAAGTGCTTTGTACACCTAAAGGGGAAACCGTAGTAGATTTTGGTCAGAACATGGTTGGTTGGGTGCAGTTTGCGGTCGAGGCGGATGAGGGACATACCATTGTAATTCGTCATGCAGAGGTGCTGGATGAGGACGGAAATTTCTATACGAGTAACCTGCGTACAGCCAGACAAACAATCACTTATATCTGCAGTGGAGGACAAAGGGAATGTTATGAGCCTTATTTTTCATTCCAAGGCTTCCGCTATATCCAGGTTGAAGGTATTCAGCCGGAGCTGATTGCAGCAAGTGTTGTGGCTAAAGTTATTCATAGCGATATGGATCAAACGGGATCGTTCGAATGCTCTGACGAGCTGGTGAATCAGCTGCAGCGAAATATTGTATGGGGGCAAAGAGGGAACTTCCTCGATATCCCAACCGACTGTCCGCAGCGTGATGAAAGGATGGGCTGGACGGGTGATGCGCATGTGTTCATGCGCACAGCTGCCTTCAATATGAATGTAGCCCCTTTCTTCACCAAATGGCTGAAGGACCTGGCCGCCGATCAGCTTCCAGATGGTGGCGTACCTTTTGTAATCCCCGATGTGCTTCGAGGAAGGCACTCATCAGCAGCCTGGGGAGATGCAGCCGTTATATGTCCTTGGGTGCTGTATGAACGTTATGGGGATAAGCGGGTGCTGGCGCAGCAATATGAGAGCATGGTGAAATGGGTGGAGTATATCCGGGCGCAGGGCGAGCAAGAGTATTTATGGAATACGGGCTTTCACTTTGGCGATTGGCTTGCAATGGATGCCCCGAACGGCAGTCGTGTAGGTTCAACACCAAAGGACTTGATTGCGACAGCTTTCTATGCGTATTCTGCCGCACTCCTGGCGAAGACGGCGGCAGTGCTTGACAAGCTGGAGGACGCAGCCCGTTATTCGGAGCTTAGCGAACGAGTAGCCCAAGCCTTCCGGAGGGAGTTTGTCACCCCGAATGGCAGAGTGGCGTCGCCGACGCAAACTGCCTATGTATTGGCTCTTATGTTTGATTTGCTGGAGAAGAAGGATAGGCCGCAGGCAGCCGCTGTTCTGGCTCGTTATGTAGAGGAGCAGGACACTCGTTTAACAACCGGCTTTGTAGGCACCCCTTATCTTTGCCTGGCCTTGTCCAAGCATGGATATACGGAGCTTGCCTATAAGCTGGTTCTGCAGAGAGAGTATCCGTCTTGGCTGTATCCGATTTCCAAGGGAGCAACAACGATCTGGGAGCATTGGGACGGCATTAAGCCTGACGGATCCTTATGCAAGGATCCCATGAACTCTTATAATCATTATGCCTATGGCTCAGTTGGAGAGTGGTTATACAGAATCGCGGCGGGACTGGATACCGATCTGCAGAATCCAGGCTACAAGAAGGTGAGAATAGCGCCTCAGATTTCGGAAGCGATCAGCTATGCCCGTGCGTCTTATAGCTCTATGTATGGGGTGGTCGCATCAGGCTGGGAGCGGCTGGAGGACGGAAGAATGAGGGTGAAGGCCGTCATACCGCCGAATACGGAGGCATCTGTTCTGTTGCCAGGAGCAGTAATGGAGCTCGTGTTGGAATCCACGGTTCCCGTCGCAAATGCTGCAGGCGTACATTCGGCACAGCAGACAGATGCTGGTGTACTGCTTGAGGTAGGCTCGGGAGAATATGAGTTTCTATTCTGCTGTAACCCCAACATGAGATAAGCTTTACGAATGGAGAGGAGGACCATACAATGGGCAAAACGGTATTAACCATTGAAGGTGAGCAGTTTGTTATTAATGGGAAGAAAACGTATACGGAAATTGCCGGCAGTCCGTCCCAGGTTCATGGCTTATTAATGAATGCGAGATTTGTTCAAGGTATATTCGATGATAAGCAAGACCCCCATCGCTTCCACCGTTTTGGGCGCAGGTTCGATCCTGATGAGAATACTAATGCTCTTATTGCTGCATTGCCAGAGTGGTATCGGGCAGGTCTGCGAGCATTTACCGTTTGTTTTCAAGGTGGCGGTCCATGCTTTACCATACAGAATTCAACGATCGATAACAATCCTTTTTCGGAGGATGGCACAAGCATTGATCCGGCTTACGGGAATCGAATGGACCGTCTGATCAGAGCTGCTGATGAATTGGGCATGGTCGTTATTGTAAGCTACTTCTATACAGGGCAGACAGGACGCTTGAAGGACGGCAAGGTGGTATTAAATGCGGTCAGGTCAGCATCTCGATTTCTGAAGGAAGGCGCTTATACGAATGTCATTATTGAGGTCTGCAATGAGCACAATATCGCGCGTGACCATCCATTAATTGCGTCGAGCGAGGGAATGGTTGCCTTGATGGAGATTGCTCGTTCAGAATCTGGAGGAATGCCTGTAGGCTGCAGCGGTCTAGGAAGATATATTAATGAAGAGGTTTGTAAGGAAAGTGACGTTATTCTTATTCACGGCAACTGGCTTTCTCGACAACATTATTATAATCACATTCAGCAAGTAAAGGCATGGGCGCCTGGCAAGCCGGTCCTATGCAACGAGGATTCGCCAGACATCAGCAAGATGGATGTGGCTTTTCGCACCGGTACATCCTGGGGTTATTACAATAACATGACGAAACAGGAAGTGCCCGCTGATTGGACGATTACACCTGGTGAGGATCGTTTCTTTGCCGAGCGAATGGCACTAGGCTTGGGCATTGAGAGGTCTGTAATACCAGAGGATGAACAGTTTTATCTTCAAGGTTTGGAGCCTGATATGTCCTATGAAGGAAAACGTTGGATCAGGCTAGCGAGCTTATATCCGGAGAAAATTAATTATGTGGACTTTTACCGAAATGGAGAGCTGCGGTTTACGTGCTATGATGGCGTACATGCAGTTAATCATAAAAAAAACTGGGAAATGGGTGCGGTAGACATAAGCCCTGAGGAGGAGGTATGGAAAGCAGTTGTACATCTGCATGATGGAAGAATTGTAGAGAAAATTGGTAAGGGTTGAGGTATACGAATACGATGCAAGAAAGGAATATATGGCTTCTCTCATGCTGTATTCGTCCGCTATTCTGATAAGTACAAGCGTTATGCATAATTGGAGTATTAACGATAAAAGAGATATTTCGGAGTGACATCCAAAGGGTTATAGTGAAAGCGTTACCTGCTGAACTTCATGTAGGAAAAAAGTAAAGGGGAGTGTTACGACTTGAAGAAAAAGATGCTGGCATTAGTGGTAGCTGCTTCAATGCTGATGAGTTTGATCGCAGCCTGTTCATCCAAGGAAGAAACAGAAGATAACAAACCTCGAAATTCTGCAGTCCCTCAAAACTTAAATGCAACCGGGTACCCTGTTGTGAATGAAAAGGTGACTCTTAAGTTAATGGGAGCGAAAGGAGCCAACCAGGGTCCTTGGGATCAGATGATGTTTTTTGAGGAAATGGAAAAAATAACAAATATTCATTTTGATTTTGATACACCGGATAGCAAGGTGTTTCAAGAAAAGAAAAATCTGACGTTTGCCAGCGATAATCTGCCAGATGTGTTTTTTGCCGGCTCTTTGACCACCTTTGATCAGATCAATTACGGCAAACAGGGCCTGCTCATACCACTTGAAGACCTTATTGACCAATATGCGCCGAATTTCAAAGCGTTGATGGACGAGAATCCTGCCATCCGTCGAGCGATTACTGCACCGGACGGCCATATCTATGCGTTGCCGCAAGTTTCCGATATCATTCGAGATATGATGTTCTTCAGAACCTATCTGAATGCAGAGTGGATGGAAGCGCTGGGCAATCCGCAGGTTCCACAAACGACTGACGAGCTGTTGGAGCTGTTAAAGCGCTTCCGTGACGAGGATCCTAATAGGAACGGGAAGCAGGATGAGCTCCCGTTGTCCTTTATTAATGTAAAAAATGATTCGTTGAACATGGCTAGAACGTACATCATGCCAGCCTTCGGAGTGCTGGAGGATAGACCGAATCAATCCCGCTTGCAGGTGTCAGAGGACAAGGTCAAGGCTGTATTCATGTCGGAGGGCTACAAGGAATTCCTGAAGTATATGAAGACCTTGCATGATGAGAAGCTGCTTGACCCAGAGATATTTACTCATACGGATCAACAGCTGAAGGCTAAAGGCCAAGAGAACGTGATTGGGATGACAATGCATGCGGCTCCGTTCTCCGTATTCAAGGTTGAAAAGCCCGAGGACAATGAAAAGTATCCATTGGTGATGCCGTTAACAAGCGCTATGAACAGCGAGAAGCTGTTTACCCCGCGTCCTAATATTACAATCGGCACCTTTGCTATTACCAAAAATAATCCACATCCAGAAGCAACAATGAGATGGGTAGACTACTTGTATACGCCAGAAGGCTTTATGCTGGGGAATCAAGGAATTGAAGGCGAGGCCTGGAAGTGGAAGGACGAGAGTAAAAACGAGTGGGAAAGAATTACGCCAGAGGGAATGAACAAGGAGGAGTTCCGCGCCCAGAATACACCTGATATTGGCTCAACGATCCCGCTTCTGAAGAGCATGGAGCTTAACTACAAACAAAATGACCTGGTCAACAACATTCTCAATAAGCAGGCCGATGAATTGTCGCAATATGCTCAAGAAGCTATGCCGCTGCTCTTCCTGTCGGAGGAAGAGGAAAGCCGTGCAAATATTTTGAAAAACGATCTAATGAACTACATCGCGCAAATGGAAGCAAAGTTTGTGCTTGGCAAAGAGAGCTTTGACAATTGGGATAGTTATGTGTCTACTCTAAAGAAAATGAATGTCGATGAGTACGTAGAGATTTATCAGAACGCGTACGACCGTTGGAAGGATACAAAATAAAGATAGTAAGAAGCTCCACTTTTGTTGCAGTGATTGTCTGCTGCAATGAAGGTGGAGTTTACACTTTATTTGTGTAAGCGCTTAATTAAATGTGGGGTGAAGTGAATTGAATCAAAAACCATTAAATATCCTGTGGATTTCGTTAGAGGATACGAGTCCAAGGTTTGGCTGTTACGGAGATGCGGTTGCCCGAACGCCTCATATCGATCAGCTCTCAAGGGAGGGCTGCCGCTATCCCAATACGTTTGCTACTGCCGGCGTTTGTGCGCCCAGCCGTTGTGCGGTTATTACAGGGATGTATTCCACCTATGTAGGCGGTCAGCATATGCGAACCACTCATACGAATCAGGATACTCCTGAATTACCTACGCCTTATGAAATTGTTCCCCCTTCTTATGTCAAAGTATTCTCGGAATACTTAAGGGCTCAGGGCTATTATTGTACAAACAATCTAAAAACGGATTATCAGTTCAAACCGCCATTTACGGCATGGGATGAATGCGGACCAGATGGACATTGGCGAAATCGCGGAGCCAATCAACCGTTTTTTGCGGTATTTAATACCACCGTCACCCATGAGAGCAAGATGTGGCCTAGGGAAGAGGAAGAGCTGAAGACGAACCCAGATGAAGTGGCATTACCGCCATACTTGCCGGATACTCTGCTTGTACGGGAAGCTATAGCCCGGCATTATGACAACCTATCATTAGCAGACGACTATGTGGGTAAACTGTTGCAGCAGCTAGAAGAGGATGGTTTATCGGAGAATACGGTTGTTATGCTATGGAGCGATCATGGCGAAGGACTTCCTAGAGCAAAGCGGTGGACATATGATGCGGGCATTCGGGTGCCGCTTATCGTTCGCTGGCCAGGCCGAATCCAACCGGGGACTGTCAATGAGCGACTAGTGAGCTTGATCGATTTGGCCCCGACTGTATTAGAGCTTGCTAATCTCCAGATACCTGCTCACTTGCAAGGCAAGAGCTTTCTCCATAAGGGTGAAGAAAGAGCATACATTTATGCTGCACGCGATCGTTACGATGAATCCTATGATATGGTCAGAGCGGTTCGTGATAAGCAATACAAATATATTCGGAATTATTATCCTACCCAGTCGTATCAGCTATGGATTCCGTTTCTGAATCAGCATCCCATCCAGAGAGAGCTCTGGCGATTGCATGAGGAAGGGAAGCTGGAAGGCTTGGCTGCACAGTTTGTTGGGAATGGCAGACCTGTTGAAGAGCTGTACGACTGTCAAGGGGATCCATACGAGCAGCATAATTTGGCCAATAAGCCGGAGTATTCCAAGGAGCTTCAACGTATGCGAGAGGCGTTGGAGCAGTGGAGAACGAAATACGATCGTCTAGCCGAGGTGCCAGAGACAGAAATGGTCGCACAGATGTGGCCTTCCGGCAAGCAGCCGCAAACCGCCAAACCTCGATTCGTGACAGTGTCTGGAGGGATATGCGCTTCAGAGCTTATTGAGAATGGAACTGTTAGTCGGCCGGCACTTGTTCAAATTCATTGCAGTACACAAGGAGCATCTATTGCTTATAAGCTGAATGACAATACACCTCAGTGGAGCTTGTATACAGGCGCCATTCGTATAACCGAGGATGTGAAACGGCTTCGTGCAAAAGCTATTCGCATAGGCTATCAGGAAAGTGTGGAGACCGTACTGGGATTTGAATGATTCTCTTGAGGAGAGAATGCGGAATGAGAAAAAAACGTATCCAAAGCGTGACAATAACTTGGTTTTTTTCCTATGTCATCGTACTATTATTGCCGATGGTCATCAGTGTATTCGTATATCAGGAATATTCGAGGTCCTTAAAGAATGAAACAAGAATGGCCTATTCTTCTTTGTTGATGCAGCTGCAAGAGGCAGTTGACAAGGATTTGGAAAGTATGAAGCGTTTGAGCCATCAGATCGCCTGGGATCAAAATATTCAGAACTTATTGAGATACGCAAATCAAGATATTCCGCGGACAAACTTGAATTATGATTTGTTTCTGCTTGCCCAAAACTTATCACAGTACAAGTCTACCTATCTAGATATGGACCAGTTTTATATTTATCTCTCAACGCCCAACCCTACGGTTGTATTTCCTGGGGTTGTGAATGAACCGTTAATGGCCTATCAATTTGTTCATATGAACGAGGCATACTCCTATGAAGCATGGTTGGAGAGGATGCAAAGCAAAGTGAATCAGGGCTTAGTATCCATGCCGAGATTAGGAGCCAAGCCTGCAATTGCTTATTTGCAAAGCTTTGCGAGCAGTCATACTACAGGGCCAGCCGGCATGAGTGTCGTTATGATTGACCAGGCTCACATTCTGTCAGTCGTTCATAAGGTTCAGTTATTTAACGAAGGCAAAGTGTTTATTGTTAACCCTGACAATGAAATATTAGTTTCCAGTGATGAAGACTCCGAGGAATTGCTGGAGGTCATGAGGCTGGAGCAGCTATCCTCTCCGTCAGGCTATGTCAGCTTCGAGTCGCAAGGACAAAGTTTTGAGGTCATATATCTTCAGTCGCCAGCTACTCAGACCAAATATATCTCCATTGTGCCAAGTCAAGTATTGTGGGAGAAAGCAGAGAGGGTAAGAGCCTTAACGTATTTGAGTCTTTTGGCGAGTATATTAGTCGGGGTTATCCTGTCTCTGCTGCTCTTGCGGAAAAATTACGGACCTATTCGTCGCCTACTCCACAAGGTAACGGAGAATTCGGGTGGCTCCGCTCTTCAACGTGAAGGGAATGAATTTGCTTTTATTGAACATTCATTGAATCAGACGTATCTGAAAATGGATGAAATGGTGGTCGATATGAAGAAGAATCATCACGTGCTTCGCTCTTACTTCCTATCCAGATTGCTCAAGGGCAAGCTGGACTCCAGGCTGCAGGTAGAGGATACCGCATCGGCCTATGATATTAGCTTTATCAGTGAAGAGTTTGTGGTCATGCTGCTTCTTGTGGAAGACGCCGAAGACTTCTACCAAAGAGTCGAATGGCTGAAGCCAACCGAGCAGCAGCAGATGCTTCAATTTATTATATCCAATGTTGTGGAGGAATTGGCCAAACAAAAGCATAAGGGATTTATAGTCGAAATAGACGATGTATTCGCATGCCTGATCAATCTCCATTCATCTGAGGATGAGCAGAATATGGACGATCTGATGCAATTAGCACAGGAGGCGCAAAGCTTCTTGCACCAGTCCTATCAGATTAACTTGACGATATCAATTGGCTCGATTCAGAGCTCTTGGACTGGTATTCATCAGTCCTACCTGCATGCGTTAGATGCAATGGAATATAAGCTGGTGATGGGACGAAGGGAAATCATTAGGCATGATAAGATTCAATATGAGCCGCAGGTGGAGCAGCATAGGACCTATTATTATCCACTTTCCGTTGAGCAGAAGCTAATAAACGCGGTAAAAACAGGGAATAAGGAGCTGGCTGTTGGCACGTTAGAAGATGTTATTGAGCAGAATCTTACCAATCGCATTCAATCTCTTCCGTTAATAAAATGTTTAATGTTTGACCTCGCCAGCACCATAATGAAGACAATGAATGAGACTGACTTCGTAGAGGAGCTGGAATGGGATACAGCTGGCTTGATTGAACAAATCATGAACAGTCAAACCCTTCAGGATATGCAGGTGCAGCTCCTGATCTGGGTTAGCAAGGCTTGTGAATATACATTAGCGAAGCGTGACAGCCATATTAACGAAAGCCGTCAGCGAGCAGTACAGGATCTGGTGTGCGGAGTTATTGCGTACATTGAAGCCAACGTGAGCGATGTCAATCTGAATGTATCCATGATTGGTGAGCACGTACAGATGAGTCCTACTTACGTTTCAAAGCTGTTCAAGCAGCATACAGGGGACGGAATTCTTGAATACTTGAACAAATATCGTGTGCAGCAAGCCAAAAGGCTGATCGCAGAACAACAGTTAGGGATCAAAGAGGTAGCGGAAAAGGTTGGCTATACAGAAGCGACGACCTTTATACGCATCTTTAAAAAATATGAGGGGATTACTCCGGGAAAGTATAGGGATTCCATCTAGCTCACGCCATTAAAATGAACAATCGCCGCTTCTTTCTTCATGGAAAGGAAGCGGCGATTGTTTTGACGTGAACTTTAATTGGGATCTTCATTATCCTTCGATTTTCTCATTGCTCTATATTGCCCGGGTGTTAGCCCGGTTTCCTTCTTGAACGAACGTATAAAATTTTGAGTATTTTTGTAATTCAGTTGTGTAGATATTTCATTAATAGCCACATCGGATTGAATCAGTATTTCCTTCGCTTTATTAATCCTGTCGTATTTCACATATTCAGAGAACGGTACGCCTTGCTCCTTGCGGAATATGAGTCCCAGATATCCCGGCGAATAATTTAATTTAGTGCTGATCGACTCAAGGGTTGGCTCCGTTTCATTTTGGATAAGCAACAGCATTTGCTCGGATATTCGTTGATGCTGCCGTTCATTTTTTTCTTCTATTAAACGTAATGATGGTGTGATTACACGATGCTTGAACCAGCTTTCTATTTCATTAGCTGTCTGCAGCTCCATAAGTTCTCTAGGTAAGGATTGTCCGTCTAGTATTAAATTCGCGTTCTCATTGTCAGGCTGGTATAGACGAACAATGTCATTCAGCAGTCGTATGAGAATCATCTGGTAGTCTGTAAGAGATAGATGATTGTTTTGGAACAGCAATTGAATAAACCGATGAAGCGCATCGTCCGCTTTTTCTGGTTCATTCAATTTTATGGCATCAGTTAGCTGAATAGATAAGTATTCAGGATAGTCAATTGGGTTTCTGTTGCTTGATGGTTCTACATCTTCAATAAATAGTAGAGACTGATTCCCGAACCGAACTCTATACTTAAGGGCATTCATGGCTTCTTTAAGAGCTGAAGGAGCATCGATGAGATCTGTAAATGTAGTACTAACTCCAGCACTTACCGATAGCTTAGTGTACTCGCGAATTTTTTCTAAAGTATTCTGAGCATGAATAAGGATCGTACCTTTATTCAAGTTTGCATCTTGATTCTTTAATCCAAGGATGCAGATGAGGGATTGATTCATCACAACAGAAGATAATCGCATGGAAGAGGGGATGACTTCTTCCAAGATATTCATCAGGATAAAAATAAGCAACTCCCGATCGCTCTCCTTGAACCGACTGTTTGTCAGGGTGTCGATTTGAATAGCGATGAGAGCGTATTGCTCTTGAAATTGCAGCTGTTGGTGATGATCCAGTATTTTTTCCTGAATTTCGTTTCGCAGCATCCCACTGGACAAAAGCTGGAATACATAATATTTATTGAGATGAATGCCTTGCGATATGATTTGCTGTTTCATATTTTTCAGAGCAGATTCAATATATTCCAATTCATCATATGTTCGACTTCCTGGTTTTTTCTTCTCAATTAGACTTGAAATTTTTCTAATGGGGTTATGAATTTTCACCGCTCCTGTGAATGACAGTGCCACCATGATAATTATTAATCCGCAACATATCATTAGCGTGACCCAGCCGATCCAACGACTATCTTTATGGATAACTGATTTCGGCACAATGGAAATATAAGTCCAGTTAGTAAACTCCGATTTTTTGTAAAAGAAATATACATCCTCTCCTTGAAACTCTCCCCTTGTGAAACCTGAAGGCGTATCCGGATATTGCTCTAGGAAAGGAATATCTAATCGATCAGGGATGTTTTTATTGTCATTAGAAGCCAATACCTGTTTTTCTTTATTAATAATGAACAAGGTGTTAAAGCTTTGGGACTTGGCAATCCATTCACTCCACTTACTCTCGCTGATTTTTACAGCAAGCAAACCCATAGGTGACCTCCATACATTTGCAGGTACGGACTGTATATGCCAGATGCCTCTTGGCAACTGAGTATTGTGTATGAGAGGTTCTTGTCCCAAGTGATTATCTAATAATATAGAAGATTTGAACTTTAATTGCTGTAATAGCAATTGGTAAGCATCTGTTTGATGTTGGTTTAATTGAAAGGTTTTCCCCGGATAAATAGCCCAGTTATGCTTCATGTTTATATAGTAAATTGACTCGATGCCGAGTTCTTTAGTGAACATGTACTCCAAGTTGAGAGAAGCATCACGTATGACTTGAAAATTCCTCTCATGAAGTGCTGTATTCGATAGCTTATCCATTATTGGGAGGTTCGAGAATTGAACGACTGAACGCTCAATGATTTTCAAGTTCTGCTCGATGGATATCTCGGTTTGAGCAAGCAGTTGCTGGTTGCTGTTCGTTACTTTATTTAATATACTGGCCGCTGAATTGTGATACGCAAAATATCCAAGCAATACCATGGGGAAAATGGAAAGAAACAAGCCATAGATAAGTAGTCTCATGAAATATGTAGACAATAAATCACCCCTTTTTCTCATTTAACAATAGCTTATTAAGGATTTCACACGCAATAATCATTCTCCCCAATTCGTAATCATCATACACCGAAGTGTGTGATGATTATAGACAGTCATACAATATAGCTGTAATTTCGAATTGTAACCCACATCAAGCGTGAAGATGGGGTGCGTATCAATACGATTATAAACAACAAGGAGCTGAGAATACATTTGACTAATTTTTTCTCGAACAGACAGCGTGTCAAAGGAGCTGCGGCACAAAACCTACTTAAGGATATTTGGCGAAACAGATGGCTCTATATTTTTGTGATCCCAGGGGTGTTTTATTTCTTGATTTTTAAATATATCCCTATGGGAGGTGTGGTCATTGCGTTTAAAGATTACACCCCATTTCTAGGAATTGTAGAAAGCCAGTGGGTGGGGTGGAAGCATTTCGAAAGACTATTTCAAAACAACGATTTTGTGATGTTATTCCGCAACACCATTTTAATCTCCTTATATAAGCTGTTGTTTTACTTTCCCGTGCCCATCATTCTTGCGCTTATGCTCAATGAAGTGCGTCTGAAGGTGTTCAAACGTTTTGTACAAACGGTTATTTACATCCCGCATTTTTTCTCATGGGTAGTCGTTGCAGGAATTACTTATGTGTTACTGACCACTGAGGGCGGTATTGTTAATGAGTTTATCATGTGGGCCGGCGGGGAGAAAATTAATTTTTTGGGCCAAAATGCTTGGATTCGCACCTTGCTTACTTCTCAGACCATTTGGCGAGAAGCGGGTTGGGGGACCATATTGTATCTTGCGGCGATGAGTGCAGTAGATCCACAGCTTTATGAGGCGGCCAAGATAGATGGAGCAGGCAGATTTCGTCAGATGTGGAATGTGACCTTGCCTTGTATACGCAGTACGATTGTCATCTTACTTATATTGCAGATCGGAAACTTTATGGATCTGGGCTTTGAGCAAATCTACAACATGATCAATGCAGGCAATAAGGATTATGGCAATGTGTTTGATACGTATGTCTATACGATCGGTATAAAGGAAGGACAATTCAGCTATAGTACAGCTATTGGACTGTTTAAGTCAGTCATAGGCCTGATCTTAGTGCTTGGCTCCAATTATTTGGCACGAAGGTCTGGTGAGGAAGGCATATTCTAGGGATAGGAGGAAATCAACAAATGAGGAAAAGTGGTTTATCGGACCGTAGCTTTGACACTATAAACGTGCTGCTGTTAATTGTAATTTCATTGATTTGCATTTTGCCTTTTTTGCAGATCGTAGCGGGCTCTTTTGCAACTCAGCAAGAGTTGATGGAAAAAAAGTTTGTGTTGATTCCTGAGGTGTATTCGCTTGATGCATATCGATTTATTTTTTCGGATATAACCATACCCAAAAGTATGATGATCTCTGTATTTATTACCGTTTGTGGGACAATCATTAATCTTGTTTTCACTTCTATTACTGCTTTTGCATTAGCTAGACGTGGCTTAAGAGGCCGGCGCTTTATTATGTTTCTAATCGTGTTCACCCTGCTGTTTGATGGAGGGATGATACCGGCATATCTCGTCGTGAAGGAATTAGGTCTCATAAATACGTATTGGGCAGTAATGATTCCGAATGCGATTAGTGCATTTAACTTGATCTTAATGCGCAACTTCTTCATGAGCTTGCCGGAGGAATTATTCGAATCAGCTAAGATTGACGGCTGTAATGATCTTAAAACATTTATCCAGATCGTTATTCCGTTATCTATGGCTTCAATGGCTACATTTATGTTGTTTTACGCTGTGAATCACTGGAATAATTTCATGATGCCATTTCTCTACTTGAATACACCTGACATGTGGCCTGTGCAGATTTGGCTGCGTCAAATCATCATTATGGCGACTGCAGATTTTGGTGATTTTGGAGCTAGCATCGAAATACCGTCTCAATCCCTTCGAATGGCTACGATTGTTGTAGCTACTCTGCCTATATTGCTTGTGTATCCATTTATTCAGAAGCATTTTGTGAAGGGTGTTATGATTGGCTCGGTTAAGGGATGACAATGAGAATCCATTTTGTGGAATGGGTTCGCATCATCTTTTAATAAATAAAACTAAATGGAGGGTTAAAATGCTTAAAAAAACAAAAAAAGCTTCAGTCATTCTCTTATCGCTCGTGCTATTGTGTGTTGTTGTCCTATCAGGCTGTGCGGGGAATGAGAATGGCAACGGCGCCGATTCCAATGCTGTCGATTCGAATGGATCGTCGGCAACAGATGGGAAAAAAGACGACGCTCCCGAAGCAACAAAATCATTGGAGCCCATTAAGGTAACCGCGCTTCAACCATATTGGGGAGCACTGCCTGATATGGATGGCTCATTGTTCAAGTACATTGAAAAATCTATGAATGTAGAATTTGAAACGGAGTTTGTATTCGGACCTAACTTTATGGATAAGGTGAATGTCGCCTTAGCATCGGGAAACCTTCCTCACATGCTATATATCTTCGATGGGAAGCAGCCTTCTATCGTTACTGCGATTCGGGCAGGTGCATTCTGGGAATTGGATGGAAAACTTGAAAAGTATCCAAATCTAATGGCAGGTAAAGATAAGATAAGAGACGAGAATATCAAGGTAGACGGAAAAACTTATCAAATTTATATTCCTGAGGCTATCTCAAGACAAGGTATGAACATGCGCCAGGACTGGTTGGACAATCTAGGCCTCCAGAAGCCTACAACAATTGATGAGTTATATAATGTATTAAGGGCTTTTACCCAGGATGATCCTGATCGGAATGGAAAAAATGATACGATAGGTCTAGCGCAAAGACTGCACGCTGGCGTGCCTGTCGGATTTCCGATTCTGCTTGCCAAGTTTGGCGCCCCTAATGGTTATGAGGTGAAAGACAACAAATTTATTCCGGCTTTCACGACAGAGGCCTATAGAGAGACGATGCGTTTCTTTAAGAAATTATATGATGAAGGTATTATGAACCAAGATTTTAGCTATCTTCAAAGAACCCAGGGCGAAGAATTGATTCAAAATGGAAAAGCCGGAGTACAGATAAGCAACGTCGATGAAAAACTATTGTGGAATCCGTTACTAGACAGCAATCCTAATGCTTCCATCGTCTCATTATCCTATCTAGAGGGACCTACCGGCAATCACTTATTTACAAGTAAAGGCTATTGGGTGACTATTGCCTTCCCGAAAAGCACAGTAAAAACAGAGGAAGAGCTCGACCGACTTCTTGCCGCTTTGGATTTGATGGCTGCGCCAGAGCAAAAGGAATTTTTTATGCTAGGCATCGAGGGTGAGCATTACAAAAAGGATAACGGCAATATATCGATTGTTAAAAATGTGGAAGCTGAGCTGGTTTCTTTGCGAATGTTTGCCCCTGACGCCTTTGAGCCTATAGCTCCACCTGGGACTCCAAAGCATATTGAGGACATGTATGATGTGTTAAGTGAAAATGAAACCTCTAATAACTTGGTGAACAATCCGGCGGCTTCCATTATATCGAAAACGGCTATTGAACTAGGTGGAGAGCTGGATAAAATGATTCAAGACGCAACTGTAAAGTACATTATGGGTGAGGTCAATGATCAACAATTTGACGAGGTTATTGAAAAATGGAAAAGCTCGGGCGGAGTTAAAATGTTAGAGGAGTTCGAGGCTGAATATAATAAGAAGTAAAAAATGATGTAAATAAAGTTGCAATCCCCTCACCAGCTCTACTGGTTGAGGGGATTATGCTCTTTAATAAGAAGGAGCATGGTCTAAGAAAGGGCTAGGCATTTCCTCTTATTTATTCTATGAGGTGACGATTAATGGGGGTAAAGAGATTTGAATTCGAATCCGCAAGGTCCACCATCCGGGTTATCGATTAACTCAACGATGGAGCCGTCGGCTCGAAATAATGGCTGATAGTGCTTGCCAATGTGAGTGGCCGACTCGTTCGCGTAGTGGCAGATGAAAGCCCTCCGAAATCTGTCTTTTGTCTTATTCCGATAGGAGCCATGAATAAGATTTCCGTTGAAGAACAGCACATCGCCAGGCTCCATAATGACTGGCATAGGTTTTTGCTCCTTCGGGGGCTTTACATAGTGGGTTGTAAACGATTCCTTCGAATCTGACAGCTCCGGACAGACGATATCGTATTGCTGCGTCTTGGGTACAACCAGTAGACCGCCGTTTTCTTCATCTGCGGGGTCGATAGCCGTCCAGGCTGCAATGCAGTTTCCCGGTTCAACCTTTAAATAGAAGTTATCCTGATGAAGAGCCTGTCCTCTCGCTCCAGGGGGCTTATAATAGAACATGCTTTGTGCTGCTAACGCCGCTTCATTATATAGGCTCTCGAGCACGGACATCACCGGCTGGTGCAGCATATATTTTTTTGCCGTTTCATTAAATCGATGCGGGTGCATAACCCGAGGATATCGCCTTAATGGATCTGGGGACTCAGAGGATAAATCAGGCTCAAAGTATCCTGGAATTACACTCTCGCTAATCTCTTGAAACGTTTGCCCGATTTCATCCAGCTCCTGCTTACTGAATAGTCCTTTTACAATAACGTACCCTTCCATTTCGAATTGGTTCTTTTGTTCTTTCGTTAACACTGTTTGGCTTTGCATGATGCTCTCTCCCTTCATATCTTGCTTAATAACAGTCTAAGGTCAAAGCAGGTTCCAAGGAATTAGCAATTCTGCTTTTCAATCATACCATTCTGCTTTCTGCAGTTATCTATAGTTGGTTATATATCCGGATTGGAGGTATTGCATTGAAGCCTATCAACGACCCTTCTCTTCTGAACACTGGGATTAGCATTTCGGGACACTATCAAATGTCAGATGCTTATGCTACTCATCGGCCGAAAGGTATGACAGAGTGGCTAATAACCTATACATTACGTGGAAAAGGATATATGGATGTCCCCAGCGGAATGCAGCATTGTATCAAAGGTGATTTAACATTTTTAAGACCTGGCACGCCTCACAGATATGGTACTGTAAAGGGCGAGGAGTGGGATTTTTATTGGGCGCATTTTAATGACTATCTTATTGAAGACAACTTACTGCCTTCTGAACCACTTTTTATTCATAATTTTAAAGCAAATACGGTTCAAAGGAGAATAAATCAGGCGTTTCGCAGACTCCTTTTTGATTCGACTGAACGAGACGAATATTGGCAGGAGCTTTGTTTGAACTCGCTTCGCGAAATGCTAATGCTGTTAGCTCAGGAGCAAAAGCTACAGCGTGATCCGCGCATCGTAGAAACAATCCATTATCTTTCTATCCATATGCGGGATAGTGTGCAAATCGAGGAGCTCGCACGAACAATCGGGCTTTCTTCCTCAAGATTGTCACATTTGTTCAAGGAGCAGACTGGACTTTCCATTATCGATACCTTGAACCAAATGCGAATTCGTCAGGCTGCTTTACTGCTTACGCATACAAATCGAAGCGCAAGTGAAATATGTTATGAGGTGGGATTCCACAATTACAATCATTTCATTAATCAGTTCCGAAAGTGGTATGGATTGAGTCCAAGCAGCTATAAAAGAAAGTATACTTAACATAAAAGGGCTTTTTTACGATTTTGTAGATGGAATTTCGTAAATGATCGATATACGTTGTGGAAAAGGGGCTCTTATAATCGGGATAAGGAGTTGTGAAACTCTCGACAAAAAATGGGAGGTTGATGGTTACGGTGAAAAAGACAAAAGCAAGCTTGTTGGCTGCAGTACTTTCAGTATTCATGATTCTAGTCAGTGTAACAGCAGCATGCTCCAGCAATTCAGAGGAGGCAAGCCAGAGCTCGAACAGCCCGACACAAAGCGCAGCCCCACAAGACAATACGAATGAGGCAACGACCTATCCCATTCAAACGGATAAGAAGCTTACGTATTGGGCGGGCATTAATTCCAATCTGGCTGGGATCCGCAACTCGTTGGATGAGGTGCCGTTTTTCCAGGAATGGCAGAAGAGAACGGGAGTTCCATTGACCTTCATTTCACCTACGGCGGGTCAACAGAAAGAGGCGCTTAATGTCATGCTCGCTTCCGGTGAATTGCCTGATGTGATTGAATATTCCTGGATTAATTTCCCTGGCGGACCGGAGAAGGCCATTAAAGATGGCTACATTCTAAGACTGAATGAATTAATGGATCAGCATGCGCCCAACCTGAAAAAATATTTGGAGGAGCATCCAGAGGTTGATCGCCTGGTGAAAACAGATTCAGGCAGTTATTATGGATTCCCGTTTATCCGTGGAGATGAATCCCTGCTGGTCTTCTCAGGTCCTATCGTTCGTCAAGATTGGCTGGATGAGCTTGGTCTTGAGGTTCCGACTACCATCGATGAATGGTATACCGTATTGAAGGCGTTTAAGGAGAAGAAGGGAGCTTCTGCGCCATTATCGTTCCTAAGCGAAGGTAAGCTGGCAGGCCTTGGGAACGGAGCGATTATTGGAGCATTTGGCATCAATCAAAGCTTCTATTTGGATAATGGACAGATTAAGTATGGTCCTGCAGAGCCTCAGTATAAGGATTTCCTGGCCACAATGAGCAAGTGGTATGCGGAAGGGCTGTTGGACAAAAACATTGCAACAACCGATCTAAAAACGTTAGATGCCAATATGATCAGCGGTGCGACGGGTGTAACTCTTGGTAATGCTGGTTCACATCTAGGGAAATGGACACCGCTCCTTAGCGAGAAGGATCCGAAAGCCGTATTGGCTCCAGCGCCTTATCCCGTCATGAATAAAGGGGATGTTCCTAGATTTGGACAGCTGGATAATCCTTTCGCTGTCAATGGCACGGCTGCGATTACCTCGAAAAGCAAAAATCCGGAGTTAGCTGTAAAGATGCTGGATTATGCTTACAGCGAGGAAGGTCATATGCTCTTTAACTTCGGGGTTGAAGGCGTCAGCTATACCATGGAAAATGGTTATCCCACTTACACGGACTTGATGATGAAAAATCCGGATAAGCTGGCTCCTGCCCAAGCCTTGTCCCTCTATATCCGCGGCAATTATTTTGGTCCCTTTGTGCAAGACAAACGCTACAGCGAACAATATAATGTGCTGCAATCGCAGAAGGATTCTATTGAAGTCTGGAAGACGGATGCTAAATCAACAAAGCTGCCGCCCATTACGGCAACACCTGAGGAAAGTACCGAATTGGCTAAAATTATGACGGATGTGGAAACGCTTGTTAATGAGATGACACTCAAAATTATTTTGGGAAGCGAGCCATTATCCAGCTATGATTCCTACATGAAGAAGCTGGAAACGCTTAACTTTGACAGAGCGATTGAAATTCAAAAGGCGGCTTTGGAGCGATTCAATAAACGTTAATATGTACCAAGGTGGCTTAGAGCTCCCTAAGTCTAAGCCACCACCGCTTCACTTAAAGGCAATCAAGTAAATAAGGGGCGAGAGTATGAGACCTTCAGCATCCCCTAGCCATGCTGGGAAACCTGTTAAGAGCAGAGAAATTGTTGTTAGTCGCCTGGTGAAGGATTTGGCGCTTAACAAATACCTCTATATGATGATGATACCTGTTCTCGCGTATTATATTTTGTTTCAATACGGTCCGATGTATGGAGCTATCATTGCTTTTAAAGAATATTCGCCGATTAAAGGAATAGTAGGCAGTGAGTGGGTCGGATTGGCACACTTTCAATCTTTTTTCGAAAGCTATTATTTCTGGCGCATTCTGAAAAATACACTATTGTTAAGCCTTTACTCCCTTTGCTTTGAATTCCCAGCGCCTATTATACTTGCCTTGTTAATTAATGAGGTCAGAAATAAGCGGTTTAAATCCATTGTACAATCCGTAACCTATATGCCTCATTTCATTTCCCTCATCGTTATCTGTGGAATTATTAAGGATTTTACGAATAGCGGGGGCTTGATCAATACCTTTATTACCTATCTAGGCGGCGACGGGCAGGCAATGCTGCAGAAGCCAGAGCTCTTTCGAAGCATTTATATTATATCGGATATATGGCAAGGCATGGGATGGACATCCATTATCTATTTAGCAGCGCTCATGAATGTCGACCAAGAGCAATTCGAAGCGGCGCGCATCGATGGAGCGGGCAGACTGAGGCAAATATGGAATGTATCCCTTCCGGGCATCCTGCCAACTATTATCATCATGCTCATTCTCCGTATTGGCAATTTGCTTAGTGTAGGGTTCGAGAAGATTATCCTGTTATACAATCCTGCCATTTATGATACTGCTGATGTGATCTCCTCCTTTGTTTATCGTAAGGGCTTACTCGAGTTCGGCTGGAGCTACAGCGCGGCTGTAGGGTTGTTCAATTCCGTAGTCAATTTGATATTGCTAGTGCTTGCTAATCGATTGAGCAAAAAATTTAGCGAAAATAGCTTATGGTAAGGGAGGTGAGCGGCATGATGACCAAAAAATCCAGACTTGAGCGAACGTTTGATGTTTGCTTATATACAGTCTTGTCGGTGTTGGTTGTGATTACCTTGTACCCTCTCATCTATGTGGCATTTGCTTCGATCAGCGATGCAGCGTATATCGTTGCTCACAAAGGGATCTTGTGGAAGCCGGTAGGAGTTAATTTCGAGGCGTATAAGAGCGTTTTTGCCAATGATGCCATATGGAGCGGATACAAGAATACATTATTTATCATCGTATTTGGAGTTATACTGAACCTGTTTATGACGTCGCTGGGAGCTTACGTGCTGTCACGCAAAAATGTCATGCTGAACAAACCGTTTATGATTTTTATCATCATTACGATGTTCTTTCATGGGGGTCTGATTCCTTTCTATCTGGTTGTGAAAGGCGTAGGGCTGCTGGATACGCTTTGGGCGCCTATTATTCCATTTGCTATTAACACGTTTAATTTGATTATATTAAGAACCTCGTTCCAATCCATTCCTGATAGTCTGGAAGAAGCGGCCAAGATGGACGGTGCCAATCACCTTGTTATTTTGTTTCGTATTATTCTGCCGTTATCCTTGCCTATCATGGCGGTCATGACGCTTTATTATGCCGTAGACAAATGGAACGGCTGGTTCTATTCTTCAATCTTTATTAGTGACAGAGATTTATTCCCGTTGCAATTGGTCATCAGAGAGATTCTGATAGCGAACTCGACAGAGGGGATGTCATCTGGCGGATCAGGCAACGACTTGTTCCAGATTGGCGAGACAATTAAATATGCGACCATTATGGTGTCAACTTTACCTATCCTGATGGTATATCCTTATCTGCAGCGATATTTCGTTAAAGGAGTAATGGTTGGATCACTAAAGGGCTAGCCCATCGGCTAGCAGGGGGAGGATATTCGCATGTCGGATAGAAATTGGTTCGATCACGCCTGGGATCAGACAGTAGAGAAGGTGAACAGGACGAGCAGGCGTATAGGGGTGTCCTATCCGCATCTTTCTATTGATGGAACTTATGATAACAATAAGAGCTTCTGGACCAAGGGCTTCTGGCCCGGTATGTTATGGCATATATACAATGAGACGAAGGATGAGCGACTGAAGGGGATTGCCATTGCAATAGAAGATGAGCTGGATGAAGTGTTGAACGGATTCTACATCCTGCATCATGATGTAGGTTTTGTATGGAGCTTGACTGCAGTGGCGCAGTATAAATTACTGGGTAATGAATCCTCCAAGCGAAGAGCCCTTATCGCAGCAAGTCATCTCGCTGGCCGGTTCAATCTGAAGGGCAGCTTTATTCGAGCGTGGAATGATCAGCAAGGCGGCGGCAGGGACAATCGTGGATGGGTCATCATTGATTGTATGATGAATCTGCCTATTCTATATTGGGCATCTGAAGAAACAGGTGATCCGCGTTTCAAGCATATTGCGATCGCTCATGCAGACACCGTGCTGAAGGAGCACATTCGTGAGGACGGCTCTGTTCACCATATTGTCTGCTTTGATCCCGATACTGGGGAAAGAATAGGAGCCATGGGCGGTCAAGGCTATTCACCGGAATCTGCTTGGTCGAGAGGCGCGTCGTGGGCGATTCATGGATTCGCTTTGTCATACCGGTACACAGGAGAACAAAGATATCTGCAGGCGGCTAAGAAAGCAGCACATTATTTCATCGCCAGTCTGCCCGAAGACCATGTCCCTTACTGGGATCTGAGAGCGCCGCTTGAAGAGAATATGCCGAGAGATACCACAGCTGCGGCCTGCGCGGCGAGCGGATTAATCGAAATCGGCAGATCTGTGCCTGAACAGGAACAACGATTCTATCTGGAATGGGCAGAACGTATCCTGAAGTCGCTTTATGAGCATTATGGAGCTTGGGATAAAGAAGAGGAAGCGCTGCTGGTTAAGGGAACCTCGCATTATCCTGCAGGAATCGGTATTAACACGCCGATAATCTATGGAGATTACTTCTTTATGGAGGCGTTGTCGAAGCTGAGGGGCAATACAGAATTGTTTTGGTAATCCGCATCACTAAGCCCACACCTGAGTCATAGGGTGTAGGCTTAGCTGTGTTATTCCGGTTACTTTTTTGAACCGCCCTCCTGCCACATCTTTCGAAAAATAAGAGGTGTGCACTCGACTCGTTCCTTAAATAAATAGATAAAATGACTGACATTTTCAATACCTGCTTCGACAGCGATCTGTGCAATCGAGAGTTTTGAATATTTAAGCAGCTCCTTGGCGTGTGTAATTCTAATGTTAATAAGATACTCATTGGGTGGAAAGCCTGTTACGCGCTTGAACTGCTTAGATAAGTGATATTTGCTGACGGCAAACTTTTTGGCCAAATCATCCAGCGTGATTTTTTCTTGAAAATGAAGCTTCATTTCCTCTATGACCGCAGAAATATAATCCCCTTCACTAGAAGCTAATCCATATGACTGTTCCTGCTCAAGCAAGCAGTCGGTCAGAAGCTCGACTAATAGCTTTGAGCATTTCAATTCATTATACAAGCTAGGTTTCTTGTAATTAAGAAGCTGATTCATTACATAAGGAATATTTGATTCTGGCTGTAAGCTCAGAACGGGCTCTCCAGCCTCAGCAAACTTCTCGTAATACCCCTGTGCAGTGCTGCCATTAAAGTGTATCCATAACAGTTCCCATGGATCATCAAGGTCCGTCCTATAATGATGATAATCCATACAATGAATAAAAAATAATTGATTGGCTTTCACAACGTGAGACTGCTGCTGATAGGTAAGATGCCCAATTCCCCCCAGTGTATAGATCATCAGAAAGGAGTCGAGCTGCTCGCGTTCTGTAAAATAGGAGGGCAGTGTCTGAAAATGCCCCATTTCTTGTACATAAAATAAGTTTGCTTTTGCAAATGATGAAGAGGTAGCGATGATTCGTACGGAGTCATTACTCCAAGCGGTATTATATCGTTCCTTGTAAGCTGTCATGAGTCACCTCGCAAGATTCTATTATTTTTATACAAGATACTTCGATGTATTATCGAAATAAAGCGGTTACAATTAAGTCGTAAAACTATTATTTCATATTTGAACGGGGTGGTAAAGATCGTTTGGAAGCAGTTGATTAAGCCAGCAAGTAAACCTAGAATCGGATTATATTCGGTGGGGTTGAAAGCATACTGGGAACAGTTCCCGGGTTTGAGGGATCGTTTGCTCGCTTATGGAAGGTTTATCGAAGGCAAGTTATCCGACTGGGCTGAGGTGATGAATTTCGGTCTAGTTGATACTGAGGGGGAGGGACGCAAGGCCGGCGAGTGGTTTAATGCGAACCAGGTGGATTTAGTGTTTTGCCATGCTGCCACCTATTCTACGAGTTCCACAGTGCTTCCGGTGCATCAAATTTGTAAGTCGCCAGTAGTTTTTCTGAATCTTCAGCCTACAGAACGTATGAATTATGAGTCTTCAACGACAGGTGAATGGCTGGCTCATTGTGGTGCATGTCCAGTGCCTGAGTTTGCCAATGCATTTGCCAGGGCAGGACTTCCCTTCCAAGTCGTAAACGGATTGCTGGGGTTGGATTATAGCCCAGACATTTCATTAACAAATGAAATCACTTATGAGCGTACAGAAGCAATAAGCGCATGGAAAGAGATAGAAGAATGGGTAAAAGCAGCTTCGGTTCCACGTAATTTGCGTTACAGCCGTTTCGGCTTTCTAGGCAATACTTACTCCGGCATGCTGGATATGTACAGCGACTTTACAATGGTTCAAGCTCAGTCGGGCATACATCTCGAAATGCTGGAAATGTGCGATCTCGATCGGTTGGTTCAGGAGGTAACTCCTCAAGAGGTTAAAGCCAAGCTTGAAGAAGTGCATGAGATGTTCGAAATTAGTGGCGATTCCCCTTCTGATCCTATTGCGAGAAGGCCCACCAAGGAGCAAATGGAGTGGTCTTGCAAAGTAGCTGCTGCACAAGAGAGGCTTGTCAGAGCTTATGATTTAGATGCCCTTACGTATTACTACCACGGTGCGCCTGGAGGGCACTATGAGGAGCTGCAAGGTGGATTTATTGTAGGCCATTCATTATTAACGGCGCGAGGCATTCCGTGTTCAGGTGAAGGAGACCTGAAGACTGCTCTTGCTATGAAGATATGCGATCTTCTCGGCACGGGGGGCAGCTTCTCGGAAATAGTCGTAGTTGATTATGTGGACGAGACGATCATTTTGGGGCATGACGGTCCGTTCCACATCGCGATTTCCCAAGGCAAGCCTATTCTAAGAGGTATGGGCCTATATCATGGTAAACAGGGCTCAGGAGTTTCTGTTGAGGCAAAGGTCAAGACCGGGCCCATCACGACGCTAAATGTGACACAGACTGGCGACGGCAAGCTAAAGCTGATCATCAGCGAGGGGGAATCAACCAATGGACCTATTATGCGTATAGGCAACACACAAACCCCTGTGAAATTTAAAGAACACCCGGATGCATATATGAAGCGGTGGTTCATGGAAGCTCCGACGCATCATTGTGCCATGGCCATCGGACACCAGGCACGTCTATTTGAGAAGGTAGGCTGCCTCATGAATATGAACACCGTAATTTTGTAAAATAGAATTGTATTGACAACGCTTTCTAGGCAGATTATTATTTGTTTATAAAAACGTTTTTATAACTTTTTAGTCCGGTCTAAGTTCCAAATGTTTTCATTAATTATTAATACTAAAGGGGAGTGCTGTGTAATGAAGAACATAAGAGATGTTTCAATGAAAAAGCTGACCTTGATTAGTTTCATCTTAGTATTGGCTCTCGTGTTTACTGCTTGCTCCAATTCGAATGGGAATGCCTCGACTGCTGGCAATGCCTCTAACAACCCAAAGGAAACGGAAGGGGTTACAAAGGATAAAGGTTCTGAGACCGTTACCATAAGGGTTGCCATAAGAGATTATCTAACTGCTGAAGCCGAAAAAGTAGTTGCTGCATTTGAGGATCAGCATCCTAACATTAAGGTGGAGTTAGAGCCGTGGCCTACGAACGAGGACCAATACCGACAAAAGATTACAACCAACTTAGCGGCGAATAATTTACCCGATATTTTGGCGAATTTGGGAGGGATGGTTTCCCTTTTCGCGGATTCCGGTATAACTATGAGCTTAGATGAATTGTTGGGTTCCGACTCTGGTCTTAATAAAGATGAGTTTGATGAAGCGTTTTTACAAACCGGTGTATCCTTCGGCAATAAGACAAAAGGCGAAGTTCATATGCTGCCGCTCGGAGCGGATGCCCTTGTTATCTTTTATAATAAGAGACTGTTTGACGAAGCCAATGTACCCTATCCAACAAGCGACTGGGATTATGAGAAATTTATTGATACGGCTAGGAAGCTGACCATTAAAGATGATAAAGGGAACACCGTTACTTACGGTGCCAATATTAGATATACGTGGCAAGCCATCTATGGACCGTTGCTAGAAAACTTCGAAGGCTCATTGGTAAATGCAGAGATGGACAAGGCGTTATTCCATAGCCCTGAAGCCATTAAAGGCTGGAAAGCTATGCTAGAGCCTGAGAAAGAGGGAATATTTGTACCGATGACGGTTCAAAACGATATGGGGAACGATAATGCTCCGTTTCTAGGCGGCAAAGCAGCTATGCATACAGGAATTAGAGCCCAAGTTCCTATGGTAAGGAACGGCTTGAAGGATGATTGGGATGTTGTTGAATTGCCCTATATTAACGGTGTAAAAAAGGTGGGTGCTGGAGCTGTAGGCTTCTCTATCACTTCAAGCACGAAGCACAAAGATGAGGCATGGGAATTCATGAAGTTTATTTATGATGGTGAAGGCGGCATGAAGATTTTTGCAGAAAACTATTCAGTGGTACCGCCGATTAAGTCGCTATATAATAGTTCGTTTTGGAAGGAGCTTCCTGGTCCTCCTTATTCAAACCATGTATTCACGGATACCTTAAAGTATTCGGTTATCTCCCCTCCTTTGCCGGTTGAAGCAAGCGGGGCGTTTAAGGGAGCTATTAAGGAGGCATTGGAGAGGTATTTGTTAAACGATGAAAATAATCTTGAGGCTTTAATGCAGGAAGCCGCGGATAAAGCGACAAAGGCTCTGAGTGAAAATAAATAACAGTCCGTTGTGATATTAAAGTGCTAGGAGGTTTCCTGGCACTTTAATATTAATTAAGTGGATGGATGGAGTGAGCTTAGTGAGCACTATGACGAAAGAGTACTGGATTCGAACAAAAAAAGCGTTGAAGAATGGAGATAATTGGTGGGCGCTCATATTCCATTTTCCTAATTTGCTCCTTTTTTCTGTTTTCACGATGTTTCCAATCCTGTTTGCCATAATCCTATCCTTTTATAACTGGAATGTAGTGGAAGCGCCTGTCTTTGTGGGATTGGATAATTTTGTCGATTTTTTTCGTGATGATAAAGCGATTACCTCCCTTCAATTAAACATTCTACTCATTTTATATTCTGTCCCAACTGCAGTAATTATTAGTTTTCTATTGGCTGTGTTGATTAATCGCAAGATGGCAGGCATACAGGTGTTAAGAACGATGTATTATTTTCCGATCGTTATATCCTTAGTATCATCCGCGGTAATTTGGAAATGGATCTATTCAAAAAACTTTGGCATTTTAAATTATGGTCTTGATTTTCTGGGAATCCCTCCAGTAGATTGGCTGGGGGATAGTCAATTTGCTTTGATAGCTATTGCAATTGTTATTGTGTGGAAGCATATTCCGGCGACAATCATTATTTATTTAGCCGCTTTGCAAAGTGTGCCTACACACTTGTATGAAGCCGCCTCTTTAGATGGCGCCGGATATTGGAAAAAAATGAGGTACATTACGTGGCCTATGGTTGCCAATGCTACTTTATTGTTATTTATCTTAAATATGATCTGGACGTTCTTTGGATCGTTTGATGCAGTGGAGGTACTGACTAAAGGCGGACCTTACGGTTCTACAGAAATTATTATTTATTATTTGTATGAGAAAGCATTTATAGAGCTGAAGCTTGGATATGCTTCCGCACTCGGAATTGTATTATTCGTAATTTCTCTGCTCATCACATGGCTGCAGTTTTCGTTGAAGAAAAGAGGCGACAAATAATGAAAATGGAGATTGTAAAAAAACAGACTGTAAATGCCATCGCTTGGCTGATTGGAATAGGGATGTTTTTTCCGTTTATTTGGCTATTTACGACCTCGATTAAGCCTTCAGATGAAGTATACGTTTTCCCTCCTGAATTTGTACCTTCGTCCATAGAATGGGGGAATTTTTTACTGGCTTGGGAAGATCTTGGGCTGAGGACTTTTTTCAATAGCGTCATTTTTACGAGTATTGTTCTTATTGGCCAAGCCATTATTTGTTTAATGTCGGGTTTTGCTTTGGCGAAAATACCCGCTATGGGACAAAAGATATTTTTTGTTCTGCTGCTGATGTCCATGATGGTACCCAGTCAAGTCAGTCTTGTTCCGACTTTTATCATTGTTAAAAACCTGGACTGGATTAATACGTATCAGGGGCTTATTGTTCCTATCATTGCACATACGGGATTTGGAACATTCCTGTTCAGACAGTTTTTGGCGGATATTCCGGATGAGATTGCGGAATCTGCCAAGATGGATGGCGCGAACTGGTTTACTATTTTCATCAAAATATTTCTCCCATTAAGCAAGCCCGTAATTGCTACTTTCTCGTGTTTAACATTTTTGGCTGCATGGAATATGTATTTGTGGCCACTTATTATTACGCAAAAAACAGATCTGTGGGTGCTTACATTAAAGCTGGCAGCTATGAGTTCAGAGTACACTTCTGCTCCTTGGAATGTAGCTATGGCTGCAAATATATTAGCTGCTTTGCCTGTTATTATAATATTTCTATTTTCTCAACGTTTCTTTGTCGAAAGTCTATCGACGACAGGGATGAAAAACTAAAGATTGTGAGCAGTCGGAAACATGTATAAAACGAGTTTGGAGAGAAGATGAATTGAGACATAACGTAGAAGATATTAGGTGCGAGTATAGAAGAAACCCAGTGGGCTTAGATGTAAAGCATCCCCGAATTAGTTGGAAGCTCTATTCCGACGGCAGGAATGTTATGCAGGCGGCATATCAAATTCAAGTATCGATGAGCAGTTTCAACGTCACGGATATTTTATGGGATACAGGGAGAGTGGACTCCGATCAATCTATTCATGTTACCTATTCAGGCCCTGAATTGCTTTCACGGACTAGATATTATTTTCGTATAAGAGTGTGGGTCGATCTTGATACGGTCTCTGAATGGAGTGATGTGAATCACTGGGAGATGGGAATGCTGGGTGTAGGCGAGTGGTCTGCCCGTTGGATTACAGACGATGTGTCACGTCATGCTGACAATCATGATGCATGTCTTATGCTTCGACGGGAATTCTCGCTAAAGGGGAATGTGAAAAAAGCGCGGTTGTATGCCACTGCCCTAGGCTTGTATGAGCTTTACCTTAACGGGAGGAGAGTAGGGGATTGGCACTTTACACCGGGGTGGACCTCATATAACAAGCGACTACAATATCAGACGTATGATGTAACTGAACTTCTGCATGCAGATATAAATGCCATAGGTGCCCTTGTAGGAGGGGGCTGGTACAAAGGCAATCTGGCCTATCGAGATCAGCGAAATATATATGGCAACGAATCTGCGCTAATGTGCCAGTTGCATATTACCTATGCAGATGACACTGAAGAGATGATTTTATCGGATGAACACTGGAGGTCGGCAACTGGACCGATAATCATGTCTGAAATATATCATGGTGAAACCTACGATGCGCGATTAGAGAAAAACGGCTGGAATCTAGCTGATTTTAACGATGCAGACTGGTCGGGAATAAGGATGGTCGATCATTCTTATGAGACACTGATTGCTCAAGAGAATATGCCTGCACGGATCATACAAGAGATTAAGCCCGTCTCATTCATTCAAACGCCTTTAGGCGAGACGGTATTGGACATAGGTCAAAACATGGTGGGCTGGATGCATTTCAGAGTGAGCGGTGAGCGTGGCAGGAGAATTACATTACAGCACGCGGAAGTCCTTGATCACAATGGGAATTTTTATATTGGTAATTTAAGAAGCGCAAAACAAACGATCAATTATGTGTTAAAGGGGGGTGAGGAAGAGGAGTTTGAACCCCGGTTTTCTTTCCAAGGCTTTCGATATGTGAAGGTTGAGGGATGGCCTGGGGATCTCGATCCCAGTACATTCACCGCCAAAGTGATACACACAGATAATGAGATTACAGGGACGTTCGAGTGTTCGGATCAAATGATGAATAAATTGCAACAAAACATAGTATGGGGTCAGAAGGGTAACTTTCTTGACGTTCCAACCGATTGCCCGCAAAGAGATGAAAGGCTGGGCTGGACAGGAGACGCTCATGTATTTATGAGAACCGCTTCCTACAACATGAATACAGCGTTATTCTTCACAAAGTGGCTGCGAGATCTTAAGGCAGATCAGTTGCCAAACGGTGGCGTGCCTCATGTAATTCCTCATGTGCTGCGTGCTGAGGATCACTCCTCTTCAGCCTGGGGGGATGCGGCGGTTATATGTCCATGGACACTTTATCTATGCTATGGAGATAAAAGAATATTAGAGCAACAATACGATAGTATGAAGGCATGGGTGGAGTATATACGCTTTCAAGGGGAAAATGAATACCTTTGGAATACAGGGTTCCACTTTGGGGATTGGCTTGGCTTAGACGCAAAAGAAAACAGTTATGAGGGAGCGACTCCCAAAGATCTCATAGCGACAATTTTTTACGCGTATTCAACGCATTTGCTGAAAGAAACAGCTATGGTCTTGAATCGTTTTGAGGATGCGGCAAAGTATGGACAACTGCACCAACACATTGTGGATGAATTTAACAATGAGTTCATTTCGCCCAATGGCAGGTTGATTTCAAACACCCAAACTGCACATGTGTTGGCTCTCATGTTCGATGCTGTCAAAGTGAAGGATCGTCAAAGAGTTGCGGACGCATTAGCTCAGTTAATTATTGAAAATAATGTTCACCTAACTACAGGCTTTGTCGGGACGCCTTATTTATGTCATGTATTGTCAAGGTTCGGCTATGATCATCTAGCTTACCAATTAGTGTTCCAAAAGGAATATCCTTCGTGGCTGTATGCCATTACTAAAGGAGCTACTACGATTTGGGAGCATTGGGACGGAATCAAAGAGGATGGTTCCTTCTGGAGTGATGATATGAATTCGTTTAATCACTATGCTTATGGAGCCGTTGGAGACTGGCTATATCGGAGAGTGGCTGGAATCGACACAGCAACAAGTCAGCCGGGCTACAAACATATCATCATAAATCCAACCTTTGGATCAGAGCTGAGTTGGGTGAAAGCTAGCTATGAAAGTCTGTATGGTACCATTCGCTCGGAGTGGAGCAAGCAGGAGGACGGTATGGAGATTAATATTGCTATACCGCCCAATACAACTGCACAGGTAATCTTTAAGGGAATAACCAAAGTTAAGCAATTAGAAGAGGGAGGCTCGATGCTGCCAGTTATGGAGGGCTTGTTGAGCTGGGACTGTTGTGAGGAGCATGTTGCATTACACTTAGGATCAGGAAACTATAGCTTTAGATATAAGGGAGATGATTGACTTGAGGCCGAACATTATTTTTTTGATGACGGACCAACAGAGATGGGACTGTATAGGAAGATATAATAAGCATATTCAGACGCCTAATATTGACCGGCTGGCCGACGCGGGAATTGTTTATAGTCAAGCCGTATGCCAGGCGCCGATGTGCGTCCCAAGCCGTTATTCCATGATGTATGGTCTTTATCCCTCCCAGCTTGGGGTTCGCACAAATTATGATGGGATTACGAATGAAGAGCTGCTGCCTGCTGACCCGCTGCCGGAGCTCATGAGGAAAGCTGGCTATCAAACCGCAGGGTTTGGCAAAACCCATTGGAATCATAATGCTGAGGGAGTCTCCGAGCCTTCGGCCCGAGGCTTCGAACATCGGGCGATTGGGTTATCTCGCGCGAACGGCCACTACGAGCAAGGTGCGATTATGATGGGGGATACACATCCTGAGCGGCTGGAGGCCTACATGGATGAAACCAAGGATTATGGCGCAGGGGAAGAGAACGCGAACGGTTATATCGGCTCTACCAGCAGAATCCCGATGAACCATCATCGGGACGGCTGGGTGGCCGAGCAATGCTTGCAATTTATTGAGGAGGACGGAATTGATTCGGAACGGCCATTGTTCCTATATTTATCATTCTTGAAGCCTCATGCTGGATATAATGTTCCTCAAGAATTTGAGGATTTATATCGGATAGAAGATATACCTGACATTCAGCAGCCGCCATGGGAGCTAGAATCGGATACGCATCTAGCGGCAACGGATGCTATTAATCAGGAAAGCCTTGACGATTATCGTCAAAAGCGGGATGTCTGGGAAGCGATGAGTTCTTTGGAACGCCGTCGCTCTACGTTGCGCTATTGGGCGAATTGCTCATGGCTGGATCATTATTTTGGTCAAGTACTGGACCGATTGCGGGAGCGGGGCGTGCTGGATAATGCGCTGATCGTCTTCTGTTCGGATCACGGTGAGATGTTCAGTGAACGGCGATACCGCTTCTCGAAATATTGCCTGTATGACAGCAGCGTGCGTGTGCCTCTTGTTCTATCCGGTTCTGCGATTCCCCGGAACAAACGAGGGACCACGGATGATCGTCCGGCCGAACTAATCGATCTCGTGCCTACGCTGTCCAACGTTGCGGGCTTGCAACGGAATCCGATGCTGCCAGGTCTTGATCTGTTGGGTGAAGCAGTGCGAAGAGGCGCGTTTTGCGAGTTTCACGGGAAAGGCGTACCCGTCCATTCCGCTCCGGCGTATATGTGGAGAACAAAGGAATGGAAGCTGATTCTGTACCTGGAAGGAGCAGTGGGCAACGATGGGACGCATCATCAGGACATTCTAGGCGAACTGTATGACCTGGTAGAAGATCCAAACGAATGGAATAATTTGTACTCACAAGATGGATATACAGGAATTCGAGAGCAGTTGAAAACTGAGCTGCTGATGCATCTGGCAATAGCTTGGGCGAAGGCGCCCGTGTTCTATGATAGAAGAGGTTTGAAAGGATTAGAGCGATTTGAGACATGTCGAAAGGAATTGGAATAGGATGGAAGTCTATAAAGAATTAAAGGAACAGTTCACGTCATTGTCTCCACCACGAAGTATATATCCGTTGTTGTGGCTGCATGGTGACCCTCGGGAGACAGACTCTGTAATTCGTCAGGAGATTGCTGCCATGGACGAAGGGGGAAGCGCGGGATTCATCATTGAATCCCGTCCACATGCTGACTACTTAGGTGAAGGCTGGTGGAGAGATCTTGACATCTGTCTGGACGAAGCGCAGAAGCGAGGTATGAAGGTATGGATATTCGATGAAGAATATTATCCTTCAGGTATTGCAGGCGGCAAAGTGCTGCAGAATATGCCGGAGGCTCGAATGAAAGTGCTCGTGAAGGAAACGATACCTTGGCATACTTCGGAGTGTACGTTTGATAAGCTTGATTTTAGTGCTTGGGACACCATCTTTAAATTTGTGTGTGTGCCTCTAATAGACGGTTATCCACAATGGGAACGTTCTGTACGCTTTAACGATATAGACAGCTTATTGTCTTGGCAGGAGATGGGTGAAGAGACGGCCCCATGGCTTATTCATGTGTTCGGTCTTAAGCACTCTTGGAGTGGACGAATGTACGATAAGATGGTGGATTATCTTGATCCGCAAGTTACGGATTGCTTTATCGCGTTAACTTACGAAGCAACAAAAGAGCAGTATGGACATCTATTCGGAAGCGTGATTCAGGGCTTCTTCGGCGATGAGACAAGCTTCGAAAATTATGCCTCCTACGATGTCCTGTTTGGCGAAGATACCCCTTGTATGCCATGGACGCGTGTTATGCGGGAGGCATTTTCCCAAAATAAAGGATACGACTTGTTCGATGAGATTGAATGGCTGTGGTACGAACATTCTGATGGTCGAGCGGGAGCGGTTCGTTTCGACTTTATGGACGTAATGACACAACTATTCTCTCAGAACTTCTTTGCGAGAATTCAAGCCTGGTGCCATGCAGAAGGCGTAAGCTTTATAGGGCATGTTGTTGAAGATAACCAGGCACATATGCACCATGGTTATGGTGTGGGGCATTACTTTCGTTCGACTCGTCACTTTGATATGGGCGGCTATGACTTCGTATTGCGTCAGGTGGATTCGGAGCAAAAGCTGGTGCCCTATGAGGAGAATTACCCTCAATTCAAGCATTATAGAGAAGGCTTAAACCCGGATTTTTTCCATTACACGCTAGGGAAACTGGCACAATCCCAGGCTCATCTTGAAGTCCAAACTGATCTCATTATGTGCGAGAATTTTGGTGCCTATGGGTGGGATCTAGGGCTTCGCGAGATGAAATGGCTGACCGATTGGATGACTGTGCGTGGTACTAACTGGTATGTCCCGCATGCCTTTTCTCCACTCTTTCCGGATGATGATTGTCCACCGCACTTTTATGCCGGGGGCCGTAACCCGCAATGGGGCTTCTTTAGGAAGTGGGCAGACTACGCAAATCGATCCTGCCTCATGCTAAAGCAAGCAGAGCATGTGTCAAGGATCGCAGTGTTATATCCCGCTGAGTCGCACTGGGCTGGCGATGAGACGGTGCTTGATCAGGTGAATAGGGAACTGATGCAGCATCAATATGATTTCGACATTCTATCCATGGATTTACTTATGGATCGTAATCGGAGCCGTCTCATGGATGGTAAGTTGTGCGTAGCTCAGCATCAATTTTCATGTATTTTGCTGCCGGGAATTGAAACCTTGCCAGTGGAGGTGCTGGAACGGCTTCTGGAGTTTCGCGATGCCGGGGGACTACTGCTCCAAGTTGAATGCCGTGTAAATAAAGATTGCCGTGGACGCCATAGTCTCATACACTCGCTTACGGGGTCATTAAACGAAAACGAAGGCCCGGTTCCTCTGCACCGTTTGGCTGATACGCTGGATAAGTATTCAGGCCTGAGAAGCCTGCGTCTGCTCAACGCATTCCCGGAGCTGCATTATTGCCATTATGAACGTAAAGGTCTTGATATATTTTTCCTTAATAACGAGAGCTTGCAGCTGGTGTTTGAGGATGAGGTGACGTTTGGCGCATCAGGTTGTCCGGAGGTATGGGATGCCATGAGTGGTGAAGTGTTGCCGGTACCCTCCTATCAACAAGCGAATGGGGAGACATGTATGACAATGCGTCTAGCTCCTTATGAGGGCTTATTCGTGGTATTCCATTCGTCGCACGGCTCGAAGGCCTCCCAAGTACCACCGGCCAAGGTAGATCGAACGCGCGAGATACCTTTAACTGACTGGAGATGCATTCACATCAGCAGTCCCATCTCAACCTTCAATGACGGCCAATCGCTTCCCGTCCCTGGTGACTGGATTGCGCAGGAAGGGTTCGAGACCTTCAGCGGTACAATAACATATGAATGTAGATTTACATTGAGTGCCCAGTCCTTGCTATGGATGAATGATGGTGATGCCAGCATCGATCTTGGAGAAGTGCATGAAACAGCTGTATTGAAAGTCAACAGCAATGTGCTGACTTCGAAGATCTGCCCGCCGTATGTTTGGAGAGTATCACCCGATCTGTTCCAAGAAGGGGAGAACACACTGACCCTCGAGGTAACGAACACCCTTGGTGCTGCTGTTCACAACCACTGCAATCGAAGTCGTCCGGCACCATCCGGTTGGTTGGGCCCTGCCCAATTAGTGTTGTATTCATAGCTGGGATTGGGCTAAAGCTGTTTTTGTGAACCGCAGCTGCTTCGAATGAAAAGCTCGCTAGGAATAATTAAGTTTTGAGGAGACAGCTTTCTTTTATAATTTATTTGCTTTAAGAGTAGACGGGCAGCTTCTTTGCCTATATGGTACAGCTCAGTGGAGATGGATGTGATTTGATGCTTCTCAGCGATATCTGAGTTTTCAAAGCTTACCAACGCTAGATCATCCGGTATTCGCAGTCCGTTTTCAGCACTGTATTTTATCACGCCAAGAGCTTGAATATCTCTGCCCGCAATGACAGCTGATGGTATTTTTTTTAGTTGACGAAAATATTTCATTGCCTCATATCCGCTTTCTTCTCGTGAATCGCCTATATACAAATAACGATCATCAATCCTAATATTATTGTCTTGTAACGCGGCTTTATACCCTTCGTATCTATCTTCCGAAAGAAGATAATCCAGCGAACCGGGACTGATAAAAGCGATATCCTTGTGCCCTAGCTTTATGAGGTGTGATGTATTTCGATAGCTAATGTCAAAGTTATCAACGTTTACGGTATTCATGGTCAAGTTGTCCATTTGAGGACCCATAAAAACAAATGGAAAATGGTGTTGTATCAGAAAGGAGATAGGCTCCATTTGATCTGTGGGACTAAATATTAAAAACCCATCAACCGTTTTTGCTCCAGCTAAGGATTCCATCTTCGAATGACTGGATGAAGCTTGATCCCACGAGAGCAGAAGGTTATAGTTTTGCTCGTCGATCACCTCGCCAATGCCTTGAAGCATATCGTTCAGCAAGGTATTCCCAACGAATTTGAATATATTTGACTTGGGATTAGGAATAAATAGGCATATGGTATAGGTCTTGCTGGTGACAAGACTGCGAGCTGTGGAGCTAGGCACATAATTTAATTTTTTTACCGCCTCCATAATACGTTTTTTCGTCTCCTCAGCAACTGGAGCGGTACCGTTTAAAGCGAAAGAAACGGTAGATATACTAACTTTAGCTTCTCTAGCAATATCTTTAATTGTCGCCATTAGCAGGCTCATTCCCTTCGGCAGCAAGTCATTTTCGAAGTAAGCTCGTTATTTGATCCATTCATCGTAATGTCAGTCGAGTTATAAAAACGTTTTATATATTATATATTAAACTTACATCCGTAACAAGAAAGTGCTTCTATAGATCTTTTAAGGGGATGAATAATCATGAATGCAAGAAAACCGAATATTATATATATCTTTAGCGATCAGCATCGAGCAGACGCTGTAGGGTTTGAGAATGACCCGAATGTTAAGACGCCTAACATGGATAGGTTGTCGCAGGAAGGACTTCGATTCTCCACGGCTATTGCTTGCATGCCGGTATGCGCCCCCTATCGAGCCAGTTTGATGACGGGACAATATCCCCTGACTCATGGTGTGTTTGTTAATGATGTTCAATTAAGCAATAACGCTGTGTCTCTGGGTAAAGCATTTAAAGCAGGAGGCTATAATACAGCATACATCGGAAAATGGCACTTAGACGGGGGTAATAGAAAAGGCTTCATTCCTAAAGAAAGAAGACAAGGCTTCGATCATTGGTGTGTGCTAAACTGCACTCATCATTATAATGAATCCCAATATTATGGCAATGAAGATGAATTTATGCAATGGGAAGGCTATGATGCATTCGCTCAGACAAAAGAAGCTCAAAGCTATATTTCTCAATATGATGACGAAAAACCGTTTATTCTTGTGCTTTCTTGGGGGCCGCCGCATAATCCATATGAAACTGCCCCGAAAGCATACCGAGATATGTACGATCCACAGCGCTTAACCATAAGGGGCAATATTCCGGATGCTTGTGAGGAACAGGCTAGGGAAGAGCTGGCAGGGTATTATGCGCATATTTCGGCCTTGGACGATTGTTTGGGGGACTTAATGAATGAGGTGGAAAAAAAGGGGATTGCAGAGGATACGATATTTATATACACCTCCGATCATGGAGATATGCTCCACTCCCATGGCGAAATACGAAAGCAAAGACCGTGGGATGAATCCATTCGAGTCCCCTTTTTACTGAAATACCCGCGCAAGTTCGGTGACAAGGCTAGAGAAGTAAGCATCCCGTTTAATACACCGGATATAATGCCTACCTTGCTGGGGTTATGCGGCCTTAGCATTCCCGAGACCGTGGAAGGGATCAACTATGCGCCGCATCTGCTTGGTGAAGAGACGCTGCAAGTAGAAGAAGCGTTAATCATGTGTCCCCACCCGTTTGGCGAGTATATACGGGCTAAAAATGGTAGAGAGTACCGAGGCATTCGGACTGAGCGTTACACGTATGTTAAAGATTTGAAAGGCCCATGGCTATTGTATGATAACATGGAGGATCCGCTGCAAACAAGAAATTTAGTGGATTTGCCCCAATACGAGCAGCTTCAAGAAGAGCTGGATCAAAGATTAATGCGCCTCCTGAAGCAGAGAGAGGACGACTTTTTACCCGGAGAGGCTTATATTCATAAATGGGGATATATAGTGGATAAGGATGGCACAGTTCCCTTTGAAGGGTGATATTTGCGTCTAAGATCGTGCGAAGTCTGAATAAATGAGTGCCTTAAAACCCCATTATTATGGGGTTTTTTGGTGCGACTCCAGATGCTTGTTAAGCCAGTTGACGTAGTCGTACAGATCCACATTACAGAAAATGATTATTCATTAGAATAAGGTTATTATCTGCCTGATATGCCTGCTTACCAATTGATTAAGCCACAGAAAAGTATAAATTGTTTTGAATTCATTATTTTTATAGCATTGAAATAGAAAGCAAACGAAAAAGTACTTAAACTCACAAGGTGGTGGTAAATGTCAGAGGATTATGAAGGGCAACAATAATTTTATTTTAACAGTGAGGTGTTTCTGCCGTCCATTAATAGCCGGAAGTTGACGTTCATAAATGTCCGAAATTAGACCGATATAGTGACCATACTATCAGTCTAAAGAAAGAAGAAACGCTTCCGTAATCGTCATGCTGTTACGAGCAGCATAACCGGAAGCGTCACCCCAAGAATATGGTCATTGTATCAGATTTCACGCTGGTTGAGAAGGAGTCTGCGACCGGCGTTTTTTGTTAGGAGTGCGGAATTGGTTCCCTGTCCCTGCTGCGGCTGCTGGTTAGAGGTAGCGGGCAGTCGGGGGCGGGTGTGGTACAGAAGTAGCGGAGAACGAGCGAAGCTCATCATTCGGAGGTTGTACTGTAGGTCATGCGCAAGAATTCATCATGAGCTGCCAGATCTGCTTGTCCCCTACAAGCGGTATGACGCTGAAAGCATCGAAAATGCCTTAGTAGAGCCAGATGCTTTAGTAGTAGCCGCAGACGAATCCACCCTTTCTAGATGGCTGGCTTGGTTTCGGGTATGGGCGGCGTATGCAGCAGCAGCGCTTCAGGCGATTAGCATCCAGTTCCAGCTCCCTGTGCAGCAAGCGTCCGTTGCTCCGCAGTCCGCACTCCACGCTTTAGGACGGTATGTCGGTGACGCAGCCGGGTGGCTAAGAAGAACTGTCCGCCCCATCGCCAATTTAAATCTTTGGGTTACAGACCCGTTCTGCCTGTCTGTCCGCTGAAGCTTGTTTTAGACTCATGCTAACCCTAGTAAATGGAGGCATGAGGATGAACAGACAAAAGAAATCGGACAAGGTTGCGGCGGAACGCTTTCAACTGCTGTCGCCGCTCCTAGCATCCGGTCTGGATGCGGCGAAGGCGGCTCAGTTAAAGTCGGCCATTTGTGCGCAGTCCGGCTTATCAGAGAGGACGCTGCGCCGGTACTTGGCCGAATATCGCAAGGATGGGTTCGACGGACTCAAGCCGAAACCCAAAGGCCGGAAGCCGCTGCCAGACACCATACCAACTGAGGTGCTGGAAGAAGCGATCCTGCTTCGGCGGGAGGTGCCGAAGCGGAGTGTGCGCCAAATTATCCAGATCCTCGAATGGGAGGAGAAGATCGCACCTGGAATAATTAAACGCAGCACCCTGCAGGCGAGATTAACCAGGCGCGGTTACAGTTCAAGGCAGATGCGGATGTATGCCGGTGGCGGTACGGCCGCGCGGCGCTTTCAGAAGCAGTCCCGCAATCGCTTATGGCAGAGTGACATCAAGTATGGGCCGTACCTTCCCATTGGTCCTGGCGGTTCGAAGAAACAAGTCTATCTGGTGTTATTCGTGGATGACGCGACGCGGTATGTGCTGCATGGAGCCTTCTACGCGTCGATGGAGCAAGCCATCGTCGAGGACAGTTTCCGAAGAGCGATCGAGAAATACGGTGTCCCAGAGGCCGTGTACTTCGACAACGGCAAGCAATACCGCACGACTTGGATGAACCGGACGTGCGCGAAACTCGGTATTCGCTTGCTCTTTGCCAAGCCCTACTCTCCGGAAAGTAAAGGCAAGGTTGAGCGTCTAAACGGCGCTGTGCAGAGCTTTCTGGACGAGGTCGCGCTTGAGAACGTTAAGACACTCACCGAGCTTAACGACTGGTTCCAAGTATGGCTTTCGGAGTGCTACCAGAATAAACCCCATGCCGCGCTGGCGAACAAACAAACACCCGAAGCTGCGTTTCGGAGCGATCCGGCAGCGCTTCAGTTCGTAAATTCCGAGCACCTCGCGGCCAGCTTCCTCCACGCGGAACAGCGGAAAGTGGATAAGGCCGGCTGTATCAGCTTTCAAGGCAAGAAGTATGAAGTTGGGCTGTTGTTCATTGGGCAAACGGTTCAAGTCGTCTATGACCCGGCAGATATCACAGAAGTGACGATCGAATACGAGGGATGTACGCCTTGGCAAGCACGGGAGCTCATCATTGGAGAAAGGGCTGGCAAGCGGCCGGCCCTTCCAGAGCATTTGCAGAAGCAGTCAGCAACGGAATCCCGCTTGCTCCGAGGTGCCGAGCGGAAGCATGACGAGCGCGCACAAACCCAAACGCCGGCCGTCTCCTACCGCATGCTGAGGAAGGAGGCTGGCAAGGATGTTTGAATCCTTCTACGACATGACCCGTACACCATTTGCTCGGGATATTCCCGTGACAGAGCTTTATCCGGCGAGTGCTATGGAAGAGATGCTGGACCGGTTGCAATACGCTGCTGAGCGCCAATTATTCGCCGTCATTAGCGGCGACTGCGGGACGGGCAAGACAACAACAGTCCGCCGCTTTGCCGCCATGCTGGATGCAGCGAAGTATAAGCTGTTGTACCTGTCGGACTCCAAGCTAACGCCGCGCCACTTCTACAAAGGGTTGCTCGAACAACTCGGATGCGAGTCGAAGTTCTACCGAGGCGATGCGAAGCGTCAGTTGCATCGCGAAGTGGAACTCATGCGCGGCATTCATCGACTGGAACCGGTTGTCGTCGTAGATGAAGCCCATCTGCTCGATCGGGAGATGCTGGAGGAAGTGCGCTTTCTCCTCAACTTCAAGATGGATGCGCAAAGCCCCATGGCGCTAATTCTAGTCGGGCAGAACGAGCTATGGGAAAAGCTTCGTCTTCAATCCTACACAGCGATTCGTCAGCGGATTGACTTGCAGTGCAAGCTGCCCTATTTCGACCGTTCCCAAGTCGGTGAATATCTGAAGCGTCAGTTAGCGTATGCCGGCACCAATCATGAGATATTCTCTGATGAGGCGGTAAATGAAGTTTACCGATTCTCGGGCGGATCGGCCAGACTCATCAACAAGTTGAGCACTCATTGCCTCATCTACGGAGCCCAGATCAAGCGCCGCATCATTGACGATCATATGGTGAAGCACGTGATTCAGGGTGAATTGTCATGAACGAGCCTTGGAACCAGATGACCTACGATCGGGACGCGAATAGTTGGTTTGTCCTGCTAGGAGAGAAAGCTTATCCTGTTTATTGCGGTGAATGTTTTGAAATTCGCATTGGAGATCGTGGCATTCCCTGTCGACTCGAGCTTGACCGATATTGGTACGTGATCATGAGAGAAACGCGATTTAACTTGAGGAATAAAGAAGTTTACCATATTCGATTCGTTTAACAGAAATGGGAAAGCCGAAACTTCTTGGCTTTCCCATTCATTGAATCTCTATGGACATGATTACGATCAGACCTTGGATAACTAACGCGATCATTTTCTGGACAGTATGGATCAGCAGTAACAGTGAGGTGAAAAATGAAACAACATATAGGAATCATTAGATATTTTCAAACAGCTTGGCCTCTGCTAATCATGTTTATTCCTGGAGCGTTATTTTTCATTTTATTTAAGTATACACCGATGCTTGGAGTTGTAATCGCTTTTAAAGACTATAATTTCACTGATGGAATCCTTCATAGCGATTGGGTTGGCTTAACAAACTTTGATTTTCTATTTAGCAACATTCAAACACTCCAAATTATTAAAAATACATTATTCATAAGCGTAGTTGGCATAATTGTCGGATTTCCTTTTCCTATTTTGTTAGCTGTGTTATTAAATGAAGTTCGTCTGAAATGGTTTAGAGGCACCGTTCAAACATTGATCTATTTACCTCACTTCTTATCATGGGTAATTGTCGGAGGAATGGTGATAACCATGTTCTCCATCAATTCGGGAGTTATAAATCATGCTTTAGAATGGATCACAGGTGAAAGGTTTCCTTTTTTGTATAACGGAACTTCTTGGTTAGCAGTTTATTTTGGATCTGGGATATGGAAAGAGGCTGGTTTTGGAGCCATTATTTATTTAGCTGCTCTATCAAGTATTAACCCAAGCCTCTATGAAGCTGCCAGTATTGACGGAGCCGGACAGTTACGAAAAATATGGCATGTATCGATCCCAGGTATATCCAATATTATTATTCTTATGCTGATCTTATCAGTTGGCAGGGTAATGGAAGTTGGATTTGATCAAATATTCATTCTTCAAAATGATGTAGTGAGCAATAAAGCGGAGGTTATTAGCACATACATTTTCCGTACTGGTATTTCTCAAGGCCAATATAGTATAACGGCTGCTATTGGATTATTTGAGTCCCTTGTAGGGTTAATATTAGTGCTTACAGCAAACAAAATTGCAAAAAAATATAACCACGGCTTATGGTAAAGGAGTTAAGTAATAGTGAAAATCAAAAGATACGACTCATTATTCCATATATTCAACTATTCAATATTAGGCATAGCAAGTCTATCCTGCTTACTACCTTTTCTTCATATTCTTTCAGTATCGCTGAGCTCGAATCATGCTATTCTATCGGGAAAAGTTTTGCTATGGCCGGTAGAGTTTTCTTTTGGAGCCTACAAGGAACTGTTTATCGGAACGCCAATCATATCTGCGTTTCAGAATAGCACTATCATTACAATCGTTGGAGTCTTCCTGAGTATGATGGTTACTGTGATGACTGCGTATCCTTTATCTAGGAAATATTTTAGAGGGAGAAAAGGGCTAACTCTAGGTATTGTTTTTACTATGCTGTTCTCGGGTGGACTAATTCCAACATTCATTTTGGCCAAAAATTTGGGGCTACTTAACTCATACTGGTCATTGTGGCTAATAGGTCTAGTAAGTGCTTATAACTTGTTGATCATGAAAACATCCTTTGAAAGCATTCCACCCGAACTGGAGGATGCTTCTAAAATTGATGGCTGTGGAGAGTTTAGATTTCTCATAAACATTGTATTGCCACTGTCTCTTCCGATGCTTACCACATTATCTTTGTTTTACGGAATACATTATTGGGATTTGTTTATGACAGTTTTAATCTATATTAATGACACTGAAAAGTATAATTTGGCTGTTATGGTTCAGCAAATGATTCAATTATTTTCCCTAGAAGATAACGTTTCAATGACCAATGAAAAAGATATCATCCCAGAGATGATTCAAGCAGCTTCGTTAATTGTTATGACGCTTCCTATGATTATTGTTTATCCCTTTGTTCAAAGATTTTTTGTTAAGGGGGTGATGATAGGAGCAATTAAAGGTTAATTAAAACCTATTTTGTGGCACTAGGTAGAAGAAGAGTAAATTATATTGCGAGAGGAATGATTGTATTGAAGGAAGTAAAGCTATGCACGGTAGTCATGGTTATGATTGCTGTTTTCCTTGTGGGTTGTAGCAATAATAATACGCAGAATTCTCAGAAACCAAGTGATCAAGCCGCAAGTGAAGATAAAAAAGCTAATCTCCAATCGCCGAAGCCGAAAATAAAAGTTGCCGTAACAGAAAAAGCAATTCCGCCTTCAGAAGGTACATTAGAGGATAATCGTTGGGTGAGATGGATTAATGAGAATGGACCAGTCGAGATTGAAGTTGTTCCTATCCCACCTTCTGCAGATCAAATGCTTCAAAAATATACTACATTATTTGCCTCTGGTGACGCACCCGACATTATATATTCTGGACATGGTGATGTAATGAATGCATTGTATAACCAAAAACAATTATTACCTCTTGATGAATTAATTGAGCAGCACAGTACTGTTTATAAAAAGAAAATTGAAGAAAACTCCGTATTGAAAAAACTTGGAACTAAAGATGGACAGTTATATTTATTAGGCGGTGTAGCTTCAGAGCTTTATCCAAATACTATTTTCTATATCCGTATGGACTGGTTGAAAAAATTAAACTTGTCAATGCCCACAAATGTAGAAGAATTGTACAAAGTGGCGCACGCCTTCACATGGAATGATCCTGATGGAAATGGGAAAGACGACACATTTGGTATTCAACTTAGTTGGGTAGCGGAAGGAGCATTATCAAATAGTTTTAATGATGCTCGTTGGTTTGTAAAAGATGGTAGCATCGTTTTCGATTTGCAGCCTGCCAAAGCACTTGCAGAATTTAAAAGAGAAATATATAAAGAAAAATTGACAGACAGAGATTTTCTGACAGATAACAAGGGAGCAAAAGCGACGGAGGATTGGGTAAATGGCAAGCTCGGGATATATATACAAGGAGCTGGTCTAACGTTAGGCAAAGGATACGCTACATTTGAGGCATTCAAGAAAAACAATCCTGATGGTGAAATAGCCGTACTTCCTTTGTTTGAAGGGCCCTATGGTACATTTAGTCCATATATGCAAAATCCTGTCGATCTTGAGGTCGCTGTCAATGTAAATACAAAGCATCCTGAAGCAGTCATGCAATATATTGACTTTATGGTACTTCCTTCAACGCAAAAGATGCTTACTCAAGGGATGGAAGGTATTCATTATAAATCGAGTAATAATGAATGTGCCGAACCGATTGATTTAGAAAAAAATAAGCTTGAAATGAGTGCAGCATTTGTGTTTTTAGAAACGGTAGAGTGTCATTGGAAGGCAAGACTTACTCTTGATCCTGAGAAACCGTTAAGTAGTAGTTTTTTAGAATTAATTAAAGAAGGGGAAAAGTATATTAATCCGAATACACCGATCCCGCAATTTACACACCCAACGTTTATGCCTAAACTACCGAAAGACATTAACTTGATTGAACAGGAAGCCTTTAAAGCAATTAATGATCTTTGGACCCAATATATTGTTGGCAGTGTCAGCAAAACTTCTGACGATATATATATGGAAACGGAGGATTTATGGAATAAGATGAATGGAAAGAAAGTGGAACAATGGTACACACAGTGGTATACAGAAAATAAAGACTCATGGGTATTTAAACAAGAACTTTATGATACATTCCCACATCCGAAATAATCGTATTTGAAATCTGTAGATACTGATTAAAGTAGGAGAGGGCTCCCTCTAAGCTTTCTCCTACTCCAATTGGAATTACTAATAAGCAGAAATAGCAGAATAAATTAATATGTCAGAAAATCATAACTTGTTATAGCTATCTAATTTCTTTAGTATTAAAGGTACCTTACTAGAGGAGAGAGTACCTATGTTTTATCGTTTATCGATTTCTTATTTGTCTATTTTTCTTGTTATTATTGTGACGCTTATGCTCCTCTTTTCAATGATGATCAGTGATACGATGAAAAAGGAAACGGCAAAATTAAATTATCAATACTCTCAATTTATCATGCAATCCATAGACAACAAACTTATCGCGATCAATCAAACCATTATTGATGAGTTATTAAATAGTGAAGAATTAGCCTTGTTTTTCAACGAGGGAAGCTACCAAGATCCCATATTGAATGCGAAAATCTCTAGTTATTTGAATGCGCTTGCTTTTCAAAATCCATTAATTGATGGAATTTATTTAGTACGCTACGAGGACAAGCGAGTGATGAGCAATCGTATTTTCGTTCCTTTGGAGGAATACGGCGATCAACCCTTCATAAACGAAATGATTACCAATGATCCGCCTATTAAATGGACCAATTCAAGAGTATTTAAAGAACTCAATACTTTAGAAGAAAAGGTAGTGGTAAGTCTAGTCAGAAAATTCCCTCTATTAACAGGTGAAAAGGGTCTTATCGTCATCAATATAGATAAGAATGAACTTCAAGCTATCATTACCAGATTAAATGATGAAAACCTAACTTATATCGAAGTATATGACCAGAAGGCTTTCCTGTTTAGCGGGAATTTACAGGGTTCGAACAATAAAAAGGAGGCCATAACCACCATCCAGTCACCTCATACGGGATGGACTTATAAAAGTGGATTTTATTCGTTTAAGGGAGAATTGTATTCCACTATTTCATCAATGAATTATTTATGGTTTGTATTATGTGCCTTCATTATCATCATTGGTGTCCTGTTAATTCTTATCAAGACGAAACAGAATGTTAAGCCGGTAGAACAACTCATGAGTCGCATAAGATCTGAGCATGAAGGAGTTTTGGACACACACGCATCGGAGTTTTACATAATTGAAAAATCATTCGACCAATTAGTTGAAATCTCTAAAAAATATCGTGCTCAGGCTTCCGAAATTACAGAGTTAAATAAATTTAGATTATTTAAGGATTTATTGGAACGGGATATAACTTTTTCATCAATGGAGTGGGAGACATATGCCAAGCTTTATGGACTGCCTGTTCACTTTGGAGCGGGATTGGTTGCTATTATCGAAATCGATAAATTTACCGAATTAAGCGTCCGCTATAAGAAGAATGAACTAGATTTGTATAAATTCGTTATTAGCAATGTGCTCTGTGAGATTACACACCAAGAGGGATTCTCTATACTCGGGCACGAGTGGTTGGAGTATAAACGTTTAAGCGTGTTGTTCTCGTTTGATTCTAGTGTCATGCAACCAGAAGATGTGGTCGAAAAGATATCAAAACTATTACAACTTTGGATCTCAAAGCATACTTCAATAACACTTACCGTAAGTATAGGAAGAAAAGTGACTAGTATAGAACAAATTATAGAATCTAACGAGGAAGCTTTGAAAGCTCTTCAATACAAAATCGTCTTGGGGAACTCGGTGATTTTGCGTTACCATTCCTTACAGATTAAAGAGCATCATGAATTATTTGAACACTTGAATCAGCTCAGGAATGCTGCTGATTTATACCGTTTGGGTAAACATGAATGGCAGTCTAAATTGTCGGCTGCATTCGATGCATTTAAAACAGAGTTACTCTCTGATGAACAAGTAAAAAGTCTTCTTTATTATTTTATTTTTTATTTGAATCTTGAGATGAGCAAAAGTCCTAAAGAAATTGCTGGATTGTGGGGTGACAACACAGCAACAAAATTAACTGTAATCTTAGATGAGGCATACGATCTGAATCAGCTGTTTCAAGAATGGGAAGATATGCTGTGCATTATTCAGGAAAAATTAAAGGAAAAGTATGCTCAGGGTCCTTATTATCATTTAATTCAAGAGGTCAGAATTTTTGTTGAAGAGAACTATAATAATCCAGATATTTCACTGTCTATGTTAAGTGTCAAATTTAATATTAACGCTAAATATTTAAGTCAACTATTTAAAGAAATTTTTGGAGAAACGTTTAGCGAGTTAATTCAGAAGTTGCGCATGAAAAAAGCAATAACTTTATTAATCAATACGGATAAACCAATTCAAGATATTGCTATTGAAGTCGGATATTTAAGTTCCATATCGTTTAGTTTAGCTTTTAAAAGATGTGAAGGTGTATCACCTTCACATTATCGCAACAAACAAATAAAGACGTAGTGTTAATCACCTTCTTCGAGTTTTCATTACATTTTATATGCTAATTGTGAAGCGAAAGGAATGGATAAAATGATGAAGGAAAAAGTGTTTCAAGAAAAAGATGGTCTCATTGTAGTTGAAATAGAGTCTGTTCCTATCCCTTCTGAAGAGTATTCAAGGGAGAATTCCTATAAAGGGATCTGGAATGAATGGAAAGCTGAAACAGAATTGAAAGGATACACAGGGAACTGTTATTACACATGGGCGGGGCCCGACTTGTTTGCAAACCCAGGCTGTGGCATATTAACTTACAAGGTTCAAATTGAAAATGAAGGAAAATACTCATTTTCCATTCATAATCGTCATGATAATTTGGATCCTACTGAAAGCAATGATGCATTCGTTAAGGTGGACAATGGCATTTGGGTAAAAACGTTTTCAGCAGTAAGAGGGGAATGGACATGGAGTACCTTTTTTGAATTTGGGCATCACCAAAAAGAACCTGCTTCCATTGTATTCACGAAAGGTCTTCATACCTTACAAATTTGTGGAAGATCAAACGGATTCAGCATAAATCGTTTTGTATTATTTCAAGAAGCCGTAAACGGACAAGATACGCAATTACCTGAATCCATTGTATTGGATTCTAAAAAAAATGATCCAACAATACGGAAAACGGGAGTGTGATTTCAGTGGGAAAAACAGTGCTGGCCATCGAAGGTGAGGATTTTGTCATTAACGGCAAAAAAACCTATTCAGAAATCACAGGAACTTATCCGAATGTTCATGGACTATTAATGAATGCAAGGTTCGTCCAAGGGGTATTCGATGATAAAGCTGATCGTGCCAGATTTAACAGATTCGGTCGCAATTTCGATCCTGACAGGAATACGGACGATCTGATTGCCGCTCTACCCGAATGGTATGATGCCGGACTTCGAGCGTTCACGATAGGGTTTCAAGGCGGCGGTCCCTGCTTTACTATAATGAACTCGACGATTGATAATAATCCCTTTTCGGAGGATGGAAAGTACTTGGACCCATCGTATGCCAGCAGAATGGATCGACTGATTCGAGCGGCGGATGAGATCGGCATGGTCGTTATCGTCAGTTACTTCTATACGGGTCAAACTCCGAGGCTGAAGGATGGGAAAGTTGTACTTAACGCCGTAAGAACGGCTTCCCGTTTCTTAAAGGATGGCGGATATACAAATGTAATTATAGAGGTATGTAATGAACACAACATCGCGCACGAGCATCCTTTAATCGCATCAAGTGAGGGAATGGTGGCACTGATGGAGATTGCCAGAGCGGAATCGGGCGGGATGCCTGTGGGATGCAGCGGACTTGGCAGATACATTAATGAGGAGGTTTGCAAGGAAAGCGATGTCATTCTAATCCATGGCAACTGGCTTAGCCGCCAGGAATATCTCAATCATATTCGGCAAGTAAAAGCATGGGCACCGGGCAAACCTGTCGTATGCAATGAAGATTCGCAAGATATAAGTAAGCTGGAGGTATCCTTACGTGCCCGCACATCATGGGGCTATTACAATAATCTCACGAAACAGGAAGTACCTGCGAACTGGGGGATCACACGCGGCGAGGACCAGTTCTTCGCTCAACGTATGGCGGAAGGACTTGGTATCGCACGATCAGAAATTCCTGTGGAAGAACAATATTATCTTCAAGGATTCGAGCCTGAGATGGAGTATGAGGGGAAACGTTGGATTCGACTAGCGAGCTTATATCCCGAAAGAGTCGATTATGTGGAATTTTATCGGAATGGCGAATTGTTCTTTACTTGCTACGACAAACCTTTTTATGTGAACTACATTAAGAATTGGCAGATGGATGCCATTGAATCGAGTCATGAGGATCAGGTGTGGGAGGCCGTTATTTACTTGGTAGACGGTAAGATTCTGAAAAGAACTAACATCCCGGAGTAATTTCCTCTTGCGATCAGTCTTTGAAATCCAACAAGACAAGCAGCTGCATTCCATACGGGATGTAGCTGTTTTGCGTGACCAGGTTTATAATTGAGTATCATATAGCCCTCAACTATCGGCGGGAATGCGGCGTATAGCAAACAAACAGTTATATAAATATTCCTTTGCCTCCCCAGCGTTATATTCAGAAAGGAAGTGCTTGTATGCAGAGCGATAATACTCCTGTGATCAAGAAGCTGATACATCATTCTCCAAGCGAGCTGGCTAAGCAGCTTCCGTGTTATGTGAACGCTATGGGGTGGAGGGTGTATGGAGCTGACATGGCTAACGAGAGGAAAACAGGGGAGTTTTACGATTTTCAAATTCAGTACGTTCTGAAGGGCAAGGGATATTTGTTATGGAACGATACCGTTTATTCACTCCAGCAGGGCGATTTTTTCTTCATCAACCTGAGTATTGGTCATAAATATTACGCCGATCCGATAGAGCCATGGGAAGCGGTGTGGATACATTTTGGAGGCAGTCAAGCCACCCTCTATTACCATTTGTTCGGCCAGTCGCGACCCGTTGTAACCTTCCCGCACCATGATATCGCTGGAGAGCTAATGCTTCAATTGCTTGAGCAGTATGACCGGCTATCAAGCGAGTTCGATCTGCTAGCAGGCGCACATTTGATTCGGATCATGACCGAGCTTACTATAGCGAGCACATCCAAGCTTAAATTGACCATCAGTAACGAATACAGGAGCGAGGTACAGAGGGCGATTCGATTTATAGAGGAGCATATACAGGAATCGTTAACGGTTGAGATGGTTTCTCGGTATGTCAAGTTTAGTCCGTTTCACTTCTCCCGCTTATTCAAGAGGATAACAGGCTTCTCTGTGCTAGAGTATATAACGAAATACCGAATTTCACGGGTCAAGGAGCTGATGATCCAGACAGACTTGTCGCTTGCTGAAATAGCAGGCAGGACCGGATATTGCGATCAAAGCCATCTGGGCAAGATGTTTAAGCGAATGGAAGGCATCACTCCAAATCAATTTCGCAAAAATGCGAGATTCCGTTAGGTAGTAGATTCATCGATTGCGCAGGAATATACCAAAATGTATATTGAAATATAACAGACTCCATTCGGACGCTCCTTTATAATACGGGTAAAAGGAGATGTGGGTATAAATGAGTCAATTAGACTGTCGCAAACGAGAATGCTTCGATTGGAATTGGAAGTTTATTTTATCGGATGAGGTGGACGCTTACCGGGACGACTATGACGACAGCCACTGGCGAACTGTGCAGCTTCCTCATGATTGGAGTATAGAGGGTGAGTATGCCGAGCAGAACCCGACTGGTAAGCGTGGCGGCTTTCTGCCCAGCGGCATAGGCTGGTACCGCAAACAGCTGGAGTGGAGCGGGACCATAGGGGAAAAGGAGCTGTTTCTCGAATTTGACGGCATTTATATGAACAGCACAATCTGGATTAACGGCTGCAAAGTAAACGAACGGCCTTACGGCTACATGGGCTTCGAGGTTGCTTTCGCAGACCTGCTTCGGGAAGGAAGCAATACCATTGCCATTCGTGTGGACAATACCGGAAGCCCCAGCGGCCGCTGGTATACTGGATGCGGCATCTATCGCCATGTTTGGCTTGTGGAGACAGACGTTGTGCGTGTCGCGCATTGGGGGACGTATGTTACGACTCCGGCCATACACGATGAGTATGCTCTTATTCACGGTCAGATCGAGCTGACCAACCATTCCGCTGGTGAGCGCGAGGTGACGCTTGTTGCTCAAGTCTTTTCTCCTTCAGGCACGCTTGTCGGGAAAGCGTCGAAGCTCTTGAAGCTGGAGGCTAATAAAGGCGCGACTGAGGAAGTGGAGATGAATATCAGCTCTCCTAAGCTCTGGTCTGTGGATACTCCGGAAGTGTATACAATGAAAACAGAGATATTCGCGAACGGCTGCTGTATCGACGATTATGTGACGAGCTTTGGCATACGGAGCTTCTCTATTGATACTACGCGCGGCTTCGTCTTGAATGGGCAGTCGATGAAGCTGAAGGGGGTATGCCTTCATCATGATGCCGGGCCTGTTGGGGCAGCAGTGCCCGAGAAGCTGCTGATGAAGCGGCTCCGAATGCTCAAGGAGATGGGGTGCAACGCAATCCGCACAGCCCATCATCCCATGTCACCCGAGTTTTATGCATTTTGCGATCGGCTTGGTTTTATCGTGATGGACGAAGCGTTCGACGGCTGGGAGGAGACGAAAGCAGATTGCGATTATGGGTTGTACTTCGAAGAATGGTGGCAGCAGGATCTCGGAGATATGCTGCGACGCGACCGCAACCATCCTTGTGTGTTGTTCTGGAGTATCGGCAACGAGGTTCTCGGCATGAAGCCCGAAACAACCCGCAAGCTTGTTGAATTCGTGCATCAGCTTGATCCGACCCGGCCGGTTACCTGCGGGATCGATTCAATTGGGCCGGGTCCTGATGAGAACCGTTCACTTCTTGATGTGGCCGGATACAATGATGGCCGTGGTTCTTGCTTTGGTTATGAGCTGGATCACGAGAAGCATCCGAATCGAATAATGGTTGCTACAGAAGCGCCGCACACCTTCCAGACCAGAGGCTTCTACCGGACGCAGACCTGGTGGCGTGACAAGAACCGTCACCGCATCGAAATCCCCAATTTGACGGAGGAGGAGCTCTTTTTTGACGGGGCGCTCCAGTACAATTCCTCTTATGACAATAGCGGGGTCCGGACCTCTGCCAGACATTCGTGGGGCTTTGTTCAGAAATATTCATACCTGATCGGAGAATTCCGGTGGACTGGCTTCGATTATCTTGGAGAATCGTTCGGCTGGCCTGCACGAAGCGCGAATTTCGGAATTATCGATTTGGCCAACTTTCCGAAGGACCATTATTATTTCTACCAGAGCCGATTTACGAGCAGTCCCATGATTCATCTGCTTCCTCATTGGACACATCCAGGCTTGGAAGATAGCCGTATACCTGTATGGATATACACGAATTGCGATGAAGCAGAGCTGCTGCTGAACGGTCGTTCGTTGGGCAGAAAGAGAATGGGAGATGCGATGTACTTGTCGTGGGACGTGAGCTATGAGCCTGGCACACTGGAGGCTATCGGGTATGTAGCAGGACAGCCGCAGGCTGTAAAGAAAGTGCGTACTGCCGGTGAGCCTGCGGGCATACGGCTGGAGACGGATACAGACAGCCTGCGCCCGGATGGACGCGATGTCGCGCAAGTCAGCTTCTCAATCATTGATGCACAAGGGCGATTCGTGCCGAGCGGGGATAGTGTCGTCGCTCTTCAGGTTGCAGGACCTGCAGAGCTTCTTGGCACGGAGAATGGGGACCCATTGGACCTGACTCCGCCGCGGTCTCCGCTTCGCAAGGCGTTCTACGGTCTCGGCATGGGGCTTGTGCAGTCAACCTTCGAGGACAAGCCGATTGAAGTTACGGCTGCCGTAATTGCAGGATCGACTATATTTACTGATTCAACCACTGTGACTATTGCTTTAGAGCGCATTGCCCTAAGAGGGGAGCTAAGCTCCAGGGAGCTTGCCATCTATTATTCCATAGACGGTTCAGAGGCGAACACGCTTTACAAGGGAGCCTTCGAAATCAATAACAGCTGTACGATTCGAGCTGTCGTGGTGGAGAATGGAGGAACGATCCTTGAGCTGCATGCCGAATTCAAAAAGGGAGTGCATGAGAAGGTCATTGATCTGACGCATGGCAATCGTCAGGAAGAGCCTGCTAGGTTCAACGGGCCGTTCGCTTTTCAAGTATGCGGTGATTGGACGGATGGCACCCTGCGGTATCATTTCCAGCCTGACGGAACAGTGCTGCAATCCATCGGCTTAGATACTCCTCTGCTGTATGGAACATGGTGGTGCGATAGCGGAACGGGGGAGCTTGCGCCTCTGGACGGGCAGAAGAATCACAAGCTCACGCTTGTCACTCAGCCAGCGGAAAGTCTGTCTCTTGAACATGACCATTGCAGGATCACATTGACTAGATTGACTCAGGGGACAATATGAACGGATATAATATCTTATTTATCATGACAGATCAGCTTCGATTAGATGCGCTCGGCAAAACAGGAGGCTGGGTAAAAACGCCTCATATCGATGCTCTTGCCGCAGAGGGAATGCTGTTTACCAATTGTATCACCAATTCTCCGGTTTGCATTCCGGCCCGGGTTTCTTTAGCTACAGGCTTGTACCCTCATAATACAGGGGTTTGGAAAAATATGGAGTATGATTTGCCGGCGGACAGCAGCACATGGATGCAAACGATCCGGGATGCGGGTTACCGTACCGGTCTGATTGGCAAAACTCATTTGCACCGCCACAAGGGTGATTTGAGGGAACGTGAACATCTTATGCATGCCTATGGATTTGATCATGTGGACGAAATTGGCGGACCAAGAGCCAGCATGTGGGTTGGCAGCCATATGACGGACGAGTGGAGCAAAGCTGGCGTGCTGGATGCATATATTCAGGAATATAATGACCGGTTCACCACCAAACCGTATGTAGCGAGACCGTCGGTTCTTCCTTTGTCTCTGTATGCGGATGTATATGTCGGAACAAAGGCCCAAGCATTCATCAGCAGCTATAAGGACGACAAGCCTTGGTTTTGTATGGTCAGCTTCGGCGGTCCGCATGAGCCGTGGGACGCTCCTGAGCCTTACGCCAGCATGTACGAACCGGAGCAAATGCCAAAGCCTATCCCTAGACCTTCAGTTGACTCAACTCGTCCCATAGGGCATTTGGATGAGCTGATGAACGAGGATCGGCATTCACCTGTTCTAGAGGAGCAGGACATTGCCGCCATGAGGGCCAATTATGCCGGTAATGTGACCCTGATTGATGAGCAGATCGGTCAGATACTTCAAGTCTTGAAAGAGAAAAACGAATTGGATAAGACGGTGATTGTGTTTACCGCGGACCATGGGGAAATGAACGGGGATTACGGCTTGCTTTACAAAGAGAACTTCTTAAACGCAGCGGTAAAGGTGCCGCTAATCATTTGGACCCCGGAGCTAAAGAGCAGTGAGCATGCTGGAGCAGTATACGACGGAATGGTAGAGCTGTTCGATATTGGTCCGACCATGTGCGAATTAGCCGGAACGCAGCTTGCGCATTGTCATTTTGCGAAATCGTTGAGTCCTGTTCTCGAAGACCCCAGGACAGTGCACAGGGAAGAGGCGATATCCGAGATTCACGGCGAAGTGATGCTGCAAAACCGGGAGTGGAAGTTAGTGCTTAACGCACAAGGTACTCCTTATCTGCTGTTTCATTTGACAGAGGATCCCAATGAGCAGCGTAATTTGATGGGAGAACCGGCTTATGGCGAAGTAGTTCAGAAGCTGAAGGATACTATTTTTGCAAGATTGATGTCCAGCTTAGTTTATAAGAACTAAGCCAAATCATTAACGGAATGGGGGATTTACGTTGGAAGCCAACCATACCTCGGTCAACCGACCGAACTTCATATTTATTTTGTTGGATGATATGGGGTGGAAGGATCTGGGTTGTTACGGAAGCTCCTTCTACGAGACGCCACATCTAGACCGCCTTGCAAGCGAGGGAATGAGATTTACGGATGCGTATGCAGCTAGCCCAGTGTGCTCTCCTACACGCGCCAGCATTCTGACGGGGAAGTATCCAGCTTCTCTCGGAATCACGAACTGGATTGGCGGCGATGCAAAGGGGAAACTGCTTGATGCACCTTATCTTCGCTATTTGCCCTTGGAAGAGAAAAGTATGGCCCGTGCTCTTAAAGAGCATGGATATCGCACCTGGAACGTAGGCAAGTGGCATATGGGCGGAAAAGATTTTTATCCCGAAAAACACGGCTTTGACGTCAATGTCGGCGGCTGCGACTGGGGATCGCCGCACAAAGGATACTTCAGCCCTTATGGAATTGAAACGCTTCCGGATGGTCCGGAGGGAGAATATTTGACGGACAGATTGACCGATGAAGCGATCAGACTGATTCAACAAAAGGATCAGGCGCCGTTTTTCCTTTACTTATCGCATTATACGGTGCATACACCGATCCAGGCCAAAGCGGAAGATATCGCCAAATATACCGAAAAAGCCAAGAAGCTCGGATTGGATCAGTTAAGTGCTATCGAAGAGGGGGAACTCTTCCCCTGCGAGCACAAGAAACATTTGCGCGTCCAACGAAGGGTGATTCAATCGGATCCCGTCTATGCGGCAATGATTGATAATCTGGACTGGAATATCGGAAGGCTGCTGCAGGCTCTGGAGGAGACGGGACAAGCTGAGAATACGGTTATTATCTTCACCTCGGACAACGGTGGATTGGCTACAGCCGAGAGCTCGCCTACATGCAATGCGCCGTTACAGGAGGGAAAAGGCTGGATGTACGAAGGCGGTGTGCGCGAGCCGTTGATCGTCAAATGGCCGGGAACAATAAAGCCCGGCAGTGTATGCGAGGTTCCGGTAACCAGCCCCGATTTTTATCCGACCCTGCTCGAAATAGCGGGACTTCCCTTATTACCAGAGCAGCATTCAGACGGAATCAGCTTCGTCCCTTTGCTGAAGGGACAAGATAGCCTGGAACGGGAAGCGATATATTGGCATTATCCCCATTATGGCAATCAAGGAGGCACCCCTGGTTCATCCATACGTATGGGGAATGATAAGCTCATTGAGTTCTTTGAAGACGGGCGTGTCGAGCTGTACAATTTGCTTGCGGATTTAGGTGAGGAACATGATATTGCCAAAGAGCGGCCGGACTTGGCGGAGAAGCTCCAAAAGAAGCTAAGCCAGTGGCGAGAGCAGGTTGAAGCGAAAATTCCAGTGCCGAATCCTGAGTATAGATAATCATTTTGATACCCCAAACTTACGTAATTTCAGCTCCTATCGCTAGATGGGAGCCTTTTGACGTTTAATGTGTCCATAAGAAAGCGGCAAACTGGGATATAGTTTACCAGAAACCCTCGCCTTGTAAATAAGGCGGGGGCTGAACAATTATGATCAGTGCGTGAATGATGATTCGTGCAGTACCATTATTCATCCATTAAATTTAGATGGTGTGACTCCTGTCCATTTCGTAAACGCTTTATAAAAATTCGAGTAATCTACAAATCCGGAAAGACGTGCCGCCTCCGATGGCGGTACGTCAAGCTTGAGCATCTCAGCCGCCTTGGATAGCCGTTTGTGCAGGACATACTGCTTGAAGGAAACGCCCATGGTTTTTTTGAATAAGTGAGAAAAATAATACTTATTCATGTGAAACTTATTTTCCATATCATCCAGCGAAAGGTTGTCGGATAAGTGATCGTGGATATAGTTAATCATCTGATCAAGCTCTTCGTGATGATCCAGTATTGGCTCATCTGGACTGTCATAGGAGGAGATGAGTTGGTTTACTTCGACAAGCAATCGAATGAACGTCAATTCAATAAGCAGGGGATTCTGAGGTTCTTCCTCGCGACCCAAGTACTCGATCTCGTCAAAATAGGCCTGTATATTAACGTTCTTCACTATAGATGAGGGAAGGCGATTAAAGCTCCCAGGCTTTTTCCTTTCAAAGTACTGTAACAAATTATAGCCCGGACTATTGTAATAGCGACAAAATTCAGGCTTGAAGAAGATGAGAATGCGCTCATAGCTCTCGTCGGATGTAAAGTAGGGACGGTGTAATTCCTTAGAGTTGAAAATCAACAGGTCGCCAGGAAGTAATCGATAACTCTTTCCTTCAATTTGGTAATCTACGCTGCCTGAGATCAGGTAATAAAGTTGATAACGCTTCAGTAAATAAAGACGGTGCTGACCGTTATCAGGTCTAGGGGTTAGGCTGTGGATATAGGAGAACGCCCCGTTCCCCAGTTCAATCTTTACTTGACTCGATGACACGAATGGTCTCCCCTTAATAGCATATTGTAAGGTCCTACAATATTTTATCACGTCACGTCAATAGATATCTAACAGGACGAAGTACAATCGGTAGTTTTCATCATTGCCCAGGGGAAATAGAACAAGATTTGCAAGAATATCCGCAATCCAGACCATATCCATAAGGAGCAGGCAGAACTATACTTAGGAAAAGTCTAGCTTACTTTGCGAATGGAGGATGATTACAGTTAATAAATTGTTGCAGAATCAATCAAGTTATATCGAGGATTGTTGGGAACGCATCGAGGGGAAGCTTGCAGTAACGATTGAACGTATTAAGGACGGGATGCCGCATTCCACGTTCGATGGTGTATATGATGACTGGCAGGATCAGAAGTCATGGTGGACGAATACGTTCTGGGCCGGTATATTATGGCTGCTTTATCGGGAAACGAAGCAGGAGCATTATAAAGAATACGCTCAGAGTATTGAAGCCAAGATGGATGAGGTTCTTTATGGGTATGACAAGTTGCACCATGATGTTGGTTTCATGTGGCTGTTATCGAGCGTTATGAATTATGAGCTGACAGGCAACGAGCAATCGAAACAACGCGCTATGCTTGCTGCTAATATCCTATCGGCCAGAGCCAACATCGCCGGTGGTTATATCCGTGCCTGGAACGGTGACAAAGAAGGCTGGGCGATCATAGACTGCATGATGAATATTCCTCTGCTCTTCTGGGCGAGCAAGATGAGCAAGGATGATCGCTTCAAGCATATCGGCATCATGCATGCGGACAAGACGATGAATCATTTCGTTCGGGAGGATGGATCAGTTCACCATATTGTTAGCTTCGACCCTTCGAACGGAGAAGTACTGGACACCCCACGAGGTCAGGGCTACGACAGTGGCTCATCCTGGTCTAGAGGGCAGAGTTGGGCGGTGTATGGCTTCGTTCAGGCGTATCAGTGGACAGGGAAGCAAGAGTACCTGCATTCGGCTAAGCGAATTGCTCATTATGTGCTTACATGTCTGTCGCAGACCGGATATGTTCCACCTTGCGACTACAGACAGCCAGCGGAGTCATCTCTTCTCGACAGTAGTGCTGGAGCTATTTTAGCATGTGGCCTTATCGAGATTGCGAAGTCTGTACCGGAGGCGGAGAAGATACTTTATCTGCAAGGGGCAATCTCTATCCTGAAGGCGTTGGATACTCAATGTGGGGTGTGGGATCTTTCGGATGAAGCGTTGCTTACGAATGCAACCTCGGCCTATCATCCGGGTGCGTTTAAGCGGGCGGTCATCGGCAACGGAGCACTCATTTACGGTGACTATTATTTTGTAGAAGCGATTTGCAAGTTGAAGGAAATGATGAAATGAGTTTATAGAAAAGGGCAGTGTTGACTGCTCTCTTTTCTTATATACGAGACTCGCCATGTATAAAGAGCCCCATGGCATGCGTTCTTCCTGCATGGGGCCCCTATTCTACTTCTTGAACGGTAAATATTGTTCTAGGAAACGGTCATACAAATCCACTGGCAGTGTGAGCAGATCGTTCGTTGACTCCATATGGGTTCGCAGCTTTCCTATCAATGCCTGTGTGAGCTCATGAGAGGATTTTTCAAAGACAAGGTTGTTCATCTCTTGAGAATCCGTCTTCAGATTATACAGCTCAAGATAGATCTCATCCTTAAAAATATCAACAATGAGTTTCCATCCGTCCTCCAGGATACAGCGCTGGAAGTTTCCGCGACCACCATTGCCATCAAATTGAACAAAAACCTGCTCTCGCCCTTTTGCTTGATCTTCAATGACTGACTTCAGGGAACGTCCGGAAATATTCTTGGGTATTGGAATTCCCAAGTAGTCGCATAAGGTTGGGAATATATCAATTGAGCTCACATATTCATCGGAAGCTCCTTTTATATGTCCCAAGCTTTTTGGGAATTTTATAATAAGTGGGGTACGGATGGACTCTTCATACATGCACATCTTTTGCCATAGACAGTGAGAGCCCAGCATCTCCCCGTGGTCAGAAGTAAACACGATAAGAGAATCATCATATATTTCCTGAGCCTCCAGCTCACGGATAAGCAATCCAATTCCATAATCAAGGAGTTTAACTAATCCCAGATATACCTTCCACACTTGCTCCCAATCTTCCCTGTCGTATCTTGTTCCTATAGCCCCGGTCAGGTTGTATAGTTGAAGAGGTGATTGGTTGCGTCCCCAGACTCCAACATTGTCAGGCAGCTGCACATCCATGATACTCGAGTACCATGGCTCCGGAACATCGAATGGGGGATGAGGCGCAAGGTACATTGCATTGAGCAAGAAAGGCTTGTTTCGGTCTCGCTGCCTTATGGCATCTAAAGATGTATTCGTAATGAATCCATCATAGAAGTAATCGAAGCCATCCTCGTAGCAGCCTGTCTGAGGTATGGAATAACGCTTGACTCTAGTAGTCGTGCCATGCGCCATTTCAGGAACAAGTCCAGTAAACGAATGTCCGCCCGGCACTCTTTTACCATTCCTTTCTAAGAATGGCTTGTAATTCACCTCGAGTGAATTCCAGTGGGTTCGATTTTGTTCTCGGCTTTCCAATCGTTCTTCGGTGTATAGATGCTGCTTTCCCGTGTGCCAGCTATCCCAATCCTTCTCCAGGCGTTCATATAAAGTAGCAACACCTTTTCGAACGATGCCATGCTCACGATCCAGGGGCTCCCACGGATTAATGATGCATCCCGTTTCATTTGGGTACAAGCCTGTAAAGAATGAGCCCCTTGCAGGAACACATAAGGGAGAGGCGCAGTAGGCACGGTTGAAGGAATATCCATCCTGAATAATACGATTGATATTCGGAGTGTGAGGACCGAGAGCGTCATAGCGCAATTGGTCCGCCATAATGATAATTACGTGTGGTTTCTCTAGCATTTGGTCTCCTCCAATATTAACAGTGAGAACGGAATATATACTGATAATTATATATACATTTCTAAGAACATACTATAAAGGATACTTGGGATGATTATAGAATACATCATTTGATTTAGGGGGCATTCGATGAATTCGTTACATATCCATTGGGCCGGCCATCATCATGCAGTAACAAACTGGCGTATGGCGGCTCCGGGTAATCGAAACTCACTTATTCTTGTTACCCAGGGAGAGTGCTGCTACGATATAGGGGACAAACAAGTAATCGTGCGACAGGGGGAACTTATATTTTTGAGTGAACATTTGCCCAGGATTGGAAGCAGCGATAAGCATACACCACACTCCAGATATACGGTCAATTTTACAATTGACGGAGATATTCGGCTCCCTCTCTTTATGGATCGTCATAATCATAAATTGGCGACTCGACAATTCCATTTTATTCAAAGCAGGTTTTCCTCCCTAGTCCGTTGCTGGAGAGAAAAATATAGCTATTTTGAGATTACTTGCCATGCGATTTTATATGAACTATTAGCATTAATGAACAGAGAGGTGGAGGACAAGAAGGTGTCTCCGCATAAGCATGTTTTAGCTGAACAATTGAAAGAGTATCTGAATCAATCATTTTGCAGGAAAATCACAATTCAGGAGTTAGCGGAAGTTATCGGACGATGCCCGAATTATGTAAATATAATATTTCAAGAAGTACAGGGTACCTCTCCCATTGCATATATGCATATGCTTAGGGTAGAACGGGCTAAGGAGCTATTAGAGAATTCAGGGTTGTCGATTGGTGATATAGCTGAACAGGTTGGCTACAATAATCAGCCTTATTTTCATTTCATGTTCAAGAAGCTGACGGGGCATACTCCGGGTGAATTTCGTTGATGGTAGGTAAAGTGAAAGACAAAGTAAATAGATTCATCATCGAAATGAAAGGCTTGCATTGGAGGGTAGCTCCCTCAAACATAACATTTATAAAGATATAACACAGGGATTGTGAGGGAGGACGCCATGCTTCATCATATACGCAGCTCGCTGCATTGGAAGCTGATTCTTATCATTACCTCGGTCATCTCCGTTATTCTTACTGCGATTGGTACGTTTAGCTACTACAAGAGCTCTCAAGCGATCGACTCCGATGTACAACGCTTCAGCAGTCAAATTCTGAAGCAGGCCAATTTGAATATGGAAAGATACCTCGGTGATAATGAACATTTCTTTCAAACAATGGCGGAAAGCACTGAATTTGAGCAATGGACAAAAATTGCGGTTGGTGAGCGATTCCAACTTTATAACCTGATGAGATCTATGGAGGAACGAACGATTAGCCCTTACATTCGATATCATCCGGAGCTTCTCTCCATCATTCTGTATCAAGAGGATGGAAATGAGAGTGTATATCGAAGCAGTCACGCACACGATATCGTACTCGACCATCAGTTTTCATTAAGCCGTGTACCATGGATTAAGACTATCGCAACCATAGGTTCGACCTACAAACATGTAGAGCTCAGACGGGATTACTCCGACCGATTTAATCAACAGCTTCTATTACCTGTATTAACTTATGTTCAGAAATTTAATTTCTCCGATAAAACAACCTACCTGGCAATGGACATTTCCTTGTTGTCGACACAGGCAATCCTGAATGAAATTCATCTCGGTGACAATGGATATTCCATAATTGTAGATTCAAGGGGCCGAATCATAACCTCGCCCGAGCCGACCATGGTGAACTCGCTCTTCGAGGATGGAATCAGCCGGTCTATGCTGGACAAAGAAGCAGGATCCTTTTACCTCGAGGATACTGAGCAGATGGTTGTCTTTCAGAGCATTAATCGAACCGATTGGAAGGTCGTCTCCTTCGTGCCCTATGAGGATTTGGCCGTCAGTATTCAGAGCATTCGCAACTGGACCATCGTGATGACCCTCGCCGCTCTGATTGTATCGGCCGTGCTAATCTTCTTCATTTCCTCCTCCATCACCAGAAGACTGAAGGAGCTGCGACGGACGATGAGACTGGCAAGAGTAGGTCGATTTGATATCCGCACAAATGTAACCGGCATCGATGAAGTTGGTGAACTCGGTGATGCTTACAACCATCTGCTGGAGCGGGTCAATACGTCCATTCATGAGCTGGCTGAAGCACGTGTCGTTCAGCAACGGGCAATTCTATCGGCATTGCAATCCCAGATAAATGCACACTTCTTGTATAATGCACTCGAATCGATTAACTCAATGGCTAATATCGCGGGTCACGACGGAATTATGAAAACCACCGTTGCGCTCTCGAGCATGCTCCGATACACGTCCAACTATCGAGATACGGAAGTAACCATTGCCGAGGAGATTGAGCATCTGCATGATTATATACATATCATTACGCTGATGTATCAGGATGACATCACCTATCAGGTGCACATCCAACCGGATCTGCTCAAAGGCAAGTGTCTAAAAGCGATATTGCAACCTCTCGTAGAGAACAGCATCAAACACTGCTACGAGGTGAGCGGGGGAAAACTGGCCATACAATTGCGAATGGAACGTGTCGAAGAGCGTTATGTTAGTATTGTGGTGGAGGATAATGGGATCGGTATGACGGCAGAGCGACTTCAGGAAATTCAGCATGCCTTGCGGCAGCTGCGGACCGAACAAGAGTTCATGATGCTGTCTAGGATCGGTCTGCTCAATGTGCATTATCGACTCATTAACTTTTATAGGGATAAACGCACTGGGATTACGGTAGACAGAGCTTACGGTCAGAGAGGAACTAAAGTTGTAATCACTTATCCTTGGGAATTAAAGGAGGAATCACCGCATGCTCCGCGTGCTGATCGTTGATGATGTGCCATTAATTAGACAAAGCTTATCGGTGTTTGTAGAAGCCAACAATGATACGACCATCGTCTCCGGGACGGCTGCCAATGGCAAGCAAGCGATGGCATGGCTTCAGGATTCTTATGTCGACCTATGTATTACCGACATACGTATGCCGGTGATGGATGGACTACAGCTCATCAAACAGATCAACGCCAATTTTCCCTGGATGGCGTGTCTGGTCGTATCTAGTTATGACGACTTCGAGTATGCCAAGCAAAGCATAGAGCTGAATGCTCTCGACTATGTACTGAAGCCCGTTAATAAGGAAACAATGAACAAGGCGTTGGCCAAGGCAACGAACAAAATTCAGGAGCTCCGCAATTGGGACGCCGCGCAGCTGTTCCTCAAGCGGCTGCCGCATCATCGTTCGGTGCTGGAGCAATGGCGAGAGCATATTCTTACCATCCGGATGGAGACGCTGCCCCTTCTAATTGTAGAGACACTGGAGCTGTTGGAGCAGTGGGTGGAAGGGAATTATTATTTATTGAATGCCCTGTCCAATCTGTGGCTGCAAACCTTGATCGAAGAGCTAACCACCGAGAAGATACAGCTCGAGCTAGACGAAGGCAAGGATCTGGGGCTAGGGGAGAAGCATCTGGAGCTGTCGAGGACGCGCAGCTACTTCCGATTATGCGCTGTACGCAGGCTGGAAGAAGGAGCTTATCGACTGATTGCAAGCATGAGGGGCGTCAGGAATCAGCAGTCGGTCAAGGTTGTCAATCAGATTAGGCAGTATATTCAACAACATTGCGGCGAGCCCCTTAATCTTCAGAGCTTGGCGGACCATGTTGCACTGAACAAAACTTATATGTGTAAGCTGTTTAAGGAGGAGACAGAGCAGACCATTCATACCTACATTGTGTTGGAACGTATGCAATTGGCACGCAGCCTGCTGCTTGACGGCAGCAATAAGGTTTATGAGATTGCCAAACAGGTAGGCTATGAGGATGTGGATTATTTCACCCAAATCTTCAAAAAACATTACGGGCTAAGTCCGCTCGATTACAAGAGAAGAATGAAGTCATAATAGCTTTACTAATTTCAGAGGACTGTCCAGTGTTGATAAGGCATACTGGACAGTCCTCTGCTTTTATACCGAGTTTAATAATTACAGAATATTATCGGGTAATTTCCGAATATCATGTCGTGGCTAGCTTGTCGAATCCTAGGTATCATGAAACTATACTCAAACAGCTGCACACGTAGAGAGGGGAAAGACCATGCAGAGCAAGTCGATACAGCCGTTGCAAAAAGCACCAAGTAGGAAGCCGACACGGGCCCGCAGGCGAACGGGAGAGGTTCCCTTCACCACCTTCGTGAAGAAAAATCATGCACTTTACGTCATGTTGATTCCCGTCGTTCTGTATTTCATCATATTCAAGTACGTTCCGTTGCTTGGATCTGTCATTGCTTTTAAAGACTACAATATATTTGATGGCTTTTTAAAAAGCAAGTGGGTGGGGCTCCACTGGTTCGAGCTCATGTTCACGAATCCGATGTACATCGACTTGTTTAAGAATACCATGATCATCAGCTTCTATCAGATTGTCTTTGCTTTTCCCGCTCCAATCATTCTGGCTTGCTTGCTCAATGAGGTGCGGCAGATAGCCTTCAAGCGGGGAGTGCAGACCATATTGTACCTGCCTCACTTCCTATCATGGGCATTGGTCTATGGCCTGGCCTACATGATGTTCTCGACGCAAACCGGAATGGTGAACAATCTTCTGAAGGAAATCGGCGAGCCTGTCATCAATTTTCTTCAATCGACTGAGCTGTTCCGAAGCGTGGTGGTGGGATCAGGCATCTGGAAGGAGATGGGTTGGAGTACAATCATCTTTCTGGCCGCGTTAGCCGGAATTAATCCGTCGCTTTATGAAGCAGCCAAGATCGACGGAGCCGGCCGCTGGAAGCAATTCGTTTATGTGACGTTGCCCGGTTTGTTGCCTGCTATTACGATTCTACTGTTACTGAAGATCGGGAATGTGCTGGATGTAGGCTTTGAACAAATTTACATCTTCCTTAATCCAGTCACGTTATCTGTCGGAGAGGTACTCGATACATATTCGTATCGGTTAGGGATTTTGAACGGAGAATTCAGTCTGACAACCGCAATTGGATTGTTTAAATCGGTGATTGGATTTATTCTGCTGGTGTCAGCCAATCAGTTAAGCAAACGAACGACCGGCGAGAGCTTGTACTAGAACAAGGAGGTCACATCGAATGGAAATACGCAGATCAACAGGCGAGAAGCTATTTGACACACTAAACATCGTATTGCTAAGCCTGTTAAGTTTAGCTGCCATCATCCCACTGCTCCACGTGGTGGCCGGCTCCTTCAGCTCGGCCAATGCAATTATCCACTCCAAGGTTACGCTATGGCCGGTCGAGCCTACCTTAGAGCATTATAAGCTGGTTACACAGACAAAGGCTTTCTGGCTGGCAGGCTGGCTGACGATTAAGGTCGTTGTACTTGGGACAGCACTAAACATGTTGCTGACCATTATCGGCTCGTATCCGTTGTCTAAGGCGTATCTTCGGGGACGCCGACCGATTCTGTTGTTCATTGTGTTTACGATGATCTTCCACGCACCGATGATTCCTATGTATTTGGTTGTCAAGGAGCTAGGAATGCTGAATACGATAGGTGCTCTTTTGATTCCCGGAGCTATCAGTGCCTTCAACATGATGCTGTGCATCACCTTCTTCCGTAATCTTCCTGAGGAACTGTTCGATGCGGCAAAGGTTGACGGGATGAGTGATTACCGTATCGTGTGGCAAATCGTAATACCGCTGTCCAAGCCGATTCTGGTCACTTTGCTGCTTTTTTATGCTGTAGGTCATTGGAACAATTACTTCACTCCACTGTTATACATTAATGATCGTTCGATGCAGACGTTACAGGTATATCTGTTCAATCTCATTACGTTAGGCTCCAGCAACGATATGATGAGTGCCGCTTCGGCTGAGTCTTCCCTGAATATGCTGCCGCAAGCGTTGGAGATGGCTACCATTGTACTGGCGACGCTGCCAATCGTTGTGCTGTATCCTTTTTTACAGAAGCACTTCGTGAAAGGCGCGACGTTAGGTTCGGTGAAAGAGTAAGGTTATGCTGGCGATCAGCCTTCATATACAAGGGATATCAATTGATGTCCTATTATGTTAAATAGGGGGAATACAACAATGTCAAAGAAACAAAAGTGGATCGGCATTACGTTAGCTCTATGTATGGTTTTCTCTACGACTGCATGCTCTTCAACGAAGTCGGAACCTCAAGAGGCAGATTCACAGCCGAAGGGACCTGCGAAGATATCGATGTTTGCATCCGATGTTGGGCAGCCTGTCCCTGGAGGGGAATCTATGGACGATCCTACACTAAGGTACTTGGCTGAGCAAACGAATACGGAATTGAATATTACTTTCATTCCTAACAGTCAATACCGGAATCAGCTTCGTGTCAAATTTGCGAGCGGCGAGATCCCCGACATTGTGCAGGGCTGGGGTATTATCTCAGATCTGGCCGATAACGATCAACTCTTGCCTCTCAATGATCTTATTGACGAGCATGGGCCTAACTTGAAGAAAATAATCCCTAAAGAATCATGGGATGCCGTTACCCGGAATGGCAAGATCTATGCCATTCCGGAAGCCCCGCTTGGTGACAGTCCGGTAGCCCGGGTGCTCTTCGTTCGCAAGGACTGGATGGATAAGGTAGGCATCAAGGAGGCTCCTAAGACGGACGCCGACTTCCTTGATATGCTTCGCGCCTTCCGTGACAAGGACCCTAATGGCAATGGCAAACAGGATGAAATTCCGTTCTCTGCCCGTGAGAATTTCACCTGGTTAGATAATGTATTGAGTATGTATGGTGTAACCATGTACGGGGGAACGATCGAAAATAACGAGGTCATCCCGCAGTACGCGAGTAAAAATATGAAGCAGGCTCTCGGGATCGTGAAAACGATGATGGATGAGAAGCTCATCGACAGCGAATTCATGTCCAACAAGCGAAACGTATGGGAGCAAAAGATTCAAAGCGATCTCGTAGGCGTATGGGTACATGCTCCGAATCTCGCTTGGGATTGGCAGGAGCGTTTGAACAAGTCGCTGCCGAATGGCAAACCGGAGGTGATCGCGATTCCTACACCGAAAGCGCCAGGAGTTACAGAATCAGGCTTTGGTAAGAAGCCATTTAATAAATCGTTTTCGATCACGAAAGCAAGTAAAGACCCTGCTGCTGCTGTGAGATTACTCGATTGGCTGGTCACTCAAGAGGGTCAAGAATTCGTTCAATTCGGGGTGCCCGGTGTGACAGTTACCAAGGATGATAGCAAGATCAATTATAACAAGCAGAAGGATACGGATGACAAAACCGCCTTGTGGCGTCCACTCGTCTTTAACCTGGCAGGCTTTAATGAGGAAATCCAATTAGTCTTAAGCGGAAACGAGCAAGCCGTAGCTAAGATTAAGGCTGTGTATGAGATCGGAAAGAAGGAAGGTATAACTAATGTGACCGCAGGAGCGCCAACTTTTAAATCCGATCAACCGGAGATTGGCGATTATGAGACAGCGTCTACTATGTTCATCGAAACCGCCGGACTTATTGTTCTAGGAGAAAAGCCTCTTGACTACTACGATGAATTCGTCAACAACTGGCGTACTCGCGGTGGCAATGAGTTGATTAAGCAAGCGACGGAATGGTATCAACAGAACAATAACAAATAAGATGGGCAATGGGGCCGCGTAAGCGGTCCCTCATATACACATCACTCTGAATGTAAAAGCACAAGAGGGTACATATTGTTCAATAAGACTTGTAAGCGTTTTACTCCCGGGTAGGAGACAATGGTGACGAAGGAGCTACCGGAGGACATCCTTTCAAAGCGGGTTAAGAAGGGGAAAGGAGAACCCATGGACACACGATTGCTTGAAAATTTATCTGGGCAGGAAGGGAACTATATCCTACCGTTTTTCTGGCAGCAAGGGCAAGAGGAATCGGTACTGCGGTCGGAATTGCGAAAAATACGTGACAGCGGTATACGTGCTGTATGTGTAGAATCCAGAACGCATCCCGATTTCGTTGGACCCGGCTGGTGGAGAGATCTGGAGATCATCCTGCAAGAAGCCGAGGAGCACGGCATGAAGGTGTGGGTGTTCGATGACTCTCACTTTCCTACGGGCTATGCCGTTGGTCGAATGAAAGAGGAGTTCCCGCACTTGAGGAATCGATATCTTACCGAGGTTCACATAGATGTGATGGGTCCGATGCAGGGAGCGTCACTGCTTGTAGGGGAACATGTTCGAGACAAGGAAGAGCTGGTGGGAATCGTCGCCGCAGAGCGGCTGACGGACACGAATGAACTGGGCTCATTGGTAAGCATCGGCGAGCGAAATCATGACGGGGTGATGTATTGGGATGTTCCAGAGGGGCATTGGCGAATATTCCTTCTCAAGCTGACGAACGAAGGCGGTCATGAAAGGCTGCGGTATCATCTCAATCCGCTGGAGCCCGAAGCCGTCAATGTGCTTGTACAGACTGTGTATGAGCCTCATTATGAACGCTGGCACAACAAGTTTGGGAACACATTCGCCGGATTTTTCAGTGATGAGCCAAGATTCGGGAACAGCTTGTCCTTTGAAGATATCATCGGAAGCACCTCAATGATCCTGCCATGGTGCAAGGACATGCTTGGCCTGCTGCAGCAGCAAGCGCCGGGAGAGGACGTGCTCACCCAACTGCCGCTATTGTGGTATCCGTCAGGTATCCGATCCTCGACTCTGCGTTTTCAATATATGGATGTGCTCACCAAGCGCTATGCCGTCAATTTCACCAAGCGCTTAGGGGATTGGTGTCGATCGAGGGGGGTAGAGTATATCGGCCATGTCATCGAGGATAACAACGTGCACACCAGGCTGGGCATGGGTGTCGGGCATTTCTACCGCGCAATATGGGATCAGGACATGTCAGGTGTTGATGTGGTCCTGCAGCAGATCATTCCCGGCATGACACGCGACTTCCGCATCGCTACCGGCGCGGGGGATGGTGAGTTTTATCATTTTGGTTTGGCCAAGATGGCGTCCTCCTTAGGTCATCTGGATGCGAAGAAGAAGGGCAGAACGGTATGTGAAATCTTCGGCGCCTACGGGTGGGTAGAAGGGCTGAAACTGATGAAATGGCTAACCGATCATATGCTTGTCCGCGGAGTTAACCATTTCATCCCGCATGCGTTTTCGCCCAAACCATTCCCGGACCGCGATTGTCCGCCGCACTTCTATGCGCAAGGCAACAACCCACAGTATCGACACTTTAAGCTGCTGATGGAGTATATGAATCGTCTTTCCCATCTGTTGAATGGAGGCACTCATATCGCCAGTGCAGCAGTGTTGTACCATGCGGAAGCAGAATGGTCTGGAGAAGCTATGCTATTTCAGAAGCCAGTAAGGCAGCTGCTGGAGCGACAGATCGATTGTGATGTCGTGCCCGCTGATCTACTACTAGAGAGGATGATGGTATCCAACAATCAGCTTCTCGTTCACGCCGAACGATTTGATTATCTTATTATTCCCTATGCCGAGGCATTGCCTAGCCGACTACTACATTCTCTTTACGAAGCGTTGCAGGCGGGTCTAACTATCTATTTCGTGGAGGGGCTTCCTGTGAGGTCGAGCGATGGCAAAGACGTTCAAGGCGTGCTCGAGTTTATAGCTAGACATGCGAATCAGTGCACGGTACCTTTAGATTCGCTAGTAGATCAGATTCAACAACGGTTTACCCCTCTTCTGAAGCTGGACAGCTTTCAGCCTGATCTGCGGGCATACCTCTATCAAAGAAGCAACTCTCGGTTCCTCATGCTGTTCAATGAGCATCCTTATGAGGCCATTCATGCCCAAGTGGATATTAACTTAAGGGGAGCCGTGTACCAGTATGATGCCTTTGCCAATGAGGTAAGAAAATATCCATGTAGTCGGGTAGAGCAAGGGAGCCGCATTCCGCTGCATCTTGAGCCTTACGAGTCCAACGTCTTCATTTGGGATGAATCCTCTGATATCGTGAAGCGGAGCTTGCCACTTAGAGAAATGCACGGCACGATACTGAAGCAGACGATTTTATCGGAATGGGAGATCAGCATAGCGGAAGCCATTCAATATCCTGACTTTAAGCCTTATTGCATGTTACTACAGCTGATCAACCTTGCGGTTCCTGAATATTTACCAAGGTTTAGCGGTACCTTCCGTTACGAAACGGTGCTCCAATTGGAGAATGTCGGAGCTGCAGTTGTGCTCGATCTGGGTGCTGTCTACGAAACGGCAGAGCTTTGGGTCAACGGCCATCATGCCGGGACTCGAATTTGCCCTCCCTATCGGTTTGACGTGACGTCTCTTCTTCAAGCAGGGAGCAACAAGGTGGTGGTGGAGGTGACGAATACACTGGTGAAACAGGTGCGGGACCGTTTCTCTATCTATAGGCAGCAAGAGCCATCCGGACTCATAGGTCCTGTAGAGTTGCGGCAATGGTATTGATAAAAAGTTAACTGGGAGGGAATATAACTTATGTTTGGATTTAAAATGCTGAAATTGCTGAAAAGAGCATTATCGGTTTTTATAGCGACGTGTGTGTGCATTAGCTTAATCTCATCGACTAGCGGTTACACATATGCAAACACATCTCAGGAGTTGAATGGTGTGGCAGACGCATCTGTGAAGGTGTTATTTGATGAAAGCTATGCGAATGTAGCGGGCCAACTATCAAGTGACTGGAAAACAAAAAATAATATAAGCTATACAGAAAATTATATGGAACTGTACCGTAATGATGGGAATAGCAAAACGATTTCTTTAGAAAGACTATTTAGTAATGACGCAACAGGAGTTGTCACAATTGAGTTGGAATTTGCTAATAGCAGTACAGATGGTGGTAAAGGAAGAGCCCAATTTAATCTTGCAGCAAAGAGTGCAGAAGGAACCGTTAGCAATGTTTTATCTTTTCAACATCAAGATAATTTGGTAAATGTAAAAAATGTCGATAAGTATGAGACACTTAAAACTGTGGCGGTTGGGGAGAAGGCTACGGCTAAGATTGTTGTAGATACAGTTGAAGATAAAATATATGTTGGCATCAATGGTGATGAACTAAAGGAATATCCTCTTGTGAATGCTATGGATATGCAACAGGTTTATTCAATGTACTGGATTTTAGCTGATAAGACTAAATTTGATGTAGGTATCAGATTGTACTCAATGAAAGCATCAGTACCTACAACAGAGGAATTAAAAATACAATCTGATTTAGATGAGATTACTATAGAAAATATGTGGGGGATAAAAGACAACTTTATAGTACCCTTGAAAGGAACGAGGGATACGGCATTTAGTTGGACTTCTGATAATACAGCAGCAGCTGTTAACAATGAGACAGGACAAGTAACTATTACCCGTACAGAGCTTAATCAAAAGGCTACATTAATTGTAGCTGGAACTCTTAATGGAAAGAGTGCAGTGAAAGAATTTGATATAACAATTATTGGTGAAGATACACCAATAGGAGATGGAAATAGCTTAGTTTATTTAAACGAAGAAAGGTTAAACCTAGCTAAAAACGAAATTGAATTAAATAATCCTACCTATAAAGAAGCTTTTGATGCTTTGATTCTTGAGGCAGATGTAGAGCTGGCAAAGGAGATTGATCCTGTAACGAATAAAACGCTCTTACCGGCAAGTGGTGACATCCATGATTACTATAGTATATCACCTTACCACTGGCCAGATCCCACGAAAGAGAATGGACTGCCATGGATTTATAAAGATGGTCAATTCAATCCAATAGCTGCAGGTCCTGAAACTGATTGGAAGCGGTTGAGAGAAATGTTTACATCATTGGATACATTGACATTGGCGTATTATTTCACAGAAGATCAAAAATATATAAATAAGGCCAAAGAAATTGTTCAGGTTTGGTTTATTAATGAAGAAACGAAAGTGAATCCTAATGTGAACTTTGGTCAAGCTATACCAGGTAAAGTAAGTGGAACCATGTTTGGTATTATTGAATGGACTATTATCGGAAACGTTATTACAACCGTTCAAATGTTGGTGAAAAACAATCTGTTGGCTGAGAGTGAGCTGGCAGCAATGAACGATTGGTTTAATGAGTATTTAAATTGGTTGAGAACAAGTGAGTTTGGAATTGGAGCAAGTACTAGAACAAATAATCATGCTACTAACTATGATTATCAAGTTGCAGGTCTTATGATTTATCTAGGAAAAGTGAATGAAGCTGAAGCATTGATAAAAGATACTATGATAAAACGTATAGAAACACATATTGCGCCTGATGGCAGCCAACCGGAAGAATTAAAAAGAACAAAATCAGTTAGTTACACGGTTAATAACTTATGGGCATTAGCCAGGCTTGCTGACTTGAGCCGTCGCTTCACAAATGTTGACTTATGGTCATATAAAACGGAAGAAGGTGTGAGCCTGAAAAGTGGGTATGATTTCGTAATACCGTACATCTTGGGAGAAAAAGAATGGACATGGCAACAAATTACAGGTGGTGGAGTTGAAGCTTCATTAAAGGACTGGGCATTACCGATGTTTAGTAGAAGTGAATTGATGTTAGGTGAAGATATCCTTCCTGCTGGACTTAATGGATATCACGAATTTAACTACAGGGATATACTGGCGTATGCACCTTTAGATATCAATAAAGATAAGGTTCCAAACGAGAAGAGCTTGACTTATTTAAATGAAGAAAGGTTAAGCCTAGCTAAAAACGAAATTGAATTAAACAATCCTACCTATAAAGAAGCTTTTGAAGCTTTGATTCTTGAGGCAGATGTAGAGCTGGCAAAGGAGATTGACCCTGTAACGAATAAAACACTTATACCAGCAAGTGGTGATATCCATGATTACTATAGTATTGCACCATACTGGTGGCCAAACCCAGATACAGAAAACGGTATGCCATGGATTCATAAAGACGGACTAGTTAATCCTATGACCAGAGGTTCGGTCTCTGATTACACACGCTTGCGAGAAATGTTTACATCATTGGATACATTGACATTGGCGTATTATTTCACAGAAGATCAAAAATATATAAATAAGGCCAAAGAAATTGTTCAGGTTTGGTTTATTAATGAAGAAACGAAAGTGAATCCTAATGTGAACTTTGGTCAAGCTATACCAGGTAAAGTAAGTGGAACCATGTTTGGTATTATTGAATGGACTATTATCGGAAACGTTATTACAACCGTTCAAATGTTGGTGAAAAACAATCTGTTGGCTGAGAGTGAGCTGGCAGCAATGAACGATTGGTTTAATGAGTATTTAAATTGGTTGAGAACAAGTGAGTTTGGAATTGGAGCAAGTACTAGAACAAATAATCATGCTACTAACTATGATTATCAAGTTGCAGGTCTTATGATTTATCTAGGAAAAGTGAATGAAGCTGAAGCATTGATAAAAGATACTATGATAAAACGTATAGAAACACATATTGCGCCTGATGGCAGCCAACCAGAAGAGTTAAGAAGAACAAAATCAGTTAGCTACACGGTGAATAACTTGTGGGCATTAGCCAGGCTTGCTGACTTGAGCCGTCGCTTCACAAATGTTGACTTATGGTCATATAAAACGGAAGAAGGTGTGAGCCTGAAAAGTGGGTATGATTTCGTAATACCGTACATCTTGGGAGAAAAAGAATGGACATGGCAACAAATCACAGGTGGTGGAGTTGAAGCTTCATTAAAGGACTGGGCATTACCGATGTTTAGTAGAAGTGAATTGATGTTAGATGAAGATATCCTTCCTGCTGGACTTAATGGATATCACGAATTTAGCTACAGGGATATACTAGTTTATGCACCACTAGATTACGTGGTACCAACCTACGATATAGCTACCATAACGGATCAAACCGCAACAGCGCTAACTCAAGGTTACCAATCAGGTTCGCAGGAGAGTATCACTATCCAAGTTTATAACAACGGTACCGGAAATTTAGCGAATCTTAAAACAGCCGTTACCGGCACTGATTTTGTAATCACGCAGCCTAGTGAGACGTTAAATAGCGGCGCGACTACCACTTTTATGGTGAGAGCAAAGGATAACTTATCGGCAGGAACTTACACCGAAACGATTACGATATCAGCGGATAATTTGACGAATGTGGCATTTAGGATTACACAAGTCGTGAACTTGCCGAATGCTCCAGCCTTTCCTCTGCAACCTTTATCATCTACAGAAGATCATCAAACTAATGTTGAGGTACTAGTTAACGGAAAAATAGTAAATATAGGTATTGCTACGATCGAAAAAGTTGATGGGCAACGTGTAACAACGGTTGTAGTGGATGAGGAAAAATTGCAAAAACGCCTTGAAGCAGAAGGGGAGCGGGCAATCCTTGTGATTCCGGTTGAAACAGAAAGTGAAGTTGTTATCGGAGAATTAAATGGGCGCTTGATTAAAAATATGGAGTCCAAGCAAGCAGTAGTAGAAGTTCGTACTGAAAATGCTGCATATACGCTGCCAGCGCAGCAAATAAATATTAAGGCCATCTCGGAGCGATTTGGAATGCAGGTGGCTTTGGAAGATATCAAGGTTAAAATAGAAATTGCAATGCCTACAGACGGTATTGTTCAAGTGGTTGGAGATGCGGCATCTAAAAGCGGATTCACTATTGTAGCGCCGCCTGTAAATTTCAAAGTATATGCCGTTTACAATGACCGTACAGAGGAAATTTCGAAGTTCAATTCTTATGTGGAACGCACCATTGCGATTCCGGAAGGAATCGATCCCAATCAAATAATGACAGGTGTGGTTGTTGAACCGGATGGGTCGGTTCGTCATGTGCCTACCAAGTTCATTAGCATTGATAGCAAGTCATACGCTCAAATTAAGAGTTTGACGAATAGCACATACTCTGTTGTATCACACCCGCGAGGATTTAAGGATGTAAAGAGCCACTGGGCGATGGATGCAATTAATAATATGGGCTCTCGTATGATTATTCAAGGAACAGGAAACGAAATGTTCAGCCCTAACAGAGATATCACTCGAGCCGAGTTTGTAGCAATCATTGTAAGAAGTTTGGGTTTGAAGCAAGAGAATGGAACAGACACATTCTCAGATGTGAAGACAACAGATTGGTACAGTAGTGCCATAAACACAGCTTATTCGTACAACCTAATCAATGGATTTGAAGATGAAACTTTTCGTCCAAATGACAGGATTACACGAGAACAAGCGATTGTCATTATTTCAAGAGCAATGTTGATGACAGATTTGAAAGCTGAAACTCCTACACAATCAACTAATACAATTCTTAGTCCGTTTCAAGATGCCTCAGATGCATCCACATGGGCAATAATTGGCATTGCAGATAGCGTGCAAGCTAATATTATTTCGGGAAAAAGCAATATGAAGCTTGCGCCAAAGGATTATATGACAAGAGCCGAGGTTGCAACAATTGTTGAGCGATTACTCCAAGAATCAGAACTGATTTGATTTAAATCATGTACAAAACGGGGCGTCATATCGTAGCTTCATTGATACTGCCGCCATTCAGTTTACGGTTGAGAGTGAGCCCTCGGAATAAATCCGAGGGCTCTATTTTAATCGCTGCAAAAGTTCCACGCTCGGATACTCCGTATCAAGAGCTCTGAAGTCGCAATCGTTTAAAAATAGGGGGTGCTGTATATTTTTCGAAAATGTACAGGTGACACCCCTGTTTTTTTCTTGAATAAGAAGCCAAAATAAGCACCGCTTCCAAATCCGCAAAGCATAGCAACATCTAGAATGCTGGCATCAGTAGTGAGCAGCATTCTTTTTGCTTTCTCCAATCTTAATTCAACAATATAATCATTAGGCGTTTGTTGCATCGCTTTAGTGAAGATAGAGTGGAAATAAGAAGGGCTTAGCCCAGCAATTTGAGCTAATTTCGCTAAATTCCATTGCTCGTCCAGATTGTTTTTAATATAAGCTATTGTGTTCGCAATCGTTTTGGAATGAGCCGAGGATGGGACATCTTGATTTGAGTTTTGAGCAATATGATCCATGTACAACTGATGAATGATTTGAAGGACGATAGATTTCATTAGCAAGTGGGATCCAGCGTTTTGTTTAATAAATTCATTGGCAATACACTCAAACCAGTATTCATACCTTTTCGGAAATGGAGGGCTGATTATCGTTGGAATGGAGTCAAGCAATGGATTAACATAATAGGGCTGATACACCTCTTGCATTTCTCCAACGGTGTATTCGTCATCCCTTTTGTCTGTACTATTTAACATGTCGAACACGACCAAGTGGCATGCATAAGGCATTATAGATTGGTTGAGATCCCTTGGTCGTCTAAATACAATGTCATTTTTTTTAACAGGGTAAAGGGTGCCGTTCAACTCGATAGCCCCTTCACTTGCCGTATAAAATTCCAGCTCATAATCGTAAACAAATCTATTTTTCAAACGAGAAGCCTTCTCGCGTTGTGTGCCATTAAAATAAATGGCTGTAAGTATTCGGGGGTTTATTTGTTCAGTTGAAATATGATGATGAATGGTTTTCATACATGAAGTCATCCCTCTCCCGTCTCACTTCATTGACTAAGATAATAATAATATTTCTATAATCAGTATAAGATATCAAATGAAAAAATATAATGCCTAAGTTAATATTCTAAATGAGATCATGAATTTCATGAAGTAAGATTTATATATTAGGAGGCGCAATTAGATGGAAGCATACAAAAACTCATCTCTGCCTATTGAAGCGCGAGTTGAAGATTTAATAGCTAGAATGACCTTAAAGGAAAAAGTGGCCCAAACTCTTTCTTTAGGAAAAGTTTCCGAAGCATTTGAAGAACGTTTATTGAGTGACAATGGAGCCGGTGAGCTGCCTTTTGAAGAAGACATTTTTCAGCATGGGGCCGGTGCTATTCAAATGCCCTTCAAAGGGGATACAATTGCTACAAGAATAAAAAAGCTAAATGCAATGCAAAACTATTTTGTTAATCAAACCCGTCTAGGTATTCCAGTGATGGCTCAAGAAGAATGCCTTCATGGACATTTGGCTAAAGAAGCTACATGTTTTCCCGTCCCCATTGCGATGGCTAGTACATGGGATACGGAGCTAGTTGAACGTGTATTTAGTGCAATAGGCAAGGAGGCCAGGGCTAGAGGAGGACATGAAGCGCATACACCTGTACTTGATCTTGCGAGAGACCCGCGATGGGGAAGAACAGAAGAAACCTATGGAGAAGATACGTTTCTAGTAACACGTATGGGAGTAGCAGCTGTGAAGGGGCTTCAAAAACATGTGATTGCAGCTCCGAAGCATTTTGCAGGATATGCGCAGTCAGACGGAGGGCGGAATTTTGCGCCAAGTCATATACCGCCTAGAATGCTCAGGGATCAAATATTGCCGCCGTTTAAAGCCGTGGTTGAAGAGGCTGGCGCATTAGGAATGATGCCTTCGCATAATGAAATTGATGGTGTGCCTTGCCACAGCAGCAGATATCTGCTCACAGAGCTGCTGCGAGAGGAATGGGGATTTCAAGGTATTGTTGTTTCCGATTATTCGGATAGTTCAAGACTTGATGTTTTATTTCATATTGTTAACAACCAAACAGAGGCTGCAGTAAAGGCCTTATATGCCGGATTAGATATGGACCTGCCGGGCGGCGCGTGTTATATACATCTCATCGAGGCTATAACGGAGAAGCCTGAATTGGAGGAATTATTAGATCTTGCAGTTGCTAGAATTTTGCGATTGAAATTCCAATTGGGATTATTTGAAAACCCTTATGCAGACACGGAACACGCACAGCAGATTATTAATTGTCCCGAACATAGGAGTATAGCAAAGGAAGCGGCAGATAAAGCCATTACATTGCTTAAAAATGAAGGCGGTCTATTGCCGTTAAATAAGAACAAAATTAAAAAGCTAGCTGTTATTGGCCCCAATGCGGACCCCGTCTGTACAGGTACCTATAGCACCATTCCTAACAAAGGCATTAGTGTACTTAAAGGTATTGAGCAGAAATTCCAAGGTGAAATGGAAATTGTTTATGCTCACGGCTGTAAGATAACCTATGAAACGGATATTAGCGGCGAAAGTGAGCTTGATAAACGGGTTCACAATCCGCAATTGTGCACCATGGAGGACAACCATCACTTGCTTGAAGAGGCGGTTAAAGCTGCTCAAGACTGTGATGTAGCTGTAGTTTGTGTAGGAGGTAATACCTTAACGAGCAGAGAGGCTATCTTTGTCGGAGACGATCGAGGAGATCGAGCTGATTTGAATTTAGCTGGAGACCAAAACGAATTAATAAGAAGAATTGTTGAAACGGGCACGCCTACTGTTGTTGTTCTTCTTAATGGAACTCCGTTGTCCATTAACTATGTAGCTGAACAGGTACCCGCCATTTTGGAGGGATGGTATCTTGGGGAAGAGACTGGCAATGCTATAGCTGACGTATTGTTTGGTCATGTGAATCCAAGCGGCAAATTACCTATTACTTTCCCTCGTTCAGTTGGACAATTACCTGTATATTATTCTCAAAAACCTACGGGGCTTTTCAAAAAGTACTTGTTTGACCAAAAAGACGGCCCATTGTTCGCTTTTGGTACGGGCCTAAGCTATACTACATTTCAATACAGCAATCCCACCCTCACAGCTAACCACATCACATCATCAAATTCTACAGCTGTAGCTGTAGATGTAACCAACACTGGAGAGCTAGCAGGAGACGAAATCGTTCAAATGTATATAACGGATTTGGTTAGTTCCGTAACTAGACCGAATAAGGAGCTGAAAGGCTTTAAACGAATTTCACTTCAACCTGGTGAAACAAAAACCGTAACGTTTGAGATCGAGCCCTCTATGCTTAGTTTTACAAATGAAGCGTTCGAAACTGTTGTAGAACCGGGCGAATTCAAGATTATGGTAGGAACAAGCTCAGAACAATACCAAACACTTATTTTAAATGTGGTAAAGGGTTAGAATAAGCTTAATAGTGAGTCTTAGCAAGACATGTCAAAAAATCCACTTCTACAGTGGATTTTTTGACATTCATCTATATGGTGCAATGGAGGCAGGCGCTATGAATACAAAGCAACTAAAAATTTATAATATTCTAACCAAGCTTGGTTTGACGAGAACAAGAGTTCAATTATTTATGTGCTTTGTTTTTATAATGATATTAATTCTTTGGATAGCTGGATGGTTGACCTATCATACTACCCTGCCCATCATTGAGAGGAATACCGTTAGAATAGTGGAGAACAGTGCTGCGCAAACTCAGAAGCATGTGGAAGCATTATTTGGAGAAACGAATACGATATCATTGCAATTTACTATGGATTCTAGAGTGCAGGACATTCTTGAACAAGCTAGCCAAAACGCCGAAATCGGCATTTCAGACAAATTAAATGTAAGACCCATTATTATTGAATACACAGCATTTTCCCAAAATATTCATTCTATCGATATCTACTCGGAGAAAGGATCGTTATATCCCGTTGAATCGCTTGCACTCCAGGCTCGAATAGGTAGTACCGCTTACAATCAATTAAAGCAAAGCGCAGGAGAGGCCATCTGGCTTGGAGCAGATCCCCTAGACTCCAATTATTTGTTGTCTGTCAGAAGGATTAGATTACAGCATAATGGCCAGTTTGCTGGATACCTGGTTGTTCGCACATTCAATACCGTGCTAACGCAGGTTCGTACGGAGCAATCATCTGAAGAGCTATTGCTCCTCTTCGATCAGCAAGATAGATTAGTGTATACGTCGATGGAACCCATCTCATCCATCGAAATGGAGGATCTTAAGGGGAAGGAAACTGTACTTATTCGAAATCGAAGCTACAAGCCTGTAATTAAATCTTCGAATATGACAGGCTGGAGCTTGGTCATTCTTACACCTATGGATCAAATTACTGCTGCGATACATGCGCTTAAGAAATCATTGTTATGGTCAGGTTTAGTGACAGGGGTGCTGCTGATTATCCTTTCACTGATTCTTTCATCTAAGATGATTCAATCACTTTATAGTATAAGGAAAATTATGCACAAAGCAAGAAACGGAAAGCCAATGATTAACGACAAGATCTATTTCAACAAAGAAGTCAATGAATTAAATCAATCATACAACAAGATGGCTGCAGATATTGATCAGTTAATTCATACCGTATATGAAAAGGAAATTTACAGAAGTCAATCAGAGCTAAAAGCGTTACATGCTCAAATTCATCCACATTTTTTGTACAACACGCTTGAAGTTATAAATTGGATGTTAAGAGAAAAAGGACAAGACGATTCGGCTGACATTATTGTAGATTTGTCACAGCTGTTTAGATATTCAATAAAAGCGCCAGAATGGGTTGCTTTAAAAGATGAGGTAGATCACCTTCGAAGCTATTTGAGAATTATGCAGTTACGCATTAAAAGGCTGGAATTCAATCTTATTCAAGATCCAGAGGTATCAGAATGCATCATTCCAAAGCTAATATTGCAGCCCATTATAGAAAACGCAATAAAATATGGTATTGAACCCATGCGTAAGCAAAGTATTCTGACCATAATCATTGAAAAACAAAATGCTGAACTCAAGGAAGATGCAGAGCCAGAGGAACTTCTTGTTATAAAAATTCATGATAACGGCAAGGGAATAAACGAGGATAAATTAGCACAGATCCGATCAAGCTTATATGCTACCAACATCAATTTGTTTAATGGTGAATCGGGAATTGGCTTAACAAATGTTCATCATCGATTGCAGTCGCTTTATGGGCATCGATATGGCTTGGAAATCAATAGTAAAGCGGATGAGGGAACTTGTGTCTCCATTGTAATGCCGTTAATTAAATTTAAATGAATAAGGTGAGGGTTACATGCGGGAGCAAATAAAAATTTTGGTCGTGGAAGATGAGGATTTAACGAGGAATGGAGTGGTAAAGGCTCTGCTCAATTATTTTGGAAGCGAAATAATCGTTGATACAGCGGAAAACGGAATAGAAGCTCTGGATAAATTTGAAGAGAAAGAAATCAATTTATTAATTACCGATATTAAAATGCCCGAGATGGATGGGATATCTCTGTTAGAAATATTGAATCAATCTAACAAGGAGTGTATGACGATTGTGTTGACAGGTCATGCGGAGTTTGAATATGCCCAGAAATCTATTGCTTATGGTGTGTTTGATTATATCTTAAAACCAGTGAACCCCAAGGTTCTGTATGAGTCTGTTCAGAAAGCGATTACAAAATTCTCTGAATTAAAAAAAATGAAAACGAACCTAAAACTCGTCGAGCAGCACGCAGGTACTTTACAGCCTATTCATACAAGTAAAAACAGAATCATTCAATACATTACGGAGTATGTCATGGAGCATTTGGACAAGCAGCTAACTCTAAAGGAAATTTCCGAGCTCGTCCATATGAACCCGAACTATTTGAGCGGTCTGTTCAAGGCTGAAACAGGTGAGCTCTTTAGCGAATTTATACTGAAGATCAGACTCTATAAAGCAAAGGAGCTTTTGGCTCAGACAGATATGAAAATCTATGAGGTGGCTGAAGCAGTCGGTTATCAGACTAGCAGATACTTTAACAGAATTTTTCAAGAGCATGAGCAAAAAACGCCAAACGAATTTAGAAAGTTATTTCGTAATATTTGATGAGATATGAGAATTGTGGCATTTTTACTGAGTGTTGTGTCATTGTGAGAGCGGTTTCAATTGCTTAAACTAAATGTGTAAGAAATAAAAGGGAGGTTCTACAATGAAGAAATTTTTTTATGTCATTCTTGTGCTTTCAGTGTTCTTGGTTGCTGCATGTGGGAATAATACCCCAAGCAACAGTGAGTCATCCAGCAATTCAAACAACAAGACTGAAAATCAAGGTGAAGAAAAAGAAAAGATTGAATTGTTGTTCTGGACACCAGAGGCAGGGGCCAAAAAAGAAGCAATTCAGAGCAGCGTTGATGCGTTTAATGCCAGTCAGAATGAAATTGTTGTAAAAGCAGAGCATATGGATGGTGAATCATTAAAAACTAAAATGAAAGTGTCTATGGCTTCTAACCAAATGCCTGACATTTTTCATTATTGGTCGGGGGATTCATTTAAGCTGTTTGTTGACGCTAATGTAGTCGCTGACTTAACGGATCATATCAACAAAGATGAGTCATTTAAGAACAGCTTGATGCCAGGGGCACTGGATAGATCAAGTTACGATGGTAAGGTGTATGGTCTTCCTAACGCCATCAACAATGTCATACTCTGGTACAACAAAGATATTTTTGCTCAGTATAATCTGCAACCGCCAACTACCATGGAAGAATTAGAAGCAGTAGTTAAGGTGTTGAAAGAAAATGATGTGACCCCAATTTCATTAGCAGGTAAAAGACGTTGGCCTGTACTTCATTGGTTCTCCTATCTGTCCAATCGTATTGGAGGCAACGAGCCTTTCCAGAAGGCTATCGCTGGTGAAGGGGACTTTACCCAAGAAAGCTTTATTCAGGCAGGAGCAAAGCTTCAAGAGTTAGTTCAGAATGGCAGCTTTACAAATGGATTTTTAGGCGTGGATAACGAAGCAGCCGAAGCAGAATTTACGTCTGGAAAATCCGGCATGTACTTGATGGGTGACTGGTCTTTAGGCAACCTGAAGAAAAATTCGAATTTTGAAGTCGGTTATACGATGTTCCCTGTTATAGACGGTGGAGCTGGGGAGCCCAATCATGTGCATGGCGGTTTTGGCACCGGCTACGCTGTTTCTAATACAGCAGACTTAGATGCAGCATACAAATTTTTGGCCTTCTTATTAGGAACGGAAGAAAGAACCAAATTCATTGAAACCATGGGTGAACCTTCACCCGTTAAGACCAATCCTTCAGAGGATAAGCTTGATCCTGTATCCTATTCGTATTTGAAGTTTGCAGGTTCCACGCCTACGGGATATTTTCCGTTTTATGATCAAGCACTTGGACCTAAGAAAGCAGAATTATTATTAAATGCTGTTTCAGCTATTGCTGGGGATCCAAGCTTGGATGTGAAAGCAGAATTGTCGAAAGTAAAATAATTCATTAATTGAAAATAGGGGTCACCGCAGGGTGACTCCCTATTTACTCATAAGGAGAAGGTTTCATGGAAAAAGGAGTAAAGGGATGGATCAATCGTATTGTATTTATGTCTCCGGCTATGCTGATTTATCTTATCTTCATGATCATACCTATTATTTACAGCTTCTATTATAGTATCTTCCAATGGGACGGCGTTTCCGATAAGGAATTTATAGGTTTTGATAATTATTTTAATTTAACGAAAGATGCAGTTATATATAAGACGCTTATGAATTCAGGCTTACTGACTTTCTGGGCTCTAGTTATTCAACTGCCAGTAGGGCTGCTATTAGCAGTATTGTTAAGCAGACAGATTAAAAGAGGCATTCGTTTTTTTAAAACAGTCTTTTTCTTGCCTGTCGTTCTCTCGACTTCAGTTGTAGGTGTGCTATGGGGATTGATTTATGATCCTAATGTCGGCCTGCTTAATCAAGTGCTTAGCGCTGTAGGTTTAGATGAATGGACACGTGTATGGCTTGGCGAGACTGAGTCTGCGTTAAATTCAATCATTGCGGTTGTTAGTTGGCAATATATAGGGTTTTATATGGTCGTATATTATGCTGCACTTCAGAATGTTCCAGATGATGTGCTGGAGGCGGCCAAAATTGATGGAGCTTCTGAATACAGGTTGCTGTTCCAAATCAAGATTCCGTTAATCTGGCATGTTATTAACTTCACCATTATTTATTGTATTGTTAATTCATTAAAATATTTTGATTTGATTTATATCATGACAAATGGCGGTCCCAATGGATCCAGCGAGGTCATTGCCTCATATATGTTCAAACAAGCGTTTAGGTTTTATGATTTCGGCTATGCCAGCACGATTTCAATATTTTTATTTTTATTAGGCGTACTGCTTGCAATAGTGCTTAACAAATTATTTAGACGCGAAGCAGTAGAGTACTAGGGGGATAATATGTCGAAAGTAATTAAGCTGTTTTTTTTATTCGTGTATACATTGATTACTGGCTATCCTTTAGTATGGATGATAATATCTTCTATGAAAACTAATTCTGAATTTCATGCAAACCCATGGGGATTTCCTGAAAAGCTGCAGCTATCCAATTATGTGAATGCATGGGAAAATGGCATTCAGAATTATTTGTTGAACAGTGTGTGGATTACGATTATTACTGTTATTGCCACGCTTCTAGCTGCTTCATTAATCGCATTTATTCTTGCGCGCAGACCATTTAAGGGCAGTAAGATTGTTCTCTCTTTATTTTTACTTGGTATGATGATTCCCATTCACAGTACTTTGATTTCCCTGTTTGTGATGCTAAACAAAATGCATTTGTTGAATACTTACGGGGCATTATTTTTTCCTTATGTGTCATTCTCGCTTCCGGTCGCAGTGTTCTTATTATATGGATTTTATTTGCAACTGCCCAAAGAATTAGATGAAGCCGCTTATATGGACGGCTGCAACATATATTCTGTGTTTTTCAAAATCTATACTCCCTTATCCAAACCCATATTAGCAACGGTTGCGATATTTACTGCATTACACGTGTGGAATGAATTTGTATATGCGTTGGTGTTCATTTCTGACGAAGCGATGAAAACACTTCCCATTGGATTATTATCCTTTAATGAGGAATACAGCATTGATTACGCAAGTCTCACGGCTGCATTAGTCATAGCTACATTGCCTACAATAATTCTCTACATTATCATGCAAGAACATGTGACTAAAGGTGTCGCTGCAGGTGCGGTAAAAGGCTAGATGGAGTAAGAATTCAATTAGATTGTACAAACGCCCTGATTACGGGGTGTTTGTTTTTTATAGTTAATCAAAAGCCAGAAAGTGGTGAGATTCATGAGCTGCAATGATGTATTGGTCTCGGTAGCGGACATAGCTCCGGTCATCCTTCGCAGTGCCCGTAATGTATTAACCCCTGGATTCACAACGGGTGAGAGGGTCATTCCCCATTACCAGATTCAATATATTCAAGACGGGTTCGGTACCATCTCCATTGATGATAAAGAATATAAAATGAGGAAGGGCATGCTTTGTTTTTGGGGACCCGGCACGAAGCATCAAATCTCTTCGGACCCCAATCAACCTCTGATTATTTTAGGGATACAATTTCATATGAGCCATACCTTACAACCCGTTGGATTTACGGATTTTTCTGGTTTCCCTCCGGTGACAATAGTCCATGCCCAAGCTCGTGTCGAAGCCCTGTTAAGGGATATTGTTAAAGAATATATGGGGCAGCGAATATACTGGGAAGAGTCTGCCGGTGCGTTATGCAAAACTCTACTTCTGCTGCTTGCGCGCCAATCTATTATGTCAGACGGGGAGGGAGACGTGTCGTGGCAGATGACCGAGATGATTCTCAAGTTCATTGAGGAGAATTATCGCGAGCCTTTAACTAACGAGGCCATTGCTAAACAATTTCACTTTCATCCGGCCCATGTCAATAAATTAGTGATAACGTCTACAGGCGTTTCCCTTCATCAGTACTTGATGAATTTTCGAATCAGTCAAGCGGTTGAATTGCTGCTATCCACTTCTATGAGTATTCAGGAAATCGCAGATGCTGTCGGATATAACAATATTCATTACTTCTCAAGAATCTATAAGAAAAAAGTAGGAATTTCGCCTACAATGACTAGACGACAAGCCCTCTCCGTTAAATAAAGCGATAATGCAGAACCTCGCAGCCGATTAAAGACTCAGAAAGGACAAAAAGTAATGCAGTTTGTCCAAAGCTCTCTTCCAACCTGCGCCGTATAATAGGTAACAAGCAACTGCGGAAGGGGTATGATCTATGACTCAGAAGAACATATTGTTTCTATTTACAGACCAACAACGGCACGATACGATTGCTGCGCTCGGCAACCCAATGATTAAGACCCCCGTGTTGGATCGTCTCGTTGAAAGCGGAATTTCGTTCACAAGGGCATACAGTCCATGTCCAGTCTGTGTTCCGGCACGTTTCTCGCTTCATACCGGCCAGCTTCCTCACCGAACCGACTGCGTTATCAATGAACGTATGCCCGAGGGGCATCGCAGCTTTATGGAGCTGCTGGCTGATCAGGGGTATCAGACGCACGGCGTAGGAAAGATGCACTTTAATTTCAGAGATAAACCGACATCTACATTATGGGGATTTGAATCGAGAGATGTCAGCGAGGAAGGCGGACCGCGAGATGATTTTAAAATCTTCCTAGAGGAAAATGGTTACGAGCATGTTCACGACCCGCAGGGCGTGCGCAGCGAATATTACTATATTCCGCAGCCTTCTCAGCTTCCCGAACGGCTGCATAATACGACCTGGGTAACGGACCGAAGCATTGATTTCCTGAAGCAGCGTGATCAAGAACGACCATTTATGCTCATGACGAGCTATATTAAGCCTCATCCACCTTTCGAGACCCCGACGCCTTGGAACAAGCTGTACCGAGGACCGGAAATGCCGCTCCCCAAAAGGCCGCAAGAGAGTGAAAAGCTGATTTCGTATTGGAATCGGTTCCAGAATCGATATAAGGGTCGCGATCAAGGGATTGACGACAACTTGATGCGTGTGATGAAAGCAGCTTACTATTGCACCATCTCCTTCATTGATTATCAAATAGGAAGACTGCTCAGCTATATGGAGGAAAACGGACTATTGGAGAATACATTAATCGTGTTCTCGTCCGACCACGGAGAGATGTTAGGCGATTATAACTGTGTGGGGAAACGGAATTTCTTAGATTCCGGTGCTCGTGTGCCTTTGATTGTTGTCGATCCCAACGGACCAAGGGGCCAGCGTTGTGAGAAGCCAGTCTCTCTCGTTGATATTATGCCAACCTTCTTACAAGCCGCAGGAACAAAATCAGAGACTCCGCTTAGCGGTGAAAGCCTCCTTGATATCGCCAATGGCATCGTGAAAAGAGAATGGATTGCCGCTCAATATCATCGTAATGACTATGGTATGTACATGGCGGTCAGCGATCGCTTCAAATATATTTACTCCGCGCCTGACGATAAGGAATGGCTCTTCGATCTTAAGGTTGACCCTGACGAGACAAGGAATCGAGCGGGGAATCCAATGTATCTAGAGCAGACTGAACAAATGAAGAAGGATCTCATCACATTCTTCAAAGATGAGGGTTATACAGCACCGATTGACGGGGATGACTGGATTCGCTATCCGAAACAAAGCATCCCTGAGGATCCCGATGAGATGCTGCTCTTTCAAGATACGCAATCCAGCATACCGAACATACCTGGGTATGAGCGGAATAACCCCAAACCAACCGCGAAGATGAAATTTAAGGTAGGATTTTAATCATTATCAATGACAAGAAGGCAGCAGACTGCAAATCTGCTGCTTTCTTGCACTTGATGATATAGATACAGATGATCCGGCATATTAGAAGTCTGTTCCCACCAAGCCGGACATGTCAGCAATGAACACCCGGCGGGTGCCTCCTACAAAGCCATTGAATACAAGATGCTTATAATCTGGAGTCCAAGCAGGGTGAGGATCTACGCGAAGCGCATTCGTCACCTTTGTTCCCGGATTGGCGACAGGGATTCGAACGATTGTTGCTTCCCTTCCCGACTGCAGATCAATAAAGCGCAGAGGCACCGTTCCATCGCCGAAGGCTACTTTCTCTTGCTCATAGGAGTCCGTCACCATATGCAGTCCATTCGGATGGACGGTGGGGTGGCCTGAGCCGGGAATGTTGTCGATGATCTTCTTCATATTGGAGCCATTCGCATCGACTTGGACCAATGATAACTGCTTGTCGTCATCCAGACATAGATTCATAGAGAGTCTCTGTCCGTCAGGGAACCAGTTAATATGATGACCGCCCTTCTTCCATTGCTCCGGCCCAACCGCGACACGAATGTCACTGCCGTCTGTATTCATGGTGACAACCCAAAACCGGAGACCCTCTGCGATTTTGTTCCATGGCTGCTGTTCATCTGTATGAAACCATCTCATGGTGAATAATATACGATCGCCTTGCGGGTTGAATTTGCAATGGAAGCCATAACATTCGCCATGCTTGTACATTTCCTTATTGATAGCAGGCTCGGCGCGGTCGAATACATCCTGAATGGAGACTAACAGCTTTCTCTCGCCGGTTTCTGTATCCAAAGTATATAAACCGTCATCATCCCGGAAGCCATAGTTACGCGGCACATGCTCGTCAGGAACAACGATGCCGTAACCATACTGCGTGCGTCGCATTCTCTTGGTGCATGCGGATATAATCGTTTTGCCGTCCGGGGAAATTTTGTAGATACTTCCCTTCATTATTTTTTTGTCCCCGGTATGCGGGTTCAGACGTACACACAGCTCTTGCCACGTCTCTGGATCAACATCGTTGTAATAAATAAATTCGTCGTCAGGTCCCCAGTTGATGTTAGCGCCCAGCTGTGTCTCCCAGCCGTAGGTTGGAGAGACGATTCGCTCCTCGGCTGTATGCAAATCAACGAGCACAATATGAGCCGCTTCACCAGGCTCTGGCAGTCGCTGCTCTTGCGGCAGCTGAAGCAACGCGGCATAACGCCCGGAAGGGCTGATTGGCGAGGTGTCGAAAAAACGATGAAAGCAGCCATCTGTTTGAGGGGTTATACATCTTACCGGAACAAGTGGATTAAAGTCAGTATAGGTAGGGAAATCCTTGCTTATGTTCACTAGAGCTCACTCCTGTCAGTGTTATAGGCGGATCAAGTTAAGTTGTCCTGCTACTATTGTATAGGCTGTATAGGGAGGAGTCTTTGCTTGGATGAAGGCATTATTTATCTGAAGGAAGGTTTTGTGCTGGTGGAACGGGGGGATGCCTATGCACAAATTGGAGATAGAGTTGATCTGGGTATCGCGATATGATTACGAAAAAGGTATACAACTGGCTGTGCACGCTCATGACTATTATCAAATCATTTATTTGATTGATGGGGACATTAATTTCTCATATGGAGGGGAGCCATATCCGTTGAGTCGAGGGTATTGCGCCGTTATTTCTCCTGGAGTAGAACATGGCTTTATTCATGATAACCAATCAGTTGTCAAAACACTTGATGTCAAATTCCGCATTCACAGCACCAGGTTAAACCAACTGATGAAGCAAATCACTGGACTGCATACGAAGGTGCCCAAGGAAATGGTGGTTTTGCTGGAGCAGATCAAATATGAGGGAACGCATCAACAGCCTTTTTTTCGCGAGATGGCCAGCTTGAATTTGTTGAAAATCGTGTACATGCTCCATAGAAAATCAACAGAGGCACAGACCTTCAGTCATAGCCGCTTATTAGGTATGGAGGTATTGTCTGGGACGGAAGATGGACAGGTAATCGTTGAACGGACAAAGGCATATATTCAGCATCACTATTCGGGCGAGCTGCGAGTGGCGGATATGGCGAAACGCATCGGGTTTCATAAAAATTACATGGGACAAATGTTCAAGCGAGTATGCGGCCAATCGATCTCCATGTATATCAAAGAGCTCCGAATCGGGAAGGCCAAGGAATTACTGGCCTATTCGGAACTGACGCTTAAAGAAATTGCACCGGAGGTAGGCTTTAAAAATATACATCATTTTAATCGCGTGTTTAAGCAGGTAGAAGGAATTAGTCCTGGACAGTGGAAGCGAAAGGAAATTCAGGGCATACGCAAGGACATTCATTTTTGATTCGAGCATGTAAGGATCATGCCAAAGGGGCGATAACATGGATAAAGTATGGTCAGCAAGCTGGTTAATGGATAAGGCGTTTGAAGGGGTGTCCCCTCCTGACAATCTTTTTCATAAAGAACAGAGCAAGCCTGTTGCTATAGAGCACAGAGTGGATCTAGCCAATCGTCACTGGTTAATTAGGAAATCGTTCGAGCTGGATAAAAGCATGAAGCGCGCTGTACTGGATATTACAGCTGATGATTACTACAAGCTATATATCAATGGGCATCTGGCAGGTCAAGGACCAGCCCAGTCTACATTTGATCATTACTATTATAATCGTTACGATGTGACGGAGCTTCTTCGTCCTGGGCCCAATGTAATTGCTGTTCACGTCTATTATCACGGATTAATCTGCAGAGCGTATAACAGTGCAGACAATCGGCAAGGTATGATTGCGGAGCTTCGAATCGATGATGAGGTATTCGTGCATACGGATTCAACCTGGAGATGCTGGAATACGGAAGAATACGGTCACGGTGAAATCATAGGGTATGATACACAATTTGGAGAGCCCCTTGACCTGCGGCTCAAGCAGCCGGAATGGAAAGCCAACGGATTTGACGACTCTGCATGGGAAGAGGCTGTTGTCCAATCCACCGATCATGTGCTGTATCTGCAGCCTACCCCTCCTGTATCGGTATATGAGAAGTCTCCTGTTCAAATAACACAAGCGGCGCCGGGGCATTACCGCATAGATTTTGGCGAAGAAGTGACGGGACAAGTGAAGTTCACTGCTAACGGACAGGCTGGAAGCAAAATTGAGGTTCGATATGGTGAAGAGCTTCAGGACGATGGCGCTGTTCGTTATGAGATGAGATGTAATTGTACTTATCAAGAGGTATGCACCTTGTCGGGTGGCGTTGACGAGTTTGAGTTTTTTGATTACAAAGCGTTCCGTTATGTAGAGCTTTTGTCTTATGAACCGGGGATACACATTGATTTGACGAGTATAGCAGCAATTGTGAGGCATTACCCGATGAAGGAGGACGCGTGTATCTTCGAATCCTCTGACTCTTTGTTAAATAATATTTGGTCAATCTGTCGGAATGGGGTGAAATATGGCTCTCAAGAGGGGTATGTGGATTGTCCGTCGCGCGAGAAGGGACAGTACTTGGGAGACAATACGATAATTGCTCCAACCCAGGCCTACTTAAGTGGCGATCTTAGATTATACCGTAAAGCACTGCTGGATTATGTGATCCTCTCCTCCAAGGTGTGCCCGGGTCTAATGGCTGTTGCGCCGGGACATTACATGCAGGAAATTGCCGATTTCTCCCTGCAGTGGCCGATGCAGCTGTTGAAGTACTACAAAATGAGCGGCGATATGGAATTCCTGCGTGAGATGTATCCGCATGCCTTGGGAATATTAGAGCATTTCGCTGCTTATGAAAGAAGTGACGGGCTCCTGGAGCGGGTCACGGATAAATGGAATCTAGTAGATTGGCCTGATGGACTGAGAGACGGATACGACTTTGATCTAAGAAAGCCGGTTGGCGATGGCTGTCATAATGTCTTAAATGCCTTTTATTATGGAGCGCATGTGAGTGTAATGGAAATGGGCGGAATTCTTGGCGAATGTTCAGATGAGCAGAAGCTAGCAAGCTTGCGCCAGGCTTATACCGAAGCGTTCTATCATGAGGAAACTGGATTGTTTGTCGATGCGGCAGGCTCCTTACATTCCTCTCTGCATGCTAATGCATTGCCGCTGTTGTTCGGATTAGTCCCAGCAGATGGGAAGCAGCCTGTCATCGAGCTCATTCGGAAGAAGCGTCTGTCATGCGGCGTGTATATGGCATATTTTGTCCTGAAAGCTCTTGCTGTCGCAGGGGAACACGAGCTAGCTTACGATTTGATGACGTCCACGGATGAAAATTCCTGGGCAACGATGATTAAGGAAGGGGCCACTACCTGCTTTGAGAGCTGGTCCAAGGAGCATAAGTGGAATACAAGCTTATGTCATCCGTGGGCCAGTGCTCCGATCTTGATTCTCATTGAGGATATCATGGGCCTGTCTCCGGCAGAGCCGGGCTGGACGAAGGTAGGCTTCAAGCCTCACATTCCTCAAGCGCTCGATGCTCTCCAGTTAGAATTCGAGACACCAGCAGGGCGAATAAGCGTGTGCTATAAGGACAACAACATACAAGTTCGTGTACCTGTCACTAAACAAATTGTTTAACAGAGGCCGCCAAAAAACATAATGATGGATATGGAAGCAATATGAACACAAACGTTTATATATAAAATTATGTTTGACATAAAAAACGAGGGGGGTATAATTGAAGTAATTGAACGCAAAGGGGAATGCGGGATGCGGATAACAAACATTCAAGTGCACGTCATGAAATCGCTGCTGGAGGAACCTTTTTATTTCTCTCAAGGCTGGGTGAAGCAGCGCTCTTCGGTGCTGGTGGAGATCGAGACGGATGCCGGTATTACAGGATGGGGAGAGTGTCTGTGCCATGGGCTCCAGCCGCCGGAGATTGCCGCCGCCTTTATTAGACACGCGTTTGCGCCACTTCTAATAGGAAGAGATCCTCATGACACGGATGTGCTCTGGGAGGAAATGTACAATCTGTCTCGTCCTTACGGCCAAGGCGGCGCGGCGGTGAATGCTATAAGCGGCATTGATATCGCATTGTGGGACATTAAGGGCAAAAGCTGCGGCCTTCCCGTCAGCAAGCTGCTCGGCGGCACGTTCCGCACGCAGGTTATGCCGTATGCGACCGGCTTCTACCGGACGGCGAAGGGCAGCTACCCCGCGGATGGCGTAGCAGAGGCGTTGCAGCATAAGGCGAATGGTCTTCGCGCCATGAAGCTTAAGATCGGCTTCGGCATAGACGAGGATCTGGCCTTGATCACCTCCGTCCGGGAAGCGGTGGGACCGGAAATGCGGCTCATGGCGGATGCCAATGGCGCCTATAACACGGGACTGGCAAGAAGGCTGCTGCTGGAGTCGGAGTCGTCTAAGCTGTATTTTATGGAAGAGCTGCTGGCTCCTGAGGATATTGACGGCTATAAAGCGATCCGCCATCTTACAGGAACATTGATTGCGTCCGGTGAGAATCTGTTCGGCAAGATGGGCTACCGTCACTGGATTGCGCAAGGCGCGCTTGACATTGTGCAGCCGGACCTCTGCTCCTCGGGAGGCTTCACGGAATGCAAGAAGATTGCGACGCTCGCGCAAGCCTGGAATACGATGATGGTTCCGCATGTATGGGGCTCTGGAGTTGGTCTTGCCGCCTCCCTCCAATTCATTGCGTCATTGGCGCCGACCCCGCTGGGCCTCTTCCCTGAGGAGCCTATGCTGGAATACGACCAATCATCCCATCCATTCCGCGCGGATCTGATTGGTCATGCCATTACGATGAAGGATGGTATGGTGGCGATTCCGGATGGACCTGGTATTGGTGTGGAGATTAATCGAGACATTATTGACAAATATGCGGTGAAGGCTTAAAGCGAGCATCGAAGTGCCGAATAAAGAGGAGATGAAGGGATGTTAACTGTACAGCAGCAGATAGAGACAAGCAAGGTTGTGGCCATTCTGCGCAATGTCCCGCTGGACAGACTGCCCAATGTGATGGAGGCGCTCTATGAGGGCGGAATTCGGGCAGCCGAAATTACGTTGAACTCGGAGGGGGCTCTGGAGGGGATTCGCTCTATGAGGGGCCAATATGAGGGGAAAATGTCGATTGGCGCCGGGACAGTTATTACCGCTCTGGACGTGGAACGCGCGACGGATGCAGGGGCCGAATTTCTAATCTCGCCCCACACGGATGAAAGAGTGATTGAGGCGGCGTTATCCCGCTCCAGCGTCCCAATTCCCGGAGCGCTTACGCCGACGGAGGTTGTGCGTGCTGTAACGGCGGGAGCGCCGTACGTGAAGCTGTTCCCTTGCACGTCCTTTGGCCCGAGCTATGTGAAGGAGCTGTTAGCGCCATTGAATCATGTCAAGTTCATGGCGGTCGGCGGGATAACAGCTAAGCTGGCGGCGGCTTATATACAGGCTGGTGCGATTGCGGTCGGTGCCGGAAGCGGTCTGGTCTCCCATGCCGATGTTATGGCGCATAACTATGCCGCGATAACGTCCAATGCGCGTGAGCTTGTAAGGCATATTGAAGGCTGACCTGTATCAATGGTAGGATGAATAGATAAGCTTATGGAGGAATCGTTCCGGCGATTCCTCTTTTGGTTGGAATGGAACAAGAGGAGGCGTTGCTGATTATGCAGCATACCGTCAAATTCCGAACGGATCGGGTGCCCGCCGTGGACAATGTTGGCTTGTTCAGGACAACCGCATTGTGGGCCCATATGGACCGTGTTCTGCCTCATGACGTGTTGATTGTTGTCAGGGAAGGACTTGTCCATATTATTGAAGATGGCACCGAATATCATATTTCGCCCGGCGAGGTTTTCCTGATGAAGCGGGGCGTGCGCCACTATGGCTTGCCGCAAACGCTGCCAGGCTCCGAATGGTATTGGATTACGTTCGGCGCTCCGGAGACGGAGGAGCATGATCACCAGATGGCAGAGACGGAGACAGAAGCAGAGGCAGAGATTGCGGATGCTAAGGGAATGAGCCTTCTGAGGGGCCAATTGCCCCAAACCATTGAGCTGAAACGTCTCAAGGTGAGCGACTTTCAGGGCATCTGCGTCAGAATGAATAAGCTCTTGCATCACTATGCTATGGGAACGGCTTACGACCGGCTGAAGCTCATTCGATTACACGGCAAGAGATGGCGGTTATGCTCTATCGCGCCAAGGCCTATATCGACCGGATTCCGGCCCATGGGCAGGCCAAAACGGCGTCAGATCTGGACGAAGCAGCAGGATGGGCGCAAGAAGCGATTGCCGATATGCTGAAGCTTGGCTGGATGCAAGGACGCGGTGAAGACGTATTTGCTCCGCTGGGGATTACGAGACGGGAAGAGGCAGCACAGGTGCTTGCCGCCATTCTCGCGCCTTAGCGGCAGATTGATAAGAAGAAAGAAGGAAGCCCGGACGTCGATGTCCGGGCTTCTTTATGTGCGACGGGCAGTCGTATCACTAGCGCTTATGCGCTATGAGTGATCAATTACAGGCGGCGGTAACGATACATAAAGTAAAAACGAGCCGAGAGCCTGGAACGAAAACTTTTCTCGAAGGTGTAAGTCCTTCCTCAAGAGTTCTGGTACAGCTTGAGAAGCCTAATCTAGGGCAGGAATCGCGAGGTACTTGTCTGAAGGAGATGCGGATAGTCGAGAGACCCGTAGGCGGATGAGCAGACCCAAATGCGAAAGCGTGAAGCACGCAGCGGCGGGGTAAGTCGGCGACTGTGCGTAAATAACGGGAAGCCTGCTACACGGCAAACTGTTGCCCCAAGAGCCAGACGAGCAACAGTGACTTATCATGTGAAGGTGCTGGGTATGTTCAGAAGGAAGATACGATGACCCCGTGAGGTTCTCTGTCCTCCCTGCAAAGGATGGGTATCTATAAGGCTTCGCCGAAGTGATACTCATGTCAGAGAATTCAGACGTTCTCATAGTACGGAAGTAGGCAGGCGACCAAACGTCTGCTGAACGGAAGGGGAACGACCTCGTGAACGAACACTTGAATGTAGCGTCGAACAACCGTAACGATACTGCGGTAAGAACGAACGGAATGGGCGCAATGAAAGGTGGGAGATAGACATGAATCAAGAGTTGAAGCTAAAGTGGCACAGCATCTACGGGCAGATTTTGTTCGAGAGGCGACTTTATGAAGCGTGGGAACAAGTCAAGGCAAATAAAGGAGCCGGAGGCATCGACGGAGTAACACTGGAAACGTACGGGAGGAAACTGAAGGACAATCTTGCCAGTCTCCTGAACAAGCTGAGGGCGAAGGAGTATGTCCCATCTCCCGTGCGCAGACGGTATATACCCAAGAAGAACGGGAAATTGCGACCGCTAGGTATACCCAATATCGAAGATCGGATCGTACAGCAAGCCATTGTCAACGTTCTTCAACCAAAGTGTGAAGAACTCATCTTCCATCGTTGGTCATGCGGATACCGACCCAACTATGGGGCGAAACGGGTAGCACAGATCATCCTATGGAACGTCGAGACAGATCACAATTACATTTACGACTGCGATATCAAGGGCTTTTTCGATAACATTTCGCACAAGAGTCTTATGCGAGTGCTTACGAAATATATAGCGGATGGAACAGTGTTAGACATGATCTGGAAATGGCTGAAGGCAGGGTACATGGAAGAAGGAAAATACCACGAGGTAGACTCTGGCACCCCCCAGGGCGGATTATGCAAAGCTTTGCATAAGCCCCCTTATGAGAAGTAACTCGTTATGCAAAGTAAACCCCACAAGCCTCTGGTAGTAAAGGGATTTGTTCCAGATTACTTTGCATAATATCCGAAATGTTTAGTAGGAGAAGAACCTTCTCACTACACATTTCGGGGGTATCATCATGGAAATCCTACCTTTTCGAGAGTTAACGACCTGTCTCGAGAAAGAACTGTACCGTCTGCATTACAACGAGCAGACGATCAAGTATTACAGATCGATGTGGCGACGAATTGCCAGCTATTTGGAGTCGGAAAGCATTCATCACTTTTCCGAGGAGGCCGGACTTCGCTTTCTCGAACGGGAGTACAATTATTTCGAACTCGAGAAAGCCGGGAACCTTACACAGTCCATCATCAATGTCTTCCGGGTAGTTAGAATGCTTGGAGATTACCAACTGCATGGCTGCATTCTACGCCGATATTACAAGCAGAAAAAGTTATTACAAAGTATGGCGTACGAAGAAATGCTCCAACGCTACTGCATGCACTGCGAAAGGAAGGACTATTCAAGAGCAACACAGCAACATTACAGGAAGGCCACTGAAAAATTTTTGAGCTTCTTGGAATCTAAGGGGATTTCAGACTGTGCGGCTATCTCCGCTGCCAGCTTGAACGACTACATCAACACCTTACTCGGATACAGTTACAAGATGGTCGAGCAACAACTTTGCGCGCTTCGTTCTTTTCTTCGTTTCCTTCACAACAACCAGCTTCATCCGCTGGATCTGACTGCAGTCATCCCGTCCATAAATGCGAGAAAGCAAAGCCGTATTCCTTCCGTCTGGTCACCAGAGAATGTGACGAAACTGCTTGAGGCAATTGACAGAGGCAACCCAGCCGGAAAACGGGATTATGCTATGATTCTCATCGTTGCTCGTCTGGGGCTAAGATCCATAGACCTTAAACGATTGAAGCTGGAGAATCTGAAATGGCAAGAGAATCGTATCACGCTTATGCAGTCGAAGACTTCGAGAGAGCTACATTTGCCGCTTTTACCGGACGTCGGTTGGGCGATTATTGACTACCTCAAACACGGGCGTCCGAAAGTGGATTCTCCCTTTGTATTTTTGCGGCATCTTGCACCGCTTGAGCCTTTCGCAGACGAGCACCATCTACACCGGATCATTGAGAAATACATGAAGCTAGCCAAGATCCCAATGAGTCCCCAGAAGAAAAGAGGAATGCATTCTTTACGGCATACGCTGGCTAGCCGGCTTCTTCAAGAGAATACTCCTTTGTCTGTCATCTCCGACATATTGGGGCATGTGAGTTCGGACTCGACAGCCGTTTATCTGAAAGTTGATGTAGAGATGCTACGCGAGTGTGCCTTGAACCCTGAGGGGGTACTCCCCCATGCCTGAATACATCTACAGTAGTCCATTCCAAACCTACATCCGGGAAGTGATCTGCCAAAAACAGTCGCTCGGCTACAAATACGACAGTAGCGCCCGGTCACTGTACAAATTTGATCAATTTTGTTTGGAATATGGCTACACCGAGTCTGTACTCTCTAAAGAACTCGTTCAAGCCTGGAACCAGAAGAGGCCAAATGAAGCCCAGGCAACCCTCCGTAACAGAGTCGTGGTGGTCCGGCAGTTAGCGTTGTATATGAGTCGGCTTGGCATCCAAGCTTACATACTGCCCAAAAACACCTTGCCAAAGGAACCACGATACATCCCATATATATTCAGCAATGAGGAACTCGCGGCGATTTTTAGGCAAGCTGATGCTTGTCATTACCGTCCCGAGGTTCCCAACAGACAATGGATTATGCCACTCTTATTTCGTATGCTTTACGGATGCGGTCTGCGGATTTCAGAGGCCCTTCATCTTAAAATGCGGGATGTGGACTTGGAAAACGGTGTGCTAACCATTCTGGATGGGAAGTTCGATAAAGACAGGCTCGTCCCCCTTTCTCATGAGCTTCTTCAGCGATGCCATACCTATGTGAAGCAGGTTCATATGTTTTCGGGTGCGGACGTCTATTTTTTCCCGAACCCGAACGGACAAGCAGTCACTCACAACAATGTGTACAAGAACTTTCGAAAATTCCTATGGAAGGCTCGAATTTCCCACGGAGGGTGGGGAAAGGGACCACGCATCCACGACTTCCGCCATACGTTTGCCGTCCACTGCCTGCGTCGCTGGGTTCTGGAAGGAAAAGACCTAACCGCTTATTTGCCAGTCCTTAAAACGTACTTAGGACACCATTCGTTTAGCGATACATCCCAATACTTGAGACTAACCGCGGAGCTTTACCCGGATATTACGACAAAGGTGGAACATGCTTTCGGCCACGTGATCCCCGCTAAGGGAGGCGATGATCTTGAAGCCGACTGACTTTGCCAAGGTGTTATCCCGCTATTTATCTGCTTATCTTCCGGGACAGCGGAATATGAGTCCTAATACGATCTCTTCCTACCGCGATACGTTTAAGTTGTTCCTCACGTACTGCAAACAGAACGGGCTCTTGATTGAACGGCTTACCTTGGCGCAAGTAGATGAGGCACTTGTTCTCGCCTTTCTAAAGTGGCTCGAAGAGGAAAGAAACAACGGCATTTCTACGCGGAACCAACGTCTGGCTTGCATCCATGCGTTTTTTCGCTATGTACAGACGGAACATCCTGTCGGTTTAGTCATCTACCAGAAGATCCTAGCCATTCCAATGAAAAAGACACCAAAGCCGACGGTGAAACATCTTACCCCCGATTCGTTGCAACTCATACTGGCGCAGCCCGATCTGGAAACGCCCGGAGGCCGCAGAGATGCGACGCTGCTATCCGTTTTGTACGATACGGGAGCACGGGTACAGGAATTGGTTGATCTTCGTGTCCGAGACGTTCGCTTAGACCCGCCACCAGTTCTAAGTCTGACTGGCAAAGGACGAAAGACAAGACATGTCCCTATTATGTCAAACACGGAGGCTATACTCCGGCAGTATATGGTCGAGAACCGCTTGCTACACAATGGCGAGCAAGACCGGCCGCTTTTCTGTAACCGCCAACATAGCAAGATGACGCGGGAAGGTGTCGCCTTTATCTTGGATAAATATGTTGCTCGTGCTCGTGCAGTCTCTTCCGCCATTCCAGATAAGGTGACTCCACATGTACTGAGACATACTAAAGCGATGCATTTATTACAGGCCGGGGTAAATCTAATTTACATTCGAGACTTGCTCGGACATGTTGATATTGCGACAACGGAAGTGTACGCACGGGCAGATACAGAGTTAAAAAGAAAGGCGTTGGAGCAGGCCTATCCCAACATGGTGGTGGAGGGGCTTCCCCAATGGAACCAAGACGAGGGCCTCATCGAGTGGCTGACCAGCCTTTAGCTTGACCCGGTATTATGCAAAGTAAAATTGCGGTCAACCCCTGATCTATCCTAGGTTCGTACTGTTTACTTTGCATAATACTTTACTTCTCATAAGGGGGCGTGATATCGCCGCTACTTGCCAACCTGTATCTAAACGAGCTCGATTGGGAGCTAGAGGAGCATGGCATCCGATTCGTGCGCTATGCAGATGACTTCTTGCTTTTTGCCAAAACAGAAGAGGAGATCAAGAGAGCCGCGGAAATTACCCAAACGAAGCTACAAGAGCTAGGGCTCGAAGTAGCCATAGAGAAAACGAAAACGGTAAATTTCAATGACGACGATTTTGATTTTCTGGGCTTTACATTCCAGCATTGGCGGGAACGCAAAAAAGATGGAAAGCGCTACTTCATAGCCAAGCCGAAGGACAGCACGTGGAAGGACTTCAAACAGAAGATCAAAGCCAAAACGAAGAAGACGCTGACCCTCAACAAAAAGGAGTGGTTGGAGAGAGTAAATCCCGTCATACGTGGGAAGGTGAATTACTTTCTGAACTTGTTCAAAGCGATGGAGGAAAACAGAAGGTACGGGCAAGAAAGCCGCTGCTTCGTAAATGCATGTCGTAATAACCTACTAGACGTGGATGGGTATATAAGGAAGAGGCTACGAGTCGCCATGATACACAAACATCCAAGTCAAAGGAAGGGACATGCGATGAAAACGAAATGGAACAACGAGTTCTTTGCTCGTATTGGACTCATTCCTGCGCACTGGCTGTACCTCCATGAGCAATATGGCTACTCCCTTGACGATTACCTAGATTACATGAAGACGCGTCAGGCAGCAAAACAACAACGTAAAGTGCAAAAAGCAAAAGAACGCGGCGAGGAGTATTATACTCCCGAGCGCGTTCGTAAAATGCAATATGCCCAGCGACTAGCAACTTATTGATCACATGTTGAAACACGTTGGTGAGCCGTATGCCTTAGTAGGGCACGTACGGTTCGATAAGGGGGAAGCCATGAGAGTGGTTTCCCTACTTTATCATATAAGAAAGCTTTCTCTATACTGGGCTTATAGGTTTGGATGCCACAATGCTAACGGACAAAAAACGCACTTAGAGCTCCAATTTGGCGCTGCCCAGTATGTAACGGTCAAATTGGACGCTTAGCCGTCCTCAACGCACCGACATTCCATTAAATTTCGTTCTAACGTTCGAAAATGTACGTTACAAATTCGGTCGACCGATTAGAAGGTGTAAAGGTTTTTTATGTTCGTTAGAAGCCACAATGGCTGGGCTTATATTTCAACACGAAACGCAGGCTGCGCCGCCAAGGACGGCGGCAGCCGTTTCACCTTGCACGCTATGGTTTCCTGTAGCCAAGCTGCTCCGAGATCGCCTGGGATTGCTCCAGAGCGAGACCGATATAGCGGTCCATAGTCTTCTTCGACATGCGGAAGATGGGACCGGATACGCCAATGGCTCCTTCGATCTGGCCGGCCGCATTCATAATGGGCACACCGATGCACCGAAGTCCCTCACAGGATTCCTCCATGTCGAGCGAGTAGCCTTGTGAGCGAATCTGCTCCGCTTCCTCTCTGAGCTTCGCCGGATCGGCAATAGAGCCGGGAGTTGCAGGCTCCAGCTCATGATGGGCCAGATACAGCTCCAGCAGATCCGGACTGTAGGCCAGCATCGCCTTGCCCATCGCGGAGGTGTGGGAGGGATATTCCAGACCGACAGTCGAGAGAAACTTGATCGGCTCCAGACTCTCCAGCTGATCCACAACCAGCGTTCTGCCCAGCGAGCCTGGCCTCGTGAGCAAGGTCGTTTCCCTTGTGCCGTCTCTGAGGGCGCGCATGGAGGGCTCCGCTACCTCCTTCAGCGTAATCCGGTTGGCGATGGAGCTGCCAAGATAATACAGCTTGCCGGTCAGCTGATAGGTGCTGTCACTTTCCCTTTTCTGAATATACTTCTTCTCCTCCAGCTCCTTCAAAATCCGAAAAACAGAGTTTGTTGTAATGGATAATGTGTTGCTGATCTCCGTAACCGAAAAGGACTTGTTCTCTCTGGCCATTAGCTCCAGAATATCCAGCACCTTCTCGGCTGCTGGGGCCTTATATTTCTTGTTCGTCATGAGCGCGGATTGCCTCCATCATTAACCGATTCATAACTCCATAGTATGTTACTTCAATTGAAGGTTCAAGGGGAAAGTTGCTGAAGCGGTGGTCAATCGAAGCGAACAAACAGCAACACGGCATCCCATTCCATAGGGGAAGGGGATGCCGTGTCCAGGTTTGCCGGGGATGCTATTCCAGATTGGCGTGATTGTTGTACATCGCTGTACCTTGAAGCTTCATGTTCTCCATTAGCCGAAGCACGGTCGCATCCAATAGAAGCAGCAGGCATTGCTCGAACAACGTGCCCATGGGCTGATTGGAGCTGCCCGATGTGCTGTCCTTGGTAACAGCTGGGATATGCACAATGGTAGAAGCCAGTTGACCTATGGTTGAATCTGGAGCAATGGTCAAGACGCCAATCGTTGCCTTGATGTTATGGGCTTTAGCTGCCATGCTTGCCAGGGTTTTGGTCTCGCCTGAGCCTGAACCGATGAGAAGCAGATCACCTTCGGCAATGCCGGGGGTAACCGTTTCGCCTACGACATAAACGTGGAACCCCATATGCATCAGTCGCATGGCGAATGCCCTCATCATCAGTCCCGAGCGTCCGGCCCCGGCTACAAAAATGTTCCCGGCTTCTGTAATCTGCTTGGTCAGCGCCTCGATTTCGTCCGAGTTGACCGCTTTAAGCGTCCGGTCAAGCTCCTGAAGAATAGAAGATGAAACAGTCAGCATATTCATCCGTGCTTACCGCTGTTTAATAAGCTCATGCATTTGAGCTGCTACAGCCTGCTTGTCGCTTGCACCCGTAATGCCGCCGCCGACAATGACCAGATCCGGCTGCGCGCTGATGACCTCAGGCAGAGTTTGAAGCTTGATGCCGCCTGCAATTGCTGTTTTCGCCTGCTTGACGACACGCTTGATCGTAGCCAAGTCCTCAAACGAATTTTTGCCCTCCGCCTGATGGTCATAACCCGAATGAACGCAGATATAGTCTACGCCAAGCGCGTCAATCTCTGCCGCACGCGAGGCAATATCTTTAACATTAATCATATCGACCATAATCTTTTTGTTTTGCTTACGCGCCTCGTTAACCGCACCCTTGATCGTTGAGTCGTCGGACACACCAAGCACAGTAATAATATCCGCGCCGGCTTCGGAAGCCTTCATGACTCCATAACCGCCGGCATCCATAATTTTCAGATCGGCTAATACCTTCAGCGTCGGGAACGCGTCCTTTATTTCTTTGACGGCGCGCAGGCCTTCGTTAATGACGACAGGAGTGCCAATCTCGATAATATCGATATAAGGGGCAACCTCTTTAACGACTTCTTTTGCCTCCGGGATGTTCACAAGGTCTAATGCCAATTGCAGTTCCATAGGTTGAATCTCTCCTTTATTGAAGGTGGTTGATCGCAATGAGTTTATGGTAGTACGATCGCGCAAGGAATGGAAGTACGCACTTTCAAGTAAGTCCGTATCCTGGAGGAAACTGCCCTTGAAACAAAAACAGACTCCAGGCGGAGTCTGTCGATTTTAAGGAGAGCAGGAGGTTGTGCTTCTTCCGAGCACCTCTTCGCCATAATGCTTGCCCCAGTTATACATCAGCTTTAAGATCGGGAACAGGCTTGTTCCGTGCGGGGTCAGTTTGTATTCGACCTTCGGCGGAACAACGGGATAGACGGTCCGTTCCACAAGCTGGTCTTCTTCAAGCTCGCGGAGCTGATTGGTGAGAATCTTTTGCGTGATATGTGGAATAAGCTTTTGCAGCTCACTGAACCGTTTGGTCCCATCCATGCCCAAGTGCCAGAGTATAATCAGCTTCCACTTTCCTCCGATTAATGCTAGGGTCAATTCTTTCTCACAGTTAATATGATCAATTTCGATTCGGGAACGAATATCTTTCGCCACAGTTAAGCACCTCCACCTCGGTATTCCGTCTTCATAGACTATAAGAATATTAGCTTCATGTCCAGTCCAGGGAAGAACATTTGAGCTGTCACGGTTGAAGGGCTCCGCGGCCGAATCTGATTCTTATAACCGATGAGTCTTTCGGTATTCCGAGGGGCTCATCCCTATATGCAGGGAAAAAACTCGGCTGAAGTAGAAGCCATTGTCATACCCGCACTCCTGTGCGATATGATCCACGGTAAGGGGGCTCTCAATTAAAAGTCGCTTCCCGTGGTCAAGGCGAAGCTGGCGTACATATTCCGAGGCTGAGCAGCCGAATGCAGCCTTGAAGCGACGGGTAAACTGGACGGGACTTAGCCCTGTTTCATCTGCAAGCTCTTTCATCGATACATTCTGGAAGGCCAACTCTTGAAGCTTGCGTCGCGCGCTGAGCATGAGAGAATCTTCTGTGCCCCAATAATCAGCCATTGGAAGCAGCTGCTGCAGAACGTAACCGTCCCAAAGCTCTTGTATGAATCGATTGCGCCACAACATGGCCTGTTCGGGAGGAAGAGCGTCAAGCTGCTGCAAGTATCGGTAAGCAGAGGCAAGGCGTTCTTGGTCGGCGAAGGTCAGCTTGCCCAGCGGCAGGTTGGATGGAGGTGTTGACCATTCAAAGCCCAGATAAAAAAAGCTGAGCGGCTGCAAAACTTCACGCCGAAAAGCCGTTCCAGGCGGACAGACCACCCAATCGCCGTTAACGGCTTCTCCCTCTTCCAAACTGCCTAATTCGTACCGAAAGCGGCCCCCTAGCACTGCAAAAGCGACCCAATGGAGGTAGATGTCTTCTTTGTACTGAAAGGCTTGTTTTCTCTCCCAGTAATGATAATGAAGCAGTCGAATTTCTCCGGTGTACAATCCGATGGTGTTCACCTCGTCTATGAAATAAAGTATATCCCTTATGATACTTTACTGTATGTCATATGAAAACAGGGTGATATAAGATGAAATAAAAGTATATAAGAGGTGAGTCTGGTGAAATTGGAAACAGTGAAAACAGATATTACGGTCATCGGCGGCGGCTTGGCTGGTGTATGTGCCGCGGTTGCGGCAGCAAGACTTGGCCATACGGTTGCTCTGGTTAATAATCGCCCGGTCCTGGGCGGTAACTCCAGCAGTGAGGTCAGAGTATGGGTGTGCGGCGCAACCGGCCATGGGACCCATCGCTTTGCGAGAGAGACCGGCATTATGGGAGAGATGTTTGTTGAGAATCAATATATGAATCCGGACGGCAATCCTTATTATTGGGACATGGTTGTACATGAGACGGTGAAGAGGGAAGCCAATATTGGGCTGTATCTGAACACGGATGTCCATGAGGTGGAGGCTTTCGGAGATGCCGATAACCGTGTTATCCGCTCCGTTACGGGCTGGATGATGGGCTCGGAGAGGCGAATCCGCTTCGAAAGCAAGACGTATGTGGATTGTACGGGAGACGGTCTGGTCGGTTTTCTGGCTGGGGCCAAGTATAGGCTGGGCCGTGAAGCGCGAGCTGAATTTAATGAAGACTGGGCACCGGAGACTCCGGATGATATTACACTGGGCAGCACGCTTCTATTCTACACAAAGGATGTCGGCAAGCCTGTCAAATACGTGAAGCCCAGCTTTGCGATCGATATCACGGAGACCTCTATTCCCATCCGCCGCGTCATCCGCAGCGGCGATAATGGATGCGCTTACTGGTGGATTGAATGGGGCGGCGAATTGGATACGGTTCATGACAATGAACGTATTCGCGATGAGCTGTGGGCTGTTATTTATGGTATCTGGGATTATATTAAAAATTCAGGAAGCTTCGACGCCGAAAGCATGACGCTGGAGTGGGTCGGCGCAGTTCCTGGCAAACGGGAATATCGGCGATTTGTTGGTGATTATATTTTGAATCAGAATGATATATTGGCTCAAGAGCCGTTCGAGGATCGAGTGGCCTATGGCGGCTGGTCGATTGATCTGCATCCGCCGCAAGGCGTGTATTCGCAAGAGAGCGGCTCCAAGCATCTGCATGCAGACGGCAACTATCATATTCCGTTCCGCTCTCTCTATTCCATCAATGTAAGCAACATGCTGATGGCGGGACGGGACATTAGCGCCACGCATGTTGCGTTTGGAACAACTAGAGTGATGGCCACCTGTGCCGTTATTGGTGAAGCTGCCGGCACCGGCGCCGCGCTTTCTGTTCAATATGGCATCTCACCAAGAGAAGTGCATCAGCACTATCTGGAGGAGCTGCAGCAAACCCTGCTTCGTCAAGACGCCTCTGTCCTTGGCATTCGCAACGCCGACAGCAGCGATCTGGCGAGAGTGGCTCATGTATCGGCATCCAGCTCGACAGCACGCCTTGCAGTTGAACACGCTTACAGGACGGAAGCGGCCGATACCGATTTGGGCATCTTGTTTCCTGTGGAGCCTTCCCTGAACGGACTGGAGCTGCTGCTCGATATCGAGAGCCCTGCGTCGGTTACGGTAGAGCTGTATGCAACCGGCAAGCCGCAAAATTATGTGCCTCAAGAGCTTATTGATTCCTGTACCGTTGAGACAGCTCCCGGGAAAAATCAATGGGTTCGGTTCCATCTGGAGTGGCAGCCTGATACGGCTCAAAATGCGTTTGTTGTTATCAAGGCAGCTAAGGGCGTGCTCCTGCATCGGTCCAGTCTGCCGCACACCGGTGTGCTTGGGTTCCGCAAGGGCAATCAGCCCATTGTTGATCCTAGGCTTGAGGATCAGCCGGATCAGCCCGTGCTGCAATGGAGAACGGAGAAGCTGGATCGCCATCCATTCTGCTTCCGTATGCATACGGCAACCGATGCGTACTCAGCATCGAAGGTGCTGAATGGGCTGGTAAGGCCTTATGGCGGTCCCAATCTATGGCGTTCGGAGCCGCTGGAGGGACGGGAGGCTTGGCTGGAGCTTAGCTGGGAGAGCGCCGTAGAAGTGGGAGAAGTGCATCTGACCTGGAATGATGATGTTAACGAGGACTTAATTAATCTGCATCATCATCGTACTCCGTTTGACGTGATTCCGGAGCTTGTGAAGGACTATCGTATTGAACTGCTGGGGGCTGACGGAGCTTGGAAGCTTGTGCATATGGAAAAGGGTAATCGCAAGCGCAAGAGGGTTCACCGCTTGCAGGCCGGCATGGCTGCAAAACGTATGCGAATTGTAATGGAGTCCACAAACGGCTCCGCCTGTGCGGAATTGTTCGAGATTCGCGTGTACGAATAAGAATTCATTAAGCAGACAAGGAGTGTTAAGCACATGAGACAAGAAAGCTTGGCTATGCGCAGAGCAAGAGAACGCGAATATGGGAAGGACAGCACCTGGTATTGCCAGTTCAAATATGCTTCTGTAACGGGGCTGGGCTATGAGGAAGGCATTCACCGGCGCGATCCCAGCAGTGTAATCAAGATCGGAGAGGTCTATTATGTCTGGTATACCAAATCCTCGGGTTCAAGCGTCGGCTATGATACTGGCGATTTGGATGCCAAGGTATGGCCATGGGATTGGTCCGAGATCTGGTATGCAACATCCAACGACGGGGTGAACTGGCATGAACAGGGTCTCGCAGTAGGTCGAGGAGAGCCCGGCGCTTATGATGATCGAAGCGTCTTTACACCTGAGGTGCTGGCTCATAACGGCAAGTATTACCTTGTCTATCAGGTCGTGAAGCACCCCTATTTGAGACGCTCCAAGGAGTATATCGGACTTGCTCAATCGAGCTCTCCTGACGGTCCATGGGTGAAGGCTGATGAGCCGATCCTGTCGCCTGCAAGCAATGGGGAGTGGTTCGGAGAGGTGGACAACCGCCACCTAGTCAAGCATAGAGGCGACTTCGACAGCCATAAGACCAATGATCCATGTCTCTTCTTCTATAAGGATCAATTCTGGCTTTATTATAAAGGTTATCCTATGGGTGAGCAGCTCACCTGCGCGGGCAGGGAAACCAAGTGGGGAGTCGCTGTAGCTGACCGACCGGAGGGACCTTATACCAAATCGGTGTACAATCCGATAACGAACAGCGGGCATGAGACGTTGCTCTGGCCATACAAGGGGGGCATGGCGGCCTTGCTGACGACAGATGGACCGGAACGTAACACAATTCAATTCGCTCAGGACGGGCTGCAGTTCGAAATTCAAGCCTTTATCGAGCACCCTCCGGAAGCGGGAGGCCCGTTCCGTACGGAGCATTCTGATATTCATCCGCTGGAAGGGCTGCGCTGGGGACTCAGTCATGAGATTAACAGCCCATGGCATTATATTCAGAGGTTTGAGGTGGATGAAAGGACAAAACATTTGTGCAATAACAAATGTAATCACTAGATATTTACGCTACAGGAGCCTGCAAAACTTGCGATATTCGCCTGGCGGCATGCCCTCCCACTTGTGGAAAATGCGAACGAAATAATGAACATCCGTGTAGCCAATGGTATGGCCGATCCATTCGATCGTGTCGTTGGTGTCGCGGAGCAGTCGCTTGGCCTGGGTGTGACGGATCCCCTGGACAAATTTGTTAGGGCTGGTGCCCATGATTTTTTTGAACAGACGACCCATATAATCCACATTAATATTCAGCATATCCGCCATTCTTTCATTGGACCAGAGCTCTCCAGCGTTCTGCTCAATAGCAGCCGCCAGTTCAGCAATCGCCAGCTGCATACCGGCGCTGGCGCCTGCCCGTTGACGCTGATGAATAGCTCTCGACAGATGAGCGAACAGCTGCAGCAGCAGGCCCTGACAGCACATCATATAGCCTGCCGGCCGATGAGTGAATTCATGAATAACGGCTTCCAGCAGGCTGTACACCTCAGAGGTCGCATGCAGGCTGCCGGCGTTCATCCATTCCAGAAATTCCGGCGTCTGAGGCATGCTGCCAAAATGATAATCGCCCTCGTGATGGTCGAGAGAGACAATAATGTCTTCGTCCTTCGCGATAAGGAGCTCATTGTAGAAGTCAAAGTGAACGCCAAGGAACAGCGCGTCTGGCTCCGACAGCACCTCAACACGATGCTTAAGCTTCGCGGGCAGCAGGAAAAATTGGCCAGGCTGAACGCGGAAGGGCGCCTCCGATTCAATCTGAACCTCCACATCTCCATTCTCCAGCAGCAGAATTTCGAAATCTCGAATGCGCCGCTCAATTACCCGTTCCTTGGCCTGCCGATGCTGCTGCGCCCAATGGACAACCGGGTTCAATCGTCTGCTCTCCATTGTTGCTTGCACGTTGAATTCCTCCCTGTTTCATAAGTCGGTAAAGTCCAACTATTGACCTCAATCGTTCAAATACAAACAAGTATACCCATGATAACATAAGGGATATCAAGAGTCGAACAACAATATGAGGAGTGATTGGAATGTCGGATTTGAATAAGCTGCCAGAACTAACAAGTGATTATGAGCTCACGAAGGAGCAAATTCAAGAATTCCAGGAAAAGGGACATATTAAGCTGAATCAAGTCGCATCCAGCGAAGAGGTAGGTGTATACCGTTCCATCATCGGCGAGAAAGTGAAAGAGCTGAATGATCATAATAAGCCGATTGAGGAGCGGGACACTTACGGCAAAGCCTTCATCCAGGTTTCGAACATTTGGGAGAAATCGGCGGAAATCCAACGCTTCGTATTTGCGCGCCGATTCGCCAAAATCGCTGCTGAGCTGCTGGGAGTAGACGGCGTTCGCATCTACCACGATCAAGCGCTGTTCAAGGAGCCGGGCGGCGGAATTACGCCATGGCACCAGGACCAAATCTACTGGCCTGTAGATACGGACAACTTCATCACGATGTGGATGCCGCTTGTTCCTGTTTCGGAGGAAGTAGGCTCGATGAACTTTGCGAACGGCTCCCACAAGTTTGGCTATATCAGCAAGCTGGCAATCTCCGATGAATCCCAGAAAACGCTGAGCCAATATATTGAAGCCAAGGGCCTTGAGGTTGAAAATTACGGCGCGCTGGAAGCGGGCGACGCAACCTGGCATTATGGGTGGACGCTGCATAGCGCTCCGGGCAATCCAACAAACACGATGCGCGAGGTCATGACCGTTATCTATTACGCGGATGACGCGAAGGTTATCGAGCCCGACACGAACGCTCGCAAGACGGATCTGCAGAAATGGCTGCCTGGCCTGGCGCCTGGCGATCTTGCGGCAAGCAAGCTGAACCCGATTCTTTATAAGAAGAGCGAATAAGCTCCAAAGACCGCACTCGCATCCTGTCCTTATGGGCAGAATGCGAGTGTTTCTTTTGTTCATTGACAAATGCTTCGCTCTCTTGTTAAAGTATACATTGTATACAATAACAATTGAGGTGTTAACCATCATGACTATCATTGACACGCATGTGCACCTGGGCAAGTCGAAGTTTTCGGGAGTCGAAAGCCATGAAGCGGACATCCTGAACGCGATGGATCGGCATGGCGTGACGACGAGTCTCGTGATGCCGCAGCCGACGCTGGACGATGTGAGGGATGTGCATACCCGAATCGGCGTAATGGCGAAGCAATACCCTGGACGGATATACGGCATGGCAAGTATTGATCCGTGGTGGGACGCTCAGCAATATCACGAAGAGGTGAAGCGATGCGTGGAGGATATGGGCTTTGTCGCTTTGAAGCTCCACCCTCTTGGGCATAATGTATCCCCGCTGTCTCCCATTTGTGACAAGGTATATGAGGCTGCAGCCGAATACGGCGTTCCTGTATTGGTGCATACCGGGACAGGCAACCCGTTCGCCTTGCCTTCTCTGCTGCTGGATGCGGCTAAGCGATTTCCCTCCGTATCCTTTATCTTGTGCCACGCAGGGTTTGCCGTCTATACCGACGAAGCGATTGTGGCGGCCAAATATGCGGACAATATTTACCTGGAGCCGTCCTGGTGTCCGACCTATACCATTGTCAAAATGGTAAAGGAGGTTGGCATCGAAAAAATAATAATGGGCTCCGATCATATCAGCAATCTGCCCGTTGAGCTGACGAAGTTCAACCACATCGGATTAAGCCAAGAGCAGCTGGACATGATCTTCAGCGAGAATCCGAAACGAATTTTTAAGTTAAAGCCATAATGCGGCTGCGAGGGGAGCGATAAGCATGTATCGAGGAATAACGATAGGAACAGGCCACTTTGCCGGCATACAGCTGGAGGCGTGGTCACAAGTACAAGGCGCGGAAATTGTCGGCTTGGCGGGCAGAAATGCGGTTACTACAGGGGCGCTTGCGGAGCAGTTCGGGATCAAAAGGCACGGTCAGGATGTTATTGCTTTAATCGAGGAGCTGCAGCCCCATTTTATCGATATCTGCACCCCGCCGGACTCTCACCTCCATTATGCTCAAATCGCGGCTGATCGCGGCATTCCGGTGTTATGCCAGAAGCCCGTAGCGCCAACTCAGGAGGAGAGCAAGCGTCTGGTCAAGTACTGCAAGGAGCGTGGCGTTCCCATTATGATTAATGAGAATTGGCGCTGGCAAGGCTGGTATAGAGAGGTAAAACGTATTCTGGAGAGCGGGCTGCTTGGGAAGCTGTTCCATGTGTATTTCGCCATGCGTCCCGGAGATGGTTACGGTCCTCAGCCCTATCCGCTGCAGCCTTATTTCAAGGATATGGAGAGGTTCCTGCTCTTCGAAACCGGGGTGCATTGGATCGATACGTATCGGATGTTGTTCGGCGAGATTTCGAGCGTATTTTGTGACGTGCGCACTTGGAACCCCGTCTGCAAGGGAGAGGATGCCGCCATTGTATACTTCAGCTTCCAATCTGGCATGACGGGACTGTATGATGCGAATCGTGTCGTTTATATGGAAGAGGTGCGTTCACCCGCATATGGCTGGATGACGCTGGAGGGGGAGAACGGCAAGCTAAGACTAGCGCAGGACGGCAGCATCTATGTGACGCTTCGAGGCGGTCAGGAATTCAAACATCATTATGAGCTTCCGCCGGGATGGAAAGGAGGCTGCGCCGTTGCCACTCAGCAGCACTTTATCGATGTGCTGGACCAGGGAGGGGTGTTCGAGACCGACGGAGATGACTATCTGATTTCCCAGGAAATCGTATATGCCTGTTATGAATCAGCCCAATTGAAGAAAATGGTGGGCAAATGGAGTATAATAGAGGAAGCTATCGAAAAAGCAGAGTGAAGCAAGGAAGTGGTGTGCCGTGCCTAGACAAGCAAGCGGAGATACGCTGGATCATTCCGCATACGTACAATTAAAGGACATGATTCTGAACAAGCGGTTTGAATCCGGCAAGTTGATTATTCAGAATCAATTAACTGAATTATTAGGCGTCAGCCGTACGCCGCTGCGCAAGGCGATGGCCGAGCTGGAGATGGAGGGCTATTTGATTCGAACGCCCAAAGGCTGGTATGTGAAGGAGTTTTCTCTGGAGGATATGATCTCGGTGTTCGAGCTTCGGGCTGTTCTGGAGGGACTTGCTTGCAGGCTGGCCGTGGCCAATCTGGAGCGTGCTGACTTTGCTTACATGCGCGCGTTGTTCCAGCATGCCTATGAGGAGCTGGATGCCAAGGGCTCAGGGGACTATTATGCTGCGGACAAAAAATTCCATCGGCTCATCGTAATGAAATCCGACAATGCGTATGTCATCAAAACTGTAGAATCGTTTAACATCATCGAAACCAGCTTGACGCAAGGTCTCTATCGCAGCCCGCATGAAACGTATTTGGAGCACATGGAGATGATTAGCGCGCTGGAGGCGGGTGACGGCGACCGGGCTGAGGAGCTGATGAGATCGCATATTCGCGGCGCGATTGATAAGCTGAAGGCGGGCATCGTATCCGGAAGCTTGGAGATATTCAGATAATGTATACGAAACGATAGTATAATTGTACTCATTCTACTATCGCTCAAGTACATAGCTTTTATTGTATACAGTGTATTCAAAAATGGGGTCGAGGAGGCGTTTGGCGAAATGGGAAAAACAAAGGTAAGCATTCAGGGTGAAGCTTTTTACATTAATGGGAGGAAGGTATACGAGGAGATCGAGGGAAGTCGGCCGGAAGCTCATGGCTTGCTTATGAATGCCCGGTTTATCCAAGGGGTTTTCGACGATAAGGGGGATATCTCCCGTTACCAGCGTTTCGGAGGAACGTTTGACCCTGACAGCAATACCGATGAACTTATTCAAGCGCTTCCGCAATGGTATGCGTATGGCCTGCGAGCGTTTACTGTTGGCTTTCAGGGCGGCGGCCCTTGCTTCACAATCCCAAATGATACCATTCATAACAATCCGTTTGGCGATTCCGGAACTCAACTAGATCCGGATTATGCGGCCCGAATGGATCGCTTGATTCGCGCTGCGGATGAGCTTGGCATGGTCGTCATTGTCAGCTATTTGTATCCGGGACAGACACATAGATTGGCAGATGGCAAGGCGGTTCTTAACGCGGTCCGAACTGCCTCACGGTTCCTGAAGCAGGGAGCGTATACCAATGTGTTGATCGAAGTGTGCAATGAGTACGACTGGAGCCGTCATCCGCTTATTCAGCAGCCACAGGGCATAGTGGCGCTCATGGAGATTGCCAGGGAAGAATCAGGGGGCATGCTGGTGGGCTGCAGCGGCTCGGGCGGCATCATGAACGAGGAGATTTGCAAGGAAAGCGACATTATCATTATTCATGGCAACGGGCAAAGCAGGCAGCAATATTACAACATGATTGCGCAGGCAAGGAAATGGTCGCCGGGAAAACCTGTTCTATGCAATGAGGATTCACAGGCATTGGGCCAACTGGGAGTGGCCTTCGACACCAGAACGTCCTGGGGCTATTACAACAACTTGACGAAGCAGGAGCCGCCTGTGAAATGGGGAGTGACGCTGGGAGAGGATTTGTTTTTTGCGCAGCGTATGGCAGAAGGCATTGGCCTCCCCGTCCCGCCGATACCAGAGGAGAAGCGCTACATGCTCCAGGGTCTTGCCGCTGACGAGTCCTATGAGGGCAAACGCTGGATCAGGCTGGCTGCCCTGTACCCGGAAGGGATTGATCGTGTCGAATTTTATGTCAAGCAGTCGCTTGTCTACACCTGTTATGTGGAGCCCTTCACGGTCAACTTCAGAAACAACTGGCTGCAAGGCCCATGGACGGGAGATGAGCTTGCGGAGGATTGGCTGGCCGTTGTCTATTTGAAGAATGGCGAACAACTGGAAGTAAGGGCATAGGGGATAGATAAACAAAGAAAAAGACCCTGGGCTTGAGGTTTCGGCCTAGGGCTTTTTTCAATGGTTACAGGACTATAATTGAGGAGTGGTGAACAATGAAAACGTACAAGATTGCAGTTCTTCCGGGAGATGGCATCGGCACGGAGATTACGAACGAAGCGTTGAAGGTGCTGCAGACGGTGCAGGATCACTTAAGCGATGTGAGATTTGAGCTGGAATCATTTGATGCGGGTGCTGAACGATATTTGCGAACCGGCGTAACGATGCCGGAAGAAACCTTTCATCATTGCAAGGAAGCCGATGCCATCTTGATGGGGGCCATTGGCTTGCCGGAGGCGCGTCATCCGGATGGCCGTGAAGTGAATGGAGATGTGATCTTCCGTCTCCGATTCGATCTGGATCTATATGCGGGCGTAAGACCGGTCAAGCTGTATGAGGGTGTCGTGAGTCCGCTTCGAGATGTGAGCCGGGGCATCGATTATGTCATTGTGAGAGAAAATATCGAAGGGCTGTATGCCTCCCGCACAGGAGGCTGCAATGTTCGCGGGGAAGTGGCGACGGATACCATCATTATGACCAAGACAGGTATTGAGAAAATTTCAAGCTATGCATTCCGGCTGGCGGAAAAGCGAAGGGGCCGAATTTCGGACGGAGCATCCATGGTGACCTGTGTGGATAAAGCGAACGTGCTGAGCTCTTATGCATATTTCAGAAAAATATTTGATAGTGTCGGCGAGCAGTATTCCAAAATCGGCCGCGACTATGTTTATGTCGATGCGATGACGTTATATCAGGTTATGAATCCGCAAATGTTTGATGTGGTGGTGGCGGAGAATATGTTTGCTGACATCATCTCCGATCTGTCTTCGGCTACAGTCGGGGGCCTCGGAATGGCGCCTTCAGGAGACATTGGGGATCAACACGCCCTGTTCCAGCCCGCACATGGGACTGCGCCATCCATCGCCGGACAAAGCATAGCCAACCCTTACGCGATGATTCTCTCTCTGTCCATGATGCTGAATTGGCTCGGCGATAAGCATCAGGATAACAGCTTGCTTGCTGCTGGAGAGGGGATTGATCAAGCGGTTCAGCACATTCTCTCGAGCGGCGGTGCCAAAACAAGGGATATTGGCGGGAACAGCAGTACGACGGATGTTGGGGACGCGGTCGCGCAAGCGTTAAAGCTATCGGCGATGAAGTGGGTTAAATAATGTTTGCGCATAGGATTGAAGACCATTTGGAGATGGGCATTGTATACAATGCAATGTACCCAGACGCCGTTCAGGACGATGCCGCTTTGCTTCAGTCAGTCGATCCAATTTTGCACGATACGTATTTCAGGCGAATAGAAGTTTCGGGTATTCAGCATGCGGAGCTCCGCGCCCGCTTTAGGCAGAGGCTTGCCGTTTGCCGTGTGAACACAAGCTATCTGGCGCAGCCTGTTATTTTTAGAGAGGGACTTGATCTGGGAAGCCATGACCCGTCGGAACGATTGAGTGCTATGAACAGGATGCGGATCTGCATGGAGGAAGCGGAGGCTGTGGGCGCGGATATGATTGAAATGATAAGCGGTCCGTGTCCGGCAGGAGGCGCAGATGAGCAAAGCATAAAACGATTTGCCGAATCCATTCTTGAATTAAGCCAGGAGGCTCGGGAAAAAAGCTTGACGATAATGGTGGAAATGTTTGATTACGATGTGGACAAGAAACGTCTGATCGGGTCAGTGGAGGACACCATTCAATGCTTTCAGCATATTGGAGCAAGCCAATCTGTGCAATTATTGCTGGATTTAAGCCACATCCCCATGGTTAGGGCTGATATCTTCGAGGCTGTCAGACAGCTGAGTCCGTGGCTAGGCCATGTTCATGTTGGAAACACAGTAATGATGCCTGGCAACAGTAAATATGGCGATACGCACCCCTACTTTGGTTATCCCGCAGGCGCAATCGACATCGATCAGCTGGCAACTTACTTTCAGGCGCTTCATGAGGTTGGTTATATACGAGAGGACCGATCAGCAAGGCTTACCTTTGAGCTGATATGCACCTCCGCGGATAGGCCTGCTGATCTGATGGCCAATGCGAAGCGGACGCTGCAAGCAGCGTGGCATACCTTCCTTAGCAAAGGAGGGAATAGGAGGTCATGAGAGAGCAGCCGCGGGTATTGGCCTTTTATGGCGATGATTTTACAGGCTCTACGGATACCATGGAGGTGCTGGAGAGCCAAGGCGTGCGAACGGTATTATTTGTCCAGCCCCCAACGGAGGATCGGTTGAAGGCTTTTCCCCATGCCCAAGCTATTGGTGTGGCCGGTGTTGCGCGAACCATGAATCCGGTCGCCATGGAGCAGGTGCTGGAGCCTCTCTTCCAACGTTTAATTGAAATGAAGCCTCACGTTCTGCAATACAAGATGTGCTCTACCGCCGATTCCTCACCCGATATTGGAAGCATTGGCAAGGTGGTGGAGATAGGCAAAGCATTGTTTCATGCCCAGAGAGCTGTTCCTATACTCGCAGCGGCTCCGCACCTGCAAAGATACACGGCGTTCGGCAATCACTTTGCCGCCTATCAAGGCAAGTGTTATCGCCTGGATCGGCATCCCTCCATGTCCAGACATCCTGTAACACCGATGAAGGAAGCGGATCTCTTGCGCCATCTGTCCGAGCAAATGAACGGGAATATTGGCTCCTTCACGATTGTTGATCTTGAGCTGCCTCCAACAGAACGGCTTGCACGATGGGAGACTGCCATCGAGGCCTATGATGCACTCGTTATTGACGCCATGAACGCAGAGCATATCCGAACCATTGGGAGCTTGATTGGGCAAGAGGCGGAACCGTCTACGAGATTTGTAATCGGCTCATCGGGCTTGTCCCTTTCGCTTGGCGCCTATTGGAGGCAGCGTTATGGACTGACAACGAGACAGGAGCAGGAGCTTGAGCCAGCTCAGGTGCTGGTATTATCCGGGAGCTGCTCGCCGATCACGCAGAACCAGATCGATACAGCTGTTCAACAAGGCTTTAGCAAAATCAAAATAGATGCCCTCGAGCTTCTGGCCGAAAATAATCCGGGCGCAAGGAGCAAACGTGTACTGGAGGAGGCTGAGCGAAGCTGGCGGAATGGACAAAGCCTTATTTTGTATACAGCGGATGGACCTGAGGATGAAAGCATTGGGCGGCTGCATGACAAGCTGCTTCAGGATGGTGAGCCGGTATCTGCGTCAGGTGAGCGAATCGGTCGAAGGCTGGGGGAAATCGGCAAACAATTAATTGCCGCTCTCGGCATTAAACGGGTGGTATTGGCTGGGGGAGACACCTCAGGGTTTGCCGCGTTATCTATTGGTCTGGACGCATTGGAGCTGATTCAACGAACGGCGCCAGGCGCGCCCTTATGCAAAGGCTGCTCCATGGATCCCGCGATCGATGGTATTGAGATTGCTCTGAAGGGCGGGCAGCTGGGTCAGCCGGATTATTTGGTGAGAATCGCCTCAGGCGGGAAGGGGGAATAGAAGATGGACCTCAGGAAGGATTTATGCAAATTGGGGCGGTATATGCTGGAGAACCAGCTCGCATGGGGGAATTCTGGCAACATCAGCGCTCGGCTATCCCATACGCAAATGCTCATTACCGGATCAGGTACCGATATGGGGCAATTAGCTCCATCGGATCTGGTCGCCGTGGATTTCGAGACTATGGAATGGGGAGGGGAGCTGAAGCCCTCCAAGGAAATTCCCATGCATGCAGAAATCTATAAGCATCGTCCGGATGTGCATGCTGTTCTCCACGCATCGCCATTCTGGACCACGCTGATGTCCTGTACGGACATTCCTTACGTATCGGAGCTTTTTGTGGAGTCTATGTATTATTTGGAGCGGGTAGCTTATGTGGAGTACCATCATCCCGGCTCGAAAGCGCTTGGGCAGGCGGTGGGGGAGCAGTGTACAGGCGCAAATGTAATGATTCTAAAAAATCACGGGGTTCTTGTTTACGACTCAAGCCTGAAGGAAGCCAAAATGGCGCTGGAAACGGTGGAGATGACAAGCCGCATGATCATGACGGCACGCATGAGCGGCCTCACACTTCATGCTTTATCGCCGGCTACGGCCAACGATTTTCTGGAGCATGCGGGCTATAAGCCTCGCAGACGCTTAAGACCCCCGTTGCCAGACACGCACTGTCAGACATAGTATTCTGCGGCTAAGCTTTCTTAACCCATCCTGCATGCAGGATGGGTTTTATCTGTTTTCTACACATCTATGGCGTTGGAGCTTCTATGAATTCTTGACCAGAATAGAAGAGAGCGCTATAATGAATATGTCCAATAAAAATGAAATGTGTTCCGAAATTAATAGTATTATTGTGAGGAAATGGTGTTTGGTCTTAATACACACTTTGAGGAAGAAGGTATCGAAATGAAGAAAGAAAGCGCTGCAACGATTCGAGGCAAACAATATACTAAAAATGCCGACTGGTTCTGTGATTTTACGTATGAGCCGGTTGAAGGTCTGGGCTATGAAGAGGGCGTTCATCGCCGTGATCCCAGCAGTGTGATCAAGGTGGGAGAGTTATACTATGTATGGTATACCAAGTCCGTTGGCGAAGCTGTTGGCTTCCATACGGGCGATCCGGACGCCAAGGTATTCCCGTGGGATCAATCCGAGGTGTGGTATGCAACCTCTCCGGATGCTAACACTTGGACCGAACAAGGTCTTGCAGTCGGTAGAGGACCGAAGGGTTCATACGACGACCGCAGCGTGTTCACGCCCGAGATTCTGCATCATGACGGCAAGTTCTATCTGGTGTATCAAGTGATTGAAGGCCAGTACCTGCTCCGGAAATATGAAAATATTGCAATGGCCGTCGCGGAGTCGCCAGAGGGACCTTGGCGCAAGACTGATGCGCCGATTCTTCGTCCGGCCATGAACGGCGAATGGTTCGGCGATGACGATAATCGCTTAACCGTGAAGCATAAGGGCGACTTCGACAGCCTGAAGGTGCATGATCCCGTTCTCTTCCATTATAATAACCAATTCTGGCTCTATTATAAGGGGGAGCAGAAGGGCGAAGAGATGACCTTCGGCGGACGGACGACCAAGTGGGGCGTGGCCATCTCCGATCATCCGGAGGGTCCTTACGTGAAGTCGGAATACAATCCGGTGACCAACAGCGGTCACGAGACGCTGCTCTGGCACTATCGCGGCGGTATGGCAGGGCTTCTCTCGACAGACGGTCCGGAGAAAAATACGATCCAATACGCACATGACGGCATTAACTTCGAGATTGAAGCCGTTATTAAAAATCCGCCGGAGGCTGCTGGTCCATTCCGGACTGAGGATACGGAGCGCAGCCCGCTTGAGGGTATTCGCTGGGGCTTGTGCCATAACGTCCATGCCAAGTGGAACCACATTCTGAAATTTAGAACGGTGGAGGATTATAAGCATCACTATGCCAATAAGGTGAACCCTGAGGTGCTCTGGTTAGGCAAAAAAGCGGAGCAAAAAAAGGATTAATGGTGTAAGGCCGAGTTGTCTGCTGCAGACACTCGGCTTTTTGCCATTGGTAGGTTCTGCAGTTCGTAACCAGAAACAAAGGGACGCTGCCCGCGGGCAGCGTCCCTTCATGACGATGTGAATGGAGCTTAGGAGAGGTAGACGGAGCGCATGGACGGTACGAAGCCCAAGCGCTTGGAGATGAGCGAGGATTTCTCCTTCACATGCGCCTCCAGCTCATCCTGCTTATCGAAGATGCGAGCGGTCGGTCCCGCTACGCTGATAGCCGCGATGACCTTGCCGGTGTAATTGAAGACAGGGCCGGCGATGGAGCTTAAGCCATCATCGTATTCCTCGCGATTGACGGCGATGCCTGACTGTCTAATTTTGCTCAGCTCCTGCAGGAACTGCTGGTGGTCCGTAATCGTTGTTGGCGTATATTGCTGCAGCCCCTTCTCGCTCACGATCTTGTCGACAGCTTCAAGCGAGAAGTAAGCCATGATGGCCTTGCCCAGACCGGTGCAGTGTACAGGGTTTCTGGAGCCGAGAATCGCATTCATGATAACGGAAGCGCTCCCGTCCACCTTATAGATGTAGATAACTTCCCCTTCATTATAAACCGCGAGGAAGGCCGTTTGGCCTGTCTGCGCTGCCAAATCCTGAAGATGGGGAATGGCGGCTTCCACCAGATCGATGTTATGGAGGCCCGCCATCCCAATCTCAATGGCCTTCAATCCTACAAAATATTTCTCCGTTGAGGGCTCCTGCATCACAAAGCCCGCCTTCATCAATGTTTCCAAAATGCGGTGTGTTGTGCTCTTGGGCAGCTGAGTCGCTTCCGACAATTCGCCAATACCGGCCCCGCCCTTGTTCAAGGCGAGCTGCTCAAGCAGGAACAGTGCGCGCTCTAATGTGGAATTCGTTTTGTTCATTTCCATGCTCAAAGGAAGCACCTTCTTTCATTTCATCTCTATTCCGTTATTTTAAATAATGTTTTGATACGAGTCAATCTTAATTATAAATTGATATATTGTTCCGATTTTGTATTGACGAATCTACATAAGTGTAATAACATTTCATTAATTGGAACGTTGGGTTCCGATCACTGATAATAGAGGGTGAACATAATGGCTAATGGAAAACGAATTACTCATATTCAAACCGATTATTTTCTTGTGCCGCTCGCGGAGCAATTAGGGGATGCACGGCACGGCATTCATTCGCATTTCGAATTAATTACCGTCACGATTGGCCTGGAGAACGGCAGTCAAGGTGTCGGCTATACCTACACCGGCGGCGTAGGCGGAAGAGCGGTCTGTCAGATGATCGAGCATGATCTGAAGCCGTTCCTGCTGGGCAAGGACGCCAGCTGCATCGAGAAGCATTGGGAAGAGATGAATTGGAAGATTCATTATGTCGGGCGCGGCGGCATTGCGTCATTCGCCATCTCGGCCATTGATATCGCCCTGTGGGATCTGCGCGGGAAGAGCTGTGATGAGCCGCTGTGGAAGCTGCTTGGCGGCCATGCCTCCTCAACGAAGGCTTACGCGGGAGCGATCGATCTCAACTTCACCAAGGAGAAGCTGTTAGCTAATATTCAAGGGTATATGGATAAAGGCTTCCAGGCCGTGAAGATCAAGCTGGGACAAGAGCGTCTGGCAGAGGACATCGAACGTGTAGCAGCCGTTAGAGAGCTGATTGGACCTGACCGCACCTTCATGGTGGATGCCAATATGAAATGGTCGGTCGAGACCTCTATCAAGGCTGCTAAGCTGTTAGCGCCACATGATATCTTCTGGCTGGAGGAGCCGACCATACCAGACGATTATGACGGCTATCGCCGGATCGGCGCAGAGGGCGGCTTGCCTATCGCGGCAGGCGAGAACTTCCATACCGTTTATGAATTCGTGAACATGATTACTCGCGGCAAGATTGATTTCCCGCAGCCGGACGCGTCCAATATTGGCGGCGTAACGGGCTGGCTGAAGATTGCGAATCTTGCTTACGCTTACAATCTGCCTGTGTGCACACACGGCATGCAGGAGCTGCACGTCAGCTTAATGTCAGCGATGCCGAATGCGTCGTATCTGGAGGTGCACAGCTTCCCGATCGATCAATATACGAAGCGGCCGCTTGTGATTCAAGAAGGAAGAGCCGTCGCTCCGGATGTGCCGGGCACAGGCGTAGAGTTCCGGTGGGAGCTGCTGCAGCCGTACAAGCAATTATTTTAAACATCTAATAGGGAGTGGATGGCAATGAAAGCTGCATTCTATGAGGGGAACAAAACCATTGTTGTAGGCACAGGCGCGCGCAGAGAGCCAGGCCCTGCCGAGGTAGAGATCAAGGTCGCTTATGCGGGCATCTGCGGAACGGACCTGCATATTTATCACGGCCACATGGACCATCGTGTGAAGCTGCCTCAAGTGATGGGGCACGAGATGTCGGGCGTCATCGAGCGTGTTGGCGGCGACGTTGCGGATTATAAGCCGGGCGACAAGGTTACGGTGAAGCCGCTGGGACCATGCGGGGAATGTCCGGCATGTCAGGATGGCTGCAGCCATATCTGCCATCGCTTGCAGTTCATGGGCATTGAGACGGACGGAGCTTTCCAAGCCTATTGGACCGTTCCTGCGAGCACGCTGCATAGGCTGCCAGATGAGCTCAGCCTGCAGCATGGCGCGATGATTGAGCCGCTCGCCGTAGCTTGTCATGACGTTCGACTGGGTCAAGTAGTGCCGGGCGAATATGCCGTTGTAATCGGAGGAGGACCCATCGGCACATTGATAGCGCTTGTTGCCCGTGCTGCTGGAGCAAGGGTTGTTGTGGCGGAGATTAATCCCTATCGTCTCCAGCTGCTGGAGGAGCTGGGCTTCGAAACATGCAACTCCAAGGAGCGGGATTTGGCGGAGTATGTGCAGGAAGCAACTGGCGGCAAAGGCGCCGATGTCGTGTTCGAGGTGACCTCCTCCCTGGCTGGTGCTGAGGTCATGACCAAGCTGCCGAAGGTTAGAGGACGTATTGTCATTGTTGGCATATTCAGCAAGCCTGTCCCGGTAGATCTGCATCGCTTCTTCTGGAGAGAGCTTCAGCTGTTCGGCGCGCGCGTGTATGAGCATGAGGACTTCGAGCAAGCGATCCAGCTTGCAGCAAGCGGCGAGCTTGGGCTTGATCGTCTGATCAGCGAAGTCTATCCCATCGAGCAGATACAAGCGGGCTTTCAGCAGATGGAATCAGGCAGCGGCGTGATGAAGGTTCTTATTCAGTGCAATTAAGCGGGAGGTAGCGGGATGGCTATATTGGATTTATTTTCACTGCGGGGCAAAAAAGCATTGGTGACGGGCTGCAAGCGGGGCATCGGCAAATCTATGGCGATTGCGCTGGCGCAGGCTGGTGCGGATATTGTTGGCGTAAGTGCAACCCTGGAGCCAGGGAGCGAGGTGGAGCAGGAGGTGCGCCAGGCAGGGCAAAGCTTCGCCGGTTATGCCTGCGACTTCAGCGACCGCAACGCGTTGTACGCGTTCATCGCCAAGCTGAAGGAAGAGCATGCTGATATTGATATTATGGTGAACAATGCCGGCACCATCATGCGCAAGCCGGCAGCGGAGCATCCCGATGATTATTGGGATCATGTCATGGAAGTGAATCTGAACTCCCAATTCATATTGGCGAGGGAGATCGGACAAGGCATGCTGGAGCGTGGAGCGGGCAAAATTATTTTCACCGCGTCACTGCTTACGTATCAGGGCGGCATTAACGTGCCTGGTTATGCGGCGAGCAAGGGCGGCATTGGACAGCTGACCAAGGCGCTGGCGAATGAATGGTCCTCGCGCGGCGTTCAGGTGAATGCGATTGCTCCCGGCTACATCGAGACGGATAATACGGAGCAGTTGAGAGGGGACCCTGTCCGTTATGAGGCCATACTGGGCCGGATACCTGCTGCTCGCTGGGGAAGACCGGAGGACCTGAACGGAGCTGTTATCTATCTGGCTTCCTCCGCATCTGATTATGTAACCGGCACGATTGTTACGGTGGACGGCGGATGGATGGGCAGATAGCTGTCTTATGAAAGTAGGGGACGAATGATGCGTGAGCTTAGGACCGTTGTCATTACGGGAGCTACTAGCGGCATAGGCCGCAACATGGCGCTTTATTTTGCGGATAAAGGGTATCAGGTAATTGGCACAGGCAGGGATACGGAGCGAATCACTGCCCTTCAGGAGGAGCTAGCTGGCTTTCCTGCTCCCGGGAGGGTTTTCCAGGTGGATGTTCGCAGATATGAGGAGATGAAGGAGCTTGTTAGCCATCTGGAGTCTGAGCTTGGGACGATACATGTCTGGATTAATAACGCAGGTGTCAATCGTGCGATAGGTCCTACGTGGGAGACTGACCCCGTCACCTGGGCGGACGATGTTGACATTAATCTTCTAGGAACCTTCTATGGCGTTCATGCTATTGTCCCTATGATGCTCAGACAGGGCTTCGGCCGGATCATCAACTTAATCGGCGGCGGAACCACTCATGCGATGAAGCACAGCAACGCCTATGGAACGGCCAAGACGGCGGTCGCCAGATTTACCGAGAATTTGGCTGAGGAGTTGGATGAGACTGGAGCCCCTATCAAGGTGTTCGCATTGAATCCAGGACTTAATGATTCAGAGATGACTAGAGCTCTTCGAGCAACGCCGGAAGGAAAACGATATTTTCCGGATATGGAAGAATGGATCCGCAGCGGCGCAGCGAATCCACAGGAGGCTCCCGCTTGCGCTTACAAGCTGGCGGAGGGGCTGGCAGACCAATACCACGGCCGCATGGTTACGATATATGATTCTATAACGGAAGCGAGTTCCCTCGAGCCTGATCAATACAAGCTGCGAATGCAGCGCTGAGAAAGGGGAAATCCATGAAACTACATCTATACAAAGCGCTCTGGGGGATGGAAGGCACTTATAGCGAGCAATTCAAGCGAGCAGCAGATGCGGGGTATACCGGCATTGAAGCGCCCATGCCTCTGCCAGAGCAGGAGACGGCCTTCCGAGAAGCGCTTCAGACCTATTCGCTTGCGTATATCGCCCAGATTTTCACTGGCGGTGAGGATCATATTGAATCCTTCAAGGAGCAGGTGGAGAGAGCTGCCGGCTTCGAGCCCCGGCTCATTGTGTCGCACAGCGCCCGGGATCGTATGAGTCATGATGAGCAGGATCGCTTCTTCGAGGAGGCGCTCCGAATAGAGGCGGACAACGGTATAACCGTTGCACACGAGACACATAGGCATCGGGCCATGTTCTCGCCGTGGACAACGGCAAGACTGCTGCATAAGTTCCCGGAATTGCGTATTACGGCGGACTTCAGCCATTGGACGAATGTATGTGAGTCTCTTCTTCATGACATGGAGGAGGAGATCGAGCTTGCCATCGCACACACCCATCATATCCATGGCAGAATCGGCTTCTCCCAGGGCCCTCAGGTTCCGCATCCTGCAGCTCCGGAATGGAGCATGGAGCGGGAGCGCTTCGAGGGCTGGTGGAAGCGGATGTTCAGCCGCCGCCAGTCGCAGGGGGAAGCTGTAAGCACGATGACACCGGAATTTGGACCAGTTCCCTATATGCCGACGCTTGCCTTTACGAAGCAGCCTGTTGCAGATCTATGGGATGTGAATGAATGGATCGCCAATCGGGTGAGATTCAGCTATCCAGACTGGATTGCTGCTAATAGCAATTGATGCCTTGCCCGGCTGAATAACACATAGAGCACTCGGGTTCCTTCGGAAACGGGTGCTCTTCGTCTCCCTTAAGGGAATAGCCTAACTATTATAGGAGTGATACCTTTGCTGGAAATCGATAAATATTGGGAAGATCCCCGTACGCTGCACATAAACCGCGAGAAGCCAAGAGCTTATTATATTCCGCATGCAGATGCCGAGGGAGCTGTCTCCCGCAAGAGAGGACGCTCTCCTTATTATCAGACCTTAAATGGCGCTTGGAAATTCCAATATCACGCCAGCGTGGAGGAGGTTCGCGACAGCTTCTATGAAGCGGATTATGATGCAGGAAGCTGGTCCTCCCTATTAGTACCCTCCTGCTGGCAGAATAACGGCTACGACGGCATGCATTATTCCAATCTGAACTACACCATTCCATGTGATCCTCCCTTTGTGCCGGACGACAATCCCGCAGGGCTGTACATTCGGGAGTTCAACCTCTCCCCGGATTGGACGGAGAAGGACAAATATGTGGTGTTCGAGGGTGTGAATGCGTGCTTCTATCTATGGGTGAACGGAAGCTTCGTCGGCTATAGCCAAGGAAGCCGGGTGCCTGCCGAGTTCAATATCAGCAAGCACCTTGTCTCTGGCGTTAACCGGATGGCGGTTATGGTGCTGAAATTTTGTGACGGCACGTACCTCGAGGATCAGGATTTGTGGCGATATACGGGCATATTCCGGGATGTCTATATGCTGGCGAGGGATAAGGCGCATATTCGCGACGTGTTCGTGCGTACAACGCTGCTGAACGGCGACCGGGAAGCTCAGCTGAATATCGAGCTGGAGATGGCCGGCGGTGCCGTTGTACAAGCTGTTCTGCGAGATCCAAGCGGCATTGAAATAGCTGCGGCGCAAGGTGAAATAGGGCAAACGGGACAGCTTCTTATGCAGGTGCTGGACCCGCAGCTTTGGAGTGCGGAGCAGCCGGTGCTGTATGAGCTGCTATTGTCCTCGGGTGAAGAGGTGCTGCGCTTCAGCGTTGGCTTCCGCCGTGTGGAGATTCAAGAGGGCGTGTTCCAGATCAATGGCGTTCCCGTGAAGCTGAAAGGCGTCAATCGTCACGATTCCCATCCAAGCCTTGGCCAGACCATTCCTCTGCAGCACATGATTCTCGATCTTCAGGTGATGAAGCGCCACAATATTAATACCATTCGGGCATCTCATTATCCCAATGATCCCCGATTTCTGGAGCTCTGCAATGAATACGGCTTCTATGTGGTGGACGAAGCGGACCTGGAGTGCCATGGGCTGGCTATCGCCGATAACTGGGACAATATGGCCAAAGGGCTTGGAATGCAATCCTATACGGACTTCCATGAGCTGTCCAACAATCCTGATTGGGAGGAGGCCTTCGTCGATCGGGCGGTGCGTATGGTGGAGCGCGATAAAAACAACCCTTGCGTGGTGATCTGGTCGATGGGCAACGAGTCCGGATACGGTCCTAATCATATTGCCATGGCGAAGTGGACGCGGGAGAGGGACAGCGCAAGGCCTGTTCATTATGAAGGAGCAGCCTCCCTGTATCTGGGTCATCCCGATACAAGCGCGTTGGACATGGAAAGCCGCATGTATGCATCTGTCCCGGAGATTGAGGCCTATGCCAAGGATGAGTCGAAGCTGAAGCCGCTGTTCCTGTGCGAATACAGCCACGCCATGGGCAATGGCCCCGGCGATCTGCTGGACTACTGGAATGTCATCTACGCCGAGCCGAAGCTGATGGGCGGCTGTGTGTGGGAATGGTGCGACCACGGCATTGAGAGGAAAACCGAGCATGGCGACACGTATTATGCGTACGGCGGCGACTTCGGCGAGAAGCCGCATGACGGCAATTTCTGCATTGATGGCCTGGTAGCTCCCGATCGTACGCCGCATACTGGCCTGCTGGAGCTGAAGCAGGTCATAGCGCCTGTTCGGATGGAGGCCGTTGAGCTGGAGAAGGGCCGGCTGCAGATTCACAATCTGTATGACTTCGTGGACCTCTCCCATCTGGTCTTCTATTGGAAGGTGGAGCGTGAGGGCGTACTCCTTCAGCAAGGCGAGCTTCGAGGCTTGCGAACGGCTCCGCACACCGGAGAGGTGGTGGAGCTGCCGCTGCAACCGAAGCTGTTCTCTCTGGATGCGGTTAGCTTGACCATATCCTGCTGCCTGGAGGAGGAGAACGTGTGGGCGGAGCGTGGGCATGAAATCATGTTCCAGCAATTTGAGCTGACGTCAAGTGTTGGCAACGGTGCTTCCAAGCGATTCGACAACAAGGCCTCTCATACCTCCATCCAAGTGCTGGAGGAGGAGCGTAAGCTCCTTATTACGGGCTTTGACTTCAGCCATTCCTTCGATCTGCGGAAGGGTATGCCGGATCAGCTGACAAGGCACGGGGTGGCGCTGCTGGAGCAGCCTCTGTCCTTTAATATGTGGCGGGCTCCGCTTGATAACGACAGACCGCTGGTCGCGAGATGGGAGTACGAAGGACTGGAGCATGCCGGCATGAAGGTGTATCGCTGTGATTGGGAGCAGCGTGCCGAGGGAGAGGTTGTCGTGACCGTTGAGTTTTCATTGGGTCTCTACACGCGTAGACCTATTGTGCGAGGGTCAGCCCGGTGGTTGTTCGATGCCCAAGGCGCGGTAACGGTGAAGGCAAGCGCAGAGGTGAAGAAGGAGATAGACTTCCTGCCTCGCTTCGGCTTACAGCTGAGAATGCCGGCAGCCATGAATACGGTGGAGTATGTCGGTTATGGACCGCATGAGAGCTATGTGGACAAGCGTCAGAGCGTACGCAAGGGCAGATATGTACAGCGCGTTGAGGAAATGGGCGAGTCATATATTATGCCGCAGGAGAACGGCTCCAGATGGGGCACGGAATGGGCTGTCGTATCCAATGAGCTGGGTATGGGCCTGCTGCTGGACGGTACAGAACCTTTCTCGTTGAACGCTTCCCGTTATTTGCCTCAGGATCTGACGGCGGCTAAGCATACGTATGAGCTCCAGCAGAGGAAGGAAACGATCGTTCAGCTCGATTACAAGATGAGCGGCGTGGGCTCGCACTCCTGTGGCCCCAAGCTGATGGACAAGTACCAGCTGAAGGAGAAGCAATTCGACTACCAATTTACCTTAAGACCTGTATTTAAGGAAGATGAGTAAAAACGTATTGACGCCTATCCTATCCAACTGTATAATCAACTCAAAACGGAACAATGTTCCGAAAATAGCAATAAAATAATAATTTTCGGATTAATGTTCTGTAATATTATGCAGGTATAATATGGGAGGTTATGGCATGTCACGTGTAGTAAAGGATTTAAGCGGCAAGCTCTGGCAGATGGAGAAGATGAGAGTAGGCGAAGGGGAACGAGAAGGGTTCCATATCCTTCCGGCAGAGCGGCAGGGTGTTATATTTAGCTGGAATTATGCTTCTGTGCCAGGGGATGTATACACGGATTTGCAGCGCGCCGGTGAATTGGAGGATCCTTACTTCGGCCGCAATATGCATAAGGCCAAGTGGGTGCAGGAGTATGAGTGGTGGTACATTCGCAGGTTCAACGTCTCCCAGGATATGAAGGGCAAGAAGGTGCATCTGGAATTTGAAGGCGTTGACTACAGCTGCACCGTATGGCTGAATGGCCAATTGCTGGGCAGTCATGAGGGCATGTTCTCTCCTTTCTCCTTCGAGGTCAGCCAGTACCTCAACTTTGATGGATGGGCTGGCGGCTCCAATCAGCTGGCGGTCAAGCTGGACCCGCCGCCGAAGAACTTCCGCAATGTCGGCGGCAAGAAGGTGAACTTCTCCGGCGATTATTTCACCGGCCTGGTGCCATTCGGCATCTGGCGCCCGGTACGCCTTGTGGCTACAGAGGATGTGCGCATTGTGAATTATCGCACCGAGTCCGAGCTTAAGGATGGGGGCGCTGCCGTTCATGTGGAGGTTGAGCTCGACAATATGGCTGCTGAGCCGGCAACCGTCCAGCTCCAGATCGCTTTGAAGGGCCATAACTTCGAATCCGAGACGATCACTCGTACAGTGGAGGCAGAGGTTCAAGCCGGTTGCCATTCTGTGAAGGCAATTGTAGATGTGGCGGACGCGAAGCTGTGGTGGCCTTGGGACATGGGCACTCCGAATTTGTACGATATGGCAATTACAGTCCGGAAGAACGGTTCGGAGCAGGATCGTGTTGAGGACAGAATCGGCATCCGTACGATTCAGATGGAGAAGAATCCAGGGTTCACCGAAGAGGAGTCGGAATATCCGTGGACCTTCGTTATTAACGGCAAGCGCCAATTCCTGCGCTCGGCATGCTGGGGCGGACAGCCGTCCTTCCTGTATGGACGGAACAGCACGAAGAAATATGAGCATCTGCTGAATCTGGTGAAGGAGAGCAATATGAACAATCTGCGGATCTTCGGCTGGCATCCGCCGGAAATTCCGACCTTCTATAAGCTGTGCGATGAGCTGGGCATTACAGTGTGGACGAACTTCACATTCTCTACCCAAGCCTTCTCCAATGATCCGGCATTTGTAGACTCGGTAGCGAAGGAATGTATTGAAATTGTGAAGCTTCGCCGCAATCACCCCTCCAACATTTATTGGATGGGCGGCGAAGAGGTATTCTTCACAGATGCTCATATTGAGAGCGGCAACAAGGAGCTCATGGAAGCGATCGGCGTTGCCATTGGGGCATACACCTCCGTTCCTTACGGGCTGGCATCGCCGCTTAGCAACGAGTTCGGCCAGAGCATGGGCTTCAAGCCCAAGGAGTCCCAGCACGCCAATGAGCATTATTACGGCGGCGGCCGGAGCTTCATGGAGGAATATTACCCGGCTCTGGATTGCTCCATCATTCCGGAATTGACGGCGGCGTCGGCGCCATCTATCGACAGTCTGAGGAAGTTTATTCCGGAGAACGAGCTTTGGCCGATTGGACCAAGCTGGGGCTACCACTGGGCCGATATCCACATTCTCCAAGGACTGAACATAGAGGTGTTCGGGGATAAGAGAATGGATTCGCTGGAGCAGTTCGTGGAATCGACTCAAATCGCCCACGGCACGATTCTCCAGTTTGCCCTTGAATTGTACCGCAGACGGAAGCCTCGTATGAGCGGCGTGTCACTCTGTCACTTCATTACGCACTGGCCGGACATCAAGTGGGGGCTTGTTGATTATTATGGTCAGAAAAAAATCAGCTTCGACTATGTCAAGAGGAGCTATCAGCCGCTTCTGCCAAGCTTGGCATTCGCGAAGAGAAGATGGAACCCGGACGAGACGTTCCAAGGCGAGCTGTGGATTGTGAATGACTACCATGACGCCTACGGGGACACCGAGCTGGAATGGACGCTGAGCAATCATAAAGGCGAGGTTGTACAAAGCGGCACGGTAGAGGCGCAGGTGGCTTCCAACAGCTCCGCCAAATTCAGCGACATCGCATGGAAGGTGGATGCTGACGCGGCAGGCGAGTTCTCGGTTGCGCTGACGTTGAAGCAAGGCGGCAGCGTGCTGGCCAGCAATGCCTACAAGCTGCTTATTGGCGATCAGGCCGAGGCGAAGCGCATTTGTATCGAGCATCTGGACGAAAGCAACAAGCTGCGCGATGAATATGGCCACAGCTATTACCGCTACAACCCTGAGCTCTGGGAGCTGGAGTAGTATCGGCAAGCGGATGTTTCTTGGAAGAATGTTACGGCTGGGGAGGGGATGGCTTGCTTCCATTAGAGGGTTTGCTCGTTGTGGAATACAGCACGCAGCTAGCCGGACCCTTCGCGGGGTTAAGACTGGCTGATCTTGGGGCGCGAGTCATCCGAATCGAGGGGACGGAGGATGAGCCGCTTCCGCTTGTCAGCTTGTACCGCAACAAAGAGAGATTTCAGTTCTGCGCCGCCACTGAAGGGGAGCATGGGAAGCTTAGCAAGCTGATTGCGAAAGCTGATGTTCTCATCGAAGGTCCGCCTGCTAGCGGGTTGCAGACAACGCTTTTCCCCTATGAGAGAACGCAAGCGCTGAATGCCAAGCTGATCCATGCCAGCATAACGGGTTATGGCCGGGAAGGAGCCTGGAGTGCGAAGCCTTATGACGACTTGTTCGTCCAGTCACTCACTGGTATGCCTTGGCTGAATGGGAATGCGGATGATCCCCCAATCCCATTCCCGCTGTCCACGGTGGAGATGTTCGCAAGCGCCAATCTCGTGCAAGGCATTCTGGCCGCTCTTGTACACCGTTCCAAGTCGGGGGAGGGGATGCTTGTTGAGGTTAGTCTGCTGGAGTCGGCGATTGATTATCAATTCGAGGTGCTGACGACTCATCTTCATGATGGAGGACAGCTGCCGCAGCGAAGCTCGTTAAATAATGCCCATGCTTATCTGGCGGCTCCATATGGAATCTATGAGACGGCTAATGGGTATTTGGCTCTGGCTATGGGCTCTGTGCTGGAGCTGGGCGCGCTGCTGCAATGCGAAGCTTTGGCCCGCTATGAGGATCCTGCCAGCTGGTTCTTGAGGCGGGATGAAATTAAAGGGCTGCTCGCCGATCATCTCAGAACCAAAGCGGCTGCGGACTGGGCGGAGGACCTGGAAGCGGGCGGCTACTGGTGCGCCGTGGTTCAGACGGTTGACGAGCTGCTTCAGCACGAAGGCTTCCTAGCCTTGCGCCATATACAGCAGGTTCAAACGGAGGAGCTAGGCTTATTCCTTACGCCTTATTGTCCCATTCGGTTCGACAACAGCTATATGGGAAGTCGCCGTGGAGTTGGGCGGGCGGGCATGGACAACGCCAGGCTTGAGGCGGAATTTCAGCTGCTATAGCCGCAGCGGCTGCATATTAAGTTGAAGCGAGAGTGATCCATCATGATGCCGAGACCGCTGGAGGGCTTGCTTGTGCTTGACTTCAGTCAATTCCTGTCTGGTCCTTATGCAGGCTTACGATTAGCGGATTTGGGCGCGCGAGTCATAAAGATTGAGCGGCTGGACGGCGGGGATTTGTGCAGAAGGCTGTATATTTCGAATTTGGAGCTGGATGGGGACAGCACGCTGTTTCACTCCATCAATCGGAATAAGGAAAGCTATGCTGTCGACTTGAAGTCCGAGACAGATCGCTGCAAGGTGCGGAAGCTGCTGAGCCATGCGGATATGATGGTTCAGAATTTTCGGCCGGGTGTCATCGAGAAGCTTGGTTTCGGCTATGAAGAGGTGAAAGCCATTAATCCGCGTCTCATCTACGGCTCTATTAGCGGTTATGGAGGGAACAGTCCACTCCGTGACAGACCCGGTCAGGATCTGCTGCTCCAGGCGCTCACGGGGCTGCCCTGGCTGCACCGAGATAAGTCCAGACGGGGGCCTATCCCATTTGGTCTTGCTATTGCAGATATGATAACCGGAGCCCACCTTGTGCAAGGCATGCTGGCGGCTCTTGTGCGGCGGTCCATCCAGGGCAACGGCGCACTTGTAGAGGTCAATATGCTGGCATCCATCTTGGATGTCATGCAGGAGATCTGGGAGGAGAAATGGATGCCGGATCAAGGCTCCAGCTTACCTGCCGAAGGAGCAGAAGGATCGGCGTCCATTCGCTGGCTGAAGGGTCTGTATCCAACAGCTGGGGGCTATATTGCGCTCGGCGATATGCCTCTGCACACATTGGCCCAGGCGCTTGCTCCTCACTTCACCTTGGATACGCTCGGCGAAGCTGCGGCTGCCCGCATGGAGGAGCTGCTGACAACACGTCCTGCTCATTATTGGAGCGAAGAACTGCAAAAGGCCGGCATTCCTTGCGAGGAGCTGCTGGATTGGAAGCAGCTTCTGCAGGAGGAAGCGTTCAGCGAGCTGCGTATGACGCAGGACATCTATCGAAGCAACGGAGCCCGCATGACGGCAATCTCCTGTCCCATCAGGCTGAACGGCCATCGGCTGTTGTCCTCTAGAGGAGCGCCGCGTATTGGAGAGCATAACGCCGTTGTTGAATCGGAATGGATCATTACACGTTGAAGAGATGGTGATGAAGTTGAAATTAAAAGGAATGACATGGTCTCATGAGCGCGGCTTGAACCCATTGGTGGCTGCCTCACAGGCGTTTCGCAAGCTGGAGCCTAACGTCGAGATTGAATGGGACGCGCGTTCTCTGTCTGATTTCGAGCTGTACCCGCTGGAGCTGCTTGCAGATACCTATGATCTCATTATGATTGATCACCCCCATATCGGAACAGCGGTTGCGAAGGGACTGCTGCTGGCTTTGAATGATCGGGTAGAGGAGGCTTTTCTGAAGGATCAGGAGCTTCATTCGACAGGGTTGAGCTACGCCAGCTATACGTATGAAGGCAGACAGTGGGCGCTGCCTGTGGATGCGGCAGCTCAAGTCAGCGCCTATAGACAGGATTTGCTGGATCAGGCTGGATTGTTGCCAGCCCGCAGCTGGAGCGACGTGCTCGCTATCGCCAAGCAGCTGCCCAAAGGGCAGTCAATTGGTCTCCCTCTTGTGCCAGTGCATGCGTATTCAACCTTCTTCACGTTATGCGCGCAGCTGTCGAACCGGGCCTATTGGAGTGAAGGTCTTGATCTTCCTATGGAGGTAGGCGAGCAGGCGCTTGCGCTTATGGAAAGCCTGATGCCGTATGTACATTCGGAATCGGTGCATCAGGATCCCATTCACATGCTGAATCTTATGGGTACCAGCAATGAAATAGCGTACATTCCGCTTATCTACGGGTATTCCAATTATGCGAGAGTCGGCTTTCGGCCGTCTGTGGCGAGCTTCGGCAACATTCCGTCTGACAGCGGCGTGCCAAGCGGCAGCATGATTGGCGGTGTAGGGCTTGCGATTTCGTCGCAATGCCAGCATGCTGACATCGCTGCCCGATTTGCTGTTATGGTCGCTTCACCAGAGTTCCAACGCACCTCGTTTTTCCTGAATGACGGTCAGCCGGGCCATCGAGAGGCATGGCTGGACCCCGAGGTGAATCGCCTCTCCGGCGGCTTCTTCAAGAATACGCTGGACACATTGACACACGGCTCCATGAGACCGCGTTTCCATGGCTATATCAGCTTCCAGGAGCAGGCTGGCAATCTGATTCGGTACCGCCTGATGAATCAGGCGCCGGAGCGGAGAACGGTAATTCAAACTTTGAACGAAATGCATATGCAGGTTAGACGAGAGCATCAGGAAACGGGGCTGTGAGCAGAATGAAGCTGCTGGAGGATATTGTTGTACTGGATTTCAGCCAATATCTGGCAGGTCCTGTGTCCGCGCTTCGGTTAGCCGATTTGGGGGCGCGAGTCATCAAGATCGAACGACCGAACGCGGGTGATGGAAGCCGCCAGCTGACTCTGTCGAATCTAAGGGTAGACGGAGAGAGCACCGTATTCCAGTCTATGAATCGGAACAAGGAGAGCTACGCTGCCAACCTGAAGGACCCCTCAGATCTCGTAAGAGTAAAGCGGTTGATTCAACAGGCGGATGTCATCATAGAAAATTTTCGCCCCGGTGCTATGGAGAAGCTCGGTCTGGACTATGAATCCGTGAAGGCGCTGAATCCTGGCATTATATACGGCAGTATTACTGGATACGGTGTGGAAGGCCCCTGGAAGAACAAGCCGGGTCAGGATTTGCTGGTCCAATCCATGTCCGGCTTAGCCTGGCTGAACGGCGACGGCGAGCAGCCGCCTGTTCCCTTCGGATTAGCAACCATTGATCTGCACACCAGCTCCGTATTTGTTCAGGCCTTGCTGGGCTTACTGTATAAGCGAGAGAAGACCGGCCAGGGCGGACTAGTGGAGATCAGCCTGATGGAGGCGGCTCTGGACTTCCAATTCGAAGTGTTGAGCGCTTATATGAACAAAGAGCCGAGAGAGCTGCCCAAGCGAAGCAGGTTCCGGAATGCCCATGCTTACCTTGGCGCGCCATATGGCATCTATGAAACAAAGGATGGCTATATCGCGCTGGCCATGGGCTCCATTCTGACATTAGGCGAACTGTTGCAATGCGAAGAGCTGCTTGTCTATACGGAGCAGTCAGCTTGGTTCGATGAGCGGGACACCATTAAGGGAATATTGAATCGTCACCTGAAGACGAGGTCGACAATGGAGTGGCTCGATATGCTGGAGCCGGCCGACTATTGGTGCGCTGAGGTGTTCAATTGGGAGCAGTCTCTTCAGCATGAAGGCATCAAGGTGCTGGATATGTTCCAGGAGGTCGTAAGGCCAAGCGGCGCGGTGTTCAAGACGACGCGTTACCCGGCAAGGGTGAACGGACAGCTGCTCAAGCATGAGAAGGGAGCGCCTCCAGTCGGCGAGCACACAGTACGAATTAATAGGGACTTCGGTCTTGAGGATTCGGTGGACAACGATGGAGGGAGGTAAGGCGATGGACCATAACGATATTCGATACGAGGTTGACAACTATATAGGGACGATTACGCTTGCCAGACCGGGCAAGCTGAATACCGTCACACGTGCGATGGGCGAGCGGCTCAGCGAGCTCTGTCAGGAGATCAACAGGGACAAGGGCGTTCGAGTCGTCGTCCTCACCGGCGAAGGCGAGAGGAGCTTCTCCGCCGGCAGCGACATTGAAGTGCTGGATGACTATGGAAGTCCATGGGATTTGCGTAATCGTGACGATTATTGTATGGCGATTCGCAGCATTCGCAAGCCAGTCATAGCAATGGTTTATGGGTATGCCATTGGCGGAGGACTGGAGCTTGCGCTGCAGGCCGATATTCGTATGGCGTCATCTCACGCGAGGTTCGGCGCAGCAGAAATTAAGCTGGGCTGGATCGGAGGCAGCGGAAGCACGCAGCTGCTTCCGAGAATGGTAGGTGCAGGCAAGGCTGCGGAGATGGTGTTGACGGGGAGGCTGCTGTCTGCGGAGGAGGCTTTGCGTTGCGGATTGGTTGAGCAGGTTGTGGAGCCTGGTGAGCTGAAGAAGCTGGTCTACGAGACGGCAAGCGCCATCGCGGCTTATAGCCCAATCGCTGTCGAGAACGCGAAGCTTGCACTTCGAGCGGCCATGAATATGCCGCTTGACGCAGGCCTGCAATATGAGAACAGTCTGTTCTCCTTCTGCTTCACGACCGAGGACGCGCAGGAGGGCAAGGCAGCCTTCAAGGAGAAGAGAGCTCCGCAATTCAAGGGCCAATAATAATAGAAGCGAAAGGGAGATGGAGCACAATGATGAAGGGCAATCGCAATGGACAAGACTATTATCGGTTATATATAGACGGCCAATGGGTAGAGGCAGCTTCGGATCGGCTGATTGAGGTGCAGAACCCGGCGAATGAAGAGGTGATTGGACGGGTAAGCGATGCCTCTGCCGAGGATGTGCAGAAGGCGCTGGAATCGTCCGAGCGGGCGCAGCAGGCGTGGCAGGCGCTGCCTGCCGTGAAGCGTGCGTCTTATTTGGTCAAATTGGTGGAGAAGGTGAAGGAGAAGCGCGAGTTCCTAGCCAAGCTGCTGGTGATGGAGCAGGGCAAGACATATCGTGAGGCGCTCGGAGAAGTGGATGATACGATGGCTTATATGATGTTCGCCGTGGAATCCGCCAACAAAATTAAAGGTGATATTCTTCCTTCCAATAAGGAAGGCGAGATGCTGCAGATTCGCAAGGTGCCTTATGGCGTCACTATTGGCTTATGCGCATGGAACTATCCGCTGGCCTTGATCGGCCGAAAGCTGGGACCGGCGCTTGTGACGGGCAATACGATGATTATTAAGCCGCATGAGCTTACGCCAATCGCTTCGGCCGAGTTTTTCAACCTGGTTCACGAGGCGGGCTTCCCCCCTGGCGTTGCAAACTTCGTGACAGGCACAGGCGCGGAGGTGGGACAGCTTCTGGTGAGCAGCCCCATTACGAAGATGGTAACGGTAACCGGCAGCGTACGCGCGGGTCAGCAGATCTACAAGGCGGCATCCGACAACATTACCGCATTGTCTCTGGAGCTGGGCGGCAAAGCCCCGTTCATCGTATTGGAGGATGCGGATATTGACCAAGCGGCGGCAGCGGCTGTCACAGCCCGATTCGCGAACTGTGGGCAGGTATGTGTGTGCAATGAGCTGGTGCTTGTTCACGAGAAGGTGGCGGAAGCCTTCACAGCCAAGCTTCTGGAGCATATGAAGGCTATTAAAGTGGGCGATCCCTTCGACAGCACTGTAACGATGGGGCCTAAGGCGAATGGCAATGATCTGATTAAAATTGACGACATTGTGCAAGAAACGGTAGCCCAAGGTGCCAAGGTAGCCTTTGGAGGCAAGCGTCCTAGCGGCGGCATCTTCGATAAGGGCTATTGGTATGAGCCGACTGTCCTTGTTGATGTGAAGCCGGACATGGCCGCAGCGCAGAAGGAGATATTTGGTCCTGTGCTTCCGATTGTAACCATCAGCAGCTTCGAGGAAGCGATTAACATCGTCAATTCCAGTGAGCTGGGCTTGTCGGCCTATCTGTTCACCAGTGATATGAAGAAAATGATGCAAGGTACAGATGTGCTTCAGGTGGGAACAGTGTTCGTCAACCAAGGTATGTCAGGCTGCATGCAGGGCTACCACAGCGGCCATAAGCTGAGCGGACTAGGCGGCGAGGATGGCGAATATGGACTGGAAGGCTATATGCAGAAGCGTGTAGTGTACTTGAATTATAAGTAAGGAGAGGGGCCTGCGGTTCACCGACCGCAGGCTGCTTCCCTATTCCACTTGTTTCGATGTAGAACGGAAAAGTTCAATAACATGGCGAATTCGTTCATTTCTTTGTGGGGTGAGCAGTGATACGATTCTATTATCAAGTCGATATCCCATGAGGAGGCAACAAGGATGAAGCTGGTACACATTCATTTAGAGGGCAAGTTAACCTGCGCGATTGCAGGAGAGCAAGGGATTCTGCCGATTGAAGCGAGCCTGGAGGACGTTATTGCAGGAAGGGCTGATGCTGCGGAGCTAGCTGCAGCTAGCCATGGTGAGTGGCTGCCGGAGCAAGAGGTGGTGTTCGCACCCTCCATTCCGGCAGGCAAAAAAATAATATGCGTCGGACTTAATTATAGGAAGCATGCGGAGGAGGCGGGCCTCCCCGTACCTCAGGTGCCCATTCTGTTCAACAAATTTTCCAATGGACCTGTCGGACACGGAGCGGAAGTGGCGCTTCCCGCTCAAGCGTTCAAATATGATTATGAGGCTGAGCTGGGCATTGTGATCGGCAAGACGGCCAGAAACGTCAAACAGGAAGAAGCGCTGGATGTCGTATTCGGCTATTGCAACGTCAATGATCTGTCTGCGCGTGATCTCCAGATGCGCACGAGCCAGTGGATGCTTGGCAAAATATTAGACGGCTTCTGTCCGGCAGGCCCCTATCTCGTCACAGCGGATGAAGTGGGCGATCCCAACACGCTGGATATTAAGCTGTATCTGAACGGAGAGCTTCGTCAGAGCTCGAATACGAGAGACATGATCTTCAACGTTCCGGAAATTATTCAATATATATCGCAATATATGACACTGGAGCCTGGCGACCTTATTCTGACCGGGACGCCTGAAGGCGTAGTGGCCGGCTATCCAGAGGATCGTCAGGTATGGCTGAAGGATGGTGACGTTGTTACCGTTGAGCTCGAGAAGCTGGGCGCCTTGACCAATGTTATGAAAGGATGCTAATCGAAGACTGATGAAGATATGGGCAATCATTATGCGGGAAGGACCGCATGACAAGGGAGGTTCACACCATGAAGATAACGGATATAGAGCTGTTCCAGATTGAGCCCAGATGGCTGTTCGTGAAGATTAGCACGGACGCAGGCTTCGAGGGCTGGGGCGAACCAATTCTGGAGGGCAGAGCTTCTACTACCAGAGCGGCGGTTGAGGAGCTGAAGGATTATTTGATCGGGAAGGACCCTCTCAAGATTGAGGATCACTTTCAGGTTATGTACCGCGGCGGCTTCTATCGGGGAGGACCCATCCTCATGAGTGCAATCTCAGGTATCGAGCAGGCGTTATGGGATATTAAGGGCAAGTATTATAATGCTCCGATCTATGATCTTCTTGGCGGCTCGGTTCGCGACAAGATCAAGGTGTACGCCTGGATCGGGGGTGACAGTCCAAGCGATGTGAGCAATCATGCCCGGATGCAGGTTGCCCTGGGCTTCAAGGCGCTGAAGATGAACGCGACGGAAGAGCTTCATTATATTGACGATTACAGGAAAATTGATCGGGCCGTAGAGCGGATGCAGGCTGTGCGAGCAGCGGTTGGTCCGGATATCGGCATTGCCGTTGACTTCCATGGCAGGGTACACAAGACGATGGCCAAGATTCTCGTGAAGGAGCTGGAGCCGTTCCGACCGATGTTCATTGAGGAGCCTGTGCTGCCGGAGCATAACGAAGCGCTGAGGGACATTGCCAGAATGACGAATACGCCGATTGCAACGGGCGAGCGTATGTATACGCGCTGGGGCTTCAAGCAGCTCCTGCAGGATGGCTATGTAGATATTATCCAGCCTGACCTCTCCCATGCCGGCGGTATTCTGGAGACCAAGAAGATTGCAGCTATGGCGGAAGCATACGATGTCAGTCTGGCGCCGCATTGCCCGCTTGGACCGATTGCGCTGGCCTCCTGCTTCCAGGTTGACAATTGCACGCCGAACTTCGTTATTCAGGAGCAAGGGTTAGGCATTCATTATAATCAAGGCAGCGACGTTGTCGGCTACTTGAAGGACCCGGATGTATTCCAATATGAAGCGGGTTATGTTCGTATGTCCGGTAAGCCTGGCCTTGGTATTGAAATCAATGAAGCTGCGGTCAGAGAAGCGGCCAAGAAGGGGCATAACTGGCATTCCCCAATCTGGCGCAACGAAGACGGCTCTTACGCGGAATGGTAGTCCCCATTGACCGATTGGCGGCACTTAAGCCAGCGCAAAGCTTGTTCGATACCGGCCGAGCCTATTGGCCTGCTTGTGCTTAGGCTGCGCAGCGATATGGGGCGTTGGGCTGAATGAAACGAACGGGGGGTCAATAGATGAAGCCTAATTTTGTTGTATTTGTTGTGGATCAGATGCAAGCTCGCACGATGTCTCTGCATGGCCATCCAGACGTGCGGACGCCGAATTTAGATCAGCTGGGGCTAGAAGGAGTGTCCTTCACCAGAGCGTATTGCAACAATCCCGTATGTATGCCTTCGCGTGCGACCCTATTGACGGGCCTTACTCCCCGGCAGCATGGCTGCTTGACGAACGGCAACGCCGTTCCTGAGCACCTGCCGACACTGCCGGGGGTGCTCGCTCAGAATGGGTATCGGACACATGCCGTAGGCAAGCTGCATCATCAGCCTATCGGCTCTGTCAGCAAGGGCGAGGAGATGGCTTTCTCATGGGAGAGCAGAGCGCGGTGGGAGGCTGGAGAGATTACAGCGCTGCCAAACGATTATTACGGCTACCAGACGACGGAGCATGTAGGCGGGCATGTCGACTGCTACGGCGATTATTTGACATGGCTGGAGCAGGAGCTGCCGGGAGGAAGGGAGCGATTGCTGCGGGCGGGAGCCTATGAGAAAAATAGCCTGTACGAGCAGCATTGGAAGATCGATCTGCCTGAAGCGCTGCATTACAACCGGTGGATCGCTCGCCGCTCAGCGGATTTCCTGGAAGGGCTTGGGCAGGAGGAGCCCTTCTATCTCTGGTGCTCCTTCCCCGATCCGCATCATCCCTTCGCAGCCTGCCGTCCTTATAGCGAGATGTATGATCCGCAGTCGCTGACGCTGCCGGAGGGGTGGAATGATGAAGCGGATTCTATCGATTGGCTGAAGGGCCTAAGAGCCGTTCATCCCGGGCACTCGCAGTTTGATGAAGCCACTCTGCGTGACATATTAGCGCAGACCTATGGCATGATCACACATGTGGACAGCTGTATAGGGGACGTGCTGGACAAGCTGAAGGAGCGTGGACTCTATGAGAACACCATTATTGTCTTCATGGCGGATCATGGAGAATATTTGGGCTCCCATCGGCTGCTGACCAAGGCAGAATGGCCTTGGGAGGAGCTTCTGAATGTTCCGTATATCTGGAGAGCTCCCCGCGCTGCCGGGCAGGGCGTCTATCGTGAGCGCGTCGTCAGCCTGCTGGACTTCGTGCCGACGGTTCTGGACTTTGCCGGTATAGATCAGGCTGTCATGGATACGCGCGGCATCTACAGCGCGCCGCCGCTTGGCTTGCCGGGCCGCAGTCTGCGCGCTGCCGTTGAAGAGGGCAAGGAGCTGCCTCCCCGTCCGGCGCTTGTGGAATACGATGAGGATTGGTATGCGCCCGAGACGACTCGAATGCGCACACTTGTTGCGGAGCAATACAAATTAACGGTGTTTATAAATTCGGATGAGGGGCTGCTGTTCGATCTGGCGGCAGATCCTCGTGAGCATAACAACCTATGGCATGTTCCTGAATATGCACATGTTCGTTATAAGCTGACAGAGCAGCTCCTGCGGGAGCTGATTCGCACTGACCGGTTCGATACGCTACGGATAACTGGAGCGTAAGAGGCTGTCTTGGGGCTGTTTGGAAGAGTGGTGCTCCCACTTTTCTGGACAGCCTCTTTTTTGTTCCACTTTAAATAAGGTATTGACGGGAATAGATGGTAAACCTATAATAAAAACGAAACGAGTTTCGATTATAGTATTTAATAATTAAATACTGAACGATAGTTTCGAAAACTCAATACTTTTTTATAAGTTTATGTAATCGTTCTCAAGGAAGGGGTGAGCCTGAGCATTAAGGTAAGTGTTCATGCCGTACAGTCTCTGTCACCGATGAATACAGAAAAAGGAGTGCTTGTTGTGGAAAATGTGAATGAAGTCCGGCAGCTGGACGTACCCGACATCAAGCGCGGGACGCCATTGAAGCAAAGGGCCTCAAGGCTGCTGAAGAGCTACCAGCTATATTTGTTTGTGCTTCCCGCTGTTTTGTATTACGTGCTCTTTCATTACGCGCCGTTATACGGCATTCAAATCGCCTTCAAGAACTTCCTGGCCTTCAAGGGTATAGCGGGCAGTCCATGGGTGGGTCTGGAGCATTTCGAACGATTTTTCCGTTCCTTCGAATTTACCAAAATTATTCTGAACACGATCAAGCTTAGCGTACTGCAGCTTGTGGTGGGCTTTCCGGCTCCGATCATACTCGCGCTGATGCTGAATCAGCTCATGCACAAGAGGTTCAAGAAGTTTGTGCAGACCGTTATTTATGCGCCTCACTTTATTTCGACGGTCGTTATTGCGGGCATGCTGTTTTTATTCCTGTCGCCGGATACGGGCATGGTTAACAAGCTCATCGGATTGTTTGGCGGCGAGCCGGTATTTTTTATGGGGGATCCCGACTGGTTCAGGCCCGTATATGTGCTGTCGGAGATTTGGCAGAACACAGGCTGGGGCACCATCATATATTTGGCAGCGCTTACGACGATCAGTCCCGAGCTGCATGAATCGGCGGTTGTGGATGGCGCAAACAAATTTCAGCGGATTCTGCATATCGATATCCCCGGCATTATGCCGACGGCCGTTATTCTGCTTATTCTGAGCACGGGCAATATTATGAGTCTCGGCTTCGAGAAGGTCTACCTGCTGCAAACGCCGCTTAACCTGCCCTCATCGGAGATTATTTCCACCTATGTGTACAAGACGGGCTTGGTTGGCGCACAATACAGCTTCTCAACCGCTGTAGGATTGTTCAACTCTGTTATCAATTTCATCATTCTCATCACAGTTAACCAAATTGCCAAAAAAGCTTCCAATACATCGTTATGGTAAGAAGCGGGGAGGTTCAATATGTTTAAACGCAGTCTAGCAGACATCTGGTTCGATCGCGTAAATATGCTGTTGATTATGACCGGACTGGCCATCATTGTTTATCCCCTCTACTTCGTGGTGCTGGCCTCAGTGACAGACCCTGGTGCTGTTCAGATGACCTTGTTCTGGCCGGAGAAGTTCAGTCTGGAGGGCTACAAGAAGATACTGGACAGCGACAACCTGTGGGTGGGCTACAAAAACTCTTTTGTATACGCAATCTTTGGAACCATTATCAATTTATGTCTGACCCTTCCCGCAGCCTACGCCTTGTCGCGGAAGGATATGAAGGGCCGCAGTACGGTTATGCTCTTTATAACGTTCACGATGTTTTTCAGCGGTGGACTTATCCCTACCTACTTGACGGTCAAGGAGCTTGGACTGCTTGACTCGGTTTGGGCGATGGTCATACCTAATGCGGTGGGCGCGTGGAATCTCATCATTGCTCGAACGTTTTTCCAGTCTACGATTCCGGATGAGCTTCTGGAGGCGGCGAAGATAGACGGCTGCTCCGATGCCAAGTTTTTTTGGAAAATGGTGCTTCCCCTGTCGCAGGCGCTTATTGCGATTATGGTGTTGTTCTACGGTGTTGCGCATTGGAATTCCTACTTCAACGCCTTGATCTACCTGCGGGACCAGGAGCTGTTCCCCCTGCAGCTCGTGCTTCGATCCATTCTGATCGAGAATCAGATTAGCAACGACATGATGACGGACATGTCCTCCATGGGAGACCAGCTCCGAGCGGCTGAGCTGATTAAATACGGCATGATTATTATTGCGGCACTCCCGCTGCTCATTCTGTATCCTTTCTTGCAGAACTATTTTGTCAAAGGCGTCATGATTGGAAGCATCAAGGGGTAAAGGATGCGGCCGTCATTACGGAAGGGAGGTGCATGCCGGGCATCCTTGTTGATTTGCTGCAGCTCATGTAAGCGCATACGAATACAAAATTAGGAGGTCATCGATTTGAACAATCGGAGAAAAAAACTGTTGGTATCCTTTCTTTCAGTCATGATGAGCGTTTCTGTTCTAAGTGCTTGTGCAGGAAACAACAATGATGGTGTGGAGCCCTCCAAGGAGCCGAATCAAACGGAAGCGGCTCAGACGCCCGAATCAACGGATGGAGGAGGGGAGCAAGGTGTATTCCCGATAGCGGAGAAGGTGACGCTTGAGATGGTAACCTGTAAGCACCCTAACAATGGGCCGTTCGAGGAAATGGATTTCTTCAAGCAATATGAAGAGAAAACCAATGTGCAGATTGAATGGACAGACATTGAATTTGCGCAATGTGAGGAGCAGCGCAATCTGATTCTGGCCAGCGGCGAGCTGCCGGATGCCTTCTATGGCACACTTGCGCTGACAGGCAATGACGTCATTAACTATGGCGGCCAAGGCATGCTGGTTCCCCTGGAGCAATACATCACGAAGGAAACGATGCCCAATCTGACGGCGTTGATTGAACAGAATCCGAAGTACAAGGCGATGCTGACAGCGCCGGATGGCCATATCTATTCGCTGCCGAGCATCCGCGAGCTGATGCTGTGGCTCTCTCCCGACATGATGTACCTGAACAAGGAATGGCTGGACAAGCTGGAGCTTGCCGTGCCGACAACAACAGATGAGCTGCGCACCGTTCTGGAAGCTTTTAAGACGAAGGATCCTAACGGCAATGGCAAAAATGACGAAATTCCGTTCTCCTTCCTGTGGGACTTCGCGAACTATAACGTAATGGGCATCGGCTCATTGTTCGGCACCTTCGGAAGAGCGGACTCCGCCAACCATATTTTCGTAGAGGATGGCAAGGTCGTCTTCTCTGCGAAGGAGCCGGAGTATATGGAAGCGATCCAATATTTCCACTCCTACTTCAAGGATGGACTGTTCGACAAGGAAAGTCTGGCGCAGGACCGCAATCAGCTGGTAGGCAAGGGCAGCGGTACCGAGCAGCGTCTGGGCGGCTTCTTCTCCTGGAACGCCTTCTCGGTTGTTGGCGTCGACAATGATCCCAAGTATGTCTTGGTTCCGGCTCTGAAAGGACCAGACGGCGATCAAGTATGGAGAAAATCGCTGGGCAACAATCAAGGCGTCAACCCGTTTGCTTTCTCCATGACAGCTGCGAATGAGCATCCAGAGCTGACGATGCAGTGGATTGACTTGTCCTATGCAACGGATACATCCATCGAAGCAGGCTGGGGACCTATCGGAACAACATTGGAAGACAAGGGCGGCACTTTGACGCTGAAGGAGGCCCCAGCAGGCCTGACGACAGACCAATACGTATTCAAGACGGCACCGGTTGAAGCGCCTTACGCCATTCTGGAGAATACGTACGGCACTCGTCTGGCCATGGCCGACAAGGACAAGGTCAAAATTGACGGCATCAAAGAAAACTATTTGCCTTACATGACCTCGGAGACGTTCCCAGGTGTATTGTTTACGGCGGAGGAATCTCAGAAGATCAAGACGCTGGATACCGACATTAACAGCTACGTGAACCAGACTAGCGCCAAGTGGCTGCTTCAAGGCGGCGTAGAAGGCGAATGGGACAAATACCTGGCTGACCTGCAGAAGATGAAGGTTGAGGAGCTGATCAGCATTTATCAAACGGCGTACGACCGCTTCAAGAGCGCCCAATAATAATCACAAATAATAGAGAGCATCCCCTGGAGGCTTGGGGCCCGGGGGAGGCTCTCCACTTTCGCTACATGAATAGAAGGGATGGTGCATTCATTTTGAAAGCGTATTCAGGGATTAAACGATGGTTGACCGTCTTTTTGAGTGCGGCTGTACTGACCGTATCTTGTCTCACAGGTGCAGGGGGGGTTAGTTATGCAGATGAGGCAAGCGACGAGCTTCCTGTAAATATTCGAACGGACAAGGCAGATTTCGATACGATTCCAGCCGTTGCTGAGCATTATAGGAATCAATTCGGCAATCAAGCAGTGGCGTACTTCAACAGTATTAATAACGAAAGCCGAATTCAGCGCATTAACTTCCTGCAGTACCCAGATGGACAGTTTTTGCAGATTAATGGCGAAGTAACGCTTGATATTCCTGCAAGGAATGCAAAAGTGTGGCGTCTGTTCAGTGATGTGCGCTTTGAGGGCTCCGTTGCGCAGACGATGAAGCTTTATGTGATTGACCCCAATGATGTGGAAACAGAATGGACCGTATTCCAGAACGGTGGCTGGAATGACCGTATAACCGGGCTATATACCAACTATACGAAGATGGGCTTCCAGGAAGACAACCCAACGGAGGGGATCACCCATCCTTGGCTAATTAAGGATACGAACGGCGATATTATCTACGAAGGCTACAAGATGAAAATCGTCGGGAACGGAACGCTGCGAAGCGTCTATCACTGGGAAGAAGAAGGCGTTCCGCTGGAGTTTGATACTTCCGCATGGACCGTTCTTGGAGGAGACATGGCTATACTGGACGTCTCCGTTGATGTAGATGCGCTGACCAATTTAAGCATGGACGGCGTGAACAAGCTGCCCGAGGAAGTGTTCAAGCGTTATCATGTGAACAGCGGGCCGATCGGCTTAGAGCAAGCCGGGGGCGAATTTACGGTGCTGGACGAGGCGTATCACAGAACGACTCATGATTACGGCTTTACTCCCGGTCGCGGCGCCTTTCATTACACACTGATGACCAGCTGGGCGGGTCTCAAGGAGGATTCGACGCGCCCTGGATATGCAGACTTTACGGCGACGAACCAGGTTTATGCCAAGAGTCAGCCTGCCATCGACAAATTCGAAGGTCTGTATCCATCGATCGGCAAGGATTATGTCCTGACGCTGGACGGCTGGCCGAGGTGGATGTGGGAATCCCCTAATTCCGGACAATCGGAGCATTTCGGCACACCGTCCCGCGCCAACTTCGATGCTGCTGCCGATGCGTCAGCCAAGCTGATCAAGAGCATCGATACCAGATTTGACGGGCTGGGTCCCAAATATGTGGAGGTTAAAAACGAATCAACGATTCCGCAGGAATGGTGGTTCTTCCAATCGGAGCCGGAGCAAGCGTGGAGTTACTTGTCGGAGTTCCACAACAAAGTGTCTGAAGAGGTAAAGGCTTTAAATCCGGATGTGTTGGTCGGCGGACCGTCAAGCGCATTCATGTATCTGGAGAAAAATGATTTCAATGAAGCGCGTGCGCAGCTGAAATTTATGGATGATACAAAGGATTCACTGGATTGGTATTCGCATCACTTCTATGAAAATGCCAACCTTTTCATCCATGACAGAGAAAACAACTCGGATGGCTTCCTGAGCGGACGAATGGAAGCAGTGCTGGATCTGCTCAATGCGCACATGGTGAATACAGATAACGTGAAGCCGATTTACATTACAGAAGAAGGAACCTATAATACGGCGGGAAGCGACGCGGACTACTTCCAGAAATTAGTTGCCTTCAACGGCTACATGCTGCGTTTCATCAATTATTCCGATACAATCGGAATGCTGGTTCCTTACTTGTATCCTATTATTAACTGGCGCCCCAACTCCACGGGTACGTTCTACAAATATAATGAGGCACAGAATGGATTATTGGAAGAAATGACGCCAATGGAAGCTTATCTGGATATGTGGAAGGATTACCGCGGCGCGTTCCTTCCTGCTGAAGCGGATCAAGAGCGTGTCTTCACAAATGCGGTTCGCTACAATGACAAGGTGTATGTCGCTGTTCACAATCTGAACTCGCAGCGCGTTAACCTGGATCTGAATGTGTTCGCGGGCGACGCCGATATTGCAGGCGTAACGCGCAAGCATTTCTTCCTGGAGAAGGGCGAGCTGACCTATGAGGAAGAGAATGTCACAGATCTGGACAATGTGTACATGCGCGTTCAGGAAATGAGCGTATTCGAGATTACGCTGGATTCCAATCCAGCGTTCACCAAGACGTGGGAGAGAGAATTTGCATATGCGCCTCAGGAGCTTGTGCCGACGAGCGTGAATGCGCCGGCCTCATTTACGGTTCAAGCAAGGCCTGCGAATCTCGCCAAAGCGACTCTCCGTATTGGCTTCGGCAAGACGGGCAGCGGGTTTGCGGAGGACATGCAAGTGGTTGTAAATCCTAGTGATACGGCCAATATGCAAAGCTTTAGCAAGGATTTGGCTTACACGAATAAGCCTGGCAACCTGTTGACCTTTACTGAATTTGAGCTGGATACCAGCAAGCTTCTGGCGAGCAATACCATTGAAATATCGCTCCCGGATGAAGATGGATATATCACAAGCGTACAAATCATCGAGTACCACGAGCAGTCGGCTCCAACAGGCGTCGCTACAAGTGCGCTTGCTGGTCCTATTGCGGACGCTAAGTCGAAGCTTACGTCGACTATCATTTCGTCCACAGGCAATGAGGTTGAGCCAGGCAAGAGCTGGGTGAAAAAGCAGTACCGAGACACGCTCAATATTGAAGTAACCAAAGCTGAGATTGTTGCACAGGATGCCTTAGCGACAAATGCTGAAGTGACAGAAGCTTTGGCAGACCTAGCCAAGGCGGCTGGGATTTTTGATCAGTATACGAAGACCAAATCGTCGCCTAGCGGCAGTCGAGGGGCCAAATTCTCCTTCGAGGACGGAGAAACGGCAGCTTATACCCACAATGTAAATGCTGTTACGGCATCGACAGGCACGCAAGGCGCAACGGACGGCAGCAAGGCGCTTCAAGCGGAGTTTACGACCTTCACATCCTACGCTTGGGATACAACAGGCACCTACTCAGGCAGCCTTGATTTTGCGGCGCCGGAGGAAGGCTGGAGCCTGGGAACTGCCCCATTTACCTTCGATGTCAAGAATTTAAGAAGCTACGCGACGCAGCTGCGAGTGGAAATTACGGACACTTCGGACGTAAAAGGCACTTATTATTTTACGCTCGGAGCAGATGCTTCGAGGAGCATCAGCATTGCCGATTTCGGCGTTGCGGGCGGCACATGGCTAGCGGACGGCAATTTCCCGAGAAGCGCTGCAATTGATACGGAGAATATTAAAAATATTCGATTGTATGTCTTTTCTCCAACGGCTGCTCCTGTTACGAATGCAGCGCTGGCCTTTGATAATATAGTTATTGGCCGTGTATCGGATCCCGGGCCAGGTCCTGTTAATCCAAACGGTGTGTTCCTATCCTTCGAGGATCAAGAAGAAGTTGTCTACGCGGCTAGCGGCCAAGGGATTACCGCTTCCCGATCGGAACAAGGCGCGACACATGGCAGCAAAGCATTAAATACGGAGTTTACTACCTTCACCGCATACAGCTGGGATACGAGCGGCAAATATTCAGGCAGCATAGACTTCACTGCGCCGGAGGAGGGCTGGAGCTTGGGCAGCAAGCCGCTTCAATTGGATGTTGCGAATCTCGTGAGCACAGGAGCCCAGCTTCGCGTGGAGGTTGCCGATGTTCAGGGGAATAGAGGCATTTATTATTTTGCCATAGCGCCCAATCAAGCACGAACGCTTACGATATCCCAATTTGGCGTATCTGCGGCCAGCTGGCTGGCAGACGGCTATTTCGCAAGAACGGCGGCAATTGACACCACTAAGCTGAAATCTATTCGCTTGTATGTATTTGAGCCTACAGCTGTAACCGTGGGACATGCGAAGCTTGCTATCGATAATATGATGATAGGCAGCGGGCCGGTCCAGCCAACAGATGAGCAGCTGGCAGCCGAAGCGGCCGATACGTTGTCGGCAGCCTCGTTAACATTCGCGGAGGGAGACACAGCGCAAGCCGTAACAGGAGCTATTGTATTGCCGTCTGCTGGCCTTCATGGAGCAACCGTGGCATGGGCTTCCAGCCATCCTGCGACAGTGTCGGCTAACGGGACGGTGGTTCGACCTCAGCATGGAAGCGGGAATCAGGTTGTGACGCTGACTGCTACCGTTACTATTGGAGCGGCAAGCGCAACCAAGGCTATTACAGTAACTGTGCTGGAGCAGGCTGCGCCTCCGTCTCCGCCTCCGCCAATCATTCATGTGCCGGGTCCAACAGCTCCGCCAGCACCGAGCGCTGAGGTTCTCGTGAATGGCAAGAAGCTGGACAAAATAGCAAGCGCGGTTACCGCGACCGAGGCGGGGCGCAAGGTGACAACGATTACGGTCGACCAGCAGCTGCTTAAGAATAGTCTGAGCACTATAGCGAATAATGCTGTTCTTACCATTCCTGACGAGAGCGGCTCCCCTGTTGTGAATGGCAAGCTTAATGGGGCAATCGTTAAGGATCTGCAGCATAAAAATGTGGTGCTTGAGCTTCGAACAGCCGCTAACTCCTATAAGCTTCCTCTTGAGGAGCTTCAAATGGATCATATGATCAAGGAGCTTGGCTCTGATGTGTCGCTGGAGGACCTGATTATCAATGTAAGAATCAGTCAAGCCGATGAAGAAACCCGGCAGGCGCTGGAGCAGTCGGCTGAGCAAGACGGATTTACGGTAGTGGCCGCTCCTGTAGAGTTCCATATTACCTACACTTACGAGGATCAGACAAAAGAAATTAGCACATTCAACTCCTTCGTGGAAAGAACGATCCTTATTCCGGAAGGCGTGTATCCCAATGAGATCACCACGGGGGTAGTAGTGGAAGAGGATGGAACCGTTAGAGGGATACCAACTAAAGTGGTGGGACAGAATGGCAGCTATTATGCTGTGATGAATAGCTTGACGAACAGCACCTACGCGGTGATCTGGAATCCTGTGGCTTTCCAGGATGTATCCGGTCATTGGGCGGAGCAGGCTGTAAATGACTTAGGCTCCAGATTAATCATAGCTGGGGTTGACGGCAACCGCTTTGAGCCGGATCGCTCCATCACCCGCGCCGAGTTTGCCGCGATCCTGGTAAGAGCTCTGGGACTTCAGGCAGAGGCAGGAGAGTCGGCGTATTCCGATGTTGCCCAAGGCAGCTGGTATGAAGCCTATCTCAATACGGCGACAGCGTATGGCTTGATTAACGGCTATGAGAGTGGTGAATTCAGGCCTCATGCTGTCATCACGCGTGAACAGGTTATGAGCATCATGGAACGAGCTATGGCGCTCACGGGACTTGATTCTGCAGCCGAGATGATAGAAGCGGATGAGCTGCTGTCCAGTTTCAAGGATGGCGACGAGGCGGCAGCCTACGCCAAGAGCGGTATTGCAGCCAGCATTAAGGCAGGTCTCGTGCTGGGCAGAAGCGAGCAAGTGCTTGCTCCGAAAGCAGCTATCACAAGAGCGGAAGTCGCGGAGGTTGTTAGTAGACTTCTGGAGCAATCTAACTTAATCTAATCAGTAGACGTTGTTCAAAAAGTCCAATTTTGATCACGAAGTATACCGGGAAGTCTATTCGACATCGAATATGGAACGCAAGCGAAACTTCCGGTGCTCACGTAGCTCCACTACGTTCCGCTCCTCAGTTTCTACTTTCGTTCCATCTTCTCGGTGCTGAAAACCGAACTTTTTGAACTTAGATTACTATTTGAACTTAGATTATTAGTGAGTTATTTTTTGGAGAGACCTCTTTATGGAGGTCTCTTGCATGTTAGGAAGAGATTGGGAAGAGAGGGCGAGGAAGTATGAATCCATATGAGGTTATTTGTAAAGTCCAGGATGGGTATTCGGTTGTCGAGCTGCGGGATACAGAGCGTGGAGATTGTGCGCAGCTTGTGCCGGAGATTGGCGGGAATCTAATTCGGTTTCATTCATCTGGGCGAGAGCTGTTAGCTGCGCCGGGCTCTATTCATGATTTGAGAGGGAATGAATTCATGTACGGCACCCCCCTGCTATTCCCGCCAAATCGCGTGCCAGGCGGAAGCTTTACGTTCAAGGGAAGACCTTACCAGCTGCCTATCAATGAGCAGCCGGACCGCCATCTGCATGGCGAGCTGGCGCGAAGAAGCTGGGAGGCCGTGGAATGGGGAGGAACGGAAGAACAAGGGGCTTATGTTGTGCTTCGGTTTCGGTATTCCGATCATGAGGATATGCTGGCTTACTTCCCGCATCCTCTCATATTCAACGTGACCATATCCCTGCTGGGTGGACGTCTCCGACTGGACGGCGCCATCGTCAATGAGGGCGAGGACGAGGCACCGTTCGCCTTCGGCCTTCATCCTTACTTCAATCTGCCAGGCGAACAAGCCCTGTTGCAAGCTCCGGCGGCCAAGGAATGGCCAATCTCAAGCTTCACCTTCATTGAGGGTGCCCCAGCCGATACCGAACGTGCGGGAGAGCTGCGCGGAGGGCTTCCGCTGAATCGTATTGCTCCTCTTGGCTCAGCTATGGTGGAGCTTCAGGAGGGTGAGGAGCGTATCTGCCGGCTGCGGATGATAGAAGAAGGCTATACGATCGCCTATTCCATCGGCAACACCTTCCCCTATTTGCTTATTTTCCGTCCCAATTGGTCGGAGTCGATCTGTCTGGAGCCATACTCCTGTCTGACTGACGCCTTCAATCTGCCTTATCCCCCGGAGATGACGGGAGCAAGAGGCCTCGCTCCTGGCGAGCGTGTGACGTTCGAGACTTGTATGTGGGTGGAGGAGTCATCTTAAGCTCTTGGCTTGAAGCTCTCGCGTTCCACTAGCCAATGCTGCAGGATAATGTCCTCTTGAATGATCAAATCTGGATGGACAATCAGCTGGTGAATATACTCAACTGATTTCCTGCCGAGCTCGTCCATTGGCTGCTGCATGGAGGTTATGGATGGACGAACAATCTCAGCAACCGCACTGCCGTCGAAGCCGATAATGGAGATGTCATCAGGAACGCGCAGTCCGTGATCCAGAGCGCCATTAAGCGCACCAACCGCCATATCATCCGTAGCGGCAAAGATAACAGTCGGCAGCTCCTCCTGGCGCAGGAGCTCTTCCATAAGCCTGCGTCCGGAGGAAAGCTTGTAATCACCCAATTTAATGAAGCTTTCATTGCGCTTAATACCATGCTCCTGCAATGCACCCAGATAGCCGCTGTAACGATTACGGCCGGCAGCTATATCCTGCAAGTCCCCGCTAAAATAAGCAATTTTGGTATGCCCCATCCGAATGAGATACTCCGTTGCGTCGAAAGCGGCTCTATAATCGTCAATTCGAACGGACAGGTGGGCATTAGACGGTGCGTTAATACTCGAGAACAGAATGGGCATGTTGGCATTATTGAAGAACGTAATGATTTCGTCATTAAATTTCTGATGCATAATAATGATGCCGTCTATTCGCATCTCCTTAAAAATTTGCAAATATTTCATTTCCTTCTCCAGATTTTCTGCAATATTGCCAACGAGCAGAGTATAACCCAGGGCGCTGGCCGTTTCTTCAATACTCCGTAGAATGGTTGAGAAGAAGTGATTGGTTATATCCGGCACAATAATGCCAATGGTGTTCGTTCTATGTGTCTTCAAGCTGCGGGCAATATGGCTTGGCGAATAATCCAGCTCCTCGATTGCGCGATTCACCTTCTCCAGCAAAGCCTCGCTAACATATTTTTCACCGTTTAATACCCGCGATACGCTCGTTACCGAAACCCCCGCCCGTTGCGCAACATCCTTAATACTTGCTCTCATAACATTCCCCTTTCACTCGATGCTGTTCCCTTAAAAATAGGACAGTACTCCGCAGCCTGTCAACTAGAGGCTAACCTGAATCCGTGATACAAAGTTTATAAAAACCGAGATATTTAAAGGAAAATGCATCTCTGAAGTCGAAAATTAAAGATAATCGCTTATTATCTACTTTCACCAACGAGGTGCTGAATATGAAGATCCAATTCACCCAATCTAAGGAAATCCTCTTAACAACGCATGCAGGCTTGGCTGCGGTCGGTGCGCTGCTTTCCCATACACAGTTGTCTCAGCGTCTTAATCGCTCAGCCGTTAAAGGAATGGAGAATCCGATCCACGGGAACGGCGAAGTCATGAAAAGCTATCTTGGTCTGCTCTGCCAAGGTAAAAGCGATTTCGACCACATCGAGCCTTTTCGCAAAGATACGGTGTTTCAAACATGCCTGGGTATTCGCAAAGTGCCTTCAAGCCCTACGCTCCGTCAGCGACTGGATGCCGCTGCACAAACAATAGATGCCAATTGGAATGACATTCTGTTGCAGGAATCTGCCGACCTCATCCGAAACCTCAATGCCCCGGTAACTGGACTTGACGCAGGCGAGCATACGGTCATACCGCTGGACATTGACGTTTCGCCGTTCGATAACTCCGGCACGAAAAAAGAAGGTGTCTCCCTCACGTACAAAGGAACATTTGGATATGCCCCCATCTTTGCCTATTTGGGCCGAGAAGGGTATGGCGTAAATCTTCAATTGCGTGAAGGTAGTACACACAGCCAGAAAGATGGTGCTGATTTCCTTCGGGAAACGATTCATTACGCTCGTCGCATTACAAGTGATCGTCTACTCGTCCGTATGGATTCTGCTCACGATAGTCTTGAAAACTTGCAAGTTTGCCACGCGGAGAAAGATGTTGACTACATCATTAAAGTCAATCTTCGCGGCGCTTCCAAAGAAAGCTGGCTGCGAGTAGCCGAAGACAAAGGGATATCTTGTGAGCAACGCCCTGGGAAGACCACCTACATCGGCGCGATTACATTTCCACAGAAAGACTTCGATTGTAACCTGCGTCAAGTGTTCCAAGTCATCGTGCGTACGATCGATCGGGATGGGCAGGTGCTCATGTTTCCAGATGTGGAAGTGAACGTTTACTGGACATCTCTGACTTGCTCGCCATGGCGTGTCATTGAGCTTTATCGCGATCATGGCACAAGCGAGCAATTTCATAGTGAGCTTAAGACCGATCTAGATTTGGAGCGATTGCCGGCAGGCAAGTTCGATACGAATGAGCTAGTCCTGCACGCTGGCGTATTCGCCTATAACCTGCTTCGCATCATGGGACAAGAAAGCTTACGTCAAGATGATGCACCGATTCGTGGAGGCGTCGGGCGCCGTCGTATCCGAACTGTCATTCAGAACATCATCTACATCGCAGCTAGAGTCAGCCGCCATGCCCGACAAACGTCCTTCAATTTCGGCCGTTACAGTCCATGGTTCCAAACCGTTCGTCGAATCTACCAGGCATTTGCCTGATTATTGTGAATGAAACGCAAGCACAGCCACCAGTCGCCTCCCCCCTGTAAAAAAGGAGGTTTATTTCGCATGCCTTGCTTCCTGTGAAAAGCGCTTCTTGTTTGAATCCGAAGATGGGAATGTTGTAAGATACACAATCTTCTACGCCTGTTTTCCAAAATACGGACTGCCTAGGAGGTAGGGGACCTAAGCTGTCACGGATTCAGGGCTAACTTTTTTAATGGATAAATTCAAACAAATACAATTGTTTACAATTAATAAAGAAAAAACGTCAATAGAATTAACAAAAGTCCAATAGAATGATCATGTCGCCCGTATGGTAACGATACCATAAATCAATTTGCAGTAAAAGGAGATTGTTAGAATGAATGAGCTGTTAGTTGCAGGGGGTACTTTAACGCCTCTCAGCTCCAAGACACATATCACTTATCAACTTCCAATCATCGGCCAGCTTGCTTCTCTGGAGCTAGAGTTCAGGTATAGTCCCAAGGTGTTGGTGGATCAGGAGGCCGCACAATCTCTGATTATCGAGGCTATCGAGAGATACAATGAACCATCTCATGCAGAGCTGCAGAAGCAGCAATGGGAACGTTATACACCTCTGCAAAACTTATTAACCTTATCCGTAGATGATCCGAACGGATTCCGAGGTTCAGCGCATCGCCATTCACCTGAGCAGAAGTATAAAATTGCGGGCTTGGCATCTTCTCCGGGGTTCATCAATGGAGAGCTTCCAGAAGGGCTATGGAGAATTACAATCAGTGTGCATTGTGTAATCACCCCGGAGTGCTCTTATCAACTAATAATAAGGGGAGGATCTCAGCTGTATGAAATGGATACCGTTTGAGCTGCATACCCATACGCCCCACAGCGACGGGAAGCATACACTGCTGGAGATGTGTCTTGAAGCGAGGAGATTAGGTATTCAGGGAATTGCACTTACTGATCACAACACGATGTCGGGCATGTCGGAAGCAAGAGCAGTCCAGGAGGAAACGGGTGTTGTCATCCTGCCGGGAATGGAATGGACAACCTTCTATGGACACATGCTGACGATAGGAGCGCCTTATTGCGACTGGCGTGACCTTGGGCCCAAGGATATACATAAGGGTATTAGCAGGGTGCATCAGGCAGGCGGCATTGTAGGGATTGCTCATCCATATAGAATGGGCAGCCCGATCTGTACGGGATGCCACTGGGAATATGAAGTAGAGAACTGGAACGATGTAGATTATATGGAGGTATGGCATGAGCTGAACCCTTCCCTTAAGCGCCATAATAGACAAGCTATGCAGAAATGGACAGCATTGTTGGATCAGGGCTACCGAATTACAGCTACAGCAGGCCGTGATTGGCATCATTCTGCGGTTCATAACGAACGGCCAGCCGTAACTTATATTGAATTACCTGAGGGCTGGGAGAACTGTGCTGCAGAGTCGGTGGTGCACGCCATCGCCCAAGGTCGATGCATGCCCAGCATGGGACCACTGCTCCTAATGGAAGCTGTTGTAGGAGCTAGCAGATACCGCGTGGGTGATGAGATTCCTATTCATGAAGATTCAGAGATGACCGTTACACTTCAAATTTGTATTGTCAGGTCTGAATTGTGTATTCCTTACGGGAATGAGCTATTGGTGACAAGAGTAGTTGTTGAATCCAATAACGGTATTCTGCTGGATCAAGTGTGGGACCAAGAGCAGACGCATTTACAGCAGCAAATCGAATTGGAAGGAATACGTTGGTTGCGAGCAAAAGCGATGGGGGTCATGCAAGAGGTATTTACAACCCTTGTCTTTACAAACCCCATCTATATTAGAATGCCGAAGAGTGAAAACGCAGAAGAGGAGATGAATGGATGCAAAACTATCGAATAATTGCTCATACAGGCTGCGAGGGTACTCCGTACAACTCAATCGCCTCTTGCGAGGCAGGCTATAAAGCCGGAGCTGAGATACTGGAAGTGGATGTTCGTTCAACGAAGGACGGCGTCGCGGCGCTTTATCATGATGATGAGCCGGATGTTGGCGCCTATACTTATGACGAATGGATTGCTGCAGGGAATGGTACAGCTGTCAAGCTGGAGGAAGTGCTCATGCTGTTCCAGGCAAGAGAGGCTGCGTTCAATCTGGACTTGAAGACAAAGGATGCCTATCGGGCGACAGTCCCGGTTGTGAATAAGCTGAATGCGTGGCATCAGGTATACTTCACCGGCGTTACGGACCATCTTGCCGGAAGCGAGCATGCCAAGCATGTCGTCTGGAACCTCCCCCATCTGTCTATGGAAATGGCAGATGACAAGTATGAAGCGGAAGTAAGTCGATATTGCGAGGAAGCAGTGAAAAGTGGCTTTACCGGCATGAATGCCCATTACGTCTCCTGTCGCGCATCCCTGATTCGTCAAGCGAGACAACATCGGAGACAACATCGGCTTATGGTCTGGATCTATACATTGCCGGACGATACAGAGTTAATAGCAGGCTATCTAGACATGGGTGTTGATGCGGTATCACTCCTTAACCCCTCGGTCTGGAGCAAACGTTAATATGGATAATCATTTCTTGGTAGAAAAGGAGGGAGGACGGGGCTGCCCCGTCCATCCAATATGTCTCTAGTGAATGTAAGCAATGCAAGAACAAGGGTCCCAGAGAAGCGGCTTATAGCTGCAAGACGAGAATCATATGCCGTGTGGTACGTGTTTTTGCTCCCGACACTGCTCGGCATACTGTTCTTCACCGTATACCCGCTGCTTGAATCACTTCGTCTCAGCTTTACCAGAGGTGTCGAGGAGCGTTTCGTTGGGACGGACAATTATACCGATGTGCTTACCTCAGATACGTTCTGGTATGCGGTCTACAATACCTTATACATTACAATCTTTCAGTTAATATTTGCTATTCCTTTGGGGTTTGTACTTGCTTGCCTCATTAATAGCCTGCGTCGTTCAAGCCATTTCTTCAAGGTGCTGTTCTATATTCCCAATACCACCTCGATGGTGGCGGCGGCAACCGTCTTTGTTGCGATTCTTCATCCCGACGGTCCTCTGAATTATGCCCTGGAGCTGCTTGGCATGGAGAAGGTGGTGTGGCTCTCCCAGCCCGTTTCCGCCAAGTGGGGCGCTATCATTCTATCCGTATGGCATTGGTTAGGCTTCGTTATTATTATATGTCTTGCGAATTTACAGGCAATCCCAATTGAATATTACGAGGCCTCATCTATTGACGGTGCTACACGATTGCAGCAGTGGTGGTTCATTACGATACCCAACATGCTAGGCAGTCTGGCTCTTCTTTGCATACTGGGCTGGATCGGCGGCCTTCAACGTTTTGCAGACGTCTTCATGCTGGGTGGCTTGCAGGGCAGCCCTGCGCGCTCACTCCACACAGTGGTCGGCTTTATATTTGAGAGGGGCTTTGGCGGCAATGAATACGGCATAGCTTCGGCAGCCGCCTATATATTGTTCCTCGTTATTCTCGTCTTCACCTATTTCAACATAAAGCTCCTCCGAATGAAAATATAGAAGGCAGGTCATAATCTATGCTTAGCTCTACCAAAAGAGATGCAGCGACCAAAGCCGTGATTACGATTCTGCTGGCGGCTATTGGATGTATAATGATTTACCCGTTTCTCTGGATGATTAGCGTCAGTCTGGAGAGAACAGCCAACGTAGCGCTGCCCTTCCCACCGCGCTTCATACCGGAGTTGTTCTCATGGTTCAACTATGGTCTGGTGTTCGAGAATAATGCTCTGTTCTTGGCCTATGGAAATTCAACTTTTCTTGCCTGTGTTCATGTTGCGATGAGTATCGCCTCGGCTTTGCTGGGGGGCTACGCGTTCTCGCGAGGCAGCTTTAAGGGCAAGCGAATCCTTTATATCGCTGTGCTTGCCACAATGATGATTCCATTCGAGACTAGACTCATTCCAATGTTTACCATGTTTAATGACCTGGGTCTTATAAATACCAAATATCCTCTAATCTTGCCATCCATTATTGATGCCTTGGGGCTTGTCCTGGCCAAGCAATATTTCGATCAGCTGCCCGAAGGTCTGAGAGAATCTGCCAAGATGGATGGGGCAGGCGAATTCAAGACGTATTTCTTTATCTTTGTGCCCTTAACGGGTCCCATTACGGCCACACTTGCCATCCTTGCCTTTCAGGAGAGCTGGAATTCATTTATATGGCCGCTCGTTGTCATTAACGATCAACATCTCAAGACAGTTCCTTTGTTTTTATCCAGCTTCTCGGCAGAGAACGGGGACAGACTTGCGGGTGTTACGATGGCCCTGACTGCCATGAGTATTATGCCGATTCTTCTAGTGTTTATCTTTTTCCAGAAATATATTATTCGGAGCGTGGCATTAAGCGGTCTGAAGGGAGAGTGATAGGATAGGGAGAGAAACAGAATAGAGAGAGACAGAATAGAGAGAGAAGCCAGATTAAGAGAACAGCTGTAGTGCCATATTGTTGCGAGAGTTAAATGGAGAGTATAAAAAGAAAAATGGAGGCTAAACCAGCTATGCTTAAAACAAACCCGAAAATGTTCGTTTGTATTTTATTTCTACTTTTTTCCTTAGCACTAAGCGCATGCAGCGGGAACGGAGGGGCGAATGCACCCGGAGCTACAAACGAAGCTAACGGCGGTCATGCCGATCGTTCGCCGACTGATGATGCCGGAACATCGAATCCGCAGCTTACAGGCACGCTTAAAGTGCAGATGATCGGAGACTTCTCCGTGGAAGACAAGACTGATGCCATTACAGGCCAGAAGTCCAAGGGCATTAAAGTATTAAAGGATGAGTTCGAGAAGCGTTACCCCGGCACGACTGTCGAATTCGTATTAATGGGCTGGGATAACTACAATGAGAAGACTCAGACCATGCTGCAGTCGAATGCTGCAGATGTCTACCAGGTGCCGGGTATCGCCAAGTTTGCGGAGCAAGGCTTATTGGAGCCGCTGCAGCCTTATATTGATAGAGACAGCTTCGACTTAGGTATTTACCTCAATGGCCAGGTAGATGGATGGCGAGCAATGGGACCTAATGATCAAGAACCCGAAATTTATAGCCTTCCTTATATCGGCGATGCTCGGCTAATCGTGTATGATACGAAGCTATTCGACGATTGGGGAGTGCCGTATCTGTCTGAATCGCCAACAATTGACGAAATATTGGAAAAAGCAAAGTTGATGACGGGGACGAATCCGAAGACGGGCGAACAAAACTATGGATTAACCTTTAATGGCAAGGACGCGGCAGATACAATCATGAACGTTAATGAAGCCAAGGGCGGTCAGTGGGGAAGCGGCTTCTTGTGGAAGGAAATGACGTTGGAGTTCGATACACCATCGATGGTGGAATCGGCAGAATGGTTGAATGAGGCGATGCAATACGCACCGGAAGGCGTGCTTGTTAACCAAGGCGCAGAAAATTTCTTGAATGTGAACAACAACATTGCCATTAATCTGCGTGCTGCACCAGGCTTTGTTAATACCATTGAAGCATTTGGCACAAAGGACCGTTATCAGGCCTCGCTCTTGTTCAAGCATCCAGAGAATGGCATGGGCGGCATGTTCGCTGGAAGTCCTTTTGCAATCGGAACAACAAGCTCGAACAAGGAGCTTGCTTGGGAATGGTTGAAATTCAGCGGCTCTGAATTTTTCCAGGAATATATGTGGATGGAGCAGCGCTCCCAGAGTATGCCTGTTATTAAGTCAGCAGCTGACTGGGATTCGGTAAAAGAAATTCCTCAGATGGATATAATTCTTAAGCAGATGAGCCAGCTGTGGGCTCCGCGCTATCCATACCGTTCAGGACAGCCAAGGTATATTCTGTCTGAGAATGTTGAACGTATTCTCTTGGGTGAGGTGCCGGCTGCAGAAGGCTTGAAGAAGGCGCAAGAAGAGTCGAGCAAATGGGTTAAGGATCAGTTATAAATTAAGTGATATAGAGAGGCGGAATGTTCCATGGTAAAGAAAGCTTCCATGCTGCTTGTGATGCTCGCTATGCTCGTTACATCCTTTGCAAGCCCATCCTTCGCATACACCAGCAGCAATTGGATGGGGTCAATCGCAAATACGACTTCTGTAGCCTCGCTGTCGATTCCAGGCACCCATAATTCGGGAGCCTTGTATGAGCCGATTTATGGCACGGCCAAAAATCAGGATCTTACTATTGCTCAGCAGCTATCTATCGGAGTGCGGTATCTGGACATTCGTACAAGACATTTCCAGAATGGCTTCACTATTCATCATGGAGCCGTGTATCAGAATCAGAACTTCGACGACGTGTTGAATGCGGTCCTAACCTTTTTGAAAAATAATCCTTCAGAGACTGTGATCATGAGTGTAAAGGAAGAGCACACGGCAGCAGAAAATACACGCTCCTTCGAAGAAACCTTCAATTGGTACGTTAGCAAAAATCCAAGCAAGTGGGTCATGACAGATCATATTCCTACTCTTGGAGAAGCCAGAGGGAAGATTGTGCTCCTGAGAAGATTTCCTGCCGCACAGCTCCCTAAAGGCATAGATGCTACGGGTTGGCAAGAGAACACAACCTTTACGATTAAGAAGAATGCCAATCTGAAGATCCAGGACTATTATAAGGTAACGGATAAGAGTAAAAAGTGGAATGATATTCAGAGCATGTATAATGAAGCAAAAACAAGCAATCCGACCTGGCTCTATATTAACTACACCAGCGGGTACAAGCCAGGCTTGTTCGGCATTCCGAATATTCGTGAAATCAAGAATGATATAAATCCTAAAGTAACCAGCTTTTTCACGACTAATACCAAAGGACGATTCGGCATTTCGGCAATGGATTTTATTACGAGTGACCATGCTTCTAAAATTATAGCAACCAATTTTTAGCGCTTGATGCTTAGATTTATGAGAGGCCTCTATATGGAGGCCTCTTTCACATTTATATCTGATGACAAAAAAATTCGTTGTTTACTTCGATATTCTCGCCGCGCAACATCAGGCAAGAGAACGGTCAATTAATTCTGGCAGCCCAATATGAACCCTGTACCGCTATGCTAGTAAGGGCGCTGGGACTAAGGCTGGAGCCGACTCAACGGTCATTCAAGGATGTCCATGCATCCAGCTGGTATAGCGCTTAACTTAACTAGAGAAGAATGCGCGGTCTGGATCCAGTGGCTTCTGTCTAAGTATGTGTTAGAAGTCGATATTTGAACATTGCAAGTCGAGATTGCATCTTCTCTCTACAGCGTTGAAGGACTATGCTGATTACAGAAGTAATGTCATAGTCCTTCAACCTATGCGAGCTATAAAAAATATCGTCTCGCAAAAGAGGACAGCATGATGGGGGGAACACAGATGCTGATCGGAATTCCCGGACTATTGCCGCCGGATTTGCTGAAATGGATGAGAGAGATGGGACATGGTGATGAGCTGGTGCTGGCGGATGCCAATTTCCCAGCTGCAAGCCATGCGCAGCGACTTGTACGATGCGATGGAATTGGCATTGTTGAATTGCTGGAAGCGATCGTCAAGGTGCTTCCACTGGACGATTATGTGGAGAAGCCTGCGGCGGTTATGGCCGTTGTCCCAGGCGATCCCGTAGAGACAACGATTTGGGACTCCTATGAAGCGATACTGTATAGAAAAACAGGATTGTCATCCTCATTGGAATCGATTGAGAGATTCAGCTTCTATGAACGGAGCAGTTCAGCGTATGTTATTGTTGCAACTGGTGAACGGGCACAATACGGCAACCTAATTCTGAAGAAGGGGGTCGTTCGTGAACATGATTGACCAGAGGCCCAATATTGTATTCCTATTCGCAGACGATCAAAGATTTGATACCCTGCGTGCATTGGGCAATACCGACATTCATACGCCGCATCTGGATAACCTGCTGGAGCACGGCACCGCCTTTCGCCAGGCTCATATTCCAGGCGGCACGGTAGGTGCAGTCTGTATGCCCAGCCGCGCGATGCTGCATACAGGAAGAACATTGTTCCATATTCATGACGACGGAAGAAGCATTCCTGAGGAGCATGTATTGATGGGGGAAACGTTCCGGCAAGCGGGTTACGCCACCTTCGGCATTGGCAAATGGCATAACGGCGCCGCCTCCTTTAACCGGAGCTTCAGCGACGGAGAGGATATCTTTTTCGGAGGAATGGAGGATCATTGGAATGTACCCGCTTTCCGTTATCATGCGGATGGAAGCTACTCAGGGAAAATTCCTGTAATTAGAGATCGTTTGATGTCTAATGAAGTGGAATATCGGCCTGCAGACAAGATTCAGGCTGGCGTTCATTCAACTGACCTGTTCTCGGATACCGCCGTACATTGGATTCATCAGTATAAAGAGGAGGAGCCGTTCTTCCTGTATGTGTCCTACATGGCTCCCCATGATCCTCGAAGCATGCCGGAGAAGTATATGAAGCTGTATGATCCAGCATCGTTGACGCTTCCTGATAATGTTGCGTGTGAGCATGCTTTCGATTATGGCATACGTGATATAAGAGATGAGAGGCTGGCAGCATATCCGCGAACGGAAGAAGAAATTCGGGGACATCTGGCAGAATATTATGCCATGATTACACATCTGGACGATCGAATCGGTGATATTATCCATGCTTTGAAGGAGACGGACCTGTTCGATCATACGATTATCGTATTCACAGGAGACAACGGACTCGCCGTAGGCCAGCATGGACTAATGGGCAAGCAAAGCTGTTATGAGCATAGCGTAAGAGTTCCGCTCATTTTCTCTGGGCCGGGAATACCGAAAGGACAGCGAAGAGATGAATTTGTATATTTATCCGACATCTACCCTACCTTATGCGAATTAACGCAAGTTCCGATTCCATCGTCAGTCGAAGGTGCATCTCTAGCCCCTCTGTTCTCTCGCGGCGGAGCCATCTCGGATCGGGATAGGCTGTATTTTGCCTATGCCGACCTTGTCCGAGCCGTGAAGAGCAGAGAGTACAAGCTCATCGTCTACCACCATAAGTCCCAATTGTTCCGTGTAAGCGAGGACCCCCTGGAGCGATATAATCTAATTGAGGATCCGGCTTTCTCCCATATGGAGCAGGTATTAATGAAAGAATTAATAGAGCACAGCTATCGATCAGGAGATCGCAAGCACCCCGCAGGACAACAATTCTGGTCGCAAATCGACAGATATCAACAAGGAGAAGATGAACAACTATGATAAATATAAATCAAATAAATGATGTGATTGGGAAAGGTCCGTTTCAGGACAACTGGGAGTCGTTAAGCCGCTATACGGTGCCGAGTTGGTACAAAAAGGCGAAGTTTGGCATCTTCATTCATTGGGGAGTCTACTCGGTCCCAGCTTATGGGAATGAGTGGTATCCTCGTGAAATGTACTTGAAGGATAGCGCCAGGCGGGATCGGCAGGATGTCAGCATGTTTGATTACCATATACAAACCTATGGCCCGCAGCATGAGTTCGGATATAAGGATTTTATTCCGATGTTCAAGGCAGAAAAGTTTGATCCTGCGGCTTGGGCAAGCTTATTCAGAAGAGCGGGTGCGAGGTATGTAATGCCCGTCGCTGAACATCATGATGGCTTCCAAATGTACGACAGCCAATTGTCGCAATGGAATGCCGCGAAGATGGGGCCGCAGCGCGACATCATCAGAGCGCTGAAGGAAGCTGTGCAGGAGAAGGGGATGAAATTCGCGGTGTCTTCCCATCGGGCGGAGAACTGGTGGTTCTACGACGGTGGAATGACCTTTCATTCGGATGTCCAGGACGACAGCTTCCGCGGTTTATATGGTCCGGCTCAGCCAAGGGATCCGGAATGGACGATTCACGGGGAAGGACCGGACGAAGCGTTCTTGACCGATTGGCTGCTTAGAACTTGCGAGCTTGTTGACCTATACCAGCCATCGATCGTCTGGTTCGACTGGTGGATCATGAATATTCGCTTCAAGCCATATCTTAAGAAATTCGCAGCCTATTATTATAATCGGGCAGCGGAGTGGGGGACGGAGGTTGCGATCAATTACAAGCTGGACGCTTATATGCATGGCACAGCAGTGTTCGATATTGAACGCGGTCAATTGAATGGCATTCGTCCCGAGCTGTGGCAGACCGACACTTCTGTTGCTCGCAACTCTTGGTCTCACAGTGTCAATAATCAATATAAGGACCCGGCGGACTTGATCTGCGATCTGATCGATATAGTGAGCAAGAACGGTTGTTTGTTGTTGAACATTGGACCGAAGGCGGACGGAACGATTCCGCAGGAAGACGAGTCAATCCTTCTTGCGATAGGTGATTGGCTTGCCGTGAACGGGGAAGGCATCTACGATACGACACATTGGAAGATATATGGTGAAGGACCGACCCAATCGGGAGAAGAGATGCACACGGAAGGCAAGCGGGGTGCCTATACAGAAGAAGATATCCGATTCACCTTCAAGGACGGGACGTTATATGCTTTCGTTATGAAGCTGCCCACTAGCGGAACCGTTATGATCCGATCTCTGTCCACGAATTCACGTCATTTCCGCAGTGTCATTTCAAGTGTAAACACTCTTGATGGCAACCTGCCGCTTGAATGGACAGTTTCTAATGAGGGGTTGGAGATCGATATTTCTTCTCTGGCTGAAACTCCGTATCCTACAGGCTTCAAAATTGGGATGGAGTAGTTGCTGCCAAACAAGAAAAATAGGAGCGATCATAATGCATAAAAGTAGCACGAAGCCCAATATTGTATCTATTCTAGCTGATGATATGGGAGCCTGGGCGTTAGGCTGTTCTGGCAATTCGGAAATAAAAACCCCGCATTTGGATAAGCTGGCGGAGGGGGGAGCGCGGTTTGATCAGTTTTATTGTGTATCACCCGTATGCTCCCCGGCCAGAGCTTCCATTCTAACGGGTACGATCCCCTCAAGGCATGGCGTACATGATTGGATTCGTTCAGGGAGTGTGAACAAATCAGAGCTTCCGAACAAGATGAGCAGCATGTCAATCTTCCACGACGAGCATGAGGCAGAGGCCTATTTGGAAGGTCAGCTTACTTATACCGACTTGTTATCTCAAGCTGGGTATCGTTGCGCGTTAAGCGGCAAATGGCATTTGGGCAACAGCTCTAAACCCCAGCATGGATTTCATCATTGGTATACCATTGTGCGAGGGGGCTGCTCCTACATGAAGCCAGACGTTGTGGAGCAAGATGAATTCCGTATAGAGGATGGCTACGTGACTGATCTCATTACAGATCATGCCATTCATTTTATTGAGGAATTGACGACCACGGCTGATCCATTTTATCTAAGCGTACATTATACGGCACCACATTCCCCATGGGAGCATTCGGAGCATCCTGAACGGTACTTGCAAATGTATGACGATTGTGAGTTCAACTCTGTTCCAGAGCTTCCAGCGCACCCCAATCAAATTCCAACCTGTCCACGAGGAGAAGGGGACAGACGACGGGAGCTGCTGCAGGGCTATTATGCAGCTATAACGGCCATGGACCATGGTATCGGACAAATCGTTGCAAAGCTGGATGAGAAGGGGATTAGAGACAATACTCTGATTGTCTTTATGACAGATAACGGAATGAATATGGGACACCATGGTATATGGGGCAAAGGAAACGGAACGTTTCCACTTAATATGTTCGATACTTCAGTGAAGATTCCAGCCATATTCCATCATCGGGGCATGATTCCAGCGGGACAAGTGCTTCGGGAGCTTGTAAGCCAATATGATGTGTTTCCGACATTGCTGGAGTATGCAGGCATTGAGCTTCATCATCACGAGATAGGCCCAGGCCGAAGCTTTGCGAAGCTAATGCTAGGGACAGAGGGAAATCATAATGAACATATCGTTGTATATGATGAATATGGTCCCGTTCGTATGATTCGAACGAAGGAATGGAAGTATGTGCACAGATATCCGTATGGACCGCATGAGCTGTACCAGCTTAGCAGAGATCCGGAAGAGAATGTTAATCGCATTCAAGATACGAGCTGCGCGCTAACCATTGAGGACATGCAATTACGTCTGGGCAACTGGTTTAGCCAATACGTCTTGCCGGAATCGGACGGTGTATATGCGCCGGTTACAGGCCTCGGTCAGATGAAATCTATTCGTCGGGGCCGAATAGAGGCAGGCACATTCAAGTCGTGAAGATTCATTCGCTTAGGAGGAGACATATGAGAGGTTTTGGTGTGGAATCAGCAGAAGCTTCACTATTCAGCCACAGACTCGAACCAATAGGACGTATCCTGGAGGACCGTCATTATCATGTTTGGTGTTGTTCACCCATCTACGACGAGGAAGGTAAGGTGCATGTGTTCTTCTCCAGATGGCCGCTAGATGCAGGACATGAAGGATGGTTGAAGGTAAGTGAAATTGCTCATGCTGTAGCCGACGAGCCTGGAGGCCCATATAAGGTGTTGGGTACAGTGATGACTGGTAGGAAGGGGAAAGCCTGGGACGCAGCGACCATTCATAATCCAACGGTGCAAAAAATCGGTTCAAAGTATGCGATGTTCTACCTGGGCAATTCCGATGGAACTGTGCATACCCAACGTATTGGGCTGGCTATAGCAGATTCATTGTATGGTCCCTGGAGCCGAGTAGGCAATGAACCCATATTAGATGTAAGTGAAGACAAAGGGATGTGGGACAGCTACATTACAGTAAATCCGGCTTTGCTGCAGCATCAAGACGGACAATTCTGGCTTTATTACAAAGCATGGGATCGGTACAACGACAATATGCGTAAAATGGGGGTGGCCATTGCGAAGCATATTGAAGGCCCTTATATCAAGCATCCCGCTAATCCGCTGGTTGACTTCTCCTGCATCCCGGCTGAAGCAGAGGACGCCTATGTCTTTGAAGAAAATGGAAAATACCATATGCTTATGCGAGATATGGGGGTGTTCAGCGAACGAGGTGGAATCTATCTGGAGTCGGAAGACGGCTTGCAATGGTCCCAGCCAACGATTGGTTATTACCCAAGTCATTATTATTTTGATGAACCAGAGTACCGCTTTGAGAGGCCGCAAGTGCTCATGAGGAATGGAACCCCTGCTTATCTGTTCTTGGCGCTTATGGGCTGGAATGGTCAACGATCAAGTGGAGCAGTATTAAAAATCCAGAAATAAGAAGCAAGGGGGTGCTTCCAGAGCGCTAAATGGTTATGATAAAATAAAATGATAACGCTTTCAATACAACTGTACATGGAACGAGTCAAGGGGGGGAGAACATGTCCAATCGTCGCGGGAGACCGGTGTTCAAATTTCTTATACCTTATTTGAGCATGCTGCTGCTTGCCAGCTTGGTATCTGTCATTATGTATCAGCAGACGAGCCGTGTGGTGAAGGAAGAGGTGTCGAGCCGCAACCAGGCCGTCCTACAGCTGGCTAAGCAGCAATTGGATCGACAGATTGTAGAGACCAATCAGCTTGCCATTAGCCTGAGCCAGGATCCGAGGGTGCTCGCTATGCAGCAAATTGAGAACCCATATGAGCGAAGCAGCATTACACGTCTGATGGAATTGCAGAAGCAACTTGGCAGCTATTCGGCTATTACACCATCCATTGAAAATTACTACATTCATTATATAAAAAGCCAATTTGTAATATCACCTGATAAACATAGCTTATTATCCCGAGCTTCCAGCGCGGAAGCGCAGTCGGATTCCGTCCACACGTTTATTAAGGGTCTTGAGGATCGGTACTATTATCAGGAGATGATGCCGGAGCTGAAGCTCCGCAGCGCTAATGGTGAACGCCGGCTAATTCCTTACATTCATTCCATTGGTTATCCAAGCTATTATTTGTCACATATTGTGATGTTCATCGACAGCTCTTCTATAAGGAATGCGTTGCGTTCGATTGATCTCTCGGAGGGCGGTTATGCCTATCTTGCCAACCAGGAGGGTGACATTATTGCCGGTGTTGCCGGCAGCGGCGAATTCCTTCCTCGAACCAGCCATAATGAACATGAGCAGCCTTCCGGTCAATTCGTCACCTCCATTGGGCTCGACAACGGCAGCTGGAGTCTCGTTGCCGTACAGCCGGAGCATATCGTGCTGCGAAAGGTGTACTATGTCAAAAAAATATCTGCGGTTATTATCTTCGGCATGCTGGCAATTGGAGGCGTGGCTTCTGTGCTGTTTGCTTATCGCAACAGCAGACCATTAAAAGCACTCATTCAGACTGTATTCCAATTAGAGTCGCATAATGAGCGGCTGCATCGAAGCATGGAAGAGCAAAAGCCGTTGCTGCAGGCGGCATTCCTGCAACGGCTGCTGGATGGTGCGTATCCCGGACAAAAAGAAATGGAGTCTGTGATGCAGTATTTGGATATTCCCTTACAGGGCGAACGATATTCCGTTATCATTATTCAATTACCCTATATCTTGGAGTCGATTGATATGGGAGCGTTGGAGAAGCTGGATCTGGAGAAAGCAGGCTTAAGGGAATGTATCGCGGAGCTGGAGGGGAATCACGCTTGTATGCTGGATATTGGCGAGAGCCGGCTGGCCATGATTTATTCCTCTGATACAGTCATTGAGGATGCTTGGAAGGAAGAGCTGACCATGAAGCTAAGTGCCATTCAGGAGTTGTTTCTCGGACGCTTCCAGCATGCCTTGCAGTTCGGCATAGGGCGACCTTATTCCTCATTAATGGATGTGTCGGCATCCTTCGAAGAGGCCTCCATTGCCTTGTCCTTCGGTATGCCTTCCTCTAGTCCCATGCCGTATTACGATGAGTTGCCCAGACATCCGCAATCGTATTATTATCCGTTCGATGTGGAGCAGAAGCTTCTTAACTATTTGCGAAGCGGGAACATGGAAGAGCTTGACAACACCTTTGGCAACTTGTTCGTCGAAAATTTTGTTGAGCGCTCTTTAATCGAACCTGTCCTACGGCTCTTGTTGTCCGAATTGGTCAGTACGGCTCTCAAGTTTATTGATCAGTCGGGCACGCAGATGTTCGAGGATGAAAGTATAGATATGATGTCCTTTCTGCAATTGCCTCATGGAGCAGGTGAAGCGGAGGCTTGCTTTCATCGAATTACAAGGCTGTACCAGCACATTGCGAGCAAGACCATTGACCAGAAGCGTATTCGGAATGAAGAGCTGATGCGCGAAATTGTCAGTTATCTGGACCTCCACTATTCAGACCCTTCCTTATGTCTGCCCATGCTGTCTGATCAATTCCAAATATCGGAGACTTATCTTTCGTTGCTGGTAAAAGAACATACAGGCTGCTCTTTCACGGAATATGTGAACACTAAGCGTATGAATGCTGCCAAAGAGCTATTGTCGGAGTCCAGGCTCAACATTGAACAGATTGCTGACCATGTGGGATATTCGTCGCTGAATTCATTCAGCCGAGCGTTCAAGCGTATGCATGGCGTAACGCCTACGCATTATCGAGCATTTTCCGGGCAGTGATTCAAAGAATTGAATATCCTTCCTTGTATGCCGCATGCAGCGGCTGTTTTTTTTGTTTATTTTGAAAATGCATAATGAAAAATCAAATGGATGAAAGCGTTTTTAATCATTTGTATAAAGAAAGGGCAAATGCAGATAGCGTAAATATGCTTTCCCAGCTAAGATCAAATTGTCGACGAGGCTCAACAATAGAAAAGGGGGACAACAAACAATGAGAACGGTTTCATCCATACAAACCAATCCAAAAGTCAGAATGCGCCTTCCGGCAGAACATCTGAAGCAGGCAAAACGCAGCTGGCAGCTGCTTGTTTTGTTTTCATTGCCGCTTGCATATTTAATCATTTTTCAATATTGGCCGATGTATGGAGCTCAAATCGCATTTAAAGATTTTATTCCCGTGAAAGGCGTTATGGGAAGCGAATGGGTCGGCATGAAGCACATGACGAGGTTTTTTGGTTCCTACGATTTCTGGAGAGTGCTGAAAAATACGATTGGCCTGGCCTTCTATCATTTAATCGTCGGATTTCCGGTGCCGATTATCCTGGCGCTAGGACTGAACTATGTCAGGCAGGCCAGATTCAAGAAGTCTGTGCAAATGATTACGTATGCGCCGCACTTTATATCCACTGTTGTTATGGTCGGTATGCTGCTTCAGTTTCTGGATCCACGAACAGGCATTGTAAACCAGTTTCTAAAGCTAATAGGTGCAGACCCCGTTCACTTTATGGCGAAGCCTGAGCTGTTTCAAACCATCTACGTTCTGTCTGATATTTGGCAGAATGCTGGATGGGGGTGCATCATTTATTTGGCTGCGCTGGCAGGCGTAAGCCCGACGCTGCATGAGGCTGCAGTCGTTGACGGCGCAAGCAAGTGGCGTCGCATCTGGCATATTGACCTTCCGGGCATTATGCCGGTCATGATCATTCTGTTGATCTTGTCGATGGGCAATCTAATGCAAACGGGGTTTGAGAAGGTTTACCTCATGCAGAATCCCGTCAATATTACAACCTCTGAAGTTATTGATACTTATGTCTACAAGGTCGGGCTGATCTCGGATGGATTAAATTTCTCCTATGCTTCGGCTATCGGTTTGTTCAAGTCTATCGTAAATTTAATATTGCTCGTAACCGTCAATCAGATTGCGCGTGTGGTTGGCAAAGAAAGTCTTTGGTAGGAGGGTCGCATATGAGCCACATGGGAAGTCCAAGGCAGAGAATCAAAGAATCAAAAGGGGATGCGGCGTTCACCTGGATCAATTATAGTATCCTGCTTACGATGGTTATTATTACACTGTATCCTCTCATCTATATTGTAAGCGCATCCTTTAGCGACAGTCAGGCTGTCGTCTCCGGGAAGGTATGGCTGTGGCCGGTTCAACCGACACTGGATGGCTACGAAGCGATATTCAAGCACAAGCTGATTGTATCCTCTGTCATGAATTCCTTCTATTACATGATTGTAGGCACTCTATTTAATGTTGTTCTTACGCTGCTGGCCGCTTATCCGTTGTCGCGAAGAGACTTTTATGGCGCCAAGCTGTTTATGGTCCTGCTTGTATTCACGATGATGTTCGATGGAGGATTAATTCCGCGTTATTTGCTTGTCAAAGATCTCGGTATGCTGGATACGCGGTGGGCGCTTATTATTCCCGCTGCGCTTAGCGTGTGGAATGTCATTATTACACGAACCTACTTCCGCGTAACCATTTCCAGCGAGCTGCTGGAGGCGGCACAGATGGACGGCTGCAACGATTTCCGGTTCCTGTGGAGGATTGTGCTCCCGCTGTCCGCCCCGATTATCGCCGTCATTAGTTTGTTTTATGCCGTCGGTCATTGGAATCAATATTTCAACGCGCTTATTTATTTGAAGGATCAATCGCTTTACCCCCTGCAAATTGTATTAAAGGATATTCTGGTACAAAACAAGGTGGATATGAGCATGGTGGCCGATGCCGTTGAAATGGCGGAGAAGGATGCCCTGCGACAGCTGCTCAAATATTCCTTGATTGTAGTCGCCGCAGGACCGGTATTGGTCTTGTATCCGTTCGTGCAGAAGCATTTTGTAAAGGGCGTTATGATCGGCTCGTTAAAGGAGTAGCGAATCTTCAAGAAAAGACAGCTTATGGAGAGGGGTGATGCGTATTTGCTAATATTCCTGGCACCAGGTGTCAGAGGCCCTGCATAGCAGTCATCCATTTGAATCGGGTTAACTTAAAAAAGGGAGGAAAACAGAGTGAAACAAAAATGGACTCTTGCGTTTGTAATGATGTGTTTACTGTTAGCCGCTTGCTCTAATGGAAGCGGGTCCAATGCGAAGCCGGACAATAAGGAGGGAGACAAAGCGGGGAATACGAGCGCTGTTTCTGCGCCGGGTACCTTTCCAATTGTAGAAGAGAAGGTTACTTTAAAGGTGCTTGCGGCACTACGGCCGGATGTAGAGGACTATCGTACAAACGAATTTACGAAGTGGCTGGAAGAGCGGACCAATGTGCATCTGGAGTGGGAGACGGTTCCGGAATCCAACATGAAAGAGAAGCTGAATCTGACGCTGGCGAGCGGTGATTATCCTGACATCTTTATGAATATGGGTATTACAGATGCGCAGCTCGAGATTTACGGCAACCAGGGGGTATTCCTGCCTCTTGAGGATTTGATTGAACAGCATGCGGTGAATACGAAAAATATATTCGCAGAGCAGGAGCACTTAAAACCGGCGATTACCTCCAATGACGGTCATATCTACACCATGCCGGATATTAATGAATGCTACCATTGCTATTACTCCGGCAAGCTATGGATTTACAAGCCTTGGCTGGATAAGCTGGGACTGGAGATGCCAACAACAACGGATGAATTCTATGAAGTACTGAAGGCATTCAAGACTCAGGATCCGAACGGTAATGGCATCGCCGATGAAATTCCGCTGTCTGGATCACCCAAAGGGTGGAACAGCTCTGTCGAAGGCTTTTTGATGAACGCATTCGTCTATTACGATTTCATAAACGGTGATACAACACGGCGATTGTATATGAATAACGGAGCCATAGATGCGGCGTTTATGTCGGAGCAATACCGCGAAGGGCTGCGGTATATGAAGAAGCTGTTCGACGAAGGATTAATTAATGCAGAGGCTTTCGTACAGGATGGCGATCAGTTGAAGCAGCTGGGAGCTAATGGGGATGTTGTGATTCTGGGCGCTGCTCCCAATGGAAGTCCAATCCCGATATCCGATAATGAAAGATGGAAGGATTATGTTGTTGTTCCGCCGCTCAAAGGCCCATCCGGCACGCAATATGTGAATGCACAGAATAGAAGAGGCAATGTCAACGGCCGATTTGTAGTGAGTGCGACAAGCAAGCATCCCGAAGTCGCTATACGTCTGGCTGATGCTTTCTACGATCCAGAGGTGCAGATGTTCTCCTTGTTCGGCAAGGAAGGCGAGGACTGGAGAAAAGCGGAGAGTGGCGAACAGGGTCTGGAAGGCAATCCAGCGACGTTCGTACGCTTGAAGAAAACTAGTGAAGTCGCGAATCACAGCTGGAATCAGGCCAACCCGACGAATCGGACTGTTGCTTTCCGAATTGGCGAAGCTATCAATGATCCGGTGAACAATGTAGAGTACATTCTGCATGCCTCGACCAAAAGCTATGAGCCGTTCCGTAACGAGACGGTTATGGTTCCGCCGCTCATCTTCAACGAAGCGCAGTCGTCAGAGCTGCTGGGCTTGCAGAAGACCATCAATGATTACGTCGACAACATGCTTGTCCAGTTCGTCATGGGCGATGCCAATCTGGAAGCCGGCTGGGACGGTTACCTGAACGAGCTGAGTAATATGAATATTAAGCGCTACCTGGAAATTATGCAGGAGGCGTACGATATTCGCTACAAGAAGTAAGGAATGATGAACAACCCCGACAAAACATCTTGTCGGGGTTATGATCATTAATAATAGCCATGTACGAGTCGGTGGGACTGTGCATGGCTATTTATTTTGCTCCAAGTAGAAAGCGCTCTCTGTAGGCGCCAGGGGTGATCCCCTCCTTGCTGCGGAAGATGCGGATGAAATAGCTGCTATGCTCATAGCCCACCTCATAAGCAATTTCCTGAATGCTGGTCATCGTATGGGCAAGCATATGTTTGGCTCGTTCCATTCGAATATGCTGCTGATATTGTAACGGTGTCATACCCGTATGCTTCTTCAGGCATCTGCTTAAATAGTCAATGTGGTAATGCAGCTCATCCTCAAGCTTCTTCGAGCTGAAGGGCTCCTGCATATGGTTCTCCAAATATCGAGCCATTCGGGTGCACAGCTCCAATGACCTCGACATGGGCCTCGTCTGGTAGATGACTTGCTGCAACTCAAGCAATAGCTGAGCAGTCAGGCTATGGAGCTCCAGTGCATTACGGATAAAAATGTGATTGCGAATCTCAACCATCCGATCCAGTATGGGGAGCAGAGGAGGCAAAACAACCTCCGTATGCTTAGGTAGATACATCGCATGTGATCGGGGGTTATGATCGTCATCCGTTGGCTGCTGAAGCGTCTCCATCCATTCGAAGCCGCCGCTATTCAACTCGCGAGGAGGAACAGGATGGCTGAAGTGTACATAATAGGTTTCCGTATTTTGTTCACAGGGGAGATGCCCGAAGTGGGTGCGTCCCGGTTCCAGCAGCAGCATACTGCCCGCCGTAATTGTATAGGGCTGGTCGTCTTCCGTCATATATAAAGTCCCATTGGTTACGATGATAAGATCGTAAAGGCTCCAGCTTCGCCGGAAATGTGCTTGCCCTTGCTTCCACCAGGAATGGCCAACAGTAACAAACTGCGGTAAAGGCGGGATGATAAACTCCAGCATCTTCATATTAGCGCCTCCATTAGCGGTCTATTCCTTAACAATAGGATAACGTTCGGCATACTGTCAATGGACAACTTCGGTTTGTGTAGTAGTCGGAATTGTCTCATTGGAAGTCGAGTATAACGCTTACAGAGCCAATGGCTAGAACGTATAATGGCAGGAAAGAAACAATGCTGAGGGGGAGAAGAATGAGGCAGACTTGGAGCTTGAATACGGATTGGAAGTTTTATTACGGGGACCTTGTTAATACCAATTACGACGCTGTGCACAAGGAAAGATATTCAAATCCGCATTGGATCAAGTCCGGTAATCATGGAATTGCCAAATGGGGGTATGACGATTCAACTTGGAGTGACGTTCGGGTTCCACACGACTTCGTGCTGGAGCGCGGCGAATATGATACGCAGGTGCCTGCGTCACACGGCTCGCTGAAGAAGGGTGTTGGCTGGTATCGCAGGGCATTTATGCTGACCGAGGATATCGCGTCGAAACGCTTAACTATTGAATTTGACGGGGTGTTCCGGAACTGCTCCATATGGGTGAACGGCCATTATGTAGGAGGTCATTTAAGCGGGTATACCAGCTTTGCTTATGATATTACAGAGGTGGTGCATGCCGAAGAGCCGAATGTAGTAGCGGTCCGGGTGGATGCAAGTGAATTCGAAGGCTGGTGGTATGAAGGCGGCGGCATATATCGCGAAGTTAGACTGGTAATGACGGATTCGCTGAGAATATCGCATTGGGGAACGTTCGTAAAGGCTGAGCTCGATTCAATTGAGAACAAAGCGCTTGTTGTCATCGAGACGGAGGTAGACAGCCATTACGAGAAGGACGTAGCATTTAAGCTGCAATCTGTCATCATGGGGCCAGATGGAGAGCTGGCTGGCGAAGCCGTTACATCTGCTGATATCTCCGCGGATGATAGTCTAACGCTCAAGCAGTCCGTTACTCTGGAGGCTCCTTGTCTCTGGTCCACGGATTCACCCAATTTATATACGCTCAAGAGTATGTTATTCATTGGAGACGAAGTTGTTGATAGATACGAAACGGTCTTCGGAGTGCGGACGATTGCCTTTGATGCCGAGCGAGGATTTCTGCTGAATGGTCAGCCGCTGAAGCTTAAGGGCGTATGCTGCCACGAGGATCATGCCGGCGTCGGCATGGCGGTGCCTGCAGCCGTTAATGAATTCCGTATTCAGCGATTAAAGGAGATGGGCTGCAATGCGTACCGAACGTCGCATAATCCGCCCGCTCCTTCCGTCCTTGAGGCTTGTGATCGGCTAGGCATGCTCGTCATTGATGAGGTGCGTCAAACGGATGCAACAAGTGAAGGGCTGAGCCAATTGAGAAGTCTCATCCGAAGGGACCGGAACCATCCATCCATTATCTTATGGTCGTTAGGCAATGAGGAAATGAATATTCAAGGGAAGGACGCAGGTGTGCGTATATTGCACGCCATGCAAAAACTTGCGCATAAACTTGATCCAAGCCGCAAGTGCACGTACGGTATGAATGCCGACTGGCTGCCGCTTACGCAGTATCATGAAGAGAACGGCTTCCATATCGACGTTCATGGCTTTAACTATATGATGAGAAGGAATTGGGATGCGTACGATCAGTTTCACAAGGCTTATCCGGACAAACCGTTTATCGGTACCGAGAATGCTTCGACGCTGTCCACCCGCGGTGTCTACAGGAAGTCATTCGCCGATCGCTCGTTAAACATCTCCGAGCATGGCAAAGCAACAGTCATCTGGTCGAATTCGGAGCGTGAAGGCCTTATTAGTGCTTATGGTGAAACGTATCCATTGTGGGGAGCTCAGCCGGAGGAAGCCTGGAAGGCGGCGGCGGAGCATGACTTTGTAGCGGGATTGTTTGTATGGACGGGGTTCGACTACCGAGGAGAAACATTCCCTTATGAATGGCCTAGCGTCATCTCTCGATACGGGATTATGGATTTGTGCGGCTTCCCGAAGGATATTTATTATTACTATCAAGCTAGATGGACGAGCCAGCCCGTGCTGCACCTACTCCCGCATTGGAATTGGCAGGGAAGCGAAGGGGAATTGATCGATGTATGGGCATTCTCGAACATGGATGAGGTGGAATTATTTTTGAACGGGAACAGTGCAGGAAGGCGACCTGTTCCTGAGCATGGCCATGCCGAATGGCAGGTTGTCTACGAAGCGGGTGAATTAATGGCGTGTGGGTACCGCAATGGCGAGCTAGTGCTGACGGAGGTTGTTGCGACAACAGGCGAGCCGGCCCAGATCCTCCTGAGCTCCGAGAGGACCACTCTTATAGCCGATAATGAAGATGTATGTATCGTGCAAGCAGCGATTGCCGATGCAGCCGGTCGAATCGTTCCGAATGCAGACGCGCTCTTGACGTTTTCTGTAGAAGGACATGGTCAGTTAATTGGTACAGGCAATGGCAACCCGGAAAGCCATGAGGATGACAAGTCGCCCTGCCGAAGAGCTTTCAAAGGACTGTGCCAGGTGCTGGTATGGGCCAACGGAGCAGGCGGTGACATTCGTCTGATTGCTGAAGCGGAAGGCGTAAAGCGTGGAGAATTAACTATTCACATTGAGACTTCGGATAAAACATCGCTTGCGTCCACGTTGAGATCTGCCGAGCTGATTCCAACGGGCACGGGTCGGAGAGATGCAGCCGACGGCGGTGTCTGATCGGCAATGATAGGGAGCTGCACGATTCTCTTGTCTAGCATTCCAATACGTACCGGAGGACAACAGATATGACACAATCTCATGATCGACCCAACCTATTATTTATTATGTCAGATGACCATGCAGCCAATGCCATTAGTGCTTATAGCTCCAGGCTGGCTGAGGTATTCGCGACTCCCCACATCGACAGGCTGGCCAAGGAAGGGGCGCTCTTCCGCAATTTCTTCTGCACAAACGCCATATGCACACCTAGTCGCGCGACGATTCTGACCGGTTTGTATTCCCACCATAATGGTGTGAAGACGTTAAGCGACAGCTTGAGCACGGAGCTGGAGACGTATCCTCGAAGGATGCGGGAAGCGGGCTACGAGACGGCCGTTATCGGCAAGTGGCATCTGCACAGCGAGCCGCAGGGATTTGACCATTACGATGTGCTGTCCGGGCAGGGCACGTATTGGAATCCCAGCTTTATGAGGTCAGGCTTTGACTGGTCATCCATATCCGATGTTCATGATGTGATTACCGGGACGAGACATGCTGGGTATGTGACGGACATTATTACGGACAAATGTCTGGAGTGGCTGGAAGCACGAGATCCATCCAAGCCCTTTATGTTGCATTGTCACCATAAGGCACCGCATGACGATTTCGAATATCATCCCCGTTATGAGCATCTGTTCGACGGGATAGAAATTCCGGAGCCGGAAAGTTTGTGGGAGAATCGGGAGCATCGTTCAGAAGGCTCCCGAGACTACGGTACGTCTGTGTCGGAGCGTAATCCGAAGCGGAATGCCGTCCTGCGACAGAGCGATCCGTCTTACCCGACCGGTCCTCTTGAGCTTGCGGGCCTGGATGCGGAAGGGAGAACCAAAGCGGCGTATCAGAAATATTTGAAGGATTATCTTCGAGTTGTCAAGGGAATAGACGACAATGTAGGCCGATTGCTTGACTACCTGGAGCAAAGCGGACAACTGGAGCATACGATTGTCATCTATACCTCCGATCAGGGGATGTTTCTCGGCGAGCATGATTATATCGACAAACGCTGGATTTATGAAGAAGCGCTACGGATGCCGTTCCTCATTCGGTATCCAAAGGAGATCGAGCCGGGCACCGTGATGGAATCGCTCGTGAGCAATATTGATATCGGACCGACATTGTTGGATTATGCCGATACCGACTATACTTGCAAAGTGGACGGGAGCAGCTTCAGAGGGCTGTTGAACGGGTCACAGATGGAATGGAAGGACGCCATCTATTATCGTTATTGGATGCATCTAACGCATCATGATAACCCGGCGCACTTCGGCTTGCGGACGAGAGAATACAAGCTGATCTTCTTCTACGGCTTGCCGCTGGACGCCTCGGGAGCACTGGATGAGGAGACGCCTGCATCATGGGAATTTTATGATTTGCGGCAGGATCCTTACGAGATGAATAATGTATATGGACATCCCGAATACAAGGAGCTTATTAAAGAAGCGAGACAAAAGTTGTTTGCGATAAAGAAGAGTGCAGGCGATGATGATTCAGCTTATCCAGAGCTGCTGGAACGAATAGCGCTATCACAGTACAGCTAGTTTAAATTCATACAACTGCAGTTCAGCGAAGCGGAGGCCCCTATGGTGTCTCCGCTTTCTTGAAATATAAAGAAAGCTTGCTTTCATAATGGCTCGTCCACATTAGGCCTCTTGCTTGGCTTAACAACCCATGTTCCTCCGACAAGGAATACCCCGCTAAGTATAAATACGGATAGAAGTCCTGCTGAGGAACCGATCAAGCCGAAGAAGAGAGGAGCCACGATCTGGGAGGCTCTGTTGACGGTTAATCTAAGACCAAGCACCTCTCCCGTGCGGGACTTCGGAGACGCATTATAAGTCGTCGTCATGGATAGAGGCTGACTGCAGCCGAGCCCGGCTCCCATACAAGCGCTCAGCACCGCGAGTACCAGAATATGATCCCAGATCGGCAGGAGCAGGAAGCAGATGCCGGCGACGAAGATAGAGGCCATCAACACATAATCACGTCCGAAGGCGTTCGTCAGCTTGGTTAGAGAGAAGCGCACGACTACCATCATCAACCCTTGAAGGGTTAATATCCAGCCAATAGATGAAGCCGAGATATCCATTCCTTGGGCATACAAGGGGAAATAAGCGACAAAGATATCGCGGCTGTATAGAGCTAGCGCGCTCGAAATCATCGCCTTGCGCAGCTGCGGAATCTTCAGAAGTCCCAGGGAGGATATTAAAGTGGCTTCAGCCGGAGCTGTTGTTTTGCCAGAAGCTTGGAGACGCCAGGCCAATATGAACGCAATGATACACAATACTAGAGAAGCTGCAAAGACGGACGGATAGGAGATATGCTCCGCCATATAGCCGCCAGCTACAGGTCCAGCCACCGCTCCCACCGAAACGGCGGTTGAGAACATGCTGAAATAGTAATCCCGCTTATGCGGGGGAGCAGCATTCCCCAGAAGGTTTTGCAAGGAAATTACAATGAGAACATGAGAGATACCCACAATAATCTGCGAAAGATAAAGCGCCCAAAGCGAATCAATCAGCGCGGGTATGGCCATACCTGTCCCAACTCCGATAAAGCCGCTTAATACCGGAAGCCGGTCCCCGACCTTGTCCGCAATTCTTCCTGCATAGATGGAGAGGAATAATGGAATCAATGCGTATGCTGCGGTTAAGTATCCAATTTCAAGAGTAGAAGCGCCGAGCTCGGCTCCGTACAAGGTCACGATGGGGCGGGTCATATTCAAGATCATCTGAAAGCAAAAAATAGCGATCAGTATAATTCGAAAGCTCATAGCGGCGCGCAAGAATGATCCCCTCCTAATACGTACGGGATACATTATATCATGATTGCTTTTGACGAACTGTACATGGTTTTTCCATATAAAAAAGCTAAAATTTTCATATTGGATTGGAATGCCAATCCTTTACAATGAAAGCGCATCCAAGAATTGCGAGTAAAGGGGAGAGGAGGACAGCTTAACAATAACGGGCAAACCATATCACATGAATTTGAATTTGGGAGGTAATAAAATTTGAAGCGACTATTTGCAGGCCTGCTTACCTTGGCTATGATTGCCGGGCTGGCGGGACAGCCTGGCACAGCCAACGCAGCCACCCCGTTCCCTACTTTGAACTTCGATAATGGCGTAATCCCCTCTTATGTAACAGGCTCGAACGCTACACTTCAGATTGTAACGAATACGACAGGGTCTAAGGCGCTCAAGGTCAACTACGCCGTTGCGGACTTCCCCTCCGTGAAGTTTGCGCCCGCCACGCCATGGAGTGTAGGCTCCGGCAATGCGATTGCCTTCGAGCTGACGAATGCAAGTAATAAGGATATTACATTCTACCTGCGTGTGGATGACAGCGCCCAAGCCGACGGCGTGAAGGATTCTATCGTTAGTCAGGCGGTAGCGAAGGCCGGGACGACTAACCAATATTTTCTGAGTCTCAACTCCGCGGTGCTGGATTTGGGCATGCGCTTCCTGCCGCCTAATCCTGCCGGCTTACAGATGGGATATGCATGGGGAGATAAGTCCATTGATCCCGCCAATGTTGTGTCCTTGCAATTTTTTCAGATGTATCCCAGCACTGCTACAGCCTTGGTCATTGACAATTTGAGAGTGATCCAGGATCCCAATTCGAATCTAAGCTACTTGAACGGCATTGTCGATAAGTATGGTCAGTATTCAGGGGCAAGCTGGAGCGAGAAGATCAACAGTGACCAGGATCTCTTGAACGATAAAGCAGAGGAGGCGCTTGCGCTTAACGGTTCACAGCCCATTGCTACAAGCCAATACGGAGGGTGGAAGAACGGTCCCAAGCTGCAAGCGACAGGTCGATTCAGGGTTGCTCAATATGGGGGCAAGTGGACATTGGTTGATCCTGAAGGGTACTTATTCTTCTCGACTGGTGTGGACGTCGTCCGCTTGGATGATATGCACACCTGGATCTCGGGACGGGATGCGATGTTCAAGGACCTTCCGGCCAAAAACAGCTCACTCGGCGAGCACTTCCGTTATACAACGACAGTAGGCAGCCCGCCGCTGGGACAAACCGAGGGCTGGCTGTTCAATCACTATTCCGCGAACCTGGAACGCAAATACGGAACCGATTATATCAATAAGTGGAAGGATGTATCCGTGGCCCGCTTCAAAAATTGGGGCTTCAACTCGCTTGGCAATTGGTCGGAGCCAACGCTGTTCTTCGGCAAGGGCTCCCAGCACAAGCTGGCGTATGTGGCCAATGGCTGGACGAGTTGGGGAACCCACACTACCATTCCAAGCGGGGAGTGGGGAGGGGTTGCCGACCCGTACGATCCGCAGTTCACGGTCAGTGTCAACGATATGGTGCAGAATCAGATTGTTGCGTATGGCGTCGCGCAGGACCCATGGCTTATCGGCATTTATGTAGATAATGAAATCCCTTGGGGCAGTCCTGCTACTACACAGAGCAAATATTTGCTTATCAGCAACCTGTTAGCCATGAATGCTGCTGACAGCAAAAGCTATGCCAAACGTGCCATGATCGCCCATCTGAAGACCAAATACAGCAACAACATTGCAGCATTAAACGCCCAGTGGGGCACTTCATTCGCTTCCTTCTCAGCAATAGACGCGCCGTTCAAGCCGGCGCAAATCTCAAACGGCATGCTTCCCGACTATTCAGCGATGCTGAAGCTTCTGGCAAAAAAATATTTCAGTATCGTAGATGCCGCCTTGACACAAGCACTGCCCAATACTCTGTATCTGGGCTCCAGGTTTGCGGAATGGGGCATTAGCAAGGAGGTTCAAGAGGCCGCCGCTGAATATGTGGATGTGGTGAGCTACAACGTCTATAAGGAGTCTGTTAACGGTCATAGCTGGATGGATATCGCTGCGCTGAACAAGCCTGCTATTGTAGGAGAGTTTGCCTTCGGATCCAATGATAGAGGTATGTTCGGAACGGGTCCGAACTCGGAATCCGCCGCGTCAAGCCAGCAGGATCGGGCGTCCAAATTTACGAATTATATGAATGCCGCCTTGCAGAATCCTTATTTTGTCGGCGCGCATTGGTTCCAATATGTGGATGAGCCGCTGCTTGGCCGTCATTGGGACGGCGAAAATTACAATCTGGGCTTTGTGGATGTGGCCGATGTTCCGTATGCTCCTCTTGTCCAAGCCGCTAAAACGGTTCACGCTCAAGCCTATGCCACAAGATTCGGCAGCACAGGGAATACGAAGATATCCTTCGAAACCTCGGAGAATCTATCCCTGATCAGCGCTTATAATCAAGCGACTATTCAATATGTGTCACAGGGCGCAACCGATGGTGTTCGCGCTATGAAGGTCAATGTAGGCACTCTCGATACGGTGTATGCCGGAGTAGAGTTCAAACCTGCTTCGCCATGGAATCTGGGAGCTGCGCCATCCATCACGGCAGATGTGACCAACCCAACCGCATTGCCGATACAGCTCCGATGCAACGTGCTGGATAATAATGGACAGCTGAGAACGTTTTATTTTACCGTAAATGCCAATGCTTCTCGCACCATTACGCTCGGCAGCTTCGGCGCCTCGCCTGCCCAAACGTCTGGGGCTGACGGCTATTGGGGAGCGACAAACGGATTGTCGACGGCCCAAATCAAGTCCATCAGCTTCTACTTGTGGGAGGACGCGCCGCAAAGCGGGAATTCGTTTATAATGGATCGTCTGCTTGTATCCAAGTAAAGAAATGAGGGAAGCAGCAACAAATTACCTCCCAATAGCATTTGTTTACCGTTGCTTAGCCTAATCCCTTGTATTAATGTCTAATGTACAAGGGAGGGAGAAGGTCATGAGCAGGCCTAATATATTGTTCGTTATTGCAGATGACGCATCCCATATGGGAGCGTATGGCCATGATTTTGTATCGACACCGGCATTCGACCGGGTAGCGAAGGAAGGTGTTCTGTTCCAGAACGCCTTTACCACCAATCCGAAATGCGCGCCTTCGAGAGCCAGCATTCTTGCCGGCATGCATACCTGGCAGATGGAGGAGGCATGCAATCATTTTGGCAAGTTTCCTTCCAAATTTGCTTGTTATCCGGACCTTCTGGAGGAGCAGGGCTATCATATCGGCTATACAGGAAAGGGCTGGTCTCCAGGCGATTGGAAGTCAGGGGGACGCAAGCGGAATCCAGCCGGTCCGGCATATAATGAGAAGAAGCTCGTGCCGCCTACAACGGGCATCAGCACCATTGATTATGTCGCGAACTTCCATGACTTTCTGGACGATCGAGCGGGGACGGAGCCGTTCTGCTTCTGGTTCGGATGCCTGGAGCCTCACCGCCATTATGAGCAAGGCAGCGGTCTGCGCGCCGGGAAGCGGCTTGAGGACATTAAGCTGCCCGCCTATTATCCCGATGATGATACGATTAGAAGTGATTGGCTGGATTACGCCTTGGAAGTGGAATGGTTCGACACACAGCTGGGTAGAATGCTGGACCTGCTGGAGGAACGCGGTGAGCTGGATCGAACTCTCATCGTGGTGACCTCCGACAACGGCATGCCCTTTCCTCGTGTGAAGGGCCAGATGTACGAGCAGGACTTCCGCCTCCCAATGGCAATTTGCTGGAGGGAGAAGGTGCCTGGAAACCGGAGGGTTCAGGATCTCGTCAGCTTTATGGATCTCGCCCCCACCTTCCTGGAGGCGGGGGGCGTAACTCCGCCCTCCCAAATGTCGGGGAACAGCCTCATGAGCTTGCTAATAAGCGACAAGGAGGGACAGGTAGATCCTTCTCGCGTACGGGCGTTTATGGGCAAGGAGCGGCATGATCTTGGCACGGAGGGCGACGTGGCTTATCCTGTGCGCTGCATAAGAACACCGGATTACTTGTATGTTCGCAATTTTAAGCCTGAGCTGTGGCCAGCTGGCAATCCCGAGACCGGTTATCCTAATGTCGACAGCTCTCCGACCAAAACCTTGCTGCTGAAGCAACATGAGGAGGGCGATGACGAATATTACCTTCTTTCATTTGGTAAGCGACCGGCTGAGGAATTGTTCGATATCGTTGCCGATCCGGAATGTATGGTGAATCTGGCGGATGTGGAGGCCTATCAATCCTTGAAGGAATCGCTGTGGGAAGAGCTGAGGGATAAGCTGGAGCAGACGGGAGACCCCCGTATTATGGGCCAAGGGGATATATTCGACGGCTATGAATATGTAGGAGACCAATCTCATTCCTGGAAGGCGTACAAGGAAGGCTGGTTTGAGAAGCAAAGGTTTTAGAGGTCTGAAGAAGCCTGGGGGCAACGTTGGTCACAACGAAGCCTCGCGGGCTTTTTTCTTTATACAACCGTTATTGGACGGACAGTAACAAATGTTCCACCCTCGATTCCTATTTTTTCTGCCTATACGCGTTTGTGGAAGCGCTTTACAATTGATACGAAACGTAACATTTCACACTTAAATGAAGGGAGTGAGCATTGCCATTTGGTCTTGCAGCATGGGAGGGAAGGTAGAGCGATGGGATGAATAAATCTAATTCAAGGAGCGATTGCGATGAAGAAAGGTCGAAACGCAAGATGGAAGGCACTGCTGGCCATTGTGCTGGCATGCTGTGTAGGCGGGATGGGGTTTCCAAGCCTGCCGCCGCTGTCAGCCGCCGCAAGCCCGCTTACTGCGGAGCTGTTAAACAATCCAGGCTTTGAATCAAGCGGCGGCTGGTATGGGGACAATGTGACCTTCAATATGAAAACGACCGACAAGCACACCGGCTTGAAGTCGGGATTCGTCTCTGGCAGGCCGGAGGCGGGCAAGGGTCTCATCTACGGCGGCAACCTGAAGCCTCTCGTGCTCTCGGCTGATGAAGGGACATACACCGTTGGGGCCTGGATGAAGCTGGCGGATGCGGGAGCGACGGATACAGCGGTCCTGCAGGTGTATATGAATGACAACAATGTCATTCGTACCTTCGAGGTGACAGGCGAGGTAGGCAATAGCTGGACCTATGTGACAGGCACTGTGCCGCTGGAATTTTCAGAGTACATGGGTGACATCAAGCTGAAAATCTTTACGAAAAACAGCACAAAGGACTTCTACGTAGACGATTCCACGTTCTACAAGGGGACAACCTATCTGGCCGCTCAACGTCCGGCTGCGCCGGGGGGACAAGCCTCAGGTCCTGATCTCTCCAGCCTGCAATACTTAAAGATGTCGGATGATTATCGCGTCTTCATTAACGGAGAAGAGAAGTTTGTGTACAAAAGCTTAAATAATGCGGGCGGCAACGCCAGGTATAACAGCATGTCATTCATCAACTTCGATACGAGCGGACCTGCTGAGGTGAAAATATACCCCAAAGCTCCCGTCTTCGAATATCAGCTCCGGCCATATTCCTATGATATCGACAGTGAATTAACAAGTGACGGCATGATTACCTTCATGCTGGAGCCGACCAAGCAAGTTGTGCTGACGCTCGGGGAGAATTATGACAAGGCGCTGGTCATCTGCGCGAATCCCGTTGAGCAGGCACCCCAGCCATCCGCAGTAGCTCAATATTACGGTCCTGGCGTTCATGTCATCGGGCATTGGAGCGAGCCTGGAGCGCGGGGCAAGCTGCAGAGCGGCGACACGGTATATATTGCTGAAGGAGCCGTCGTTGTGGGAGCCTTCAATGCCAATGACCGAAGCAACGTGAAGATATACGGACGCGGCATAATATATGGCGGAGCGTATCCTCATGATGAGGATTTCAGCAGCTTCGTAGCGGATTCCAAAACGGTGGATGTCGAGAACATTACGGTTGAAGGCATCACCTTCACCAACTCGCCAGGCTGGACCATTCGCGCCTTCTCGCATGACGATGAGAAGAAGAACGTCAGGCAATTAACCGTTCGCAATGTGAAGCAAATCGGGCAATGGCACTACAATACAGACGGCATTCAGATCGGACCAGACGGCTTTCTTATTGAAAATAACTTCCTACAATCCAATGACGACAATTTTTCGTTGAACGGAGCTTGCCGAAATGGCGAGATTCGCAACAATATACATTGGGTGAACCGCAACGGCGGCGTGTATACGCTGGGCTGGGGCGTTAATCGTATCGAGAATATTCATATTCACGATAATGTCGTCTATCGTTACGGCTCCAAGCTGTCCATTGATGCCGTCTTCCCTCTGGAGATGACCAAGGACATCGCGAAGGTGAAAAATATTCATTATAAGGACATTATTATTGAGGACCTGGGTGTAGGCACCTATTGGGTGGATTACAGGGCCAAGTCTAGAGGCTCCGTACAGGATATAACCTTCGAGAACATTACAATTCTGGATAGCAAGCCGGGCAAAATGACAGGCTACAGCAGCGCCATTCCGATTAACGACGTTGTGTTCAAAAACGTAACGCTGAAGGGTGTTCCCGTTACGGACGCCGCATCGGGCCAGCTTACATTAACCAATGTAACGAATGTTCAATACGCGCATGATGCCGTACCTCCGGTGCTGCTGCCGATTGCTTCAGCACAGCTTAGCGCAGATAAACATGTGCTGGTAGCGGGAGATGCTGGGCAGAATACCGCCAAGCTAACGGTCAGCGGCAAGCTGACGGATCAGTCCAATGCGCCTATATCGCAGGCAACGGTCGTCTATTCCTCTTCTGCTCCCGATGTTGTAAGCGTTTCAACGTCGGGAACAGCACAGGCTCTGAAGGCGGGGAGCGCCGTCCTATCCGCAGCAGTTACGTTGAACGGGGCGACAGCTGCAACGAACAGTATTACCTTCCAAGTGACGGAAAGCCCGCTGCTTTCCCATAATGTTGTCATCAATGGAGGCTTCGAGGGGGATGGCGGCTACAAGAAGCCGCCGACTGGCTGGACGGTCACAGGGGATGCAGCCTTTTATGCGCAGGCTAACGGTCAATACGGGAATTACTCCCACTCCGGGCAAGCCTATGGCAACTTCTACAGCAGCAATCCGTACGTAACGACGGTCACGCAGACGATCAGCAATATTCCTAACGGAGATTATTATTTCGAAATGTGGTACTCCGGATGGGAGCGGAATTCGGCATACGCCGGCGTGAAGGATTATGGCGGAGAGCTGAAGCAGGTAGCTCTAACCGATCAGCTTAACAATCAGCACAAGGTGAGCATTGACTCAATCCCAGTAACGAATAATCAGGCCACCATTGTGGTCCATCTGGACGGTAAAGGCGGCAAGCCTCTGTACATTGACGATATCGTTCTGATGAAAAAGAATGGGGGCACGCCGCCTCCAGCATTCGAGGAAACAGCCCCGGGGCTGCGATATACCCAAGGCGGCTCCTTGTGGGATGCCGCAAGCGGAACGTTAACCTTCACCAAGAGCGGTACAATTGACGGCTTCTTCTATCAAGTGCCGTCGGCGGTGAAGAAGGTGTTTATTGCATCCAATGTTACGGTAACAGGCGGCTTCCTCTTCAGCTCCAGCGCTACGATTGAAGGGGAGAGCTGGGATACCTCCGTTATCTATGGAACGCCGGAGCAGCGATACTCTCAGAATCGGGGGCTTAATCCATGGCAGCTGAATGCGATTGAGATGCGCGGCAACGGCACCTTGCACGTCAAAAATTTGAAGTCGCTTAATCCGAAGGGCTACCATATTTCGGGTTATGGCTCAGGCACCGTCATCCACGTCGATCATGTTCAGATGATTGATGACCGCGGGGGCGATCAGAACAATGGCGACGGGTTTGTTGGTACGGACGGCTCCTCTATTCGTAACAGCTTTATCAGCACAGGTGACGACGCCATTAAGCTGTATCGGAATATGACGATTGAGAATGTGGAGATTGAGATGCTTCATAATGGAGCGCCGATACAGCTTGGCTGGAACGATGATGAGAATCAGGTCGTCAATGCCTCTATTAAAGACCTGAAGGTGGTAGGGAAAAGCCCAAGCGAGACCTATAATCTTGGCGTGTTCAGCTGGGTTCACGGCACGACGGCCAAAACCCGCAATTTGACAATTGACGGGCTGTACGTGAATGCTCCAGGAGCGCAGCTATTCCGAATCAACTCGCCGAACGCAAAGCTTAATATGAACATTGTGGATGCCAATATTATTACCGGCGTCTACGGAACGGTCAAGTCTACAGGAGCAATAACCATTAATGGATCAACAGAACGCTCCAACTATTATTCCTTCGATGGCAGTCTGCCGGATCCAGGCGATCCCGTATATGAGCCTTCTCCTTATCAAGCGACTGCGGTGAAGGGAAGTCCCGTTGTTGATGGTGTGAAGGATGACCTTTGGGACGCTGCTCCTGTCATCAAGACGGATAAGCTGCGCATGGGTGAAGGGCTGACAGCGGCAGAATATCGGATGATGTGGGACGAGGGCTACCTGTATGTGCTGGCTCAAGTACAAGCAGCTGCTGGATTAAATGCGGATAACCCTAATATATGGGAGAATGATTCCATAGAGGTGTTCGTCGATGAGGATAACGCCAAAGCGCCCGCTTACGACGATAACGACAGGCATCTTATCGTTTCCTATACGAACAAGCGCCAAGCTTTCGACACTGTCGGACTGGAGCAGGTTCACACAGCTGCGGCTGCCGACGCTACCAGCTACACGGTGGAGATGAAAATTCCTTTCCTGCTGCCCCATCAGGCCGGACATGTGATCGGATTTGACGGACAGGCGAACAGCACAGGGGGCACGGGCAATCGGGTTTCGATAAGCGGCTGGTCCGGCGAGCAGAACCTGTCTGACAAAACCCCGCGCGTCTGGGGCGAGCTGACGCTGGCGGATGAAGCGGGCTCAGGCTCTGATCCGGTCATTGGAGCGGAGGATATGACCATTACGGAAGGGCAAAGCTTTGTGCTTCCGCTGACGCTTCGCCATACAGACGGCTTGGGACGGCTGAAGGCGGTTATTCATTACGATCCCAATAGGCTCACGTTCAAGCAGATTACATTCAAGGACATACTCCCACTGGTCGAATACAACGCTGAGACACCAGGCCTTATCGTATTTGATGGTATCAATGAAGCGGGAATAACGTCCGCATCGGAGCTCATTGCGGAGCTTGAATTTACAGCGAAGCCATTGGCTGGCGAAGAGTCGGCAACCATGTCCATTCTGCTGGATGGCATTGAAGCCCATACCACTCTGGGGGCGCCATATTCCATCACCGCTCAAGCCGCGGTCATTACCATTGATGAGCGGATTGTCTTCGGGGATGTGAATGATGATGGCCGAATTGACGGATTGGATGCGCTGAAGCTGATGAGGCATCTGACAAATCTGGAGACATTAACGGCCGAGCAGGCCAAGGCAGCCGATTACGATGGCGATGGTGTGCTGACCACTTCGGATGTGCTCAAAATTCTCAAAAAAAGCGTTGGTCTAATTGATTAGGAAGCTATGGTTATGGATGACCGTCGTGATGCTGGCCATTAGTCCCCTAGTTCCGGTACAAGCGTTATCGATGGAGCAGCCCCTGCTTGTTGTGCAGTCTGCATCCGGGAAGCCGGGAGAAGAGGCGATTGTACAAGTGCTCCTCCGAGAGCCGGCACAGCTCAAGACCCTGCGATTCAAGCTGCGCTATGACCCTTTCTTGCTGGAGCTGAATGAGAGCAATGTTAGGCAGGGAGGCGATGTGGGAGCCGGCTGGCTGTATGCGAGCAAGGTCGAGCCTGATCAGGGCACTGTGCACATAGGAGCCGTCAGCACCAAAGGCTTTCTGACGAATCAGGATGCCGTAATCGCAACTCTATCATTTGGCATTCGAGCCCAGGCGAAGGCTGGTCCTGCGCGAGTCACAATTGAGACGGTTGAGGCTTATTACGATGTTGCGAAGCCGGCACCTATTCAGACTAGCTCCGGGAGAATCGACATTATGAGCACCACATCGCCTGTCAATATGCCTATCTTGAAGGGAGAGTCGGTCATTGAGGTCGACGAAGCCAGCAGAACGGTCCATCTGGTGCAGCATGTTAGGGCTCACAACGGCACTGTCGAGACAGTTATCACGTTGTCGGATATGCGAAGGCTGATAGATGAGGCGAAGAAGCTGGCTCTGACAAGTCATGCGTCCAGCAAGATTACCGTTAGGATCGAAGCCGTTGTGAGTGCAGAAGAGATGGTGAAGAAGGCAGTCGTTACCTTGCATACCGGCATTCTGGAGGAGCTTGTGAGTCTTCAGGGGATTCAAGTCCTATTGGCTACGCCGCTTGGCCAGATAGCCTTGGACCATGAAGCATGGCACTCCATCTCCAAGCAGGCCAGCGGGGACCTGAGGCTTCAATTGGAGCAAATCGCTTCAAGAAGCGTCCTAGATGCACTTGTGCATGATAGCGGGCGGATAGATGCCAAAGGCTGGCCGGCTTATGGATTCGAGATGACATCCGACAGCGGTGCTATTACCTCTTTAATGGGAGGGGAGATGACGGTTATGCTTTCCTATGAACGCACTGACAACGAGCATCCCTCCAAAATAGTCGCATACGTGCTGGATGAGGCGGGACAATGGAGGCTCGTAAAAGGTCATTACCTCGATGAAGCCGGAAGCTTCTGGCTGCTCTTATCGAATATGTCTCCGATCAAGATGGGGTATGTGGACATTCAGTTTCTGGATGTGTCCGAGGGGGATTGGTTCCACGACGCAGCAGCGTTCCTGGGAGCTAGAGGCATTACGGATGGCGTAGGCGAGCAGCGATTTGCGCCCTATGCAACGGTGACGCGAGGACAATTCATCAAGCTGCTCTTAGACGCATATGGCATTATGCCAAGAGGAAGCGGCGACAACTTCGAAGACGCTGGCAATACATGGTATTCGGGATATCTAGCCAGCGCCAAGCAGCTCCAGCTGTCCGACGGTGTAGGACATAACCGCTTTGCGCCGGAAAAGCCCATCAGTCGCCAGGAGATGTTCACTCTGGCTTACCGTATGCTGCAGCAGCTGGAAGAGCTGCCAGCCTTGCAAGATGATGGCCCATTAAAGTTCAAGGACGATTATGCCCTTGCGCCTTGGGCGGAGGAAGCCGTCACCTACCTCGCTGCTGCGGGAGTCGTAACGGGTGACGGCCAGAATGTGAAGCCGCAAGGCCTGTCCAGCCGCGCGGAGTTGGCCCAATTCGTGTATCGGTTATTGAGGAGCTAGATAGTCCTGTTCTCAGTATTTTGAAGTTACTGGCTTTAAAAAAATTTTTGGGCATCCAGTGACGTTGTCATTGGATGCCTTGTTGCGCATCAAGCGCACGGGTCGTGGTTGGGTGGTTATGTGGAGAGGAAGCTGGAATCATGCGAAACGATAACAAATAATGGAATAGTGAAAAAAAAGATAGACTTTGATTGTTATGCTTAATGAGGTAAGAATAAAACAGAGAATACAGTAAAGGAGAATCTAAACGATGAAACATGTATTAACCTGTATTGTAATCTTGGCAATGGTAGTTACGGGTCTGATTCCAGTACACCCAGCACAAGCAAGTGCTAATGAATCATTAGTCATCTATCCAGCCCCAGGTGATGGAGTAAAGGAATCCCCCAAATACAAAGTATTTGTCGAACAAAGCAACAGGAGAGAGGCTTCGTTTGTATACTTCTCAGAGCCTCCAGTATTTGACCCCAACGATCCGAAGAGCGGCAACAAAAATGATGGCGCGGAAATCTATCGAGCAGCGGGAACTACTCAAAACTGGACGACTTTCTCTCTAGAAGGTACGGCTACTGTAGAGGTTCAAAAATTAGATGGAAAACCAATTGAAAGCGTTCGCATATTGCCTTCAAAATATGGCATAGAAGGTATAATCAGCGAGGATCGACAGAGTGTGAGATTTGAAATTAAATCTACTCAAAAGGCCTTTGTTGAATTCGATGGCGAATTAATTGATCGTATGTTTGTATTCGCTGACCCGTTGGAAGAACCAGATATTGTACCTGAGAAAACAAATGGAGACGTATTTGTAGCAAAATCGTCCGGAGGAGCTCTAGAGGGGCTGAACGAAACCCACAAGGTCCTTTTCTTTGAACCGGGAGTGTATGATATTGAGAGCTATGGTCCTATTAATACAGGGACGACAATCGAAGATAGAACGGGCTCCCATAAGGCTTGGATAGTGCCTTCTCATATCGAGCAGATTTATATAGAAGGAGGCGCTGTTGTTTTTGGCGGATTTCTAATTAATCACAACAATGTCGTTGTCAACGGACGAGGAGTTATTTCAGGCGAGACATTGCTGTATCATCAGATGAATTTGCTTGAGTTCAATGCAGGTACCGAAAACGGTTATGTTGAGGGTATTACAATGTCTGATGGTGTGCATTTCTCTTTGAGAGGCTACAATGCTCGCTATAATGGCGCAAACTTTAAAGTAATCGCTAATTGGCGCTTCAACAACGATGGGATCAATGTGCCTCAAGATGCTTTAATAGAGAATGTTTATTTGAGCGGTAATGATGACACCGTAAAGTTTTATTTTGGTGGATCGACATTGAAGGATTCAGTCATTGGTCAAATGGTCAATGGGGCCGTGTTTCAGTTCGGATGGTTCCATAAGGATGTCGCAAATGTCAACGTTTCAAATATCGATGTTTTGTTTTTTGACGGATTTAATGCCAATCAGAATTTAGGTGTAATCAATTATAGGCCGCGGGGCAACAAGGATGACAAGGTATACGCCATAGAAAATATCACTTTTGACGGTATTCGAGTCGAAGGCCCGACTATCCGATTCATATCTCTCGGAATACCGCAAAATCAAGCCTTCAAAAATATAACGATTCGGAATGTTGATATTCATAGCTGGCGCAATCCAACTATTAAAAACTATATTAAAGGTTCGACAGATGCATCATCAACGGGGATGGGAGAGGTTCAAAATATTCGATTCGATAATGTAAAAGTTAACGGCATGTACATGACAAAAGAGAATATGGAAACGATAGGTAATTTCGAACCATTAGATAACAAATTTAATAATGAGGTTCATTTTGAAGTAAGTGTAGATAAGACAGAGCTTGAAACCAAAATGAATGTTGTGAAAGCTCTAATGGAATCTAATTACACACAAAGCTCATGGTCTGCAATGCAGGCAGTATACAATCATGCCCGAGAAGTGTATTACAGCACGGAATCAACAGAGATTGACACGAATTCAGCAACGGAAGCATTACAACATGCGCTTGATGCTCTAATTCCGAACATTACAGTAACACTCAACAAAACAACAAGCAGCTTGGTTGTAGGCAGCAGCGAATCGTTAACAGCAACTATAGCACCGGACGTAGCGACAGACAAGTCAGTCATGTGGTCTGTAAGCAATAGTGATCCGGAAGGTGTAGTCACGGTAGATAATAATGGTTTAGTAACGGCGTTGAAGGCTGGTACAGCCATTATAAGAGCAACAAGCAATGCAGACACAACCAAATATGCAGAACATTCAATAACAGTGAGCTATCCCGTCGGCGGTCATGAGGGCAACGGTAGCGGAGGAGGGAATAGCAGCGGTACGATTCCTTCAAATGATCATCCTTTGAAAGTAGAGATTACGGCTCCTCAGTTGAACCCTAACACAGGTACCGCAGAAGTGAAGATAACTTCTGAAAAACTGAAAAAGGTATTAGAGACCTCCAATTTAGCCGTTGTCGAAATTCCAAAGGTCATGGGAGCCGTTTCTTATGAAGTTAACTTGACAGCGAGTGACTTAAAAGCCGGTGACGACAAGAAAATTGAAATCATTGCGGATATAGGTACTGTAACCGTTCCGACAAACATGTTAAGCCATTGGAGCATAGAAGGATCTAAGAATATTTCCATATCTATAGCTTCGGTAGACGCAAGCAAGCTCAACCATGCTTTTAGGGAGCAACTAGGTGACAAGCCTGTCCTTGAATTCCATATGAAGGCTGATGGAGAAATCATAGAATGGAAGAATAAAGAAGCTCCTGTTCGTATATCGATCCCTTATGCACCTACAGAAAAAGAACGCAAATATCCTGAACATATTGTGATCTGGTATATAGACCGCTCAGGCCAAATAACACCAATTCCGAATGGGAAGTTTAATTCAGAATCGGGAAGCGTTGATTTTACAACCACTCATTTCAGTACCTATGCCGTAGCATTTGTACAAAAGACCTTTCAAGATTTGACGGGACATGAATGGGCTCGAAAAGCAATAGAAGTGAACGCCTCAAAAGGGATCGTCCAAGGAATCAGCGATTCAAGCTTTGCTCCTGCAGCCAGTATAAAAAGAGGCGATTTTATGCTGTTGCTTATGAAGACGCTTGATTTGAGTGGAGATGCAATCGACAACTTCTCAGATGTAAGCCTGTCGAGCTACTACTATGAAGCTATAGGAACCGCAAGATCGTTGGGTATTACAGAGGGCAAGGGAGACAACTTGTTTGATCCAGAAGCGTTTATAACAAGGCAGGAAATGATGACGCTCGTCTTTAAAGGCATGAAGGCAGCGAATAAGGGATTGATCAGCGGAACCGCTTCAGAACTAGAAAGCTATGCTGATTATGAGACTATCGCAAGCTACGCGAAAGAAAGCATTGCGACCCTGACAAAAAACGGGATAGTGTCTGGTAATGGAACGGATATTAATCCCCTCGGGTATGCGACACGGGCAGAGTCAGCAGTATTGATTTATAACATGAACAATCAATAGGAAGCATTGTCTCTCAGTTCACATTCCACCTATGCCCAATATGCAATGCCAAATAAGTGGTTTAGAGAAATCGGTCTATTTAAGACAAGCAGTAAGTAATCAATTGACTAGTGACGTGCCTCTTTGCACCTTGTTGTCTGGTGGGCTTGACTCATCCGCGATTACTGCGCTGGCAGCAGCTGAAAAGAGGCCAGGACTGTTGCAGTCTTTCTCGGTCGACTTTCGAACTTCTAGTGATGGATTTATTCGTGATGCTGTTCGCGAAGCCCCCGATTCGCCCTTTGCACGTGAATTGTCACAATTTGTGGGTACAGATCATTATGAGATCCTTTTAAGCGGAAAAGAACTTCTGTCTCCTGAGGTGCGGAGCGGCGTACTTAATGCCATTGATTTGCCTCCGTGCTATTGGGGTGACATGTGGCCATCTTTGAATTTGCTCTGTCGAGAAATAAAGAAATATTCAACTGTAGCTCTGTCTGGTGAAGGTGCCGACGAGTTATTCGGGGGATATCAGTGGTTTTTCAATCCGAACGCAACTCAATGTGAAACATTCCCTTGGCTCACATCTGGTTCTAACCGCTATTTTGCGGACTGAAGCTCTTCAATCGTAGCTTCCTCGCTCACCTAGACCTTGACAATGCAAGAAAGCAGAGTTTTTTAGAAGCTTTAGCCGAAGCTCCTAGGTTGAATGGTGAATCAGACGAAAATTTGCGTATGAGAACTGTGAGCTACTTGAATTTGACCCGCTTCTTGCAGACCCTGCTTGATCGGTTAGATCGTATGAGCATGGCTCATGGCCTTGAAGTACGAGTACCTTTCTTGGATCATCAACTAGTTGAATACGTTTTTAATGTTCCTTGGAATATGAAGTCGTTTGATGGGCGAGAAAAGAGCCTTCTACGTGCTGCAATGAAAAATATACTGCCTGACTCAATTCTACAACGGAACAAGAACCCTTACCCAGCCGTTCAGGAATCGCAATACGAATCGGGGCTTCGTCATATGTTGCAGCAGGTACTTGAGGACCGGAATGCACCAATTTGGCCTCTTCTTGATAAAGACAAAGTGAAAAATGAATTACAGAGAAATTCCTCAGGCGTCAGTCTTCCTTATTCACGAGGAAGTCTTGAGATGTGCTTATGGCTCAATATGTGGCTCGATAAGTATAAGGTTGAGATAGAACTTTAATAAAGATGGCAATCGTCCACGTTTTGGCGAAGTAGAAGGGATTATCTCGATCAACGGAGAACGTTTCTCAATCTGCTAATCTCTACTAGCATTGATATGATAAGCAAGTTCAAAACTTTTTTGATAGAGTTATTGAGCTTGCTTGAAATTCAGTACGTTATATTCCAGTAGCCAATGAGGACAGTTACTCATGTAGCGAACTTCATGGGATTTTTTGGTATTACAGAGTTGTGAAAATAATGTCAGAGAAATAGATGCCAACAGGTAATTTAATAGAAAGAGGGTAGTTGAGATGGATACTCGACAGATAGTGATTTTGGGTTCTACAGGTTCAGTTGGTCAACAAGCCTTGGCCGTGGTTCGTGAGCATCCCGGTGAATTTCGTATTCTAGGGATTGGAGCAGGTGGCGGTCAAATCGATATATTGGCTAAGCAAATCGTAGAGTTTCAGCCAGAGGTAGTGGCCATTGCCAAAGAGGAGTCATTACCAGAAATACACGCTGCTGTACGCGATGTTTTAGCTGCACAAGGCCTTCGAACAGGTGAATTTTCAAGTCCGCAATACTTATCTGGAAACCAGGCAATTGAAGAGCTTGCTAAGATGTCATGTGATGTGGTGCTAAACAGTATTACTGGAGCAGTAGGCCTGAAAGCGACCTTAGCTACCTTGCGTTCAGGAAACTTGCTCGCTCTGGCCAACAAGGAATCACTTATTATAGGAGGCGAACTCGTCACACGAGAAGCTCGCCCCGGCCAGATAATACCTGTAGACTCGGAACATTCCGCTTTGGCTCAAGCACTTCGTGGCGGAAAAGAATCAGAGGTGAAAAGACTCATTATCACCGCAACGGGAGGACCTTTCCGCGGGATGAGACGTGCCGAACTAAAAAACGTTACTATTGTGCAGGCTCTCGCTCACCCTAAGTGGTCAATGGGGCCAGTGATCAGTATCAATTCCGCGACCATGGTTAATAAGGGGCTAGAAGTGATTGAGGCACACTTGTTATTTGGCATTCCCTATGCAAATATCGAGGTTGTTGTACACCCTGAGGCTTTCATTCACTCAATGGTAGAATTCATTGATGGGTCTACAATTGCACAAGTGAGTCCTCCTGATATGAGGTTGCCCATCGCTCTCGGTCTTAAATGGCCTGAGAGAATTCCTCATGTAGTTCCTGGTGTAGATTGGTTATCGTCACATAGCTGGTCCCTACAGCCATTGGATAAAGAAATGGGCTCAATGGTGAGTCTTGCTCGCCATGTTGGCGAACTGGGGGGGGCTGCTCCTGCCATTTATAACGCGGCTAACGAGGTGTGTGTCGAGGCTTTCGTGTCCGGTCGGTTACCTTTCCTCGGTATTTTCGATGTAGTTGAACAGGTCGTTCAGAAATCCACGCCCACTGTGAATATCCTTACTTTGGAGGATGTACTTGAATTCGAAGCGCTAGCACGGGTTTCAGCTAATGAGTTGATCAATAGTAGGCTCCGTTAATAAAAAAAGGCTTGAGATACGAGGAGGAATCATATGTTGGTAGATCATGTTGACAAAGTCTCTTGTGCTAGTTTTAATCAGACGGTGCCGAAGGAGTACGTGCATAAATACGCACTCGATGAGGTCTTTATTACAAGTTGGGCTCACGTGGGCGATCAGATGATTCTGGGTGCTGTCCTCCCACGCGCGCACTCACTTTATTGCGAATTCCCGGCTGAAGATAGATCCCCAGATATTGCTCTCATTACCGAAGTGTGCCGTCAGTCTTGTTTTGTCGTTGCACACACAAAGTTCGAAATTCCTGTGCAAGGAAACCGTTTTCAATTCCTCTTAGAAGAGCTTGAAGTAGAGCTAGTCGAAGTTAGCAGTTTACCATCGAAACGCCCTATTGAGTTGTTGGTGGAATGCTCAATTGAAGAGATGAAGCGCAGAGGCAGTGAAGTATCTTCGCTTGTTTGGGTATTTACGGTTTGGGACCGCGAGGGGAAAGTTCGAGTCGCTAAATCACGTATGAAAATGGTCTGGATCGATAGGCTTGATTGGCACCGCATGCATACTCACATGCGGAACGGACGTGATCTGAATACTACTATTGAAGCCAGATCCGTATTACCTTCTGAAGTATCTCCGAAAGATGTGGGTCGCCAAAACCGTGATAATGTAGCTTTACAATCTGTCACGTCATCTGAAGGAGAATTTCAGGCAATAGCTAGGGTGGACACAAGACATCCCGTATTGTTTGATCATCCAATAGATCACGTTTATGCCATGGTGCAGCTTGAAGTGAGTCGGCAACTGGCCATTTACATTGATGCAAAGATGAGGAATGTCAGCCCTGAAGAATTAGAGGTGTTTGCCTTTAAGGCGAAATTCACTTCCGTTGCTGAACTCGATCTGCCTCTTGCATTATGCGAAGAGAAACCAGATTTACTCACTGGTGAAAGAGATGCAATGGTACACCATATACTATTCCAGCAAGGGGGTCGCACGGTTTCCAAATGCCAACTATCAACCAGAATGCAGCTCAGGTAGAGGGATTGCAATGATTAATAAAACAAATAGCCATTCCCAATTATTCATCTATTAATGACGTCTGTCCTAATGCTGGGAAACGTAAGACTTTTGAAAATGCGAACAAAGCAATAGGAGAAACTGTAACCTTATCGGAAAAGATTATTCCGAACTCGTGGGTTGTATTACCATCATGAGGGAGCTGACCAGCCGCACCAAATCCATATCCATGGAACAGCGAATTGTAGCATTAAATCGATTTCTGATGGGATGGCTAGGATACTTTTGGATTGCTTCAGCTAAAACACACTGCGAAGAACTGGACAAATGGATACGTAAACGACTTCGTACAAGTATCCGGATACTACGAAACCTAGGTATTCCCGAACAAGCGGTCTGCATGATGGCGAACTCACGACTTGGAAATTGGGAAATATCCCGTGTCACAAATAAAGCCCTTGGCAACTCCTACTGGGAGAGACAAGGTCTGAAAAGTTTACTTTCTCGTTATCCGAAGCTTTGTTAACCTTTAGGAACCGCCGTATGCGGACCCGCATGTACGGTGGTGTGAGAAGATGGGGGCTAGCCGCCATCTCTTACTAGATAGGTAATGTTTAATTCAGTGACTTCATCAATGCCTGCTTTTTGGACTTCTCAAGAATTGCTTTCCGTCGTCGGTCGTACCGCTTGCTTCAATGGCGGTAATGATTTCGTTTTCCTTATACTGGATTTATGCCTAAATCGCGCATCGGGATCAATCACGGACTGAACGTCTTTTTAAGCGAGGAACCGTTCCTCCTCAACGATTAGCTTATAGATATTCGCCTGAGCGATTCGCTGTATCGCCGTATCATCGTATTTAAACCATGAATTTGCAAATATCGTTCGTGAATTCTACGGGGTCGTTAACCGTCGAACCCAAAATTGTGATATTGCGAGGTTGTTATAATGACCAGCGTTAGCCAAGTTCTTGCTTGGCCGTCCGGAAAAATACTTCAATACGCCAGCGTTTCCCATAGACCTCAAGCGCTTGTTTAGGAACATCATGGCGGTTGCTAATGATCAAATAGGCGCCCTTGTAGGTGGCAAGGGAATCTTGGCCCTCCTCGGCTGCTGCGGCCGATTCTTCATCTTCTTTCAAACGAGTGGCGACAACAGCGGCAATCGGAACAAAACGATGTTTCACAGTCGGTTGCCCTTTTCGCCCTGTGGCGGGATAGGGCAGTTTCATATAAATATCAGCTAGTGCGATGGCCGTCAGACCGGAGGATCCTTTGGCCACAAGGGATTTGTACGTCTCTTTAATCAATTGGCGTGCCGATACGGGAATAAACCTGTCGCGTCGGCCCGGCTCCTTCACGATTCGGAACAAAGCCGTGTTCCGTTTCGCTTTGGTTACCCAATCAAACTTATTCTCCATGAGGAATACAAAAAAATTTTTGCATAAATACCAACGATCCATGGCAATCCATAAGCGACACGAGACATGCTCTCGCAGCATCAGTAGCATTTGTTTGGCCAAATCAAGCTTGGAGAGTCCGTGCTCGCCTTCTTCCACCTTACGCCACATGCAGTAGTAGAGCGGATATTCAAGGCCATTTTGCAGCACGGCTTAAAATACAACCACATTCATACACCAGCTATAAGCTTTTGTAGAAGAGTCCTTGAGCCAACAAAGGAATGGCAGGCATTTAGCAAACGGATGATTGCTATGGGTATCATCTAGAGCTACCTCCAAACAGGTGGCTCCACTTACCGGAGGGGTGGATCATTTTCGCCGGAGGCCTGGCTCACTCACGACCGGAATGGCGGCTCTATTTCATCGATATGTTCAATTGAGGAGCTAGAATTATAATTAACGTGGCGGGCTGGGGAGATCAAACCAAAATCTTACCCAGCCTTCTTCGCTGCGAACACCGTAAGGCAATTGGAGTAAGTGAAAAAGTGATTTGCAAATGGCAAGACCTAGTCCGCTTCCGGAAATAGAGCTTTTACTCTTATAAAATCGTTCGAAAACAAATGAAAGATCTTCATTGGAGATCTGACCTCGATTGGAAACCTCTATCGTAATTCCTCCTGATGTACCCTTTACCCGAATCAAAACTTCACTTCCATGAGAACCATGTTTTACAGCATTATTGAGCAAATTAGAAATAATGGTCCGAAGCTTTTCTTCGTCGCTGTAAACAACCTCGTTATCAATGTTTTGCTTTATGATGCGGATTTCCCCTTGAGTTGCTAACGGCCGATTGGAATCCACCACATCATGTAACAGCGTATTGATATTTAACACACTGATTCTGACTTTTTCCAGTCCGCTATTGAACTTGGAGTACTTGAGCATATCATCGACCATATGCTGCAGTCTATCCGTGTTCTTGCTGATCTGACGACAGTACCCGGTTAATTCTTCTTGTCCATGCAATTCATCTTCCAATAATTCGTTAAACGCGGATATCGCGCTAATGGGGGTATTCAATTCATGAGATACGGCTGCATAAAATTCCTTCTCCGCCAGCTCCCGCTTCTGAAGCTCCTCGGCCATTGCCTCTACCGAGCGTCCTAAATCGCCTAACTCGTCGTTTCTCTTCCACGATAAGCGAATGCCAAATTGACCGGCCGCAATGCGGCTTGCAGAAATCTGGAGTTCATTAATTGGTCTGACAAGCGTTTTGGAAAGAACAAAAGCGATTAAAGTGGCCAACAGTAAAGCCGTTACACCAATTCCAATTAATTGACCGGACAACATGTCGTTCATTTGCTGGGAAAAGGAAAGTGGCAAGATAGCGATTACATAGCCTCCTTTATTAAGAGGTTGTCCTGCAATGACCGCTTTAACCGAACTCGGATTATCCGCCTTGGGAACGGTGACGATGAACGCTTCACGTTGCTCAATCTCACTAGCTCCCTGCGACAAGGCCGTTTCCAGCATGAATTTCACTCTGAAATTTCTCATAGCGGTAGAGCGCTCCAATACCATGTTTGGTCCATAAACAGCAAAGATACCATATTGTTCGCTTTCAAAGGCGAGGATGTCGGAGGATACATCCAATTGCCGGTCGATCCGTTCTGCGAGCCAGTTAATTTCCTTTTGTAAATATTTTTCTGTGGTCACACGATAATTATAATCCAGTTGAACCACTTGAACGATAAAGAATAGGACCATGATACATGTGATAAGTAGAGCCATCGTTCCCCATAGCTTCAAAAACAGTCGGTTGCCCTTTAACTTATTTGACGTACTCAAAAGCGTACCCAACCCCCCAAACCGTCCGAATCAGCGAGCTTTCATTGCCAAGTGATTTCCTTAAATTCTTGATATGTGAATCAACGGTTCTATCCGTAATCGTCAAATCATCCTTCCAGACTTGATTCAGTAAAGACATGCGATCGAATACAACATTCGGATGGCTGGCAAGCAAATATAACAAATCAAACTCCTTGCGCGTCAGGCTGATTAATTGTCCCCGAACGAGCACTTGGCGCGTTATCGCGTTGATCGAGATCTCTCCATAGGACAGCATAGCTTGATCGGTTGTTAAATGCGTATTCATGCCGAATCTTCTTAATAAGGCTTCAATCCGGAAATGAAGTTCTTTGAGCGAAAAGGGTTTGGTTACATAATCGTCCGTACCCGCAAGGTACCCTTGCTCCTTGTCCCATTCCTGTCCTCTGGCAGTTAAAATGATGATTGGAAGATTGGAATGCTCTCGAATCTTCTTCACAACCGCGAAGCCGCTTATGTCGGGCAACATCACATCTACAATAACAAGAGAAATGGAAGTGTGTATATCGAGCAGCAGCAGGGCCTCCGAGCCTTTAACGGCACTGTAAACCGTATATTCTTTTTTCTGCAGAAAAATAGTGATTGCTTCAAGAATAGAGGGGTCGTCTTCAACGAGGAGAATCTCTCGCTTATCCTTCATCCAAACAGCCTCCCGCATGAAAGTCTATAGTCATTATTCCATTTGAGGCCATGACTTGTCCAATGCCGAGAGCTTAATGAATTCTCCATTCTTTCATCACAATTTGGAGATATACTTACTTGAGCATTTCATGCAGGTATCTGAGAAAGGAATGAAGAGAAATGAAATTATTGGAACAAAAAAAGGGAAGAAGACTTCTCCTGCTAGGCTTCATATCTGCAGCTCTAATCGCCAGCTCTGCAGCATGCAGTAATGAACCAAGCCAAGTTGCATCGTCATCCAACCAGAATGGATATGATGAGCAAACGCCAATTCTGCTGCACAACGAAACCTTTTTTGTCGGTGGCTCTTACAATGGAGCGCAATATACGGGACAATCCATGATTCACCGACTTTCATTAGGCGAACAGAATACGCCTATCGTTATGCTTCCAGGTTTAGGACTATCCGCGTATATCTATACGTCGACACCAGATGGAAGAGCGGGCTGGACAAGCGATTTCGCTGCTGCCGGATTCGATACTTATGCCGTAGATACGCATAATCTTGCGGTATCCGGATTGGACGCTGCCGCTTTCGGCACCGAAAATCAGCCGTCACTTTCGGTATGGGGGGAATCGAAAATATGGAAAACGTGGGGGTTCGGAGATAATCCAAATGAACCGTATCCGGACACGCAATATCCAGTCGAGTATATTGAACAGTTGTATGCTTCATTCTCACCTCAAATCTCGGAGAGCAAAAGCTCGGGTGTCGCAGGAACGGAGACGCAAAGCTCAGTGAAAGATGGCGGTTCAGTTGAACAGCAGCCTGCAGGCAGAAGGATAGGGGCGCCTGCTGACGTACAGGCACCGGAAGGAGCGGCTAAAGGAGGCCAACGTCCAGCCGGAACGGAGCAAGCCGAAGGAGCAGGACAAGGGGGGCAAAGCTCCAGAAATGCAGACCCGGTCGAGGTTCAGAATATGATTGCTCTACTTGAACGTACGGGACCGTCCGTTCTCATGGTGCATTCCATGGGCGGCGTTACCGGCTTCGAGGTTGTAAGGCAGCGTCCAGAGTTAGTAAAGGCTTTAATCGTGATCGAGCCGGTGGGCTCGCCGACCGACAAGACTGATTTGGAGCAGCATTTCGTCAATGTCCCTTATCTTGCCGTATATGGCGATTATATTGAGAGCAGAGGTCAAACCGGTCGATACGAGTCTTGCATAGAAACCGCGAAAGTGTTGAACGAGCTTGGCGGATATGGGGAAGTGATGACTTTGACCGATCTTGGGTACAAAGGAAACACCCATCTTATGATGCAAGATAGGAACAAGGAGGAAATTGCGGAGCATATCATCCAATGGATTCAGTTACATGTGAAGGCTTAGCGCAAAAGGCCGTCCTGTTGTCGTTTATCGACTACAAGACGGTCTTTCTCTATTACGTGTATATGTTGTTCACAGCGATGAGCACAGCAAACAATTCGTCAACCTCACCAAACAACAAATCCTGAATCTTACATCATCACATTTTTGATGGAAAAAACCAGTGTTATTGATGCTTGCTTTTGTACTCCTGGTTTCAATGTTGGCGGCCTGTTCAGGCGGCAATAACGGAATGAATGCAAAAAACTCAAACGGTGGGAAGGCTGCAACAACCAAAAAACAAACGAAGGAGGCACTCCGAGAGAGCATTCTTCTCTCGGAGTGCGCCTTCTTCCTCTTTGTTTCATCGGTTGCTTGGCGGTATTTATTACTCTTTCACACCTCCAGCGGTTAGTCCTTCCACCATATAGCGTTGAAGGAACATAAAGGCGACGAGCAAAGGCAACGTTGCGACGACGGCCGCAGCCGATGCTCCTGACCAGTTGTAGGTGAATTCCCCCATAAACTTCAAAGCCAGGCCCGGGCTGATCGTCCGCATGTCCATTTCGCTGACGAGGGACAAGCCGAACAAGAAATCATCCCAAGCAATGAGAAACGTATATATCGAAACAGATAGAATTCCGGGTGTCGTAAGCGGAACGATGACGCGAAACAAAGTCATGAACCGACCTGCTCCGTCCATCTCCGCGGCTTCCTCCAGCTCCTTGGATATGCCGTCAAAGAATGTTTTCATCAACATAATGCAGAAAGGAAGAGCGGTGGTGGTATTGGCGAGAATCAGCACCCATGGAGTGTTGAGCAGGTTTAGGGAGCTGTATAAACTATATAAGCCGATCAGCAGCGTGACGGCTGGAAACATCTGCGTCGAGAGAAACAACAGCAGAAGCAGATTGCTTCCGGGGAACTTGACCCGGGAGAAGGCGTACCCGGCAAAGATGGATACAAAGATGCTTAGCAGCGTAGCCCCCCCTGCTACAATAATCGTGTTTTTATAGAACACAAGAAATTCTGGGGATCCAATAACGCTCAAGTAACTTTCAAACGATAGCTTGAACGGAATCCAATTTGGCGGTAGTTGAAATAAATCGCTATTTGTCTGCAGAGAAGTTATGAGCAGCCAATAAATCGGGAACATAAAGAGGATCACAATGGCTGCGAGCAGGAGATGGGGCCAAACAAGTGCTCTCTTATTCAACATCAAACGAAAGGTGTTCATGAGATATGCCTCCTTAATGCGCGCTTCCTCTGTTCATGATTTTGGTGAAGGCAATGGAGAAAATAAACAATACGGCCATCCATATGACGCCGATGGCTGAGCCTCGGCCGAAATCGTATTTCTCGAAGGCGGTTTCGTAGGTTAATATGGCTAAGGATTGTGTGGCATCGACCGGACCGCCGCCTGTAAGTGTGAAAAACAACGTAAACATCTGAAAATTCTGAACAATCAACATAAGTGTAACGGTTGCGATAACCGGCTTAAGAAGTGGAAGTGTAATTCTGAAAAACACTTGCGTGGCGTTCGCTCCGTCAATGCGAGCTGCTTCGTATAAGCTGCGCGATATGTTTTGCATGCCCGCCAGAAGCATAAGCGTCATAAGTGGCGTCTGCTTCCAAATCGCTACGATTAGAATAGCAGCGAGCGCAAAGTCAAAGCTGCTCAGCCAATTGACGTTCTCATCGATCAAGCCGGCGTTCTTCAGTAGGTAGTTGAACACACCATAATCAGTTTGATACATCCACATAAAGATGAGCGAAGCTACAATTGTGGGTATGGCCCAAGGAAGCATGAGTACGCTTCGGAAAAAGCCGCGCAGGATAACGCGGCTATTGAGTACCAACGCAATAATCATACCAAGCACCAGTTCCATGCCTACGGCAATTCCGACATATCGCAGTGTGACTCCGAATGCATCATAAAATTCGGATGACATAAGAATTGATGTATAATTCTCGAATTGATTCCAAGAGGAAGTCGGCTGAAGCAGAGAATAATCCTGCAGGCTCATCGCGAATGATTGCAATAGTGGAATAACAATGGTCACGATAAGCAATAGTATTGCAGGTAAAATGAGAATGGCGGCAAAAATCAGGTTTTTATGTTCGCGGGACAATTTGAGCTGCATCGCTGTTTTCGCATCCTTTCCCTTCCAAGTTGAGCCTCCATTATTGATATAATTCCTTGATTTTCGGCATGATCCTGGCTATGGCTTCTTCCGGCGTGGAGCCTTCCGAGACCATAACAACCATACTTGCCGCTTCTTTCATCGCGTTGTCAAACTTGGGGTTTTGAGTCGGAAGCGCTGTCGCTGTAGCCATCTGCGCGTTGAACACCTTCGCGTATTCGTCCTCGTTCATTTCCGGTAAGGCGGCAATGGATTTCCTGGAAGACAATACGCCATTTGCTGCATGGTACATCTTCATCGCATCCTCTGATACGAGGAACGTCACAAGCTTTGCAGCGGCATCCTTTTGTTTGCCGTCTTTGGAAATGACCAGTTGATGCTCGGTAAAGACGGTTTCACTTTGATTAGATTGATTAACGGGGATCGTTGTTACGCCCCACTCCTCATCGAACGCTTCGCCCTTGCCGCTAGTGCCGCGGAACACGCTTCTGCCGAAGTCGCCGTCGGACACCATGCCAAGTGTGCCGTTGCCGAACATGCCGCGCAAATCAAAAATCTCTGCTCCTTTGGGAGACGTCTTGTTCGTGACGAGCGTTTGAATGTAGGCGAGAGCGTCCCTGAGAGCCGTACCTTCGTCAAATACGACCTTGCCTTCGTCATCGACGAACTTGCCGCCATAGGACAGAACGATACGATACAACATATTACCTGTATAGGAAGTATCCTTCGTATTCTCACCTATTCCATAGATCGGATTGCCTTTTTCGTCTTGGCCAAGCTTCGCAATTTTGTCGGCCATCATCAGCATTTCGTCCCATGTTTGTGGAGGCGTGTTGGGATCTAGACCGGCTTTTTCAAACAGTTTTTTATTCCAGAAGAGAGCGTTGGGATGTGGAGCCCAAGGCATGGCCATTACTTTATTGCCGTATGTTACGCCCTTCAAGCTTCCTTCGAGAATGTCATCGATCAAGGAAGCTTCCAGAAGCTCATCCATCGGCGCAGCGATGTCGGCTCCAACGAATGCCGACGTAAAGTTCTGATTGGCCATAATAACGTCCGGAGCATTGCCGCCGGCGGAGCTTACAAGCACTTGGTCCTTGTATTGATTGAAGGGATAACCAATTGATTTGACAGTGATACCGGGATTTTGTTTTTCGAACTCATCCATTAAGTCATTGTAAATATCTTTAGTGGCATCTTCGACCGAAATCCAGTTCGCAAATGTAATTTCGACCTCTTGCATGACAGGCTCCTTGCTTGGATTACTCGATGCAGCAGATGTACCGTTACTGTTGCCGTTAGAGCCGTTGCCGGAGCATGCGGATAAGAGCAGTGCTAACAGGAGGGTTAGCGTAACGGCAAGCATGGTGCGTTTTTGTCTCATTTTGGTGACCGCCTTTCAAGCGTGAATTTTGAGTGCGCTTTCATTCTAGCATTGCTAAAGGGGTCACATAAGGAGGCATCCTTGCGAGAAAATACCAAATTTTTATGAATGCTATTGGTTCTGATCGCGAAAACGTTTGGGTGTAATGCCTTCACGGTCGTGGAATACTTTGACAAAGTATTTGGTGCTGGCATAACCTACGGCTTCCGCTATTTCGTAAACCTTCATCGGACCGAACAAGAGCAGCTCCCTTGCTTTCTTCATACGCATTTCAGTCAAATAATCAAGGAAATTAGTGCCAACTTCCTGCTTGAACAACGCACTCAAGTAACTGGGACTCATATGCACATGGTCCGCAACCTCCTTGAGTGTTAAGCCGCTTACCGCCATGTTTTTCGTCATGTAGGCAAGTGCTTCGCGAATCCACTCATTGCGAATCTCGCCCGATTCGCTCTGAAGATATTGCATAAGATTGGGGTTACCACGCAGCAGGGTTATCGTTTTTCTTTCATGGACCAGCTTGCTTGCTTCATCGATAGACTGGATCAGCTTGTCGGGATCGATGGGCTTAAGCAGATAGTCGGAGGCGCCGTTCCTCAGTGCTTCCTTCGCATACTCGAAGTCTGCATAGCCCGTTAGCACGATGCATACCGGATCAAACGTGGAATCTTTTAATTGCCTGATTAATTCCAATCCGTCCATGCCAGGCATTCGGATATCTGTGATGATGATATCTGCATCAAAGTCCCCCAGGCGTTGCATGGCGTCAAGACCATTCGGGCTCGCTTGGCATAAAATATGTTCGTCCCAATCCTTCAACGTTCTCATAATTCCGTTACGTGTTAGCTTCTCGTCTTCGACGACCATTATTTTCAAAGCTTCCATATGCCGATCACCGCTTTCTGAAGGTTGGTTTGGGCAGCCGGATACGTACTGTTGTACCGCCCGGTTTGCTGCTATCAATCGACAATCCGTATGAGTCTCCATACTGCATTTGAATTCGACGATGAACATTGAGTAAGCCGATCCCCGTCTTCATGGAGCCCTGGAAGCTGTCATTGAGCTGCGGCGGTTGAAGGAGCAGATTCTGCAGCAATGTCAATGTCTCTATGGTGCATCCAATGCCCGTGTCAGTGACGATGATATCGAGATATTCGTCTATCTCGGTTGCTAGAATTCGTATGCTTCCGGGATGCAAGGAGGGTTCGATCCCGTGCTGTACGGCATTCTCAACGATGGGTTGAATGATTAGCTTCGGAATTTCAATGGCCATGAGGTTGGGCGAAGCCTCTACCATCCAATCCAGCTTTTCGTCGATTCGCATGTGAATGAGAGCAAGAAACCGTTTGACATGTGTTAATTCTTGCTCAAGCGTCGCGAATTCGGACGAGCTGATGGAATATCGGAATAGCTCGGATAAATCCAATATTAGAGAGGCCGTCTGATTCTGGCCCTGCTCCCGTAATATCCAATTGATGGCTTCCAGTGTGTTGTACAAGAAGTGGGGATGTATCTGGGCATGCAGCGTTTTTATTTCCGCCCGATGCTGCGCGAGTTCCTTTTGGTAGCCAATTTCGATCAACTGATGGATGTCGTTAACCATTTTGTTATAGGACATGTTCAACTCGTTGGCTTCCCGGTTGACGTATTGGACGGGGTTCGGCGTGAGTTGGCCTCTACGTGCTTTTTGCATAATTTTACGAACTTGATAGATCGACTTCGTTATAGGAAGTGAAATCCAATAGGATAACAGGATTGCGAGTCCTACACTAATGATGCCGGCAAGCGTGAGCGAATATTGCAGCTTCTCAATAGGCTCGTTTATTTTTTGAATGGGAATCATGATAGCAAGCGTCCAACCGGTCAGATGCGATATGTGATGAACGACACGGAAGCTTTGCCCGTTCCAGTCGATGAGGTCGGAGCGAACAGCCTCCTCCAAACCAAGTCCATTCATTTCGTGGTTGGCGTGAATAAGGTTTCCAGTCTGGTCGTATAAGCGAATCATGGTGTCATCGGAGACATCTCTTGAAATTTCATTCAGAACGGAAACGTGCAAGCGCACGAGCTCATAACCGCCAGGGGTTCCATCGCTATCTAACAGCATAATTTCGCGCAGCGCGATGAGCTCATTCTGTTGTGCGGAATCCAAGCCCAGCCAGAACAGCTTGCCCGTCGTTTCACTTAGCTGCGTGGACAACGATGTGAAATTCGAAAGCTGTGAAGCGAGCGTGAGTTTGTAGACGGGAGCGTATGGTTCACCGTTGCCATTATATATTTCAATGGATTGTATGAGAGGAGCAAATGCCATGTACCGATTCAATATGGGACCTGCATCCAGTTTTCGATCGAGCGACAGTTGTCCTCCGGACAACATGGAGGTGAGGTCGGCTTGAATCGTGTTATCCATTACCGCTTGCAGGGCAACGGTATCGGCTTGGATTAGAAGCGCTTCCAATCGTCCGTTTATTTGAGTTGCTAGATTTCGGGAATAGGACTGAGCGTCCCGATCCAACATCGGCACGATATTCCGATAGGCGATGAAACCGCCGAGCAGAATGCCAAACAACATAATTAGAATAAGCGCTCCTGATATTTGGACACGCGTGGTTGTTAGGTTTAAGCGGTCTAGTAAAGCTACAGTTCGGGTGAGCGTGGCAGGCAACCCCCTTCATGAAGTTTAGCTTGCGATTATCGAAGAAACAGATGATCCGACGCAAGCAAGCTATGCTCCCGGCGGAATTGACCAGGCGATACGCCCACCCAGCCACGGAATACCTTGGAGAAATAGTTGCTATTCGAATACCCGATGGACTGCGCGATCTCTTGCAAGCTCATGCTTGTCGTACGAAGTAGATTGACAGCTTTCTCAATGCGGAGTTTGTTCAAATATTCAATGGGCGGGATGCCTGTGCATCGCCTAAATTCCCTCAAGAAATGGTATTTTGACATTTCAGCAATCTCTGCAATTTCATCCAAACTGCCTAAAGTATCGTAATGAAGCTCCATATACTCCAGTGCTCTCTGGATACCGGTCGGAAATTGCTGCGATGATGCAGGATAGACTGCGCTTCGAGAGAGCTCAGTCAGGAATTGATAAGAGAGAGCGGAGGCGATATAGCCGTCCTTAATCTGCTGTCGTCGAGCCATCTCGAATATGTTGCGGAGCAACTGAATGGCGCTGCTATCGGCAGGAAAGGAGCTGATAGAGCCTAGACTGGCGGCAAGCTCGTTATAGATTGGAAGGATATTCCCAGTGAGAGAGATATAAAGGTATTCCCAGTGGCTGCTGTCTGCGGGAAAGTAGTAATGGTGGTCGCTAGGCACCCAGACTAGGAATCCATTCCCAGCATTCAAGGTATAGGTTTGATCTCCGATTCTTATTCGCCCCGTACCCGATATGGTGTATTGGAACAGAAGCATTGAAGGACTCTCCCTTGTAAGTCCATTCCAGTTATAGTCTGCTGACATGGTATTCTCCCAGCCTACTCCAAGTATCATGGAGACGGCGTAGGAGGGGATATCGCGAAAACGGAATCCATAAGAATGGCGGAATGGCTTGGATAATTGTGTCACGAATATACTCTCCTTTCAGATTAGAAAGTAGCAATATTATATACAAAACCATCTACAGCAGGCTAGTGGAATTTCGTAAGATAAGATAAATAAACGGTGAATTGTGAAAAAAAACATCGTATGAGCCCCTATATAATATAAGGGAGAACATCGGCCGAACTTGAAAAAATATCCCAATGGAGGTGACTCTATGCGAGCTTCAAAAGAATTTCTCAAATCGTTGGGCTTCCCTGAAGGAGACTTATATAGTCTTCCAACCTCATCGAAGCGATTCCCCGACGGAGCGCAATATCGAGTAGAACTCCCTAGCGTTGAAGGACCGCGAGCTCTAGAGGCTGCACTGCAGGCCATGGATCACTATGGAATCATCATTCATAGAATCTCGCAGGGCAGCGGAATCATGCTGTTAACCGATGAAGAGATTGTTGACATGGGAAGAATGTGTGAGGAGCGCGGGATGGAGTTAAATCTATTTGTGGGGCCGCGAGGAACATGGGATATAAGTGCGCAGCCGCTTACATCTGCAGGCAAAGCAATGGGACTTCGGCATGAAGGAATGGATCAGTTGGTATTCGCAATGGAGGATCTGAAGCGGGCTGTGAAATTAGGTATTCGCGGCGCGTTGGTCGGCGATGAGGGTCTGCTGCTGATTACCAAAGAAATGAAGTTGGCCGGTTTACTGCCGCAAAACTTCGTGGTGAAAGGTTCCGTTCAAATGATGGCTGCGAATCCGGTATCGATTCGTCTTATGGAACAGCTTGGAGCTGATACTTACAACGTGCCGACAGCGCTGACATTGCCGAAACTTGCAGCCATTCGAGAAGCCACCGATATCCCAATCGATCTCTATGTGGAAGTGCCCGATAACTTCGGTGGATTTATTCGCCATTATGAGATTCCGGAGTTGATCAGAATTCTGTCGCCTGTATATATAAAGTTCGGGCTTCGCAATCATCCTGATGTCTATCCATCGGGCAAACATCTGGAAGCGACCAATATATCCCTTGCCCAAGAAAGGGTGCATCGCGCGGCGCTCGGCATGCGAATGATTCAGGAGTATTATCCTGAAGCAGTTGGTTCTACTTGGGGAGCGAAGGGTTTAGGGGTACCCCAAATCTCCTAAGCAAAGAGAGGAGTTGCATTCAAACTTGATATCAGCAAAGTTATATATCCAGGGTGAGTGGAGAGAAAGTGAGTCGGATAGAAGGGGAGAACGATATAATCCAGCTCATCTTGAAGAGCTGGTGGGCACTTATGAGGTTGCAACAATACAGGAAACAGAAGAGGCAGTTTTATCTGCAAGCAAAGCTTTAAAACGTTGGAAAATGAAGGCTGGACCTGAAAGAGGAGAGTATTTGTTTAAAGCGGCGCAGCTACTTGAACACAACGGGAAAGAGCTCGCTTGTCTAATAACGAGCGAGGTAGGGAAGCCATTCGGCGAGGCCATGGGAGAGGTTAAGCGAGGAGTCGCGCTGCTTCGTTATTATGCGGGTGAAGGAATGCGAGCGTTAGGGGAGGTATACCCGGCTTCGGACGGGCCTTCCCTCCTCTATTCCAATCGCGTCCCGTTAGGCGTAGTAGGAATAATTACTCCTTGGAATTTCCCGGTCGCTATTCCCTTATGGAAGATCGCGCCTGCGCTTATCTATGGAAACACAGTCATATGGAAGCCGGCAGAGCATTCTTCGTTGACAGCATACCGCCTCATGCAACTGTTGGAACAAGCGGGATTCCCGCCAGGAGTGATTCAGTTCGTGACAGGTATAGGCTCGGAGGTTGGGCATACCGTCATTAATCATCCGTCTATTAACGGGATTTCCTTTACGGGGTCTAATCACGTTGGCAAGCAAATAGCCAAAGCTGCCGTAGAACGGGGAGTAAAGTATCAATTAGAGATGGGCGGAAAAAACCCGACTATTGTGGCAGCCGATGCCCATCTCGAACAGGCTGCGGAGATGACGGTCAGCGCGGCGATGCGATTCTCGGGTCAAAAGTGTACAGCTACAAGCCGGGTTATTGTCGAAAGAGCTGTACTGGAGCCTTTTACGAAGCTTCTTGTCGATAAAGTTAAAGGAATCAAGGTTTCGGATCCCATGCAAGCTGATTGTTTTCTAGGACCTGTGGTTCATCCTTCTGCCCAAGCCGATATTCTATCGGCAATTCAACAAGGGGTGAATGAAGGAGCAAGGATACGGGCTGGAGGGTCTCTGTCATCGGAACTGTCGGAAGGTTGTTATGTTAACCCTACTGTCTTGGATCATGTTAAGCCTGATTCGGACCTGGCGCGTAAGGAAATTTTCGGACCTGTATTGGCGATTATACCTGCTGACGATTTCCAGCATGCAATAGCCATAGCCAATGATAGCCAATATGGATTAAGTGCTGCGATTTTCACGAGCGATATCGATCGAATGCTGTCATTCCTTAAGCATATTGAAGCAGGCCTCATCAAGGTGAATGGCGAGACTGCCGGAGTTGAACCACATGCGCCGTTTGGCGGCATGAAACAATCGAGCTCCCATTCCCGTGAACAGGGACGTGCCGCCATTGAATTTTACACATCGGTACAAACAATCGTTATTTCTCCTGCTGGCAAGTCGTTGGAGGAGGCAGAGGCTTGAAAATTATAGATGCACGTATCTATCGAATCGAATTACCGGAGGACACATGGATTTGGGTGGCGTTGGAATCGGATCAAGGCATAGTAGGTTGGGGAGAGGCCACTGACGGAGGTCAAGCGGAGCTCCTTGCGACTTTGTTTACAGAAGAAGCCAACAAACTGATGGATACGGACCCGCGATATATTCGCAAGCTGACACATAGGTTTCAGGAGAAAGATTACCATCCTTCTTACCCTGTTCAGAGACTTGGATCCACAATAAGAAGTGCAATCGACCAAGCATTATGGGATTTAACCTCCCAAAGCTATGAATTGCCCCTGCATGCATGTCTTGGGGGAGCTGTCAATCCATCTATTCCACTCTATGCCAATTTAAATAGAGGCCTAAGGGAGGATCGTTCCACTGAGGGGCTCCAAATGAAAGCGAAGGAAGCGCGCGAGGCAGGCATATCCATGGTCAAGTGTACGCCGTTCGATGAGTTGAATCCGTTCAAGGATTCGGAACTTATGGCTATGGCATTCTCTCGCATTCTCGCCCTGTATGAGATTGTACCTCCTTCTCGTGTTATGCTGGATTGTCATCAGAGGCTGAACCGGCTGTCATTGATTGCATTGTTGGAATGGTGCGAGAAGCATGGTCGCCCCTATTGGATCGAGGATCCACTGCCTCCTGAAGCAATAATTCATTTCCCTGAAATTCGGGCGTATGCTCCTTATATTCGTTGGGCTGCAGGAGAGGGGGTGCTACATGAGAAGGAGTTAGTTCCCTATCTAGTAGGTCGATATTACGATGTGTTAATGCCGGATGTGAAACATGCCGGCGGCGTAACAGCACTTCAGACCTTCATATCAATGGCCGAGAGTGTGGGGCTGAGTATTTCCTTGCATAATCCGACCAGCCCGATATCCACAGCCTTCTCGGCGCATCTTACTTCGTTATGCCGTCATTCCGTACCTATGGAATATCCATGGGGAGTTACCCAATTGAGATCAGCGGCCATGACTGCTGACGAACCGATAGAGAGGGGGCATTATGTGCTCTCGAATCGGCCTGGTATCGGTATGTCCCCTAATCCAGTATTCATGAACAATTTTGGGCGTGTTTGGAACGGAAGGCAGTTCGTTGTATCCACTGTTCATTAGTAATGCCGTCTGAATACGTATGAAATGATCTCCTGATAATACACTGTTGGTATTCCTCATCATATTGTTTCCTTTCCCTATTTGAATGTAATTGATGTTGTATTATATTTGGATCAGTTACATTGAATAAATAGGTTGAAAGGAAGGTTTTAAGTGATAAATGCTGAATCGCAAATTCATGGAGCTGTATATATTTCATCCAGAGCTTACAATTCATATCAGATGTGGAAAGAATATTGTAGGGAGGAGATAGAACGTGATATTGGTTATGCAACAAAACTGAACTTGAATGCACTTCGCATCTGGTTAAGTTATGAATACTGGCAAGAAGAACCGGAGCTACTTAAAGAGCGATTCGAGCATCTTCTTACTGTGGCGTATAGTCAAGGTATTCGAATTATGCCAAGCTTGTTTGAATGTTGTGCTTCACCGCAGACAAGAGAGAGACTGCTTGACAAGAATCCATTAACAGCAGTAGCTGTAAATTCTCCATTAGAGGAAGTTGTTAATGATGCATCATGCTGGAAAGATACCGAGCTGTTTGTTAAATGGATTATGGAGCACTATTCATCCGATGAGCGTCTATTAGCCATTGAGATTATAAATGAACCGAATACTCCTCAACGTTTTCGGTTTGCTCGAACAATGGTTGAGATTGCTGCAAAGTTAAAAGGATCAATACCTATCACCGTCGGAAGTATTCATGCGGAGGAAAACTTGTATTATCTTGATCTTGGAATAGATATATTTCAATTTCATGACAATTTTCCGAGTGAACTGAAGTCTTTTTCGGATAGAATCCAGCAATCTCTTCAAGTTGCAGATATTGTTGGAAAACCGATCTGGATAACGGAATGGCAACGGTTGCGAAAAGGCAGAATTGGCTGGAATGGCGAAGGAACCGATAATGAAGAATGGCAGCCAGAATATGTAACGTTAGCTAATGTAGTGAGAGAATCAGGAATTGGCCACTTCTTTTGGTCACTCATGGTAAAGCCTGCATACCTCATAGGTCAACGCAAAAGTGGAACACTTAATGGTGTGTTCCACGAAGATGGATCAGTATGGAGTCTCGAAGATGCACGTGCCATCTCTGGTCATGCAGCGTTCCATGCTGAGGAAAACAAAAAATGGCCAGACTGGGCAAAAGCTATATCGGAAACTTATATAAAGAAGTAAATAACGAGTTGAGTATGAATTATTCTGAATACATGCTGATACTAGTGAAACATCTCCTCCCCATTAAGGGTGTGAGATGTTTTCTGTTACTGTTCGATATAATGGGGAGTGATCCATATTCGGATATTCAAAATGTTTTATATATCTAGTATTCAAACTAAAATACTACTCGGTTTATTATCCGTAACTGTAATCTCTATTTCAATAGTGATGTTTTATATGTATGGCAATTCATCAGAAGCAATAAAGCGTAATGCCATTCAATATGCTTCTGAAAGCTTAGTTCATTCCGACGAAAAGCTTCGGCTACTATTTCGTGATATTGAAAGAGTTCTTACAGTGATTTCTCTTGATAAAGAATTTATCTCTTCTTCACTAACAAGCAATAACGAGTTTCCAAGTATAGGATGGTATCACGAAATAAAACGTGTAGAATCATTTCTTCAATCCTTGCGAGGATATAATTCATATATTGATCGTCTAGGAGTGGTGGGTCTTGATTCAGACAAATTATTCCAAAGTGGAGTCGTACAAATTCGGGAGCTTCCGGACGACGATTGGAGTAAACGTCTGCTAAATACTGAGGCTAACCGAGGCAGATTATTCGCCGAATATCGAAATGGCAAAGTTTCGGTGGGCAAAGTAATTTTTAATCAGGGTGTTATTATCGGTTATTGTGTTCTAGACATTAATCCTGAGGTGCTGGCATCCTCCTACTCCGGACAGTCCAATCTAGATATGCAGCAGGTAGTGGTAACCTCGGATGGTACAATTGTTCTCAATCACGATATGAATGCAATAGGGACCTCAATTACAACTTCAAAGTATAAACCGTTCTGGTCCTATGAGAATACTTCGGGAATGAGTACAACATTAAGAGAGATCCAGTACGGAACCAAAGAATATATATTGCTGCGTCGATATATTCCTGAACTGGAGTGGACCCTCATAACGGTAATCTCAGAATCTGATTTAATTCATGACATAGTAATTGTACGTATAGAGATGCTCCGGATTATAGCGGTGGTGGTGCTTGTTGTAATTATTGCATCCATCCTAATTGCAAGACAAATCACAAGGAATTTGAAATCGCTCACAAGAACGATGGAGTCCGTTAAGCGCGGAGACTTCAATGCCCGGCATGAGATTATCACTCATGATGAGGCTGGGAGACTTGGGGCTACCTTTAATATTATGATGCAAAGGATTCGAGATCTCATGCAGGCAGTAGAGGAACGAGAGCGACAGAAGAGAGAAGCGGATTTCAAGGCACTTCAAGCACAGATCCATCCACACTTTGTGTATAACACTTTAAATACAATTCGTTATCTAGCGAAGATTCAGCATACTCCAAATATAGAAGAATTAACGACATCGTTTATTACACTTTTAAGATCGCTAACCAACCATCAGGATGAGCAGATTTCAGTAAATCAAGAAATTCAGCTGTTAGATCATTATATGACAATTCAACAATATCGTTATGCAGGTAAGCTTCAATTTGAATGTCACGTTGATCCAGGTTGTGTGAGCTGCGGAATTCTCAAATTTACTTTGCAGCCGCTTGTAGAAAATGCGATTTTGCATGGCATGGGAGCAAGAGAAAATAACGGAATGATACATGTAGACGTATTTCAAGAGGGCAGTGATCTCATTTGTATCGTGTATGATAACGGTGTTGGTATGACAGAAGAGCAAATTCGCAAGGTAAGTGGTATCGATTTACAACGTGAGCATAAAGGGAGAAAAGCAGGGGTTGGATTAAAAAATGTGAATGAAAGAATACAGCTATATTACGGTCCCAAGTATGGAATAACCATTCATTCTGAGTGGGGACATTCTACCACAATAGAAGTAAAGCTTCCGTATGTGCAATTAATAAAGGGGGATGATGGATTTGGCTTGGACAGTTCTACTCGTTGATGATGAATGGCTTGTCCGTCGTGAATTAGCTCATTTAGTTGATTGGGGAGCTTTAGGATTCTCAATTATTGGGGAGGCATCCAATGGCACTTCTGCAATTAATATGATAGAGCAGCATAGCCCCGATGTTGTTATATTGGATATCCAAATGCCTGGAATGGATGGTGTCGAGCTTGCTATGCATATTTTTTCGAATAACTTAGAGACTAAGATGCTTGTTCTTAGTAGCTATGATCATTTTGAATATGTAAAGAGTACTCTTAAGAGCGGCGCTGTAGATTATATTCTTAAGCATGAATTAAATGCACATCTACTTAAAACAACCCTCGTATCCATTTCTAAGCAACTAGAAGATCGAGAGCGCAAATTGAATAGAGAACGTCAATATGATCTGGATCAAAGGAGCAATCAACCTGCATTATTGCGTCATTATGTCAGAGAAATTCTTCTCGGTGGAACAACAGAATGGAAACCTTGGATGAAATCGTACTCATATTCGTATCAAAGGTCTGCTCTGCTTGTACTACAGATTGCTTATTTTTTCAATCTTACCCATGGGAAGAGTGACACGGAAAGAAGTCAAATTGTGACATCAATTATAGAGGTGTGCCAGCAGGCTGTAGGAACGTTGGAGAAAGGCTGTGTTGTTCATATCGATCACGGACGGTTTGCTGTTCTTATTGGCTATCCAAATCTAAGTAGCGAGAGCGCGATATATCAAGATTTACAGAATCTTGAAGGTCAAATCCTCAGAACACTACATTTGATTCTAAATATGCATGTGGCAGTACAGATTGCTGGAGTATGTACTAATACTCAGCTATTGCATGAGATGTACGGAAGAGCAGCGGCCAAATTACGTTTCTTATCAGGGTTAGAGCCTAGCATCTCAAGAGAGAGTATTGACGGAGTGGTTGAGAAGCGGCAACTCTTTTCCATTGAGCAGGAAAAGCGGCTTCTATCCGCGGTAATCGGAGGCGAAGAAGAAGTTGTAGTAGCGATCATTGAGGAGCTTTATGCTGCAGTGATAAGTACTAAAGCAGATGAATTGCAGATTCAACTCATGGTAAACGAGCTCATCACATTGGCCAGGAAAGTTTTGGTGAAATCAGGAATCAAAACAACGGAGGCAATCGAGCATGCAATGATGCAACTGACAACAGGTGCTGAATCACTTGGCGACCTCATTAAAGCGTTATTTATTAAACTGGTTCATAGTCTGGAAGAGGATAAGATGCCAATTTATTCACCTTATATTATTCAGGTAGTAGATTACATACAAAAACATTATAGGAAAGAAATTAGTCTGGATTCAACAGCACGATATTTTAATCTGTCTCCATCTTATCTGTCTCGTTTGTTCAAGAGTGAGACAGGAACGGGATTTATCGAGTATGTTAATCGAATACGTGTCAAAGCAGGAAGAGAGCTCCTTGAGAGTGGGGAGCTTACTGTAAAGGAAGTATACGAACAGGTAGGCTTTAATAATTACAGCTATTTCTTTCGTGTGTTTAAAGATATAACAGGACTAACACCTCAGCAAGCTGTCCGGAAGCGTCAGCATATGGATTAAGAAGTCAAACTTGTACAGCTATAAGACAAATTTGTGAAGTTTATTAGTGACCACTCTTATATACAATGGAACCACAGACGGCAAATAATATAATAAAAATGCCGGATTGTACAAAACTTGAAAGGGTGGTTGTCAAGTGACAAAAAAGAAGTGGACGATGTCTTTAGTATCCTTAGTTATGCTTGCTACAGTAGTAGTTAGTGGTTGCAGTAACAATGGTGTGCAAACAGCAAATCAGGTCAAAGAAGATGTTGTAGCCAATGAAACAGAACGGTATAACACTAGTGGGTTTCCAATTATGAAGGAACCAATTTCTTTGAGGTTTGTAGCAAGGATGAATCCGCAGCACGGTGAATGGAATGAGATGACTGTAGTTCAAGAATACGCCAAAAAAACGAATATGAACATTGAATTTGAGGTGTATCCGGTTCAAAATTTTGGTGAAAGGAAAAACCTGTTATTCGCTTCAAACGATCTGCCGGACGCATTTATTAATTCTTGGATTGAGCCAGCAGAGCAATTGAAGTATGGATCAACAGGTATGTTAATTCCACTTGAAGGATTAATTGATAAACATGCTCCAAATTTAAAAGCCCTTTTTGAGAAGTACCCTGATGCCAAGAAAACCATTACCGCTCCTGACGGCCATATTTATGCCTTACCAACAATGGTAGAACTGGATTCTGCAAGAACTTCTAAAATTTGGATAAATCAAGATTGCCTGAATCCGTGACAGCTTAGGTCCCCTACCTCCTAGGCAGTCCGTATTTTGGAAAACAGGCGTAGAAGATTGTGTATCTTACAACATTCCCATCTTCGGATTCAAACAAGAAGCGCTTTTCACAGGAAGCAAGGCATGCGAAATAAACCTCCTTTTTTACAGGGGGGAGGCGACTGGTGGCTGTGCTTGCGTTTCATTCACAATAATCAGGCAAATGCCTGGTAGATTCGACGAACGGTTTGGAACCATGGACTGTAACGGCCGAAATTGAAGGACGTTTGTCGGGCATGGCGGCTGACTCTAGCTGCGATGTAGATGATGTTCTGAATGACAGTTCGGATACGACGGCGCCCGACGCCTCCACGAATCGGTGCATCATCTTGACGTAAGCTTTCTTGTCCCATGATGCGAAGCAGGTTATAGGCGAATACGCCAGCGTGCAGGACTAGCTCATTCGTATCGAACTTGCCTGCCGGCAATCGCTCCAAATCTAGATCGGTCTTAAGCTCACTATGAAATTGCTCGCTTGTGCCATGATCGCGATAAAGCTCAATGACACGCCATGGCGAGCAAGTCAGAGATGTCCAGTAAACGTTCACTTCCACATCTGGAAACATGAGCACCTGCCCATCCCGATCGATCGTACGCACGATGACTTGGAACACTTGACGCAGGTTACAATCGAAGTCTTTCTGTGGAAATGTAATCGCGCCGATGTAGGTGGTCTTCCCAGGGCGTTGCTCACAAGATATCCCTTTGTCTTCGGCTACTCGCAGCCAGCTTTCTTTGGAAGCGCCGCGAAGATTGACTTTAATGATGTAGTCAACATCTTTCTCCGCGTGGCAAACTTGCAAGTTTTCAAGACTATCGTGAGCAGAATCCATACGGACGAGTAGACGATCACTTGTAATGCGACGAGCGTAATGAATCGTTTCCCGAAGGAAATCAGCACCATCTTTCTGGCTGTGTGTACTACCTTCACGCAATTGAAGATTTACGCCATACCCTTCTCGGCCCAAATAGGCAAAGATGGGGGCATATCCAAATGTTCCTTTGTACGTGAGGGAGACACCTTCTTTTTTCGTGCCGGAGTTATCGAACGGCGAAACGTCAATGTCCAGCGGTATGACCGTATGCTCGCCTGCGTCAAGTCCAGTTACCGGGGCATTGAGGTTTCGGATGAGGTCGGCAGATTCCTGCAACAGAATGTCATTCCAATTGGCATCTATTGTTTGTGCAGCGGCATCCAGTCGCTGACGGAGCGTAGGGCTTGAAGGCACTTTGCGAATACCCAGGCATGTTTGAAACACCGTATCTTTGCGAAAAGGCTCGATGTGGTCGAAATCGCTTTTACCTTGGCAGAGCAGACCAAGATAGCTTTTCATGACTTCGCCGTTCCCGTGGATCGGATTCTCCATTCCTTTAACGGCTGAGCGATTAAGACGCTGAGACAACTGTGTATGGGAAAGCAGCGCACCGACCGCAGCCAAGCCTGCATGCGTTGTTAAGAGGATTTCCTTAGATTGGGTGAATTGGATCTTCATATTCAGCACCTCGTTGGTGAAAGTAGATAATAAGCGATTATCTTTAATTTTCGACTTCAGAGATGCATTTTCCTTTAAATATCTCGGTTTTTATAAACTTTGTATCACGGATTCAGGGATTGGTTAAACAAGGCAGGAGCGGAAGTTCCAAAGACAACAGATGAGCTCTATGAAGTGTTGAAAAAGTTTAAGGAGCTAAATATTGCACCTGATGCTGTACCTGTGTCTATGGATCTAGGCGACAACGCTTATTTTAACAATGACAAGTTACGTCCATGGCTTAGCATGTTCTCCCTATCATTGCAGATGGGGGAGGCTGGTAAAATTGAAAATGATACATTTAAGCTCTGGCTCGATAGCGAAAATTATAAAGAAATGCTCCTGTTCACTCATAAGCTGTTTGAAGAGAAATTACTGGATAATAATACATTTACCAATGATGTTACGAAGGTGAATGCACTTTCTACAGCTAACAAGGTGGGGTTATCTTTTGGTCAGACTACAGCCTTCGTTGATACACAAATCTTCAAGGGAATTGCTCCGCCAAAATCAAAATTTGGTGATCCAACTGTGACGTCCGCATCAGTTGCTCGTGATGGTGGCACGTTTGCGATTACAAATAGCAATAAATACCCTGAAGCTACCATCCGCTGGATTGATTACTTTTACGGCGAAGAAGGATCCGAGTTCTTCAGGTTCGGAATTGAAGGTGTTACTTATACTAAAGATTCGAATGGAAATCCAAAATATAGCGATGAAATTATGAATTTTAAACCAAGTCCGCAGCAAGCTATTGGGAAATTCACATTTTGGCCTGGGGCGGGCGCACCACATATTATTACAGCAAAAAATGCTGGTATTATTACGAGTCCTCTGATAGAAGACGCGCAAGACGCGTTGGAGCCTTATATGCCCGATGTGGTGTATGGCGAACCATTAATGGACCCATCCGATGCGGACAAGTTTAGTGCTATGCAGGAAGATATCCGGAAATTTGTGCGCGAATCGATGGCGCGATTTATTATCGATGGTGTAACAGAGGAGAAATGGAGCCAATATAAGCAGACTCTTCAGACGCTTGGCATAGATGAATATGAAGCATATTACCAGAGAGCATTGGATGGCTATAACAAAAATTAGCATCCTAAGAAGGAAGGCCAGCTGCCTTCCTTCTTCTTCCTATAATATGTTTTGAAGGAGTGAATAGGCTTTGGCATCCACGAAGAAAAAGGCGTTTCGCAAGCACTGGGAATATTATTTGCTGCTGCTCCTGCCGGTAGCTTGGTATGTAATATTTCAATATCTACCGATGTATGGTGTTCAAATTGCATTTAAAGATTTTAATCCCGTCAAGGGTATTTCGGGTAGCCCATGGGCTGGCTTAAAACATTTTCAGGATTTCTTTGATGCATATTATTTTTCACGCCTAATTACAAATACGATCCTGTTAAGCTTGTATAATATTATATTTGCATTTCCTGTTCCCATAATGCTGGCGATACTTATTAATGAAATTCGCGGAAATGTAATGAAAAAGCTGCTTCAGAATGTAACATATATTCCTCATTTCCTTTCAGTAGTTGTTGTTACCGGAATGATATACACCTTTCTTCATCCTGATACAGGTGTTGTTAACAATATTATTAAGTGGTTTGGGCTTGAACCGTTTGCGTTTATGCAAAGCCCTGAATGGTTCAGAACGATATTTGTAACAAGCGGTATCTGGCAAGAGGCAGGATGGTCTGCCATTATTTTTTTAGCGGCTCTAGCAGGTATAAATCCCTCGCTTTATGAAGCAGCCAAAATTGATGGGGCTTCTCGCTGGCAACGTATTCGTTATATCTCGTTACCTGGTATCATGCCCACCATTATTATCCTATTAATCTTGCGCATAGGTCATGTTATGGATATTGGATTTGAAAAAGCACTTCTCTTGCAGAATAGCCTGAATGCAGAATCGAGTGACATTATTCAGACTTTTATTTATCAGACAGGGATACAAAAAGGGCGATATAGCTTCTCTGCTGCCATAGGATTATTTAATTCAGTTATTAACTTTGTCATGCTAATCGTTGCTAATTACATCGCTCGTAAGAAGAGCGATACGAGCTTGTGGTAAGGAGGAATGAACATGAGCCTAAAATTTAGTGAGGAACGTTGGTTTGATATAACCTGTTATTTTATATCCATTGTGTTAATTGTAATTGCAGCATTTCCTATCTACTTTGTAATAATAGCTTCCATAAGTGATCCAATAAAAGTGCTAAATGGCGATGTGCTATTCTATCCTATCGACCTTAACTTTGAGGCATATTTTAAAGTTTTTGAAGACAATAAGATTTGGAACGGGTACAGTAACTCCATTCTTTACACTACTGTCGGAACATGTATTAATTTATTTCTCACTACAATCGCGGCATATGCCTTGTCTCGTCGAACTCTACCGGGACGCAACGCCATTATGTTTCTTATTGCATTTACAATGTTTTTTAATGGGGGACTTATTCCTACTTATTTGCTGGTCAAGTCCTTGTCTCTTGCTAATACATTTTGGGCTATGGTCATTCCCAATGCTATTGCTACGTATAACTTAATTGTTATGAGAACTTATTTCCAGACTAATATTCCCGATGAATTGCTGGAATCTGCACAGATGGACGGCTGCTCAAACCTGCGCTCTTTTTGGAATATTGTTCTCCCTTTATCAACACCAATTCTTGCGGTGATGGTACTATTTTATGCGGTCCAGCACTGGAACTCTTATTTTAATGCTCTTATATATTTGAGGGATAGTGACATGTTCCCGTTGCAGATTATTCTTCGCGATATCCTTATTCAGAATAAGATTCAAGCGGAATTTGATAGTTTTGACAGTGCAGATAGCGTGTTCCTTGCTGAAAGTATTAAATATGCCGTAATCATGGTTGCAAGTCTTCCCGTGTTAATTATGTACCCTTTTGTTCAAAAGTATTTTGTCAAGGGCATTATGGTTGGCGCAATAAAAGGATAATACACATTATATTTCACAAGGGATGCCCTTGCCGCATCCTGCCTGTCAATAGAAAGCGGGCTAGTCTGTGTATTTTACAGGCTAGCTCTTTGTTACCACAATAGAATCTATAAGTTTTCGAGCATTCGAAAACGGAAATTCTATTTGGCGATAAATCCTACATCTAAACGCGGTCGCTCATCTTTGAAAGGCCTCGATAGAGGATTTCTCATAAGTGTCTTACTGAGTACCAATCTGTTGCCTTATCCTACCCGGTACAATTACATGAGAAGTCCGCGAAACTACTATTTTTGTACTATATCAATTAAGGGGAGTCTAAACATGAGAACTTATTCTAATCCGTTGTGTATTCATATAGACCACTCATCAGAAATTGAAAATAATAATAAACATTCGGTCTGTCATCCTGATCCCTACGTGTTGAAATGGAATGGTCAATATTATGCTTATGCAACAGCAAAAGATGGTGTATCGATAATTCACTCTAAAGACTTAGTAAACTGGACAAGTATCGGTTATGCCTATCAGGAGGAGGGAAGATCTGACTACTGGGCACCTGCTGTTATTTACGATAATGGAACATTTTATCTATATGTATCCAACATGCCAAGTGGCCACCACGATCCTCATCTTCAAGTCATGAGAGTTGCGACGTCATCTTCGCCACTTGGACCGTTTCTATATCGTAAGACACTCTTTGAAACCTTTTCGATCGATGCTCATGTCGTGCGAGATGATAACGATGAGCTTGTATTATTTTATTCAACAAATGAAACTTTCGGTATTGATGACAATCGCGCTGGGACTGTAATACTTGCCGATCGTATGATAGACCCGTTGACCCCTGAAGGGAATCCGAAGCTAATTGTTCGTCCAACACTAGACGAGGAAGTATTCGCAGAAAATCGTTTTGGGGATGGGAGAAACTGGCACACTATTGAAGGGGCTTTTCATCACAAGAGAGGGCGCAAGCACTATGTTATGTACAGTGGGAACGCTTTTACAAGTCCTTACTATTATATTGGATATAGCATTGCTGAGGTTAAAGATGGCCAATCACTCACACAGTTATCGTGGCAAAAATACCCTGATGACGATACTTACAAGCCGCTTCTTCGTCAAAATATTCATGTTGAAGGTGTGGGTCACAATAGCGTTGCGAAAGCGCCCAATAATATAGATGACTGGATTGTGTATCATGGCCGCGATGTGCTTGTTAATAAGACTGACTGTAATGAAAATGAAGAGCGTAGGCAAATGAGAATCGATCCAATACATTGGCATGGTGATCTGATGTATATATCTGGACCGACGTATCTAACCCAGCCTGCTCCTGCAGTCCCCCTGTTCCGTGATTTGTTTGATCATCCAGATGGTGTAATTGGACAAGGTTGGACAACTGAAGGAGGCGATTGGGAAATCCATGACGGACAATTGCTGCAAAAAACACAGGTTGGTGTAGGAAGGGCTAGCATTAACGCATTATTACCATATGCCCTATTGGAAGCCAACATTCGTTGGGAGCCTAGTCATATGGGGGGGTTATATGGTGTAGCATTGTTATCTGTGGATGATAATTGCTTTGTTGAAGTGCTATTTGATGTTGGTAAAAGAACAATAGGTATATATGAAACTATTCGTAATATTAAAATGAAGGAAATCATCTTGAATTTAAAAACAACTTTCAGGTTTGATGTCTATCATCAGCTTATTGTGAGCTGTGCAGAACGTACAGTTAGAGTTGAACTTGACGGCATGGAAATGCTATTTGCTAATGTGAACACACCGTTATCTCGCTATGCATTAGTAACCTACTATACATCAGCAAGGTTTGCAGGAATCACTCTCACCGGTGCTCTTTCATTCTCTAGGTTGGGAGCGGAAGCTTGTGTTCAGTTGATGAGTCCTGTAGCAGGAGAGTGGAGATTTATCGAAGATTGTTTAGTGGGCATGCCCAAACATGGGGATGCAGCCTTGGCCATTCATAACCCATTTATGGAATTCTACTCAGTCTGTCGATTTAAAATTAAGGGTACGCAATGGAGAGTGGACTTGGAATTTGTATTAGAGAGGGGAGTGACACGAACTATCGCAATAACCGATCAGTTAGTAGAACGAAAAGAAACATTACGTATCCAATATGAGGAGAGCTTATTGCAGGTTTGGTCGGATAATGTTCTCGTATTCTCAGAGCTTCTTTTGGAGTATAAGTGGAGATCGATTTCTATAAATTCCAATAGAAAACTTGTTGTACAATATTTGGAATGGGTTGAGCTTGGAAATTCACACTGAGCACAGGGGGCAATTCCCAATGTCATATTTTCGTTTTACATGTCCCCCACTCCCCCATTATATAACGAGTCATGATGCAGTATTTTTTCCAGGGAGTGGTCACGCGGAACGTTCTAACATAGGTGTGTTCGATCTTCTGATAGTAGAGGAAGGAGAACTCTCTATAGGAGAGGGGCCTCAGCAATGGAAGCTGGAGCCCGGCTCTTTCGTCGTTCTAAGACCAGATTGTACCCACTACTCACCGCGCCCTGTTTCGGTTAAAACACACTATTATTGGCTTCACTTTCAGTCTAGAGGGGATTGGACGGAGGTTGATTCTGAGAAGAGGGAAGAGGTGCGTAATGTGAAAAAGGCTGAGGAGACCAATCCGATACACCCATTTCCATTATTGATTCCAAGGCATCGGAAATTAATAGATCCTACCCCAACTTTCAATTTACTAGAGGAATTAAAGGAACTAGAATTGTCTCCTCTAACAGATGCCAGATGGAAACAACAATTATACTTCCAGAAGTTAATATTTGAGTTGAGTTGCTCATCCAGTAATTCATGTCTCCAATCATCTGGGAGCTTGGCACAGATGGTTGCTGCTTATCTACGAACACATTATAAGGATAGCTTAAAATATGAACAACTGGCTGAGCAATTTAATTTTCATCCCCATCATATTGTTCGCTGTTTCAAAAATCAATTTGGATGTACACCACAGGAATATTTATTGGTCTATCGGATTAAGCAAGCCAAACTATTGCTAAAAAACTCGAATGAGGACATACAGGCGATATCACATCATACAGGTTTTGGATCATCCTCTTATTTTTCGAAAAAATTTCGTGAAATTGAACGTATGGCGCCAATGGCATATCGAAATCAATTCTTTGGAAGAAATAATTAGAATCAAAATGTTCAGATTGTTATACGGAATGTTCACTTTGTCAGTATCGTATATATTCCCTATCAAGTACACTTGAAGCATGTAAGCGCTTGAATACTCGCTTGCAATAATTATCTATGGGAGGGAATTAGTATGTTAAAAAGATGGCACGTATTCAAGATGGTCTTAATGGTAGCCTTAATCATGAGTATGGTTAGTGTAGGAACTGTAAACGCAGCGGTATCCAATTTCTATCCCGTTATAGCTCCTAACGGGGCTGATCCATCTGTGTATAAGCATTCTGATGGTTATTATTATTCTACCTTCACAACCGGAGGAAATGTGACGCTTTGGCGATCGAAGTCTCTGGCTGGTCTCTATTCAGGTACAGTTAGTAGTGGCAATAGAATGGTAATCTGGACGCCACCGGCAACAGGAGCCTATAGCAAAAATATATGGGCACCCGAGATTCAATTCATTAATAACAAATGGTATGTGTACTTTGCCGCCGATAATGGTAACAATGTGAATCATCGAATGTATGCATTAGAAAATACAAGTGCTAATCCATTCCAAGGGACATGGACCTTCAAAGGTAAAATAAATCCTCCGGATAACGATGATTGGGCCATTGATGGTGTTGTCCTCAATCAAGCTGGAAGCTTGTATTTTATTTGGTCCGGCTGGGAAGGCACTATAAAAAACCAGCATATATATATCGCACCAATGAGTGATCCTCTTACCATTAGCGGAAGTCGAGTGAAAATTGCTAGCCCCACATTTTCTTGGGAAACGAATACTACTCCACAAGTTAACGAAGGGCCGCAGGTTATCGTTAAAAATGGAAAAATAAGTATTGTATATTCTGCTAGTGGTTCTTGGACTAATAACTATTGCCTCGCTCTTATTACCGCGAGTACAAGCAGTAATCTTCTTCAAGCGTCATCCTGGACAAAGAAGAACACGCCAATTTTTCAGAGCTCCAACGGCATATTCGGACCTGGGCATCATAGCTTTACAACTTCTCCTGATGGAACTGAGGATTGGATCGTTTATCATGCAGCTCGCTGGAGCGGATCTGGCTGGACGCGAGCTATTCACGCTAAGCCATTCAGCTGGAATGCAGATAATACTCCTAATCTAGGAACTCCAGCATCACGTAATAGCACTATCTCACTGCCTTCTGGTGATTATACACATGAACGTTATCAGGCTGAGAATGCGTTACTCTCGAACGGTCCAGTTGTGAAATCTCTTAGTGGAGCGTCCGGTGGGAAAGCTGTAGGCAGTATCGATTTTACAAACAGTTATGTTGAATTTACCGTTAATGTACCTAGCACGGGCTGGTATGCTATGACAACCAGGTATGACAGCGGATCCGCAACTGACATAGACGCTACCCTAAATGTCTCTGTAAATGGAGGAACGGCGGAATCTATGATCATGCGCTCTACTCGTTGGGGGAATTGGTCTAACACTGCTACCCAAGTTTATTTAACCTCTGGTACAAACACAATTAGATTTACAAAGGGTGATGGTTATGCCCAACTTGATCACATTGACATATTTAAACTTCAATAATATATAAGGAGCCATTGAGTATGAATGCTACTTACAGCAATCCCTTATCAATTCAAAAGATCGGAGATCCTTTTATTCTAAAAGCATCCGACGGACGGTACTATTGTTATCCGACATCTGCTATTGATGAAGGCTTCAAAGCATGGTCTTCAAATGACCTCATTAATTGGACAGAAGAAGGTTTTGTATACCAGAAGAGCAAAAATAAAAAAGCATGGGGATATAAGCAATTCTGGGCACCTGAGGTTGTTGAACGAAATGGAAAGTTTTACATGTATTATACCGCTCGATGGCTTGAAAAAGACAGCTTGCGTATCGGTGTGGCAGTTAGTGATAATCCATGTGGACCATTTGTTGATGTGTATGATGGACCGTTATTTGATTTTCATTATGCCGCGATTGATGCACATGTTCTGCTGGCAGAAGATGGCCGTAGTTATCTGTATTATTCCCGAGATTGCTCTGAGAATAAGGTTAATGGGCGCAAAGAAAGTCACATATATGCCGTCGAATTAGATTCGGATATGATTACGGTCAGGACTGAGGGGCAAATATTACTGAAGCCAGACCAACAATGGGAGTTTAAATCGGGTGCCGATTGTCGTTGGAATGAGGGGCCTTTCGTAATCGTGAACAATGGCTTGTATTACTTGATGTACTCTGCGAACTGTTATGCTCATCGTGATTACTCGGTTGGGTACGCGGTGTCAGAACACCCATTAGGACCGTTTCGAAAGTATGCAGATAATCCAGTATTATATTCTGACCATCAGGATATATCAGGTCCTGGTCATCATTGCGTTGTTGAATCTCCAGACGGACAAGAATTATTTATTGTATATCACACTCACACCGATCCTATAAATGGTGGAGGAGATCGACAATTGTGTTTGGATCGTTTGAGTTTCCGTGAGGATGGAACTATCGAGGTCCATGGTCCGACCTTAACGGAGCAGCCAGTACCTTCATTGACTAAATGTTGATAGACCTCAACGGGAAATTGGAGTTGTATCAATAGATCGACTATTGTGACTTGTGGCGCACTCGGAATGTCTGTCTACCAGAGTGCGCCCTCTTATACTTCTTATAATCAGGTGTATTGTGTCTCGATTAACCAATCTACCAATCGACTTCGCAGTTCTGTGCGAACGTCGGCATAGTTCGGGTCTTTTGCTAGATTGTAAAGTTCCCCAGGATCTGCTTCAAGGTCATAAAGCTCATCGGTATCGCCTGGATTCACACATAGCTTCCAACGGTCCGTACGGATCCCTTTCGTTAAGCCTTGAATAATCTCAGGGCATAAATGGTGATGTCGGTCCGCTTTCAAAGCTTCATATTGGGCATTCGTTAGAGATCCTGGCTGCAGCGGTTTGCCTGGCATGCCATATTCCATGAAGATGCAGTCACGATGCTCTTTACTATCCCCTGTTAATAGCTCGGCATAGCTTAGACCATGTAACGCTTCAGGGAGTTCTAATCCGGCTAACTTCATCAAGGTTGGAAACAGATCAATATTGTTGACCATTGCTTTGGTCCTCCCCTGCTTTACGCCTGGACCTCTGATAATTAATGGGACTCGAATCAAAGAATCGTACAGATGGGGACCCTTGCGTATGTAACGATGGTCCCCAAGATAATCACCATGGTCAGAAGTGAACACGACGATAGTGTCTTCGGCCAGTCCTCGTTCCTCGAGGAACTGCATCAGCTTGCCGATCTCGTCATCGATGTAGGATATCATACCCCAATAAATTCGGATTAGCTTGCGCAGTTTCTCAGGAGTTGGGTAATCACGGCCGTAGGCATCCCATTCCCTTACCAGCTGCTGCTTATAGGGCTTATTGTACATTTCTTCATCCGGATAAACAGGAATATTGATCTCCACATCGTTATACATACTGGCATAAGGCTCACAAACCATATAAGGTGGATGCGGATCCGGTATGGAAAGCCATAGGAAGAAGGGGTGGTCATCTCCTGCTTGTTGCGTAGATTCTGTAATAAAGTCCTTGCCATAGCTAAAGACTCGGCCAGTTATGTTCTCTTCTAAAGGGAATGGATCATCGGCGAAGGGCATCTGCATCACAGGCTGACGGTATTTGGAGATTTGTTTTTCCACATCGTCAGACGGAAAGGGGAAGCCCGTATGATGTGCTTCTTTAACAAAATCAAATGCTTTATCCTTCTGATTGCCGAAACAGTGGTCCTTTCCAGCTAAGCCGGTACGATAGCCAGCGTTACGCAGCTCAACGGCAAAGTTCATCTGATTTGACGGCAAAATGCTTGAATTGTCAAACCGTTGCATTGAGTGGGCATACTTTCCAGTGAATAATGCAATCCGTGAGGGTGTACATAGTGGGGTTGTGACGAAGCTGTTGCTGAAAACGGTGCCCTGCTGAGCTAGTCGATCAAGGTTAGGCGTCCGTATTTTGCGGTTGCCGTTTACACCTAATGTATCATAACGCTGCTGGTCGGTGTAGATAACTAGAATATTTGGTTTACGTTGCTTTGTCATCATTTAAGCTCCTTCCTATAATTCCACATTTGTTTTGGTTTTATTATATATATAGTAAGTATACAAATGAATATAGTATTTAACGAAAGGATGTAAAATCGGGTCAATTTGATGAATATACCAATGGAGCTATCGCAAAGGTTGAAAGTAGCCAATGCCTTCTATAACAGTCGAACGCCGGAATCCCTTCGTCAATCAAGCGTTGCAAGTGAGATCCATTATATGATGCCGCAGCACTATTCACTAATTTACCACCTAGAGGGAACCAGAGAGGCGTTATTGAGTGAAAGAATTCATGTACTTGATCGGGATCAAGTCATGCTGCTAGAGAAGGGCGGCAAATATGCATTCAAGATTCCGAATCATGCATTTCGTGCAATCCACATTGCATTCGAACTTCAGCCAAATAGCAGTAACGAGGTGTATGCCAAGGGAAACACGGAATTTCAAGCTAATCTAATTGATGTCCCTCGTTTTATCACAAGCGGTCCCAACTCCCGATTACGTCTGTTATTCGATGAAGCAGTTCATTGCTATTTATCCGGCTCTAGGTTAAATGAATGGAAGGGAGAACTTCTAGTTAAGCAAATTCTTTTGGAGATGGCTTTGACTAGTGAACAGCAGGATCAAATCAATCGACCAGTTATGCATGCAATACAGATTATGCAAAAAAGTCCACATCGTAACTTTACAGTCGAAGAACTGGCAATGGCGGTTAGTCTTAGCCGAAGCACATTAACTCGTGCATTCCGTGAAGTTACAAAGATGTCGGTTAAGCAATATCAAATAATCATGAAGGTAAAGATTGCAGCGAGCCTCTTTCGAACGAATCCGTACTGCTTAAATCAAGAGGCGGCATGTCTTCTGGGGTTCAGTGACGCGTATTATTTCTCTCGTGTGTTTACAAGAATAATGCGAGAGACACCGCAAGCTTATAAGAATAGAGTGAGAGAGTATAAGTGGTCACCAGGGCATGGCGAATCCTGACAAAGACTAGCTCAGAGAACGCTGAGTAAAACGTATGTTTGAATTCAATGTATGAAATACTAATGAGCAGCTTTCCTATATTGAGTAGGGGAGACACCTGTCTTTTGTTTGAATAGATTGGAGAAATAGTACATATCAGCAAAGCAAAGGCGATCAGCAACCTGTTGAATTGGCAAATTAGTTTGTTCAAGGAGACGGCACGCAAGCTTTAGCTTCTCTTCCAGTACAAGCTGATACGGAGTGACCCCAAGCTCTCGCTTGCACAAATTATTAAAGCTTCTGGCTGACATAGAGAAGTGTTGTGCAAGCTCGTTAATGGTGATTCTGGTTTCCAAATGCTTCAATATATATTCCTGCAACGAAGAGGCGAACGGTGAAACATGTTGTTTCTCCCGTTGATTGGCCAAACCTAAGGTGTGAATAATTTGAAAAATTAATGATGCAAAGTTAGAGGCTGCTGCTGTAGGGGAGTCCTGAAAATTGAAGACTGCTGCCTTCGATAAAAACTGTTCAAAAAATGTAAGAATCTCCTCATGATGCACACGGTAAACATATTCCAATCCACAAGCACGTAGTAACTCTAGTACAAAGTCATCCTCCAGGTTGATCCATATGTATACCCAACGATTGTCATCCGAGGCATCGGGGTCGGCTGATACTTCGTGATAAGTATATTTGGGGAGAATAAACGTGTCGCCGGCGCTTAATGAATGGGAGGCGGACTCCACTTTAATAGTGCCATGACCCTTCAGGATATGTCCCAGCACAGTAATATTTGAACACTCACGTTTATTGTAATAGATCGGATCGCAATCGTTTAATCCGCATACGGCTGCCCGCAGCGGCAGGCTGTCTACTGCTGGCAGCGAATAAATCTCTCCGCGCTTCATATATCTTCCTCCATCTTGTTAGATTGCGATTTTCCTCATCTTGAGTGCACTAATCCTTATGTAAAGGATGTTTAATTAGCAGTATACTCCTAATCAGCAGAAATTTCATCCATGGAGAATATGGGAATGGAGGTGTGAGCGATATGAAGACACTAGGAGCCGTGGATATTGCTACGAATAGAATTCGAGGGAGTGGAACTTAAAGAATGGCCCCTCATGGTGCAAGGAGATTCTCAGTGCCTCCAAATCTATAATAGTAATACTAGAGAGGATGATTCTAATATGACCAAACCAAACATACTGTGGATTTGCACTGACCAACAGAGATGGGACACGCTAGGAAGCTACGGCAACGAATGGGTACACACCCCTAACATTGACCGTCTGGCGCGGGGAGGAGTGCAGTTCGACCAAGCCATCTGCCAGAGTCCTGTATGCACACCGAGTCGTTCTAGTTTTTTGACTGGTCGCTATCCACGCACTACACGTTGTCGTGCCAATGGACAATCCATTCCAGGAGATGAGAAGTTAATATCGAGACTGCTAGCAGACGAAGGCTACACCTGCGGTTTATCCGGCAAGTTGCATCTGTCCGTCTGTCACCCTGATATAACAACGGGTTCAGAGCGGCGTATCGATGATGGATTCCATCAATTTTTTTGGTCACATCATCCTATGCCGGAGTGGTCCACTAACGAATATATCCAATGGCTGAAGCTAAAGGGCAAGACTTATCACACACCGAACCGAGAGGACTGCAAATATGTGCAGACAGGCATGCCAGCAGAGGATCATCAAACGACCTGGTGTGCAGAAAAGGCTATCCAATTTTTCGAAACGGCTGCTAGCTCAACACACCCATGGTTCTTCATCTGCAATATGTTCGATCCTCACCACCCGTTTGATCCGCCGAAAAATTATATCGATCGCTATTTGGATCGATTGGATGAGATTCCTCTTCCGAATTATGTGGATGGAGAGCTCGAGAATAAGCCAGTTTATCAACGAATAGATCGTGACGGCGCTTACGGGATGAAGGGATACTTGCCAGCATCTCAAATGACGGACCGCGACCATCGCATGCTTCGAGCAGCTTACTGGGCAATGGTAGATCTGATCGACGAACAAGTGGGACGGATGCTAGATGCTCTTGAACGCAGTGGGCAACTGGAGAACACGATCGTCATCTTCATGTCGGATCACGGCGAGACGCTGGGCGATCATGGCTTCTACTTGAAGGGCTCACACTTCTATGAATGCTCCGTTAGAGTACCGCTCATCGTCTCCTGGCCAGGAACTATACAGGGCGGTCGTCGCACGAACACGCTGGTCGAGCTCACAGACCTAGCGCCAACACTATTGGATGCAGCGGGTATTGATCTTTACGAGGGTATGCAAGGGCAGTCGCTATGGCCGTATCTCTCTGGACAAATTCCTGAGGATACCGTTCACCGAGAAGATGTATACTGTGAGGCATATAATGCTAGTTCCGTCTACGAGGATCCGAATGGCACGTGGGCGACTATGGTTCGGACACAGACACATAAGCTAGTTCGTTACCACAAGGGCGAGACGTGCGAGTTGTACGATCTTGCACAGGATCCGAATGAAACTCGCAACGTCTATAACGATCCTGAATACTTAGAGATCAAGCTGGAGCTGCTGGAACGACTTTGCGACCGGATGGCAGGGACTGTCGATCCGTTGCCAACGCGTGAAGCACGTTGGTAATCGCAACAACTAAGAGGTTCCATGTTGTTTGGTTTGATTATAAGCAGATATAGACGCCAGTATGATGCGGGTTGAAAATTTATAATGTATAAATAAAAAACATAATTATAACAAGTGGAGTGATCTCAGTGACAATACCACCAAGAGCCGAATATCCAAGACCCCAATTTGTCAGAAATGATTGGGTAAATCTGAATGGAGAATGGGAATTCACATTTGATGACAAACGGGTTGGTCTTACCGAAAAATGGTACAAGTCGGACCGTGTCTTTGAAAAGCGAATTCAGGTTCCGTTTACCTTCGAATCCAAGCTGAGCGGGATAGAAGATCCAAGCTTCCATGATGTGGTATGGTATCGCAAGGAAGTGAGACTTCCTAATTCCTTCAAGGGTAAGCAGACCATTCTGCACTTCGGTGCAGTTGACTATGAAGCTACGGTATGGGTGAATGAGCAGCTTGCGGTGCATCATGAGGGGGGGCATACTCCATTCTCAGCCGACATTACCAACCTGTTGCAGGAAGGTGTGAATGTTATTGTGGTCCGTGCTGAGGATTTCGGCAGAGATGTATACCTTCCTAGAGGCAAGCAATTCTGGGAAGAGAAGTCAATGGGGATCTGGTATACGCGAACTACGGGCATCTGGCAGACTGTATGGATGGAGGCTGTATCGCCGATTCACCTGGAGAAAGTAAAATATGTACCGGATATCGATCGAAACGAAATCAAAATTCGCGCTTACTTGAATAATGTGGAGGGTCAAGAGGTCAAGCTCGGCATTAAAATCAGCTTCAAGGGTGAGCTGGTGGCGGAAGATATCGTTCACATGCGCTCACAGGTTGAAGGGCGAACGATTAAACTCACTGGACTTAATGATCATAGGATGGATCGCTTCTGGTCACCGGATCGTCCGAATCTTTATGATGTTCGGTTCACGGTTTGGGCAGGAGGAACGGTTGTAGACCAAACAGACAGCTATTTCGGAATGAGGAAGGTCTCGATTGAGAACGGCAAGCTATGTCTGAACAATCGTCCGTATTATATGAAGATGGTACTTGATCAAGGCTATTTCCCAGATGGGAACTTGACACCACCTAGTGATGAAGCCATTAAACGCGATGTTGAGCTGACCAAGGAAATGGGTTTCAACGGTGCTCGAAAGCATCAAAAGGTGGAAGATCCTCGTTATCTATATTGGTGTGATCTGTTAGGTCTGCTTGTATGGGGTGAGATGGCAAATGCTTGCGATTATTCTGAGGAATACGTGCGCAAGCTCTCTAAGGAGTGGCAAGGAGTGATCGAACGGGATTACAACCATCCGAGCATTGTAGTGTGGGTACCGTTGAATGAGAGCTGGGGCGTTCCGAATATCCAGATCGATAAACAGCAGCAACATCACGCGATGTCCATGTATTACTTAACCAAATCGTTAGATCCGACCCGCCCGGTTGTATCGAATGACGGTTGGGAACAGGTCAAGACCGATCTGTTTAATATTCATGATTATGAATGGCGTCAGGAGGTGTTGGAACTGAGATATAGCAATGCTGAAAAAGCAGTCAACGCGATGCCAGCTAATCGAAGGTTGAGTGTTGGTGGCTATGATTATGAAGGTCAACCGATTCTTGTAACCGAGTTCGGCGGCATTGCTTATAAAAAGAGCGAATGGGAAGGATGGGGATATTCCGGCGCTAGCAGCGATGAAGATTTCTTAGCACGTCTACGTGCAGTGGTTTATCCTTTGCGCACCTCTTGCGTCGTACAGGGTTACTGCTATACGCAACTGACTGATGTAGAACAGGAGATCAATGGCCTATTGACCTATGACCGTTCACCAAAGGTGCCAATCGAGCTCATTCGCAAGATTATAGATGAGAAGTGAATGAATCAGGAGGGGTAATGTTGAATATTGTTAAAAGTGTGGAACTAGGTAAGTATCACGGTGAAGAAGCCGTCTACTTGCGTTATGGACAGTATGAAGCAGTATTACTTCCTGAAATTGGCGGAAATCTCGTTGCATTCCGTGATATCGAGCAAGGCTATCGATTCCTACATGAGCCTGGCAAGGAAGAGATGGAGTCCTTTAAGTCAAGGCCGATAATTCATGGTATCCCTATACTGTTTCCGCCGAACCGCTACGAAGACGGGAGATTCCCATGGGACGGAGTCACTCATACATTACCAGTGAATGAACCGGCGACGGGGAATCACCTTCATGGGTTTGTTTACAATATTCCGTGGCAGCTTGAAGATTACGGTGCGCTCCCTTCTGAAAGCTTTGTTATGGTTTCCATTACAATCGATGAGAATCATGAGGTTTACGCCTCATTCCCATTCTGCTTTCGTATTGAGCTTCGCTATGGACTAAGCGGTAACGGTTTAAGCCAGCGTGTATCCGTTCATAATCTAGGAAGCCGTTCGATGCCGTGCCTGCTAGCCTTCCATACATCGGTGAATGCACCGTTCGTAGACTCCAGCTCGGCGAGGGACTATAGGATGAAGCTCACGATTGGTGAGCGGTGGGAGCTTAACGACCGCATGCTGCCAACAGGGCAGCTCCAGCCATTGCAGGTAGAAGAGAAAGCCCTTCAAGGGACAGGTGTCTATCCTTACTGGCAAGCCATGGATAACCACTACACGGCCTTACCACAACAGGGCAGGAACCGAATGGAGCTTACGGATGAGAAGCTTGGCGTAACATTGGTATATGATGTAGGAACCTCCTACAAGAAATGGATGATCTGGAACAACTTTGCAACGGAAGGTTTTTTCTGTCCTGAACCACAGGTGAACCTGGTGAATGCGCCGAATGTACGGCTGCCAGCAGAGCAAATTGGGTTGTTCGGTTTGGAACCAGGCGAGATTTGGGAGGAAACCAGCCGTATGTACGTGAAGCCTGCGAAGGAGTCCAGTCATGATGGTTTGTAAAGAAGGTAAAGAGCTTGCCCGAGAGATAGAGCATACTGTTCTTCCGGATCAGACAGCAGCGCTATGGGCATTAGGTCAAGCGGGCTTCCTAATTCGAGTGGGGAAGTATACCATAGGACTCGATCTCTATCTCACTAATTCCATCGAAAATGTTGCTGGGACACCTTGGGTGCGTGCATTCCCACCCCCGATTGAGCCTGATAAGCTACCACAACTAGATGCGGTATTATGTACCCACCATCATGAGGACCATATGGATATCGGTACCCTTCAAGTATTACAATCTCGCACTTCAACTCCATTCATCATCCCAAGAGCGCACGAAGCCAAAATGAAAGGGTGGGGGTTCTACGAAGAACAATTAGTGGGGATGAATCATATGGAAACGTACTATTCCGGAGGGGCAGAGATTAAGGCCTTGGCTGCCATGCACGATAAATTCGAGCAGGATGCGCATGGCAATCACTGCTATCTGGGCTATATCATCCGCGTGGGGGGGATGACAATATATCATGCTGGTGATACAATAGGCTTCCCGGAGCTGATTAATTGGCTCCGTGAAGAGAATGTGGATATCGCCATGATTCCCATGAACGGACGCGATTTTACACGAACCTCGGCTGGCATTGTGGGTAATTGCAATTATCGGGAGGCTGCAGACCTGGCAGTTGCAATTGGAGCGGATCTTGCCATTCCCATGCACATCGGTATGTTTCCTCATAATGACGAAAACCCAGCCTTCTTCGTGGATTATTGGTTGAAGAACTATCCGGGACGTAAGTTTCATATAATGGCTCCGGGAGAACGGTTTATTTATATGAAGTAAAGACAATTTAAACGCATTGCCGGATTCATCTATAAGCTACTTCAGAATATCCACTTATCGCAGTAGGTTGTATTTTTTGTTCTTTGTGGCAAAAACCATGAATGTTTTAGTGGAGAGGAATGGCGATCATTTACGCTCTGCGAAATGATCGCCATTGCTCATTCCCAAAAGAAAGCTCGATAGTCCGCTAGCTTACAAGATGAGACGATGGAGTTGAAGATTACAGAAAATTCGTGGAGGTATTCCACTAATTGATAGCGTTTTCAAAATTAAGGGGGTACTAAAATGGCTAAGTGGATACCCACATCTTTGTTTTGGCAGTACCTGTTATCGTATGTATTTGTCTTATTACTCCCACTGCTAGTGATAGGAAGCTTGCTATACTGGCAGTTGGTTGATACCGTCAAGGATAAGGATTTGGCAAACAACCAGAAAATGCTGAACCAGATGAAGGATGTAGTAGACGTTAAATTCGCAGAGATGAATCGAATAGCTGTCCAGATTAGCGAGTCTCCAGAATTAACGCCGTACTATATCACCCAAAATTTCTATCATGCCTTGATGGCTCGTAGATTAATGAATTATACCGTGGCGAATGAATTCATTGACAATCTGATCTATTATGTTAAAGGGCATCCCTATCTATATTCTGAAAAAAGCAGCTACACTTTCTCAAGGTTCATTAATGACATCTATCGTTATGAAGATTGGCCAGAAGCAAGCTTTATACAGGATATGAATGAGCTTAGGGAGCCGATGCTTCGTCCCGCAGAAGATGTGGGGGTAAATACAGGTGTTAGCCGTTATGTGACATATCTAGTGCCTGTCCCTATGAATGATCTAGCGCCTTATGGGACAGTGATGTTCCAAATCAAGGAGACATCCTTCCGACAAATTCTTTTTTCCGATATAGAGAACCATCAAGGAAATGCTGTGATTATGGATGAACAGGGGCGTATTATTACAGCTATTGGAAATGAGAAGGTATTAGAGAGTAACGCATTTCATGCATTAACGAAAACGTTAGCGGGTACAAAAAACATGCTTTATTCATTAGAGGAAACCAATTATTATGTGTCTTCTATTACTTCAGAACGAAGCGGATGGACTTATATGATGATGATTCCTGAGGCTGACCTGATGAGAAGCGTAAACGAAATTAAAAATAAAGCTCTGCTTGCATTTCTAATAATTCTGGTCTTAGGCATAGTTGTTATCTATTACGTCATGCATTTGAACTACAACCCCCTGAAGAAATTAATTCATTCCGTGGAGACAAAGTGGGGGAAGGCAGCCACTGGTGCACATGGCATTGATTCTGTAACGCAGGCGATTACTCAGATAGAGGTTGCTAGAATGGCCATTAATAAAAAATTCGAGTCCAGTCAGCCCATCCTTCGTCAGCAATATCTAATGAATGTGCTGAAAGGTAGCCCGTTGGAAGATGTGAATTCTGTTGAAGAAGCGGAGGAACTAGGTATTTATTTTCCCTATAACTCTTATTTCGTTCTAATGGTTAAGACGAATTCAGGTTTAAGTAGTAATTCGAAGTTCGGCATTGAACAAGCAATAAACAAATGGTTTAATGAATCGAAGGAGAGTATTAGTGGACATCAGGTCATATTATTGGATGAAACACAATGGGTATGGATATGCAATGTTGACGTGGATTACTTCGATACTGATACTTCATTGGAACACCTTAGAGAGCAAATGCTGTTGACAAGAGTATCTTCCTTCACTATAGGAATAGGTATGCAATATGATAATCTGAATGATATGGGTAAGTCGTACTTAGAGGCGACTACAGCATTAGATTATAGATTTATTCAGGGCAAGAATCGAATCATTAAATTTGTTTCAATTATCTCTGAGCATTCGGTAACTGTTCATTGGTACCCAACCAGGCAATTGAATCATCTTCCACTGCTAATTAGACAAGGAGATGTCGTAAAAGTAACAGAATGTATTGATTCTATCGCTCAACAAATCAAAAAGAACAGCCTGACCTTATTTATGGCTCGCTGTGTATCCTGGTGCTAGACTTTTAATTGGACACATCGAACCGAGAGTGCGACAATAAATCCATTCTTAATCGAGGTGTTTGACGTGACCAAAAAGTATGACAGAGAATTCAAGATGCACACCGTGCGGCTCATTCAAGAAGAAGGGAAAACGGTGGCGCAGGTAGCCCGCGAAATGGGGCTGCATGAGAATACCCTTTACCGTTGGCTAGCAGAGTTTAAAGCGGACGGAGCTCAAGCTTTTCCTGGTAGCGGTCAACTGAAGCCAGATGACAAAGCCATGCGTGATCTCCAGAAGCGAATCCGTGATCTGGAGGAAGAAAATGAAGTCCTAAAAAAGGCCATGCACTACTTCGCCAAAGACCGGCGTTGATTTATGCTTACATTCATGAACACCGCTCAAAGCGCTGTGTCACGAAGTTGTGCTCTTGGTTAGGTGTATCCCGAAGCGGTTATTACGAGTGGACGACTCGTGAAGAAAGTGAGCAAAGCCTTAAACGTAAAGAACTAGATAAGCATATACGGCAAGCATTCGTGGACTCCAGAGAGCTTTACGGAAGCCCGAAAATCCATCAGAAATTGAAACAGCAAGGCGTAATGGTTTCAGAGAAGACGGTAGGCCGGAGAATGCGCGAAATGGGCTTGAGATCGCGTACGGTCAAGAAATATAAGGCTACGACGAACTCCAAACACAACTTGCCGGTGGCCGAGAATGTCTTAAATCAGAACTTTACGGCCGAGAAGCCCAATCAGGTATGGATGGCGGATATCACCTATGTTCCCACAGATGAAGGTTGGCTTTATCTCGCTAGTGTGGAAGATCTCTGCACACGCAAAATCGCAGGATTTCACATGGATGAACGGATGACAAAGGAGCTGTGCTTAAAGGCTCTAGATCAGGCCTATCGCCTCCAAATGCCGGAGGAGGGGGTGCTGCATCATTCCGATCGCGGCAGCCAGTACGCGTCAGCCAAATACCAGGAACGTCTCCAAAATTACAAGATAACTGGCAGCATGAGTCGCAAAGGAAATTGCTACGACAATGCCTGCATCGAATCGTTCCATAGCGTTCTGAAGAAAGAGCTGATCTATCTAAATAAGTTCAAAACGAGGGCCGAGGCAAAGGCCAAAATTTTTGAATATATAACCTGTTTCTACAATGGAAAAAGGATCCACTCTTCCATAGGATACCTTACACCCAATCAGTACGAACGTACGTTCCAAAAGATGGCGTAATTCTCTCGGTTTGATGTGTCCAATCTATTGACAGAGGTCCAATCCTACGATCTGATTAACATTGTAATGAAGACAATGATGGAGTTGGACAAGAAGTGGCATCAGGAATTGCCGGACGCTCTGACGCTATCAGAGCTTGATACAGTGGAACAATTAACGGAGAACTTAAGTCGAGTTTGTGCAGAGTTATGTAACAGCTTAACTAATGAGGGGACTGAAGCGCAGCTCCATATTCGGATGAAGCAATTTTTGCAAGAGAAATATTGTGATCCGTTGTTAACAATTGATCAGCTAGCAGAACGTTTTGACTTGTCGTCTTCATACGCAAGCCGCTATTTTAAAGAGCAAACGGGAAAGACCTTATGGGAGTATGTGAATCAGTTAAGAATTGAGCAAGCTATGGAGATGCTGAGAACGACTGATTTGCCCTTGCAAGACATTGTTACTAGGATTGGCTATAATGATGTATCTAGCTTTATTCGCAAATTTAAGCAACAAGTTCAATTGACGCCTGGAGAATATCGTAAATTGCATGCTTGAGTCATAACGCTTGATGTAGATGAATGAGGTTTTGATCATTCGGATCTACTTCAAGCGTTATTTCATTATATTCAATATCCGCATAGAGGTTCAGTAATGACCAATAATGAGGTTTATTATCATCTGAGAACCTAGAGAATAGAAGGGTTTTTCTGCACTTATTCAGGAATGACATATCTGATTTGTAAATTGCTCATTTATCTATTGGTGCTAATTTGGGAAGATAAATCTGGGGACAAGATGAAAGCGTAATCAATTAACGAAAGGAGGTCATAGAGACAGATGAGCCAATGGAGAAGAGTCATTAGAAACTATGAATTGTACTTGTTTCTTTTACCCGCCATAATTTATTTTATTGTTTTTCAGTATGCACCAATGTATGGGGTTCAGATTGCCTTCAGAGAGTTTATCGCATCTAAGGGGATATGGGACAGTCCTTGGGTAGGTTTTACACATTTTGAACGATTCTTTAATTCCTACCAATTCTGGCCGGTAATTAAGAATACCATTGGAATCAGCCTTTACGAGCTTGCGGTAAAGTTTCCGATTCCGATCATCACCGCGCTGCTGTTAAACCAGCTGGTCTTTACACGGTACAAAAGGTTTATACAAACCATTACGTATGCGCCGCATTTTATCTCCGCTGTTGTTATCGCAGGTATGATCTATTTGTTCCTCTCGCCACGCAACGGACTGGTAAATCAACTATTAGCTGCATTCGGCCTAGAGAAGATATTCTTTCTTGCGGAGGCAAGCTGGTTTAAATCCATTTTCATATTTTCAGGTGTGTGGCAGGAGACGGGTTGGTCGATGATTATATATCTAGCAGCTCTGACAGCTGTTAATCCAGAACTGCACGAAGCAGCCGTTATGGACGGAGCCAGCAAGATTAAGCGGATCTTTCATGTGGATATTCCTTCCATTATGCCGACTATCATGATTCTACTTATTCTTAATATAGGCAGCTTCATGACGGTAGGATTTGAGAAGGTGTACCTTCTGCAAAATTCATTGAATCAGCCTGCGTCAGAAATTATCCAAACATATGTCTACAAGACTGGGTTACTCGGAGCGCAATTTAGTTATTCAGCAGCAATTGGTCTATTTAATTCCGTGGTAAACTGCATGTTGTTATTATTGTTTAATTATGTGGCCAAACGAATCGGTCAAACCAGCTTGTGGTAGGTAAGAGAGGTGATTATCCATGAAAAATCTTGCACGTAGTCGCGGAGACCGACTTTTCGACCTCTTTAATATTTTGTTGTTTGCATTTGTAAGTTTAATTGTCATTTATCCTTTGTATTTCATGATAATTGCATCGTTCAGTGATCCGCAAAGCATTAATTCAGGAGCAGTGTGGCTACTCCCGCAGGACATCACCTTCGAGGGCTACAGTCGAATTTTGAACGACCCTAATATATGGCTTGGATATCGAAATTCGATTTTCTACACCATTGTGGGAACTGCAATTAATGTAGCCTTGATTATACCAGCTGGGTATGCTTTGTCACGGAGGGACTTGCTCGGCAGGAATCCGATCATTATCTTTATTGTTTTCACCATGTTTTTCAATGGCGGATTGATTCCAACCTATCTAGTTGTAAAGAATTTAGGTATGTTGGATACGATATGGGCCTTAATCCTTCCTAGTGCCGTTGGTGTTTACAATCTCATTATTTGCAGAACGTATTTTCAGAGCACTATCCCGGATGCACTATATGAAGCGGCTGCTATTGATGGGTCGACGAATACTGGCTTTTTCTTTCGAGTTGTGCTCCCTTTATCCTTACCGATTATTGCAGTTATGGTGCTATTCCATGTAGTCATGCATTGGAATTCATACTTCCCTGCTCTAATCTATCTGAAGGATGAGGTTAAACGACCGCTTCAATTAATTCTGAGAGAAATCTTAATCATCAGTCAGCAACAGGATAACATGGTGGTAGACTCCGAATCGATCGCCGATCAGCAGCGTATTGCTGAGTTGGTGAAATATGGCGTAGTCATCGTAGCCAGCTTGCCGGTTCTTGTACTGTATCCGTTTCTGCAAAAGTATTTTGTTAAGGGTGTTATGATTGGATCAATAAAAGGTTAACTATTATATTTTGAGAGGGGTTCATGATATGCATAAGAAGAAGTGGTTAGGTGTTTTTACAGTTATTGTAATGACAACTGTGCTGGCACTGGCTGGCTGCAGTAGCAATAACGCTGAGAATAATATCGGCAATAAAAACTCAACTGAATCGGGGGAAGTTGGGTCGAATGAACAAAGCAATTTTAATAAGGAAGGCTACCCAATTGTCAAGGAAAAGGTGACCTTCCAACTGGTAGGTCCTAAGCAAGAGGGAATTGCAAAGGAATACAACGATATGATCATGTTTAAGCAATTAGAGGAAGAAACCAATGTCCATATCGAATGGTCAATGACAGAGAACAGCACTTGGAATGAAAAGAAAAATTTATTGTTTGCAGGCAATGATCTTCCAGATGCATTCTATGGCGGTTCCGCTCTAACGACAAATGAGGTTGTTCAATATGGATCTCAGGGTATCTTAATTCCGCTAGAGGAGCTGATTGAAGAATATGCACCAAATTTGAAACGAGTTTTTGAACAACGCCCGCACTATAAAGAAGCAATTACAGCTCCTGATGGTCATATATATTCTCTGCCTAATATTGTTGAGAATGACTCCTTTCTAAATTCGGATACTATTTACATTAACAAAGAATGGCTGGATCAAGTAGGGATGAAGGTTCCTGAAACTACTGATGAATTTTACCAGGTGTTGAAGGCTTTTAAAGAAAACGATCCGAATGGAAACGGGAAATCCGACGAGATTCCTCTTAGCTTTGACTATCTGCACGTCAATCATGGGATGTACTCGTTGTCCGGTTCATTCGGGGTTTTAGACAATCCTGGAACACACACCTATCTAGAAAATGAAAAGGTCATATTCGCGCCAGTACAACCCGGATATCGAGAATTCCTGGAATATTTCCACAAGCTTTACAGAGAAGGATTGATTGACCAAGAGGTTTTCACGCAAGATGAACAAGTCTATTTTGCTAAGATAAAAAACAAAGAGCTGGGTGTTAAGATTATTTGGAACAACGTGATTAATTTCGGAGATATCACTCAGTCGCCATATTCCGCAATCCCGCCATTGGCAGGTCCAGATGGTACCAGATTGTGGAATGTGAATCGAGGCCAAGGTATTAACTCTTTCGCAAGCTTCGCCATTACTTCTGAAGCAGAGCGTCCTGAGATCTTAATGCGTTGGATTGACAGACAATACGAGCCCGACATGAGCTGGCAGATGCACAGTGGTCCGTTTGGACATAATCTGATTTTGAGCGACAATGGTAAGTATGACAGAGCTAATTCACCAGAAGGATTATCGAACAATCAGTTCAGACATTCAGAAGCGCCAGGCAATTTCGGGGTATGGGCCGTTCTTGGTGAATCCAACCGCTTAAACATGCCTGCCGGAATGAAGGAAAAACATGAAGCCGCACAAGTGTATAAACCTTATTTAGCGAAGCAAGAGAACCTTTATCCTGATATCATTTATAATGTGGAGGACGTTTCGCGTTTGAAAGTTCTGAAGACGGATATACATCAGTATATCGAAACCGCAGTCCCCCAATTCATAATAGATGGCGTGACGGATAGCAACTGGGACACTTATATTAATAGTTTAAACAAGATGGGATTGCAAGAGCTTATTGATATTTATCAAGAAAATTACGATAATTTAGATTAAATAGAGCAGCTATTGAAGCGCAAGCAAAGGACACCCACAAATTGTCCTTTGCTTGGTTTTTTTTGGTGATGGAGATTATCGTTGTTCCAACCCATTGAGTAGGAATAAATGGGCATTCAGCATCAGGTGGGCTACTCAGCAATTTTTATATGTCACACCTGCAACTTGCATATTGAATTTCCAGAGCCAAAGAAGATGTGATGACTTGCAATAAGAAAATTCTAAATTGAACAGAAAAATATAAGTTGATGACAACCCTCTCATTAGACTAGTGTGAGGAATAAAGGTCTATGATAAAGGAGCTGAATAAGGTCATGAGACGGAATCTATTGTTGAAAATGACAGCTTCGTATATCATGGTGTTCTTTACAATCATCTTCCTTCTATATATGACTTTCTTCCTGTTCATTAGAGATGAGCTGGAGAAGGATACCCATCTGATAAAAAACAAGTATGCTGAATATGTTATGCAATCCATAGACTTCCAATTGAGGGCCATCGATCAAAGTGCAATAAATTTAATCCAGAATAATGAAACGATTAAACGGTTGTTCGAAGTGAATGCCTTTGATCCGCTGTTGCACGTGGAGACCTATGACAGCTTGAATACGTTGATGGTAAGGCATACCCTCCTGGATAGCGTTTATGTTGTGCGTTACGCAGACGGCAAGATCATCAGTAATCGTGTCTCAAGCCATATAGCCGAATATGGGGATCAGCTTTTCATAAATGAGATGATGGTACAAGCGCCTAAGGGATGGGGGAGTCAACGCCCATTCAAGGAATTTGTCTCTTCTAGATCTAAGGATGTCGTTAGTTTGGTGAGAAAATATCCTCTGCATACAGGCGAACTAGGCGTCCTAGTATTAAATGTGGATGTGCTAAAGCTGGATTCACTGATTATGGAGCTCAATAAAGGGACCGTCTCTTATCTGGAGCTCTATAGTACAGGAATGAATCGAATAATTGAGAAGAATCATGAAGAATCCATCGTCAATCATTCCATCAGTGAAGTCCAATCTCAATATACGGGCTGGGTTTTAAGGAGCGGCCTCCGCAGTCAATCTACAAACGAGTGGTTAGAATCCATCGGATCTTATTGGATCGTGATTGGTCTGGTGATCGTGACAGCAGGCGCGCTGCTGCTAGCGGCATTATCTATTAAGCATTACCATCCTGTCCAGACTATTGTCAGCCGTATCCAGTCTTATTACACCTCGACCGAGCAAGCGCATGAGCAACAGATCATCGGTGTGGGACTACTGGAGAAATCATTTCAGGAATTTATAGAGGTATCAGAGAAATATAAGGCCCAGGCAAATGAGGTACAGCAGTTGAGCCGCTTGCAGTTCTTCAGAGACGTTATTGAGGGTACTCGGCAGGTGAAGAAGACGGAGTGGGCATCAGCGATGCACACCTATGGCATGCCGGGACAATTCGACCAAGCGTATGTCCAGCTCATCGAGATTGATCAATATTCCCTGTTTATAAAGAACTACACCGTCAAAGACCAAGAGCTTTTCAGATTCGTATTGCATGCTGCTATCGTGGAGAGTGCAGGCAGCAAGCCATTCCTCCATGCTTGGGCCGAATGGATATCTCCTTCAAGAATGGCTGTAATTATTCGGTATACGAATACGGGTGTCAGCAACGAGCCGACAAAGCTGTTGAACGAATACCGAGATTGGGTGGACATTCATCTGCCATTCCCGATTACGGTTGGTATAGGAGATCCATCAGGAGAGATCGAGGGTCTGGTGGCATCATATACGCAGGCTGTTGAGGCGGCCAGTTATAAGTTAGTGCTGGGTGTCGGTAGAACTATCGCTTACCGTGATCTGCCGATTGGAGAGAAGAATGAGATGTATGAACATCTCGTTCGATTGAGAAGCGCAGCCGATCTGTACAAGCTCGGCAAAGAAGGATGGGAGCCACTGCTTAAACAGTCCTTCGAGTTATTTGCTCAACGTTGGATTAGCATCGATGAGCTGAGGAATTTATTGAATTATTTCATCTTTTATTTGTATAAGGAACTACAGAAGCTGCCCAAGGAAGAGGCTGTGGCTTGTGCCGAGCAATTGCATGAAGGACTGCTGAACGCACTCAATCAGGAAGAGCAATTGGAAGGTATTCTTGCAAGATGGGTCATGTGCTTAACCGCAACTCAAGAGTTGCTCAAAGAGCATCTGCATCATATTCAACACTATGAGCTTATTACGAATGTCAGGACTTATATTGAACAAAATTATGCAGATGCCGAAATATCGCTGGTTACTTTAAGTGATATATTCGGAATATCTCCCAAGTATTTGAGCCAAGTCTTTAAGGAGACATATGGCGAGAAATTTATCGACGTTCTACTGGCACTTCGTATGGAGCATGCAAAAGTACTGCTGAAGGAATCAAGCGTTTCTATTCAAGAAATATCCGGGATGGTTGGGTACACCAATGCGGTCTCATTCAGCCAGTCCTTCAAGAAATATGCAGGGATCTCCCCAAGCTATTACCGAGGCAATATATAACCATATCGGGAAAAGAGTTAGCCTATCAGAATCCTATATCCTTCATGCCGTTTCGTGTTCCTGGTGAATACAAACGGTTTTTTGTCATTTATTAACGGATCGGAAATCTATAGGTTGTATGAATGGGCACACAAATTATATGTTGAATTAGCACACCCCAAATAACAAACAGAAGGAGGTTCCATTCATTGAATGTCCCGTCAAGACGCATGTGGAAGCAAAATATTCCGTTATTAATTATGTTAGGGCCCATCATCCTGTATTTCCTCATTTTCAAGTATGCACCAATGTTCGGGTTGATCGTAGCCTTTAAGGATTACAATCTGATCGAAGGGGCAATCAAGAGTCCATGGATCGGCTTGAGGAATTTTCAACTCTTGTTCAATAATCCGATGAGCATTGATATCATTCGTAACACCTTGCTGTTGAGTGCGTTACAAATTATCGTGGGATTCCCATTTCCAGTGCTCATGGCGTTGCTGCTGAACGAGGTTCGATTGAAATGGTTTAAGAAAAGCATTCAGACATTGGTATACATGCCGCATTTCTTTAGTTGGGTTATTGTGGGCGGAATTGTGCTCACGATCTTCTCTCAAGAGACCGGTATTGTCAATGTTCTATTGGAAAGGTGGTTTGGTTATACGTATCCCTTTATGTATCAGGAGGCTTCATGGATCACAGTGTTTCTGGGTTCGGGAATATGGAAGGAAGCGGGTTTCTCAGCGATTATCTATCTGGCTGCTTTAGCTTCTATCGATCCAAGCTTATATGAAGCAGCTAGCATGGACGGTGCAGGGAAGCTTAGGAAAATCTGGCATATTACTTTGCCGGGTATACGACCTACGATGATCCTGCTGTTCATCTTAGCTATGGGAAGAGTAATGGAGGTCGGCTTTGATCCGATATATGTTATGCAGAATGCTGCTGTCATGGATGTGGCTAGCGTCATCAGTACTTATATTTACACTATGGGTATACAGAATGGGCAATACAGTCTTACGACGGCCATGGGATTATTTGAATCTCTTGTGGGGCTAGTTCTAGTTGTGACTGCCAATCAGATTGCCCGCAGATTTGGACAAGAATTATGGTGAGGGAGGGGCGGTACCATGCGATTGTCGCGAGACGAGAGGGTCTTATCCATCATTAACTATGTAGCACTTACCTTGATTGGGTTGTCCTGCTTATTCCCTCTAATGCATATCATCAGTGTTTCGTTCAGCGGGTATAATGCAATCATTACGGATCAGGTTACCTTGTGGCCGGTAGGCATATCCTGGGAGAACTATGACTTGCTTCTGCAGGGTACGGACGTGGTGAGAGGATTTACGAACAATGTAGTTATTACAGTGATAGGAAGCGCACTAAGCATGCTGGCTACCATCTTGGCTGCATATCCCTTATCCAGAAGCTATTGTATTGGGCGCAAACCTATAACGATGGCTATCGTCTTTACCATGCTGTTCCAAGGGGGATTAATACCAACGTTTCTGCTCGTCAAAAATTTGGGGCTAATCGATTCTTACTGGTCTCTGTGGTTCCTTACACTGGTTAGTGCCTATAATATGTTGATTATGAGGACATTCTTCCAGCAGATTCCCGAGGAAATGATAGAATCCGCTAGAATGGACGGTTGCAGTGAGTGGAGAATTCTCTTCAATATGATTCTGCCATTGTCGAAGCCGGTCTTGGCTACGCTAACGCTTTTTTATGCTGTACACTATTGGAACATTTTCCTTGGGGTGCTGATCTATATCAATGATTCGGATAAGAAGAACTTGACTGTAATGGTCCAGCAGATGATTCAGAGTCAACAGTTGATTGCGCAGCTAGGCAAGGATGCTTTCGATGTCAATATCAATCTTACCCCGGAAGGTATCAAGTCAGCGGGAATTATGGTGTTGGTTGCCCCGCTCATGATTATTTACCCTTTTCTTCAGAAGTACTTCGTAAAGGGCGTTATGCTAGGTTCAGTTAAGGGTTGAGGAGATAAAAATGAAGGGTTCTGAAATCAATAGGATGTTAAAAGTGCGTGCATAAATCTTAAAGAAAACTATATGTTGCCTCTTTTGTTAAAAAAACCTATAGTTGAGCGGAAGTAGTGCGCATGCTTCAATCAAACTTATGATAACTGGGAGGCTAACGTATGAATCAAAAAAGGGGAAGAACGCTCGTAGCTAGTCTGTTGGCTGTAGTGCTCATCATTTCTGCTCTATTGACGGGGTGTAACACCAATAATAATACTAATAAAGACACCGACAACGTTCCCATCACGAAAGATGAGTCAAACCAGCCAGAACATAAGAAAGAAGGGGAACGGGCAAAGATCACAGTGCCTTTCATCAACTTTGGTGTTATTCCTTCCGAAGAGGGTACGCCGACAGACAATCGTTGGACGCAATGGATTCAAGAGAATGCACCGGTGGATGTGGAGTTTGTTGATGTACCTGTAGGGCAGCGTATTGAGAAATATAATGCTATGTTCGCTGCAGGAGAAGCGCCTGACCTGATCATGACCTTCGGAGATGACTTCATTGCTCAGCTCATCGATCAGAAGCTGGTTATGCCAATTGATGACCTCATCGAGAACTACAGTACGAATTACAAAGAACTTCTAAACGAGTTCCCGGAAATTCGACAAGCCGCAACGAAAACAGACGGTCATATGTATTCGATCGCCAGAGTTGTTGGAGTTAAGACGAATCCAGCCATTGTCATTCGAGAGGATTGGCTTCAGAAGCTAAGCTTGGAGATCCCTAAGACGACGGAAGAGCTGTATACGGTTGCTGAAGCCTTCGCCAAGCAAGATCCGGATGGGAATGGCAAGGATGACACTTACGGTATCGGATTGTCTCAAGGATCAAGATACGCTTATGAATCGATGTTTGGTGTGAACGATTACTATGACAGGAATGGAGAGTTAGTGAGGGATTCCATGCCGCGTCAGCAGTACATTGAATTCATAAAAAAACTTTATGATAATGGCATCGTAGATAAAGATTTCTTGACCGATAAGGATGGTGCCAAGGAATCACAGGATTTCTTGACGGGCAAGCTTGGAATTACCTTGATTAATCAAGCTTCCCGACCTATGGGATTCAATACCTTCAAGTCCTTCCTGGACAATAATTCGAATGGTTCATACACTGTTATTGAACTGCCTGAGAGCCCGAATGGGCAGTACTCTCCGCATATTAATCCGCCGTTCGAGATGTTTGTCATGGTAAACTCGCAGACCAAGAATCCGGAAGCCGTGATGAAGTATATTGACTTTCTACTCGAAGATCAGACGGGAATTATCTTATCTTATGGCTTCAAGGGCGAGCACTGGGAGCTGGGAGATAACGGTTGTCCTAATTTGCTTGATGCCGATAAGTACGCTAAAGAAGTAGGTTGGAACAAGCTGTATTGGGAGTGGATTTTTCCTGAGCTCAAATTCGGACCATGCCGCGAATTTGCCAGCACGCTGAATCCAGATGATCCAGTTGAGAAGAAGTTCATTGAATTCACCGAGAAGCACAGTGCGGCATATCTATCGAAGGAGCGTCCGATTAAAGGTCTAACCTTCGGATTATATATGCCGCAGATTCCTAAGGATTTAAACCAGATTAGACAAAGTACCTCGAAAACAATTCAAGACATACTCGACAAAGCGCTGGTTAGCGGGAGCTCCTACTCGGCAGAGCAGGCGGTGAAGGATGCCGATAAGGTATTCTATGGCTCCGGTGGAGAAAAGATTGATCAGTGGCATAATGATTGGTATAAGGCGCACAAAGATGAAGCTTTCTTAATTGAGGAAATCTACGCATTCCTAGAGAAGCAACAAGAACTAGGAAAAGCGCCAAGCGTCAAATTTGAATAGAATGACTCTCGCCTAAAAGCGCCAACCAGCTACAAGCTGGCTGGCGTTTTTAGTCTATGTAGGCAGCAACATATCACCCTACTATCGCAGTTATTTACCATTGTTACTTATAAACACTTGTAATAAACTTGATAGTGTGAGGAGTCATAATAGCAATATTATATAATACAGGAGGTAATGACTTTGTTGAAGATTGCAATGATCGGTGCAGGAAGCGTGGGCTTCACCCGCAGGTTGATGATGGACCTACTTGCAGTAGAGGAGTTCCGGGATACAGAATTCCGTATGATGGATATCAATGAAGAGAACCTGACGATGGTTGTTGATTTATGCCGCAAGATGATTAGTGACAACAAGCTGGCGGCTACTATTCACGCTACAACCAATCAGCGCGAGGCGATTACGGATGCCGATTATATTATCTGTATGGCGCGTGTTGGCGGGCTGGAGGCATTCAAGCATGATGTTGAAATCCCTTTGAAGTATGGAGTGGATCAATGTGTAGGCGATACCCTTGGACCTGGCGGCGTATTTTTTGCGATGCGTACTATTCCGGTGCTACTGGACATTGCGAAGGATATTAGAGAGGTTGCGGCTCCGAATGCACTGCTGCTCAACTACTCCAATCCTATGGCGATGAATACTTGGGCGATTCGACGCGCGGGCGGCGTTAATGTGCTGGGTCTCTGCCATGGGGTTCAAGGAGGCCACAAGCAGATTGCGCGGGCGCTGGGACTGCCGGAAGAGGAAGTGGATTTCATCTGCGCCGGCATTAACCATCAAACCTGGTATGTCCAGGTTACTCATCAAGGCATGGACATGACGCCTTATCTGCTTGAAGCGTTCGAGAAGCACCCGGAGCTGTCGCAGCGCGAGAAATGCCGGATTGACGTGCTGCGCCGCTTTGGCTATTACTCCACAGAGTCTAATGGACACCTGAGCGAATATTTGCCTTGGTACCGGAAGCGTCAGGATGAGCTGGACAAGTGGATTTATAAGGAAGAATGGATTGGCGGCCGCACTGCGGGCTATTTGAATCATTGCATCAAAAAGACAAATGAATATCGCGAGCTTTATCCGAAGTGGATGAGCGGCGAAGCAGAATATATTAAGCTGGGCGAACGCTCCCACGAGCATGGCTCCTTCATCATCGAAGCGCTGGAGACGGGCAGAGCGTACCGAGGTCATTTCAACATCGAGAACAAAGGTCTTATCACGAATCTGCCGAACGGATCAACAATCGAAATTCCATGTTATGTGGACAAAAACGGCGTACAAGCAAGCTTCGTAGGCGACCTGCCAATGCAGCTTGCGGCTACTTGCCGCGCAAGCATCAGCGTGCAGGAAATGGCAGTTGAGGCGGCGCTTACGGGTAATAAGGAGCTGTTGAAGCTTGCCGTGCTGCATGATCCCTTAACGGCAGCAGTATGCAATACGGAAGAAGTATGGGCGATGTGCGACGAGATGCTGGAGGCTTTGGCTCCTTGGATGCCGCAGTTTAATGGCGAAGGCCGCAAGTGGAAGGATATCCCGCAGCCTGTTCAAGGCAGTTATTTGAAGGTCAACCAAGCGCCAGCGACCTATTTGCCGCCTTCGTTAAGCGGAGCGGTCGTGAACAACGCTCAAGAACGTCTGTCCGTCGGCCATAGCGACAATTAATTCGACAAGGAGAGCTGACAATGAAACAACCCAATGTCGTCGTTTTCTTTACTGATCAGCAACGCTTCGATACGACCGGTGTGCATGGCAATCCCTTAGGTTTGACTCCAAATTTCGATCGCATTGCTAGGGCAGGTACGCATCTCTACAACATGTTTACTTGCCAGCCGGTGTGCGGCCCAGCCAGATCATGTCTTCAAAGCGGCAAGTATGCAACGACGACTGGCTGTTACCGTAATGGCATTCCGCTACCGCAAGAGACCAAAACAATGGCTCATTACTTCAAGGATGCGGGCTACAGCACGAGCTATATAGGCAAGTGGCATTTAGCAAGCGAAGATCCGGTGCCGGCGCATGAGCGTGGAGGCTATGATGAGTGGCTGGGAGCCAATCTGCTGGAATTCGTATCTGACGCATACGATGCGGTATTGTACGATAACGAGAATAACCGCGTGAAGCTCCCAGGTTACCGGGTTGATGCGCAGACGGACGCCGCAATTCGATATATTCATAAGCAACAAGATATGGACCATCCATTTTTTCTGTTCCTTTCCTATTTGGAGCCTCATCATCAGAATCATACCGATAATTATCCTGCTCCTGATGGCATGGAAGAGATGTACACGGCTCGCTGGACACCGCCTGATCTTGCTGCTCTTGGCGGTACCGCGCATCAGCACTTGGGTGGGTATTACGGGATGGTGAAGCGTCTCGATGAAGCCCTCGGACGATTACTGGATGCGCTGAAGAGCCTGGATATGCTGGATAATACCATTATCTTGTTCACATCCGATCACGGCTGCCATTTCAAGACAAGGAATGGAGAATACAAGAGATCCTGCCACGAAAGCTCTATTCGCGTTCCAACCGCGATATACGGTCCAGGCTTTATGGGCGGCGGCCAAGTTCGCGAGCTAGTCAGCCTCGTTGATCTGCCTCCAACATTGCTGGATGCAGCAGGTATTGAGGTGCCTGCTGACATGCAGGGCAACTCCGTTGTCCCGCTTGTGAATCGCACAGCAGCAGAGTGGCCTCAAGAGGTTCTGGTTCAGATTAGCGAATCCATGGTTGGCAGGGCGATCCGGACGGAGCGTTGGAAATATTGTGTGGTCGATCCTCACAAGCATGGAGGAGAGCATGCCGGCTCGGAGCGTTATGAGGAAGCGTTCCTCTATGACTTGCAGGCCGATCCTTACGAAACCAACAATTTAATCGGCATGGAGACTTTTGAAGCTGTAACATCAGATCTGAGGCATAGGCTGAAAGCTAGAATGACGGAGATTGGCGAACCCGAATTCGAAATCGTGCCAGCGGAGCAACGTCATCCTCGTCAAAGAAGTGTAACAGTAGGTGAGATGAAACACGACAATTGGCCGAAGCATACTTAATTCGTATGGAAAAGCGAGGTTCTAGCCATGGGCGATAGTTATGAAAATCCGATTCTGTTCGGTAATTTTCCCGACCCATCCATACTGAGGGACGGAGAACATTACTATTTGGTTAATGGCGGGACTGCGTGGCGATCCATGCTTATGTGGCATTCCAGGGATCTTGTCCATTGGACACCGTTGTATTACGTGCTCGAGGGTTATTGCGGCAACGTATGGGCACCGGAGCTCGTGAAGCATGGAGATACGTATTACATCTATAATTATGGTCCTGGAGACTACGGACCTGGGACGAATTGGGTCGTCACGACCAAAGATATTCATAGTGGTCCATGGAGCGAGCCCATCCCCATTGAAGGTCTGAAGGGAATTGATCCCGGTCACGTCGTAGGGGAAGATGGACGACGATATGTTTTTATGTCCAAAAACATGGTGTATCCCTTAACCGATGATGGGCTGGCGGTGGCGGGAGAGGGACGCAAGGTTTGCGATGATTGGCCGATTCCGGAGGATTGGGACATCGAAGGGGTGTGTACAGAATCGCCTAAGTTGTTTTGGCGGGACGGATGGTGTTATTTGACCGTTGCACAAGGAGGTACTTTCGGTCCTCCGACAAGCCATTGTGTCATTAGCTATCGCTCGCAAAGCATCTTTGGTCCTTGGGAAGCCTCACCCTATAATCCGATCAGCCATACCTGGTCTCGCGAGGAAAAATGGTGGTCTAAGGGCCATGCAACGCTTGTAGATACGCCGGCAGGAGACTGGTATATGATTTATCATGGCATTCTCAACGGAGCCCGTCATCTGGGGCGGATGACGCTTATGGAACCATTGGAGTGGACGATGGATGGATGGTTTAAGGTACCCGATAGTGTTTTAACAGGCGAGCCCATTCCGCTACCCGTTCTTCCCAGCCACAGTACAGAGAGATTATTGTTAAGCGATACTTTTGACACGGGCCGACTAGGGTTGCAATGGAACGCTCCGACACCTGGCATTAACCAAAGGCTATCATTTGAGAAAGTAGGCCTTCTCCTGAAAGCGCAAGGAACCAGTCTTCACGACAGTGAACCTCTCTTATGCCTTAATCAGCACGATGCACAGATGGTAACAACGGAGTTGACTGTGGAGGAAGGTTCTGGCGGGGGGTTGACCTTCTATTACAGCGCTAATTATTCGTGCGGCATCGCTTTGCACGACGGAAGCCTCAAGGTATTCAATATGGGCAAAGGCTGGCTGCAAAATAAGGTGAATCTCGTTCCGTACGAAGACAGGCGGATTTTCCTGCAGCTAAGAAATGACCACGGCATTGTAAGTCCCTGGTACAGCAGTGACGGCAGGGAATGGCGGAAAATCAATCTCTGCTTTGACATTACAGGCTGGCATCCCAACAATATTAATGAGGGAACAGGCTGGGTACGGCCGGGTATATTCGCTTTCGGCACCGGGAACGTCCTATTTGGTCAGTTTCGATACGAACAGTTTGAATGCATTGGCGATTAGTCGCATTCCTTAAGGTGCTCCTAATGAAATACTTTAAGAATAAATAAACACATACCACTACCTGCAGTAAATCGTCGATTCAGTCGAATTTCTGCAGGTTTTTTTTATCACATAAGAAGATCGGATAATAAATCGTTAGTTTGTATAAAAACCTGAATCCGTGATACAAAGTTTATAAAAACCGAGATATTTAAAGGAAAATGCATCTCTGAAGTCGAAAATTAAAGATAATCGCTTATTATCTACTTTCACCAACGAGGTGCTGAATATGAAGATCCAATTCACCCAATCTAAGGAAATCCTCTTAACAACGCATGCAGGCTTGGCTGCGGTCGGTGCGCTGCTTTCCCATACACAGTTGTCTCAGCGTCTTAATCGCTCAGCCGTTAAAGGAATGGAGAATCCGATCCACGGGAACGGCGAAGTCATGAAAAGCTATCTTGGTCTGCTCTGCCAAGGTAAAAGCGATTTCGACCACATCGAGCCTTTTCGCAAAGATACGGTGTTTCAAACATGCCTGGGTATTCGCAAAGTGCCTTCAAGCCCTACGCTCCGTCAGCGACTGGATGCCGCTGCACAAACAATAGATGCCAATTGGAATGACATTCTGTTGCAGGAATCTGCCGACCTCATCCGAAACCTCAATGCCCCGGTAACTGGACTTGACGCAGGCGAGCATACGGTCATACCGCTGGACATTGACGTTTCGCCGTTCGATAACTCCGGCACGAAAAAAGAAGGTGTCTCCCTCACGTACAAAGGAACATTTGGATATGCCCCCATCTTTGCCTATTTGGGCCGAGAAGGGTATGGCGTAAATCTTCAATTGCGTGAAGGTAGTACACACAGCCAGAAAGATGGTGCTGATTTCCTTCGGGAAACGATTCATTACGCTCGTCGCATTACAAGTGATCGTCTACTCGTCCGTATGGATTCTGCTCACGATAGTCTTGAAAACTTGCAAGTTTGCCACGCGGAGAAAGATGTTGACTACATCATTAAAGTCAATCTTCGCGGCGCTTCCAAAGAAAGCTGGCTGCGAGTAGCCGAAGACAAAGGGATATCTTGTGAGCAACGCCCTGGGAAGACCACCTACATCGGCGCGATTACATTTCCACAGAAAGACTTCGATTGTAACCTGCGTCAAGTGTTCCAAGTCATCGTGCGTACGATCGATCGGGATGGGCAGGTGCTCATGTTTCCAGATGTGGAAGTGAACGTTTACTGGACATCTCTGACTTGCTCGCCATGGCGTGTCATTGAGCTTTATCGCGATCATGGCACAAGCGAGCAATTTCATAGTGAGCTTAAGACCGATCTAGATTTGGAGCGATTGCCGGCAGGCAAGTTCGATACGAATGAGCTAGTCCTGCACGCTGGCGTATTCGCCTATAACCTGCTTCGCATCATGGGACAAGAAAGCTTACGTCAAGATGATGCACCGATTCGTGGAGGCGTCGGGCGCCGTCGTATCCGAACTGTCATTCAGAACATCATCTACATCGCAGCTAGAGTCAGCCGCCATGCCCGACAAACGTCCTTCAATTTCGGCCGTTACAGTCCATGGTTCCAAACCGTTCGTCGAATCTACCAGGCATTTGCCTGATTATTGTGAATGAAACGCAAGCACAGCCACCAGTCGCCTCCCCCCTGTAAAAAAGGAGGTTTATTTCGCATGCCTTGCTTCCTGTGAAAAGCGCTTCTTGTTTGAATCCGAAGATGGGAATGTTGTAAGATACACAATCTTCTACGCCTGTTTTCCAAAATACGGACTGCCTAGGAGGTAGGGGACCTAAGCTGTCACGGATTCAGGTAAAAAGTTTGATATCCACTTCATGTATGATTCATACATGAAGTCGTGTTTATAACATATAAGGGGAGATGATGCAGTGAGAAGAAGATGGATTCATGTTTTTAGCATTTGTCTAATGGCTGTAGCCTTACTTGCAGGGTGCAGCGGAAACGCTCAGCCCGATAAGCAGCCAGACAAAGATGCCGCAGCGACCCAAGCAGTGGAGGAGAAAAGGGAAAAGCTGAAGGTCAGCATGTTGATTCCATCCTATTCCGGAGGAGGATGGCCGGACAATAAGCATCCTACAATTCAATACCTGAACGACAAGTTTGACCTTGAATTAGACATCCAATGGATCCCCGGACCGAATTATATCGAGAAACTTAATGTGTTAGCTGCTTCTGGCAAATTACCGGACGTTTACAGGTCGGGAAGCGACATTTATGAAAAGTGGCAAAATGAAGGAGCGTTCTTGGATATCGCTCCATATTTAGATCAATATCCCAATTTAGTGAAAGCGTTTCCTGAGGAGCTTTGGAGCCTCAAAAATCCCAAAAGCCATATATATGGAATTCCATATGGAGGACCGCCTAATCCAGCCTCTTACATCGTCAGAAGAGATTGGCTCGATCATTTGGGGATTCCGGTTCCAGATCCTGATACGTTCACGGTGGATGAGTTTTACCGAATCGCTAAGGCATTTGCACTCGACGATCCCGATCAAGACGGAAAAAACAACACGCTTGGGTTCTCGTTTGGCGGCTTCGGGGGAGAGGCACCGCTTCGGTATGCGTTCGGTCTTTCGCCGGGTTGGCAGGAGCTAGACGGAAAGCTCATACCTTATCAGGTGCAATCCGAAGAAATGAAAGAGTATTTAACCTTTTTAAATAAAGCGTATACCGAAGGTGTGTTGGATAAGGACTTTCCTCTCAACAAGGGGAACGAACTGCAAGAGAAGATCAGCTCCGGAAAGTTGGGATTAGCTCATGACATCCCCATAGCCACTGTTACAAACGAGAAAAAATTGAAGACGCTCGATCCGGATGCCGAATTCGTCCAGCTTGCGCCTCCTATCGGACCGACGGGAATACAGCTGAATGATACGAGAGAATTTACTGAAAAGATTTTGTTAAATGCTGAAATGAACGATGAAAAACGAACGAGATTGCTGGAAATGTTCGATTGGTGGGTGACGGACGAAGGGACGGATATTATCAAAAATGGTCCTCCCGGTGTTTATTATACGGATAAGGGAGACGGGACGTATGAAGCAACCGAAGCTGCTATAAGCGAGGGTAATCGTGTCGCCATCCTTAACAATTGGTTTTTCCGCAGAATCGCGTTCGATCACGATGTTTTCAAATGGGACTCCGAGGCTTACAAGGAACGAATCATTACCCAATTCGAGAATGGGAGCAAATATGCAGCTCCATACGATCCGGCCGTAGGTCTGACGCATTTATCTCCAACCTATGCCAAGACGATTACTGAAATTAATAAGGCCTACGAGCAGGTTGTCTTCAAAATTATCATCGGAGAGAAGCCGGTTGATGAGATCGAAGCTGCAATCGACGCTTGGAATAAAAACGGCGGTCAGAAAATCATTCAAGAGGTGAATGATGCCTACCAAGCCATGAAAAAATAGGAATGGTGCATCCCCCGCATGTCATATGCGGGGGATGCTGCGTCGTTTGGCAAAATGTGTCCTGGCGATACAAGCAATCAGATAAAAAATCGTGGGATTGTGAAATAAACAGCCTTTTTATCCAGCCTATAATAAGAGAAAGAAAGTTACCATTATGAAGGAGTGAAGCAGCATGGGCTACGCAAAAAGGGCATTTCCCATCTATTTAATGATTGTGCCTGGAATGCTTTTTTTTCTCATCTTTAAGTATCTTCCGATGATTGGGATCGTTATTGCTTTCAAGGATTACAATCCGTTTCGCGGTTTCGGCGGGAGCGACTGGGTGGGAATGGATCAGTTCGTCAGACTGTTTACCGAGCGGGATTTTATTCCGCTGCTTTCGAATACGTTAATCTTAAGCGCGATGGATATTGTGTTTTATTTTCCAATGCCCATTCTAATGGCGCTCTTATTAAATGAAATAAGGCTTGCTGCCTTCAAGAAAACAGTGCAAACCGTTCTGTACGCTCCTCACTTCCTGTCCTGGGTCGTCATAGTCGGCATGACGGTGGTCTTGTTCTCCACAGAGTTCGGAGGCGTCAATCAGCTGCTGAAATCTTGGGATCTTCCCGTATTAAATGTATTGACTAACGAATCCGCATTCCGCTGGGTATGGTTAATTCAGAACATGTGGAACGGCGTTGGCTGGGGGACGATCATTTTCCTGGCAGCCTTGTCCTCCGTCGATCCCAGCTTGTACGAGGCGGCGGCAATAGACGGTGCCAGCCGTCTGAAGCAAATTTGGCACGTAACGCTGCCCGCACTTAGCCGAGTCATTATTATCCTGTTTATCTTAAGGCTTGGCAATTTCATGGATCTAGGCTTCGAGCATATCTTGTTGCTGCAAAACCCACTCAATTTAAGTGTTTCCGACGTTTTCGATACGTATGTGTACCGCCAGGGCATTGTGCAAGGCGACTTCAGCTACTCATCCGCGGTCGGTATCTTCAAGTCGTTGGTCGGTTTGTTCCTAATCATCATCGCTAATGCCGTTGCTAAACGGGCTGGGCAAGAGGGGGTCTATTAACATGTCAACATATAGAGCCAAAAAGTCGGAAAGCTGGCTGGATTATATCATTTATACCGCATTGACGATTTCCTCGCTCGTTGTTCTAATTCCGCTATTATATATTGTGACGACATCGTTTGCTTCTGAGAAGGAATACTTGACTCGGGGATTTTTTATCTTCCCCAAACAATGGACACTGGACGGATACTTTTATCTGCTGACGAATCCCGGTTTTATAACCGCATTAAAAAATGCCGTAGTCATTAGCTTGGTAGGAACGTTCATCAACATCGCGTTAACCTCTCTTCTAGCCTATGGCTTGTCGAAGTCATGGATTAAAGGCAGAGGAACGATGAACTTTATGGTTCTATTTACGATGCTGTTCAGTGGCGGCATGATTCCGACCTATCTGGTCGTTAAGGAGCTGGGGTTGGTCGGCAGCTATTGGGCGCTATGGCTTGTCATGGCGATCGCGCCGTTCCATTTGATCGTAATGAGAGGGTTCTTCGGCTCTATTCCAATCGAGCTGGAGGAAGCGGGACGCATCGACGGCTGCAGCGAATGGCGGATATTCTCGAGTATTTATTTGCCTCTCTCCAAAGCGGCGATTGCCACGTTTACGCTCTTCTATTTTGTCGCTAATTGGAACATGTACTTCGCGGCGATTCTCTATTTGAACGACAATAACAAATGGCCGTTGCAGGTGTTTTTGCGTCAAATGCTGATTCAAGAGGATAGCAGCACCGGAGCGGCACTTCATTCGGCTTTCGAATATACGCCTGCAGCCAAGATGGCAGCTATATTGATCGCAGCTTTCCCGCTGCTTGTCGTTTATCCTTTCCTGCAAAAATATTTTAATCAAGGGATGCTGCTCGGCTCAGTGAAGGGCTAATTGCTCATACAGTAAGGAGAGATGCACGTTGAAAAGCAAACCGAATATTGTATATATCTATGCCGATGATTTGGGAATGGGGATGTTGTCTTGCTACGGTCAGACTGTCATCGAAACGCCGAATATCGATCGCATCGCTAATGAGGGAATGAAATTTACAAGGGCGTATGGAACGGCGTTCTGCGCCCCGGCCAGAGCAAGCCTGATGTGCGGCATACATGACGCCCATGCAGGACGATGGACGTATACGCCAGGCAATGCCTATAAGAAACTGTCGACAGGCGAGCTGAGCTTGGACGAGCTTCAGGAGATCATTTACAATACCGGGATTGAAGCCTTGGCAGGAGACGAGTTTTTGGCCACGGTAGCGAAGAAGGGAGGCTATCGAACAGGACAGATCGGCAAGCTGGAATGGGGGTTCTCGACGACCGACAGAAGCATCCGGGAGCATGGCTGGGATTATCACTTCGGTTATTACGATCATATACAATGCCATGGCTTTTACCCGCCGTTCCTGTTCGAGGATGGCAGGCTGGTGCCGATTGAAGGGAATACGGATCCCCATTGCGGCAATCCTGCCATTACGGATCCAACTGATATGAGCTGCAGGAAGGTCTATTCGCAAGATTTGTTCGACGAGAAGATAGCGGCATTTATCAGAGAGAATCGTGACAGGCCGTTTTTTCTGTTCCATCCCAGCCAGCTGCCTCACGGTCCGATTTTCTATCCCGATATACACGAACAAGTGAAGCATAATGAGGCGTTGACGCAGCAGGAGAAGGAATACGCCTCCATGGTTCTTCGACTGGACGAAACAGTAGGAAAGATCTTGAACGAACTGGAAACACTCGGTTTAAGTGACAACACGTTAGTCCTGTTCGCATCCGACAACGGACATGAAGTGTATTATCGCGAGGAAGGGCGAGCGGGTAGAACCAAGACGTTAAGCGGCGATTCCATCAACGAAGTGGACAATCCATTTCGAACGGAGCTGTGCGGCGATGTGTTTAACGGGAATGCGGGCATGGCGGGGTTGAAGTTTTCCAATTGGGACGGAGGCTGCAAAATTCCATTTTTGGCTAAATGGCCTGGAGTCATCCAAGCGGACAGTGTGTGCGACCAACTGATCGCCAATTATGATACATTGGCGACAATCGCGGATATCGTTGCAGTGGAAACGCCTGCTGGAACGGACGGCGTGTCGTACTGGAAGGCATTGCGAGGCGATTCCAATTCGCCGAAACATAAGTATATCGTTTTTGCATGCTCATATGGTCCTGCGCTCGTTACGGAGGATGGCTGGAAGCTGCGGGTTTATATTCCGGAGGCGCTTCGAGAGAAGGCTTCACTGAAATTTGAACCGGAAGTGGTCGTACGTTTGTATCAGGTGCTGGATGATCCGACGGAGAAGCTGGATGTATCGAGTCGTTATCCAGAGATCGTCCAGCGTCTGAGAGGCTGGCTATTAAAGGAGTGCGACGGCAATTTGCTAAATGGCACATCGGCAAGGCATTTGGCTTATCCGGACCTATATATTCCAACGTTCGACGAAGTGTTAAAAGGTATAATCTGATGCGATAAGGAATGAGGGAGCTCAAGATGATACAAATGAATATACAATCCAGCTTTGTAAATCCCGTGCTTGGAGGCGATTACCCGGATCCTTCCGTCATTCGAGTAGGCTGCGACTATTATATGACGCATTCTTCTTTCCGCTATTATCCTGGCTTACTCATTTGGCATTCCAAGGATCTTGTGAACTGGAGACCTTTATGCCATGCGTTACATGAGTATGTAGGCGATGTATGGGCACCAGATTTCATCCAATACGAGGGGCGTTATTACATTTATTTTCCAGCAGGAGGGACGAATTGGGTTGTTACGGCAATTTCTCCTGGGGGACCGTGGAGCAAGCCAATTGATTTGAAGGTGAGTCATATCGATCCTGGTCATGTGGCTGGGGCGGATGGCAAACGGTATTTGCATCTTTCAGGCGGACATATCGTGGAATTGGCGCGTGACGGTCTTTCGGTTATTGGAACCCCGCGTAAGATATACGATGGCTGGCTCTATCCTAACGAGTGGCGAGTCGAGGGGTTCTGTTTGGAATCCCCTAAGCTGATATTTAAGAATGGTTATTATTATTTAACTTCAGCCCAAGGGGGGACGGCAGGGCCAGCGACCAGCCATATGGTTGTTTCTGCAAGATCTCATAATCCGTGGGGACCCTGGGAGAACTCGCCGCACAATCCCATCGTGCGTACCGTCCACCGGGATGAAGCTTGGCATAGTAAAGGTCATGGCACCATATTCGAGGATTCTGATGGTAAGTGGTGGATTATATATCATGGGTATGAGAAGGGTTATTACACATTGGGAAGACAAACCCTGCTAGAGGCGATTCAATGGACCGAGGACGACTGGTTCAAAACTTGTGAGGGAGTTCGCATTGATCAACCTGCAACCAAGTCCGTTGGTTCCACGATCGGGCATGAGCTTAATTCTAGTGAAATATTATTAGACGGAGAGATCTCTCTGAAATGGCAATGTTATGATGCATTGATACATGACCGGTGCCGTGTTGAGAAGGGAGGGCTCATTCTCATGCCTTTGCCGCCAGGAGAACAGATGTCCCCTTTAGTATATATCGCTCATGAACATTGTTATACCATAGAAGCCAAACTCTCCTTGTTAAGCGATGATTCAGAAGGAAGACTTCTTCTCTTCTACAATCGGGAATGCTATACGGGAATTGGATTCAATCGGGAGGGCGTATATGCTATTCGTCAGACCAAAAATTTGCGCCCTAGACCGGTCGGCTCCAGAACTCTGGAACTGAAGCTCGTCAACGATCATCATGAAGTTGATTGCTATTATAGAATTGATGAGGAAGAATGGGTCAAGCTTCCGGAATCTATGGATACATCGGGCTATCATCATAATGCTCTTGGGCAATTCCTCAGCTTGCGACCTGGCGTGGACGCATCAGGAGGGGGAGAAGTTTTCGTCGAATATGTTCGCATCATTTGAATGAAATAAGATAATAAATCATGCGATTGTTCAATTTTGAGTCATTATATAACTTTTATAATAAGATTGTAAGAATATAACGCAAAGGAGACAAAGGCATATGAAAAAGGGGATTAATTTGCTTTTGGTTGTAATCTTCTCGATCGCAAGCATAATGGGCTGCAGCGGAGGCAATACGAATTCGAGTGGTACGAGCACAAATCCGACAAACACGAACCCAGAGGCAACAAGCAAGGCGGAGCCCGTCAAAGAAAAGCTCGCTATCAGTATGGTTGTACCATCTTACGCGGGAGGAGGCTGGCCGGATAATAACCATCCTACCATTAAGTACCTGAATGAAAAGTTCAACATCGAGCTTGATGTACAGTGGATTCCAGGACCGAACTATAATGAAAAGCTTAATGTCCTGGCGGCTTCGGATAATCTCCCTGATATTTACCGAGCTAACCCTGGCAGCAACCTATACGAGAAGTGGCAAGGAGAAGGCGCGTTCGTCGAACTATCCTCCTATATCGATAACTATCCTAATTTGAAAAACGCATTTCCAGAGGAATATTGGAAGTTCTTGAATCCCAAGGACAAAATTTATGGTGTCCCGTATGGAGCCCCCACTAATCCGACTGCCTTCGTCGTTCGTAAAGATTGGCTAGACAATGTAGGGCTGTCGGTTCCCAATCCGGATACGTTTACAATTGATGAATTTTATGAAATTGCAAAAGCATTTGCGTTAAAAGATCCTGATCAAAACGGAAAAAACGATACGCTGGGCTTCTCCTTCGGCAAATTTAGCGGAGAGCTGCCGTTACGTTATGCGTTCGGCTTGTCCGATGGCTGGATGGAAATCGGTGGGGAGTTGGTCCCTTATATCGTACAGGAAGCAGAGATGAAGGAATACCTGACTTTCCTGAATAAAGCATACAAGGAAGGTGTCTTGGACAAGGATTTCCCGATTAACGAGGGGCAGGCCATTAACGAGAAGGTCAGCTCAGGAAAGCTGGGTCTTGCTATCCATATTCCAATCGCTCTTCTTCGGAATGAAGCGAAGGTGAAAGAGGTGCAGCCTAATGCGGAATTCGTGCAGCTTGCTCCGCCGATCGGACCGACGGGCATCCAATTGAACGATTCCGTGGAGCTTCTCGATAAGGTCGTTCTCAATGGTAAGATGGATCAAGCCAAGGTCGAGCGAATATTGGAAATGATGGACTGGTGGGTGACAGACGAAGGAACGGACATTATTAAGAATGGTCCTCCTAACGTATTCTACAAGGATAACGGAGACGGAACGTTTACTCCAACAGACGAGGCGTTAAGCGAAGGAACGAGATTGGCCATTCTCAATAACTGGGTGTTCAGAAGAATTGCAAACGATCATGACGTATTCAAGTGGGATTCCCAGGAATATCGGGAACGGATTACATCTTTCTTCGAGATGAATGAGAAATACGCAGCGCCGCTCAATCCAGCTTCCGGCATCACGTTTATGTCTCCGACTTTTGCTAAGAAGTGGACTGATCTGGAGAAAAAATATCATCAAACGGTATTCAAAATTATTATGGGCGAGGCGCCATTGGATTCCATCTCGGGGGCAATTGCGGATTGGAAGAAGAACGGCGGGGACGATATCATAAAGGAAATTAATGAAGCGTATCAACAAATGAAGTAATTAATCGATTTGCATTGTGCTAGACTCCAATATGCTTTATCGTTAGATTATTACTTGAAATGAGGCCCGTCATTCCTGGCGAGGTCTCATTTCTAACTTGTTCAGACGAGGGGGGTGAGCGAATGTATTCGGTCATAGTGGCGGAGGATGAACCTTGGATTCGCGGTGCAGTCGTGGAAATGATCGAGAAAGCGGGCAAGCAGTTTCAAGTCGTCGGCGAGGCCGAAACGGGAGAAGAGGCTTGGGAGTTGATTCAAAGCACCTGGCCGTTGCTGCTCATCACAGATATTAGAATGCCGGATATGGACGGTTTGGCTCTCATTCAGAAGATAAGGGAGCATCAAATTCCGATGGCCATTATTATCGTTAGCGGTTATGACAACTTTCAATACGCCCAGCAGGCTATATCGCTTGGGGTAACCGATTATTTGCTAAAGCCCGTTGAATACAGCCAGCTAACGACAGTGCTTGATCGCTGCAAGGAGACGATTGCGGCGCATAAGGAATTAAATGAATGCTTCGTTCGCATTCAAGCTTTTATCGAGAAGATGTTCGACTCCGATCCCAGAACGCTCTTGAGGAAGCAGCATGATCTCGTGCAATCGATTCTAAGCTTAAAGCTGCTAAACGCTGGAGCTTGTCGAAATTTACTGCGATTATTCGAGTCTAGAATACGGCAGACATGCGACGAGATGGGGATTGATTCTAAATTTCAGATAATAAGGGCAGGACATGACAACGACGTTGTGCTGGAGGATTTTCGAGGTCTGCTTCTCCAATGGATTACAGAATATCCTCATGTTAAGTCACAAGACACGAAGCTGATTATTGATCAGCTTATTAAGCAATTGAACCTTCAATACAAGAAGGACTGGAGCTTACAGGAGATGGCGGAGTATACCCAACTCAGCCCCTCTCATTTCGGCGTTTTATTCAAAAAACAAACCGGCATGTCGCCGGTCAATTATATAAATCGAATTCGAGTCGAGCAAGCGAAAGAAAGACTGATGCAAACGGATAAAAAAATATACGAGATTGCGGAGGAAGTGGGCTTCTCGAATCTTCCGTATTTTACGCGATTGTTTAAGCAGGTGGCCGGGCTGACGCCCAAAGAGTTCAGAAAGAGGCTGGGTCAATGAGTGTGTTCAAGGGAGCTGTCCGTTTTCCCATTAAGGTAAAGCTCACTATGGCATTTCTGAGTATAAGCATGCTTGGCGTCATCTTAATGGCAGTGATTGCGCATGTCAACTACAGCAACGCAACCAAAAAGGACTTCTATACGATTGCAGATCAAGCTGTAACAAGAACAAATCATCAAATTGACCTGTACTTTAAACAATTGGAGCAAGCTGTCGCAACAACGATTGCTGGACCTATTAACGTAGGAATTGGTGGCAATGATTCCGCGTTCGGTATGATTCAGAAATGGTTGAACAACCCTTCAAACCCGCTTAGGCAAACCGATGTCAAAACGATAGAGGACATCTTGAATCGTTATATTGCATTCAATTATTCCGAAATCGCAGGCATGTTTATCGTGTCCAACGATGGTCAACTCATCTCGTCAACTGGGACGAGCATTTCGATCGAAAATTTGAAATCCGAGCCTTGGTACTCCTCCAAGCAATTAGATCGGACCATCATTATTCCGACCTACTATACCAATTTTAATTCAACCAATAAAGATACCGCCATGATATCGCTCATCATACCCATTAACAGCACGGAAACGTTAAAGCCAGTAGGGAAATTAATTATTTGTATGAAGCTTAGCGAAATTAGCCGCATACTGGGGCAAACCAATTTGGGGGATAGCGGCTACTTTTTCATCGCCGCTGACGACGGAACTATTGTCCATCACCCGGAGGTCGCTATCATATCACAAAACCTGAGTGAAACCTCTTTTTCCACATTAGATTTCGATCGGCGGCAGTCGATTCAAGACTGGGATGGCAAAACATATCTGCTGTCCTATCATAAATCTGAATTCACGGGATGGAAGGTCATCGCCTTCGTACCCTTCTCCGAGATGGCGAATGGCTTAACAATCGCTACTAAAGCGACGTTAGTTGCGGGAGCTGCTTTGTTCTGTATTATTTTAATAACAGTTCCAATCATGTCTAATCGACTTGTTCGACCTATTCTATCGCTGAAAAACGCGATGCTGAAGGTTCAGCGCGGCGACCTGCATGCTCGGGCTGATGTAAGAGGCGGAGATGAACTGCAGGTGCTCAATCACGCATTCAATCAAATGACCGTCAATCTGGAGCAGCTGATCCAGACCGTTTCTTCGTTAAAGGTTCGGGAGGTTAATTTGGAGCTTAAGCAGAAGGAAGCCTTAATTCAGGCGCTGCAAAATCAAATCAACCCGCATTTGCTTTACAATACGCTGGATATTATTAAGAGCATTGCGTATTTGGAGGAGGTTCCCGTTATCGAGAAGATGTGTGCGAACCTCGCCAGTATTTACCGGTACACGGCTTCACTGCCTGAGATTGAAGTGGAACTGCAGAAAGAGCTAGACCATGTCAGGAAATATTTAGAGATTATTCATATTAGGTTCACCATGCATTTCCAAAGCAATATTTACATTCATGAAAAATATTTGTCTAATAGCATCATTAAATTTTCAATTCAGCCTATTGTCGAAAATGTTGTTAAATATGCGGTTGAGCCGCGCAAAGGAAAGGCTGCTGTATTAATTAATGCCTATCCTAACGAAGAAAGCTTAATTATAGAAATTGCTGACAATGGCCCTGGCATACCTGATGGGATATTGCAAAGCCTTCAGGAGAAGTTAGCGTCGATTTCCAATGCCGATCTGGAGTCGCTAGCCCAGATGGATACGGTTGGTATCGTCAACGTGCATACCCGTCTCGTCCTTCAATACGGAAAACAATATGGATTAAAGCTGGATTCATTTGCCGAGCGGGGTACCATCGTGTCGATTCGCATTCCATTTACAGTAAAATTGAATTGATATTTAGCAACAAATTACCCTTGCAAAGCATTTATTTATTGTTGCTACCCCATCCAAGCTAATTCCTGAATCCGTGACAGCTTAGGTCCCCTACCTCCTAGGCAGTCCGTATTTTGGAAAAGAGGCGTAGAAGATTGTGTATCTTACAACATTCCCACCTTCGGATTCAAACAAGGAGCACTTTTCACAGGAAGCAAGGCATGCGAAATAAACCTCCTTTTTTACAGGGGGGGGGAGGCGACTGGTGGCTGTGCTTGCGTTTCATTCACAATAATCAGGCAAATGCCTGGTAGATTCGACGAACGGTTTGGAACCATGGACTGTAACGGCCGAAATTGAAGGACGTTTGTCGGGCATGGCGGCTGACTCTAGCTGCGATGTAGATGATGTTCTGAATGACAGTTCGGATACGACGGCGCCCGACGCCTCCACGAATCGGTGCATCATCTTGACGTAAGCTTTCTTGTCCCATGATGCGAAGCAGGTTATAGGCGAATACGCCAGCGTGCAGGACTAGCTCATTCGTATCGAACTTGCCTGCCGGCAATCGCTCCAAATCTAGATCGGTCTTAAGCTCACTATGAAATTGCTCGCTTGTGCCATGATCGCGATAAAGCTCAATGACACGCCATGGCGAGCAAGTCAGAGATGTCCAGTAAACGTTCACTTCCACATCTGGAAACATGAGCACCTGCCCATCCCGATCGATCGTACGCACGATGACTTGGAACACTTGACGCAGGTTACAATCGAAGTCTTTCTGTGGAAATGTAATCGCGCCGATGTAGGTGGTCTTCCCAGGGCGTTGCTCACAAGATATCCCTTTGTCTTCGGCTACTCGCAGCCAGCTTTCTTTGGAAGCGCCGCGAAGATTGACTTTAATGATGTAGTCAACATCTTTCTCCGCGTGGCAAACTTGCAAGTTTTCAAGACTATCGTGAGCAGAATCCATACGGACGAGTAGACGATCACTTGTAATGCGACGAGCGTAATGAATCGTTTCCCGAAGGAAATCAGCACCATCTTTCTGGCTGTGTGTACTACCTTCACGCAATTGAAGATTTACGCCATACCCTTCTCGGCCCAAATAGGCAAAGATGGGGGCATATCCAAATGTTCCTTTGTACGTGAGGGAGACACCTTCTTTTTTGGTGCCGGAGTTATCGAACGGCGAAACGTCAATGTCCAGCGGTATGACCGTATGCTCGCCTGCGTCAAGTCCAGTTACCGGGGCATTGAGGTTTCGGATGAGGTCGGCAGATTCCTGCAACAGAATGTCATTCCAATTGGCATCTATTGTTTGTGCAGCGGCATCCAGTCGCTGACGGAGCGTAGGGCTTGAAGGCACTTTGCGAATACCCAGGCATGTTTGAAACACCGTATCTTTGCGAAAAGGCTCGATGTGGTCGAAATCGCTTTTACCTTGGCAGAGCAGACCAAGATAGCTTTTCATGACTTCGCCGTTCCCGTGGATCGGATTCTCCATTCCTTTAACGGCTGAGCGATTAAGACGCTGAGACAACTGTGTATGGGAAAGCAGCGCACCGACCGCAGCCAAGCCTGCATGCGTTGTTAAGAGGATTTCCTTAGATTGGGTGAATTGGATCTTCATATTCAGCACCTCGTTGGTGAAAGTAGATAATAAGCGATTATCTTTAATTTTCGACTTCAGAGATGCATTTTCCTTTAAATATCTCGGTTTTTATAAACTTTGTATCACGGATTCAGGTAATTGTATGCTTATATTAGATACATTAGCTGGATGTTAGGTAGTAGCTTATATTGTATACATTGTATTCAATGTGGCAATATCTTAATGTCCATATTTGCGGAAAGGGGAGAAAGAAGATTTGAATCGCCTTCTTGGCAATATGAAGTTGAACTGGCAGTTGTACGTGCTAATTGTACCGCCGATCGCTTGGTTTCTTGTATTTCAGTATCTTCCTCTATACGGCATACAGCTGGCTTTCAAGGATTTTATTGCTGTAGAGGGAATATGGAGAAGTCCTTGGGTGGGCATGGAAAACTTTGAGCGTTTCTTTCGTTCCTATAACTTCTGGACATTGATTCGCAATACGCTTGAAGTTAGTTTATACCAACTGGTTCTCGGCTTTCCGGCACCCATTCTGCTAGCGCTCATGCTGAACGAAGTTGTAATCGTCAAGTTCAAGAAGACCGTTCAGATGGTTGCTTATGCACCTCATTTTATATCCACTGTCGTAATTGTCGGAATGCTGGGCGTATTCCTTTCTCAAGAAACAGGATTGCTCAACATAGCTCTCGAGAAGCTGGGACTAGACCAAATTGCATTCCTTTCTTCGCCGTCATGGTTCAAAACCCTGTTTGTTACTTCTGGCGTATGGCAAGGTGTGGGTTGGAGTTCCATCATATATTTGGCAGCGCTTTCAGGTGTCGATACGCAGTTGCATGAAGCAGCGATCGTAGATGGAGCTTCAAAGATTCAAAGAATATGGCATATTAACATTCCCGGCATACTTCCTACCATTATCATTTTGTTAATTCTGGAGATTGGAGGCTTAATGTCGATCGGTTTCGAAAAAATTTTTTTAATGCAAAATGCGTTGAATTTGTCTTCATCAGACGTCATATCCACTTATGTCTATCGCATTGGCTTGTTGGGGGCCGACTTCAGCTTTGCAACAGCTGTTGGATTGTTTAATTCCATCATCAATTGTCTCTTGCTCCTGTATGTTAATGCATATTCCCGTAGATTAACCAAAACTAGCCTCTGGTAATGAGGAGTGAATCTAAATGAAGAGCAACCAATTGGCTCAACACTGGTCAGATCGTTGGTTCGATCGCTTTAATCTGTTTCTTCTCTCTTTGCTGCTGATTATCTTTGTCTATCCTCTATTGTTTATTGTAAGTGCTTCCATTAGTAACCCTAATCTGGTGATCGCAGGCGAGGTATGGCTGCTTCCCAAGGGCTTAACTTTGGACGGTTATAAGCACATTTTGGAGTACAGTGCTTTATGGGTCGGCTATCGGAACACGATCATGTATGTCGCGGTTGGCGTCCCGTTATCCGTCTTGATGACGGTGTGCGCGGCTTATCCGTTATCCCGCAGGGATTTTATGATTCGAAACACAGTGATGGGATTTTTTGTGTTTACCATGTTTTTTGGCGGTGGTATGATCCCTACTTACCTGCTTGTTAAATCGCTTGGCTTGCTGGACACGTTTCTAGCCATCATCGTACCCAGCATGCTTACGGTATGGAATATTATTTTGACCCGTACTTACTTTCAATCGAACATTCCAGATGAGCTTTGGGAAGCGGCATCCATTGACGGCTGTACCAACTTCAAGTTTTTATGGAGCATTGTTATGCCACTGTCAAAGCCGATCCTTGCGGTCATGGTGTTGTTTTACGCGGTGGCCAAGTGGAATTTGTTTTTCGATGCTTTAATCTATTTGTCCGATCGTTCACTGTATCCGTTGCAGCTTATACTTAGGGACATCATTGTAAGTGCTCAATTGTCTCCAGATATGCTCCAAGGCATCGAGCCTTCCCAGCAGCAGCTGCTTATGAATTTATCCAATAGCATGAGATACGGAGTTATTATCGTGGCGAGCATTCCGGTTATGATCATGTATCCCTTTATACAGAAGCATTTCGTGAAAGGTATGCTCGTAGGGTCTCTCAAGGGCTAGGAAAAACTGAATCCTCCATGAAAGGGGGGATGCCGTGGAGGTTGCGCGTCCTGCAAACTAAAGTGTTCGGATTGAACTACCAAATGAAGGGGTGTTGAAGTGCGCGGAAAATTGAGGTATCTCTTGCTTTCTGTATCATTAATCGCTTCATTACTGTCAGCATGCTCTAATGGCAATGAGAATGTGAGTAAATCAGAAGGGGACAATCCGACAAGCATGCCAGCCGAACCTCGTGCAACTGCTAGCTCTTCTTTGCCTGAGAGGCTTCAGAACATCGGCTTTCAAGCCGAGAATTGGCCCATCGTCACAGAGAAGGTGAGCGTCTCCGTCTTCGGCGGAACACATCCGCTTCTTGGCGCCCAGGAGGATTGGGAAAATAATAAAATGCTCAACCGGTTGGAAGAGAAAACGAATATTGATTTGGAACTGAGCAAGGTTATTAATTTGGGCACCGGCTGGAAAGAGCAGATGAATCTCGCATTCGCTAGCGGAGAACTTCCGGATTTTTTCTTTAAATCCATGTTCACGAAGCTGGAGGAAATGAATTACGGCAAGCAAGGCTTGCTTATTCCGCTGGAAGATTTGATTGCGGAATATGCCCCTCACTTAAGCAGTCTGATGGAGGAGTATCCGGAAATACGCAAGAGTATTACGACGCCAGACGGTCATATCTATACGTTCCCTGAGTTGAATGTCGATCCCATCAGCCGAGTAACAGCCAACTTGAATATCAATCATGTTTGGCTGGAAAACGTCGGAATGAAGGTGCCGACTACACTCGACGAGCTATACGAGGTACTGGTTGCATTCAAGACCAAAGATCCGAACGGTAATGGAAAAGCCGATGAAATTCCTTTGTCGCTATCCGAAATGCCAAACATTTTGTCGTTAATGAGATTGTTCGGTTATATGTATGGCGATGACGGCATGTTCTTGGACCCTGACAAGAATCAAATTCTATTCGTTCCATCCACGCCAGAGTTCAAACAATATTTGGAATATTTTAATCGCTTATATAAAGAAGGACTGCTTGATTCGGAATCGTTCACCCAAAAGCCGGATCAAATTACGTCCAAGAATGGCGGCGAAGTGACAACTGTCGGAGCATTCCTTACGAATTCGCCGGTTCTTCTCGCTCCAGGTTTGTCCGCAAAAGCAAAAAGCGATGATCTGACGATTGATGAGAATCAAAGAAAATCCGATTACACGTTTATCGTCCTGACTGCCCCGAACGGAAAGAAGTATGCAGCTGGCGGAAGCGTGGTGTCCACGGGCCGCGCTGCCATTACGAAGAAAGCCGAAAATCCCGAAATCATCGTCAGATGGCTAGATTATTTTTACAGCAAAGAAGGCGGAGAGGAAATGTGGGCAGGACTCAAGGATGAAGATTACAAGATCGAAAACGATCGTATTGTATTCTTGAAGTCGGACGGGAGCGTTGCCACTGGAGCCGAAGCTGGCGATGTTCGAAAGTATGCAACCTTGCAACCCGGCGGTCGAATCCCCCATCTCGTGCCGGAAACCATTATTAATCTTCTTGACTTTGACCTGAAAAAGCTAAAAGAACCGCTTGCCCCCTATGCGCAGCCGGCATTGCCAAGCTTCTTCTTTGCCCCTGAAGATTTGAAGCGAATCAGCGCTATGTCGGCAGATATAGGTCCATACATTGAACAGTTTGCAGCAAAAGCGATTACGGGCCAAATCAATCTGGATGCGGAGTGGGATCAATTCCAAAGCACACTTAAGCGAATGGGCTCGGATGATTTGCTCATGCAATACCAGAAAGCCTATGAGATATTCGATAGTAACTAATGACGAAATAGGCAGGCGTCCGGAACGAGGTGAAACCGGACGCTTGTCCCGCTAGTAGGAAGAGGGAGTGAAGGATGAAAACATTGAGACCGCCGTCCGTGCCGCTGGTTACGGTAGATCCGTATTTCAGCATCTGGTCGCCGTTAGGGAGGCTGACCGAACGAAATACGCAACATTGGACGCGCAAGCAACAGGCGTTGACGGGTTTAATTCGGATAGACGGGAAGGCTTTCCGATTCATGGGCAAGCCAAGCGGGAATGTCGCGCATACCATGCAGCAAGTGTCTTTGAGAGTTGAGCCGTTGACAAGCCAATACGTCTTTCAGGAGGCGGGGATTGAGCTCACCTTGAGCTTTACTACTCCTTTACTAATGGACGATCTTGATATCTTGTCTAGACCGGCTTCATATGTGTCGTTCCGACTTCAATCAATAGACGGTATTACCCATCGAGTGGAGCTTTATTTCGACTTGTCCGCAAATGTTTGTGTGCATACACCACAGCAGGAGGTTGATTGGGAGAGAACGAACTTTATTGGCGGCATACGAGCACTTAAAGTCGGAACGACGTCGCAGAAGGTGCTGCATCGCAAAGGAGACGATGTTCGCATCGATTGGGGTTACGCGTATTTGGTTGTTCCTCCTTGTGAGGATGCTGCAACCGCGATCGGGTCTGAGGAGATTCGCTCTGAGTTTATAGAAGAAGGCTCGATTCTGGAGCAGATTGATTCACGCAAGCCGAGGCTTGCCGAGGATGAAGCTCCGAATCTGGCTGTTAGCTTATCTCTCGAGAACGTAGGGGCAATGCCAGTGGAGCGATATCTTGTGCTAGCGTACGACGATATAATGTCTGTTGACTATTTCGGTAAGCAGCTTCCGGGCTATTGGAGGCGGAATGGAATGTCCGCGGAGGAAATGATGGTTGCTGCGGTTCTTGAGTACGACGATTTAATGAAGCGAGTAGGAGACGTTAATCGAGAGGTTATGCAGCAAGCTCGAATCGCCGGAGGCGAGAAATATGCTGAAATTGCGGCTCTAGCTTATAGGCAAGCCATAGCGGCGCATAAGTTGGTAGCTGCTGAAGATGGAAGCGTGTTGTTTTTCTCGAAAGAGAATTTCAGCAATGGCTGCATGGCCACAGTCGATGTCAGCTACCCATCGCTGCCGTTGTTTCTGCTTTATAATCCGGAGTTGGCCAAGGGCATGCTGAGGCCGATCTTTGCCTATGCGAGCTCGGATGCTTGGACATATCCATTCGCACCTCACGATGTCGGCACTTATCCTCATGCCACGGGACAAGAGTACGGACTGGAGCTGGAGCGTCAGATGCCCGTAGAGGAATGCGGCAATATGCTCATTATGGCTGCGGCGATCGCTTTGGCGGAAGGCGATGGAGCATTTGCGAAGGAGCATTGGGACCTGCTGTCGCAGTGGGCGTTTTACTTGCGGGAAAATGGTCTTGATCCCGGCAATCAGCTTTGCACGGACGACTTCGCCGGTCATCTGGCTCATAACACTAATTTGTCAATCAAGGCCATTATGGGAATCGCAGGATACGGCATATTGTGCGGCATATTAGGGGACGTCGAGGGGAAGGAAGCTGCTATCCGGGAAGCGCGCGAGATGGCTTCGCAATGGGAGCAGCTAGCACGCGAGGATGATCATTATAAATTGGCGTTCGATCAGCCTGGCACCTGGAGTCTGAAATATAATTTGATTTGGGACCGCTTGTTCCAATTGAATGTATTCAACGAGGAAATAAGCCGTCAAGAAATTGCATTGTACCTTAAGAAAAAGAACAAGTACGGCACACCCCTGGATAGCCGTTGTACATATACGAAGGCGGATTGGCTTATCTGGGCGGCTTCCTTGTCAGAATCGGCCGAAGAATTCGGGGCTCTCACAGACCCTTTGTGGGACTTCTTGAATGAAAGTATGCCGCCAGTACCGTTCACGGACTGGTACCTTACCATTGATGGACGCATGGTGGATTTCATCAATCGTTCCGTGGTTGGAGGGGTATTTATGAAGGTTTTGGTGGACAACGGCATCAGAGCATATTCGAAAAATTAAATTCCAAGGGGAAGGTTTCTTTATTATTGTGGCAGGCAGTCCTCCAAGTTTTTGTGTTAGATAACGGCACTCAAGATTATTATTTCGCAATTGTTCTGAAGGAATATAACAGGATAGAACAATGAGATAAAGAATTAGCGAGAGGTGGTTAAGTTAGATGAAATTCAGGAAGATACTTATTGCGGGCATGATGGCCCTGTCGCTGGTCTGCTCTCTACCATTCGTATTGGCGAGTGCCAATCCTCAGGTTCCCCATACGGCGGTACAGAATGCAGACGAGCACAGTAAATTAAATGAAGAACGATTTGTTGTCTACCCCAAACCTGGAGAATCCGTCAAGGAATCGGATGCTTTTGCCATCACGATTGAACAGAACGGTGCAAAGGCTCCCTCATTTGTCAATCTGTCTGAACCCCCGGTCTTCGATAAGGACGATCCGAAGAGCGGAAATGCGAAGGATGGAGCCGAAATATACCGAGAGTCGGGAGTCACGCAGCATTGGACAACATTCTCGCTCAGCGGGGAGGCCTTTGTGGAGGTGCGTAGACTAGACGACGTGCTGTTCGAGTCGGTCCGAGTGCTTCCATCCCGCTACGGAATTGAAGCGGAGATTGGGGATGACGGCTCTACGGTTAGGTTCCCCATCATGCCCAAGCAAAAAGTGTTCCTTGAAATCAACGGCCAACTGATCGACCGCGTGTTTGTATTTGCCGATCCGCTGGAGGATCCGAAGCTTGTTCCGAACAATAAGAGAGGCAATGTCTTCATGGCAAAAACCGGCGATCGACCACTTGATGGACTCAGCAAGAATGACAAAGTGCTATTTTTCGGCCCGGGCGAGTATAGCATTGAGGATTATGGACCGGTAAATACAGGGACAACGCCAACTGATAGAACAGGTACGCATAAGGCATGGATTGTCCCTCCCCATATTGAGCAGATCTACATTGCCGGCGGCGCAATCGTATACGGCGGATTCCACATCCAACATGACGGCGTAATGGTCAATGGCCGAGGTATCCTATCGGGTGAGCCGCTGCTGTATCATCAGATGAATCTGCTGGAATTTCAAGCCGGTACGAAGGGCGGGTATGTAGAAGGGATTACAATTGCTGACGCCGTGCATTATGCTCTGCGATCTTGGGATGCGCACTATGACGGTGCTAACTTCAAGGTTCTCGCGAACTGGAGATATAACAACGACGGCATTAATCTTACCGAAAATTCAATTGTAGAGGATGTCTATTTGAGTGGCAATGATGATACCGTAAAGCTTTATTTTGGCGGAGCCAGCTTACGGAATGCTGTCATCGGACAGATGGTCAACGGCGGCGTGTTCCAGTTCGGCTGGGGCTTCCGCGATGTGGCGAACATCAACGTTTCGAATATCGACATTGTATTCATGGACGGTAGGAACAATCAGACTAATCTCGGCGTTATTAATTATCGCCCTCGGGCGAATAATCAGGAGAATCGGGAGTACTTGATCGAAAATATTCTATTTGACAGCATTCGCGTAGACGGACCTGCCATCAAGCTGATCGCGCTTGGTCTTCCCGATAATCAGGTATTCCGCAATATTACAATCCGTAACACTTATATACACAGTTGGTCGTTTGAACGGTTCAAAAACTTCATAAAAGGAACGACGGACACTTCAACGAGTGGTATAGGTCGGGTTGAAAATATCGTTTTTGATCATGTTCAGGTAGGCGACACGTATCTGACCAAGGAGAATTACTTGACCGTCGGAAATTTTGAACCTTTGCTGTCGTCTTTTGAACATGAAGTGAAGTTTACTGCAGAATAAATAAATATAAGCACCTCTCGTGTCTTTGGATACAAGAGGTGCTTATCTATTCATAAATTTGGAAATAGTAGAACATCAATCTGCATGCTATAGCTTACTTCATTTTCACAATGATTTTGCCTTTAACGTGTCTTTCGGATAGCCGCTGTAACGATTTCGGCACCTCGTCCAAAGCAATCGTCTCATAATACAGCGGAGATATCTTGGATTCGGCAATGAGGCTTAGAAGATGCTCACCCATTGCAGACAGATCACGCAAATCACGCTCACTGCCGTTGGAATAGGCAGCGCCCAAAGCGATTTCATGAATGGAGGGCACCTTGGTAAATGGTTTTAAGCCGCTTGTATCCGGTGGTCCCGCAATGAAAACCAAATGTCCCATGAAGGCAAGAAGCTGGAGGGCATCTGTGGCGCTCTGACGACTGACTGCGTCAATGACGGCATCAACGCCAATATGATGAGTCATATTCATGCATTGAGCGATCATGCTGGCATCGCGATAATCCACAACATGATGGGCGCCAAGTGATGCTACGTATGGGAAGTTTTCCGGCGATGAGGAGGAAATGATGGTTTTTATGCCTGCCCATTTGGCGAGCTGGACGGCAAATCCGCCAACTCCTCCCGCTCCGCCATGGATGAATATTGATTCAATGCGGTTAATGGGCAGCTTGCGGAACAGGGCTTGATAAGCAGTCAAGCCTGCGGTCGGAACAGATGCAGCTTCGACGAAGCTGACGGTTTCAGGAATACGAAATGCTGCACTCGCTTGGGCAATAGCATATTCCGCATATCCACCCTTTTTGGTCAAATCCCCATGAACCGCAGCACGATCACCAGGCTTCCAATCAGTTACGCCAGTACCAACTGCTGCGACAATGCCTGCAAAATCCAGGCCTAATATATGAGGGTAAGACCAATGCGGATGACCATTTGTAGCCGTTTTATAGTCCACGGGATTAAGGGACACAGCATGAACCTCCATTAATAATTCCCCCGCTTGAGGCTCAGGCGTTGGAGTCTCGCCGATCGTCATATCCTTCCATAATCCTTTATCTTTAAGCAACAAGGCCTTCAAAGCTATCCCTCCAATTTGATTTGTTTGTACGATGTAATCGTATATAATGTGGTTGAATGAATCAAGGCACCAAAAAGTAACCTATATGAAGAGGGATGAGGATGAAAGAACTACAGCCTGTCTATCATTGTGCAATTAATTTGGTCATTGATCTTATCGGAAGCAAATGGAAGGTATCCATTTTATGGTACTTAAATGAAGGCCCTAAACGTTATAATCAGTTAAAATCGTCAATTATCGATATTTCCTCCAAGATGCTGACACAGCAGTTAAAAGAGCTTGAACAACATCAGCTTATTAGGCGTTCCGAGATGGATAACGGTGCGGTTGAATATGCAGTTACTGATCTTGGTCTCGCATTTAAGAAAACCTTAGTTTCCATGTGCCAATGGGGAGATTATTATGCAGAGCGAACAGGTATTACTATGGAGACGTGCTGGACGGATTCAAATGGAATATAATGGATTTTAATGTTAAGTAAGGTCCGCCTGCGGCGGACCTTTTTGTTAGCCATACTAACGATTCACCGAGTATTCGAAATTAACATCAACAAATATTCCACCCAGTAACAAACTTTCATTCTATACAGTTATCTGAAAGCGTTTTATATTTGTTTTACAGAAAAAAAAAGACCTACTGAGATGGAGGAAATGGTAGTGAGAAAAGACGGTGTATGGCAAGAGCTGAAGCGCAACAAGCTTCTGTTCCTCATGCTTTTTCCAGGTGTATTGTACTTTTTTATCTTTCAATATGTGCCGATGAGCGGGATTGTGCTTGCCTTCAAAAATTACACGTATAGCGGGGGTATCTTCGGCAGCGAGTGGAATGGATGGGCGAACTTCGACTTCTTCTTCCGAAGCGGGAAAGCGTGGATCATTACCCGCAACACCATATTGTATAATGTTGCATTTATGGTTACGGGCCTCGTGCTTCAGCTCGCAACGGCAATCTTCATTGCCGAGATTGGGACAAGGTTTGTTAAGAAATATATTCAATCCTCACTTTTGTTCCCGTTTTTTATTTCGTGGGTCGTTGTTGGAGCATTTATCTACAATCTGTTCAGCTTCGAGCTCGGCACAATCAACTACTACATGAGAGCTTGGGGATTTGAGCCAATTGACTTCTACGGAAATACCGAGGTCTGGTCCTACATTCTTGTCTTCTTCAACAACTGGAAGTATGTCGGCTACAACTCCTTGATCTATCTGGCGGCGATTATGGGCATTGACAAGAGTCTGTACGAAGCAGCCGATATTGACGGAGCAAGCATCTGGCAGAGGGCTCGCTTAATCACCCTTCCCCTGCTCACGCCAACGATCATGATTCTGATGCTGCTGGCGGTTGGCCACTTGTTCAGAGGCAACTTCGAGCTGTTCTACAATGTCATTGGTACGAATGGCTTGCTGTATGATCAGACAGATGTGATTGACACCTATGTGTTCCGGTCACTTATTCAATCTCCAGACATCGGGATGTCTTCGGCAGCCGGGCTGTATCAAGCGGTACTGTGTCTTGTCGTCATACTTATCACGAACTACGTCATCCGCAAATACAATCCGGATTATGCGCTTTTCTAGAAGGAGGCTTATACGATGCCCGTATCCAAAGACAAACTGATCTTTCATGTTATCGGCTATACGTTTCTGATTGTATTATCCATATTATGCTTGTTGCCCTTGCTCTTCATACTAGGCGGATCATTCTCCAGCGAACAGTCGGTCATCCTTAAGGGCTTCTCTCTTATTCCGGAGGACTTCTCCCTGGAGGCTTACCAGCTATCCTTCAAAAATCCGAAGGACCTGCTGAATGCCTACTTTATCTCGACTTCGGTTGTGCTTGTCGGGACCACGGTCGGTCTTATGATTACGGCGATGACAGGCTACGTGCTCTCACGAAGGGATTTCAGATATCGCAACCAGTTTTCCTTCTACATTTATTTCACTTCCGTATTCAGCGGCGGCCTTGTCCCATGGTACATCATGATGGTCTCTTATCTGGATATGAAAAATAACTTTCTGGCCTTGATCCTGCCAGCTCTGCTGAATGTGTTCTACATTATCGTCATGAAGAGCTTCATGGCTGGACTTCCCTTTGAGCTGATCGAATCCGGCAAGGTGGACGGTGCGAATGAGCTTCGGATTTTTTTCAAGCTGATTCTGCCTATATCCAAGCCGGTGCTGGCCACAATCGGGTTATTCATCGCGTTAGGCTACTGGAACGATTTCTTCGCAGCGATGTTATTCATTAGCGATGAAAGTCTAATGCCTCTTCAGTATTACCTATATCGTCTAGTGAACTCGGTGGATACCTTGTCCAGAATAGCGGCCATGACGGGTGTGCCGATTCCGGACATGCCGAAGGAGACTTTGAAGCTCGCTATGACGGTGCTAGTCGTGATGCCTATCATCTTTGTCTACCCGTTTGTTCAACGCTTCATCGTTGGTGGTATTACGGTTGGCGCGGTGAAGGGCTAATCCTTCCTCAGAATATAAGATCGGAAGCCGCGTATAGCTTCTGATGTTATAGATAAACTTATCCATATCTTACAGGAGGTCGAAAGAACAATGAGAAAGACAACAAGATTAATAACAGCCTTGCTAGCGCTTGTGCTAGTCATGTCGATGGCGGCAGCTTGCAGCTCGAACAACAACGCCAAAGGCAATTCCAATGAAGGAAAAGGCAATGCCACTTCTTCTCCGTCGAATAGTCCGACAGAGAACACGGGAGTGGATACGTCCAAGGCAGTGAAGCTAAAGATGATTCTGCTCGGTGACACGCCTACAGACGTTGATCTGGTCTACGATGAGCTGAACAAGAAGCTGAAGGAAGACATTAACGCTACAGTTGAGGTGCAATTCCTGTCCTGGGCTGACTGGTCTCAGAAATATCCGTTGATTCTGGCTTCCGGTGAAGACTATGACCTTATCGCTTCGGCGAACTGGTCTGATTACTTCAAGAATGCCCGAAACGGCGCTTTCTACGAAATAACAAAGGAAGATCTGGAGAAATATGCCCCAGAGACCGTGAAGAATACGCCGCAAGAGGTATTGGACAGCGCGCTGATCGACGGCAAGCTGTACAATCTGCCCATGAACTATAAGGAAGTTACGATTGACGGTTATATTGTTCGCGGCGATCTGATGAAAAAATACGGGTTGACTGAAATTAAAAGCATGGATGATTTCGGCACCTACCTGGAGAACGTGAAGAAGAACGAGCCTGAGATGATTCCTTGGGATATCGGCGCTAACAATGAAAACTATCTGATTCGAAATATCGTCTACACAAGCAATAACTATTACAACCGTCTTGCTGTACAAAGCGGCGTGCAATATGTCCTGAAGAATGAAGCAGGCTCCGAGCCTCAGCTTAATCTGGATATGCCGGAATACATTGACTTCTTGAAAAAAATGAAGGATTGGAATGAGAAGGGCTTCTGGTCCAAAAATGCTCTCGTGAACAAAACGCCTACACGCGATTCCTTTGTCAACGGGAAGAGCGCAGCCTTCATTGACAACATCCTGCAAGCATCTTCAACTTATACAACGCTGAAGCAAAGCCAGCCTGAGTGGGAGCTGCAATTTTTCCCCATTACGACGGGTCCGCTTGTAGCAAACCCTTATATTAACAACGGCATGGCGATTAACGCCAGATCGGAAAATCCGGATCGCGCATTGATGCTTCTGGACTTGCTCAGAAACGACCAATGGTACAATCAGCTTACGACCTACGGTATTGAAGGCAAGCATTGGGAATTATCCGCTGATGGCAAGCTTGTATCTCAGCCTGACAGCGCAAAATATGGTCCTGACGCCGCATGTCCTTGGGGCTGGAGAGACAGCCGCTTCTACCTGACTCCACAGGACTCCTTCCCGACATACGAAGAGGTTATGAAGAACGCGCAGGATAAAGCGGTTAAGTCGAACATTTCGAGCTTTGCGCTTGATAAGACAGTAGGCAACATAAGCGCCATCGAGAAAGCAGTAGGAACACTGTCCGAGCAGTATCTGAAGCCGCTGCAGCTAGGTCTGATTAAGGATGTAGACAAGGCGGTAGCAGATCTGAAGGTGCAGGTAGAGAAAGCGGGCTTCGGCGAATACAAAGCAGAGCTGCAGAAGCAGCTTGAAGCTTACGGCCCAACCTATCAATAATGTATACCAATGAGTAGCAAGAGGAAGAGGACTAAGCGCTTGGCGCTTAGTCCTCTTCTTCCGCTTTCACGTAAGGAATGGCAATATCAATAGCTGCACCGTGCGGCATGCCGCTGCGGATCGAAAGTCCGTATGCTTCTCCATAGGTAAGCTGAATACGTTCGTGAACATTCATCATGCCGACTCCCTGGCCTTTGACAAGGGGGTTAACCGGGAATCCAACACCATTGTCTACTACCGATATGGTGATCAGGTCTTGTACCAGTGAGGCTTGAATTGAGATGACGCCTCCCTTGCTTTCCTTCTCGAATAACCCGTGAACAATGGCATTTTCCACTAATGGCTGTAAGGTGAGCTTAGGGATTAAGGCTAGCTCTGCATCAGCCTGGATAGCAGTCTCCAACTGGATGCGGTCGTCGAATCGAATGTTCTGAATAACGATATAGGATTTGATATGCTCGATTTCATCCCGAAGCGTAACAAGATCTCTGCCTTTATTCAAGCTCAGCTTGTAGAAGGTGGTCAGCGCCTTGGCCATTCGCGTAATCTCAGGAGCCTGCTTCATCACCGACATGATGGCGATGGCGTCCAGCGAGTTATAGAGAAAGTGTGGATTGATCTGAGCTTGCAGCGCACGCAGCTCCGCTTGCTTTAGTGCCTTGCCTGACTCGAACTTCTCTTCGCCCAAGCTTCTGATCTGATTCACCATATAATTGTAATTGACAATGAGCTCGCCGATTTCGTCCTGCTCATAATGATCCTGCAGCGTTCCGAGCTCGCCATGCTTGGTCTTCCTCATCTGTCTCATCAGTCGGTAAATACGGTTCGTGCTCAGATTGGAGGCGTACAGGGCGAGCATATAACCCACAACGGTAACCATGAGCAGCAGAACCCCCATTCTGTTGCGCAGCTTGATGATGGGATCCAGAATGCTCTGAACAGGGATGGCCGACACGTAGTGCCAATTCGTTCCCTCAATCCTTGCTGCGCGCACCAGCATGTCATGGCCTTCATGGGAGTAATTGATCCACTCCTCATACACGCCGCTTGTCTGCAGCATCTTCATCAGCTCCTCTTGGCTGAGCTGAGATTGGCCTGAGAATATCATGGCTTCGCCGTCCGTATTCAGAAAGTAGCTATACGCGAGCTCGCTGGATTTCTGGTCGCCCATGGCTGCCCATATCGCCGTCTCTGCCAGGTCAATCCGGACTATGCCGACTTGCTTGGACAGGTCATTCATGTTCCAGATCATGCGGGCGACAGACAGCCCGGTATGGCTGCCATCTTCCGAATTGAACCAATACGTATGATTTCGAGGATGCTTCTTCATCCCGATATACCAAGCCTCGTTCTCCAGAGCGGACTCCTGGAACGTGTAGGTATAATCGAAGGTGCCCTCGAAGTGATCCGATAAGTAGAGCCGAATCCGGCTGAAGGGCAGATTCTGCTGGAGGCTGCCCGCATATTTGGATAAGGTCAGATAATCTGAATATTGATCCGAGATACTGCTGTAGCGGGTCTTGCTCATAATGTCATTGACGGGAATGGACAAGGACATCAGATTCAGCGTGTTAGTGGTACTCTCTATGAGCTGTCCAAGCTGATTGACCGTCTCATCAAAGGTTTTGCTGGCGCTCAGCTTGGTCTGCTCCTTCAGCGTGTCTGACATATTTACATAAGCGAAGTAAGTGAATAACGCTAACGGCAGCAGCAAAAACATAAAATAGTTAAAAAGTAGCTTCGTTCGCCACTTCCGGTTATGATACCAGCTTCGTATGAGACGATGCTTAATCGCCAGTCACCTTCTTCCGATATTCGCTAGGAGTCATGCCTACTTCTTTTTTGAACACCTTGGTGAAATATTTGGCATCATTGAAGCCAATTGCAAGCGCGACCTCATAGGTGTGCATATCGGAGCTGGCTAAATATTGTTTGGCTTGCTCCATCCTCAATAGAGTGAGCGCATTGCCAATCGTCTGGCCCGTATTTCTGCGGAATACCTGGCAAATATAAGAGGGGGTCAACCCGAAATGCCCCGCAATTGCACCTATACTAACATTGGGATCGCTCAGATGCTGCTCTATATACCGGCTAATCTCTTGTGATAAATCCGTTGGCGGATTGAGGGCATGATGGTCACGAATCCATGAGCCTAGTGCGCGAAGGTAATGACCAACCTCCCCTATATGCTGGAAGGAAGCCAGTAGCTCCCACAAATATTTGTCGTATTCATGCTGCTCCTCCTTGAACTTCACCAGATTGAGCTGCTGCTTCTCAATCTCCGACTCCAGCAGATTAAGCAGCTTGAACAACATGCCTTTAATAAGGGGCAGGCTGTCAGCGCCAGCTAAGGCAAGCTGCTCCAGCAAGTCAGCGATCTGCTGTTCCGCTTCCTGGGATTGTCCATTCACCATGCGATCCACGAGCTTGAATATTGTAGCCTCGGACAGGTCGGGCTGCCCCGTCGGCTTGCGGTCCTCCGGCATGCTTAGCAGCCTCTGATGCCCGATGAGGAAGAAATGGTCCAGTCCGCTCTGTGCTGACATGTAAGAATACGGAATCTCCGCAAGCGTATCCACCTCTTCGCCGACAGCGAGCTTGATGCCCATGGCCTCGCATTCCCTGGAAGCCTGGATGAAGGTCTGCTCAAGCTCTCCGGCATCTATACGGGTAGTGGAGCCTATGATACCAATGCCGGGCTGGTTGGGCAGCAGGGGAGGATGATACAGAAAGCTGCAGCAGCCCTCTTGCGTGTGCTTCAACCGCTGCTGTATAAGTTTGAGACAAGACTCCATCCCATTGGTCCCTCCGTCCTCGGATGGAACTCTTGGTGAGGCTGCCATGATGACCCTATAGTGCCCAGCCTCAGGGAAGCCTATTTGCTTAAGCGTGGCTCTAACCTCATCATCCCTTGTATCCCGCTCCGAAGCCTTGCATAGTATGCCGATGGCTCGCTGCTTGGCGGCAATGGACTCCATTCGTTGGCCGTCCTCCTGCAAGAGCGCCGCTGCTCGTCCGATTACACTGCCAAGCTCATCGAGATCAATGGGCTTCTCTACATAATCGACAACCTGCAGCTGAATAGCGGACTTAAGCAGATGCTTCTCGGTGTAAGCGCTTAAAATAATGATCCGGCAGTGCGTATCCGTTTCCCTAATCGCCTGCGCGAGCTCGATGCCATTCATCCGAGGCATCATAATATCCGTCAGGATCAGCTCTGGCTTCATCGTCTTCGCCAGCTCAAGGGCATGCAGGCCATCCTCTGCTGTATAGACCGACAGGAAGCCATAAGAGCCCCAATCTATGTAATCCCGCAAATATTCTCTTGTTCTTCGTTCATCATCGACGATTAGAACTTGCATATGAGACCTCCTTCATGTGAAGAGCAATATAAGGAATGTTTAGGGGCACTATTTTATTCTTGTCCCCCTATGCGCTTAGACCTTACTATGTAATAGGATAGTACAAAACAGAAGGTTTGAAAAGCAATAATTACGGGGAGGAATAACGAAATGAGTCATCTATCTATTGCAACTACCCCTCCAATGGGCTGGAACAGCTGGGATTGCTACGGCGCAAGCGTGACGGAGGAGGAAGTGTTAGGTAATGCGCAATATATGGCAGATCATATGCTGGAATTTGGTTGGGAATATGTGGTTGTCGACATTCAATGGTATGAGCCCGGCGCAAATTCGTCCATCTATCGTCCATTCGTGCCGCTGGTTATGGATGAGTATTCCCGCCTGGTGCCAGCGACAAACCGCTTTCCTTCGGCGGCCGGAGGCCGGGGCTTCAAGCCGCTGTCCGATCGTATTCACGGCATGGGGCTGAAATTCGGCATTCACATTATGAGAGGCATCCCAAGGCAAGCTGTGCATAATGATTCGCCTATACTTGGCACTTCCGTAACGGCAAGCCAGATTGCATCCAAAAATTCGATTTGCCAATGGAACACGGACATGTACGGCATTGATGCCGATAAGGAAGGCGCGCAAGCCTATTACGATTCTCTCTTTCAGCTGTATGCGTCATGGGGGGTCGACTTTGTCAAGGTGGATGACATCTCCTTCCCTTATTCCGCCGGGGAGATTGAGCTGATCCGCCGCGCGATTGATCGTTGCGGCAGACCCATGGTGCTTAGCTTAAGCTGTGGACCGGCGCCGCTGGAGATGGCGGAGCATCTGAAAGCGAACGCCAACATGTGGCGTATGACGGCTGATTATTGGGATCGGTGGGAGGATCTGTTCGATGAATTCGACAAATGCAATCAGTGGTCGGCTCATGTAGGCGAGGGTCACTGGCCGGATGCGGACATGCTGCCGCTTGGTCATCTTGCGATCCGCTCGTATGAGCACGGCATCGGAGATCGCTGGACTCGCTTTACCCATGAAGAGCAGATGACGATGATGACGTTATGGAGCATCTTCCGCTCCCCCTTAATGGTGGGCGGGGAATTGCGCGACAATGATGAGTGGACCTTATCCTTGCTCACGAATCCGGAGGTTCTGCGTTTGGTGACTCATTCCTCTGGCGGCCGCCAGCTGTTCCGGCGGGGGGATGCAGTGGCGTGGACGGCAACGGATGTTGACGGAAGCACATACCTTGCATTATTTAATACGGGTGTGACTCCGCTCAACATGGAGGTAGCGCTTGATCTGATGAAGCTGAGCGGCACGTACCAGCTGCGGGATCTATGGGCGCTTGAGGACCTCGGTGCTGCTGAAAGCCGAGTAGCTGCAGAAGTGCTGCCGCATGGCGCTCGATTATTTAAGCTATCGGTATAAAGGGAATGACAAAGGAGCGCCAATTGGCGCTCCTTTTGTCACCACAATAGAATTTATAAGTTTGCGAGCATTCGAAAACGGAAATTCTATTTGGCGATAAATCCTACATCTAAACGCGGTCGCTCATCTTTGAAAGGCCTCGATAGAGGATTTCTCATTGAATAAATAATTTGTTCACTGGCATAAAGGTTTCCGCCTTGCGGAATTTGGCCGGCGACATACCCAGCCAATGCTTGAATACCTTGGAGAAATAATTGCCGCTTGCGAAGCCAACGGCTTCAGCGATCTCCTCAACGGAGAGCGCTGTTGTTCGCAGCAGCTCGGCTGCACGCTCAATACGAAGCTTGTTCACATACTCCAGAGGCGTATTCCCCATATGCTTCTGGAACAGTCGCACAAAATAATATTTAGACAATCCAGCCGCCTGGGCAAGCTGCTCCAAGCTTTCAATTCCCTTGTAATCCATCTCAATGTACTGGAGAACCTGAGCAATCGGCTCCGGAAGCCGCTCGTCCTTCGGTAATAGGGGATGGTCTCCAAGCAGCAGCATCATGAATCGGTAAGCGGCGTCAGAAGCCTCGAAGGGCGAGGCGAGCAGACGGTTCTCCGCTTTGTCGAGAAGATTGGACAAGTAGCGAATGACTGGTGCGTCTCGATTAAGCTCTACAACACAGCCGTTCTTCGCTTGGTACGCCTCCGCCAATGAGACGGCCAGCGGTCCGTGCAGCATGATGTACATAAATTCCCACACTCCGCCTGCTGGTGGAAGTCCGTAATGATGCTCCCCGGGAATCGTGACCAGGAATGCCTTGCCGGTAGTTGTCTGAACCTCCGTGTTGCCCAGTCTCAGACTGCCCTGTCCGGATAATGTATATTGGAACAGCACATGCTCTCTCTCGCTTCGGTGTGCGCCGTCCCACTGATAAGCGGGGTCATCAAGCTTCTCCCAGCCAAGGGATGACAGCTGGATCGGCATGGGCATCCACTGATCCTTGAACAAATACCCGTAATTTCTTCGCATAATCGGTTGATAAGCCACGTGTAATCCGCCCTCCGTCATCCGTTCCGTCTATTGTCAATTCCTCTTAATCACTATAGCTGGAAAAGAGGGAATTGAAAAGCAATATTCAGCATGCAGGGAATAAGCTTGTGCTGACACAGTTATATATTTTCCCCCTGCCATTAACAAAATTAACGCCTGTACGACTAGTTTGGAAGCGCTTAACATTAGAATTGAAACATCATTTTGCTAAGGCGGAAAGGAGCTTATGAAATGAAAACAAGGAGGGCAATATCGTTATGGCTGACCATTGTGATGGCGTCGCTTTCACTGGTGGGAATCGGGCCTATGCATGAAGTTCAAGCTGCGAGCGAGCCGCAGAACCTGGTCCTCAATCCCGGCTTTGAGGAGGATGGAGGCTACAAGAAGCCGCCAAGCCGGTGGACAGTAACGGGCAGCGCCGCATTCTACGCTCAGAACACTCAATACAATGATGTGCCAAGAAGCGGGGGGCATCTAGGCAATTTCTACAGTCCGGATGCGTACCAGACGACCGTATCGCAGACCGTCGCTGTACCTGACGGCCTGTACAACGTGGAGCTGTGGTATGCCGCTTGGGAATATAATGCGGGGTCGGCTCTTACGGTGAAGACCGCGAGCGGCCATACGGTCTCCACACCTTTCACAGCCCATCTGGGCAAGGGTAATTATACAAAGGCGGAGCTCAAGGATATTCTGATAACAGGAGGGAGCGCAACGATCGAGATCCATGTGGATAACATTGGAGGCAAGCCCTTCTATATCGACGATGTGAGCATGACCTTCTCGAAGCCCTTGGTTCCTGTGGAGCAGGGAGAGGCTACTCTGTATCCAGCGCCCGAAGGCATGGATGCCTCCGCTTTGTACGGGGTGAAGGTGAATGGCGAAGCATCCTTCACCTACCAGAATGTGAATAACCATCCCGATACGTATACATCCGGCAAAGGTGACAACGTGTCTTGGACAAGCTTCGCCATGAATGGCGGAAGTGTGGAGATTGAGGTCACGAAGCTGGACGGGAGCCCCATTGGAGCAGCGGTGGTACGGCCGCTCGATGAGGGCATACAGCCTGCAGTCGACGGGAACAAGCTGACCTTCACTCTTACAAAGCCGTCCAAGCTGTCCGTAGAGCTGGACGGAGATCTGAAGAACAAGCTGTTCATCTTCGCCGATCCTCCAGAGGATGCTTCCCGCATTCCCAATCCAGAGGATCCCCAAGTAGCGGTATACGAGCCGGGAGAGCATAATCTGAATACGGATGGCGTGCTGCAGACGGGGAAAACGATTTATTTTAAGCCGGGTATCCACGATTTGGGCTCTGAGGCGACCTACAGCCTGCAATCGGGCCAGACGGTGTATGTTGCTCCGGGCGCCTATGTGATCGGCTCCTTCACAGCCAACGGCAAGCGGGATATCTCCATTCTGGGCAGAGGCGTCATATCGGGAGAGAAGAAGTCCCATGACGGGAGATGGGGCGTAGATGGCTTGCTTGTGTTCTTCAACATTCGCGCCTTCGAGATCGACGGTCCTACGCTGCTCGACAGCCCGGGCTTTAACGTAGCCAACTATACGTCAATCTCCGAGGATCCCAATGATCTGAATGTGTATAAGAACGTCAAGATGATTGGCTGGCGCCATAATACTGACGGCATTCATCCTATCGGCAACAGCGAGGTCGAAGATATCTTCTTCTTCGGTAATGACGATGCGATCGATATCGGTCAAGGCATCTCATACCTGACGGTCCGCGATGTGGTAGCCTGGCAGAACAAAAACGGCTCCGTCCTGCTCATCAGCTGGAATGGCGAATACGCGGATCGGGTGTTCGTGGACAATATCGACGTCATTCACTACGACACGCATGGGGGGAACAACGGCCATGTTATTCTAGCTTTGCATGGCGGCGGCAATCCCGGCGATCTTCGCAACTTCACCATACAAGATGTAAGGGTGGAGCAATTCAATGGAAGCTCCAAGAGCTTCATTGGACTCAGTATTACCAAAACGGAGTTTGCCAGCGGCAAAAACTTCGGCAAAATCGGTCATATGTATTTCAAGGATATCCGAATTGATCAGCCTACAAGCGGCAATCTCATAAGCGGTCTGCCTCTGGAGGAGGCGCCTGACAGCAAGGTATCCCATCTGGTCTTCGACAATTTGACCGTGAACGGAAAGGTTGTGGACAGTCTGTCAGGCGCAGGCATCATGACGGACGCCACCTCCCAGGATATTGTGTTCGTGCACAACAACAAAGTGCAGAACTGGAGCCTTGAAGAGCAGGATGGCGAGCATACGCCAACGGACTGGACGGTTCATGGCGATACCGATGCTTATCGGACAGGAAAGGCGCAAGGCTTGACTCTTGTGACGGAGGAGTCCGGCAGGAAGATATCCAATCCAACCGGTGCCGCGTTAGGCTCAAGGTACGGCATTCATCAAGCCGCAGAGCCCTATCAGGTTTCAACACGCCAAACGATAACCGGCTTGCCTGCGGATACGTATTCGCTTAGCGCATGGGTGAAGTCCAGCGGCGGCCAGAATGATGCCGCCATGGAAATCTCCGGTCATGGGGGCGATCCGGTGTCCGTGGATATTCCCGCCTCGGACAGTTGGACAAAGATTGTTCTGAAGGATGTTGAGGTAAGCTCCGGCACAGCTATTATAGACTTTAAGTCTAATGCCAATGCCGGCAACTGGATGTACTTTGATCATGTGGTGTTCGGCAAGCAGTTCTTCTATCAGACAGCGACGGAGGCTTCCGGCTTCCAGGCCAAGGCGGTTATGGGAACGCCGGGTCTCGATGGCTTCATTGATCCCGTGTGGGAGAAGGCGCCCATGCAGAAGGCTAATTTCCTGCGTCTGGGAGAGAATGCCGTAACCGGATTCTATCGATTGCTGTGGGATGAACAATATCTGTACCTGCTGGCACAGGTTCAATCCAGCTCGCCATTTAATACTGAAGCGGAAGCGATCTGGAACAGAGATAGCATTGAATGGTTCCTGGATGAGAATCACGCCCAAGGTAATGTGTATGATGGCGATGACAGGCATGTCATACTGGATGCTAACAATCAAGCACAGGCATTCGATCAGGTGGGGCTGGGCGGCGTGACATCGGTTGTACGCCAAAGCGGCAGCGGATTGGTGGCAGAGGTTCGCATCCCCTTCCAGGCTGAGCGCAAAATCGGAGATGTGCTTGGCTTTGACCTGCAGGTGAACAGCACGGGTGGGACGACTGAGCGGCAATCCATTACGGGATGGTCAGGTCCGCAGAATGAATCGGATCAGAAGCCTTCCGTATGGGGAGAGGTTACTTTATCCGGCTACGAGGCGGAAGCTGTTAGGGGCACGCCGACCACAACCGAAATCGTGGATTCCGAATGGGAGCATGTGCCTTCTGTAGCCATCGATCAGATTCGAATGGGAGATAGCGCGACGACGGGCACCCTTCAAGCGATGTGGGATGCTGACAACCTGTATCTTCTGGCCGACATTGATGGCCAAACGGATTTGAATATGACCAACAGTCATATTTGGGAAAATGATTCCGTCGAGTTTTTTGTGAATCCCGATAACTCCAAGCGGCTGTCTTATGGTTCGAAGGATCGTCATTTTATCGTGAACGCGAACAATAAGGTGCAAAATTTCGATCAGGTGGGACTGGAGGGCGTTGGAACGCTCGCCCAAACGGATGGTCATGACTATCGCGTTATGGCGATCATCCCGTTCACCGATGGGTTAAAGGCGGGAGACATTCTAGGGTATGACAGCCAAATTAACAGCACAGGCGGGTCGGTGAACCGCGTATCCATTACGGGATGGTCCGGCGCGCAGAATTTGTCAGACGCCAGTCCTGCCGTTTGGGGAAGCTTGAAGCTGGTTGGTTATGAAGCGGAGGCGGTGAAGGGTACGCCGTCGATGGAGCTCTCCAAGCTTGATCCGATATGGAATGGTGCGCCATCCTATCCTATCAACCAGCTGCGTCTGGGCACAGAGCTGCTGGAGGGCACGTTCCAGCTGATGTGGGATGATACGGATCTGTATGCGCTCATTCAAGCTGAAGCAGACTATGTGCTGAATCATGAGAATGTGAACATCTGGGAGAGAGATGCCGCTGAGGTATTCCTTGACGAGGATAACAGCAAGAGCCTGAGCTATTCCACGACGGATCGTCATCTTATCGTATCCTATATGAATGATATTCGTCCGTTCAAAAATATGGATTTGGAAGGCGTGGTCACAAGCGCCAAGCAAACCGAGCAAGGCTTTATGATTGCGATGAAGATACCCTTCCAGTTCCAGCATGTTGTCGGGGATCGGATCGGCTTTGATTCGCAGCTGGACAGCACACAAGGCACAACCGCACGCCAGTCCATTACGGGTTGGTCGGGCCCTGAGAACATGTCCAGCACATCGCCGTCTTATCTGGGCACAGTTACGCTGAAGGATGCTCCTCCAAGCCATGATCAATTGGCGGCGTCTGCGATTTATTCCGATTCTCGTACACTGGTCGCAGGCAATCCAGAACGCTCGAGAACTAAGGCTTCCGTCAAGGGCTTCAGCGAGGATGGCGGGAATATCAACCTCGCATCGGCTGTTGTGCGCTACTTCAGCGATGCGCCCCATATTGCGAAGGCGGCTTCAGATGGGACCATCACAGCTGTGACGGAAGGGGAAGCCCTTATCTGGGCTGAGGTAGAGCTGAATGGCGCCAAGGTGATGACGAACCATATTGGCTTCAGAGTGAAGGCTCCGTCTGCTATGCCGAATCTGGCCCATAATGGCGACTTTGAGTCCGATACCGGTTATGCCAATCCGCCGAGCCATTGGACGGTAACAGGCACAGCGGGCGCATTCTACGGTATGGGAGACGAATATGGCGCCAACCAGCGCAGCGGAGAACAGGTGGGCAATTTCTATAGCAATGAGGCATTTGCTTCCACCGTAACACAGACTCTGACGCAATTGCCAAGCGGCATGTATGAGCTGGAGTTTTGGCATAAAGGCTACGGTCTGAACAGCGGCTACGGCGGCGTAAGAGTGGGTGAACAGCTGTACAAGGCCGCCCTGACCGATACGTCGAATACGTATACCAAATTGACCGTAGCTGATATTGAAGTTACAGATGGCACAGCTTCACTGGAGTTTCATGTGAATGGCAAAAAAGGAACGCCTATGTATCTGGACGATATCGTATTCCGCGCGGCTGCTCCCAAGTCCTCGGATGCAGATGCAGCGGATCTGATCGTTGCAGGCCAATACGTGGAGGGAGTTAAGCCTACACAGACCGAATATGTCTATTCCTTGCCGGCGGGTACTGTGAATGTGCCGTCTGTATCGGCTGTAGCGTATGATTCCAAAGCCAATGTTCAGGTAACATTGCCAACGGCCCTGCCGGGGACTGCAACAATTGTGATTACTGCGGAGGACGGGACGACTAAGAAGCAATATCAGCTTCGCATGGAGGTTAAGGATAGCTCCAATCCGCAGATACCGTCATTCCCAGTCCCGATTAGCGGAGCCGCAGGGGATACGCAGCCTAAGGTTAGTACGCAGAATGGCACGACGGTCATTGAGTTGAGCAAGGGAGCAAGCCGTGCTTCCATTCCTGTCGCTCAGCTCCAAGGCAAAGGAATGGCAGTGAAGAGGGGTGCCATTGAAGTCCTGCTGGATCAGGACACGGTGGATGCCATGAGAGCGAAGCTGGGTGACTGGGCAGGAGCGTCAGTGGTAATCGAGCTGGAAGAGGCTGCTCAAGCTCCACAAGCCGGCACCAACGAATTCGGAGCGGCGCTGAAGCCTAATGGACGCATGTATGAGATTAGTGTAGCGCTCCAATCCCGTACTGGCGAGCTGGTTAAAGCGGAAAGCAAGCTTGCAGGGATAAGCTTGAGTCTGCCGTATGAGGCCGCTATGGCGGATGAAGAGCTGCTTGGGATCTATTATTGGAATGAAGACATGAAGAAGTGGCAATATGTTGGCGGTCAGCTGGATGCAAGCCAACATACTATTCAAGCCAGCCTGCAGCATTTCAGCACTTATGCCGTAATGGAATACAGAGGCGAATTCGCTGACGTTCCAGCTTCCCATTGGTCCAGCAGAGCTGTACAGGTGCTGGCAGCCAAAGGTATCGTACACGGCAAGACGGAGCAGCATTTCGCTCCCCAAGCATCTGTCACAAGAGCAGAGTTCATGAAGCTGCTGGTGCAAGCGTTAGGGCTGACGCTTGAGAATGGCTCGGAGTCCACATTCGAGGATGTTGAAGCTGGCTCCTGGTACGAGCCCTATGTCCGCGCGGCTCAGCAAGCAGGACTGGTGCAAGGCGATGATCAAGGCCGATTCTCACCAGAGAGCGTGATAACTAGGGAGGCCATGGCGGTCCTTCTGGCAAGGGCTTGGACCATCCAAGGCACAGGGTCATGGAGCAAGGAAGAGAGGCTCGCCCCATATACCGATGGCAACAAAGTATCGGACTGGGCGATGGAAGAGGTAAATACAGCCATTCAGCTTGGTCTCATGCAAGGCAAGAGCGGGGATGTATTCGCCCCAGGCGACAAGGTGAGCCGCGCTGAAGCGGCGCAAGGCATCTATAACTTTATAGCTAAGCAATAGCAGAACAGAAGGGGCTCCGCCGAATATCGGCGGAGCCCCTCTCATACTGTCATTAATAAGTATTGGATTGTGCGGTGGAGCCGTTAATCTTGATCGTGCCGCTCGTATTCTTCACACCGTAGGACCCCACAGAGATGGAAGCGCCGGTCATCGTAATATTGGCTGTGCCCGGAGATGGATTAAGCTGGAACAGCTTAGCGCCAGGCACTTGTACGTTAATTCCGTTAATGGTGATGTTCTTCGTGGAGGTATTGTTCTGGTTGACCCATGTGAAGACGGCCAGATTGTAATAATTGTTCGGGCTTTCCCCAACCACAGTTAGATTATTAATCGTTGCCGTTACATTCTGGTTGTCATCGTTGTTCCAGCCGAACTGAATAGGTGCGCCGTTGCGAAGCATACGAATCTCAACGTTCTCAATCGTCATATTACGGTAAAGCTTAATGGCGTCGTCGCCCGTCTTAATATAGCTGTTCTTGATGGAGGAGCCATTGGAGCCGATAAAGCCGTCGCTATTGTTCTGGTCGCCGCCTCGATTATCGATTAATCGAACGTTGTCGGCATGGATAATCGTGCTGGTGCCGTAGCCGGAGATATGATACCCCCGCGGATTCAGGGATTTCAGCTTTTTCACATATAAGGTGCCAGTGCCTACCATTTCAATCGCATTGTGCTGCCATGGATTTAGACCGCGATTTTGTGTGTAACGCTGTTCGGAGGTGCCGTATATTTCGGAGGTGTTCCAGTTCTCGCCTTCAATGGTGGCATTGCCATAAAACTTGAAGCCGCCTGTTACCCGAACATTGGCTTTAATAATGACCTTCGTGACAGTGGTAGGCACATTATAATAGAAGCCTTGGATGGAGCCGCTGGAGGTGAAGGTCAGCGTACCTGTTGAAGCATTCCAGGTTAAGTTGCCCGTGTACGATAACCCTCCTGGTCCAGTTGCAGCGTGAGCCTTGGAGGCCGGCGTCAGCGAATACGAGACGCTTAGAAGGAGAATCAAAGACATTACTAGCAGAGTCAATCGGTTAAAACGATTCATTGTCAACAAATCATTTTCCTGCCCTTCGTTATGGTTTAGTTTTCACCGCGGTTGAAAACATTTCCAGTATAAAACGCTTACATTGTTTCGGCTAGGGTGAAATAATGTAAGAGGGTGGAAAATATATCACTAAAAAGTGCCCGGCCTGCTGCGGCCGGGCATTGCTGTGTACGGAATAATGGGGCTACCTAGTCCTTCTCCACTGACTCGGTGTAGCTCCAATAAAGCGCTTGAATACAGTAGCGAAATGCTGGCTGGAGGGGTAGCCAAGGCGATAGGCAATATCCGTTATGGAATCCTGGGAGCCTTCTAATTGACGGCAGGCTTCCTTCACACGAAGTCTTTCGGCAAAGGTGATGGGAGGTTCACCTGTATAGCTTTGAAAAGTACGATAAAAGTGGGAAGAGCTGACGCCAGTCATTTGGGCCAATTCGTTGACCGTGGGCCGCCACTCGGGCTCCTTGCCCATCCTTTCAATTAGTTCTTCGAAACGAAGCTTCAAGTCGGCAGCTATTTCGTGCGAACCAGAATGTGGAGCAATGATCGCTAGTATGGCTTTAATCAATGCAGCTCGTACCGCAACGCTCTGAAGTGCGTTCCTGAATAGAAGTGTGTGCTTCAGTCTCTTCAGGGCTTCAAAGGAAGCCCATCCAACGTGCTTGACGCGAGGCAATTCAGCTAATGCATGTTGGATATGCATTAGCTCCTCTGTCGTGAAGCCGAGCCAGCCAATTGGAGCAGGCTCCTCTACAATAAGCCACCAAAATTTACAGGGCTCAATGACATTAAAGCTTCCCCTATGCTTCTCCCCGGGACGAGAATGAAAGACTTGTCCTGCTGTTGTCTCGTAGTGCTCTTCACCTAGCGCCCATCCAGCTTTGCCGCGTTCAATGAACACAAATTCATAACAGCCTGGATGCTGGTGCTCTGTGAGAGGCAGTGCTTTGCGCACTTCATCGGATCCCAGCATGACAAGCTCAGGAACGAAGCGTAAGTCCGAATCGTGCTCCTTATTATAGGTCCAGCGGTTTGTTGTCATGGGATCTCCAATGTTTCTAAATGTATTCAATGTTTCTAATACTACTCGTGAATAACCCGAACGTCAATCGATGATAACGTGCGTTAAGATGAGAGCAATCTTGACGAAGGAGGACACAGAGATGAGCCTGCAAGCAGAACGTGCATACAAAATTACTGCGAACGACAAAGAGGTGTTTCATCGAGACGGATATTGGATTAGTCCCAAATTGATCGACGACGATCAAATCGAGAGGCTGCGCAAGGCGCATGAGCGCATCTGGTCGGGAGATTATGACGGTGATGGATTGCCGATGAACCCCTTCCGCCTTCCCGATAATCCGCACGCTCTGCGAAAATTGGATAACGGCTGGTGGATTAACGATGAAGTTCGTGGAGTGGTCACTGATCCCTTCATCGGCGAGCTGGCTGCGGACTTGCTGGATACGGATGAAATTCGGTTATGGCATGATCAGGTCATCTATAAACCGGGCGTCGGCTTGAACGTCTCGCAGGACGGGAATGTCGGCTGGCATCAGGATTATGGATATTGGCTATGCTCCAATAGTTCAGACATGATTACCGTTTGGATTGCTCTTCAGGATACAGACCTCACGAATGGCGCAATGTCGACCATTCTTGGTTCGCACAAGTGGGGACTTATTCAAGGCAGCGATTCTTTCTTCAACCAAAACATGGAGGAGCTGAAGGAAAAGCATGCTGGGGGGCGTGATTGGGTGGAAGAGCCGTGTATCCTCAAAGCAGGGCAAGCCAGCTTCCATCATGGCCTTACGTTCCATGGATCAGGACCAAACCAAACGTTGAATCCGCGGCTGTCTATCGTGGCGCATGTAATGAAAGGCGGCACCCGTTACCGTGCAGGCATCCAGCGGCATGATAACATTCGCTTATTAGGTCCACGGCCGGTTGACGGGCAGGCGTTCGACAATGACTATTTCCCGGTATTGTTCCAGCGATAGATATTCACTCGATTGCTCAAGAAGGGTGGAGAGCTACAGGTAGCCTGAAAGCTATAGAGGACCTGTTCAATCCACATATAGAAACGCAAGGAAGACGGCAGGCGCTACCTGCCGTCTTCCTTGCGATTCTCACGCGCAGGCGTGCCGCCCATGGCTCGCCAGACTGCTACACGCGCCTTGCCTGCTCCCGAAACTTGAGGGGAGTGACCCCGACGTATTGCTTGAACAGCTTGCAGAAGTATGAAGGGTTGGAAAAGCCGATATCCAAAGCGATGGCGCTGATCGTCAGTGAAGTCGTCTCCAGCAGCCTGCACGCTTCCTTAATGCGCCGCCCAAGCATGTAGTCGGTGATGCTGCTGCCGGTTATTTGCGTAAACGAGTGGGACACATAGTAGGGAGACAAATGCAGGTCCGCGGCCAGCTGCTCAAGGCTTAGCTTCTCCTTGTAATGATCCTCCAGCCACAGGATGACGGCTTCAATATGATGGGGCATCCGCTTGGGCAGCTCCTTCGCCTCCAGTCTCCGGTCATACGCCGACAGAGAGTGCAAGCAGCTTAGCAGAAGCAGCCCGTACTCGTCCGCCTGCTTGTCGTATGGCACGGTGCTCAGATGCCGGACGAGACGATCGAACGCCTCCTCCAGCTCCGGGCCGAGCTTCGGATGGCGAAATGACTGCTGCTGCAGTCCGCTCTTCCACAGGCTTTGAAACAAGTGGCGGATGCGTCCGAACGGTTGAATGTACGCCTCCACCGCGTGCGGATCGAACATGAGAACGGTCCGCACGAAGCGGTCGCTCACGACCAAACGATGCAATTGGAACGGCTGAAAAAGCAGCAGCGTGCCTGGCTCGATGGGGAGCATACGATGTCCGACAATGGCGGTTCCCGTTCCTTCATACACATAAAGCAGCTCCATCGCTTGGTGAAAATGGAACACCTCCCACTGCTGGGACTCGCTTGTCTTGCGATAGTTAATATGAAACGGCTCTCTGCGCAGATTCACGTTCGTGCTGAGCTTCATCCTTTCATTCCTCCTCTACCCGCCGCAATCTGGAAGCGCTTACTAGATACTCTTAGTATAACAGCAATCCATGACTATGATAGCGCAATTGATGACTATGTTTCCCGTACAGGTCTGATAATCTTAGCATGTAAGCGCTGTACACAACCGAGCTTAGCGTGAGCGAAGCAGAGGTGCAGCCTGCAAATACCAAGGAGGTAGTGAGGTTGTCAGCTAAAAAATTCGAGGAGGGATTCATGATGAAAGCTATCAAAACGAAAGCAAGGCTGATCGCACTTGCACTCATTCTCGGCATATCTGCCACAGGTATATTCCCCGGCTCCTCTACCGCAGAGGCTGCTAACGTCTACGTGGATACTGTGGGTGAGATTCGTGCGGCACTGCAGAACGCACAGCCAGGCGATACGATTCTGGTCGCTCCGGGCACTTATGAATGGACAACGACGACGCAGGTCGGCACAAAGGATGCCTATTATTATTCGACAAGCAACGGCACCTCGGCGAATCCAATCACAATCAAGAGTCAGGATCCCGCGAATAAGGCTGTGTTAAAAGGCGGCAGCATTTCGAGCGCTGGCTATACGCTCTATTTGACCGGCGATTATTGGGTTGTGAAGGATCTTCATGTGACGTATGGTCAAAAGGGAATTATACTCGACAACTCCAATTACACAAAGATTGATGGCGTAACGGTATCTTATGTCGGCCAAGAGGGCATTCATGTTCGTGACGGAAGCTCCAACGTAACCATCGAGAACAGCACGATCCAGAATACCGGCGCGACAGGGACCTCCACTGATTTGGGCTTCGCGGAAGGTATCTACATCGGCTCCGACCGATCGGTGTGGGATGTCAACTCGTCTACGGGGTACAATCGGATGGTTCACCATACGACGGTTCGTAATAACACGATTGGACCCGGTGTTGGCGCCGAATCGCTTGATATTAAGGAAGGCACCTCGGGTACTCTGATTGAAGGCAACACCTTCCTTGGAGCGGGCATCTCCGGCCAGAACTTCTCCGACAGCTTTATTGATGTGAAGGGCGTCAACGTTACGATCCGCAACAATGTAGGCTATCGTCAAAACAATGGAGGCATTACGAAGGATATTGCTGAAGTAAATCGTACCAGCTCGAGTCCTTGGTGCCCAGCGGCGGAGACGTCCAATGGCAGCTTGACGAATACAGCGGATGGCAACACCTACACCAATAATACATTCCATGCGGGCAATCCGCCCGTGACGGACACGCAAGCGCCAACCGCGCCAACTGGGCTTAATGCAAATGCGGCTTCCGGCAGCCAGATCAATCTGAGCTGGACGGCTTCGACCGATAACGTCGCTGTTACAGGCTACCGTGTATACCGCAATAGTGTGCAGGTAGGCACAACGGCCAGTACCTCTTATAGTGATACGGGATTGAATGCGGCCACCTCGTACAGCTACACCGTTCGAGCTTACGATGCGGCAGGCAACCTGTCGGCGAACAGCAATACAGCGAGCGCGACCACCACAAGCGGCGGCGGGACACCTCCTGCCTCAACCTTGAAGGTACAGTACCAGGAAGGAGACGGGGGGGTAACAGGAGACAACGACATCCGGCCTTATATCCAGATCGTGAATACGGGAACGTCAGCGGTGCCCTTAAGCGAGCTGAAGGTGCGTTATTACTTCAAGAAAGAAGCAAGCGTGAATCAGCAATTTGCAGTAGACTACGCTATGATGGGGAAATCCAACGTAACCGGCACATTCCAAGCAGTGAGCCCGGCTACCTCGACGGCTGATACGTATCTGGAAGTTGGCTTCAAGGCGGGAGCAGGCAGTATTGCGGCAGGCTCCCATACAGGCTCGATCAAGCTGCGCATAAACAACAGCGACTGGTCGAATTACAACGAGTCCAACGATTACTCCTATAACGCCGCTTACACTACCTTAGCGGATTATTCGAAGGTGACGCTGTACCACAACGGCACGCTTGTATGGGGAACAGCTCCGTAGACGGGATTAAACGAATTTTTGTGGTCGTTCTCAGCCTAGAAGTTCAGACATCATTCTAGGCTTGGGTGCGATCGTATATTCTGGAGCGAGTCCTGCCAGCCATATCTTGAGATCAACTCCCTCGCTGATCGGCTTATGGTGAGAATTCAGCATGCTATTAACATTAATCATTATGGGGGCGTTGCTTATAATAGTCTTTCACGCGGGGCCTGATCGCCTTCGAGGGGCTGTAGCCTCTCGTTTTTTTAAATTGCTTGCTGAAATAATAAATGTTGGGATAGCCAAGCGCGTCCGCGACTTCACCCACAGTCATGCCGTGCTGGCTGAGCAGCAGCTCCGCGCGTTCGATTTTTTTGTCAATGATATAGCTTTCGACCGTCTGTCCCATCGTTTCCTTGAACTTGGAGGAGAAGTAGCGAGGGGATAGGAAGGCTTGCTTGGCTAGCTCCGCAATGCTCCCAGCTCCCGCGGGATTCTCTCGTATGGAGGCGGCGATTCGTGCCATCGTCTCGTAATGAGGGCTGCGCACGCGCGGCGATTCCTGCTCGATCGGCAGGCTCTCTCGTTCCACATGCATGAGCAGCAGCTTCAGAAGCATAACGGCTTCCTCCTCGCAGCGGTGTTCCCGAAAAGTTAAGACGTGCACGTACCTGTCCAAATAAGCCTCGAAGGGCGATGGCGAGTCAAGCCTGCAGGATGAAGGAAGAGAGGACAACGAATCGGGAGGCCCGCCGATATTATGGAAATGGATATAGGTTACCACAAGGGGATGGTCGGGATCATGCCAAGCATCTACCCGGTCGCCAGGCCGGAACAAATAGCAGTCTTGTGCTCCCAGTCTTCTCTCCTCGCCGTTCAGAACGAGGCGCCCCTCTCCCCGCCACACATACCAAAGATCGTAATCCTGGAATGGATGATCGCTCCGATTCCACTTCCATGAGCGTTCGCAGGCGACCTTGCCATAGGCTTCGCCAATGCTATATGATGGTCTGTTCTCCATTTACTGCATGGCTCCTTCTCTTCACTAGATTCGTCAAATTATATAAATAAACAATGAAAATATGACATTTGATATATAACTTTTTTACTATAGCATGAACATATGCAATCAACAAATTTGACAAACAGGTGGTGCTTAACATGAGGGGAAGGGAAGGCTCGATTTCGCCCGAGGAAATTTCGAAACGGCTGTACCGGTATGATCAATTAGCAAGGACGTACGCTGGTGTGGATATGCTGGGAGAGCAGGAATGGAAGGCGTATAAGGAAGCTGGCTTTCTAGCGGTTGAGGGTGTGCTGGAGGAGCGGGAAATACAGGATGCGATTGATGCTATCATGTCTATGATCTTCGAGGATACCAAAGGGGCCTCCATTCAGTTCAGCAAGCCTTCAAGCGAGCTGAAGTCAAACGAGGAGAGGGAGCTGGCCGTGCGCAAGGTGCATCAATTCTCGGATCGCGATGACCGGCTCCGGCATGTGGCTTATCATCCAGACATACTGAGACCGGTTGAGGCCATTTTGGGCGAGAAGCCTAAGCTTGTACAGGACATGGCTTTGCTCAAGCCGCCGCATGGAGGCGGAGAGAAGCCATGGCACCAGGACATGGCGTACGGCAATCTGGCTTATGACAAGCCGGTGGTCGGCGTGTGGATCGCGCTTGATGAGGCGGCTCTGGACAATGGCTGCATGCATGTGCTGCCGGGCTCGCATGCTGACGGCGCCACTCCCCATTATGCCGTGCGCGATTGGCAGCTATGCGATTCCCATGTGGCTGTGGAGAAGGACGTGGCGGTTCCGCTTAAGCCGGGCGGGCTCATGTTCTTCCATGGTCTGCTGAAGCATGGGACCCCTTATAATCTGTCGCCGAAGCGGCGCCGCGCTCTGCAATTCCATTATGTCGGCGAATCTGCGCGTAAGCTTAGTCCACAGGAATACAAGAGGACGTTCACCAATGAAATGTCCGGGGCAGAATGTTAAGAAACAAATAACAAAGAAGGCACCTCGTCTCGAGAGATGGGGTGCCTTCGTTCCTTATATTTCGTTAATTGGAGCGGCTAACACAATTTCACCTCGCGGCTTCTCCCCGAATGCGTCCGGCTCCAGCGTAATAGCAATCGTATCATAGCCCTCGTCTTGCAGGGTATAGTAGATAGCTCCGGTGCCTCCATGTGTCAGGAATGTCCCCGCGCTGTATTTGTTTTCGCCTTTGATCATCCAAACCTGATAAGCCTGTGTGCCCTCCAGCTCAGGCAGCTGCTCCGCCTGAACAAGCAGATGGGTTCCCGTCTTGTCAATGACGATGGTGGCCAGTCCTTGCGCAACGATATCCTCGGCTGCGGGATGGAGCTTCACAGCTTGGTTAACGGTCAATTCTTGTATCGGAGCATGCTGTGATGCGTCCAGCTCGCTTTGCAATTGGTCTACTGTTTGTCGAAGCTGCAGGGTATACGGTACGAGAACCAGCATTGCGGCGGCGAGCCCTATCGATAGATACCGGCCGAAGGAATAGCTTTTCTTGTGTACGCTAGTAGTTGTCTCGACTGCTCTATCCTGATCTTGAGCCAAGCCGGCAGGCTGTCCTTCGGGCGCAAGCACATGGTCCAGAATGCGGCTCCTCATGCCTGCGGGTACGGGAACGGGATCTGAGGCAAACGCGAATTGCCCGATCATATCCTGCAGCTCGATGCGCTGGAGCTGACAAGCCTCGCAGTGCTCCAGATGCTTCTCGAAAGCATGGGCTTCCTCCTTGGAGAGACCGCCTAGCAGATATAGCTCGATTAGCTCGCAATCCTTATTTGTAGGCTTGGTCATATCTCGTTTCCCTCCTCTCCAAATCTCCCAATCTATTCTTGAGCTGCTTCATGGCCAATCGAATGCGGCTCTTCACCGTTCCCAGCGGAATGCCCTTGTTCTGGGACACTTCCTGGTGCGTGTAGCCCTGATAATAAATAAGATCCAGCACTTGCCGCTGATCATCGTTCAATTGCTCAATCGCGTTCTTCACTTTCTCGCCGACCCATTTCTTGTCATATTGTTCTTCCGGCGTGCCATCCCTGTCAACCAGACTCTCCAGCGGCTTCGTGTCCGTCGTCTGAGCAGCCGTACGGTTGTGCCTCTTGCGCAGCTGATCGATGGCAATATTCCGTGTAATAGCGAACATCCAGGTGGATACCTTGCCTTGTCCGATATCGTACCGATCGGCGTGATTCCATATGCGCATAAAAAGCTCCTGCACAATCTCCTCGGCCAGCATGGCGTCACCGACGAACCGGAAAGCAAAGGCGTAGACCGTCTTCTCATAACGATCGTATAACCGTGTCAATGCGGCGGCATCCCCGTTCGAAATGCTGAGAAGAAGCTGCTGTTCTTCTTCTTGCGGATCTATCATGTTAGCGCTCCTTTCCAAAGCTATCTTTCATTATAAAGATTCGTTAGCGGAAATAAAGCGAATGCTGGACAAAAAAAATTGGCGGACCTGTGATCCAAATTAAAAAACGTTCCGTAACAGTGGTTACAACCGCCAAATGACACCGGCGGAAACAAAATAGAGAAGAGGAGTGTTTTTTGGATGAAAGGAAAATGGGTTTACAAAATGGTTAGCCTGGTACTGACGATGGTCTTGCTTATACCCGCAATGGCCAGCGCTCATACCGTAAGCACAAAAGGCCCAACATCGGATTTGCGTTCCGCTCTAGGGCAAATGCTGGGCGAGCATGCGCTTCTTGCGATAGTCGCTATGCAGAAGGGGTACGATGGCGCTGCGGACTTCGGTCAAGCGGCAGGTGAGCTGAACCGCAACACCGACGAGCTGACAGCGGCGATCTCCTCCCTCTACGGCAAGGAGGCCGGTGAGTCATTTAAGGAAATTTGGACATCCCACATCGGCTATTTTGTGGATTACGTCAAAGCGACGGCGATGAAGGATACAGCCGGACAGCAAGCCGCAATAGCCGATCTGGAGCAATACCGCATGGAGCAAGCCAAGTTCTTCGCTTGGGCTAATCCGAACTTCGACGAGGCCGTCATGGCAGCTGAGCTTAAAATGCATATCGATCATCTGCTCGGCACCTTCCATCATTATGTCGCGGGCGATTACGATGCGGCATATGAGGAAGCGTACACGGCTTATGCCCATATGTTTATGACCGCTGACGCGCTGGCTGGCGGGATCGCGGCGCAGTTCCCGGAAACCTTCACTGACCGCGAAGGCAGTAATCCAGCTTTTGATCTGCGCTCTGCGCTGGAGCAGAAGCTTGGCGAGCACGCGCTGCTGGCTGTTTTGGCCATGCAAAAGGGGATTGACGGCAAAGCGGATTTTGCAGCCGCAGCGGCTTCCCTTAACCGCAATACCGAGGAGCTGTCGACTGCAGTAGGCTCCATCTATGGTGATGAAGCGGGAGAGATGTTCGAGGAGATCTGGAGCTCTCATATTCGTTACTTTGTGGATTATGTTACGGCAACTGCCGGCAAGGATGAGCAAGGAAGGGAAAAAGCGATTGCAGATTTGGAAAAATACAGAATGGAGCAGGCTGAATTTTTTGCTTGGGCCAATCCGGAATTCGACAAGACAGCCATTGCCTCTGAGCTAAAGATGCATATCACTCACCTGGTTGATGCCTTTGACCAATATGTAGCCAAGGATTATGACGATGCGTATGCCAGCATACGTACCGCCTATGGACATATGTTCCCAACAGGGGCCTATCTGTCCGAAGTCATCTCGAAGCAATTCCCTGACCAGTTCCACACCGCCAAGATGATGGATGTGATGAAGGTCTGGTTCCAAATCGGCTCCAGCACACTTATTATCGACGACATGACAACGGTTATGGATACGGAGCCATTCGTGAATAACGGCTCAAGCTATATTCCGCTGCGCTACTTGGCAGAAGGCATCGGAGCTAAGGTAACGTGGGATGATGCCACGAGATCCGTATGGATCGAAACGGGCAGCAGCAAGGCGCAATTCTGGATCGGTCAACAATTTATGGAGATGGATGGCAAGCGTATGGAGATTGGCCAGCCCGTCATCATTAAGGACGGCCGAACGCAAGTGCCTGTTCGTTTCATCGCCGAATTGTTCGGCTGGAATGTCGCCTGGGGCAATGCCGACTGGTCCATTACGCTGACTAAGGGCATGGAGATGGAGATGGAAGAGAAGCAAGACATGCACGGAATGCACAGCATGCATTAGTCGCAATGGGAGGATCTATCGCGCTATGCAAGCTTAGTTGCAAACGGAAGGGGAGCCGCACAAGCGGCTCCCCTTCGGCTTGTCCGCCAGACCGGAGCAGCCATGATCCCTACGATGGATTGGAAGACGATTCCGCTCGCTTGAAACGAAGCATGCAGCTTGTTCCTTGGGAGCTGGTGCTCTGTATTTCAAGCCGCCCGTTCATCGCTTGCATGAGACTAATAACGACCATCAGCCCTAGACCGGTGCCCTTCTCTTTCGTCGTGTAGAAGGGCATGCCGATACGGGCGATTTGCTCCTTGGTCATGCCGGTACCCGTATCCCTAATTGTAATGATCACCTCGTCCTCCACAGGACGAATACTGATGGTCAGCGAGCCGCCCTCCGGCATCGCTTCGATCGCGTTCTTGATGACATTCAGCAGAATCTGCTGCAGCTTGTTAGACTCGCCCCAGATATAGGCCGGCTGCTCATCAGCCCCTTGCTCCCAGACGATTTGCACATTGGAGAGCAAAGCAAGCGGCTGAACCAACGGCAGGATGAATTGAACTTCATCCTGCAACGCAATCCTTCGCTTGCGTTCAATCGAAGGCCTTGCGAAGCTCAAATAATCGGTAATAATGCCGTTGGCCTGATCGATCCCCTCCAGGGCGTAGCGTGTATAGGAAATTCGCTGATCGGGGGTTAGGTCCTTCTTGGACATGAGCTGAATAAAGCCTCGCACGGTCGTAAGCGGGTTGCGGATCTCGTGTGAGATGGCTGCTGTCAGTTGGCTGACGATATGATTTTTTTCCGAACGAATCAGATCCTCCTTCAGCCTTTCCTGCATTTGAATCTGGAAATACACATAGTTGACGATGACACCAATGAAATATGTGCCAATGACCGCAGTTATCACATAATGGATCGCCGGTATGGGACGGACGAGTGGATACAGCACGCTGTACGGGATGACATATGCCGTAATCATAGCCGACGACCATAAGACGGTGTGCGGGAATGAGCGGTCGAAGGCGTTCCGGTAATAGAGCAGCAGGCCAAAAAGAAGCTGCAAAGCGGACGCGGCCATCACGGGAAGCAGCGGGTTGTCATAGAAGACGAAGCTGCAAAAGTTGAATATGAGCCAGGTAAGCACGCTTGTAACGTAGCCCCCCAATATAATGGAGAACATGATGGCTAGAGGAATGAGATTCAGGGTGTACAGGAACGGATCGACATCCTCGTAGCCGATGTAGAACAAGGACAGCAGGAGGAGCAGTCCTATATAGAGCGCTTTGCGCGTGCGGCTCCGTTCAGACGATTTGGGAGATAGAATAAGGAATAGCAGCAACGCGCTTAGAAAATAAAGCAGATTATGCCATTCGTTCATTATGAGCACTGCCATTCCCTTCTTCCTTTCAATCAAACATTTTGCCGTTCCAAGGCAGTCCCTTCTCGAACCGCGAACGGTCGGTGATCCGCCATATAGCCAGTAGGTTTAAATCAAACACATTCCAGATCTGACAATGCTTCTTGCTGGAGCCGTCCGCATCAAGAATGGCATTGACTGCTCGCCGCGCGGCTTCATTCGCGCCTTCCATCGTGGCAAGATCGGTATTCGTCCGAACATAGTCCGAGGCCAGGAACAAATTCGGGATTCCCGTATACGCATTAGGGCGCAAATACCAGGTGTTCACTTTGTTCACCAGAAGCGGCTCCAGATTAATCGCCTCATGCGGGTTCGGGAATTGAATGTCCTCATCCAAATACCAGCTTACAAGCTGTTCATCGGCCAGCGTGACTTGTCCGTCGTGATTGAGGCTTCGCTTCAGCTGTGTCCATACCTCGTTTTTCACTTCCTCGGCCGTGCAATGCTTAGCAGGCTTCCCATACAGGATGCCGGGCGTCTCCCAATCCGATATATCCACGGAAAGAATGCCGCGAACGTCGCCGTTGCCTGCATCCTCGAAGGAGAAGGAGGGCCAGAATTGCGCCTGGGATACGGAGGTGAGCGCCCAAGGGCTGTCCATATAGATCATATGGCCATGAATGACTGGCACATCTTCGTTTAAATAAAATTGAATGCCGTTCATCCAGTCAACGGATAATGCCAGCTCTTGAATGCCTGCCAGCGTCGGATCGGCTTGAATCAGCTCTTCATTCAGCAGCCTAGCCATGACTTCAACAGGAACAGCGCTTATATAATAGTCGGCTCTCACATCGGTGGATATGCCGTTGATCGTCACAGTTACATGACTAATGGCTCCGTCCCCGCAATGTATGTGGTCCACTGTCGCTTCCTTGATGTAATCGACGCCGCCGGCCTCCAGATAGGACAGCCAAGGCTGGATCCACACCTCGTTGGTCGGTCCATTGAGCAGTCGATCGGCGCTGACTGGACGCTCCATGTCCATCATCAGCGTTGCTCCTATCGTTCCAATGGTAGAGGTGTTGGCTTCTCTTGACTTGGCAGCAACGAGAATGCGGGTTAATCCCGTGAAGACGCTCTGAAATGCAGGGGAACGCTTATCCGCTTCGATAAAATCCCACCAGGGAATTCTCTGATAGTCCAGAACGCGCCGTTCGTCGCAGCTGGAGATGACCTGCCAGAGCTTGTCCACGAACCACTCCACATCATCGGCTGTGAGCCCAAGCTTGTTGTCGAACAGACTATGCAGCAGCAGCTTAAGCTCCTTGATAGAATGAGGGAGTCTAGTAAGAAAGGGCAGCATGGGGCAATTGAAGAACGCCATGCCGAGTTGGCTTCCCTCCACGAGGTTATCATACACGCCATTACGGTTCCCTGGATAAGGAATACGCTTCATGGTATCGGTAACATGCTTGTAGAATCTCGGGAAGAAGCGAAAGCCATGCTCGCCGGGCAAATCTCGCCGTCCATCCTTGCCCGATCCCGGCACAGGCATGCTGCGTGCTTTGCCGCCTGGTATGGCGCGTGTTTCATACACAGTGACCTTGTATCCCCGTTCCATAAGCTCATGCGCGGCGCTCATTCCGGCAACGCCGCCTCCAAGTATTGCGACCTTTTTCGTCAAAACAACCGTTCCCCCCCATGCGAATCGCGTCGAATAAGAACTAGATTTGCTGATCTGTGCTATACATATCTTAACTTTCAATACTATTTCATGCAATGCTTTCCTCTTACTAGTAGATTCTCATAAAAAAGAGTCGGCATTCAGAGCGCGAGTTCAGGAACCGCGTCATCCAATAGAAGAAGCTGCGCGCAACGTATTTCTCGAAGGAGCCCATGGATGAGGGGATATTATCATTAACTATAAGACATAGGGCTTGCTTCTGCCCTAAGTAGCTAGTTCCAAATTCTTCATTTTCATGTATAATGGTGGGGAATTTAAAAAAATGGGGGAGACTTACCTTGATAAGAAAGATTTTTTAATCAGTACATCGTTATTCCTACTTGTGAGCAGTATTGTAAATGCTCATCCAGGAAGGACAGACTCATCCGGAGGACATACATGCAGGACGAATTGCGAGAAATGGGGCCTTAGTTATGGGGAGTATCATTATCACAACGGAGGTAGTAGCAGCTCGTCAACGTCGTCATCCGCTTCGTACGAATATGTTGATACAAGAAGCGAGGAAGAAAAAGAAGCAGACGAGTACATCTGGCAAGGCAATTATTATTATAAACAATCTAGTTACTACAATGCTTTGTATTATTATTTGAAGGCTAAAGCCACAGCATTTGGTTGGAAAGTGGATTATTTTTATTACACGATCGCTGCGCAAAAATTGGCGGATCAAGCAATAGTTAACATGAATAAAGATAACTTGGCAGCTGCAAAACAGTATTTTGTTCTACTAGAACAAGACACATTATTGGCATATACATACAATGTTTCATCGAATATGGAATGGATAACAGAAAGACAAGCTTTCTTGAATGCATTTGGTGATGCGCGTTGGTACTACTCTCAGAAAAATTACATTAATGCTGTTTTGCTGGCTGATCAAAAGATGAATCTGGGACTTGCTAACAATTCTCATGCAATTAATTTTATCAATGATTCTGCACTTAAGCTCTCGCAACAAGCCTACGGAGCATTCCTTAAAACGGATTATGATCTTTCTCTTAAATGTTACACTGTTCTCGCGAATTCTAATTACGCTCCTAAGAAGTTGAAGGATGGAGCTGCTGTAAACGTTAAGGTTGTACAAGGCTATTTGCAATAAGTTATAAGGGGGAAGTGCTATGGGTTTTGGGTTTCGTAGGAGTTTTAAAATTGCACCAGGTATCCGTATGTCTGCTAGTAAATCAGGTATAGGGCTGAGTTTCGGCGGCAAAGGGCTCCGTTATAGTGTCCATAGCTCGGGGCGAAGACGAATGACCACAAGTATCCCTGGTACTGGCATTTCTTATACATCATCTAACTCCACACGAAGAAATTATCGGTCTAACCCGTATCAACGGCATCAGCAGATACTTCAAAGAGAACAACAAGCGAGAGAAGAGAAGGATCGAAATCGTTTGATTGTTGAGAAGTTTGATAACCGAATTGAAATGATTAAATCGATACACAAAGAATGCGATGATGAAATTGATTGGCTTGATATTAAAAATGTGCCAGCACCATTTCAAAGAGATCAGAAGGGGCCACTTGAAATTGCGGCGACAAGTAAATATCTAAACTATCGCCCTGGATTTTTTGTAAAGCTATTCAAAACGGAAACCAAACAAAAAAATAAATTATTATTGGATATTCAAAACGCATCGAAAGAAGATACGAGGGCTTACCAAGAATGGCTTGAACTTAACATTATTGCAAATCGTGTTTTAAAAGGGGACGTGGATGCTTTTTTCGAAGTCATTGATCAAATGTCACCGCTTGATGATTTACTTGAATTTGGAAGCGGATTCGAGTTTTTCTGCGAGAATCCAAATTTCATGAATATTGAATTCGATGTGCATAGCAATTCTGTTGTTCCTCAAAAAGCACTTACGCTTACTAAAACCGGTAAAATTTCTGAAAAAGAAATGACGAAAACCCAATATTACGATATACAGCAAGACTATATATGTAGTTGTATCCTACGTATCGCTCGGGATATGTTTGCTATATTACCGCTGAAGCATCTCGTTATAGATGCAATGGATGAGCAATTAAACACTGCAACTGGCTATTCGGAAAGAGTATGTATCCTTTCGGTTCATTTAAAGCGTGATCAAATGAACAGGCTTAATTTTGAATATATTGACTGCTCAGATGCTATAAGCGGTTTTGAGCATCGAATGAAATTTAAGAAGACGGGTGGTTTTGCACCTGTTCAACCAATTACAAGTCACGATATTCAAATATAACATAAAGAAAGGTTTTCAAGTAATTTATGAGGTGTTTCAATGAAGATTTCTCAAAAGAGTAAATGGCTATTTATCGTTAGTGCAGTTCTTTTTATGATTCTTCTTCTATTTGTACTCTTTAATCGGAGGTTAGATGAGGAACAGGTAAAGAACCCAATAAATTTAAACGTAAGCACAATATTCGAGCAATTAAACCTTGATACCTTAAAGGATGCTACCATTTTGGCTCTCATAACAGAAGAGGATAACTCGACAATTATTGTTGCTGATGATCCGAGAGAATCAACATTTTACGTACTCAAGGCACAATGTCCACTAATAAATGACTGCAAACTCATTTGGTTTGATGATATAGGTTATAATGAAAATGAACAAAAATGGATTAACTGGGGATTTGGGAATGGTAATATACCAAGTGGGGGATTGGTTGTAGGATTAATTCAGGATGAGATAGACCGTGTCCGACTAATAGGTATTCCTGAGCAGACCAGCCTGACTTACCACCCACTTGAAGGAAGTCATCTTAAATTGTTCTACGGTGTGTTCCAGGAGAGTATTGATCCTCCCGTAAATATCCAAGGTTTAAGCAAATCAGGAAAGATTCTGTTTGAAGATTAACGGACTTCTACAATTCGGATGACCTTATCAGATACTGAATAGAAAAAGCCATAGCGGATTTTTATCCCGCTTTGGCTTTTTCTATTATAGGTACCAAATGGAGAGCAACCGCTGAGAGATCATAAGCATGAGCTTTCATGATTTATTTAAGCTTGAGCCTGCTTTCTAGAAAAGAAAGTCGTCAACGCCTTATAAACCTCGCCTTTCTCCTTAATAATGGAGTACATAAACTTTTTATCGCTAATGTGCTTATAAGCCGACATCAACGTACTGCTTCGATTATACTGGTTAACCTCGCCATAACCGAACATATTGCAGCGTTCCATTAACTGAGAGATCAACCGAACGCATCGTTCGTTATCGGAGGTCAGATTGTCTCCATCCGAGAAGTGGAACGGGTAGATATTCCATGCGGAAGTCGGATATCTGCCGTCGATGATATCCAGCGCCTTCTGGTACGCAGAGGAACAAATCGTTCCGCCGCTCTCGCCGCGAGTGAAAAACTCCTCTTCCGTAACTTCCTTGGCTTCCGTATGATGGGCGATGTATATAATTTCGACGTGTTCGTATTTACGGCGGAGGAAGCGGGACATCCAGAAGAAGAAGCTGCGAGCGCAGTACTTTTCGAACGAGCCCATGCTTCCCGAAGTGTCCATTAGCGCGAGGATGACGGCATTGGATTGCGGTTTCACGATTTCGTTCCACGTTTTATAACGAAGGTCATCCGGGGAAATACCGCCAATACCGGCAATGCCGGCATTGGCATTCCTGCGCAGGTTTTCGATAAGAGTTCGTTTCTTATCGATGTTGGACATAATGCCTTTTTTGCGGATATCCGTAAATACGATTTCCCTTGTCTGCAGCTGCTCCTTCTGCTTTTGCTCCAGATTCGGAAGCTCAAGCTCCTCGAACAACATATCCTCTAATTCGTCGATGCTAATTTCCGTATCGACCATATCCTCGCCAGGCTGATCGCCGGCGCCTTCACCCTTGCCGCCCTTCTTGGAAGCCTGGGGATCGACGCCCAGCACGTCTCCGACCTGGCTGTCACCGTCGCCTTGACCCACATGCTTGTTCTTGTTGTAGTTATATACAAAACGGTATTCATCCAGGCTCCGAATCGGTACTTTAATGACCTGCTTGCCGTCAGACATGACGATGCTTTCCTCGGATACGAGATCCGGCAAATTTTGTTTGATCGCCTCGCGCACCTTCTGCTGATGTCGGGCTTGATCCTGATACCCTTTGCGGTGCAGCGACCAGTCTTCCTGTGAAACAATGAACATGCCTTTGTCCGATGGACGCATTTCAGAGCACCTCCTCGCTGAATGGTTGCTGTTATTCAATATATTCAGGAGACGTGCGGTTATGTGAACGAAATAAGTCCAAACTCACGGGGGACTATGGTTGATTGTGCCAATCCTGTGCCGCTGTGGCGATTCTAGCAGCCGCGATGATAGAATAGGAGTATGGAGCTAGATTTGAGGAGGGATTATATGAAGCTGCTGCATACGGCGGATTGGCATCTGGGCAAACTGGTGCATGGCGTCTATATGACAGACGATCAGCGGTATGTGCTGGAGCAATTGATTCAGGCTGTCCGCGATGAGAAGCCGGACGCTGTTATTATAGCCGGCGATTTGTATGACAGGGCCGTACCGCCGACGGATGCCGTCGATCTGCTTGACGAGACGCTGGAGCGGATCGTGATCGAGCTGAATACGCCTGTCCTTGCAATCGCGGGCAATCATGACAGTCCTGATCGGATCAGCTTCGGCACTCGCATGATGGAGAGCCGCGGCTTATACCTGGTGGGCCAGCTGCGTGCGGATGCCCCGCCTGTTGTGCTGCGCGACGAGCATGGAGAGGTCTGCTTTCATTCCATTCCTTACGCAGATCCCGCCGTCGTCCGTCATGTGCTGGAGGATGAGACGATTCGCTCGCACGACGATGCCATGGGGGCAATCGTGAAGCGATTGGAGGCGCGAATGGACCCCGCTGCCAGGCATGTGCTCATTGGGCACGCGTTTGTTACACCGACGGGCGAAGCAGCGGAGAATACAAGCGAATCCGAGCGTCCGCTGGCAATTGGCGGAGCGGAGTACGTCAGCGCCTCTCACTTCCGTTCCTTTCATTATACGGCGCTTGGGCACCTGCATCAGGCGCATTATGTGCGTGATGAATCGATCCGTTATGCCGGCTCGCCGATGAAGTATTCCATTTCGGAAGAAAAGCATCATAAGGGCTATTATATAGTAAACATCGACGGCACCGGAGCGGCGCAAGTAGAGAAGCGGGAGCTGAAGCCTCGGCGCGACATGCGAAGGGTCATGGTCGCTGTTGAAGAGCTGGAGTCGCATCCCGTGAATGAGGACTACGTATATGTCACGCTGATCAGCGACCATCCCGTTCTATTCCCGATGGAGAAGGTGCGGGCCGTGTATCCCAATGCCATGCATGTGGACAGGGTCAGCCAAGTGAGGGCGGCCGCTTCAGCGGAGCAGGCTGGGGACAAGCCGGCAGCCGCACCGCGGCGAAGCGAGACGGATCCTGTCGAGCTATTCGCCGCGTTCTATCAAGAGGTGAAGGAGCAGCCGCTTTCGGATGAGAAGAAGGCATTGTTCGCCAAAGAATGGGGAGCCTTGCTCCAGGAGGCAGGTGAAGGGCGATGAGGCCGCTTCGATTAACGATGAGGGCGTTCGGTCCTTACCGCGACGCCGAAATTATTGATTTCCAGAAACTGGAGGACCGCCGTCTATTCGTCATCTCGGGTAATACGGGAGCGGGTAAAACAACGATTTTCGATGCGATCTGCTTTGCGCTCTACGGCGCGGCGAGCGGGGAGGACCGCTCGGACACCCGGATGCTTCGCAGCCACTTCGCAGACGATGACACGCATACGTCGGTTGATCTCGAATTTGCCGTAGGCGCCAAACGGTATCGGGTATTCCGGCAGATGAAGCACCGCAAAGGCAATAATCGGAGCGAGACGGGGGAGAAATGCGAGCTTTATGAGTGCGGGAGCGACGGTGAGGCTCCGGCGGTTGATCGGTTTATGGCCACGGAGGTGAATGCCAAGCTGCTGGCTATTATTGGGCTGACGAGGGAGCAATTCAGCCAAATTGTAATGCTGCCGCAAGGAGAGTTCCGCAAGCTGTTGACCTCCGATACGGAGAACAAGGAGGAAATATTGCGCCGAATCTTCCGCACGGAGCTGTTCGAGCGGTTGGAGTCGAGGTTTCAAGCGAAAAATCGTGAGCTGCAGGATGCTTTGCGAGAAGCCAGAGCACAAGCGGGCGCGATTATGAAGCAAGCAAAGGAGGCGCTGCCAAGCCGCGAGGACAGCCCGCTTGCAGGGACGTTCCGACAAGAGGTGTACAGCCCTTCTCAGGTATATGTCGCAATGAAGACGGAAGCCGCTTTCTACAAGGAGCAGGCGGAGGTGTTGGCCAGAGACAAGGAGCGCTTATCTGCCGGGCTGGACGAATCGCACCGGCAGTACCGGGAGGCATTGGAACGGAACGGCAAGCTGGACGAGCTTGCGGCCAAGAAAACTCAGCTGGAGCTTTATACGGAGCAGGAAGCAGGCATTCGGGAGCAGGAGCAAGCGATTGAGCTGGCGGCCAAAGCGGCAAGGCTGCTCCCTTATGAGGAGCAGGCCGTGGCAGCTGCCCGTCAGCTGACTGTCCGCCGCGAAGGGCTTGTGCGGCGGGAAGAGGAGCGGCAGGCCGCCCATCAAGCGATGGAGGCCGCCGGTGCGGCGCATCGGGAGCAGTCGGCGAAGGAGCCGCTGCGCCGGGAAGCGGAGCGAGAGGTTATGCGGCTGATGGAGCTGACGCCGGTGGTGGCGTCGCTGGCTGCCCGGAAACAGGAGGTCGAGCGGCTGGAGAGACTGGAGCGAAGCGCTTCGACGCGTCAGGCCGATATGGCGAAGGGGCTTGACGAGCGGCGTGAGCTGAAGATAAGGACACAGGCGGAGCTCAAGGAGCTGGAGCAGGCCGCTCGTGAGCTGCCGGCTAAGCTGGAGCAGCTTCGGCAGATTGAGCAGCAAGGCAAAGCCGTGAAGAGGCTTATCGAATTGACTGCTGAGCAGCTGCGCTATGCCGAGCTGGAGCGCGAGTGCGGTCTGGCTCTGCAGCGGGCGAAGTCGGAGCATGAGCGGCTGGAGCGGGCTTGGCTGGAGGGCCAGGCTGGCATGCTGGCGGCGCATCTGAAGGCGGGAGAGGCTTGTCCCGTCTGCGGCAGCGAGGCTCATCCCTCCAAAGCGCATGCTTCGGAGGAGATCCCCACCAAAGAGAGGCTTCAGCAGTCGCTGGATACGCTCAATCATGTGCAAAGCGAGCTGTTGACGGCCAGGGCGCAGGCTGCTGCCGCTTCCTCCTCGCAATCGGAGCTTCTCCGTGAGCTCGCGGAGGAGGAGCTTGGTCTGGAAGCCAGAGCCTGCGGCGATGCTCTCGTAAGCAGGCTGCGGACGGAGCAGGCAACGCTTCGCGACCGCTGGAAGGCGCTGAAGGAGGAGATCGATCGGCAGCAGCTTCAAGCCAAGCGATTTGAGGAGCTGCGAGAGCAGCTGGAGCGCGGCGAGCGAGAGCTGGAGAGGCTGGAGCGCGAGCGGGAGGGGCTGAGGTCGGAGGAGCAGAAGCTGATGCTTGAGCGAGCTGCGGCACGCGCGGCGCTGGAGCAGGAGCTGGAGCGTATTCCGGCAAGTCTGCGTTCGCCGGAGGCGCTTGCGGCTCGTCTCCTGACGGAGCGAACGGCGTTCGAACAGCTCGAAGCGAGCTGGAAGAGTGCGCTGGAGGGGCTTCAGCAAGCTTCCGCCAAGCTGTCGGAAGCGAATGCTTATGCGGAGCAGGCGAAGGAGGCGCTCGTTGAGGCCGAGAAGGCACAAGCGATGGCGCAGGAGAGGTTCCGGGAAGAGCTGGCCAGGGCGGGATTTGCCAATGAGGAAGCCTATCGGGCTGCTGCCCTAAGCGAGACGGAGCTTGCCAAGCTGGCCGCTGGCGTACAGGCTTATCGCACCGAGGTTGCGGGGCTGAAGGAGCGCGTGGCGGCGCTTGAGCTTGAGCTTCAAGGCGCGGCCAGAGCAGACCTGCCTCAGCTCGCGGCAGAGCTTGCCGCTCTGAAGGAGCGTTATGAAGAAGCGGTCGCTTCGGAGGGGGGATTCCGGAGCTTCAGCCAAGAAGCGGAGCGGCTGGCGAATGCGATTGGCCAAGCCGCCTCGGCGATGGCGAGGCTGGAGCAGGAGCTGGAGAGCGTGCTCGACATTTATTCCATGCTGAAGGGCGATAACGCGCTGCGCATGTCGTTCGAGCGTTATATTCTAATTGAATATTTGGAGCAGATTCTGGCAATGGCGAATGAGAGGCTCTCGAAGCTGTCGAACGGCCAATTCCGGCTGGAGCGAAGCGACAGGCTGGAGACGAGGGGCAAGCAGAGCGGGCTTGGGCTGGATGTCTACGACTCCTACACGGGGCAGAATCGGGATGTGAAGTCGCTCTCTGGCGGCGAGAAGTTTAACGCCTCCTTATGTCTCGCGCTCGGAATGACGGATGTCATTCAGGCGCATCAGGGCGGCGTATCCATTGAGATGATGCTCATTGACGAAGGGTTCGGCTCACTTGACGAGGAATCGCTCCACAAGGCGATTGCGGCGCTTGTGGACCTCCAGCGGGCAGGACGAATGATTGGGGTTATCTCCCATGTGGGAGAGCTGAAGGAAGCGTTCCCCGCCTGTCTGGCAGTTGCCAAAACGAAGGAAGGCTTCAGCACTACTCAATTTATTTTGAAATAAAACATAAGGGATAGAATGCCCGGACAATAAATGAACAAGGCCTCACCCGTACCGCAGACGCGGGACAGGGAGACCTTGTTCTCCTCCGGCAGAATGGTTGGGCGGATGAGTCTTAGGCGGCCATCAATCCAATAGCCATTAACACGATGACGCTGAGGACCATAAGTCCGTTCAGAATGAGACCGATAATGGCAAATACTTTTTTGCGATTCTTCATAACAACGCCGATAATAGCCAGTATAAGGCCGATGATCGCAATGCCAATGGACAGCATCATCAGCAGTCCCGCACCGATAAGGGAAGCGGCATCGCCTCCGCCGCCTGAGAGCAGCTGCTCTTCGATCTCTTCGGGCGTGGCGCCAATAAAGTCTGTGGAGTTGGCTACTGCTACTACGCTAAGAATAACGCCGATGACTAACGCCAGCACCGCCAGTAAAGCGATAATGAAGGAAGCGATGCCGGGTCCGGAATGCTTCAGCTTCGCTGGGGGGACGCTTTCATGGTTGGCCATTGGCGTAAAGGCAGCGTTGCCGGCTGCGTTCCTGTCCTGGTGCTGGGGCTCGTTCGACAAGCTTGGCTCGTTCGATTGATGCTCATTGGTCATTTATGTATTCTCTCCTTCAATGGTTTGGGAAAATTATACACAATTTTGAAAGGGTTGAAAACAGATGTTTCCAAATTATTTTTTAATTGGGGCGGTTAATGCTGCGCTTGCCATTGCTTTAGGAGCTTTTGGAGCGCATGGACTGGAGGATCGGATATCAGAGCATTATTTAGACGTGTTCGAGACGGGTGTCCGTTACCATATGTACGCGGCGCTTGGCCTGATGCTTATAGCGGTTATGGACAAGGCTGTCGGCGCGGGCAAGCGGGCGCTGCTGGGCGGCAGGCTTATCTTCCTGGGCATGCTCCTATTCAGCGGAAGCCTGTATATACTGGCTTTAACGGGCTTCAGCAAGCTTGGCATGATCACGCCGCTGGGCGGAGTGGCGATGCTCGCGGGCTGGGGCTTCGTCATTGCAGCTGTGGCGAAATCGTCGAAACGCGTATAAAAAAGTTATGTTTTCGATCAATTGTGACAGCGATCGATTATTTTTTCGTCATTGTTATCCCCGTATAACAAATATTTCTATGCCAAATCGTTCAATTCGTTTATAATAATGCTAGCTATCGCTTAACAGACTTATATGAAGGAAGGAAGTTTGTGTGTGGCGAGACGGATTGAGAGTGGGATGGATCAGAAGCAGCAGCCCCGGGCGTATTTGCTCGCGCAGCTGCCATGGTCGATTAGCGCGGGGATAACCGTTTTATCTGCGACCTGGATCGCATTTTCGTTTTTGGTCATATCCGATGAAAGATACAGATGGGCTTCCTGGGCGGTTGCGGCTTCACTGCTGCTTACGGCGGTCATTCTTATGTTCAAGCGGCATAGTCCGAATCCATTGCACAATTATCATACCGCGCTTATCGATACGCTGATACGTTCGGAGGCGGTGCCCCTAGCCGTATTGAACCGCGATGCGATGGTCGTTGAGATGAATGAGGCATCGAGTCGAATGCTCGGCTATCACCGCAACGATGTTATCGGCGAGCCTATTATGCGTATGGTGGATCCCGGAAGCAGAATGGAGCTGCAGGAAGCGCTGGAAGAAGCCATGGACGGGAAGACCCATCAGAAGAATATTCTGATTACCCATCGTTCGGGCTTTCCGCTTGAGCTGCAGGTCGTATGCGCGCCGCTGCACCAGGACGGCGAGGTAATCGGGGCTCTCATGATCAGCCAGGATTTGAGCGACCGTAAGCGGAATATGGAGCGGATTCGCTACATGGCCTATTATGACGACATGACGGGCTTGCCGAACCGCACGCTGTTCCAGATGAAGCTGACGGAGAGCTTGTCCAGGGCGAAGGAAGAGGAGCGGATGATCGGGATATGTTATTTGGATCTCGATCGTTTCAAGCTGGTCAACGCTTCATTCGGCAGAGAGTTTGGCGACATGCTGCTTATGCAGGTGGCGGAGCGGCTTAACCGCGGACTGACCGGCGACGATTATGTCGCGCGCATGGAAGGCGACGAATTTGCCTTGCTGCTGGGCGGCATTCAGTCCGAAGAGGAGCTGATCGCGCGCTCCCGCGACATTATGAAGACAATCGAGGAGCCTTACGAGCTGAAGGGGTTCCCAGTACATATAACGGCGAGCGTTGGTCTTGTGACGAACCTGGTGGAGCAGGACGACGGGTATACGTTATTCAAGAAAGCGGATATTGCGCTCGTCAAAGCGAAGGAAAGCGGCAAAAACGACTGCATGCTGTATTCCGAGACGTGGAGCAACTCCTCCTTCGAGCGGCTCAAGCTGCAGCACGAGATGTATCGCGCGATTCAGCGCAATGAATTCGTCCTGCACTACCAGCCGCAATTCGACCTGGTGAGCGGCAAGATGGTCGGGGTGGAGGCTTTGGTCAGGTGGAAGCATCCCGTACGCGGTCTATTGTCTCCCGGGACCTTCATCCCGCTTGCGGAAGAGAGCGGCATGATTGTGCAAATCGGCGATTGGGTGCTGCAGGAGGCGTGCAGGCAGAACAAGGAGTGGCAGGATGCAGGCTTGCCTCCAATGCCGGTATCCGTCAACTTGTCCATTCGCCAATTCCTGCAGCATGATCTTGCCCGCCGTATCGCGGAGGTGCTGGAAACGACGGGACTTGAGCCGCAATATCTGGACCTGGAGATTACGGAGTCTATGACGATTGATATCGGCCATATATCCCGGTGTCTGCTGGCTATTACGGATCTGGGTGTTGGCATTAGTGTGGATGATTTCGGCACGGGCTACAGCTCGTTCCACTATCTGAAGAACTTCCCGATTGACAGGCTGAAGATCGATCGCTCCTTTGTGCGGGATATTCAGCAGGACCCAAGCGATGCCGAGATTGTAGCGGCTATCATCGCGATGGCTCACAACCTGAATATTCAAGTTATTGCGGAGGGTGTGGAGACGGAGGGGCAGATGGAGTTCCTTCGCAAGCATCAGTGCGACGAGATGCAAGGCTACTTCTGGAGCCCGCCAGTTCCCAGTGAAAATATTGAGCAGATGCTCAAGGCAGGATAAGCGACGATTACGAACCCTATATGTTGCAACAACAAAGGACGATAGTTGGCCGGGGGCCGATCTATCGTCCTTTGTTGTTGCCTTATTAGCCGCTAAAGTCCTCAATTTCGGTGAAACGGAATGTATATACTTGCTTCTCATCAACATGATAGACCGTCAGTATGTTCTGATGGTCGTCGATATTAATGATACGGCAAGGAATGTTCAGCTTAATGCCCAGCCCTCTGTTCACGATCAGGCGAATGAGCGTGTTGCTTTTCATGAGTGAACGCAATTGCTCCAGCCCCGGGAATTCGGCTTGCGCGGAGCTTGTCTCCTTCGCTTTCTCCTTTTCCTTGGGAGGGGTAATCGGAATCGGCGTTTGAGCTTCCGCCATTTGGGATCGCTGCTCGATTAAGCGGCCTAGCTGAATCCCTGACGTTATTCGATAATCCGGCCATTCGCCGCGGTTCAACCCCGCAATCAGCTTCGCAAGCGCAGTAGCATGATGCGAAGACTCAACCATAATATCAACTTGGAAAACGAAGGTTTGGTGTTTATTATCCTGCTGCTTGGTCATCTTCTACTCCCCGCCACCTCTTCTAGTCGATTCGTCGAACAATACCCCATACTTATAGACGGTTACCCATAATATGCATGTATCCACACTGGATTCGAATAGCCGCATATACTGGTTGTGCGGTTGGCATGCTGCGAATACTTACGCCCGAAGGAGGTGGATACGATATGATGCGGTTGGTTCCTCTCCTTCTGGAGAACGGAGAAACCGTGCTTGGCGCAGAGGTGAAGCTGCCCAAGACGACTCTCCTTTCCATCTCGACGGATCGAGGATACATTATGTGCGGAGCTCTCGATGTAGCTCTTCTGAACGAAAAGCTTAGCGATCGGGAAATCATCGCGGCTCGCGCGGTTGGTGTGCGCACGTTGGAGGAGCTGATGGAAGCTCCCTTAGAGTCGGTCACTCGCAAAGCGGAATCGCTTGGTATCGTTGCTGGAATGAAAGGCTCTGAGGCATTGCGCCTAATGCTGTAGCATTCCCGCCCTGATCGTATTCTTAGTCTTGAGCTTGACCGCAGCCCCGGACCGGGGCTGCGGCATTAGACCGTTATTGCTCGAACAGCTTGCGAAGATTAGGTCCGAATGGCGCTCGTACGATACCTTTTTCGGTAATGATGGCTGTTACATACTCATGAGGCGTGACGTCGAACGCGGGATTGTACACCTTGACGCCCTGCGGCGCCGTGCGCTTGCCAAACCCCTCGGTAATTTCCTCGGCGTCTCTCTCCTCGATCGGAATATCCGCACCCGTCGCGGTGTCCAGGTCGATTGTCGACAGCGGACAGGCCACATAGAACGGAATGCCATGAGCCTTGGCCAGTACGGCGACGCTGTAAGTGCCGATCTTGTTGGCAACATCGCCGTTCGCTGCCACGCGGTCTGTACCGACGATAACGGCGTCGACCCAGCCCTTGGACATAACCATGCCGGCCATATTGTCACAGATGAGGGTTACGTCAACTCCCGCTTGCTGGAGCTCGAATGCCGTCAGCCGGGCGCCCTGCAATACCGGGCGCGTCTCATCCGCGAATACCCGAAGCTTCATGCCTTGCTCCTTCGCCAGGTAGAAGGGGGCAAGCGCTGTACCATATTTCGCGGTTGCCAAGCCGCCTGCGTTGCAGTGCGTCAATACGCCCATGTCGTCCTGGAACAGCTCAAGCGCATGCTCGCCGATCAGTCTATTCGTTTCCTCGTCCTCGCTTTGAATCGCGATGGCTTCCCGCAGAAGCGCTTCCTTGCAAGCGTCCAGCTCAAGCCCCGAATCCATCAGGCGTTTCGCTGCCGCTTTCATCCGGTCCAGCGCCCAGAACAGATTGACCGCGGTAGGCCGTGAAGTGGCCAGATACTCTGATTCCTTGGCGACGGCGGCGCTCCAGTCCTGGAGCGTGGCCGCGGAGCGGCTGCCGAGCACGACGCCATACGCCGCGGAGATGCCGATAGCCGGAGCGCCGCGCACCTTCAGGTGACGGATGGCCTCCCAAACATCCTGCGATGTCGTAAGGGGCAAATAAACAATTTCTTCCGGCAGCAGCCGTTGATCCAGCAGGTCGAGCTGTTCGCCCCTCCAAATAACGGATTGCAGGCCAGCGTAGTTCTCATTCATAGGTTTCGTTCCTCTTTTCTTAGCTTATCCATTTGCCATTCCAATTCATGAATTATTCAGCCGAAGCTGTTGTGACGATGTCCACCAGCTCTTGGATGGTGGTTGCTGTTCTTCCGCGTTTGATGAGGCTGGTGCCAATGGCAAGCGCGAGGCGCTGAGCCTTCTCGCGGGCAGCGTCGTCTGGAATTCGGTCAATGTCCGCCACATGGGCGAGACCCACGATTCGGCGAACAATCTTGCAGCCCGCATAACCGAAGGTGTCCTGCAGCAGACGGTTCATATAGAATGCTTGATAGCCCGGCGCGGCAGAGGCGAGACGATCGACGCCATTCTCGTTCCATAGCGCGCGGAATTTCTCATCGAACAGACGCCAGGTGTCCTGGATCGTATCCAGCAAGTATTGGCGGAAATCAGCGCGGGCATTCCTGTCGGCGCTCCAATGCTCCTGGCCCGCATAGTTGAGAATCAAATTGGCGAATACCGCGCCAATATCGAAGCCCATAGGTCCGTAGAATGCAAATTCGGGATCGATGACCTTGGTGGATGCCGGTGTCGCGAAGATGCTGCCCGTGTGCAAATCGCCATGCAGGAGAGCCTGTGCGCTAGTCAGGAACTTGTCCCGCAGAATGACCACCTCCAGCTGCAGCTCGCCATCCGCGCGCAGCGCCGCGGCCGCATCCTCCACTGCGGGTGGAATGTTGTTGTTCGGCGATTCCGTATAGGGATCGTCGAAGATCAGATCCTCCGTTATTTTGCACAGCTCAGGATTGATGAACGCTTTCACCTGAAGCTTCTTCTCCTGCTGGTTCATGCCCAGGTCAGAAGTGAAAAATAATGTGCGAGCCATAAAGGTGGATATATGCTCGGCGAACAGCGGATAGCGTGTCCCGTTCATCAAGCCTTGTCGCATAATGGTATGGTCGCTAAGATCCTCCATCACTGTGAGCGACAGCTCAGGATCATATTTGTAAACAACCGGTACCAGCCCTGGAGCCAGCTTGCCCTCGATCAGCAGCTTCTCGCTTTCGATGCGGGCTCTGTCCAGTGTGAGGGGCCATGATTCGCCGACAACCTTCGCGTAAGGAAGGGCTTGCTTCATAATAAGGCTCTTGCCGCTGGCGCTGTCCGTTATATGAAATACAAGGTTTAAGTTTCCGTCTCCGATTTCTCTGGACGCCAGCTTGGCGCCAGGAGGGAAAAATCCTTCGAGGCCCTGCGCGATTTGGATCGCTTCTTGTTCGCTCAAGGGATGATAGGTAGACATATCGTGCACCTCCGAAATGATAGTGGCGTTCAAATACCATACCTTTTAGTATAATGGATATTTTTTTGTCATGGAATACCTTAACGCGGCAATGATTGACTTCAAGCGTTCTTTTTTTCAAAATAGAGAAAGAAGAAGGCGGAGGCTGCTGGAGCCGCCCCAGGATGGGAGAGGAACTATGGAAACGCAATGGAACCGTGAGGCTATCGCCCTCAAGGAATGGGCGGTATCGGTGAAGGCGCTGCAGGAGGGAAAGCAGATCATCGTGATGCGCAAGGGCGGCATTATTGAGGAAACGCGCGACTTTCAGCTGCTGAGCAACAGCTTCTACCTCATGCCGGCTTATGAGCATCAGAGGAAGGAGCTGCTGAAGGAGCCCTTCAGGGAGGAGATGGACGACACGCTGAAGGAATGGTCTCCGGAAGCCAGCTCCATCAAGCTTGAGGCCTATGCCGAAGCGACGCATGATATCGAGATTAACGATCAGGAGACGCTGGATAAGCTTCGTGATCTGCACATTTGGACGGATACGTTCGCGGAGGAGCGGCTGAAGTGGAAGCGCAAGAAGCCTCTGCATCTGCTGATCCTTAAGGTCTTCCGGCTGGAGGAGCCTATCTACGCGCCGATGCGCCCCGCGTATACGGGCTGCAAATCATGGGTAAGGCTGGAGGATGAGGTTGCCGAGCCCGCTATGGCGCCTGTTCTGACTGTTGATCTATTCGAGAGAGAGACGGAGCGTATTCTGAACGCGCTGAAGGGATAAGCGGGCGGTCAGCAATCGGGGGAATTCGCCATGCGCCGCACCGCTTACATTGATTTATAACAAAAGTTATATTAAAATGATTATTGAGAATCAAATGAGAATCAGTAATTAGATGAAGTAAACCAACCTTGGAGGGATCAGTATAATATGGCAACACATTTTGTCATCGACGGCCTGAAGGCCGAAATTGAAGGAAAAGAAATTTTGAAGGGCATCAACCTGGAGATCAAGGGCGGCGAAATTCACGCAATCATGGGTCCGAACGGTACGGGTAAATCCACCCTGGCTTCCGCGCTGATGGGCCATCCCAAATATGAAGTGACAGCCGGCACCGCTTCGCTGGACGGCGAGGATCTGATGGAGATGGAGACGGACGAGAGAGCCCGCGCTGGCCTGTTCCTGGCCATGCAATATCCAAGTGAAATTCCTGGCGTGACCAACTCTGACTTCCTGCGCAGCGCGATCAACGCTCGCCGCGAGGAAGGCAACGAGATCTCTCTGATTAAGTTCATCCGCCAGATGGAAGGCAAGATGAAAGAGCTGGAGATGAACCCGGAATTTGCGCACCGCTACCTGAACGAAGGCTTCTCCGGCGGCGAGAAGAAGCGGAACGAGATTCTTCAGATGATGCTGCTTGATCCGAAGATCGTCGTGCTGGACGAGATTGACTCCGGTCTGGATATCGACGCGCTCCGCATCGTGGCTAACGGTGTGAACGCTATGCGCTCCGAGGACCGCGGCTTCCTGATCATCACACATTATCAGCGTCTGCTTAACTATATTACACCTGACTTCGTTCACGTGATGATGCAGGGACGCATCGTCAAATCCGGCGGACCTGAGCTTGCTCAGCGCCTGGAGAACGAAGGTTACGATTGGGTGAAAGAAGAACTTGGCATTCAAGACGAAACGGTCGGCCAGGCTTAATCGGAGAAGGGGGATTACGAAATGAGCACACAACTAACCACTCCGACTGACCGCCAATCCGCGGAGACACTGGCGCGCGGCAAGGGCGAGCCGGAATGGCTCGTCAGCCTTCGCGGCGAAGCGGCGGAGCTCGCCGGCTCCATCGAATGGCCGAAGCCGGAGAAAGTACGTATTGAGCGCTGGAATTTGACCGCAGTTGGCAGCTATGAGCAGCCATCGGCTGTGTCCTCGCTTGCCGAGCTTCCTGCCGAAGTGAAGGAGCTTGTTGCTGAGGATGCGGAGAACCTGCTGGTTCAACGCAATTCCGGCGTTGTCTGGAAGCAATTATCGGCGCAGCTGGCGTCCAAGGGCGTTATTTTTACAGACCTGGAGACGGCCTGCAAGGAGCACGGCGAGCTCGTGCAGCAATACCTGTTCCAAGCGGTAGGCAAGGACGAGGACAAGCTGACGGCGCTGAACGCCGCGATCTGGAACGGCGGGGTATTCGTCTACGTTCCGAAGAATGTAGAGGTGGAGCTTCCGCTCCAGGCTGTGTTGTTTAATGACAACGCGGGCGCGACCTTCGCTCCTCATATTCTGATCGTTGCAGACGCCAACAGCCGTGTGACCTACGTTGACTGCGTTGTAACGGACAAGTCGAAGGCGAACGGCGAATTCGTGCATCCTGCCATCGTAGAGGTGTTCGTGAAGCCGGGAGCGCTCGTTCGTTACGGCTCTGTACATGCTCTTGGCGAGGGTGGAGTCGACATGTCCATCCGCCGCGCTGTCGTGGAGAACGATGGACGCGTGGAGTGGATTATCGGCGATCTGAATGACGGCCACACGCTGTCGGACACGAAGTCGATCATGAAGGGCCAAGGCTCGACCTCCGACGTTAAGGTAATCAGCGTAGGCAACAAAGCTCAGCAGATGAGCCTGACGACTCGCGCGGTTCACTTCGGCAAAAGCTCGGACAGCAACATGATCACTCGTGCGGTTATGAGGGATACGGCTTCGGCAATCATCAACGGCATTACGAAGATTGAGCATGGCGCAACCAAAGCGAACGGCGTTCAGACAGAGCGCGTTCTGATGCTCAGCCCGAAAGCTCGCGGCGACGCCAATCCTATTCTGCTGATTGACGAGGATGACGTAACGGCGGGTCACGCGGCCAGCGTAGGCCAGGTCAATCCCGAGCAGGTATATTATCTGATGTCGAGAGGCATCAGCAGACAGGACGCAGAGCGGCTTATTATTTACGGCTTCCTTGCTCCGGTCGTATCGGAAATTTCGGTCGAAGCGGTGCGGAACCAGCTGCAGCGTCTGCTCGAAAGGAAGCTTGAAGGATGAACATACATGCGATACGGGAGCAATTCCCGATATTGCATCAAGAGGTGAACAGGCATCCGCTCGTTTACTTGGATAGCGCGGCGTCTTCCCAGAAGCCGCGTTCCGTCATTGATGCGGTCAAACGTTACTATGAGCTGGATAACGCGAATGTGCATCGCGGCGTTCATACGCTAGGCTCGCGCGCTACGGACGCCTATGAGGGCGCTAGGGCGAAGGTAGCCGCATTTCTGAACGCGGAGACGCCGGAGCAGATCATTTTCACAAGAGGCACAACAACGGCTCTGAACCTTGTAGCCTCCGGATACGCAAGAGCGGTCTGCGGCGAAGGCGACGAGATCGTTATTACGCCGATGGAGCATCACAGCAATCTCATTCCTTGGCAGCAAGCGGCGAAGGCGACAGGCGCAACGCTGAAATACATTCCTCTGCAGCCTGACGGCACGATCTCGCTGGAGGATGCGGAGAAGACGATTACGCCGAATACAAAGGTCGTGGCAATGACTTATGTGTCCAATGTGCTGGGTGTCGTCAATCCTATCAAGGAAGTTGCCCAGATTGCCCATCGGAACGGCGCCATCATGGTTGTGGACGGCGCGCAGAGCACCCCGCACAAGCGCATTGACGTGAGGGAGCTCGGCGTTGACTTCTATGCGCTGTCCGGCCACAAGATGTGCGGACCAACCGGCATTGGCGCTTTGTACGGGAAGAAGGAGCTTCTGAATGGCATGGAGCCGATCGAGTTCGGCGGCGAAATGATTGATTTCGTCGAGCTGTACGACTCCACCTGGAAGGAGATCCCTTACCGATTCGAAGGCGGCACGCCGATGATTGCAGGAGCGGTGGGCCTTGGGGCAGCCATCGATTTCCTAGAAAGCATCGGCATGGATGAGATTGAGCGTCATGAGCGGAAGCTTGCCGCATATGCATACGATAAGCTCTCCGCTATCGACGGCATCGAGATTTACGGACCAAAGCAGGATCGTGTAGGCCTGGTCACCTTCAATTTGGAGGATGTGCACCCGCATGATATGGCGACCGTTCTCGATTCCAAGGGCATTGCTATTCGTGCCGGACATCACTGCTGCCAGCCGCTTATGAGATGGCTGCAGGTATCGGCAACGGCCAGAGCAAGCTTCTATCTATACAATACCGAAGAGGATATCGACCGGTTGGCCGACGCCCTAATCCAAACAAAGGAGTTCTTCGGCCATGCAATTGGATGATTTGTATCGCAGAGTTATAATGGATCATTACAAAAACCCTCGCAACCGCGGCACCCTGGAGGATGACGCGGTGACGATCAACCTGAACAATCCGACCTGCGGCGACCGCATTTCGCTGCAGCTGCAGGTTGTTGACGGCAAGGTGACGGATGCCAAATTTACGGGAGAGGGCTGCTCCATCAGCATGAGCTCCGCTTCCATGATGACGGAAGCCGTTAAGGGCCGTACCTTCGAGGAGGCTGTGAACATGGCGGAGAGATTCTCCGCACTGATGAAGGGCGAGCCCGTAGAGTTCGAGGAAAATGAAGACATCGAAGCCTTGTCGGGCGTGAACAAGTTCCCGGCGCGCATCAAATGCGCCACGCTGGCTTGGAACGCGCTCCGCAAAGGCATCGAAAATCAATAAACATTACGATAAGGAGTGAGACACCATGGCAAAATCAATGCCGGAAATGGAAGAGTATAAGTATGGCTTCCGCGACGAACATAAAGCGATCTTCCAGTCGGGTAAAGGTCTTACGCCGGAAATTGTTCGCACAATCTCCGAAATGAAGAACGAGCCGGAATGGATGCTGGAGTTCCGCCTGAAATCGCTGGAGCAATTCAACAAGATGCCAATGCCTCGTTGGGGCGGCGATCTGGACGATCTGGATTTCGACGACATCCAGTACTACGTGAAGCCTTCCGAGAAGCAGGGCAAGACGTGGGAAGAGGTGCCGCAGGAAATTAAGGAAACGTTCGACAAGCTGGGCATTCCGGAGGCGGAGCAGAAGTTCCTCGCGGGCGTCTCGGCGCAATACGAATCCGAGGTTGTCTACCACAGCATGCAAGAGGATCTGGAGAAGCAGGGTGTAATCTTCACAGATACGGATACGGCGCTGCGTGAATATCCGGAGCTTATGAAAGAATATTTCGGCACCATCATTCCTCCGAACGACAACAAATTCGCGGCTCTCAACAGCGCGGTATGGTCGGGCGGCAGCTTCATCTATGTGCCGAAGGGTGTTCAATGCGAAATTCCGCTGCAGGCGTATTTCCGCATCAACTCCGAGAACATGGGCCAATTCGAGCGTACGCTCATTATTGCGGACGAAGGCAGCTCCGTGCACTATGTAGAGGGCTGTACAGCTCCAATCTACAGCACGAACTCGCTGCACAGCGCGGTTGTTGAGATTCTCTGCAAAAAGGATTCCCGCGTCCGCTATACGACGATTCAGAACTGGGCTCCGAACATCTACAACCTCGTAACAAAACGTGCGGTTGCCGATGAGAACGCTCAGATGGAATGGATCGACGGCAACATCGGCTCCAAGCTGACGATGAAATATCCAGCTGTCGTGCTTCGCGGCCGCGGCGCCAAAGGCATGGTATTGTCCATCGCCGTAGCGGGCAAAGGCCAGCATCAGGATGCCGGCGCCAAGATGACGCATCTGGCTCCTGACACAAGCTCGACGATCGTATCCAAATCGATCTCCAAGCATGGCGGCAAGGTGACGTATCGCGGTCTCGCATCGTTTGGACGCAACTCCGACGGAGCGAAGGCGAACATCAAATGCGATACGCTCATTCTGGATAATGAGTCGACATCGGATACCATTCCTTACAATGAAATTCTGAACGACAACATTACGCTTGAGCACGAAGCTACGGTTTCCAAGGTTTCCGAGGATCAGCTGTTCTACCTGATGAGCCGCGGATTAACAGAGGACGAAGCGACGCAAATGATCGTTATGGGCTTCATCGAGCCATTCACCAAGGAGCTCCCAATGGAGTACGCGGTGGAGATGAACCGCCTGATCAAATTCGAGATGGAAGGCTCCATCGGTTAAAACAAATAGCCCTGCCCGCCTCACTGAGGCGAGCAGGGCTATTCTCTTGTATACGTTACGTCAGCTACATGTAGACGTGGGTAATTTCGTATTCGCGCTCAGCGGTCAAGTCGATAAAGCGCTGGTCAACCTGGATCAGAGGGCTGAAAAATTCAGTGGGATGAGTCATGACGATGATCCCGATGCTTCCATTGCTCAGCTTCACCCGTTTGCCTATAAAGTTCGGGATCATATGCTTGATGAAGGTATGTGTGACGACTGGATCCAGCTCCTTGAAGCTGAGTCGATGCAGCTCCTTCAGCACGAATAGAAGATCTCGTTCCTCCTGATAGACGCGAGCCGAAATCATCGCGCTGTAAATATCGACAACGGCGATAATCTTGGAAACGGGATGGATTTCATCGCCTGACAGCTTGCCTGGATAGCCGCTTCCGTCGATCCGCTCATGGTGCTGAAGAGCCCCAAGCGCTAATGATGTATCCTCGAAGGACTGAAGGATGATGTCATGTCCGAACTCCGTATGCCGCTTCACCAGCTCGTATTCCTCAGGCGTCAGCTTGCCTGGCTTGTTCAAGATGGCATCCTCGATGCGGCACTTGCCGATGTCGTGTAGAAAGCCAGCTTTGCCAATCTTCACCGCTTCTCCAGCTGGATAGCCAAGCCAAGTTGCCAAATAATAGGACAACATACCGACCTGAACGGAATGCTGGTACGTATAGTCGTCCTGTGTGTTAAGAAGCAGCAGCATGGAGACGACATCCCGTTCCAGCTGCAGATTGTTCAATAGCGGCTGCAGCACGTTTGTTACCTCTTGATCGTCTACCTTGCCCGTCTCGAGCGCAGCGGCGAAAAACTTCTCAAAGCTTTTGACAGCGTTCTCGTAAATAGGCTGAACCTTAGGCAGCCACTTGGGATTAACCGTTGATTCCAGCGTTCGAGCGTCCGCAGGAGCCGCCTCCGCGGAAGAGCTCGCTTCACTTAACTTCTCGCGGTCTCTAATATCTACAAAATCGATATGGTGCTGAAGCAGTCTTGAAATTTCATTTTTGTAGAGCTTTGTACCCTTGGACAGCACATGGAGCCCATAATCATTAAAGACATCGCCGCTCAGTTGGTCTCCGTCAATGATATCGGTAATATGTATACGCATAGAGACACCTCAGAAATTAGATTCAGCACTCGTGTAGGATAGGAGTATTAAAAAGTTTCACTCACTATAGTAACAATGAATTCACGAAATGGCAATATGAGCCATCGCAAAATACGACTAAACGCCTAATATTTCGGCATAAATCGATCTTGCTTTTGCTAAATCCTCGGTCCCTTGAACGAGGGCTCTTCCGTCCTTGAATAAGACCAATGACATGCCAGCGGGCAGCTCCAGCTTGAGCAGGAAAGCGTTGCAGGAAACAGGGCCTGCGGCGGAAAGCGATCTGGACAGCTGCTCCAGATCCAGATGGGCGGGAGCAGCAGGCGTCACATGTACGGAATGTCTGCCGCAGAGAACAACGGCCATGGTCTCCGAATGGCCGCCGTTCAAGTAGTCATATTGTCCCTTGCCGCATGCGGGGCAGTCTGGGCGGCGAGCTTCTCCCATCTGCAGCGGAAGCCAGGAATTGTTCCACAGATCGACCTGAAACAAGGTGCCATGCAGCGCGGCGATATTGCCTGTTAGCCATTTGAGCGCTTCAGAGGCTTGAACAGAAGCAATAATGTCTATAATGGGGGAGATAATGCCAGCCGTATCACAAGTGTCTGTTGTACCGGGAGCAGGGGCTTCCGGGAACAAGCAGCGATAACAAGAGGTATAGCCGGGACGGAAGGTCATCGTCATGCCGGACGCGCCCACAGCCCCGCCATAGATCCAGGGAATGCCGGACCGCAGGCTGTAATCATTCATTAGATAGCGAACACTGAAGTTGTCAGACCCGTCGAGAATGAGCCCTACATCTCCAAGCAGCTCATCGGCGTTCAAGGAGGTCAGGTCGGCGGTGTGAGCTTCAATCGTGACCGAGCTGTTCATCTCTCTCAGCCTGCTTGCGGCCGCTTCGGCCTTCGGAAGCAGCGCAGAGGCGTCCTGCTCTGTGTAGAGCATCTGCCTCTGCAGATTGCTCCATTCCACAACATCTCTGTCAATGATGCGTACATAGCCGACTCCGGCGCGGACCACATGCTGGGATATGGCGGAGCCAAGCGCGCCCATCCCGACAATGGCGACTCGCCCTCTCTGCAGCAGTGCTTGTCCGTCGCGGCCAATATGGGAGAAACGGATTTGGCGTGAATATCGATCCTGCAAGCTGTCTGTCGTCCATTCCTTCATCGTTGCCGCCGTCCTCCCGTTCTATTGCTCTATTCTAATGAAGCTGTTGGATCCCAGGGGCCCTTCTGATGGCCCTTCCATTCCGATCCGTCCGCCCATATTTCCTTTTTCCAGATGGGAACAATTTGTTTGAGCCGCTCAATAGCGTATCGGCTGGCGTCGTAGCAGCTGTCGCGATGCGGCGACGAGACGGCGATGACGACACTGGTCTCTGCTAGCTCCACTACACCAATTCGGTGCGTAATGGCGCAGAGCGTGCCTGGCCAGCGCGCGTCTATCTCGTCGCCGATCTGACGCATCATAGCCAGCGCCATGGGCTCATACGCCTCATAGGCCAGATGAACGGTGCGCTGGCCTTCAGTCCACTCCCTTGTGGTGCCTACAAACGCGATGGAGGCGCCATGCTCCTTCACAATAACCTTACGGGTTACAGCCTCGACGCTGATCGGCTGTGACGTGATGACGTAGCGCTCTTCCTGCTCAGTTGTCGCCTCCTCCTCAGTCTCTCCCCCGGATACGGGCGGCAACAGCGCCAGCTCGTCTTCGGCGCGCAGCTCCTGCTGGTCTGAGGAATAAACGTGATTGCGCGCGGCGAATGATATCATAATGAGGGAGGCATGCTCCGGAAATGCTGCAGCCAGCCCCTCCTTCAACTCGCGCACGGTCATCAGGCCTCGATCGTTCTGCAGAGTGAGCTCAGCCTTGCCCAGCCGCTCCTGCAGGCCTGCGAATAGCTTTATTTTCCATTCATATGTCATGTCATAAAACCTTTCATGATTAAGTAGTTTGCGTGTCTCTAGAATACCACAATCGTCGAAAAAATGTTATGCTAATAGGTACGAGAGGGACGAGAGCACGAGAGGGGGCGTAGTCATGGAAGCGTTGACCGACAGATTTGGTCGCATTCATAATTACTTGAGAATATCTGTGACGGATCGCTGCAATTTGCGCTGCGTCTATTGCATGCCGGAGGAAGGAATGGCGTTCACGGAATCGTCTAACCTGCTTTCTTACGATCAGATCGTAGAGGTTGTAGAGGCCGGTGCGGCGCTGGGCATACAGAAGCTGAGAATAACCGGAGGAGAGCCGCTGGTCAGGCCGAATCTGGATCAGCTAATCGGAAGGCTCGCGAGCATACCCGGCATTGACGATATATCGCTGACGACAAACGGTGTGTTTCTGGCCAAACAGGCGAAGGCCTTGAAGGCGGCCGGATTGAATCGAGTGAATATAAGCCTGGATACGCTGGATGCCGCGAGATTTGCTTTTATCGCGAGACGGAGCGAGCTTCGCAGAGTGATGGAGGGCATTGAGGCGGCCGCAGAAGCAGGGTTCCATCCCATCAAGCTCAACTGCGTGCTGCTCAAAGGAATTAATGAAGACGAAATTGCCTCCTTCCTGAAGATGGCCTATGAGCAGCCGCTGCATGTCCGATTCATTGAATATATGCCCATCGGCCACGCCGATGAGAATTGGCGCAGCATGTATCTGCCATTGTCGCGCGTCCTGGAGATCGCCGAGGAGCAAGGCTACAGCTTCTCCAGCAGAGACCAAGTGAAAGGCAATGGTCCATCCGAGGATTATCAGCTGGAGGGGGGCATCGGCTCGTTCGGGCTCATTCATCCTATCAGTGATCATTTCTGCAAAAATTGCAACAGACTTCGTTTGACCGCTGATGGGAATTTGAAGCCCTGCCTGTATTGGGTTGACGAGTTGAATGTGAAATCGGCGCTTGGCGATGTAAGCGAGATGAAGAGAATGTTCGCCAGAGCGATGGATATTAAGCCGGAAAATCATGAGATGGCAGCCAAGCTGGCGGACGGAGACCTGTCCCATGTGCCGACGGATCGGCGCATGTCCCAAATCGGAGGGTAGCGAGCTTGATTGACTGAAGACTGAGGAGGCGCGCAGGAAGGATGTCCCACACATTGCAGCATACAGAGATTATACTTCTGCACAGCAATGACATTCATAGCAGATTGGAAAACGCGGCTCGGATATCTACCATGATAGCGGAGGAACGCAGGGTGTGGGGGGCGCATCGGGTGCTTGCCGTTGATTGCGGCGATCATATGGACCGAATGCGGATGGAATCGGAGGGCACCGGCGGAAGGGTCAACCGGGACCTGCTCCAAGAGGCGGGATATGAGGCCATAACACTGGGTAATAACGAGGGGCTCACCTGCTCCGCGGATATGCTGGAGCAGCTCTATGGCACGACCTCCAAGCTGTCGGTTGTCTGTGCGAACATGAAGATAAGCAGTACAGGAGCAAGACCGGCTTGGATGCGGCCGCATATTCTGATTGAAAAAAATGGCTTGAAGGTTGGTCTTGTCGGCGCGACGGCCAATTTTGCGGAATTCTACGCATTGCTGGGCTGGACGACCACGGAGCCCTTGGCCGCTATCCGTGAGCAGGTGAGCGCCATTCGAGGGCAATGCGATATATTGATTGTTATGTCCCATCTTGGCATTACGCTCGATCGGCAGATGGCGGAGGAAATTGACGGCATTGATCTCATTGTTGGCGGGCATACCCATCATTTGCTGGAGGAGCCTCTGGTTATAGGGACAACGACGGTGTGCGCGGCGGGCAAATTCGGCGATTATTTGGGCCGCGTTGAAATCGGCTGGGATGCGGATACGAGCAGGCCAAGCTTTCGGGCGACCTGTGTGCCTACGGGGGCCTTTCCGGAGCGGGCTGAGGCGGATGCGGTCATCCGCGCTCACAACGAAGCGGCCAGGGGAACGTTAAGCCGAGTTATTACGCGTCTCAAGGAGCCGCTCCCGGCGCGAACGGACGCGGAATCGCCCCTCGCTAATTTGCTGGCAAGAGGGCTGCGGCGCTGGACGGACGCGGAGATCGGTCTGGTCAATACGGGGCAGCTGCTGGGCGGCCTGGCTGGTGGAGAGGTGACAGCGGGAGAGCTGCACGCCTTGTGTCCATCCCCTATTAATCCGTCTCGCATTGTCATTGCAGGTCGACATATTCGCTTGGCTCTGGAGCAAGCGCTTCTGGCGCATTATGTGACGAAGCCGATCAAGGGTTTCGGATTCCGCGGAGAGGTGCTTGGCACGTTAGCTATGGACGGCATGACGGTCCGCTATGACCATAGCCGGGAGCCTATGGGCCGCATTGTAAGCGTGCTGGCGAACGGAGAGCCGCTGCAGGATGAAAGGCTGTACGTTGTTGGCACCATTGACATGTTCAGCTTCCGTGTAGGCTATGAGTCCCTTGCGGATACGGAGAGCTGCAGGTTCTATTTGCCAGAGTTTATTCGAGACGTTATCGGCTCCGAGCTGCTGCGGGAGGATGCGATTGCGGCTTGTCGAGTACAGAACTGGATTCCACAATCGACTTGAGCTCCGGTGCTGATAACTGGACTTATGGAACATGAACAAAAAGGCTGGGTTCGACTTTTCGTGGCGCAAGCTGTCGAAATTTAGCACAAAACGGTTGCAGTTGGGCGCATTTTCACGTAAATTAACAATATATACGGTTTACTCCGATGTATAAGGTACAGAAGTCATGAAGGGGATGGACCGAAATGCGTTTGCTGCCCATAGCGAAGTGCGAGCCCGGCATGAAGCTAGCCAAAAAAATATTTTCCGCTGAAGGCATCGTGCTTCTTGGCGACGGCATGGAGCTTACGTCCCGGCTGATCGCCAGACTGGAGCAATGCGGCGTTCAGTATGTCTACATAGAGGATTCCCGCACGGAGGACGTGCAGGTGCCTTCCATTATTAGCGAGGAAACGTTCCGGATGGCCATTAAGGAAATCCGCACCAATTTCCGCGAGATGATGGATCGACCCAAGATGAAGAAGGGCGTTACCTATCCCTTTATCGCCGCACCCTTCCGCAGCATGATGAACTCCATTATCGACGAGCTGTCCAATCATAAGGACGCTATGATTATGCTTATGAATATGGGGCAAGTGGACCACTATTTGTTCCAGCATTCCTTGAACGTGTGCGTGTATACGACGCTGCTCGGCATGTCGAACGGCTACTCGCGAGACGAGGTGATGACCCTTGGGCTGGGGGCTCTCCTGCATGATATCGGGAAGACGCAAATCTCGATGCAGGTGCTCCAGAAGCCGGACGCGCTTACCAAGGAAGAGTTCGAGCTGATGAAGCGCCATGCCCAGCTCGGCTACGAGCTGCTGAAGGATGAGCCCAATTTGCCGCTTCTTGTGGCTCATTGCGCATTCCAGCATCATGAGCGCTTGGATGGCAGCGGTTATCCGCGCGGCATCAAGGGCAATGAAATACATGACTACGCCAAGTGGGTTGGGCTTGTCGACTCCTACGACGCGATGACGACGAACCGGGTCTACCGGTCGCCGATGCTGCCGCATGAAGCGGTGGAGCGGCTGTACGCAGGGACGGGCACCTTATACGAGCAGCGCATGCTGCAGCTGTTCCGGGACAAGGTGGCGATCTATCCCATCGGCATCAACGTCAGGCTGCAGAGCGGCGAGCGAGGTATTGTCGCCGGCTTGAACAACACGTATCCGCATCGTCCAACCGTGCGAGTCCTATACAATGAGGCTGGAGAAGAGCTGAAATCGCCATACGAAATCGACCTGTCCACGCAGCTGACGGCGATGATTGTCGGCGTGAATGAAGAGGAGTATTCGGAGCCGCTGGTTGCGGGCATATAAGGGGCCAAGCGGCTCCTTTTTCTATTGCTGGCCTGCGCATACTTCATTTGCTTCCTGCTGTCGCGGACATTACAATAAAAGAATACGCAATTACGAGAATATGAAGTCAGGTGCTGAATCATGAACGTATTAAACGCAAGGAATCATAGCTTTCATTCTGCCTTAACCCCGCTTTCGCCGGACAATGACCCCTGGGACCCTATTCGTTCCCTTCGCCAATACGGGCAGCACCGTTTGACCAGTGTTGAGATGACGGTCACGAATCTATGCAATATGCGATGCGAGCATTGTGCGGTCGGAGACACGCTAGTGCTGGCTGAGCCGGACAAGCTTCCGCTTGCTGACATGCTGAGACGACTGGATGAGGTGGAATGTCTGGAGACGATCAGTATAACGGGAGGCGAGCCAACGTTCTCTGGCCGCACGGTAAGCGAATATATGGTGCCGCTCCTGCAGTATGCAAGAAGCAGGGGCATCCGTTCTCAGATTAATTCCAATGTGACGCTGCCTTATTCAAGATATGAGCAGCTGGCTCCGTATCTAGATGTTATGCATATCTCCTTCAACTATACGAGCGCGAAGGACTTCCACGAAATCGGCTTTGCGAAGTCGGGACACAGCGTCTCGCTGGAAGCGGCCACCAAGCTGTACAATCGTATGATCGACAACGCTCGCCGGCTCAGCGACGCAGGTGTCCTGGTGTCTGCAGAATCCATGATTAATTACCGCACATACAACAAGATTGACCAAATCCATCAGTTAATTGTCGACATGGGCTGTCAGCGGCACGAGGTGCATCCCATGTATCCGAGCTCCTTCGCCAAGGATCTGCCCGTCATTTCAAGAGAGCAGATGAGCGAAGCCGTCAAGACGCTGCTGGATACTCGAGATCAAGAGGTTTGGATGCTCTTCGGCACACTTCCGTTCTACCAGTGCAGCGACAATGCGGAGGAGCGGGCGCTGCTTAAGAGGCTTTCGCAAGAGCGCAATGTGACAGTGAGGAATGATCCCGACGGACGCAACCGGCTGAATGTCAACTTGTTCACGGGCGACGTATTCGTAACGGATTTCTCTGATGTGCCGGCGTTCGGCAACATTGCGGACTCCAGTCTGGACGAGCTGTTCAATCGCTGGCTGGAGCATCCGCTGGCCCAAAGCGTTAATTGCCATTGCCCGGCGGCATCGTGCTGCGGTCCCAATCTGCTGGTCAAAGATATGTATTACAAGGAAGAGAATTTTCTCATGCGCAGCGCGAAATTAGAATAGAATCTGGGAGAGGAGGGAAACCGCATGTCCATTCGCACGATCGTGATGATTGCCGTTGGCCTGCTGTTGATTTATCTGTCATTCACAGTTGGAGCTCCGTTCCTGCTGGCCCTTGTCGTGGCCATCTTCCTGGAGCCTCTGAACGGTATGCTAATGAGGCGCTTCAAGCTGAACAGGCTCGTCGCGGCTATTATATCCAGCACGCTGTTCACCGTTCTGCTTATAGGCTTAATTGTGCTGCTAGGCATCAAAATAGTGGCCGAGCTGATCGCGTACCTGCAGAAGGTTCCGCAATATTTTGAAAACGCAAGCGAAATCGTCGACCAGCTCCTGGTGGATGCTCGGGGCTTGTACCAGAATCTTCCGCCTGACGCTATCGAGACACTGGAGGGCTACCTCCTGAAGCTCACCGGCACCATCACGACAATGGTGGGCAAGCTGTCAAGCTCTGTCGTGTCGTTCGCCTCTTCGCTCCCTGGCGTCTTCATCTTTTTTATCGTGTTCCTGGTCGCTGTCTATATGTTCAGCTTCAGCCTCCATACGATGAAGGCCTCGGTGCTGTCATTGTTCGATGAATCGTCTCGTCCGCAGGTGGATCAGATGCTGAATAACTTGCGCCGATCCATATTCGGCTTCCTTCGCTCGCAGATTATTTTAAGCGCCATGACCTACGTAATTTCCCTTGCGGGCTTGCTTATCCTGGATATCAAATATCCCATGGCGATTGCCCTGCTCATTATTATCGTGGACATTATGCCGATACTGGGCACGGGGTCGGTGCTGGTGCCTTGGGCGGCTTATCTGATTCTGACAGGTGATGTATATACAGGCATCGGACTCGTTATTCTGTTCCTGTTCATTACCGTATTCCGCCGTATCGTTGAGCCCAAAATATTGGGGGATTCTGTTGGAATCGGGGCTTTGTCGGCCCTTATCAGCCTATACGTGGGCTTCAAGCTGGTGGGCGTCATCGGCGTATTTATCGGACCGCTCATCGTCATTATTTATATGGCGGCCAGACAGGCGGGATTGTTCCAGCAGAAGATCAAGCTATAGGCTGGCACGGTATCGTTCACATAAAAAGTTGTATGACAGGTTGACAATAGCTGCCAGACAATCGTATATTGTAACAAGGAAATCCACTAGGGGCGCCGAAAGGCTGAGATAAAGCGATTGCTTTGGTCCCTTTGAACCTGATCTGGGTCATGCCAGCGTAGGAAAGTGGGAATACAGCTTTGCGAGCGCAAGCCGTTGTTATCGTTCCATCGGTGACGCGCAGGCTCGTCGCAGCTAGCGGCTGGCGGTATGCCTTGCCGTTAGTATAGTCTGCATGGGTGAGCCTTCTTGCCAAGCTGAAACTTTCTTATAGGTCTGAGTATGCCTCCAGGTGGAATTCCAATTCCATTTTAGGAGGTTTTTTTGTTATGCAAACAACACCAATCTCAGGAAGCCGCAAGAAGTACGTGCAAGGCTCGAAGCCCTGCATTCAAGTGCCTGTAAGGGAGATTGAGCTGAGCCCTAGTACGGGCAGGGATGGGCAGGAGAAGCCGAATGAGCCTATCCTCGTATATGATTCCAGCGGTCCCTATACCGACCCCTCTTATGTCGCCGATGTTCGCGCAGGTCTGCCGAAGCTTAGGGAAGGCTGGATTATGGAACGCGGAGACGTGGAAGCGTATGAGGGCCGGGAGGTGAAGCCTGAGGATAACGGCTTTACGACCGCCGAGAGAGCCCGTGAGAGAGGGGCGGAGCTTTTCCCGAACGTGAACAGCCGGCCGCTGCGCGCCAAAAAGGGGGGTAACGTCACCCAGCTTCATTACGCGCGGCAGGGCATCATTACGCCGGAGATGGAGTTTATTGCGATAAGGGAGGGCATGTCGCCCGAATTTGTCAGGGATGAAGTAGCCAGGGGACGAGCGATCATACCGGCGAACATCAATCACCCTGAATGCGAGCCTATGATTATCGGCAGAGGGTTTCATGTGAAGATTAACGCCAATATTGGCAACTCCGCGGTTGCCTCCTCCATCGAGGAGGAGGTAGAGAAGATGACATGGGCGACTCGCTGGGGAGCCGACACGATTATGGACTTGTCCACGGGCAAAAACATTCATACGACGCGGGAGTGGATCGTGCGCAATTCACCGGTGCCCGTAGGCACTGTACCGATCTATCAGGCGCTGGAGAAGGTGAACGGCAAAGCGGAGGATCTGAGCTGGGAGGTGTTCCGCGATACGCTGATTGAGCAGGCGGAACAGGGGGTTGATTATTTTACCATTCATGCCGGTGTGCTGCTGCGGTACATTCCGCTAACGGCGGCGCGCGTGACGGGCATCGTCTCCAGGGGCGGTTCCATAATGGCTGCTTGGTGCCTTGCGCATCATAAGGAAAATTTCCTGTATACCCATTTCGAGGAGATCTGCCTCATTATGAAGCAATATGACGTGTCATTCTCGCTCGGCGACGGCCTTCGTCCCGGCTCCATCGCGGACGCCAATGATGAGGCGCAGTTCGCGGAGCTGGAGACGCTGGGAGAGCTGACCAAAATCGCTTGGAAGCATGATGTGCAGGTCATGATCGAAGGTCCGGGACATGTGCCGATGCATCTGATTCAGGAGAACATGACACGTCAGCTGGAAGTATGCGACGAGGCGCCATTCTATACGCTGGGCCCGCTGACCACGGACATTGCTCCGGGCTATGATCATATTACTTCCGCGATTGGCGCGGCGATGATCGGCTGGTTCGGAACGGCGATGCTCTGTTATGTGACCCCTAAGGAGCATCTGGGGTTGCCGAATAAGGAGGATGTGAAGGAGGGCGTGATCACATACAAGATAGCGGCGCATGCGGCGGATCTGGCGAAGGGGCATCCCCGAGCGAAGGAGAGAGACGACGCCTTGTCCAAGGCTCGCTTCGAGTTCCGCTGGCGCGATCAATTCCATCTGTCGCTGGATCCCGAGCGGGCGATGGCTTACCATGACGAAACACTGCCGGCGGAGGCGGCCAAGTCGGCGCATTTCTGCTCCATGTGCGGTCCGAAGTTTTGCAGCATGAGGATTACGCAGGATATTCGTGATTATGCGGCGCGCAGCGGACTCGAGACCTCCGAAGCTATCGAAGCCGGCATGAAGGAGAAGGCGGAAGCGTTCAAGGCGGCGGGCAGTGAAATGTATACATAGACAGACCCTTGGCGCGGGCAGCTGTCCAATCCCTCCCTTATTCCACTCATATACTATCAGGACGAAGAATGAGAGGATCTGAATACTGGGAGGATTGCACATGATTGCACATATTCCGAACGAGAGCCTGCTGGGCAAGGATGAAATCATATCCCGCCTGAGGAACGCGCTCGTCGAGAAGAAGCCCTATTGTCTCGTACGCATTGGTGACGGGGAAAACTTTGTATTGTCGCAGGATTCCGTATATTCAATGGAGCAGACACTGAAGCAGCTGTGGGTGCAGGAGGCGAACAAAGGCAGGAAGGGCATCAGGCTGCCCAACCTTCCATTCCGGGATCAGCTGGTGACAGCCATTCGCGAAGCCGATATCGTAGGCATTTTGGCTCAAAATGATAATGTAATCCGGGCCCATCCCAATCACAAGCGGGCGCTGACAAACCGGATATTCCAGCATTTTGCCCTGGAGCCCAAGGCCGTCTGCAATGCGATTGTGAACCGGGAGCTGGTCCAATATCAGCCCTTCTGGAGCATGCTTGCGGAGCAAGGCGCTCGTGTTGTCCTGGTATCCCGCTGGGCGGGAGGAACGAAGCAGCGGCTTATTAAACCTCCCTTCAACCTGACCATCCCGTTCACGCTGCCGTTCGAGCGCAACGGAATGATGGAGGATACGCTGAGAGTGCTCGAGGAACGGAAGGACGAATACGATATGGTGCTCGCCTCCTGCGGCGTCAATGCCGTCGTGCTGGCCCATCAGGTAGCGGTACGTATGGGGAAAGTCGGAGTGGACTTCGGCATCGGCTCACAAATCATCTCCTATATGAAATCATAAATGGATTCTAAAGGATACAGCTATGCGCGCGGCAATCGCACGCACAAGCTGTATCCTTCTTTGTTGGCTAAGCTAAAGGGACCAGCGCATAATGACGCCGGCTTGCGTCAGTCCGCCGCCGAAGCCATAGAGCAGCAGCGTGTCGCCGCTCTGTACGCGGCCGTCCTTGACCGCGTCATCCAGAGCAAGAGGGATGGATGCTGCTGAGGTGTTGCCGTAGCGCGAGATACTGGACAAGGCTTGCTCCGGACGAAAGCCAGTTCTCTCGCACAAAGCGTCGATAATGCGTTGATTGGCATTATGCGGCACGAACCAGTTGAGCTGCTCCGCGTCCATGCCGCTGCCCGCCATCAGCTTGCGTATGCCCTCCGACACGTGGCTGACGGCCCAGCGGTAAACCTCACGCCCGTTCTGCACAATCTTCCCATGATCCAGCAGCTCATGCTCATCGATGCGATTCGCACTGTTGCTCAAATAAACATGGTGCCCGCCGGAGCCGTCCGTGTCGGAATAGGACGCCAGCATACAGCCTCCGCCTCCGCTCGAAGCTCGCTCCAGCAGCATGGCTCCCGCGCCGTCTCCGAACAATATACATGTCGTGCGGTCCGTATAGTCGGTCACTGTGGTCAACGCATCGACGCCGACAATTAATATTTTGCGGTAAATACCCGTCAGCAGCAGAGCATTGCCAAGCTGAAGCGCGGCAGTGAAGCCGGCGCAGGCGGCCTGCAGATCGACGGCGCCGCAGCCGCTAATGCCGAAGCGGGATTGAATGCGGGCAGCCATACTTGGGAATACGGTATCAGGAGTGGAGGTTGCGACAATAATATAATCGACATCGTCTAATGGAATCCCGTACCGCTCGGTCATGTTGTGCACGGCGCCGACGACAAGGTCAAAGGCACCTTCTCCTTGCGATAAGGCTCTGCGTTCACGAATGCCCGTTCTCTGGACGATCCACTCATCGCTTGTGTCCACCAGCTTCTCCAAATCGGAGTTCGTGATGATGTGCCCGGGGACATAAGTGCCAATTGCGGTTACGCACGCGTTCGATTGCAGGGTAGTTGTCATGAAACGGCTCACCTCGCTCTAATTGTTAGCACCAGGTACTAATACTTGATACTAATATAAGATGCCGGCGGCAAAAAGTCAATGCAGCCGAAAGCCGAATAGCGAGTATGCAAACTGCAAAATATATAGAGGATCAGGCCCAATATCGAAGCGCGGCGCACGGCGCGAGGCTTTGAAGGCTGGAAGCGACGACACGAGGAGGTAAGGAAAGCCTATGCGTAAACAGTTAGCGGCGCTGTCCGCCAGCGTGCTGATCGGCACGATGCTTGGCGGCTGCAGCGAATACCAAGGCGATCTCGGCAATAAAAATATTCGGATGAATGAGGTCCGGATGGACAGCTTCGGCAATGTGATTCGGGACAAGCGGTTCGCGCATGATAACGAAAACGAAAAAAATCGGGTGCGAGGCAGCCAGCAAACCAATAATAACGTAATCGGGTCTCATCAGAATTATCGTCTGGAATTGAGCGAGCAAATCGCCAACCGTATTCAGGATATAGACGGCGTAAAGGTCTCGTATGTGATGCTGGCCGATAAAAATGCGTATGTCGCGGTATCTCTGCAGGACGAATTGCCTCAAGGGGACGCCAGAATAATGAGCCGAACCCAAATGGGGATGATGGATCATGACAACCGGGACGAGCGCAAACGCATGAGCGCCATGTCCACGGGAGAAGAGCATTTGACTGCCCAACTGAAGGGGCAGATCGCTTCGGTGGTCAAGCAGTCCCATCCACAGATTGCCAATATTTACATCTCCGCCAATCCCGATTTCGTCATGCGAATGGGCAGCTATATGAATGACAGCGCGCATGGATACCCCGTGCAAAATTATATTATGGAGTTTAACGCGATGGTGGAGCGCATCTTCCCGGTAGGGCAGCCAGACGCGACCGGAGACGGCCTGATGAAGTCCACAAGCGTTAAGCGCAGACATCGCCTGCTGGAATAGAATATGAAGTACGAAGGCAAGAGGCTGATCGCCAATTAGGCGGTCAGCCTCTTTGCGCGGGAAACGCTCATTCGTCCATTCCATTTCTACCATTTCGTCATATGGTAATTCTAGCTAATTGAAAACCTGGCTGGAAAGAAGGCGAGAGACTACGAGATGGTTGAAAGTATGAATGAACAACAAGACGGGTTAATACCGGATGGACAGCATGTGAAGACGGTTGCGATTCTTGGCTTAGGTTATGTTGGTCTTCCACTGGCGCTCCTGTTCATCTCCAGAGGCTTCCGCGTTCTGGGCATCGATCCCGATATGGGCAAAATTCAAAAGCTTCAGCGGGGGATCAGCTACATTCACGAAATCTCCAATACGAGCATACAGGAAGCCATGGGAACCGAGCGCTTCCTCCCGACCAGCCAGCACGGAGCTATTCAAGCGGCAGAAGCGATCATCATCTGCGTGCCGACACCGCTCACAACATACGGCACGCCGGATCTCAGCTATTTGACAATCGCCGCGACCCAGATCAGCCATCGTCTCCAGAGGGGACAGCTGGTCGTGCTGGAAAGCTCGACCTACCCCGGCACGACTCGCGAGGTACTGCTGCCGCTTCTGGAACGATCGGGCCTGAAGGCGGGCGACGGGTTCTATCTGGCTTATTCTCCGGAGCGCGTGGATCCCGGCAATCGCCATTTCCCTCTAGAGCGTATACCCAAAATCGTCAGCGGCACAACGTCGGATTGCCTGGACCGTGTCCAGTCGCTGTATGGCGAGGTGTTCCCGAGCGTTCATCCCGTATCCAGCACGGATGCAGCGGAGATGGCCAAAATTCTCGAAAACGCCTATCGGCTCGTCAATATTTCATTTATTAATGAAATGGCGATGCTCAGCGACGAGCTGAATCTGGACATATGGGAGGTCATCGACGCCGCGGGAACGAAGCCTTTCGGCTTTATGCCCTTCTATCCCGGACCTGGAATTGGAGGCCACTGCATTCCTGTAGATCCTTCCTATTTGCTATGGAAGGTGAAGCAGCATGGACTGACCTCTGAGTTTATTAGCATGTCCAACGCTGTGAACCACAGGATGCCCCTCTATATCGTCCAGCAGCTGAAAAAAGCGATGGCACAAGGCTCGCTGTCTGACCGCAATGTGCTTGTATATGGAGCTGCGTATAAGCCCGACATCGCCGATTGCCGGGAATCCGCTTCGCTTGATTTGATGAAGCTGCTGCAGCTGGAGGGGGCGAATGTGTTCTATCACGACCCCTATATTCCTCAGCTGAAGCTGGGCGAGGACCAGCTGGCAAGCGTAGAGCTGACGCCAGAGCGGGTCGCAGGAATGGACGTCGTGATCATCGCCACACATCATAGCGCTCTGCCCCTTGATATGCTGGCTGCTCATGCGCCGTTCATCTATGATACCCGGAATGTGACAAGGCATCTGGCGGGCCATGGCAATTGGATGAGGCTCGGAGCTGGCCGTGGCGGCCGTTCTCTTCCGTAAGAGGAGTATGGAATATAGATACAGGGAGGGCTGAGCGTGAGCAGGGTAGTCGTATTAGGCGCTGGCGGCATGGCGGGGCATATGCTTGTGCAGTATTTGACCGAGCGGGGCCATGACGTAACGGCTGTAAAGAGGCGAGGAACGGACTCTCCTCTGAACACGAGGCAGGTGCATTTGGATTTGCGGGACCATGACAGGCTGCTAGCCGCGCTGAGCCAGCTCCGGCCAGATACCGTTGTGAATGCGGCCGGCATACTGAACGACGCGGCGGCGGAGCGGGCGGAGGAGGCGAGGCTTATTAACAGCCTTCTCCCGCATCGTCTGGCGGAGTGGGGGGATAAGCTGGGCTATCGGCTTATTCATATTAGCACGGATTGCGTATTTTCGGGGCAGGACGGACCCTACAACGAGACGGCTGAGCCTGATGGCACCTCCGCGTATGCCGTGTCCAAAAGCTTGGGAGAAGTGATGCAAGCGGGACATCTTACGATCCGGACATCCATTATCGGACCCGAACTCAAGCGGGACGGTATCGGCCTCTTCCATTGGTTTATGATGCAGGAGGGCAAGCTCAGCGGCTATTCCAGGGTCTACTGGAATGGCGTTACGACGCTAGAGCTCGCCTCCTTCGTAGATCGTATGCTGGCCAATCCGCTTGACGGCATCGTTCATCTCTCTGCCAGCGAGAGGGTGTCCAAGCATGAGCTGCTGATGCTGTTCAGGGAGGCGTTCCGGAACGGGCATCATGTCGACATAGAGCCCTGCGACAAGCTTCAGCACGACAAAAGCCTGCTCAATACGAGAAGCGATATGGCCCCTTATCCTGTGCCTGATTATCCGGAGATGCTGAGGCGTTTGGCGGAGTGGATGAAGGACCATGAGGAGCTGTACGCACAATACCGGCTGGATGGCATCGCGGGCAAAGCTTCTGATCGGAGGAGCCTAGATTGAAAATATGCAAGCTGATTCGAAGGCATTCCTTTCTTGACGCCAGAGTGTTCCGGAAGCAGGCCAGAAGCTTGGCGGCGCTTGGGCATGAGGTTTATCTTCTGGCGCCCCGATACAATGGGGTGCTGCTGAATGTGAACAAGGCTCCGCTGAAGGATAAGCAATACGAAGCTCCTTCATTCTTGCTGGATCAGGTTACGGTCATGCCGTACACGGCCAAGAGCTATTCTTCAGACCTGCAGAAGGCGAAAGCCGAAAAGGCCATGCTGCGCAGCCTGCAGCAGCTGTCGTTGCCGTATCAGCTGGATGGCTTGCTCGTGAAGGCAAGGGATGCGGGAGCCGACGTCTATCATGCCCATGAGCCGGAAACGCTGTACGAAGCGGTGCAGGCCAAGCGCTATTGGCGCGAGCAGGGGAGACCGGTCAGCGTAATATTCGACGCCCATGAGCTGGAGAAGGATACACCCTTGCTGCGAGAGCTGATGAAGGAGACCGATCGGCTCATTACGGTATCGGATCACATCGCCTCCCTATATGCCGCACGGTATCCGCAGGTGCCTGTTGTCGTTATTTATAATTCGCCGAAGCGGCTTGAGCGGCTGGCAGAGCCGGATATCTCGTCTCCTTTTACTATGGAGCGGCCTATGATCATCGGTTATGAAGGCATGGTGAAAAGGGAGAAGGGCGATCCAGCTCGCATGATTGGCATTCTGGACAGCTTGTCTCAGGCGGGTCTGCATGTACGGTTCAAAATATTGGGACAAGGCCAGCACGCCTCCAGGGCGGAGCGGGCGCTCATCGATAACCGCCTTCGTTCACACCCTCTCATCGACTATGCTTGGGTCGACTATGAGAGGCTCGGCGAACAATGGAGCAGCGTGGATGTTGGATATATCTACTTCGACCTTGGCTCGGAGAATCGAGCCAACGCGCTGCCGAACAAGCTGTTCAGCCTGTTGAACGCCGGCGTGCCCGTGGTTGTGAACGATGCTCCTGCGATGGCGGCTTTGCTGCGCAAGCATGGCTGCGGGCTTGTGGCGGGACGCAGTCCGTCAGCAGCGGATTATGCCAAGCTGTTTGCGCAGCTGTACCACGACCGACAGCTTCTCGCAGCCATGCGAAGGCAAGCCCTTGCGGCCATGGATGAGGAGTATGTGTGGGAGAAAATGGAGAAGCGTCTGTATCTGCTGTATCAGGAGCTGGAACGCCAACCATAGAAGCCTGCCGCGATTGTACGCGGCAGGCTTCTTCTATCCCTCCATATATTGTTCTATTGCATGGCATATCCGCGGGGCTGTTCTGCCATCTCCGAATACGCTGGGGTGATGCTCCGGCGTGTTCAAGCTGCTGTACGCTTCCCAAATCCTGTTCGTGTCCGCAGCGGCAAGTCGGTTCCAGCCATGGGCCACGGTCTCGACCCACTCCGTCTCTCGCCTCATCGTGACGCAGGGAACGCGAAGGAGGTAGGCTTCCTTCTGCAGGCCGCCGGAATCCGTTAGCACCGCATGCGCGTTGCCCGTCAAGTGGAGCATATCCAGATAGGACAGCGGTTCTGTCACAATGAGATTGGACGCCTCCAGCAGCGATTCCATCGTCCACTTGCGAAGGAAAAAGCGCGCTCTGGGATGAAGCGGAAGCACAACGGGGCGGTCCAGCCGGGCTAACGCTGTTAGAATATGGCGCAGGTTGCTCTCGGAGTCCGTATTTTCATTGCGGTGCACCGTCGCAACGTTATAGCGCTTGGGCGACAGTCCCAGACGGCTCAGTATCGTAGATTGCTTCCCGGCGATAGGGCGGAAGGCGAGCACAGCATCGCACATAATGTCGCCAACCATATGCACGTGTTTGCTGATGCCTTCTCTCCGCAGATTCGCCGCCGCATCATCCGTTGGACAGAACAGGATGGAAGACATGTGATCCGTCAGCACGCGATTCGTCTCCTCCGGCATGCGTCGGTTGAAGCTTCTCAGACCGGCTTCGACGTGAGCGACAGGTATGTGCAGCTTCGCCGCCGCAAGGCTGCCTGCAAGAGTGGAGTTTGTATCGCCGTACACAAGCACCAGATCGGGCGTTTCCCGAATGAGCACCTCTTCTATACCGGCAAGCATTCTGGCTGTCTGGCTGCCATGCGAGCCAGAGCCTGCTCCAAGCTCAATGTCCGGCGCGGGCAAGCCCAGCTCCTGGAAAAAAACATCCGACAATGATGGATCGTAGTGCTGTCCGGTATGGATCAGCAGCTCCTGGTGGTGCTGGCGAATCGCTCGGCTAAGCGGAGCAGCTTTGACGAACTGGGGACGGGCCCCAACGACGGTTGCTATCTTCAATACAAACATCCTCCCCTATCATTCGACTGCTTCTCTTACTCTTAGCGTATGACCGGTCCGTCTGGATGGCATATTGCATTCGGCTAGAGAGGGACCTAATTCGCAAGAATGATAGATTCGTCCATAGCAATCTCTCGGCCTATTCATATACTAATGGAGCGGTAACGTTCGATAGATAAAAAGGAGGAGGGCGATCATGGAACCATTGCGCGCCGCGATTATCGGATGCGGCCAAATCGCCGGCAAGCATGTCGCTGCGATGGCTGAGCTGGAGGGAGCCCTCACGCTTGCCGCAGTATTGGACCTGAACGAGAGCAGGCTGCTCCGTTTCGCTGAGGAGTGCAGGCCGATCTATCCGGCTGTTCGGGCTTTCCGCTCAGTTGATGAGCTGCTGGAGAAGTCGGACGCCGAGCTTGTGGTCATTGCCACAAGCAGCGATTCCCATTCGGAGCTGGCGCTGAAGGCGCTTCGCGCGGGCAAGCATGTGCTGGTGGAGAAGCCGCTGGCGTTGTCTATGAGAGAAGCGAGAGAGGCCGTCGCAGAAGCGAAGGCGCGAGGGCTGAAGCTGGCGGTGTCGTTCCAGGCGCGCTATATGCCTCAGCTGAAAGCGATGAAGGCAGCGGTGGAGCACAGCCGGTTCGGCGCCATTGGCCATGGCGTTGTGAAGATGCGTTGGAATCGCAGTCTCTCCTATTTCAAGGAAAGCCCATGGCGCGAGAGCTGGGCGAAGGGCGGGGGACTGTTCATGAATCAATGCATTCATTATGTGGATCTGCTTCAATGGCTGCTGGGTCCCGTTCAATCGGTCTACGCGCGAGCCGCCAGCTTCGGACAGGATATCGGAGTGGAGAACACGGGAGTCGCCGTACTAACGTTCCAAAGCGGCGCGATTGGCTTCATCGAAGCGACAACTAACGCTTATCCAGCCTCCCTTGGCACATCCATCGCGTTATTCGGGGAGAAGGGGTCCGCCGAGCTGGAAGGGGCGCTGCTGGATAAGGTGGCGCTGTGGCAATTCGCGGAGAAGGACGCTGTGCCGGTGCCGCAGCCTGAGGGCATATCCCATACACCGTTATATCGGGACTTGGCGAAAGCCATCCGTTCGGGTGCCGGCTCGCTTGTTGAGGCGGTCGATACCCTGCCGGCGCTTGAGATTGTTTTTGCGATCTATCGTTCCATCGCCAGCGGCGAGGTTGTCAAGCTTCCGCTGAACCAATTCGAGATGAGGGGCATGTCATGGATGGAGTGAAGGCGTTGAATATCCCATTAATTGATTTGAGAGCGCAGTATAAGGAGCTCAAGAAGGAGATTGACGCCGCCATGCGGCGCGTTCTGGACAGCGGCGTCTATATCGGTGGACCAGAGGTGGAGCTTCTGGAGAAGGAAATTGCGGCGCTGACGGGAGCGAGATTCGCGATATCCGTAGCGAATGGCACGGACGCGCTGACGCTTGCGCTGGAGGCGGCGGGCATAGGCGCCGGCGACGAGGTCATTACGACTGCGTTCACTTTTTTTGCTACGGCGGAAGCGATTGTCAGGGTAGGAGCGATTCCGGTGTACGCCGATATTGATACGGCTACCTTCAATCTGAATCCGGACGATGTGGAGGCGAAGGTTACGCCGCGGACCAAAGCGCTGCTTCCCGTTCATATATTCGGGCAGCCTGCCGATATGGACGCTCTGCAAAGCATTGCGGAGCGCCACAATCTGCTCATTATTGAAGACGCCTGCCAGGCGATCGGCGCAGCGTTCAAGGGACGGCCAGTGGGCGCAATCGGAGACATCGGCTGTATCTCCTTCTTCCCGACCAAAAATTTGGGCGGCTACGGCGATGGGGGCATCGTCGTCACCAACAATGAAGCGATTGCCGATCGTATTCGTCTGCTCTGCCATCATGGAAGCAGGAGAAAATATTTCCATGAGGAGGTTGGCTATAACAGCCGTCTTGATCCGCTGCAAGCGGCCGCGCTCCGCGTGAAGCTGGGCAAGCTTCATGAATGGAACGAGCGGAGGCGCGAGGCTGCGGCCTATTACCGCCAGGGACTGGATGGTCTGCCGCTGGAGCTGCCTGCCGATCCGCACGACAGCCGGCATGTGTATCATCTGTTTGTCGCGCTGACCAAGGATCGAGACCGGCTGGCGGTACAGCTCAAGCGCCATGGCATCTCGACGGGACACTATTATCCATGTCCGCTTCACCTGCAGCAGGCCATGCGAGCCTTCGGGATGAAGCGTGGAGATCTTCCCGTTACGGAGAGGATATGCGACCTTTCCTTTGCGCTGCCGATGTCGCCCCATCTGACCCGTGAGCAGCAGGACTACATTGCAGATAAGCTGAGAAGATACGCAAGGAGGTAAGGGAGCATGGGACAGCAGGCAGTAATAGGGCTTCACGCCGTTATCGGCCAAGGCGTTATTATTGGCGAAGGCGCGGTTATTGGCCATCATGCGGTTATCCATGACGGCACCCTCATCGGCAGCGGCGCGGTCATTCACGATCATGCCGTCATCGGCAAGCTGCCGATGAGGGCCGCCAACTCCGCGACGACAACCGTTGGCGAGGCATTGGCGCCCTCGATCATCGGAGAAGGCTGCACGATCGGAACGGGAGCGGTCATATACAGGGGGGCGGAGCTGGCGCCGCATGTATTCGTCGCCGATCTGGCTACTGTTCGCGAGAGGGTATTCATCGGCAGGAAGACGATTATTGGCCGGGGTGCCGCTATCGAGAACGACTGCCGGATCGGCTCCAATTGCAAGCTGGAGACGAACAGCTATATTTGCGCATACTCGGAGCTGGAGGATCATGTATTTGTGGCGCCATGCGCAGCAACGACCAATGACAATTATCTCGCCCGCTCAAGCGCCCGCTTCGGACAATTCAAGGGCGTGACGATCAAGAGGGGCGGCCGCGTCGGAGCGAATGCCACTATTCTGCCGGGCAGAACGATCTACGAGGACGGCGTTGCGGCCGCCGGAAGCGTCGTGACGAAGGACATTCCTGCCAGGACGATTGTGGCCGGCAATCCCGCTCGCAAGCTGCGGGACGTGCCGCCGGAGCAATGGCTGGATAACCAGTAAGCGGAGACGGGAGGAGAACTTATTTGTCCATGCAGCAGCAGCCGAAACAACTGAATGTTCTGATGCTCGCCAAGCGATTTGCGGATGCCATGCCGAAGCATCAGCATAAATTCGATATGCTGGAGGCGATTGGCGAGGCGGCCAAGGTCCACTATTGGACCAAGGACGGGGATATCCTTGATATTTTGTCCCGCCTCGACTTTAAGCCGGACGTGATTTTCCATTACGACTTCGAGTGGAGGAACGCCTTCGCCCCCCGCATACGCAATCTGGATCGCGTAGATATCCTGAAGGCCTGCTATGTGCTTGATATCCATTACAATCCCAAGGAGAGACGGGAGTACTTCGACCGCGCCGCCAAGCCCGACATCATCTTCTCCGCGAGCAAATATCCGTTCCTGAACGCGTTCCCCGAATGCGCCTCGCGCTTCGAGTGGCTGCCCTTCGGCATTAACAAGGAGCTGATCAAGGATTACGGTCTGCCGAAGGACATCCGCTTCTCCCTAATGGGGCTGCTGGAGGACAAATACCCCTTCAGGCGGGCGGTCGCGTCCCGTATGCGGGGCGTGGAAGGCTTCGTCCAATTCCAGCATCCCGGCCATCGGACGGCGGATCGGCCCGGCTTGTTCGTCAAGGAGGCTTATGCAAGAGCGATCAACCGGTCGATGATCTCGTTCACCTGCGGGAGCACCCTGCGCATACCGGTCGCGAAGTTCTTGGAAATTCCGGGCTGCCGCGCTCTGATGCTGGCTGAACCTAACCGGGATGTGGAGGAGCTGGGCTTCCGGGACGGGGAGCACTTTGTCGCTTGCGACAGCGGGAATATAAGCAGCAAGGCATTGTATTACGCGGCAGCGGACGAGGAGAGAGAACGGCTGACGGAAGCGGGCTTCAGATGGGTTCACGAGGCGCATACCAACGAGGTTCGAGCCCGGCAGTTTGTGGACGCCATCAGGGCGAAATTATAGGTCGCCTGCCGGCAGGCGCAGCCTGACGCGATATGTGCCGGGGGTAGAAGGGCTCCCGGCGCACCTATTTTTGCCAATGGGATTGACCATGAATGCCGCATTCGATAAAGTGATTATGAGTTTGATAACTTTTGACAGCCATAATCGTTAGTCAGCGTACTTGGAAAGGATCTGTGATCACAATGTGCAAAGGCTATTCCCGACTGACCGCGATACTGCTGGCGCTGCTTCTGCTGCTGGCGATCGTGCCGGGGACAAGAAGCTTGGCGGCGGACAATTTGCTGAGCAACGGAAATTTCGAGTTGGCGGATGGCAGCTTGCCCAGCGGCTGGACGATCGAAGCGTGGGTGAAGGATGAGGGCGTATCCCATTACGGCCTGGATCAGAACGAGGCTTATGACGGAGAGCGGGCCGCATACATACATAATACGAGCGACAATCACGCGCGGCTTGTGCAGACCATTAAGGTGAAGCCGAATACGAGCTACCGGTTCTCGGGCTACGTGAAGACGGAGGGAGTTCGCCAAGACGCGACGGGAGCTCACTTATACGTGGACGGCACCGCGCTGTACTACCCGGAGTTCAAGGATACGAACGGACAATGGGCGCACCTGGAGTTTTACGGCAAGACGGGACGCGAGCAGAAGGAATTGCTGTTCGGCGTCAGTCTTGGCGGATATGGCAGCCTGAATGAGGGACGGGCCTGGTTCGATGCCGTTGAGGTAGCTGAAGTGGCGAACGCGCCTGATGGAGCGGAGCTGTTCGCGCTGGATCAGACGGGTTCGGGCGGCGAGGAGGAGCAGAACCACAAGATATCGATCCTGAGCACGCTTATCTATGCCGGGCTGTTCGCCTCGCTGTTCGCCGTTGTTTATTCCCGGCTGCTGCGCGGCGAGGAACGGCTGGGCAGAGGGAAGGGACGGGGCGCCGCTCTGCCGATTCTGCTTGCGGCGGGCTTTGCTGTCGCGCTTACGATTCGCTTGTATATCGCGGCAGGCCATGGCGGCTATGCCAATGATGTGGCCCTGTTCATGCATTGGTCCAATCAAGCCGTGCTGGAAGGCATAGCGGGCTTCTACCATACCGATATGTTCGTCGATTATCCCCCAGGCTACATCTATGTGTTGTTCGCGCTGGGACATATCAAGAGCTGGCTTGGCATAACATCCGGCTCAGGGGCTGAGCTGCTGCTGTACAAGCTGCCCGCTATTCTCGCTGATCTTGGAGCGGCGGCTCTAATCTACCGGACGGCTCTGAAGAAGCTGGGAGGCGCGCCGGCGGTTGGCCTTGCGCTGCTGTGGCTGTTTAATCCGGCCGTAATACTGGATTCTGCGGCATGGGGGCAGGTCGACTCCGTGTTCGCGTTTGTGCTGACTCTATCTATATGCGGCATCGCGGAGCGCCAATTCGGGCGGGCTTCCGTCTGGTATGCCATTGCTGCGCTGATTAAGCCGCAGGCGTTCATCTTTATGCCTGTGCTGCTGCTTGCGCTCTGGCTCAGCAGGAAGTGGAGGAATGTGGCCATCAGCGCCTATTATGGTTTTGGCACGTTTCTTGTGCTTGCGCTGCCTTTCTTCTGGAGCGGCAGCGGACTGGGAGGACTGTATGAGCTGTATAAGGGTACGTTGTCCTCTTACCCGTACGCGACTTTAAACGCGTTCAACCTCTATTCGCTAAGCGGCTCCAATTGGAAGCCGATTACGGAGCAGTGGCTTTTTATGCCATTTGGCTATTGGGGCAACCTGTTCATTGTGGCGGCTGTCGTGCTGGCGGTGCTGTATGCGCGGCTTGGAAGGGGACGTAATGAAGGGGACCGCTCGTTCTATATAGCGATGGTGCTGATCGCCGTTGTCTTCCTGCTTGTGACCAAGATGCACGAGAGGTATATGTTCCCGTTCCTGCTGCTGAGCTTGTTCGCTTATGTGCAGTCGAAGGACCGGCGAATGCTTGGGCTGTTCCTCGGGTTTACCCTCACGAATTTCGTGAATATGAGCTATGTGCTGGCTTATAGCGCCTATACAACCAATGTGCCGAACGATGGCATTGTGCTGCTATGCGCGATCGCCAATTTGAGCCTGCTGCTGTATATGCTGTACGTAGGCTACGACCTGTACGGGCAAGGACGTCTGAAGGCTATGAAGCCTCTGACGGCGAATGACCGAAGGGCGGCCGATGATAGGCTGTTAGCGGCTTTCAAGCGAAAGGATACGATAGAAGAGCGCGCTTCTGGCAAGAATAGGATGAAGCGCAAGGATTGGTGGTGGATGGGCGGCTTGACCGGGGTGTACGCCTTCGTCGCGCTGGTTAATCTGGGCTCGTTCAGCAGTCCCGAGTCGGTATGGCAGCCCAGCCGTACCGGGCAGAGCTTCTATATTGATCTAGGGGCGCCTGTCGCGCTGGACCGCGTGACGACCTTCGGCGGCGTTGGCACCGGCAAGTATACGCTGGAATTCGGGAACGAGCCAGGCCAGTGGAGCAACAAGCTGGAGGTGGACAGCAGCCATGTCGCGGTATTCGCCTGGAAGGTGCATCCGGCTTCGTTCGAAGCGCGGTACATGAAGCTGACGGCGACTCAGCTTGGCTTCTCCATTCATGAGCTGGCTCTCTATGCCGCCGGCAGCCAGGAGCCGCTTGCCATCGCAGATGTGAACGACGATGAGGCGAAGGAGGCGAAGCGGGGTGCAGTCGCCAATCTGTTCGACGAGCAGTCGCTGGCGCAATACGAGCACAGCTTTCGCAAGGGCAGCTATTTCGATGAAATCTATCACGCGCGCACCGCGTCGGAGAATATCGAAGGCATTGTCGCTTACGAGAATACGCATCCCCCGCTGGGTAAAATCATTATAGCGGCGGGCATCAAGCTGTTCGGGCTGAACCCGTTCGGCTGGCGGATTGCGGGCACGGCACTTGGCATCGCCATGATTCCGATTCTGTACATGACCGCAAGGCGCCTGTTCGGCAGAACGTCCTTTGCCGCGCTGGCAGCGGGTCTGCTGGCGGCCGATTTTATGCATTTCACCCAAACCCGCATCTCGACTATCGACGTGTACGGCGTATTCTTCATCATGCTGATGTTCCATTTCATGAACAAATACGCGTCGCTCAGCTTCTACAAGGCGAAGCTGGCCGCTACGCTTGTGCCGCTGGGACTTGCGGGTCTGTTCTTCGGACTAGGCGTCGCTTCCAAATGGATTGTATTGTATGGCGGAGCGGGACTTGCGATTATGCTGGCCCTCTCGCTATGGGACCGCTATCGTGAATATTTGGCTGCAAGGCGGAAGCTTCGTGAGGACGGAGGCAAGGCGGAAGCGTTCGATGCTGAAGCGCTCAAGCGAATCGTATCGGTATTCCCGCGCTATACGCTGGCAACTCTCGCCGCGTGCCTGGTGTTCTATATCGCGGTTCCCGCCGGGATCTACGCCTTGTCGTACCTTCCCATTCTGTCGGTGATGCAGGGCGGCTACACCTGGAAGGCGTTAGTGGATTATCAGGTCAATATGTACAACTATCACAGCAATCTTGTATCGGCGCATCCGTTCTCCTCGTCATGGTGGGAGTGGCCCTTCATGAAGCGTCCAGTCTGGTATTATTCCGGGGACGGGCTTGCGCCGGAGCTGAAATCGACAATAGTGGCTATGGGCAATCCGGTCATCTGGTGGTTCGGGATCGCGGCGATGCTGCTCACGATCGCCATCAGCGTGAAGCGCCGGGACAAAGCGATGTATATGGTATGGATCGCTTTTCTGGCGCAATATGTGCCGTGGATGCTTGTGCCGCGCGAGACGTTTCTTTACCATTATTTTGCCATGGTGCCGTTTATGATTCTGAGCATTGTGTATGTGCTGGGCGTTGCAGAGGAGCGAAGCCCGTTCTTCCGCAAAGCTCGGATCGGCTATGCGGCTGCCGCTGCGGCGATGTTCATCCTGTTCTACCCCGCGCTGTCGGGCATGATTGTGCCGAAGTGGTATGTGGATGTCCTGCTTCGCTGGTTCCCGAGCTGGGTATTCTAGCGATGCAATTAGATCAAGGAGAAGGAGTCTTGCCATGAATGAGAAGCGCGTCACCTACAGCGTAATCGTCCCGATGTACAACGAAGAAGAAGTCATTGAGCATACGTACGGCAGGCTGAAGGCTGTTATGGATACGGCGGACAAGCCTTATGAGCTCATATTCGTGAACGACGGAAGCAAGGACCGTACCGTGCCGATTATGAAGGCGATTGGGGAAGCCGACGCCAACGTGCGAATGATCGACTTCTCCCGCAATTTCGGCCATCAGATCGCCATCTCCGCGGGCATGGATTATGCGCGAGGAGACGCGATTGTCGTCATCGACGCCGATCTTCAGGATCCTCCCGAGGTCATCCTGGAGATGATCGAGAAGTGGAAGGAAGGCTATGAGGTGGTGTATGGCCGCAGATTGAAGCGGAAGGGCGAGACCCTATTCAAGAAGCTGACGGCACTGGCATTCTATCGGCTGCTCAAGAGCATGACAAGCGTCGATATTCCGCTGGATACCGGAGACTTCCGGCTGATCGACCGCAAGGTATGCGATGTGCTGCGGGGCCTCAAGGAAAAAAATCGGTTCGTGCGCGGATTGATCAGCTGGATCGGCTTCCGGCAGACGAGTGTGGAGTACGTTCGCGAGGAGAGGTTCGCCGGAGAAACCAAATACCCGCTTAAGAAGATGGTCAGCTTCGCCTTGGACGGCATTACGAGCTTCTCTTACAAGCCGCTCAAAATCGCCAGCTACCTCGGCTTCGCCTTGTCGGTCGGCGGGTTTGCTTATCTGCTCATCGTCATCTCCCAGCGCCTCTTCACGGATACAACGGTAGAGGGCTGGACGACGATTGTGGCGCTTAATCTGCTGTTCAACGGGATTATTCTCATTCTGCTCGGCGTTATCGGCGAATATATTGGGCGTATATACGATGAATCCAAAAACCGTCCGCTCTATATTGTTCGGGAGGTGACCGGACATGGGGGAGATGAAGACGCCCATAACGAAGGTGGGGAGCGTCCGAAGCATGCCGAACGCGAGAAGCAAATGGTATAAGCTGATGGGCAACCGGACAACCCTCAAGCAGCTTGTGAGCTTCGGCGCCATCGGCGCGCTGAATACGGGGATCGATGTGGCTGTGTTTGCTCTGCTTGTTTTTTTTCACATGCACTACGCGGTTGCCCAGCTTGTCGCATACAGTGCCGGAATGGCGAACAGCTATCTCCTGAACCGGGCGATTACTTTCCGTACCGAGACCGCGAAGCGGGACAAGGCGGTGGAGCGAAGAAGGAGACTGCGGTTTCTCCTGTGGAATGGCAGCACGCTGGCGTTGTCCATCGCGCTGCTCGCCGTGACCCGGCATTGGCTGATGTGGAACGAGCTGGCGGCCAAAGCTGTTGTGACGGTGCTGATCGTCGGGATTAACTTTTATGGAAGCAAAAAGTGGGTATTCGCCGTGAAGCCGGCGGCCAAGATGGGAGGTTGAACATGAACAAGCTGAGCGCCTGCGGGTTGGTCGTTATCGGCCTCTTCATTATAGCGTTTCCCAAAGCGAGTGAATGGTACGAAACGAGGCAGGAGCAGAGTCTGCTGGCTGAGTGGGAGGAAGCTGCCGCGCAGGAGGAGGCGAACCGGGAGGCAGTAGAGCAATACGACAATCTGACGAATTTGTTCGCGGAGACGGAGTTTGAGGCTGCGGCAGATCCGGAGGCTGAGTTGACCGGGGTGGCTGAAGGGGAGTCCACCACGCCGTCATCGGGAGAGGCATCGTCTACAGCAGCCGCACCGTCCTCCGCGACGCCGGCTCAAGCCAAGCAATCCCCGAAGCCGCAAGCGATTGCCACCATCCAAATTCCGAGCATCGACCTGCTGTTGCCCGTGCTGGAAGGCGCCACGGAGAGCAACATGAAGGTAGCGGCGGTGCACCTGAAGGAAACGACGAAGCTTGGCGAGGTCGGCAACGCCGCCATCGCCGCTCATCGCATGCGGATCAAAGGGCGGCTGTTCAATCGTCTGGACGAGGTGGAGGTAGGCGACAGTATCACGATCAAGACGAAGACGGAGACCTTCCAGTACAAGGTATACAAGGTTTCAATTGTGGAGCCGAGCGACGTATCCGTGCTGCGCTACAACAATACGGACCGCCGGCTGACGCTTATTACATGCGATCCCCTCATCAATCCGACCCATCGCCTCATCGTTCACGCCCAGATGGAATAAAGACGGTTCTAATGCGCCCAAATTGCACATAGACAGCACCATCGGTTAGCCCCCTTCATATGATAATTTGACTGTATCCCTTGCCCTTGTTACACCACAAAATCCCGAGCAAGGAGGGGTGACAAACTTTGAAGGGAAGCGACCATAAGAGCAAGTTTTTATTGACCCATCGCGAACGAGAGGTATTCGAGCTGTTGGTGCAGGACAAAACGACAAGAGATATTGCGCAGCTATTGTTTATCAGCGAGAAAACCGTCCGCAATCATATCTCCAATGTTATGCAAAAGTTGAACGTCAAAGGTCGTTCGCAAGCGGTTGTCGAGCTAATTAAGCTTGGGGAGTTACAAATCTAACATAACAAGGTCTCTCCATTCTCGTTTATCAGGGCTACAGCCCTTCCACTGTAATAAGAAAAGTCAAGGTAGCATATCTCTATGCTACCTCTTTCTTATGCTCTCCTGTGCTTATGGATTCGCTGCTAAGGAAGATGATTAAAGAAAGCTTGAGATTTGCGCGTCGGATGGTACAATCAAAATAATAATTTCAAACTAGAATAGATTTGCACATTAGTATCTTTTTTAAGGAGGGACAAGTAAATGCGCAAAGATGCTCCTTCGGAAATAAACTCGTTAACTCTTCAAGAAAAACAAGCTTTAATCCATCTGCAGCACAGACTTGCGCTCGTCTTTCAACTAAGTGAGTTGATTATTTTCGGTTCCAAAGCAAGGGGAGATTATGATGAGTGGTCTGATCTTGATATATTGGTGCTTGTAGAGGACGAAAAAAATTGGCATAATCGTGAACTGCTCTCCGATATGGTTTATGAAATTTACTTGCAGTATGATACTCAATTGACGTGTATACTGGAAAACGCTGCTGAATGGCGGTCAGAAAAAGATTGCATATGGCTCCCCCTAAAAGACAATATTGTTGAGGAGGGGATTGTTATTGCGATATCTTAAAGCGATGGAAATAATGGTAAGCAAGGCAGAACAGAAATTCAAGCTTGCTGATTTTCTTTTTCCTCTGGGATGTATGATAGTTGTGTTAGCGCTTTGTATTATTCCGCTTTTCAATATGTGACAGCATTGATTTTAGCAAGAGGCGAAAAGGTTAGCAACAAACACACTTATGTCCGGGGTTGGGTCAACAAAAATCTTGGCGCAGCAGGTCTTCTATCAGTTGAACTTGTAAAGCTTTATAATCGATTAATGGATCACCGAGCAGAAGCCGATTATAGTGCCACAGTTACATTTTTGAAGGAAGATGTTGCCGAGTTGCTCAATCAGGTCAGAACTTTTAACCAAGCCATCGTAAAGATCATGGAGCAGGAAGCTGCCAAATGAATAAATGATTTCATTCAAAATGAAGTGGGGGGGCAGCATCATGTTGCGCCCTCTTTTTGTTGTGCAGACAGTTTGAGGCTTACGCTTCGAGCTCCGTCAGTTGAGCTATAACACAATCATGACGTTATATCCTGCGAATCTGCAGTAATTGATGCTCGTGAAGCTGGTTTGGAGTCAAATTGATGCGATTGTGCAGGATATGAGCCTGTTTGTGGACGTATTTGGCCCGATGTGTTTAAAATCCTGCACTTTCGCAACAATTCCTTCGTTTAAGCAAGGGGCTTAAATAAATCATGTATTTTTGCAACAATGTTCACCCGACACCACATAGCAAGCTCTTATTCTTCAGGGCTGATAAGCACCTGGCTGTACGCTGGTGAGCAGGTCGCCTATGGTGTCGACAATCGCTATCGCCGCCATGCCGTCATTTGCGCTGACGGTGACGATGTCTCCATATTTGGCGTCGGCGGACAGCACCTGCACGAGGCTTTTGGCGTCATATCGTTTGCCGTTAATTTCGAGCGACACGCTTGACGGGAATGTCTTGGCTGCTTGCGCGATATGGCGGGCCGGACTGGGCTGCAGGCCGAAGGGGTTTTGAATGGTAAATTGTTTCTCCAATTGCTGTAACCTCCGTGTAGATGATTCGGTTAAAAAGCGGCAAACCTGCTGCAGGCACGAGGCCTGCAGAGGTTTGCCGCTACTCAGCATGCCGCTACTCAGCATGCCGCTACTCAGCATGCCGCTACTCAGCATGCCGCTACTCAGCATGCCGCTACTCAGCATGCCGCTACTCAGCATGCCGCTACTCAGCATGCCGCTACTCAGCATGCCGCTACTCAGCTTACCGCTACTCAGCATGCCCCTTCGTCAGTAGCCGTCGGTGGAGCGGCCCAGCTCTGTCGACATCTCCATGCCTTCATTCGCGGACGGCGTGCCGACATGTCCCATTGACGAAGGGTGAGCGGCCTTAAGCCCTTCTGCCACTCTCCGGCCGTAATCGGGATCCGCTTCAGTGAAGTGGTGCAGCATCCGCTCCTGGATAAACGGCGTGCAGCCGCTTAGCGCGTCCACCAAATTCGCGATCAATTCGTCTCGCTCCCAATCCTCGAATTGCCGGTAGGTTTCCCCGGCTTGCTGGAAGTTGTTCGGCCGGTCGATTGGCTCGCGCGTCAGCTTGGCGTTGTATGGCGGCTCATGGGGAGCGCCAGGACGCTGAGCTTCCTTGAGTCCGCCAAGGGAGGACGGCTCGTAGTTGATATGCGGATTCTGGCCAGGCGCGATATCTACATAGAACGCCATTCCGCCATCGCGCTGATTGGTGGCGACCTTTTTCTTGGGCGCATTGATCGGCAGCTGCAGATAGTTGCTGCCGACGCGGTAGCGCTGCGTGTCGGAATAAGAGAACGTCCGGCCCTGCAGCATTTTGTCGTCGGAGAAGTCGAGTCCATCCACCAGCACGCCAGTGCCGAAGGCCGCCTGCTCCACCTCGGCAAAGTAGTTCTCCGGATTGCGGTTCAGCACCATCTTGCCCACGGGCAGCATCGGGAATTGGTCCGGCGGCCACAGCTTTGTGTCGTCCAGCGGGTCGAAATCCAGCTCGGCGTGCTCATCGTCGCTCATCCACTGCACCTGAAGCTCCCATTCCGGATAATCGCCCCGCTCAATCGCCTCGTACAAATCCTGTGTCGCATGATTGAAGTTTTTGGCCTGCAGCGCCTCCGCCTCCTTCTGCGTCAGGTTGCGAATGCCTTGCTTCAGCGGCTCCCAATGATATTTCACCAGCACCGCTTGGCCTTCATTGTTTACCCATTTGTATGTATTGACGCCTGAGCCCTGCATTTGACGGTAATTCGCCGGTATTCCCCAAGGCGAGAACAGGAACGTAATCATATGCGTAGCCTCCGGCGTCTGGGACACAAAGTCGAAAAATCGCTGCATGCTTTGGACGTTCGTGACGGGGTCCGGCTTGAAGGCATGCACCATATCGGGGAATTTCATGGCGTCGCGAATAAAAAATATTTTCAAGTTGTTGCCGACTAAATCCCAGTTGCCGTCCTCTGTATAAAATTTAGTCGCGAACCCGCGTGGATCCCGCAGCGTCTCCGGCGAGTGGCCGCCGTGCACGACGGTCGAGAAGCGGACGAAGACGGGTGTCCGTTTGCCGGGCTCCTGGAACAGCTTGGCTCGCGTGTAGCGCGAGATGGGCTCATCGCCAAGCTTGCCGTAGGCCTCGAAGTAGCCATGCGCCCCCGCGCCTCTGCCGTGAACGACGCGCTCCGGCACTCGTTCCCTGTCGAAGTGGGATATTTTTTCGATAAAATGATAGTTTTCCAGCGTAGAGGGCCCTCGGCTTCCAACCGTTCGAATATTCTGGTTGTCCGTAATGGGGTGGCCCTGACGATTCGTCAGTGTGTCCGGGGCTTCGCCCGGAGCCAGTCTGGAGGAGCCTGTCTGCTGTTCGGTATCGGGAGGCTCGTTGTTCATCATCGTGTTTCATTCCACCTTTACGCAAATTTTGGAAATACCTCCATGGTAGTATGAGAGGAAGGCTCTCCTTTTATTCTGGTCTAGAGTCCATCATTTATTGATGAGAGGCTGAGCCAAGCCCCCACTGTTCCAAGCACTTGCAGTCGGCGCGACCCTTATTATTTGTGATATAATAGTTGGAATGTATGGCGTACGGAAGGTGAGGCGAGAAGGACGATGAGTGAACATAATCTGCTTGACGTGCTCAAGGAGCGGATCGAAACCGAGCTTCCCGCTGTCCTCGTCAAGCGAGGCTACGAATATTATCAGGAAGGAAGGGTCCAGAGCACTCAGACTACGATGCACAGGACACTGACGGGGGTAGTCCGGGGCTCGGACCTGTACGCGGTTGTTATGGATGCCGACCACTTCCGCTACAGTACTTGCACTTGTCCATTCGGCGGCTTCTGCAAGCATATGGCAGCTGTTTTCTTTCAATATTTCTCGGAGACCCGTGGAAGAGAAGCCGCCGAGCGAGTCTACTTCCGCATGCTGGGGCTAACGATGGCGAGCGAGATCTGGCCGTCCGCTGCGCGGTCCGCTCCGCAGGAGGCTATTGCGCCGGAGCAACCAGCCGATGCGCGGCAGCAGCGTCGAGCGCCTGGCGAGGGAGGAACGGCTGAGGAGTGGATGGATTGGATGGAGGCCGAGTATGGGCAAACCTGGTTGAAATGCCGCCATTCGCTCCATGCGCTGCAGCCTGTGTTATCAGCCCTTAAGGGGCTGTCGAGAGATTGGGAGAAGCCCATGCAGCGTCTGCACTGGTCGACCTCGATCCTGTTCGTGCTGGAGCAGTCCGAGCGCGCCATTACAACGGTGGACAGCTTCAGCCGCTATTACCATGAAATGTCGTTTATTCGTATGGCTGAGCCTTGGATCGAGCATCTGCAGACGCTGATCGGCGAGCTGGAGCCGCAGCATATGTCCGAAGAGCAGCTGGCCTGGAGCGGCGTCCTTATCGGACTTGCGAAGCGCCGGGCGCTGCACCGCGACCGCCAGCTGTTCGAATGGGGGTTCCTCTATCTCGCTTTCTGCGAGAGGTTCAGCGAGCTTCGCGATTGGTTCCACAACGAGAAGATGTCCTTGCTGTCGGAGCTCGCGTCCCATCCGGACGGAGAGCTGAACGAAGAATTTGTCTATTCGTCGCTCGGGATGCTTTATTTCTTCGAAGGGGACGATGCGCGGTCCATTCAATATTTCGCCCAAGGACCGTTTGAGAAAATACAGAAGCTGATCTATCCCTGCGTCGCGCAGCGAATGGAGCTGGGAGAGTGGGCATGGACGGAGCGCTGGATGAGCTTTCTGTACGAGCGGGTGTACGCGAACAGAAGCGCGCGCAGCATCGGGCCCTTTATGGCGCTCTGCCGCAGAGCGGACGAGGATCGTCCGGACCTGCCGATCTGGAACACCTATATGACAGAGCTGCTGCCCTACTCGTACACAGAGCTGTCCGAGCATTGGCTTAGCGTGAAGCGATACGAGGATTGGGCAGATTTACAGCTGTTTGTGGGCGTGAAAGCGGAGGAGCTCAACGCGCCTGAGCTGCGCGAGGTGGCCAAGGCGGTCCCGCAGGCGCTGCTTCCGCTCTATCATCAGTCGATTGAGGCGGCGATCGCCACTCGCAATAGGCAAGGCTACCGCGTAGCGGTGAAGCAGCTCAAGAAGCTGGAGAAGCTGTACAAGGGAATGAAGGATACGGGCAAATGGGATACGTATCTAGCGGAGCTTGTGAACAAAACCCAACGGCTCCGAGCGCTTCAAGAAGAATTATGGAAGGGAAAAATCGTCACATGAGGACGCTAACCAGCGGTAGAGATATGAACATCGACGGATACGTAAGCGTGGAGGAAGGCGAGCTTTATGTCTGTCTGAGCGGCGGAGAACGCAGGGACCAAGTGGAAGGAAAGCTTCGGTCTATGCTGTTCGCGTGGCATAAAGCGAGCTGGTACGGCGGGAGAATCCAGGAAAGCAAGGCGGGAGCGCAGACGATTCTGAAGCTGTCCCCGCTAATGGCGGTCGATTATTTGTCAGCGCCGGCGCCTGTCCGACTGCTTCGGCCCACATGGTCGCCGCGTCTGCAGGCGTTAATGGCGCTCGCTTCGCTTATTCGGGAGGCGCTACTGAGCGGCTGGTATCTGCCTGACCATGCAAGCTGGTCGGAGCGGCGTCGCGCCTGGAAGGCGGCTTTCCCTGAGGAGCGTCCCGAGCTGGAGGTCAGATGGCTTGCAGCGTTGGGGGAGGCGCGGCAGGAAGGCTGCGCCGGCGTCGAGCTGTGGCTTGGCGAAGCGATCGAGGAGATATTGGCTGGCGACGAGAAGGCAGGCGCAATATGGCAATCCATCGGAGCCGCTGCGGGAGAAGGCGTGCTGAGGCGCAAGGGAGCGGACGAAGCGGATTGGCTTATTGCAATCGGCATTCAGAAGGATCTACTGCCGTTCCGTGTGGCGCTTCAGCTGGTGGAGCCGGAGGACGGCAAGGACTGGCGGCTGCGTCCCGCGCTGCAGGATCGCGCTGGGGGCGCTTGGCTTCCGCTGCATCGACCGGATGCAGCAGAGGCGGCCGCGTTAGGCGGAATGGCCGCGGAAGCGGCGCTGCCCGAGGAGTGGCTGCCTATGCTTGCAGGCAAGCTGGCCAAAGAGGAGGCCAAGTGGCTGGCCGCGCTCCCTGCTTTGGAAGCGGAAGAAGGCTCGGGCAAGGTGAAGGCGTCTCTCTCGGAGCAGGAAGCGTGGTCATTCCTTGAGCATGACAGCATTACGCTGCTGGAGGCGGGGGTTCCCGTGCTGCTCCCGGCGTGGTGGGAGGCGGTGCGTTCCCGGAAGCTGAGGCTGAAGGCGAAGATGAAGCAATCCGCCGGCTCCGGGGGTGAATCGTTATTCGGTCTGGACCAGATTGTGCAGTTCGACTGGAAGCTTGCGCTGGGCAACGTGGATCTGACGGAAAATGAATTTCTCCGTATGGCGGAGGAGAACCGAAGGCTGTTCCGAGTCGGGGATGAATGGGTTCATCTGGATCCTCAGGACGTGGCCCAGATCAAGCAGTGGATGAAGCGGGTTGGCAAACGTCATGGCCTGACCTTCCGCGATGTGCTGGAGATGCATCTGCGCGGCGGGACAGAGCTGGATGTGCTGGACGATTCCGAGCATGCGATGCGCGCGGAGGTCGAGCTGAATGAGCATCTCGCCATATGGCTGGAGCAGCTCCAGCATATATCGTCCATGCCGCTCGTCAGCCCGCCGGACTGGTTCAGGGGGGAGCTGAGGACGTACCAGCAGCAGGGGCTTACCTGGCTGCTGTTCCTTCGGAAATTCGGACTGGGAGGCATACTCGCCGACGACATGGGCCTTGGCAAGACGATACAGTTCATGGCCTATCTCTCTTGCGTCGTGGAGGGGGAGAAGGGGGCAGGCGGTCCGTCTCTGCTTATATGTCCGACGTCGGTTATCGGCAACTGGGAGAAGGAGCTGAAGCGGTTCGCGCCCCAGCTTCGAGTTCTGATTCATTACGGCGGCAAACGGGCAAAGGGAGACGAGCTTGCTGAGGCCGCTCGTGAAGCGGATCTTGTGATTACATCCTTTTCGCTGGCGCAGCTCGACGAGGAGGATCTTGCTCTTGTGCAGTGGAACGCGCTTTGTCTGGACGAGGCGCAAAATATAAAAAATGTGTACACGAAGCAATCTGGTGCTATCCGCCGCTTGGAGGCGCGCCACCGGATAGCCCTCACGGGCACTCCGATGGAAAATCGGCTGACGGAGCTGTGGTCGATTTACGACTTTGTAAATCCGGGATATTTGGGCAGCCTGAACGACTTCCGCAGAGCAATTGTCGCACCGATCGAGAGGACGCGGGACAAGGAGCTGATAGAGGGCTTGCAGCGCTGGGTGAAGCCCTTCATGCTGCGCCGCGTGAAGAAGGACCCGCAGATCCAGCTTTCGCTGCCTGACAAGATCGAGTCCAAGAGCTATATGACATTAACAGCGGAGCAAGGCGCCCTGTATGAGAATATTGTATCTGATCTGATGGAGAAGCTGGATAAGATGGACGCCATGCAGCGAAGAGGACTCATTCTCGCGACGCTGACGAAGCTGAAGCAGCTCTGCGATCATCCCGCTCTGCTCCTGAAGGAGACGGGAGTGGAGGCTTGGCAGGCGGAGCGTTCGGCCAAGATGGCGAGGCTGCTGGAGATGTGCGAGGAGATTGCGGCGGAGGGAGAGCGCTGCCTGATCTTCACGCAATACGTCGAGATGGGCGAGCAGTTGCAGCGTATGCTGGAGGCCGGACTCGGCATGCGGGTGCCTTATCTGCACGGCGGGGTGCCCAAGGCGAAGCGGGATGAGATGATAGCCGCCTTCCAATCGGAGGAGGAGCCGCGCTGCGCGTTTGTGCTGTCCCTTAAAGCGGGCGGCACCGGCCTTAATCTGACAGCGGCGAACCATGTATTCCACTTCGACCGCTGGTGGAATCCTGCCGTTGAGAATCAAGCAACGGACCGGGCGTTCCGTATCGGCCAAACCCGGCAGGTGCAGGTGCATAAATTTATTACGCTCGGCACGCTGGAGGAGAAGATTGACGAGATGATTGAGAGCAAGCAATCGCTTAGCGAGCAGGTGGTCAGCGGCTCCGAGAACTGGGTTACGGAGCTTAGCACGGATGAGCTGCGCGAGCTGTTCACGCTGCGCGAGGGTTGGCTGAAGGGGTGATTGTTGTGACGGGAGACACGCTGAAGGAAAGGGAGGGCCGGCTTCAGCTGGCTCGAGCAGCCGCGAAGGGAGAGCCGCGGAGCGAAGGCGATGAGACGACTCCTGCAGCCGCGAATCCGCCGGGACCAGCGGATTCCAATGAGCAATGGAAGGCGCTGTATGCCCGTATTCGGGAGGTAACGGAAGGCCTGCGCCAATAAATAATAGAAATGTATCCCTCTCCTTGTCGTTTTTTAACCTCGTATCGCTTAGGCGGCAGGGGCTATAATGAATGAGCAAGGGGTAATGCACTCTCCATAAGGAGGCTTCAAGCGTTGAATAAAGGCAACATCCTGATGGTGTTCATGCTTGCTTGGATGACGGTCGGAGCCGCCTGCGGCTTAATGAGGCAGAACGAAGAGGATACGAGCGTCCGCCATGATTATCGGGAAGTCACGTTGTCGCTTCGCCATACGCAAATCAAGGAAACGAGCCAGACGCGGCTGCGCGTGCTGGCGGATGTCGTGAACCAGACGATGCGCGAGAACAAGGGCGTGACGATCACGATGGAGGGCATCGACGAAAAAATTAACCGGGATACGAAGCTGAAGCAGGAGATGGCCGCAGGCAATCCTCCCGATATATTCGAGGTGTTCGGCGGCGCAGACTTGAAGCTGTACGTGAAAGCGGATCGCATGCTGGATTTGACGCCTATTCTGGAGGAGCTGGGCCTGACGGACCAATTCGCCAGCCTGGCGGAGTTTACGATTAACGGCAAGGTATACGGCATTCCGTATGGCGGCTACAGCGAAGGCATCTTCTACAACAAAAAAATATTCGCGGAGCTAGGGCTGGGCATTCCGCAAACCTGGGATGAGCTGATGGCAGCGGCGGAGAGGCTGAAGGCAGCGGGGTATGTGCCGTTCGCTATGGCGGCGAAGGATGCCTGGGTCACGGGAATGATGTGGAACACCATTATGGAGCGCTACGTCGGGATTGAGGCGTTCAATAAGCTGGTGACGGGCGAGACCAAGTGGACGGACCCCGCATTCATCCAAGGCTTCGAGGCATACAGGGAAATCGCAAGCAGGGATTATTTCCCCAGCGGCTCACTCGGCATCGCGGATCACGCGCTTGGCTCTCAGCTTATTCGGGGGCAGGCGGCGATGGTATTCACAGGCACATGGGATGTGAATCAATTCTCCGGTCCCAATGCCGGCGCGTTGAATGGACATATCGGATTTTTCACGTTTCCTTCCATCCCTGGGGGAATGGGCGACCAGCGCTCCATTAACGCCTCCTATTCCAACGGGTTCGGCTTCTCCTCCACATTGTCGGGGGAGCAGGTTGAGATTGTGAAGGCGTTTATCGCCAACTTCTTCAACGAAAAGGTGCAGAAGCGGGCGTTAATGGAGGACAAGCTGCTGCCCTCTATGAAGCTGTCTGATTTAACGGGAGTCGATCCGCTCATGAACGAGGTGTTGACGGTTATGTCCGAAGCGTCCAGCAGCTGGCCGGCCTTCGACGCGATTGTCCAGCCTACGGTCACGGCGGAGATCGGCGTCGGCCTGCAGGAGCTGATCGGCGACCTGAACACACCAGAGAACGTGGCTGCCAATATTCAAGCGGTGCAGGAGAAGGCGAATGCCGCCCAAATGAACGCCACAGGACTTATCACCCTGCCCGAGAAGGGAAGACAATAGGAGGCCAGGCGGAATGAACTTGCGGCCCAAGCTTATGCTTGCGTTTATTTCACTTATCATCATTCCCATGATCGGTCTTGGCATCTTCTCCTTTCTGAACTCCGAGACCCTGCTGGAGAAAAAATACAGCGAGCAGTCCGAAATTACGCTGAAGGCAATCGGCGGCAATATCTCGTATTTTTTCCGTGAGCTGGATCAGCTCTCCAATGGCAACGTCATAAGCTCCGAGGTGCAGAATACGCTTAGGCAAAGCGAGCTGCCCAAGGATGACAACAGCGCCCTTATTCGGATCACGCAGGCCGAGAAGGAAATGAGCAGCATCCTGTTCCAGCATCCCTCTGTCAGCTATGTCGTGCTGTATGCGGGGGACGGCACCATGTTCAGGGCGAATCGGAACGATCCAACGACCTTTAAGCCGATCTCGTTCGACGGTCTGCAGCGCCACTCCCTCTACGATGATGTCATCGAGCGAGGAGGGCGGCCGCTATGGATTGGACCTTACGAGCAGCGGGAGCTTACAGGCGTGGACCCTCCGCTCTTCACGATGATGCGCGTAGTGAAGGAGCTGGAGTCGCTGAACGATCTTGGCATCATGGTGACGCAGTACAAAACCGAGGAAGTCAGCAGCATGCTGAAGGCGTTCCAGAATCCCGAGGACGAGTCGTACGGCGCGCGTTATTTTATATTGAACAGCGAAGGGCTTGTCATGCTGGACAGCAACAGGCGTTATGACGGCCACAGCATTGATTTGTATACGGATTCCATGCCGCAGCTGACAGAAAATTACGAAAGCGCCCGCATGAGGTTCGACGGCGTGGACAGTCTCGTCTCGTCGTATCAACTGGATCGGAACGGCTGGATATTGCTGTCTGTGCAGCCTTGGGATTCGCTGACGGACGAGAATGTTCGGTTCGTGCAGTGGATTGGCATGATTACCGTGCTGGGGCTGCTGTCGGCGGTGCTGTTCAACGTCTTCTTCGTCAATCGGGTAGCCAAATCCATCATTAAGGTAGTCCGCAAAATGCGTCTGGTGGAGCAGGGGCTGCTGGATATTCGCGTGACGGCGCAGGGCAAGGACGAGACGGTGCTGCTCGCCAAAAGCTTCAACAGCATGGTGCAGCGGATCGGCGATTTGCTCAGCGAGGTGCGCAGGGAGCAGGAGCGGAAGCAGCATGCGGAGATGATGCTGATGCAGGCGCAGATCAAGCCTCATTTTCTATTCAATACGCTGGAGTCGATTAACGCGCTGGCCGCGCAGAATGAGGGCGGCAAAATCATGCTGATGGTGCGCCGTCTGAGCATTCTGCTTCGCACGAGCATGCATCATTCCGAGGAAATATCGATTAAGCAGGAAATTGAGCATGTGAGAAGCTACCTGGACATTCAGAAATATCGATTTGAGGAGCTCTTCTCGTATGATTTGGCTGTACCGGAGGAAGCCTTCGATTATAGGATTCTGAAGCTGACGCTGCAGCCGCTGGTCGAGAACAGCATTCAGCACGGCTTCGACGGCTATGAGGATGGTCAAGGCGTCATAGCCATTCATGTGAAGGTCGAGCCGCAGAAGCTGGTCATTATGGTGAGCGATAACGGAACGGGCATGAGCGGGGATGTGCTGATGAAGCTGTCCGAAGGCTATAATCCGTCCCGGAAAACGCATGAGGATGCGGAGATGGGCGAGCGGAGAGGGCTTGGCATCCGCAACGTGGCCGATCGCCTGCGCATTCATTACGGTCCCGGGTTCGGGATGATGATTTGCAGCTCGGAGGGGTGCGGCACTACCATTCGATGCGTAATACCGAAAAGCAGAGGTGAGGGGCTATGATAGGCAAAGTGCTCCTGGTTGACGACGAAGCACACATCACGAGAAATTTGGAGAAGGTCATTCCCTGGGAAATGCTCGGGCTTGAGGTGGGAGGCGTCGCCAAAAATGGCGTGGAGGCGCTGCAGCTCATGGAGAAGGAGGCCTTCCAGCTGCTGCTGTGCGACATCCGTATGCCTGTTATGGATGGGCTGGAGCTTGTCCGGCAAATCCGGGAGAGGGATATGCCTTGCGATATCATTATGCTGTCGGGCTATCAGGACTTCACGTATACGAGGGCGGCCATACAGTACGGCGTCAACGATTATGTGCTGAAGCCTATCCCTTACGATGAATTAACGGGCGTTATCGCGCGCATTATGTCTAATCAGCGCAATAAGCTGAAGCAGCAGCAGGAAGAGCAGCAGAAGCTGGGAAGAATGATTGATCTGGCCAGCGAAAAAATATTGTACGACATCATCATGGATTACACCGACTTCTCCGGCAGCCACTGGCTGTTCTCCGGCGATGAGAATCAGCTGCGGCTTCAGCAGTTCATTATGATTGTTCTGGATCTGGACGTCAGCTCCGAGCAAACAAGGGATTGGCGAGATTGGTCTGACAAGGATCGCAAGCTATGGAATTTCGCCGTCTGCAACGTGCTTCGGGAGAAGCTGCAGCATAACGGGCTTCATCATGCCGTTATTCAAACCCGGGACGGGGAATGGTGCGTGCTGATTGAGACGGGCATGTCGATGGCGTTTAACAGGGATGTCATTCAGGGCTGGGCAGAGATGCTCCTGACCGCGGTTCGCAATCATGTGAAGCTGTCGCTGAATGCCGGCATTTACCGCGATTTCGCCAAGGTTGAGGAGCTGTCGGAGGCCTACAAGCTTGTGCAGATGGGACTCCAGCTGACGCCTGCGCATAATGCCATAACGTTCTACCCTGCCGATCAGCAGGATTCCGCCGTGGCGGATCAGGCATTCTGGATGAACGCCGAGAAATTGATTGGCGCTGTCAAGCGAGGGGATCATTCCGCTGCGGACCAGGAGGTCGATCATATCTCACGCCAGCTTCAGCAGCTGTGCGAGCAGGATGGAGCGAAGGTGAAGCCGCTGCTGCATTTTTTTGTGCTGCATCTGATGCGGGAGATGAAGGAGATGGCTGTCTTCCCTCGCGAGCAGGAGGAGCTGCTGTGGAGAAGGCTGGACCATCGATTCGGCATTAAGGATTTGCTGTCGTTTATCCGGCAGCTGACGTCTGCCGTGTCGGAACGGTCGATGGATAAGAAGAAGCAGTCTGAGCATTCCATCACGGAAGCGAAGACGTACATGGACCGTAATTTGTTCCGAGATATGAGCGTGGAGGAGGCGGCGTCCCATGTCGGGCTCAGCACCTCGTATTTCAGCCTGCTGTTCAAGCAGACGTTCGGCGAGACGTTTATTGAATATGTCACCCGCCAGCGTATGGAGAAGGCGAAAAGCCTGCTGGCGGAAACGCAGAAAAGCGTCGCCGCGATTGCCAGAGAGGTGGGCTATGCGGAACGGCGTTATTTCACCAAGGTATTCATGAAATATACGGGCGACAATCCTACCGATTACCGGAGCAAGTTCGGCTTGCCGGTCCGAGGGACAGCGGCCGAAGGCTTGGAGGATGAAGGGTAGGAAGCGGTCCAATTGGATGAGCTGATGACATGAGGGAGGAAGATATATGGCACTTCGCAACGGGGATTGGAGAAGCTGGAGCTTAAAAGAAAAAATTGGCCAATTGTTTGTATTCGGCTTCTATGGCTATGAGCCTACGGAATCCATGAAGGAGCTTATCGATCAATACGGAATAGGAGGCACCATCTATTTCACTCGCAATGTGCAGGACGCGGAGCAGGTGCATGGCCTGTCCAGAGGGCTTCAGCAGCTGACGGAGGAGGCGGGGCGGCCGCCGATGTTCATTGCCATTGACCAAGAGGGCGGCATGGTGGCCAGGCTTGTGAACGGCGTCACGTTAATGCCGGGCAATATGGCGCTTGGCGCGACCGCTTCAGCGGAAGCTGCGGAAGAAACGGCGCGCATTTGCGGTGAGGAGCTGCGCAAGCTGGGCATTACAATGAATTATGCGCCTTGCATTGACGTCAACAATAACCCGGACAATCCCGTCATTAACGTCAGATCGTATAGCGACCGTCCGGAGGTGGTGTCCGAGATGGGTGCGGCAGCGGTCATCGGTTATCAGTCGGCGGGAGTTGCTGCGACGGTGAAGCATTTTCCCGGACATGGCGACACCAGCGTGGATTCCCATCATGCGCTCCCGGTACTGCCTCATGACCGCAAGCGTCTGGAGGCGATTGAGCTTCTGCCGTTCCGCGCCGCGATCAAGGCGGGTACGGATTGTATCATGACGGCTCATGTCTGCCTGCCGGCTCTTGAGCCAAGCGGCGTGCCGTCTACCTTGTCCGAAAGCGTGCTGACCGGCTTGCTCCGCAATGAGCTTGGCTATGATGGCGTTATCGTGACGGATTGCCTGGAGATGAGCGCGATTGACGAGTTTTATGGACCGGAGCAGGGAGCGGTGAAGGCGATCAAGGCTGGCGCGGATATGGTGCTGATCAGCCACACGTTCCAGAAGCAGGCGGCGGCGCTTGAGGCTGTTGCGGCGGCGGTGGAGAGCGGTGAAATCAGTCTGTCCCGCATCGAGGAGGCGGTTGAGCGCATTATGCGCCTGAAGGAGAAGCTTCGCCTGGATGAACCTATAGCTCCTTGGGAGCAGGTTCGGGAGGAGCTTGGCACCTCAGCGAGCAAGGCAGCCGCCCGCAAGTGGAGCGAAGCCTCGGTCACCCTCGTGAAATCGGAGGAAGGCGCATTGCCGCTGTCCAGAGAGACGCAGACGCTGGTCCTTTGGCCCGACATTGTGCCGGTGTCAGTCGCAGACGAGATGCTGTCAGGAGACGGCACGTTAGGCGATTTCCTGAAGCTGTACGGCGCTTCAGTTGTAGAACGGCGAATGGATGCAGCGGATGCGCTTGCGGATCTGGAGCAATTCCAGCAAATCGTCGTGGTCACCTATGACGCCTCCAAGCACCCGCAGGAGCTGCAGGCGGCGCGGGAGGCTGTAAGGCTGGCGGGCGACCGGGTTGTGGCGGTATCTGTACGCAACCCGCTTGATCTGCTCCTGTATCCCGATGTGCGTACGTATCTGGCCGTCTACGAGTGCAGACCTCTGGCTCTATCTTCAGCAGCTAAGGTATTGCTTGGCGAGTTGAAGCCGGAAGGCAGGCTGCCGCTTGATATATCCCCTGCATATCCGTTCGGGTGGCGCGCTCCTGTACAATAAGTTTTGTTGCCCGGCTGTCCGCCGGCTCCTGAGATGGGGCTGGGCGGACAGTTTTTTTTGCTTGTTTATTTTACAAAGTGATCGTAGGTCAGGTCATGAAGGATGTAGGCGAGGAAGAAGATGACGCAAGGATTCTCGTACGAATGCTGAATCTGAAGAAGCTGCTTATAATATTTGTCGCCGTAATGGGGATTGTTGCGCATCTCCATATTGCTTTTGATTAACGCGTCGATCTTGTCTGCAATATCCACCAGCTCTCCCTCATAGGTGGAGTCCTTGGCATGAACGAGGAAGTCCGTCAGCTCGTCATGGAATATAGCCGGCAGCTTCGCCACCATTCCCTTGGCTACATCCTGCTCATACCGCTCGAATGCTTCGCGAATCGCCGGAGAGGATTTTTTGATGGGGGAGGCGACATCCCCGCTTACTCCTTCGACAACATCGTGCAGAATCGCCTTCCCGATAAGACGATAATGATCGATTCCACCCCGTCCGAACCGTTCGGTCTCAAGCAAGCCGTTGAACAAGGCCATGGCGGCAACCCGGAAGGAATGGGTGGCGTCGTCGTCGGGAATAAGATTGAAGTTGCCGCCCCAGCGCTCGATTAAGTCGAGATTCAAGATGTGCTGGAGGAACTGCTTCACACCGTCATCGGACTCCGCATGCTCCAGCAGCCACCTCACCGATTGGCACTGGGATTGCGCCAGACCGTTCCTCAGCTCCTCATATTTGGCTCCGAACAAGGGACTGGAATCCCGCTCCAGCTCACGCTTGCAGAAGAGCATCCCATCAAAGGAATCGATGCCTCGCACAAGCTGGCCGATATAGCTGTCGTCCTCGGCGTTCACAATGTAGTCGTGGAAGCGGGGCTGCAGCGACTTGGACAGACGCGAGACGATTTCGACATTGACCTCAGCCTCCAGTCTGCGAATATGCTGGGACAGATGCTTATCCTTCTTCGTTACATATTTGATAGAGCCGGTGACGGTCTCGTTCAGATCGTGCAGCAGCGCGCGCGCCACAAGCTGCAGCTTGTCCAGCGGCCGCCCGAACACCCGCTCCTCGACGATCCCGGCCAGAATGGCGATTGCAGCGCAGCGGAAGCTGTGGCTTGCTGCATTATCCTTGTATCTTGGCGAAAATTCCTTCCAGCGGGACACGTATTGCATGCCAATAATCGCATGGGCAAAACGGCTGTTATTCATAGCACTCTCCTCTGGCATCATTAGAGAAATCAAATACATCTATATGGTAACACAACTGTCTCGGGAAACCAGACGACATTTCATATTAGCCAAAACGAATATGATGGTATATACTACATATTAGGATGATCTAATATGAAGGGGTGACTTACACATGGATCACACCATGTTAACAACTAAGGTTAAATTTATTCGCGGCTTTGGCGATAAGACGAGATTGCAAATTCTAGACAGCATCAAGCAGGAGGAGAAATCCGTCACTCAGCTGATGGCGGAGGTGGAAGCAAGCCAGTCCAGCATATCTCAGCATTTGGGCTGTCTGAAGGAATGCGGGCTGATTGTGGGCAGACAGGAAGGGAAATTTATGTATTACAGCTTAAGCAGCGACAGAATCAAACTTTTGCTCGATATGATGGATGAGGTATTCATGGAAGTACAGACAGGCGTCGAATGCTGCGACCAGCATTTCGAGACGTGTGAGGGGTGATAGGCATGGCAGACGAGCAACGAAGATTCAAGAAAGTCATATTGACGGCCTCTATGGAGAAGGCGAAGCCTGGCTGTGACGATGGCTGCTGCGGGGATGCTCCCGTGAAGGAGACGGCAAGCCAAACGTCATGCTGCAGCCAGGCTGAGCCGGCCATGACTGCAGATATCAAAGCTAATGACTTGATAGAGTCTAAAGGCAGCACCCGCGTGTACCACGTGGAAGGGATGGACTGCGGCTCCTGTGCCGCTACCATCGAAAATCATCTTAGACAAAACCCAAAGGTCAGAAGCGTAAGCGTAAATTTCCCCGCGGCCAGGATGCACATTGAGCATGACAACAGCATCGAGGACATTGTGAGGGAGGTAGCCAAAGCGGGCTATAAGGCCAAGCCGATGAGCACAAGGCGCAGCGGCGAGGAGCCAACGAAGACGAGCCAAACGGCTATGATTGCATCAGGCGTGTTCCTGGTCCTTGGCCTGATCGGCACGCTTGCCAAGTTGGACGCCTATCTCATTACGGCTCTCTATGCGGCATCTATCGTTGCGGGCGGCTTGAAGCCCGCCAGAAGCGCCTACTACGCGGTCAGAAGCCGCTCCTTGGATATGAATGTGCTGATGACGGCAGCAGCGGCTGGCGCGGCGTTCATCGGCGAATGGCTGGAGGGAGCGACGGTGGTGTGGCTGTTCGCGCTCGGCAACGCCCTGCAGACAAGATCGATCGAACGGACGCGCAATTCCATTCGCAGCTTAATTGATTTGGCTCCGCCCGCGGCATGGGTCAAGCGTGACGGCGAGCTGGTCCACATACCTGTTGAGGATATTGGGGTAGGCACGGTCATAACGGTGAAGCCGGGTGAAAAAGTACCGCTGGATGGAGTCATTGTGCAAGGCGCGTCTACCATTAATCAAGCGCCGATTACAGGGGAATCCATTCCAGTAGACAAGGAGATCGGCGATACCGTCTATGCGGGAACGATCAACGAGCACGGCTCCCTTGACATTGAGGTAACAAAGCTTACCCAGGATACAACCTTATCCCGCATCATTCATCTGGTGGAGGAGGCGCAAGCCCAGAAGGCGCCTGCTCAAGCCTTCGTGGATCGGTTCGCGGGCATATATACCCCGATCGTCTTCGCGCTGGCTCTCCTCGTGATCGTCTTCCCTCCACTGCTCGACATGGGGACGTGGGAGGAATGGTTCTATCGCGGGCTGGAGCTGCTCGTTGTGGCTTGTCCTTGCGCTCTTGTGATCTCGACGCCAGTCGCTATTGTGTCGGCTATCGGGCATGCCGCCAAGAGGGGTGTGCTGATTAAGGGTGGAGCCTTCCTGGAGGCGGCTGGGCATCTTACGGCCATCGCCTTCGACAAAACGGGAACATTGACCGAAGGAAAGCCTCAGGTCGTCAGCAATGTACCGATTGGTATGGATGGGCGTGAGCTGCTGTCCATTGCCAGAACGCTGGAGTCGCATTCTAACCATCCCATAGCGAAGACCGTTGTGGCATACGCCTCGGAGCGGGGAATCGCGGCACGCAGCGGAGATTCGTTTCATCATATCGTGGGCAAGGGTGTTGGGGCGAATATAGACGGAGCGGCTTATTACGCTGGCAATCTGAAATTATTCCAGGAGCTGAAGACGCCCCTTCGGGAGCTCGAAGGAAGGATCGAAGGGCTGCAGCACAGCGGACATACCTTGGTTATTGTAGGCACAAAGGATGTAATCATCGGACTGATTGCCCTAGCGGATACCATTCGAGGCACAACGGAGTCGGCCTTGCAGGGGCTGCGCCAGGCTGGCATTGTGGAGGTGGTCATGCTGACGGGGGATCATGAAGGCACTGCGGCAAGTGTCGCTGCAGGGACGAGTATCACACGGTATCACGCCAATCTGCTGCCGGAGGACAAGGTGGCCGCCATTAAGAAGCTGCAGGCGGAGGGCCACAAGGTAGCGATGGTGGGCGACGGCATCAACGATGCGCCTGCTCTTGCCGTGGCGGATCTGGGTATCGCAATGGGCGGTGTCGGAACGGATACAGCGATGGAGACAGCCCAGATCGTGCTGATGGCCGACAATCTGGAGAAGCTGCCTCATACGATAAAGCTGAGCAGGAAGGCTCTTGGCATCATTAAACAAAATATTTGGTTCTCCATCACTGTGAAGCTGGCTGCGCTGGCGCTTATCTTCCCTGGCTGGCTGACGTTATGGCTAGCCGTGCTCAGCGATACGGGAGCCGCCCTGCTGGTTATCTTGAACAGCATGCGATTGCTGCGATTTAAGGGATAATGAAAGTGTCTGCCAAGCTTCGTTTGTGCCATCTCGCATTTGGGCTTACAATATAACGAGACTATACGTGTAAATGAGGGATAGGCTTTGCGGGAGTGGGGGCTTGGATTTAACCGTTATTTTGAAAAATGGATGTTTCTTATTATTCCGGGATCGCTGGTGCTCGGATTTGCTGGAGGGGACGCGCTGCTGCCGATGGTGGGAGCCGTCCCCTATCTGTTCGCGTTCGTGACGTTTGCGATGGCGATCGGCTGCGGGTTGAGGGAGCTGTCCGGCGTGATGAAGAAGCCGGGCGTTATGGGGCTTACGTTCATCATTGCCCATATTGTGTCGCCGCTGGCCGCATACGGTATCGGATCGGCAGTATTCGGAGCGGATTCGCCGTACGTTGTAGGTCTTGTCTTGTTCACTATTATTCCCCTAGGCGTATCCACTGTGCTGTGGGTAGGCATGTCAGGGGGAAGCATACCGCTTATGCTGGCCATGGTGGTGCTAGATTCGCTGCTTAGCCCGCTTGTTGTGCCTGCCGGCATTCATCTGTTTTTTGATACAACGGCGCAGGTGGAAACATGGCCTATGATGGTGGATCTTATCGTCATTATTGTGCTGCCAACGATTGTCGGGGTTGGACTGAACGAATGGTCGAAGGGCAAGGCGCAGGCAGCGCTGAAGCCTTATACCGCTCCTTTATCCAAGCTATGCTTCGTTGGCGTAGTGGCGCTTAACGCCGCTGCGATCTCTCCGTATATGGAGCAGCTAAAGAAGGATATGGCCGTTCTGGTGCCGGTCGTTGTGCTGCTGGTGGGACTCTGCTATGCGCTGGGGTTCATCGGAACGTCCGCCGCCAAGGACAGCAAGGTGCAGATTACAGTTTCCTACGCGACAGGCATGCGCAATATATCGCTTGGCATCGTGCTTGCGCTTGGCTATTTCAGCCCGCTGGCTGCCGTGCCCGTCGTGCTGTCGATTCTGATCCAGCAGCCCATTGCGACGGCGCATCATTATATTTTACAAAAAATTAATAAGGATAAGACTAGCGCTCGCGGCGGCGCGCATGTAGGATAAGCTTTGAATGTTGTGTAAGGCACCGGCCAATTGGGGAGTGGGACAATAGTGAACAGCTTTCGTACGAGATTGACTCTGATTATGATATCGATGATTGCCGTTGCCGTATTCGCGGCGGGCTTCCTCATGATTAAGACCTTCAAGGATAATCATATTAAGGCGCTTGAGGAAAATATGGTCCGCACAATGAAGATTATAGCGGCCAATCTGGATTGGCGAAGCGGCGAGCTTCCGCAGCTTGTGGATTATTATTCGCTCAAGGCCAGCGAGCTCAGCGAGCTCGCCGACACCAGGGTCACGATCATTAGAAGCGACGGCGTTGTGGTCGGCGATTCCGATTACGACGTCGCCAAGATGGACAATCATCTGATGCGCCAGGAAGTTCAGGAGGCCTACGAGCTCGGAATCGGCCGTTCGGTGAGAGTGAGCGACACGGTGCAGAAGAATATGATCTATGTGGCGATGCCTGTGACGATTAATGAAGGAGAGCAGCCTTACATCTTACGAATGGCGATGAGCCTGGCTGAGGTGGACAAAAGCATCGGACAATTGACGATGGTGCTTATCGTCAGCCTGCTTATCCTGTTTGTCGTTGCGGCGGCTATCAGCTACAGCATTGCCCAGAGCATGACGCGGCCGCTGGAGCAGATTACCAAGGTGGCCAAGCGGATCAAAAACATGGATTACCGGGCGAGGGTCAAGGTGCGCAAGCAGGATGAAATCGGCGAGCTGGGCACTGCGATCAATGCTATGGCTGACAGCCTGCAGGTCCAAATGACGCGGATCAAGCAGAATGAAAGCCAGCTGGAGAGCGTCCTTGAGAACATGATTAACGGCGTAGTGATGATTGATGCCCAAGGTCAGATTCTGCTGATGAACCGCAGAGCGGAGGAGGTTCTCGGCTTCTCGGCAAGGGAGCTTGTCGGCCGGCATTTTGCGGAGGCGAAGCAGCAATATGAGCTGTCGCAGATTATTCAGGAGGCGCTGGACACCAGAAAATATTTGCGGGAGGAAATAACGTTCTACTTCCCTGAGGAGCGGCTGCTGGAGCTGAATCTTGTGCCGATTAGCCAGAGTGGGCCAGGTGAATTCGGCGGCGTTCTGCTTGTTCTGCAGGATGTGTCGGCGATTCGGAGACTGGAGCGGATGCGCAGCGAGTTTGTAGCGAATGTCTCGCACGAGCTGAAGACGCCAATCGCTGCGGTGAAGGGCTTCGCAGAGACGCTGCTGGGGGGAGCCGTTAAGGATGAAGAGACGGCCAGGTCGTTCCTGCAAATTATATTCGACGAAAGCGACAGGCTGAATCGTCTGATCGGCGACATTCTAGAGCTGTCCAAGATCGAATCCCGCCGGGTTCCGCTGCTGTTCTCGCCAGTGGAGCTCGAAAGCTTTGTGGCCAAGACGTTTGCTTTGCTGGAACCTGAAGCCGCGCGCAAATCCATTACGCTTCATCATAAGGTGGAGTCGGGGCTGTATGTAGAGGCGGACGAGGATCGGCTTCGTCAAATCGTTATGAATCTGCTCGCCAACGGCATCAATTATACGCCGGAGGGGGGGCGCGTTACGCTTACCGTTCTGGCGGCGGACGCTGACCATATCCGGTTCCAGATCAGCGACACCGGCATCGGCATTCCCAAAAAGGATCTGCCACGCATATTCGAGCGGTTCTATCGGGTAGATAAAGCCCGTTCGCGCAGCTCAGGCGGTACGGGGCTCGGGCTCTCCATCGTCAAGCATCTTGTGGAGCTGCACAAGGGCACATTGTCCGTTACCAGTACGGTTGGCGTCGGTACCACCTTTACAATTGAGCTGCCGATCATCCAATAACAAAAAAGGTTTACCTATTCTTTATGAATCCATGGTAAACTATATGCGATGATTCTGCGAATCCGAAGCGGATTGCAAGATGGAGGTCCATATGTCATGTCTCACAAAGTGCTTGTAATTGAAGACGAACCTACACTAGCTAGATTGTTATCATATAACTTGACCCAGGAAGGCTATGAAACGACTGTAATCGATCATGGCGGAGAAGGGCTGCAGGCTGCGCTTCAGCGCAGCTTCGACCTGATCATTCTGGATATTATGCTGCCTGGGCTGAACGGCTTCGAGGTGCTGAATCGGCTGCGCCAGAACGGCGTGCGAACGCCTGTTATTATTCTGACGGCCCGCAATGCGGAGGAAGAGGTTGTGCAGGGCTTGAAGCATGGCGCGGATGATTATATTACCAAGCCGTTCGGCGTAGCGGAGCTGCTCGCGCGCGTATCGGCCGTGCTGCGCAGAACGCAGCAGGATGAGACGCCGGTCATCCAGACGAACGAGAAGGTTATTTCCGTCGGCGAGCTGTCCATTTATCCTGAGAAATACGAGGTCATCGTAGATGGGGAGCCCATTCCGCTGCGTCCGAAGGAGTTCGAGGTGCTGCTCTATCTCGTTCAGCGCCCTGGCATGGTCATAACGAGGGATGATCTCATGAATGTCGTTTGGGGCTTCGATTATATTGGAGGCCAGCGTACGGTGGATGTGCATGTCAGCTCGCTCCGCAAGAAGCTGGAGCTGGGCCAGCAGTCCGTCCAGATTGAATCCATCAGAGGCGTCGGCTACAAGCTGGTTATGCCCAAAAAGCTCGCAAACCCTAAACGTTAGTTAGGGGCTGCGAGCTTTTTTGTCGTATATGGAGCGTCTGTCATTGCCGCTGCCACATCGTCATTTTGCGTTGAAACTGCTTAGGCGAGCAATCGTTGTATTTCTTAAACATCTTGTAGAAGTGGGCCATATTGGGCATGCCGATTCGCTCGCCAACCTCCGAGATACTGAGGTCCTTGGTGAGCAGAATACGCTCCGCCCATTTCACCTTGCGGTAATTGACATATTCCGTGAAGGAGAGGCCGACCGTTTTTTTGAAATATTTCACAAAATAATAATAGCTCATATTGGCGATCTTGCACACCTCCTCCACCAGTATGCGATCGTTCAGATGATTCTCCACATAATCCAGGACAGGCTTCAGTCTAATCTTGTCGAAGTTGTCCTGCTCCACCAATAGTTTGCGCGTATCGCCTCTCAGCAGAAGCAACAAAATCTGCTTGATCAGAATGCTGACCGCCAGCTCATAGCCGGTTTCCTTGCGAGACGCTTCCTGCAGGATACCTTCAATACAAGAGGCCGCCTGCGCCTTAATGGCTTCGTTCTCCTTGAATATATAATTCGCTCTGCTGAGGGGCAGCTGCGAATCCGAGAAGTAACGGATATACGGGATGGAGCTATGGTCGAAAAACTGCTCCAAATCAAATTGCAGCACAATGTAATCCAGATCCTTGCTGCCGCGGTCGCGGTGAAGCTCGGAATCCCCGATAATCAGCAAATCCCCGGACCGCATTTGATAGCTGTCAGCCTCCAAATAGACATCAAGCTTGCCGCTGAGCACGAGGAGTAATTCCAACTGCTTATGGTAATGCCAATTTGTATACTGGACTTCCCCCCTCCTCTGCGCCCGGAAGATCCGAATGGAAAGAAGCGGGTTTTCGTACATCACCTTTTCGTTGATTGCTTCCATAAGCCACAGAGCCTCCTCTAACCTTTGGACTTGCTGGCGGCGACGAATTCCGACTTCATTCGCGTGAGAAGCTCCGGGCTGGAGACAGCGTCGTAAGCCGTCGCTGCAAGCATCTTGGCCCCAAATACCATCCGGTCCATTGCGCGATCCGTCATCGCAGCGTCTCGAAACGCTTTGGTATGAAGGGCAAAAGGCTCCTCAACGATTTTGACATAAGGGTGGATTGCGGGGCATCTCACGGACACATTGCCGAGATCAAGCGAGCCGTGATCCTTGCCGGAGGCGATCTCGCTCTGGTCTACGCCGGCCTCCAAGAGGTTCGCCATAAACCGCTGGGATAACGTTTCGTTCGTCAGCAGCTCGTCGTACGAGAACTCATAGTAGCCCGTCCGGAGCTTGCAGCCCGTCGCCATAGCGGCCGCCTCCGCACAGCGGATCACCTTCGCCGTCAGCTCGTTGGTATAAGCGCGGCTTGCGGACCGCACATAAAATTTCGCCGAAGCGTAATCCGGAATAATGTTGGGAGCCCGGCCTCCGTTATCGATAATGCCGTGTATACGCGCGTCGCTTCTCGTCTGCTGCCTCAGCGCGTTGACGCTGTTGAATAATTGAATTACCGCGTCCAGCGCGTTAATGCCTTCGTACGGGCTTGCTGCGGCATGTGCAGCTAGGCCGGTATATTCGAAGGAAATGGCGTCCAGCGCTAACGAGCTGCCGGATTTCTCGAATGAATGGTATGGATGCGCCATTAACGCGAAGTCGCAATCGTCGAATAAGCCGGCTTCAGCCATTGGTACCTTGGCGCCTTTGGTTTCTTCCGCAGGCGTGCCGTAGACGCGGATCGTCCCGCCGTACGTATCCATCACCGACTTCAAGCCTACGGCTGCCAGCATGCTCATGGAGCAGATCAGGTGATGGCCGCAAGCGTGGCCGACCTCGGGAAGCGCGTCGTATTCGCACAGAAACGCCGCGACTGGTCCTGGCTTGCCCGTGTCATATGTCCCAAGGAAGGCGGTCGGAATGCCTAAGGTCCCACGTTCGACATGAAAGCCTTGACGCTCCAGCTCCTCTGCCAGCAGACCGGCAGCAAAGTGCTCCTCATGCCCAAGCTCAGGTCGATTGCCAATGGCGCGGGATATATGCCGGAACGTATCGGCATGCTGTTCTATGACGGCAAATACGTTAGGTTTGGTGCTCATCGGGCTGCCTCCGATTCTAATAAGGTACGTTTGAATTCTAGTGTATCATAACGGAGGCATAACGGAGAAGGAATCCTGATATGTGCATATCTATTCGGTAAAATTCGACATTTTACACTGCGTTGACATTTCCCATGAATCCAGATAATTCATCTGTCCTATATTGAATGTAGATATATAGTCTATAGGCGGGGAGTGTGCAGGCATGGATTCATTGGAGATGGTTTCACGGCACATGGGGCAAGAAGACATGGGACAGGCTGACATCATAGAAGAAGTGGAATCGAAGGAAGCAAATGAAGAAGCTGAAGCAAATGAGTCAGAGTCGCTGGAGTCGAATGATGCAGTCTGGCCGGAGCCGGATAATAGAATCGTCATGCTGCTGGATTACGCCAGAACGGTTCCAACCGTGACTTCCGATTTAACATGCAGCGAATTATTAACTGTAATTGGGAACAATAGGAGCGAATGCGTTGTGGTTTGCGATAAGGAGGGCCGTCCTGAAGGGCTCCTGATGCGCAACAGAATATACGCCAAGCTTCAGGGTCGATTCAGCGCCGAATTGTATTACGACAAGTCCATTATGAAAATTGCGGACACGTCGCCTCTCATAGCCGCTTGGGATATGGCGCCCCAAAAAATTATCGATCTGGCATTGTCCCGGGACGAGGAGACGCTATATGACTGCGTGCTTGTTACCAAGCACGGCAAGCTGGCCGGCGTGCTAGCAGTGTCCGATCTGCTGAAGCTGTCCCGCATGCTTCAGGAGAGGGCGGTAGTGGAGCAGCGCAGAACCATCCTATCAGCGGAGCGCCGTGTCAAGGAAATCGAAGAAATCGTCAGACAGACGAGGCATTCCGCCGGACAAGGCGAGACGCTGTCCATGGACATGGTGGATTTGACGCTGTCGGGCAAAAACGAGCTGGACAAAGTCAAACGAGCCTTCCATTCCTTTGCGGAATACGCCTCTCAGCAAGAGCAACGGATGACGGACTTGCAGAAGGAGGCTGGTTTTATTAGCAGCTTCAGCAAGCTGATCAAGGAGCTGGCGGAGCAAAGCAATCTGCTGGCGATCAACGCTTCTATTGAGGCGGCGCGAGCAGGCGAGTATGGCAGAGGCTTCTCCGTGGTCGCCTCAGAGGTGATGAACTTGGCCAATCAAACCAAGAAGTCGGCTGGAGAAATTACAGCGTTGACGGAGAGGATTGTGCGCGCCATTCAGGAAACAGCCGCACTTGCCCAAGAAGGACAAGCCGTAACCGCATCCAGCGAAGCCTATATGAATGAGACGGAAAATGTATTTAACTTGCTGTTCAAATCGGCAGCCGAAAACAGAAGCTCCGCCAAATCAATCGATGGGCTGTCGGAGCAAGCGCATTTGCGCGCCGTAGAGGTTACTGGCGAGATGGAAAGCTTGCGTCAGAATCTATGAATTAAATGATAGAGCAACATAAATCAAAATTTTTAACACGGATTTTACAAAAGAGGAATACCGGATTTACAAACGGCTAGTAATATTGAACTCGTAAAGGGAACAAGAGCTTATAAACAAATGAGGAGTGGTAAAGTTGGTAAAGAGCAAGGGTACTAAGGGGATTCTTACGTTGGCTATGGCAGCTATGCTGGTGTTCGCTGCAGCTTGCGGAAACAATGGTAACGGAGAAAACACAAATACAGGCGGAGCGAGCAACACGCCTTCGAATTCGCCGACTACTGAGCCAACTGAAGAAACAGCTAAGCTGACTGGCGAAATCAAAATCGATGGATCCAGCACAGTATTCCCTCTGACAGAGGCTGCTGCTGAAGAGTTCAGAGTTGAACACCCAGACGTTCGCGTACCAGTAGGCGTATCCGGAACAGGCGGCGGCTTCAAGCAATTCTGCGCAGGCGAGATCGCAATTGCAGACGCTTCGCGTCCGATCAAAGACGAAGAAGCTGCAGCTTGCCAAGAGAAGGGCATTGAGTTCACTGAGCTTTCCGTAGCTTATGATGGCCTGTCCGTTGTAGTAAGCAAAGAAAATGACTTCATCGACCACCTGACAGTTGAAGAGCTTGCCAAGATCTTCAAAACAGGCAGCACGGTTAAAAATTGGAGCGAAGTGCGCGATTCCTTCCCTAACGAGCCAATCGTTATGTTCTCGCCAGGCGCTGACTCCGGTACTTACGACTACTTCAACGAAGCGATTCTTGACAAAGAAGGCATTCGCAACGATGGCTCCATCTCCTTCAGTGAAGATGACAACACGCTTGTTGTAGGCGTATCCGGCAGCAAATACGGCATCGGCTACTTCGGTTTCGCATATTACGAAGAGAATCAAGACAAGCTGAAAGTAGTGCCAATCGACGGCGGCAGCGGTCCTGTAACACCGACTTACGACACCATTAAGGACAGCACGTATGCTCCACTGTCCCGCCCGCTGTTCATCTACGTAAGCAACAAAGAGCTTGAGCGTCCTGAAGTGAAGGAGTTCACGACCTTCTACATCGAAAACATCGGTCCTTTGGCTGGTGAAGTAGGTTACGTGGCGCTTCCAGATGAGAAATACGCGGAAGAAGCGGCTAAAATTCAATAAGTTTTCTGAATGAAAATTAGCCCGGTGATAAAGATGTGGTGTCTCGATGGACATCACATTTTTATCGCCAATAATGTTAAAGATTTGTAAACTGGAGGCACGCTATAATGCCGAATAAAGACACATCAAGCTTGAATACATCCACAATAAGCGGAAGCAATCCTTTCAAAAACAGCAAGGTTAGCATAATGAATAAGGTTATGCCGTTTCTTCTGTTTCTGTGCGCGATTGTATCTGTACTTACGACCGTCGGAATCGTCATTACCCTTGCGACCGAAACCTACCAATTCTTCAAGCATATACCGATATTTGATTTCCTGTTCGGAACCAAATGGTCTCCGCTCATCCCGCCGAAGAGCTATGGCATCCTGCCGCTGCTTGGCGGCACCCTGCTGATTACCGTCATTGCGTGTCTGGTAGCTGTACCGATCGGCCTGGCCAGCGCGATCTACTTGTCGGAATACGCGCCGAAGTCCGTGCGCAAAGTGATCAAGCCGATCCTTGAAGTGCTGGCTGGCGTTCCGACTATCGTTTACGGTTATTTTGCACTGAGCTTTGTAACGCCGATCATTCAGTTCTTCTTCAATAGCGCCGGCATATTCAACGCGCTTAGCGCTGGTATCGTTGTTGGTATTATGATTATTCCTATGGTTTCCTCGCTGAGCGAGGACGCGATGTCGGCCGTGCCGCGTTCGCTTCGCGACGGAGCCTACGCGCTGGGCGCAACTCGCTTCGAGGTAGCACTCAAAATTGTGGTGCCTGCCGCATTCTCCGGCATTGTTGCTTCAGCCGTATTGGCATTCTCGCGCGCCATTGGCGAGACGATGATCGTAACGCTGGCTGCGGGCTCAACGCCGAACCTGACTGTGAATCCGCTGGACAGCATCCAGACGATGACCGCTTACATTGTACAAGTCAGCCTTGGGGATACTCCGCATGGATCCCTGGAATACGGCTCCATCTTCGCCGTCGGCATGACCTTGTTCGTCATTACGTTCCTGCTTAACATATTGGCCCAATACGTGGCGAGACGATTCAGAGAGGAGTACTAGCATGAATATATTTGAAGACGCGAATCGTCGGCAAATCGCGAATCGCAGAAATATCGATTTCATCCTGCATATTCTGTTCGTGCTCGCCACGTCAATCGGGGTTGTCGCGCTTTGCGCGCTGATCGTCGATATCGTTGTAGACGGAGTCGCGCGGCTGCAGCCGGAATTGTTCACGGAGTTCCCTTCCCGCAAGGCCGAAAACTCCGGCATGAAGTCCGCTCTGGTGGGCACCATCTACATGCTCATCATTATGGCGCCAATCTCCTTTATCTTCGGGGTAGGCGCAGCCATCTATCTGGAGGAGTACGCCAAAAAAGGCTGGCTCACCCGATTAATTCAATTGAATATCAGTACGCTTGCCGGCGTACCATCTATTGTATACGGCATTCTGGGCCTTGCCTTGTTCGTTCGGCTAATGTCGCTGGAAAAAAGCTTGATAGCGGGCGCACTCACCATGACGCTTCTCGTCCTGCCCATTATTATCGTGTCTGCGCAGGAAGCCATTCGGGCGGTGCCGAAATCCCGTCGTGACGCATCCTTCGCGCTTGGAGCAACCAAGTGGCAGACCGTATCCCGTTCCGTTATGCCATCCGCGATTCCCGGCATTCTGACAGGTGTGATTCTCGCGATGTCCCGTGCGATTGGCGAGACCGCGCCGCTCGTTATGATTGGCGCTCTCACCTATGTTGCGTTCTTGCCTGATGGCTTGAAGGATTCATTCACGGTCATTCCGATTCAAGTGTACAACTGGCTGTCCAAGCCGCAGATTGAATTCAAGGAGCTTGCCGCGAGCGGTATCATCGTACTTCTGGTTCTGCTGCTTCTGATGAACCTGTCCGCGATCCTGCTGCGGAACAAATATCAGAAGAATGTGTAACGTAAACGATGGAGGGAAACGTTATGGAAACGTTAATCAATATTAATAAGCTGAACTTATATTATGGTTCATTTCATGCGCTAAAGGACGTCACAATGACGATTCCCCAAAAAGCAATTACCGCCTTTATAGGACCTTCCGGCTGCGGCAAGTCAACGCTGCTTCGCACGCTCAATCGGATGAACGACATGATTCCAGGCACAAGAATTGAAGGCGAATGCTCCATCGGCGGCACGGAGATCTACTCCAACGAGGTGGACGTGGAGACGCTTCGCAAGAAGGTTGGCATGGTGTTCCAGCAGCCCAACCCGTTCCCGAAATCGATCTACGATAACGTGGCTTATGGCCCGCGCCTGCACGGAATTACGAACAAGAAGCAGCTGGATGAAATTGTAGAAACGAGCTTGAAATCCGCTGCGCTGTGGAATGAAGTGAAGGATCATCTGAAGCGTTCCGCGCTGAGCATCTCGGGCGGACAGCAGCAGCGTCTCTGTATTGCCCGCGCGCTTGCGGTCAATCCGGATATTCTGCTTATGGACGAAGCGACATCGGCGCTTGATCCTATCTCCACGCTGAAAATCGAGGAGCTGGCTCAGGAGCTGAAGGACCGTTACACGATTGTTATGGTTACGCACAACATGCATCAAGCCGCGCGCGTGTCCAACCAAACCGTATTTTTCCTCAATGGCGAGGTTGTGGAGTACTCGGATACGGAGAAGCTGTTCTCGAACCCGTCGGACCAGCGCACAGAAGATTACATCAGCGGCCGATTCGGATAAGCGGAGGGATAAGCGATATGATGACAAAACGGAAAGAATTTGATCTGGGGCTGGAGCAGCTTCATAATTTGCTTGTAGAGATGGGCGGCTTCGTGGAGCGAGCGCTTGTTCAATCCATTGATGCGCTTAAGGCTGTCGATATGGAGAAGGCCAAAGAGGTTATTGCCGAGGATCCCAAGCTGAACGCGATGGAAGAGCAGATTATGGAGATTGGCTCCAAGCTGATCGCCACTCAGCAGCCTGTAGCCAAGGATTTGCGCCGCATACTGTCGGCCTTCCGCATTGCCAGCGATTTGGAGCGTATGGGTGATTTGTCCGTTGACGTGGCCAAGGTTGTGCTGCGCTTGGAAGGACAGCTCTTGATCAAGCCGCTGATTGACCTGCCTAGAATGGCGGAAATTATTCAGACAATGACCTACGAATCTATCCAGGCGTTTGTGCAGGAGAATGTGGATCTGGCCTACAAGATGGCTAAGGACGACGATCAGGTGGATGCTCTTTACGGACAGATTACAAGAGAGCTGATGCTGCTGATGATCGAGAATCCGCGCAACATCGCTCAAGCACAGCTGCTCAGCTTCGTTGGGCGTTATATGGAACGTTTCGGCGATCATGCAACCAATATCGGGGAGAGCGTTGTCTACTTGGTAACGGGCAAAAGACCTGACTTGAATATGTAGGTATGAAGAGGGACTACTTGACTCGCTGTGCTGCGATTCCAGGAATAGTCCCTTTTTACTATCCTTTTTATTATCCGTAAGCCATTTGTCGTTATTATTTTTACTTTGCACAAACAATTGATTGGAACATATTTCACATTTCAATGTTATTGTAAATAAAAGCTCTTATCATGTGCACGTACGAGTTCATTGAGGGGATGCCCATGGGCGAAGTAGGATATGGATTACTGAATGCCGAATTGCTGAAGGCTGTCAAGCGTGTGTGGGGACGGTACCCGGTCGTCTTGCTCTTCTTGCATATTCGTCTGCCGCAAGAGAAGTTGGAGGAAGCTATGCGAGCATGGGAGAGAGAGGAGCGCGGACTGTTCTGGAAGCAGCGACTAGGTCAGGATTATGTGTTCTTCCTGACAGACGAGGCGTGCTCGGCGCAAGAAGCTGGCGAGAGCTCTGGCAAGCTGCTGAGAGCGAAGCTGGCGAAAGCCTACATAGAAGGAAATGAGCACCATGACCATCAGGGCGGATTCCATATCAGCCGCTCCATCATTACGCCGCAGCAGGGAGTCCGGGCAGAGGATATCGTCTTTCGCGCCCTACTGCAGGCATGCGAGCAGCGTTCGGTGCCTGGAGCCATGCGTCACGATCCAATGGAGTCCGCAGCGGGCAGCCTGAAGGCTGAAAGCATGCCGGATGGGGGAGAGGATCGGAGAATCGGACAGCTGGCTTCGCCAATCGCCACTGTTCCTCATTATACACATGTGTCTGAGGTGGCGAATGTGTTCGAGAGGGACGCGCTTGTACCAGGCGTTGTGGTGTTGAAGAATGGGAAGCCTGTCGGACTGTTAATGAAGGAGAAGCTCCATCAGCTGCTTGCCGGCCAGTACGGCCTGCCGCTGTATTGGAACAGGCCGGTGGAGAAGATTATGGACGCACAGGCACTCATTGTGGACGAGTCGATGCCCGTGGAGCAGGTATCACAGCTGGCTATGTCCAGAACGGATTATCGGCTGTATGATGTCGTTATATTGACAAGGAATGAGTCCCTTCTGGGGGTCGCTACAATTCGGTCGATGCTGGAGTACATCACAGCGCTTCGAACGGAGGAAGCCCGTACGGCTAATCCGCTCACAGGGCTGCCGGGGAATGAAGGCATCCATTCAGAGCTTACCCGGAAAATCAAGGCAGGCAAGCCTTTCGCTATGCTGTACGCCGACTTGGACTATTTCAAATGGTTCAACGACTGCTTCGGCTTCGGGTTAGGCGATGATCTGATCCGCTATGTCGCAAAGCTGCTGCGAACGGTTCTCTGCAAGGAGGGAAGAAGCTCAAGCTGCTTCCTGGGGCATATAGGGGGCGATGATTTTATCGCGATTCTGGACCCTCATATAGCGGAGGAGGCTTGCCGGGAGCTCATTCAACGATTTGACCAGGGAGTTGTCGATTTCTACGGCGGCGCCGAAGTGACTGAGGTTGAGGATAGACGAGGTGCTCGAATTCAGCAGGATGGGGTATCGATATCCTTGTCCATCCTGTACTGGGACGGGATCGGAGAGCTGTCTCCGGAGGTTATTTCGCGGGATGCCGCCAAGCTGAAGAAGCAAGCAAAAGCCATCAAAGGCAGCGTTTATGTTATGGAAAATATTACGGAAATGCATCGCAGAGAGGAACGAACGCAGTCGTGAAATCATTGCGCATCTATCAAAGGCCCTCATCTCACAACAGGAGCATGATGATCGGCATGAACGGTTATCTGGGTATGATTTATTTGACCTGGTCTTGGTCACATGAGCTGGAGGACAGCTCCCAGTGGCATGCCATGCGCGAGCTATGGCGAAGAACGGCGGAATGCGAGGCCGAGGATGCTTTCCGTTCAGCGGTATTGAAGCCCGTTATGTGCTGGTGGAATGACGATCTGTATTTGTCCATCCAGCTGCCTGACGGGAAGCCGAGTGTGTGGGAGAAATGGCTGCAGCAGCTGGCCCATGACGCGGGACAAAAAATAGCGGATTCCTACCTGTCTGCAGCGCGAAGCGCATTCGGCAGCGCGGCTGAGGGCTCGGCACGTGTAGGCGCTGTCGTGCTTAATCCCAGGGCATACTCCGATGAGGAGAGCTTATGGTATGAGGCCAGCAAACGCGCCCTGCTGCAGGGACAGAGAGACGGCGATCTGCTGAAGGGCAAGCGCCGTCGCGCGCTCGATGATTTGCTGGCCGAGCGGTCGATACACCCCGTGTTCCAGCCTATTGTCTCGCTGCAGAGCCAAAGCGTCTTCGGATATGAAGCGTTGACAAGGCTGAAGGATAATCGTGTATTCCCTGGACCTCTGGAGCTGTTTCAATGCGCAGGCGAAGAAGGGAAGCTGTATTCGCTGGAGCGGATCGCGCGGGAGAAGTCGATTGAAGCATGCGACGCTCTAGGAACGGATCAGAAGCTGTTCATTAATGTAATGGCCCAAATTATGGAGGATCCCGGCTTCTCCCCCGGTCGGACGGCAAGACTGCTGGAGCAGCATCAGCTATCGCCTGAGCAGATTGTATTCGAAATTACAGAGAGAAGCGCCATTGAGGATTATCCTGCCGTCAAGCGGGCGCTTCAGCATTACCGCAATCAAGGCTATCAAATCGCGATTGACGATGTAGGCGCCGGGTATTCCTCACTCCAATCCATCGTGGAGCTGAGACCGGATTATTTGAAGGTGGACCGTTCCATTATTAGCAATATTCATGGGGATGATGTGAAGAAGCATATCTTGCATACGCTTCAGGAGGTAGGCGCGAAGCTGCAGGTGTCCTTGATTGCGGAAGGCATTGAGCTTGAGGAAGAGCTTAGCGTGCTGAAGGCGATGGGCGTGCAATACGCGCAAGGTTATTTATTGGGCAGACCCGGCCCGCTCCCGAGATCATAGATGGGCTTTTCCCAAGCGGTCGTTCGGCTTCATGCCGCTTGGGAAAAGCCCATTTTGTGGTATGATAGACTATAGCTCAGGATCAAATGAAAGCCAGTTGAAACGGGGTGCTACATAGAAGATGGAGAAATGGATGTTAATAGACGGGAACAGTGTGGCTTATCGCGCTTTTTTTGCGCTGCCGCCTCTGACGAATGCCAGTGGACTGCACACGAATGCGATATTCGGGTTCACCACGATGCTGCTGAAGCTGCTTGAGGAGCATAAGCCGACGCATGTGCTTGTCGCCTTCGACGCGGGTAAGGTAACGTTCCGGCATGAGGGCTACAGCGAATACAAGGGAGGGCGTCAGAAGACGCCTGCGGAGCTGTCCGAGCAGTTCCCCGTGCTGAAGGAGCTGATTGCCTCGTTCGGCATCGCCCAATTCGAGCTGTCCGGCTATGAGGCGGACGATATTATCGGCACGCTGACGAAGCAGGCGGACGAGCAGGGCGTGGATGCCATTGTTGTATCGGGCGACAAGGACATGCTGCAGCTGTCGTCGGCCCGGGTCACCGTGGCTGTCACGAAGAAGGGCGTCAGCGAGGTGGAGCTGTACACACCGGAGCTGATTCAGGAGAAATATGGCCTGGAGCCTGGGCAAATCATTGATCTGAAGGGCTTGATGGGCGATACGTCAGACAATATACCAGGCGTTCCGGGCGTTGGAGAGAAGACGGCGCTGAAGCTGCTTCATGAATATGCCTCCGTCGAGAATGTATTGGACAATCTGGACAAGCTGAAGGGCAAGCTGAAGGAAAACATGGAAGCGCATCGGGACGATGCTCTCATGAGCAAGAAGCTGGCGACCATCTTCCGCGAAGTGCCCATGGAGCGGGAGATCGAGGAAATCCGTTATGGCGGCTATGAGCCGGCGAAGCTGAGCGAGGCCTTCCGCAAGCTGGAGTTCAGGTCGCTGATGGAGAAGCTGGAGTTGAGCGGAGAGGGCGGAGCGACAGCCGCAGAAGCTAAGGCTGCGGCTGCAGAGCTGAAGATGACAGCGCTTGAGAGCGGAGCCGAGGCGGCGGACTGGGAGCGTCTCCTGGGCAGCCTGGCTGATTCAGAGCGACACGGCCTCTACATCGAAGCAATTGGCGAAAATCCGCATCATTCGGAGCTGATTGGTGTAGCCATCGCGACGGAGGACGAGGTGTTCGTCATGTCGATGGAGGCTGTTCGCGAGGAAGCTGCGGCCAAGTTCCGCGAATGGCTGGCGGATGAGACGAAGCCCAAATACGGCTTCGACATGCACAAGGCGGAGCTGGCGATGTTGTGGGCGGGGCTGAAGCTGGGAGGCGCCGCATTCGACGTGCAGCTGGCGGCGTATCTGCTCGACCCTACGGACAGCGCGCTGTCGCTCAGCGCGGTTAATGACCGGCAAGGCTTCGGCGGGGTGCCGTCCGATGAAGCGGTCTACGGCAAGGGCGCCAAGTTCAAGGTGCCCGGCGGAGAGACGTTGCAGCGCCACTTGGCGCTGAAGGCGGACGCGGTGAGGAAGCTTGTGCCAATCGTTACGGAGGAGCTGGCTAATCGCGGCATGAGCAAGCTGTACTTCGAGCTGGAGCATCCGCTTGCCCGTGTGCTGGCAGGAATGGAGCATCAGGGCATCAAGGTTGAGAAGGCCGTGCTTGAGGAGCTGGGCCGGACTCTGGAGGCGAAGCTGTCTTCCATTAACAGCGAGATCTATTCGCTGGCGGGAACGGAGTTCAATATTAATTCGCCGAAGCAGCTGGGCGAGGTGCTGTTCGAGAAGCTGGGCCTGCCGGCGAGGAAGAAGACGAAGACCGGTTATTCCACTGACGCTGAGGTGCTGGAGGAGCTGGCTCGCTACCATGATATCATTCCGCATATTCTGAACTTCCGGCAGCTGTCCAAGCTGCAGTCTACCTATGTAGAAGGACTGCTGAAGGAGATTCGCGAGGAAACCGGCAAGGTGCATACGTACTACCGGCAGACGATTGCGGCAACGGGCCGTCTCAGCAGCCAGTTCCCTAACCTGCAGAACATACCCATCAGGCTGGAGGAGGGGCGGCAGATCCGCAAGGCGTTTGTGCCATCCCAGCCCGGCTGGACCATACTAGCCGCCGACTACTCCCAGATCGAGCTTCGCGTGCTGGCGCATATCTCAGGCGATGACAATCTGAAGGAAGCGTTCATCCACGATATGGACATCCATACCAAGACGGCGAGCGATGTGTTCGGTGTGCCTGCGGAGCAGGTAGACTCCAATATGCGCCGTTCCGCCAAGGCGGTCAACTTCGGCATCGTATACGGAATCAGCGACTTTGGCCTGTCGCAGAATCTGGGCATTACCCGCAAGGACGCTGCTCAGTTCATCGAGCAATATTTCAGCGTGTTCAAGGGTGTGCGCAAGTATATGGACGATATTGTGGCGCAGGCGAAAAGCGACGGCTATGTGACGACACTGCTGGACCGACGCCGCTATCTGCCGGAGATCAAGGCCTCGAACTTCAATCTGCGTTCCTTCGCGGAACGGACGGCGATGAATACGCCGATTCAAGGCTCCGCTGCAGATATTATTAAGCTGGCTATGGTGCAGATGGACGAAGCGCTGCGGGAGCGCAAGCTGAAGAGCCGCATGCTGCTTCAGGTGCATGACGAATTGGTGTTCGAGGTGCCGCCAGACGAGCTGGAGCTGATGAAGAAGCTGCTGCCTGAGGTGATGTCCGGAGCTTTGAAGCTGGACGTGCCGCTCAAGGCGGATGTCAGCTTCGGCGACAATTGGTACGAAGCCAAATAATGGCGCTGCGGCGTTAGCCGCCACAGTGACGCTTCATGCGTTATAATGGTAGCTGAGGTGAGGAGAAATGCCAGAACTGCCAGAGGTAGAGACGGTTAGACGAACATTGATGGAGCTTGTGGCGGGCAAACGCATCGCGTCCGTGACGGTGAAGCTTCCAAGAATTATACAGAGACCGGCGGAGCCGATGGCTTTCGCTGACGCGCTTGCCGGTCGCACGATTCACACGGTTGAGCGGCGGGGCAAGTTCCTGCGCATTATTCTGGACGGCATGGTCCTGGTATCGCACCTCCGTATGGAGGGCCGCTATGGGGTATTCCCTGCCGCGGAGCCAGTAGAGCCGCATACGCATGTACTGTTTCACTTCGATGACGGCATGGACCTGCGCTACAAGGATGTGCGGCAATTCGGTACGATGCATCTATTCCTCCCTGGCGAGGAGTTTCAGCTTCCTCCGCTGAACAAGCTGGGGATCGAGCCGCTGGACGATGAGGCGTTTACACTGAAGGCATTCCGAGAACGGCTCCAGAAGCGTACAACGAAGCTGAAGCCGCTGCTGCTGAATCAGGAGCATATCGTCGGGCTGGGCAATATATACGTTGACGAAGCGCTGTTCCAGGCGCGCATTCACCCTGAGCGCGCGCCTGAGAGCCTAAGCGCCAATGAGTGGAAGAGGCTTCACGCGTCGATCCGGGCGACACTTAGCCGCGCGGTAGACGCGGGCGGGTCGTCCATCAAGTCGTATGTGAATGGACAAGGCGAGATGGGCATGTTCCAGCATCAGCTCCTGGTGTACGGTCGCAAGAATGAGCCTTGTCCAGCCTGCGGCAGACCGATCCATAAGTTTGTGGTGGGCGGAAGAGGCACTCATATTTGCACGAAATGCCAGAGGGTGAAGGTGAAGAAGGACCTAAAGGATTAACAGGATATGTGCTCGATCCGGGCGATCAGTCGTGCACCGGAAGCAGAGCCCCGCATATGATGATGTTACGAACGATAGGCGCATGCCCTATCGCCTCCCTCGGAAGCTTCATGCTTCCCAGGGAGCAGGGTTCGGGCATCCGCAATGCGGGGAGGAGCTTGAAGTTGATTGCACATCTGATGTCCCTGGTCGTGCTTGCGTTCGCCGTCAGCTTGGACGGCTTTGGCGTCGGCGTAACCTACGGCCTGCGCAAAATTCGTATTCCCATGGTGTCGGTGCTCATTATCGCGTGCTGCTCGGGCTTTATTATATGGCTGTCCATGCAAGCCGGGGGCTGGCTTAGCGGATATATCTCCGAGGCCGCTGCAGGGCTGATCGGGGCGATTATTCTGATCGGCATTGGCTGCTGGGCTCTGTATCAGCTTACGCGAAGCAAAACCGATGATGGCGAATCGGAAGCATGTACAGGAGAAGGCGAAGGCAAGATGGCTCCCGAGGGGGCTGCGCTGTCATCCGGAGCCGCTCTTGAGACCGCTCAGCTGCTGAAGCTTGAGCTGAAGCGGCTGGGGCTGGTCATTCAAATCCTGCGTACGCCGCAGGCCGCGGACGTCGACCGTTCCGGTATCATATCCGCCTCAGAGGCGGTGATGCTGGGTGTTGCGTTATCGCTGGACGCCTTCGGGGCGGGACTTGGCGCGGGGCTGCTGGGCTTGCCGGCGCTGCTGACCTCGATCATCATTGCAGCGGCCAGCGCGATTTTCCTCGTGACGGGAACTCAGCTGGGCTTGCGGTTTGCTGCTAAGCGAGGCATGCAGGCGCTCTCTTATTTGCCAGGTATATTACTGATTATGATGGGCATTATGAAGCTGTTGTAAGTGCAGAATAACAAGTAATTGGAGGTGATCGCTTTGATAATAGGCTTAACCGGCGGCATCGCAAGCGGCAAAAGCACAGTCGGCAGCATGCTGTCGGAGCTTGGCGCGAAGCTGGTGGACGCAGATAAGGTCGCCCGCGAGGTTGTGCTTCCCGGAGAACCAGCGCTTGAGGCGATCGCCTCTCTCTTCGGACAAGCCGTGCTGCAGGAGGACGGTACGCTGAATCGGGCTGCGCTGGGCGGAATTGTATTCCAGGATCCCGAAGCGCTGGCGAAGCTGGAGGGAATTACGCATCCCGCTATTCGTGAGGAGATGTGGGAGCGCATGCATACATACGCCGAAGAAGAACCCGGCGCACTCATTATCGGCGACGTTCCGCTGTTGTATGAGAAGGGACAGCAGGAGCAGTACGAGGGAGTATTGGTTGTCTATGTGCCGGCAGCGCAGCAGGTTGAGCGGCTGATGAAGCGGAATGATATGCCTCAGGAAGAAGCCAGGCGCCGGGTTTCCCTGCAGCTTGACATCGAAGAGAAGCGAAGGCGCGCGGATTGGGTAATCGACAACAGCGGCACGCTGGAGGAAACGCGCCAGCAAGTAAAGGCATTCTGGCAGCGCTGGCAGGCAGGAGCGTTATGATCCAGAAGATGCAAATGACGAAGAGAAGACGGCGTATTCGAGTGAAAAAGAGGTTTTTTCTCATCCTGTTAGCAGCGTTCTTATCCCTTCTATTCCTCAAATCCGATTGGCTGGCGCATTGGATGTATCCCATCCATTATAAAGCCGATATAAGGGCCAGCGCGTCGAATTACGGCTTGGAGCCTCATCTGGTGGCGGCGATTATTCGCGCGGAATCCAACTATGAGACGGGCAGGGAATCCCATAAGGGAGCGCTTGGCCTTATGCAGCTTATGCCGGATACGGCGCATTGGGTTGTGGAGAGGGCGGGCTTCAACAAGGTTACTGACGATATGCTGCGCCATCGTGCGGATATCAGTATCGAGGTGGGTTCGTGGTATTTGGACTCCTTGCACACGCAATTCGACCAGAACCAGGTCGCTGCTGTGGCGGCTTATAACGCGGGACCCGGCAACGTTCGCAAGTGGCTGGAGGCCGGCAGCTGGGATGGAAGCATGGACACCGTCAAGGACATTCCTTTTGGGGAAACAAGGCACTATGTACAACGGGTCTTTTATTATTATAATAAGTACAAGGATTTGTATCCCGAGTTCTGAATGACTGAATTCATTTTGCTGAACAGGAAGGAAGCCTTGAAGGGTTTTGTCGCTTCAGGACAAGCACCTCCAAGACTTCCATTATCTTACGGATAAATCATTATTTTGTGCCGGCCAGGGATTGTTCAGCAATTTGTACCAGGCGACGGGTGATGTAACCCCCGATGGAGCCTGCGTCACGCGTTGCCATGTTCCCATAGTAGCCGTCTTGAGGAATAGCGATGCCCAGCTCTTGTGCGACCTCAAATTTCATTTGGTCCAAAGCTGCTGTCGCTTGCGGCACTACCAGTTGGTTACTGCTGCGGGATGCGCTCATTGATGTTCACCTCCTTGCGGTTGGTAACTGTATTATGTGCGTTATTCCAGAGATCATTACAGGAAACGGCTGGGATTTACTCATTGCTGATGTGGAAGCCTTGTCTAGACGAACAATGGAAGGGAGGAACATAAGGATGAAATGCCCTTATTGCGATTATTCGGGAACCAAAGTGCTGGATTCCAGACCCGCGAACGAAAACAAATCCATTCGCAGACGCCGAGAGTGTGAGAAGTGCAGCCGTCGCTTTACGACCTTCGAGATGATCGAGGAGACGCCGCTCATTGTCATTAAGAAGGACGGCAGCCGCGAGGAGTTCAGCCGGGACAAAATATTGCGCGGGCTTATCCGCGCCTGCGAGAAGCGGCCGGTCCCCGTTGAACGGCTGGAGGTTATCGTCTCCGAGGTGGAGAAGGAGCTCCGCACAACGGCTAACGCCGAGGTCGACAGCAGCGAGATTGGCGGCTATGTCATGAATCAGCTCTACCCTGTAGACGAGGTAGCCTACGTCCGCTTTGCGTCCGTCTACCGCCAGTTCAAGGATATCGACATGTTCATGAAAGAGCTGAACAGCCTGCTGAACAAGCATCCCCTGAACGGCGGCGACAAGTAGCGCTCGAAATATTGGCGTGGGGTGAAGGTAGTGTGCGTGGCGAGAAATAGGTCGTTTGGCGACGGGGCAGCGTGCGTGGCGAGAAATAGGTCGTTTGGTGACGGGCAGCGTGCCTGGAGAGAAATCAGGTTGTGTGGTGACAGGTAGTGTGTGGAGAGAAATAAAGACGTGTGGAGACAAGCAGCGCATTTGGTGAAAATAGACAGCGTGCGACGAGATGTAGCGCGTTTGTTGGCCAACGTGAAGCTGCAAGGGCGGCAGCAGCCGCCTTGGTGGCGTTTGGTGCGTAGAAGTCGAGCAATGAAGTCCTTGGAAGAATGTGCTGGTTGTGTGGGGGGTGGCGATTGATCGTTGCGTAGGAGGATTGCCGCTAGCTATTGATACCAATTGTCACCAACTACACCAACTTCAATCTATTGCCACGAACTGCCTCAATCTGCCACCAACTGCTGATCTCTCCTCCTAATTCGTGCAAAAATGCAGTATTGTTGCTCGTCATGAGGAGTTCAGAGAGTAATTGATGTAATTTGTGCAGTATTATCCGCGTCATTTGGACCAAAAATGTGCTCCTGTAAACTAAAATAATGTACATTTGCAATAATTCATACGTTGGAGCAGAATTGAGGCATACATTGATGTATTATTGCAGCAATTACATCGCGACCGCAACCTAGAAAATAAACCGCACCATACTATTGACTCCATACGCCGCGCATGGTATTATCTATCTTGTCGCTAATTTTATACGGGGCCTTAGCTCAGCTGGGAGAGCGCATCGCTGGCAGCGATGAGGTCAGGGGTTCGATCCCCCTAGGCTCCACCAAACTTAAAAACTTTGAAACCCTTGCGTAGCAAGGGTTTTTTTGTGTGGCGTGCCCAGAAGCACGCATCTTCTAGCCGGTGAAAGTCCGGTCGCGGGAGGGGCCAAGCCCCCGCGTAGCTAGGATACCTGCGTACGGCGAAATCTGTGCGTAGAAGCGTATCGACGAAAGTACCTGTCGGAGACAGGGCGAGCGAAATACCAGGCCGTAACATGAAGTGAATCCTGCCGCGTCGTCAAAAAGGCCTCGCAAGAGGGACAAGAGGAAGCCGAGTCCCGCATACATGGACGAAGGCCAGGGAAACTGCTCTGAACTTGGAACGGCAGTGAAGAATCCTCCGGCGTAGAGGGAGCGGCATGGTATGAAAGAGGATGTAGTGAACTGGGGAGGCCCTCCCCTGCACGAGAAAAAAAAACTCGTAGCGAGGCGCTCTATAAGCTGAAAAAAAGGTGAAGTGAGATGTCTGCAGGAAGGGAGTCCGAGGGGCTCGTAGTACCAAGGAACCGTAGGACAACATAACCTGCGGGAGGGAAGGAGCTCTGCTTTGTTCACGTTTCTTAAGGAGGTACGAGTCAGTGAATGCCAATCGGCTAACAACACCAAAGGAAAACGTTCAACAACTCCAAGAGAAACTAGGTCATGCGGCCAAGGAAAACAAGAAACGCAGATTCCACGCTTTGTATGACAAGGTCTACCGAATGGACATTTTGTGGGAAGCATGGCGCAGGGTGCGAGCCAATAAAGGCTCGGCGGGCGTCGACGGTGAGACGCTGACGGACATCGAGAAGCAAGGCGAATACCTCTTCTTGCTTGAATGCCAACGGCTTTTAAAAGAGGGGCGCTACCACCCACAGCCTGTTCGGCGGCATTACATCCCGAAGAAAGATGGGAAGCAAAGACCGCTTGGTATTCCGACCATTCGAGATCGCGTCATACAAATGGCAACAAAACTAGTCATGGAACCGATCTTTGAAGCCGATTTTCAGGAATCCTCATTTGGATTCCGTCCGAAGAGAAGTGCGAAGGGAGCGCTGGACCGGATCCGGAAGGCATGCAATCGCAAGGGAAATTGGGTGATCGACGTCGACATCCAAGGCTACTTCGACAACATCAATCAAGAGAAGCTTATGAAACTGGTTGAAATGCGAATCAGTGACAGACGAATGTTGAAGCTGGTTCGGAAGTGGTTACAAGCGGGAGTGATGGAAGAAGGGACGGTAAGGCGCTCAGATTTGGGAACACCGCAAGGCGGGGTAATATCTCCGCTGCTTGCGAACATTTACCTCAATTACTTCGACATTCTGTGGGAACGACATGGGAGCGGTCACGGAGAACTAACGCGTTATGCGGATGACTTCGTGGTTGTATGCAAAACGAAGAAAGACGCAGACCGATCGTACGAACTTATTCGTGCGATTATGGATCGTCTCGAACTCACCTTGCATCCAACCAAAACGCGCATCGTCGGACTGTGGACAGGAGAAGAAGGCTTCGACTTTCTCGGTATGCATCATCGCAAGACGAAAGCAGAAACCTCCAAAGGAAAAGTGTATTACACCACTCAGCAATGGCTGACTCGGAAAGCAGAAGAACGCATTCGGGAAGTCGTAAAAGACCGTCTGGCACCGCCGGGTATGCGGCACAAGTCGTTACTTGAACAGGTCAATTGGTTAAATCCCAAGATACAAGGCTGGCGGAATTATTACTACACCGCCCACAGTCAGCGGAAGATGGCAAAGCTGGATTGGTACATTCTTCAGAGGCTTGCGAGATGGTACGCGAAGAAGCGGCAACGCGCACGATGGATGAGTTCTGTGCGCGAGGTTAAATTCATGGCTAGACAACATGGACTCAAAACGCTCTTGTAATCTGCATGCACATGAATGACGAACATCGGAAAGCCGTATGAGGGAAAACCTCACGTACGGTTTGATGAGGAGGGGCTGAAATTTTCAGCCCTTTACTCTAGCGACGGGCAGTCGTATCACTAGCGCTTATGCGCTATGAGTGATCAATTACAGGCGGCGGTAACGATACCTAAAGTAAAAACGAGCCGAGAGCCTGGAACGAAAACTTTTCTCGAAGGTGTAAGTCCTTCCTCAAGAGTTCTGGTACAGCTTGAGAAGCCTAATCTAGGGCAGGAATCGCGAGGTACTTGTCTGAAGGAGATGCGGATAGTCGAGAGACCCGTAGGCGGATGAGCAGACCCAAATGCGAAAGCGTGAAGCACGCAGCGGCGGGGTAAGTCGGCGACTGTGCGTAAATAACGGGAAGCCTGCTACACGGCAAACTGTTGCCCCAAGAGCCAGACGAGCAACAGTGACTTATCATGTGAAGGTGCTGGGTATGTTCAGAAGGAAGATAGGATGACCCCGTGAGGTTCTCTGTCCTCCCTGCAAAGGATGGGTATCTATAAGGCTTCGCCGAAGTGATACTCATGTCAGAGAATTCAGACGTTCTCATAGTACGGAAGTAGGCAGGCGACCAAACGTCTGCTGAACGGAAGGGGAACGACCTCGTGAACGAACACTTGAATGTAGCGTCGAACAACCGTAACGATACTGCGGTAAGAACGAACGGAATGGGCGCAATGAAAGGTGGGAGATAGACATGAATCAAGAGTTGAAGCTAAAGTGGCACAGCATCTACGGGCAGATTTTGTTCGAGAGGCGACTTTATGAAGCGTGGGAACAAGTCAAGGCAAATAAAGGAGCCGGAGGCATCGACGGAGTAACACTGGAAACGTACGGGAGGAAACTGGAGGACAATCTTGCCAGTCTCCTGAACAAGCTGAGGGCGAAGGAGTATGTCCCATCTCCCGTGCGCAGACGGTATATACTCAAGAAGAACGGGAAATTGCGACCGCTAGGTATACCCAATATCGAAGATCGGATCGTACAGCAAGCCATTGTCAACGTTCTTCAACCAAAGTGTGAAGAACTCATCTTCCATCGTTGGTCATGCGGATACCGACCCAACTATGGGGCGAAACGGGTAGCACAGATCATCCTATGGAACGTCGAGACAGATCACAATTACATTTACGACTGCGATATCAAGGGCTTTTTCGATAACATTTCGCACAAGAGTCTTATGCGAGTGCTTACGAAATATATAGCGGATGGAACAGTGTTAGACATGATCTGGAAATGGCTGAAGGCAGGGTACATGGAAGAAGGAAAATACCACGAGGTAGACTCTGGCACCCCCCAGGGGGGCGTGATATCGCCGCTACTTGCCAACCTGTATCTAAACGAGCTCGATTGGGAGCTAGAGGAGCATGGCATCCGATTCGTGCGCTATGCAGATGACTTCTTGCTTTTTGCCAAAACAGAAGAGGAGATCAAGAGAGCCGCGGAAATTACCCAAACGAAGCTACAAGAGCTAGGGCTCGAAGTAGCCATAGAGAAAACGAAAACGGTAAATTTCAATGACGACGATTTTGATTTTCTGGGCTTTACATTCCAGCATTGGCGGGAACGCAAGAAAGATGGAAAGCGCTACTTCATAGCCAAGCCGAAGGACAGCACGTGGAAGGACTTCAAACAGAAGATCAAAGCCAAAACGAAGAAGACGCTGACCCTCAACAAAAAGGAGTGGTTGGAGAGAGTAAATCCCGTCATACGTGGGAAGGTGAATTACTTTCTGAACTTGTTCAAAGCGATGGAGGAAAACAGAAGGTACGGGCAAGAAAGCCGCTGCTTCGTAAATGCATGTCGTAATAACCTACTAGACGTGGATGGGGATATAAGGAAGAGGCTACGAGTCGCCATGATACACAAACATCCAAGTCAAAGGAAGGGACATGCGATGAAAACGAAGTGGAACAACGAGTTCTTTGCTCGTATTGGACTCATTCCTGCGCACTGGCTGTACCTCCATGAGCAATATGGCTACTCCCTTGACGATTACCTAGATTACATGAAGACGCGTCAGGCAGCAAAACAACAACGTAAAGTGCAAAAAGCAAAAGAACGCGGCGAGGAGTATTACACTCCCGAGCGCGTTCGTAAAATGCAATATGCCCAGCGACTAGCAACTTATTGATCACATGTTGAAACACGTTGGTGAGCCGTATGCCTTAGTAGGGCACGTACGGTTCGATAAGGGGGAAGCCATGAGAGTGGTTTCCCTACTTTATTTTTTATGAATCAGAATTTGTACTCATCGAGCAAAGTTTTTGAACTTGGGGACGAAAATGGGGACGAAATTTAAAATATATTCCATTTCCTTGGATGACGCAATTAAATTTGTGTGCACTCTAATGAATCGAACGCGTGAACAAGGAACTACGTTAACGACTCTGGATTCCAGACAGCCCGACAAACATTTATGTAATCTGTGGGCTCTAGATTACAATGAGAAATGTGCCTAAGTGGTTTCTTAAATCGTACGGAACTGACCCAATAATGTGAGTCAAATTTAAATACCTTCAAGAGAATGACTCCATTTTGAATTGAAAAAAAATCAGCTAGCCGATTGAAGTAAGATGCAAGCAATAAAAAGGTGATTAGATGGTGTGCCGGTGTGAGAAGTTATGGATATCAACATGGAATCAAGAATGTGACTTAGGTGAAGGAGTGGATGGTGTGGCATCGTAATGGTGAGTTCCATCGGTTGGAGCAACCTGTAGGTAAGCAGTACAGCAAGCCAAAGACCCTGAGTATGTTCCGGCTCGAGAAGTTGAAACTAGAGAACCTGTTTTTGAAGTAACTATTGGATGTGCTAAAAAAGTACAAAACGTTGTTGAAGATATGCGGCTTAAAACGTAATCGCCGAGATAGAAGCTCTTCGAGGAATACTCATTGTAAAGCAGGTTTGTGCATGGCTAGGATTGAACGTTCTAATTACTATCGGTGGAATGCGAGCCATGAGACAAAGTAAGTGAATCAAATTAGCGGTAAAATTCGTTAACTCCGCATTTAGCACAAACTTAGGCGAATTAGATTAGGGATCACATTACTCTCCTCTAAAAGCAATTCTAAATAGATGAATGCCCTTGTGAAGGAAGGTTTTTTGCTCATTATATATCATCGAAACTATCTCGAGAGGCTTTAACTAAATAATTCTCAAAATCAAGTAAATGTCGATAAGAGCAGTCGAAAAATCAGTCGGTAAGTCGAAATAAAGGTTTTTTTCTATTTGTGACGAATATAAAAATTCATAGAATAATAATCTTGAAAAAGGGGTAATTTTGTGAAAAAGAAGTACAAAGATAAACTGCTTGAAGTCCAGGGGAAAAACCCGAAACCTAAAGTGAAAAGTGATGCTGAATCAATTCTAATGTTGAGAGAATTGATAGATCGAACTAATAAAGTAATGCTCGATTATGAAGTGGAATATGCAATGAAATGGTTAAATGGGCTAGAGAAATTCATTGAAGATAAAGAAGGCCGTGTAAATGCTAATTGGTTTCAAGCTCATTTAAGTCGTGGCCATATTGTTGAGGTAGAATTGTTTGGTCATTTTAATAAAGAATTGACGTTTGTACATCCGTGTGTTGTATTATACGACGGTTCATATACGAGTGGCGGAGGTTGGATGTTAGTTGCACCTATTTCAACACCTCGTTTTGGACGAGGAGATTCTTTGACAATTGACGTGAATGTAGAGGATGGTTTAAAGCATGAATCTGGAGTATGTCTTGATAATTTAAAAATTATTGACAAAAGACGTGTTCTCTATCAACACGAAAATAATGATGGTTCAAAATCTAAATTGAGATCAATTAAATTGGATGAAATCGACAATGCGATTCTAATTAATTTTCTTCCTAAAGCTCATGAAAAATATACAGCTTTGGATTCTTTGTATCAACAAGAAAAGGCTGCTCACGATCAGACCAAACAAGCATTGGAAGAACTTAAAGAAAAGTTTGAACAACTTAATAAGAAAGAAGTAACAACTAATTAAATCCCTCTTGATAAATGCAACAGTATATTGTATAGTTAAGTCACGAGCAGGACATAATTATTTTGGGCCCTAGCGCCCCGCGCAATTAAGCGCATTTAAAAAATGTTTTTCTGGGTCTTAGCGCCCCGCGCAATTAAGCGCAAGTAATAGCTTTCACATTAGTGAAGGCTATTACTTTTTTGTTTACTTTTTAATTTGTGAATTTAATTTCTGGAAGGTGATCCGATGGATTTTAGTTCAAGGAACAAAGTGTTTACGTTTCTTGATGAATATTCAAATGATGTTAAAGGACAAATTAATTCAAAAAAAACAATAAACATGCTCTTAAAATCTTATATTTTTGAAACTTATACATCAACCTCTAAATCTAAAAAAATTGAATTAGCTCAACTTTTTGCACTGAAAAAGTTTACTACTGTACAAATTGATGAAGAATTATTTTTAATCAAAAGAGGTAATGAAACTATTGGGTTTGTTGAAAAAGTTGATGAACGATTTTCAATCTTGTATTCAATAGATAAAGCTCAAAGAGCAGATATTTTGACAAACTTGCTTGTCAAGCAATTTCCTGTTCTTGATAATTTATGGATATCAGGGAAAATGTTTGACTACTTTTGGGATAACATTCAATCAGAACATATGCCGCATAGATATATTAAATTGAAATTTGAGTATGACGGATTTTTTGAAGTGCTTCAAGGATATAATATTAATAATGAAGAGAATATTGATGAAGATGAGATATTAGATGATCAGAGAATTACATCTATTTCTTTAGTAGAAGAGTTAGATAATCTTAGAGATAAAATAGATCAAGTCCGTTTATTATTTCCTGCATTTTTTGCTGTTGGGCTATTGAGATTTCCAAGCTTGGTAGGTAAAGGAGGGCATGATTTTTACCGCCATGGTAAAGTTACAAATCGTTCTGAAAGTTTTAATGATCATAGATACCAGATTATCAGCACAGTAAAACAATACAAACATATCACAGTTAATATTGAAAGTGATGTGTGGTTGAAATTTGATAAATTTACATCTGATAAGTTAGGTGTCAAAATGGAAGGAAGTCCAGTTGTATTTAAATTTTCTAAACGATTACAAGAAAAAGTTTTTTTGAATTTTGTTAATTATACATTTCCTACGGGAAAGGAACCGTTCAGGATTTTAGGAAGCCCAATTTGGGTGAATGAAAATAAGGTACATATTTACGGCAATGACATTCATCTTTGGCAAAAGGTGTTGATGGAGTTGAGTAGAGAGGAATTTGTAGTGATTTTACCTAGAGGAACATGTGGTAACACCATTCACAGATTGGTTACCAATATACAACGTTTTCTAGACCCCGCTGTTGACGTATTTATAGGTGATCAACGTTACGAGAAGTTTCTACGAAGTGGAAGGGAGTCGGACGTTTGAACACATTTAATTCCCTACACCATTTAAATTTATTTCTACATATGGCAATGAATTATCCGAAGGGCTCAAGTTTCACCCCGTTTTTTTATAATCTAGGTTATAGATTGCAGTACATAGGTCTTTCTATTCCGGTATCATCGCAAAAGAAAGAGATTTTAAGTCAATATATTAACTCAAATATTAATTCTGTTGTAACACCGGAGATGATTTATCGACAAGAAAATACGAATAATTATTTATTAATTGAGTGTAAATTAATTGATATTGTTGCAAAACTGGATACAAGAGACTCCAGACAAGCATTAGGATATCTTTCACTAACTGATAATGAATTAATAACGTATCTAGGATCTTTAAATAACAAAAAAGTTACAGGGATGTTAGAATATTCTGTTTTGGATGAGCACATTCATTCGTATAATAACAATCTCAAAATATTATCCGATGTGGTGGATAGGGCAATTGGCGATCATTTTCCCTACAGAATATCTAGTTTAAAGTTTGAAGGTTCGATTATTTACTATACTTATACGTTAAACGGAAAAAAAGAATCAATAAAAATAACATCTGATCCTCTTTTGTTGCTAATTCCACTAGATCCAGATGTTAATTTAAAAGATGAATACGGTAAAAAGGTCTTGGAAGAAAATTTGCGTATGACAGTGGCAAATAAAATATGTCCCTTCATTGGTATAATGGAATTTTCATTTAATTTAGAAGAAGTTTGTGAGGAAGTAATACCAGTTTGGGGGCTTTGGTCGAGAACATCTAAGAGAAAAATAAAAGAGTTGCTAAAATATTATCTCAATGAAATATCGAAAGAACTTAAAAAGAAAGGATTACAAATAGAGTATAATAGGGGAACTTATAATATACCTATGGTTTCTATAAATATTGCAGAAAAAGTTAGAGGCTATTTCAGAGTAAGTGACTCAAATAAAATAGCTAGTGATTCAATTAATTTATTAGATCAAATGGTAATAGATGAATTCACCAATGAAGAATTATAAGGGCACTTTAATCAGAACCAAAGATATAAAATTGCTTGTAATATTAGAATAATCAAATGGCTGATGAAAACTTATCAGCCTTTTGATTATTCTACAACGATCTAATTTTTCGATTTAAAGAAAGTTATATTGTTAAGTAGTGAATTGAAAGTGTTGGCAGCAGCCTGATCAGCACTTTGCAATACATGTCCATACACATTCATAGTGGTACGGATGTCAGCGTGTCCAAGTCTGCTGGCTATAATTTTCGCATGTACTCCCTGATTAATCAGAAGAGTGGCTGATGTATGACGTAGGTCGTGAAACCTAATCGGTTTAAAGTTATTCCGTTTAATAAAACGTGAAAGCCATTTGCCTGGTGCAGTGTGATAGAATGGCTTGCCAGTCTCCGAAAAGAAAACAACAAAACGTTCTCCTCCTTGCCACATGTCACCTAGCTGCTGTTTCATAGTTTTAGATTTTTCATAATAATGCTGCAGTTCTTTTATTAATGAATCCGGTATAGAGACTCTACGTTTGGAGTTCTTTGTTTTGGGTTCTTTTATTATGTTTACTCCTTTGCTGTGACTCAGTGACTGAGCTACTTGAATTACAGAGGAGTCAAAGTCAATATGCTTCCATTCTAAAGCTAATAATTCCCCTCTGCGCATACCGGTGGTTAGAGCAAGTGTGACCATGATCCGCCAATGTATAGGCTCATTCTCAAGGGCTTGAAAGAGCTTTGAGGCTTCCTGTTCATCATATACCTCAGATTCACGTTCTTTAATTTTAGGCCGTTTAACAGCGGATACAGGATTACTAGATATGATTTGCCACTCTACCGCTCTTTCAAAGATGTCTTTAAGCACTCTATGTATGAAACGGGTTGTGGTCGTTGATAAACCACCATTCTTACCATCTTTCCTTGCACCATTACGGGTCAGGGAATCAAGAAAACTAAGGATATGCATAGGCTTCACATCCGTCATCTTCATAGATCCGAAAATAGGTAAGATATGATTCTTAAGTAAGTGTTCATAGTTCTCCAAGGTTTTTTGTTCTAGATGCTTTTCTCCGTATAGTTCTGTCCACTTCTCAACAAAAATTGAAAATGATATTTTCTGAGGAACCACATACTGTCCGGATTCGACTTCAGACCGAAATTTGACAAGCTCCTTTTCTGCCTCTCGAATACCAGACACATTCACTGTTTTATAACGTTTAACTCGTTTGCCTAACTCGTCATAGCCAGCTTCTACGATCAGTCTAAAAGAATTCTTACTTCTTTTTTCAATACTAGCCATTTAGATCACCTGTTTAAGTTTTTATTATTATTCTCTCCAAGTTAAATTGGTAGAATACATGCTGTTGCTGCTGATCCATACTGTCCAGAAAATGATCGCGTTAGTTGTCCGAGGTCTGATCGTAATCATGTCCATAGAGATTCGATAAATGGGAAAGCCAAGAAATTTCGGCTTTCCCATTTCTGTTAAACGAATCGAATATGGTAAACTTCCTTATTCCTCAAGTTAAATCGCGTTTTTCTCATGATCACGTACCAATATCGGTCAAGCTCGAGTCGACAGGGAATGCCACGATCTCCAATGCGAATTTCAAAACATTCACCGCAATAAACAGGATAAGCTTTCTCTCCTAGCAGGACAAACCAACTATTCGCGTCCCGATCGTACGTCATCTGGTTCCAAGGCTCGTTCATGACAATTCACCCTGAATCACGTGCTTCACCATATGATCGTCAATGATGCGGCGCTTGATCTGGGCTCCGTAGATGAGGCAATGAGTGCTCAACTTGTTGATGAGTCTGGCCGATCCACCCGAGAATCGGTAAACTTCATTTACCGCCTCATCAGAGAATATCTCATGATTGGTGCCGGCATACGCTAACTGACGCTTCAGATATTCACCGACTTGGGAACGGTCGAAATAGGGCAGCTTGCACTGAAGGTCAATCCGCTGACGAATCGCTGCATAGGATTGAAGACGAAGCTTGTCCCATAGCTCGCTCTGCCCGACGAGAATCGGTGCCATAGGGCTTTGCGCATCCATCTTGCAGTTGAGCAGAAAGCGCACTTCCTCCAGCATCTCCCGATCGAGCAGATGGGCTTCATCTACGACGACAACCGGTTCCAGTCGATGGATGCCGCGCATGAGCTCCACTTCGCGATGCAACTGACGCTTCGCATCGCCTCGGTAGAACTTCGACTCGCATCCGAGTTGTTCGAGCAGCCCTTTGTAGAAGTGGCGCGGCGTTAGCTTGGAGTCCGACAGGTACAGCAGCCTATACTTCGCGGCATCCAGCATGGCGGCAAACCGGCGGACGGTCGTCGTCTTGCCTGTCCCGCAGTCGCCGCTGATGACGGCGAATAATTGGCGCTCAGCAGCGTATTGCAACCGGTCCAGCATCTCTTCCATAGCACTCGCCGGATAAAGCTCTGTCACGGGAATATCCCGAGCAAATGGTGTACGGGTCATGTCGTAGAAGGATTCAAACATCCTTGCCAGCCTCCTTCCTCAGCATGCGGTAGGAGACGGCCGGCGTTTGGATTTGTGTACGTTCGTCATGCTTCCGCTCGGCACCTCGGAGCAAGCGGGATTCCGTTGCTGGCTGCTTCTGCAAATGCTCCGGAAGGGCCGGCCGCTTGCCAGCCCTTTCTCCAATGATGAGCTCCCGTGCTTTCCATGGCGTACATCCCTCGTATTCAATCGTCACTTCTGTAATATCTGCCGGGTCATATACGACTTGAACCGTTTGCCCAATGAACAACAGCCCAACTTCATACTTCTTGCCTTGAAAGCTGATACAGCCGGCCTTATCCACTTTCCGCTGTTCCGCGTAAAGGAAGCTGGCCGCGAGGTGCTCAGGATTTACGAACTGCAGCGCTGCCGGATCGCTCCGAAACGCCGCTCCGGGTGTTTGTTTGTTCGCCAGCGCGGCATGGGGCTTATTCTGGTAACACTCTGAGAGCCACACTTGGAACCAGTCGTTAAGAGCGGTGAGCGTCTTAATGTTCTCGAGCGCGACCTCGTCCAGAAAGCTCTGAACAGCGCCGTTTAGACGCTCAACTTTGCCGCGTTTATGCGAAGCTTCGCATAATAAGGGGAAGGTTGAAAGGCTGTTCCAATTTGTAGACTCGAGCTTCCGTCCCGAGGTACAGGCGCTCGTGAATAAGGGTGGGGTGACAACGCTCGAAGAGTTGAATGCCGCACTGCGCAGTTGGCTCGATGGCTACTACCACACGCGCGAACATGGCAGCACAAAACAGTCCCCTAAGGAGCGATTTGTTGCGAGTGGCAAGCCGCGTAAGCGCATGCCGCTGGTGGATCTCAATGAACTCTTTCTGTGGGAAGAGACCCGGAAGGTGGACAAGACGGGCTGCATACGGCTTGATGGCAACACCTATGAGGTGGACAGCGACCTTGTGCGCCGGACGGTCACCCTGCGATACGACCCGTTTGATCTGAGCGAGCTGCAGGTATGGGACGGAGAGCAGCAGTATGCGGATGCTGTACCGGTGGAACTCAACAACAAGCGCAGCCGCAAGGCCGCTGCTGCTGCGCTTGACGGGGTGCCCGAGACGCCAGCGGACGAGACACTCTCGTTTCTGGCGCTAGCCGAGAGAAAACGCCAAGCGGCATGGACCACTGAAGAGCTTCGCTTTACTGGAAAAGGCGGTGATGTGCGATGAGCCTACGCCCATTTACCCGTGAGGTGGCGCCTTGTTATGCGTTTGGGGCCCACCAAGAAGCGTTTGAACGATTAAACATGGCTGTGGAACACCGTTTACTTGGCGTCTTGACCGGCGAGGTCGGCAGCGGGAAGTCTGCGTTGCTCAGGCGGTTATTTAGTGCGCTGGATCCCATGCGAACGCTGCTGATCTACCTGAGCATGGCGGATTTGAAGCCGCGGGATTTCTATGCACAATTGCTTGCGCATGTGGATGAGGAACCGCCTTACTCCGTCGCCAAGGCCCGGCGATTATGGGGCGAGGTGATGGTGCGCAGAGAGGCGCAGGCGGAACGAAGCGTCATCGTCGTGATTGATGAGGCACACGAGATGAGTGATGCGATGCTGCTCGAGCTCCGCTTCGTAATGAGTCACCAGATGGATGCACGATCCTTGTTTCCCGTATTGTTGGCCGGACAGCCGGAACTGCGCAAAAAGCTGCGGCTCAAGAAGAACGAAGCGATTAGCCAACGTATTGGCATCCAATACCATTTAAGCGGCATGAACAGGGAAGAAACGGCGGGGTACGTCCGGCACCATCTTGAAGCCGCAAAGATGGAACGCCCACTGTTCTCGGAGAGTGCTATTCAGACGTTGCATGCAGCGAGCCAGGGCATCCCGCGGGTCGTAAACCAGATTTGCAGCCAAGTTCTATTTCATCTGCCAGAGGGTCAAGAAGTTGTGGAAGATATGCACATTGGGCGAGTACTTACGGATATGGACAGGCAACGAGGCTCGGCGGGGTAACCCGCCGTTTCCGCCGCTATGAATGAGTGGCGTTCGGCCACTCACCAAATTGACGTGAGTGATGCATAAACGCTCACGTCATTGACGGCGAGGATTAAACCGACAAATTACGTGAGCGTTAACAGCGTTGTCGTATTTTTGAACGTAAAATATACGCCCCATGCTCCTTTTTCAATTTTAAAATCGGGATGTTGATTTATTGATGATAATTGCGTAAATAATTGATCGTCCGTTAAAGGTCTTGCCAGAGAATAATCCTTAAAATTTAATTTGAACAGCTTAATTCCCGAGACTCCTTGCATAAAGATATAAGACGCTGTCCATCCGATGACTGCTCCAAATAGAGCACCTACGGCCCCTCCCATTGCAGCAAGAGCAATCGTTCCTGCGGGAATGAGGATGAGGTATGCTTTTTTATAAGCTTTCATTGGGTTTTCAAGCTGGATTGGCTCTATATCCACTTTGGGAATAACAACGTTTTTATCGGCTTCGATTGACATAGCGATGCTCCTTTTGTTTGAATATGATCGACTACTTGACCTTGCTACACAACGCGGAACTCAAATTTGAATCTATAAATGCATCCTTTCATCGAGAATAGCTGTCATGGTAGGCTCATTCCATTTTTAACAGATTCATTGCTCTTGCATTCCGTTCGTTGACCTGACACTCTACTGTTTATGGTATCAACGATAAGCTTCTTTAAATCCTCAGTAGTAAGTACAGTCAGAACGGCATTTTTATCATTTGTCCGGTTGTCTAGCGGTGATTCACTACCAAACAAGTTTTCCAAAGAGCACCCCAGACCAGTCGCTATCTTTTCGAGTGTATTAATCGTGCAATTGTTTTTTTCTCCCCGCTCAATCTGTCCAAGGTAACTTATGTTAATAGATGAGTGAAGTGCCAGCTGTTCCTGGCTCATTCCTTTCTGTAGTCGCAATAGTCGTATTCGCTCACCGATATGTTGTCTTGGATTCATAATTCACACCCCCATAAAAATGATAGATTTTTCCTGTTTTTGCTTCAATATGATATAGCCACTAAAAAAGTATCTGGAGATACGATATCGTGAATAATCATCCGTATTTTATGGCTACATATATGAATTTCCGCCTTTGGGCAACAAAAAAGACGCATACAACGAAGGCAACTTTAAAGATTGCACGAGAAATAGTCTTCATCTCATGAATCTTTGAAGTTGTCCTGTGTCTGCGTCAAAATGTTTGTTATTATTGGCAGCTAGTGCAAAGTCATTATACTTTACGGCTGTGGAACCCTTTGCTGAAATCGCGAGTTCCATATCAAAAGTGGGAAAACCATTTATGATAATAATATACATATACTTACCAATAGTTTCAAGGGTTATTTTGTTCTTCACATTAAGCCTTTTTCTTTTAGACTGACGAAGGTGTTTCCTCCAATTATGAGGTGATCTAGCACTTCTATGCCCACAATTTCTCCTGCTCTCGCCAGCCGTTTGGTTAATTCAACGTCTTCTGGAGAGGGATTAGGGTCACCACTCGGATGGTTATGAGCACAGATGAGAGAGGCGCTACAACGTTTAATCGCTGCGCGGAATACTTCCCTTGGATGAACGATTGCAGCGTTGAGAGAGCCAATCGAAATGATTTCTTTAAAGATCACTCTGTTCTTTGTATTCAAAAATAAGCAAATGAAATGTTCTTTGGTTGCATACCTGAGTTCAGGTTCAAGTAAGTCAAATGCGTCTTTAGGACTGCGTATTGTTGTTTCCTCATAAGTTGGAATGGTCAAGTTCTTTGCAAGCTTTAGGGCTGTTAACTGACGAGCTTTACCCATGCCGATTCCTTTAATGCTCATGAGTTGCTGCTCGGTTACGTCCATTAGTTCTGCTATAGTCGGAAACTGGTTGAGTAGTTGTTGGATGGGATAGCTGTCGGCACGTTCACGTAAAACTTCTGAAATCAAATTTATCAGATCATCTTTGCGATTGTTCATTTAAATCTACCTCCTGATTATATTTATGGTTACAAAAAGGCTAGACACTTATGAAAGTGTCCAGCCTTTTTGTCGCCTCTCGCGAGGACTACCTATCTGTATAGGTATCAGAGGTATAATATGGAAACCAATGCACTCATTTTACTAAGCGAAAGCTTAATCTCAATTTAACGAAAATAGAACGTGTGTTTGGAAGGTGTTGGTAATTAATTGGCGAAATATGTAGAAATGAGTAGTTCTGCAGTCTTAGTGGATCCATCTAGTGTAGTTCACTAAGATAATTGATTTTATTATAGTGAACGGAAAGAAGGGAAATATGATGAGTTCTACGGATGTAAAGCATACAATTGCAGGGTTTTATTATCAACTACTGATTGCGGTTCGTGAGCTTGTTGGTATATCAGATTTTCCGAAGGGGTATGTTGGTGTCGAATGTGATGCTGATGTGCGAGTAAATAAAGGTCAAGATTTATTTATAGAGGTTAAATTTTATAAAGCGAACTCATTTTCAAGAAACGATGACCCGATAAGGCATACAATTTATAATTTTTATAATCATTTTAAGAAAACTAAAACAACTGGGTTATTCAATATTAGAACGAATGTTCCAATTTCCCTTAATGATCAGCATTTCTTTGTAAATTGGAATAATGGTATTTTTACTAATATTGATGAATACCTTATCTATATTAAAAACTGTCTAGTATCTGAGAATTTAAGTAAAAAACCCGTTAAAGAGCGGTTCGAACTGTTTAAGAGTCAATACGATATTAATCATCCTAATATGATAAAGCCTCAGTATAACAAAGAATTTATTAAATCATTAGTTAATGATCCTAATGAACTCTCATTTTGTGCTGATCCGGATGGTATTTTATCAGATGAAGAGTTAAAAGTGTTCATAAATCAAATATTCTTCAATTTTCCTTTATCAAAGGAAGATAAATATGACAGTGTTATTAAATTGAAAGATGAAACGGAAATGCTATTGAAAGAAAAGTTTCCAGATATTGAATCTAGTCAATACGATAATATTCGATTTATGATTCTTGATTCATTCTTAGATACAACGGTTGACGGCAAAAGAACGCACGTAACAGTGCAAGAATTGCACGCAATAGTTCATGATTATGATGCTCGCATTAAACTCTTTATGGAAAAACAATCTCTCGCTAAAACAATTGCTGAGATTGAAGCAGAAATAATACGTTACGAAAAATTGCTTCAAAGAAAAGGATATAGCGATAATATTCAACATATACTGAGAGTGGTCAATGACTGTACAGAACAGTGGTTTCAAGAAATTGGGAAATTTGGCCAAGATAAAGTGAATTCTAGGTACTTAATGGATGCGGAGCATCCTTACCCCTTGAAAATCCATGACTTATTTAAAGTAATGGGAGAAATATATTCTATGGCTGAAAGAAGTCTCGGGGAAGTTAGTCTTTCTGAGCAAGAGGGCTTAAATAATATCCAATTTTCGAATTTTAAAGCCTTCTCATTGATAACATCAGTTTCGAGCATTGTGCAGGAAGATGAATCTTCCTCCATTATTTCTTTTATTCATCACACTCAAAAAACTAATGATATTGAAAAAGCTCTTGGTGATGAAACAATTATTATGGATTTAGCCTGTGAAGTATGCAAGTTTAATAAAACAGAAATTGATAACTTAGTTCTTGACATTGGTAAACCAATTGAAACTGTTATAAATCAAAGTTACTATAAGTCATTCGACTACAAGTGTACGAAATGTTTGAAGTTAAACTCAAACGGAAACACATGTGAATTTTCGGAGTATTTTAAAGGGGTGGCTAGTTATGGAGGAGTTGTTACGCTTACTTGAGATAGAGAGATACTTGCTTTTCGAAGAATTGAATGGTGCTTACATATGTAATCTAAATGAAGATAAAATTCTGATAATTATAAGAATTGAACAGCTTGATGAAATAAACAAATTGGTTAATCATATTCCTTCCGTCCGAAATAAGATTATTCACGAGATTAATAATGAAAAAAATTTAGAATATGTAGAAGGTAATAAAATACCTATGGCAAAGTTTTTATGGGATTTATATATAATAGCACTTCATAATGTGATAAAACCAGAAAGTAAATTTCCTTCAGAGGTCTTATCTAGATACGAAAGAGATCGATTCATTGCACGAAAAATAATAATTCAATATGAACACGAGCAAGAACTTATCGATGAGTTTAGAAGAGTAGTGTTTCCACATAAAGAACTTGATAGAATTTCTTTATTAGATACTTATGAAAATGAGCCAGATATAAATTATGAAAAGTTAGACGAGTTCTTGAATAATGTTAATATTTTGGTTGATAAGGAGGCTTAATAATTGTATTTAACAGAAGTGAAAATTAGAAACTTTAGAGGGTATGGGGAAAACAATGCAAGGGAAGATAAATGTTATGTGTATAGTGCCCTTGACTCACAATTAGTCGTTTTCCACGGATTTAATGGCTTTGGAAAGACATCATTTTATGAAGCAATTGAATGGTGCTTAACGGATAATGTGTATAGATTAAACAAATTTTATGACGATGATACCTACATTGCAAATGAATTAAAAAAAAGCCATTATTTAAAATTCTATCATCCATTAGATGGGGCAAAAAGAAAAAGAGAAATTTATGTAGAACTACTTTTTGGCAATGGACTGTCTATAGTTAGAACTTCAAACAGCCCAATTCTGAAGACATCGAAGAACGATAAAGGGTATACATCTAATGTGTATATGGGCTTCAATGGGCAACTAGAGCGCGTAAGTAATGAGGAGGTATTGAATCAGTTTATTAAAGAGACTGAAGATAAGGATACCTTTTTCAATACACATATGTTGGGACAAGAAAGTATAAGTGATTTTCTTCGAAATAATTCGCCTTCAGAGCGAAGAGAAATATTTATGCGGTTGCTTCAGGAGGAGAAGCTTGCTTCTACAATACAACTCTTAGGAAAGCTTAAAGGACCAAATAATAAGGTTAGTAACAAACTTAAACAACTAAGTACGGATTTGACTCATTACAATAATATTAAGTCTGGGATCAGTCAATCGTTCACTAAACTCGGGTTTGAGAATGAATTACAATATCTAGATACTATAAGGCAAACGCTAGGACCAGTTTTAGAACTTATAAAAGTTGATATACTCAGTGAAGAGCTAAAGCTGTCTTTGCTCTCTAATAAGGAGATAAACTTACACAATATTGCAGAGTTATTCGAAAACATTTCAATTGTACATCAAAATGCTTCGAATCAGCAGACCTTATTGAATACAGAGATGGGAGAGCTGAACCGTAGGCATGAACGAACAAAGAAACTTGGTTTACTTCATAAAGCTGAAGAAATGATGAAGTTATCACACCATGCACAACTTCTTAAAGCAAGTAACATAGTAGAAATTAAACAGGAGATTTCGAGTATAATTGAAAGCGGAAATGTTATAAGGGGGAAAATTGAAAATATCTCTCATAAAAAAAATGAACTTAGTAAATACAACGCATTGTTTTTATCCATTACTAACAATCTTGATTATACCAATAAAGCTGTAAATGAAGCCTATTGGTCAAAATATATTATTGATAGAAATGAACTGAGCAAATTTAATCAAGAGTTTGTAAATTTATTACTCTTACAAGAAAATGAATACGTATTAATTAAAACTAGTACGGACTATGAATTATCGGAGTGGAAAAATAAAGAAGAATTATTCCAAAAAGAAAGACAGGCCCTATTACAAGAACTAGAGAACTGTAGTAACACTAAAAAAGAATTATCAGATTTAAATACAGAATATCAAAGATTGTTAACTATGGTTAAAGAATATATAGCAACTAACGAGGCAGATATCAGGGAATGCCCAGTATGTTTAAACAATAATTTCTCGGATGAGCGTTACAGAGAGTTATTTGTTAATTGGGGTGTTGACATAAGTGTTGCAAGTAAACTAACTTCAATTATTGACTTAACATTTGCAAAGGGAAACAAACAAATTGATATTATCTCCAAAAAGGAAACCGATGTACTAGCAAAGTTAAAAGAACTAGAAAATAATTTTGAGAAAGACATATTAAACTCAATGAAATTAGAAGTGGAATCCGTAAGAAATGCATTTGTTAAACAGTACACCTTTATTTTAAACAAATTAAATAGTGATAACCTTGCTCTAGATGAACAGGAAAGAGAGATAAATAATAGAAAAAATGAATTAGAACACAGTATTACTCAGGCAAGAGAATCGATAAAGGTTTTGTTCAATGATTTGGGGAATGAGGAGCAAATTAACAAGGATGAACTTGATAAATATATAGTTGACTGTAGAGAATGGATTCAAAAAAATCATATTGAAATGGGAATCTTACATCAACCTAATTTGTCAGATATTCAAACGGAAATAAAGTCGCTAAAAACTCAAGACTCAGGAGAAAATCAAGAAGAAGATAATTTGCTTATTAGTATTCAGCTCAATAAAAAAAACAAAGAGTTTGCTGAGCAACTTTCTAGATTTTTAAATGAAATATTAAAGTACAATATTCCTACTGAATTCTCTAAATCATTAGGGGAATTTAGCGAACTGGATAAAAAAATTGAGAAACTTGACAACCACATAAAAGCACTTGAAAGAGCTAAGGAAATTATAGATGACCAGTACGATAGATTATTTAATAAACAGAAGAGAGTTATTAAGCAACGCCTAGAAAATCACCCTGTAATTAGTTGGGTATACGAAGCAATTAATCCGCATCCTTTTCACAAAAAACTTCATATTACCAATACAGATCGTGGTACCAATTTTATTGGAGAGACACAACTTGAGGATAAAGTTGATCTCTATCTTGATCAAATTTTCAGTGCTGCTCAACTTAATATACTAGCGCTGAGTATATTTTTAGGTTTGGGTCTAACACAGAGCTATAGTGAATTAGAACAGCTTTTTTTAGACGATCCTATTCAAAGTATGGATGATGTAAATATACTAGCATTTATAGATGTCTTGAGAGCTATTATGGATTCTTCTAGATACCAACATAAGAGACTTATAATTTCAACTCACGATGATAACTTTGCACAATTATTGTCAATTAAAATGAGGAACAAAAACACGATCCAATATCATATCGTGGGGTATACTGAAGAAGGTCCGATTATAAAACAGATTTAAAAGATATTCAAATAGTTCTTAATGACATAAGCCACCATGAAATGTCATGAGGATTGTATTCTCGTTACTGACTGCGTGTGGTCACATTTCTGGTCACACTTTTTCTTTTACGAGCGCCGCGGCGCATTCGAACGTAGAAGCATAATATTCAAGAAAGCCTTGCCCCACAAAGCTTTCTCCCGCATTTTCCTTAACGCACAAAAACCCATCTCTCCACTGGCAGCGATGAGGTCAGGGGTTCGATCCCCCTAGGCTCCATACATAAGCAAAATCCGATCCAAATAATGGGTCGGTTTTTGCTTTGTATGGAGTGCCGCAAAGGGAGCGAACCCCGGGGTTCAGTCCGCGCGGAGGGAGTGGCAGGGATGCTTCAAAGAATAAGCTTCGAACGGACGAGCACGGCGTCTGAATCTACCGCTAAAAGTCATCGTCGATTATGCTTCGTCAGCCATTCGATCAAGATTCGGACATCCCATGTGGGATAGACGAGTTATTGCGAGTCAATCCCCCTAGGCGAAGGGGGCGAACCCCGGGGTTCAGTCCGCGCGGAGGCAACTGGGGCGGCGATTCTAACGGTTCTCATGGAGCTTAATGTGCCTGTTGCAAATAAAGTTAGAGTCTAACGGTTGTGAGTGTTGTTATTTTCCCTTTGTTTGCGATAATCCGGTACATTTCAAAGTATTAAGCACTGCTGCAACCGTTAAACTGCTATAGCTGCTATTTCCCATGAATAACCGTTATAGCAACCATTAGAATGAATCGCTTAACTGATAGGTCCGATATCTCTGTATGCCGCTGGCTACTATAAGTAATCTTTTATCTAACAGAGAACGCAAGACAACTCGGGTTCGGTTCTCTGAAAGCAGCAGGTGATCAGCAAGCTCACGAGGTTCAAAGGCTCGCATGACTCTGCGTGCATATCGAATAGTCTCTGCCTCGGCCCAGGTTAACTTCAAAGATATATCCACGGATAAGAACTTCCCTACAAATGACAGCACCAATTGCTTGCATACTTCCGGATCATCACGAATAGACAAATAAGCGATAGGGAGAAAATACCAATCATCAAGTACCAGCATTGCTTGCTTCATACATAAATCCTTAAAGCGACTGGTATCAACATCTCGGGCATGACTGCGATAATCATGAATTTCAATACAGCTTTTGGTGCCATTGGGCATATAAGCAAGATCCAGGTAACGATATTTATTGTTGAGGTCACGGACTTCATACTCAGGATACAAGTTGCTCAGGCTTCCAATTGTGGGGAACCATATGGACTGCAGAAATTTAACGGTACTGTGACTCAAGCCTTTATTAAGTAATTCTTTGCGTTTGGGATTTTTTTCGTTAGAAATATGGAAATTTAACCATTTATCATACTGCTTTTCAAATAGTGCGCTCATCATAGCTACCACCTTCGCCATTTTTCGCTATCGGAACTTTTCTTATTCGGAATTAGGCTTTCATAACCGTATAAAACAAGCAAGCCGCATGAATGGCTTTATGCTTCAGGAGTAGAAGCATAAAAGTATTCATGCGGCATGTTCTTCACACCATTTTTCTTCTTGTGTAATCCAATTCCAATTATATCATAAACGAAGACCGGGTACGTCGGTTTTTTATCCTAAAAAGTCAGTCGCGAAAGTAGACAGCTTGCTCCCGAAACGCGAATGGCACCGTCCATGACATATCCCGCGAGTCCTTTTTATGTGCCTATCGCATCATGATTCCACCTGAAATGGAAGAGATATTTGGACCAGTATTGTGTATGATAGAGGTGGGAGATATCTAGACCTGATGAGACTGAGAAAGTTGATATGATGTCAAGAATAAGGCATGAAAGGCGGAATGATGGATGAAGATTGTAATCGCGCCAGACAGCTTCAAAGGCTCCATATCTGCAGAAGCATTATGTGATGCGATAGAAACAGGAATCAAAGCCGTTTGCCCGGATGCAATCATTCATAAGCTCCCCCTCTCTGATGGAGGGGAGGGGTTGGTGTCATCGCTTATTCAGTCTTGCGGGGGCACTTATCGGCATGCGATGGTCCATGATCCACTGGGCAGAGAGATCAAGGCTCGATATGGCCTCATGGATGATGGACAGACGGCAGTGATTGAAATGGCGGAAGCCTCCGGACTGACTTTGTTGCAGCCTGAGGAGCGCAATCCCATGCGGGCCGACAGCTATGGCACGGGACAGCTCATCCAGCATGCCTTGAATCTGGGCTGCCGACGCTTTGTTATTGGCTTAGGCGGAAGTGCCACAGTGGATGGCGGGATGGGAATGCTGCGCGCCCTCGGCATGCGCTGGTTGGATGCACAAGGCAACGAATTGGAGCAAACGGGTGGTCAAGCTTTATTGGAGCTCCAGCATTACGACCGTTCGAGACTGGATGAAAGGCTGCGGCAATCGAGCTTTGTCATCGCCAGTGACGTCACGAATCCACTCTGCGGACCGAATGGGGCTGCAGCGATCTTTGGCCCGCAAAAAGGAGCCGATGCCGAACAAGTGTCTGTGCTGGATGAAGCTCTTGCTCGGTACGCCCAGTGCGTGGAAGCACAAGAGGGAATCAGGGTAAGCACGTTGTCCGGCGCTGGCGCAGCCGGGGGCATGGGAGCGGCCTTCGCGGCATTTCTGGGAGCGAAGCTGGCATCTGGCATCGATTATGTGATGGAAGCGACAAGACTGAGTGAGGCCATGGCCTCCGCGGATCTGGTCATTACGGGAGAGGGCAAGTTGGATCAACAAACGCTTTCAGGAAAAGTAATAGCTGGCGTATGCCAGTTGGGACAACGGCATCAGACCCCAGTGGTTGCGTTATGCGGATCGGTCAGCCTCTCCCTGCAGGAGATGAAACGGATCGGACTTGTAGCAGGGTTTTCGATTGTGCCTGGTCCGTGCAGCTTGGAAGAAGCCATGAAGCAAGCACCAGAATGGGCTGCTGAACGGACGATGCACATGATGAGAATCATGCAGTGTTTCGCAAATGGATCATGCAGATAGATGGGATCATTCCACATGAATCAATATTTTCCCTTTTGCATGCCCTTCCGCTATATAACGCATCGCATCGGCAGTTCTGTCAAGGGGGAATTGCTTGTCAATAACAGGGGTTACATCCCCCCGTTCTACAAGGCTTGCTATATAAGCTAAATCCTGTTGATTCGATTTCGCCATCAGCATCCGCATTTTTTTCGAACCAAACGACATCAGCCGAGCAAACAGCATGGACTTGAAAATTTGACTCAAAGTACCCCCAACCATAACAGATCTGCCGTTAGGATTTAACATGCGCTTATAAAGAGAAAGAGGATAATTGCCGTTAATGGCTAAAATCAGGTCATACGTCCTGTTCGTTTTAGCGAAATTCTCCCTTTTGTAATCGATGACGGAATCTGCGCCCAAGATTTTGGTCTGCTCAACATGCTTCGTACTGCATACGCCTGTTACGATTGCACCGAAGTATTGTCCAAGCTGTACGGCGAATGTCCCAACTCCACCACTACTGCCAACAATCAGAACATGTTGACCCCTCTGAATATGGCCTATGTCCCTCAAACCCTGCAGTGCTGTCACAGATGCCATAGGCAAGGCTGCCGCTTCTTCAAAAGAGATATTGGCCGGTTTATGTATTAAAACGGTTTCGAGAGCAACTGCGTATTGGGCAAAACCTCCAAACCCAACGTTAGATAGTTCGCCAATGACTTCATCCCCTGGTTTAAATTTTTTAATATTTTTTCCAACCGCCTCAACTATGCCTGCTAGATCGGCTCCAAATATCTTTTTCTTGGGGATCATGCCCATTTTCATAGAACGATAATCTGCCGCGTTTACTGACGCAGACTTCACCTTTATTAATACTTCATTGTCAGTAGGCGTTGGTATTTCTACATCACAATAAACGAACTTGTCAGGTGAAGCTTGTTTGTTATAGATGACCGCTTTCATCATGTTTTTCATCATCAACACCCTTTAATTGGAGGTAATATGACGGAACAGCATTAGCCCGAAACCGTGTTGCTTAGCTATCCAGTCTAGGCCACTTCCAGGCATACCATATAATTAGGCAAAGAAGAGTGACTTCTACAACAGTGCCAAACACCATGTGCACCCAAGCCTCTCCTGCCAAATTAAATAATGTATAGGGAATATACACCACTGAAACAAGGATATTTGTCCAGCGACTTGCTTTTGCCGGCAGGGTTACAGAAAGGAAAATCATGAGAGCAGGAATGGTTACAGAAATCAGCGCGACCAATAGAAAGACATAGGAGATGTCAAATATATAGATTTCTCCTGCCAGAATGCCTTCGATTTTGCCCGGCATATATAATGCGAAATAATCAACATAAATATAGAGAAACATAAAACTTGCCCACAGCGCAGCAATCTTCAGCCTCGAACTGACCTTCATGTCCTCCAGTGCATGTTGTGCTTTCTTATTCATATTATTCTCCTTCCGCCTCCATCACAACGATTATCAACACTTCTTAGTCTAAAGGGGAAGTATAAACATCCTCGAAAGCAATTCTAAATATTTTCTAAAACTCAGTAGACCCGAGCACGACGAAAGACGGCGCACGGAATGCGCCGCCTCTCGTCGTTCTTGATGGTCGTGTACTGGGCTTGGGAGGCTTCTTAGTAATAACCGCCATAGCCGCCATAACCGCCATAGCCGTATCCGCCACCACAGCCACCGCCGCAGCCACCACCGCAGCCGCAGCCGCCGAATTTGCCGAAACCGAACGGTACGATGAAGAGCGCGGCAATAAAGGCTAACGCAATGGCAGCTCCGAAGAAAAAGAAGAAGGAGACATGGGCTTTGTTTTTGGCTTTACTTCGTTTGGAATTTCGTTTCTTCAGACGATTATAAGTGGGACCCGAGCCTTTGTGGATCTTGGAGAACACGATGCGCCCATCTTTGAGCGCCTTAATGGTGCCATATACGCGAGACCCGTCCTTCAGGCGCGCCATCACGGTTTTGCCGATATACGGGCGCAAGGCCGCTTCGTGAAGAGGAATTCGAAACATGTAATCACCTCGCTTTCGGGGGATATCTATTACTATATTCCTCTCAGTTGTTCATAGTTTGTATGAACGCCACGGGTGTACGAAATGTTGTCCGCTCCATCCAAATATATACAACCATTTTCTGGTGACTTATAATGCTCTTGAGTACCAGGGAAGGATGGGATGGCGATGAATTATTTGCAAGCGATCCAGCGTTTCGCGGACGAAGTGGAAGAACGCATAGAGGAAACGCTTGATATTGATCGTCTGATTGCATCGACTTATGTTTCAAAGTTTCACTTTTATCGCCTGTTTAAGGCAGTGGTCGGCATATCGGTATACGATTACATACGCAAAAGAAAGCTGATTCGAGCCGCGGCTGATATCCGAGCGTCCCATGACCGAATACTGGACATTGCGATCAAATATGGTTTTGGCTCGCAGGAGGTGTTCAGCCGCAACTTTAAACAAATGTATCGTATTTCCCCGGCCAAATATAGAGAAAGCGCTGCAGGGCAGGAGAGGGTGACGGAGGCTATCGCCTCGAAAATCGATATTGAATCGATTTGGCTGGATATTAAGGCAAGACATGGCCATGTGGTCGTAGTAGACGCTATCGAAACGATTGAAGAGATGCAGCTGGTGGGCATCGAAAGACAATCCAACGATAACAATATCGATACGATTTTCCCGTTTATTCAAGCATTTATTGACCAAGCCGAACAAATTCCGAACAGGAAATCGGATTCGCTGTTCCGGTTGTGCTACGATATTGCCTTCCTCGACGAAGTTGCCTATTTCAAGGAGATGGTTGCCGTTGAAGTAGAGAAGGTTGGAGCGCTTCCCCTGGGTATGCAGCTAGTCACACTGGAGCAACGCAAAGTGATGAGGTTTGTGCATAAGGGCAAATTGTTTCATGAGCATAAGGATGGAATTCTCTCATCCTATCATTTTATATACGAATATCGGATTCCGGCTGCTGGAGAGGTATTGACCAGCGAGCTTTTACTAGAAAAATACGAGCCGACATTTACGAGTCCCTATTCAGACGATGCGCAAGTCGAGATATACCTTTCCGTGGACCTCTGTCAATAGATTGGACACATCAAACCGAGAGAATTACGCCATCTTTTGGAACGTACGTTCGTACTGATTGGGTGTAAGGTATCCTATGGAAGAGTGGATCCTTTTTCCATTGTAGAAACAGGTTATATATTCAAAAATTTTGGCCTTTGCCTCGGCCCTCGTTTTGAACTTATTTAGATAGATCAGCTCTTTCTTCAGAACGCTATGGAACGATTCGATGCAGGCATTGTCGTAGCAATTTCCTTTGCGACTCATGCTGCCAGTTATCTTGTAATTTTGGAGACGTTCCTGGTATTTGGCTGACGCGTACTGGCTGCCGCGATCGGAATGATGCAGCACCCCCTCCTCCGGCATTTGGAGGCGATAGGCCTGATCTAGAGCCTTTAAGCACAGCTCCTTTGTCATCCGTTCATCCATGTGAAATCCTGCGATTTTGCGTGTGCAGAGATCTTCCACACTAGCGAGATAAAGCCAACCTTCATCTGTGGGAACATAGGTGATATCCGCCATCCATACCTGATTGGGCTTCTCGGCCGTAAAGTTCTGATTTAAGACATTCTCGGCCACCGGCAAGTTGTGTTTGGAGTTCGTCGTAGCCTTATATTTCTTGACCGTACGCGATCTCAAGCCCATTTCGCGCATTCTCCGGCCTACCGTCTTCTCTGAAACCATTACGCCTTGCTGTTTCAATTTCTGATGGATTTTCGGGCTTCCGTAAAGCTCTCTGGAGTCCACGAATGCTTGCCGTATATGCTTATCTAGTTCTTTACGTTTAAGGCTTTGCTCACTTTCTTCACGAGTCGTCCACTCGTAATAACCGCTTCGGGATACACCTAACCAAGAGCACAACTTCGTGACACAGCGCTTTGAGCGGTGTTCATGAATGTAAGCATAAATCAACGCCGGTCTTTGGCGAAGTAGTGCATGGCCTTTTTTAGGACTTCATTTTCTTCCTCCAGATCACGGATTCGCTTCTGGAGATCACGCATGGCTTTGTCATCTGGCTTCAGTTGACCGCTACCAGGAAAAGCTTGAGCTCCGTCCGCTTTAAACTCTGCTAGCCAACGGTAAAGGGTATTCTCATGCAGCCCCATTTCGCGGGCTACCTGCGCCACCGTTTTCCCTTCTTCTTGAATGAGCCGCACGGTGTGCATCTTGAATTCTCTGTCATACTTTTTGGTCACGTCAAACACCTCGATTAAGAATGGATTTATTGTCGCACTCTCGGTTCGATGTGTCCAATTAAAAGTCTAGCACCACCGTTCAATAGCCCAACGCACAAGAAGCTGTAAAAAGAGAGCAAGGAGCGTCAAAGCGACGCGTTGCTCATCTGTTACAGTTAGGGCATCAACGAAAAGGAAGTGAAGCTTGTGCGAAAGCTGTCCAATGTGTGGTTGCTGGCGGTTGCATGCTTGTTCTATTTGGTGCCGATTACTTCGAATTTCTATGCGGTCACCGCCTGGGTTGCCCCTATCGTATTGCTGATGTACTTTTACAAGGAAAAAGCGAAGCGGGCAGCCCCTCTTGCATTAGGATCCTTAAGCATCGTGATGGCGATTGCTTATTACGGCGTAATGCCAGGCGGCTTGGGGCTTGTCTTGGTCACGATGTTGGTTTCCGTTGCGATGTTGATTGTGCTGCTGCTTGTAAATAAGTGGGTGGTCGACCGAATAGGGCATGTGGCATCGGTAGTGTTTTTCCCCTTATTGATGACGGGATACGAATACTTCTCAAGCTATGGAAGTGCGTTCGGGACATTCAATTCCTCCGCGTACAGCCAATTGGACATCCGCCCCATCGCGATGCTGGCCTCCGTATCAGGCATATGGGGGATTGTGTTTATCCAATATTTGGTTGTATCCGCGCTAGCCTATGCGTTCAAGTCCGGATTTCGTCATGGATTCCGCCATCATAGGAGGCTGTGGATAAGTACATTAACGGTGGTATCCCTGCTAGTGGGGGCAGGCGCCATACTAAGTTCAGGCGTAGAGGAACCATCCAGAACCGTCAAGGCCTCAGGCATTACGCCGGATCGGGTATTATGGGATGATACAGTCCTTTCATTAATCGAACGCTGGGGGACGCCAGGATTCTATGATGGGTTAACTAGGGGACCAGCAGGGCTCGAGCAAATCCGTCAACTCAATGAAAGTATGTTGGGTCGCACCAAAGAGGAGCTCGAAAGAGGCAGCCGCTTGATCGGCTGGTCGGAGGGCGCCGCTATTGTCATGGAGCATGAGGAGGGTGAGTTCCGGCAGCGTCTGCAGTCGCTTTCGGGTGAGTTTGAGGCGGTTCTAATCGCTGGCTATTTAAAAGTAAATGCCCAAGACGGACAAAAGATGGACAACAAATTGGTTGTCGTTGATGTTGATGGCACAATAAAAGCGGATTATTCCAAATATTCGTTGGTAGCTGGCGAGGAGCGCTACTTCAATAAAGGGGAAGAGGTAGTACCGGTTGTCGAAACAGCCCTTGGAACAATTGCGGTAGCGATTTGCTTCGATGCGGACTTTCCTCATCGAATCCGGGAAGCGGGAATAGGCAACCCTAATATTCTGATCCTTCCATCCAGCGACTGGAAAGCCATCTCCCCCTATCACACTGAAATTAGCGCTTTCCGAGCGATTGAAAATCATATGTCAGTTCTTCGCGTCACACATGCCGGCATGAGCGCAGCCTATGACGCGAAGGGTCGTCAGGTTGGCCAAATGAACGACTGGGATAACGAGCATGGAACCGTCATCTCCGTGGAGCTTCCTCTCCCAGGCGGGAAGCATACGCCATACAAGACGCTCGGCGATCTATTGCCGATTCTGGCCGGAGCGGCAGCACTGATGATCTTGGCTGTTTTAGTCGTACGAGTGATCATTGGCAGAATGCTGCTCGGATTGAAGAAATAAGTATGCTGAAATATCTGCTGCTGGATGAGGGCTTGGATGCCTAAGAAGCTCAAAAGTGCGGCTATACCGAGATGCGCTTGCGGATATGGAGAAGGATATACGGGACTAACTATTGTAAGCCTAAAGGCAGAAGGGGACGAATTTCGTCCCCCAGCCAGCTGTCATCATGTCCATAAATCCAACATATCCCGGTTTCTCGTTTCCTGCTCTTCGCTAGAGACAAGATCATATTTCTTCAGCAGGTGGAATAAGCGATTAAGCTCATCCTGCCCGGGATTGCGTTGCAAATATGAGAGTGCCTGCTCGTAAAGAGAAGCGGGCAGGAATTCCCGCTGGCTCTCCAATTTATTCACAACCTCTTCATTTAAATGGTCCAGATTGCATGTACTCATTGACCTACCTCCGCTTTCTCTGCTGCTTTTGTCTAACTCCTTTCTAGCACACCAACTGGGAGCATGTAAAGATGGGGACCCAATTTATCCCGCATCTCGGATACTGCAAGCTGCAGTCTGCTCGCGCGGACGCATCCGCACATGTAAGAATAATACCAGTACGAACGCAATGGCGACTCCAGCCACTCCGACCCATGTCACCGATGACAGTGACACCCGGTCAACCATGACTCCGCCAACGGCAGCGCCGGCAGCCATGGACAATTGCATCATGGATTGATTCAGACTTAGCATGATACCAGAAGAATGGGGTTCAATTCGCACCAGATTGAATTGTTGTGCAGGTCCGGAGGACCAAGCCGCAAAGGACCATAATATCAAAAGAATAATGAGCGGCACCCATGATTGGATATAGGCAACGAAGAGAGAGAGGAGAAGCAGCATTGTTGCGTGCAAGAGCATTCCTCCGAGCAAGGTCGGGATTACCCCCCATTTATCCGTGCTGAAGCCGCCGAGCTTAGACCCGGCCAGACTTGCGATGCCGAACGCCAGCAGCACGCTGCTAAGCATGCCTTCCTTCAAGCCGGCAACATCAAGCAGATAGGGTGAAATGTAAGTGTAGGCAACAGAATATCCACCGAGCCAGAAAAAGGTGATCGCAAGTCCAAGCGCTACATTCCCGTTTCGGAGGAAGGCAAGCTGCTGGGACAACGGAACCGGTTTATCTCCTTCTACGCGAGGGATGACAGCTTGCAGCACGAATATCGCTGCTATGCCTGCCAATGCTATTAAACCAAAGATTGACTTCCATCCGAACTCTGCTGCAACGATCCGTCCCAGCGGCACGCCGATAATCAAGGAAGCCGTAAAGCCCATAACAACAGTAGCTATTGCGCTTCCCTGTTTGCCTGGGGCAGCGATTTTTGCGGCGACATCCAGGGAAGTGACCACGACCATTCCCGCGCCTAGAGCCATAATAATGCGAGCTGCGACAAACATTGAATAACCAGGCAAAACGAATGAAAGAAAATTACCAAGTATAAAAATGCCCAGCGCCCAAATCAGCAGCTTTTGTCGTTCCACCTTAGCCGTCAATGCCATAAGGACTGGTGTGCTAAACGCGTACACGACGGAAAAGATGGTGACCAGCTGCCCTGCGGAAGTTACAGAAATGCCCATCGAATCTGATATTTTATCCAATATGCCAGAAATGACGTATTCCGATGTGCCCACCAAAAAAGTAACCAGAGCTAAAAAGTAGACCTTCCATGTATTAGACACTGCCTTCACTTCTCCTTTTTTATGATCATATTCATAATGAATTTACATATCGTGATTTGTAGATATGATATGCGGAATAAAAACTGAATACTGGTGAGGTATTCAGTCCGGATTAGAGTTCCTGTTTCAAATATGCAGCCAGCTCGCGGAGCTTCTCTTCGTCACGTTTGTAGTACGTATATTTACCGATCCTCTCGGTTCGAATGAGCCCGGCCCGCTGTAGAATGGACAGGTACTGAGAGGCGGTTGATTGTGTCATATTCAACTTATCTGTTACTTGACTGACACATACCCCGATCGTTCTCATATCCACTCCTTCATGGGGCAAAAAATGTTTTTCGGGCTCCTTGAGCCACTGTAAAATTTGCAGCCTTGACTCGTTAGACAACGCTTTGAATACTTCAATTGGATCCATGTCACCTATTATATCTATATTTTTCGATATGTCAATCCAATTACTTTGAATGATATTTTACCGCCAGAAGGTGATTTGATCAGGAGCAAGACGGACGGATGGATAGCCTTCCTCCGCTGCTTTGCCAATGGAAACGATAATCACAGGTGTGTAGCGCTCGGGATCCAAATCGAAGGCTTCGGCTAATTGATCCGCTTCAAAGCCAGCCATTGGATTAGTCTCATAACCATAAGCTCTAGCTGTCAGCATCAATTGCATGGTGAAAAGCCCACAATCAAATCGAATCACATCATTTGCTTTTTCCCTGGACAGCGCGGGGTAATAAGCCTTAATGGTTGCCAGCTGCAGGTCACGTACCTCTGGCGGCATCTTTCCTTGTTCAACGGCAAGATTGTAGATGTAGTCAGCGTTCTCATAATATTGTTGATCAGCAAAGATTAATAGCATGGCTGAGGAGGTATCATTTTGCCGAGTATTAAACATAACAAGAGGACGAAGCTTCTTCTTTCCTTCTTCCGAATCCACAACGACCACACGCCATGGCTGAAGGTTAGCGGACGACGGGGCCGATGATGCGTCCTTAATGATTTGAGTCATCTCATCCCTGGGAATCTGGTGATCTGACTGGTAGACTTTCACAGATCGGCGACCTTTCATAATACTCTCAAAATGGTTTTGCTTGAATACGGACATGCTGGATCTCTCCTTCTATGTTTTTTGTGAATACGTGCACGTATCTTCACATTGCAAAGTGTAAACTATGAAGTATACTTTATAGCAAGAGGGTGAATGGGGGGATGTTTATGAGGATTAGTGAGGTAGCAAAACAGTCTGGACTTCCGATATCAACCATTCGATATTACGAAAAAGAAGGAATCATTCCAGATGAATTTACATGTAGAGATCAAAATAATTATCGAATATACAATGTGGATATTCTTCGCCACCTGGAGGTTGTGAAGACTTGCTTGGCTGTCGGGTTTTCGATTCACGATTTGAAGGCCATGATGGCGATGAAGGGAATTCCAAAAGAAGAGCAGGCACGTATGCTTAAGCATAAAATATCCGAAATAGAAGCAGCACAAGCGAACCTGGAAAAATCCAAACAAGCGCTTGTCGACATTCTGGGATCGAATATTTGGTGTGAGGAAGGGTTCGGGAAGCATTAGCGAAGGAGTCATAAGAAAGAGGCTGATCCATAGGGCAGCCTCTTTCTCGTTGTGTAATCAATGCGCTGGTTTTGTTTTGTGGCGAGCTACCTTAGCCCGATTCCCGCATATACTCATCGAGCACCATTTTCGACGGCCGGTTGTATCCATGAACAGCAATACGCAATCGGGGTTGGCACAACGACGGAGCAGCAGCAAATCCCCCTGTGCCAGTAATTGCAGCGTATCGAATGCAATCAGGGAGAGGATGGAAGCCTCTTCGGAGCCTTCAGGTATGGGAAGCAACGAGCCATTCATGAATTGAAAAGATAATGGAGCTTGCTTTACCAAATGTTCAAGCTGAACGATCCAGTCTTCCTTGGGCTGATGTCCATCTGCGATATGTTCAAAGCCGCCACGCAAAATACCACGAAGCTCCTTCAAAAGAGACATTCCTATACCTGTAAATTGTTTTTCTTCCCACAGATGTGAGAATAAGAGATTAGATTCTTTGATTACGTTGAACCATTCGGCAACATCTCTATCGGTTGAGAGCAGGTCATAACGTATTCCACGCTTCACAACCTCAGTATTCACAAGATCTAAAGCAACATGACCGGATATTAACGAAAAACCTGTAGGTGAAGCCATCCCTGCGCCTCCAGACTAATGTTGATTGAAACTAACCATATAATAACCTATTGACAGGTTAAAATAAAGCGGCTAACATACTAACCATAAACATTGACTTCAAACGGTTAGTTTGTTGCGGTGATTCACATAACCTAGAAGGAGGTTGTTGGAAATGAATGTTGGCCATGTTGGATTAAATGTAAGCAATCTTGAAAGGTCTCACGCTTTTTATTCAGACCTATTTGCGCTAGAAACGATTCGTAAATCCGAGGAGGAGGGAAGGCGGTATGCCTTTTTGGGCCACAACGGAAGGGTAACGCTCACTTTATGGGAGCAAAGCAGCACGGCTTATTCGAAAAGTCATGCTGGGCTTCATCATTTAGCTTTCGAAGCGGATACCATAGAGATTGTTAAAAGCATGGAGCATAAGCTGGCGCAAATGGGGGTCCAGATGATCTATCAAGGAATAACTGCGCATGAAGAGGGCGCAGATTCCGGTGGTCTATTTTTTCTGGATCCGGATGGCATTCGTTTGGAAATTTATTCGCCTTCAGATATGAAAACAAACCAACATAGCCATACAGAGGGTCCGGCCTGCGGGTTCTTTTAATGGACTATCATGGAGGAGAATTGAAGGTTCAAGAACGGGCGGGCTTGCTTAAAGAGGCTTCAGCATTAAAAAAGAGTGTGCGGGACCACCTTCCAGAAGTCGCGGCGCGGTTCATTGAGCAGCAGGTGATGCTAATCATTGGTCTAAGGGATGCAAAGGGCCTTGTATGGGCAACGGTCATTTATGGTAGTCCGGGGTTTGTTAAGGCTCTGGATCCAACTACGTTATCTATTTCATCGCTGCCTTTGACGTCTGATCCTGCCTTTGATGGCATTCGGGCAGGCCAAGCAATTGGTATGCTGGCTATTGATTTTTCCTCGAAGAGACGGATGCGTGTGAATGGCAAGATTACGTTCGTTCACGAGGGCGGGTTTCAGGTCCAAACAAGCGAGGTTTACGCCAACTGTCCCAAATATATACAATCGCGCTCATTTTCTGAATTCAGACCTTTGACCAAAAATAAGCCTATCCTATCGACCCAGCTGAACCAAGAGCAGATGAATCAGATCAGTCAATCCAATACGTTTTTTATTGCGACTTGCAGCTCAGAGACCGGTGCGGACGCCAGTCATCGAGGAGGTTTAGCAGGATTTGTTCAAGTCGTAGATCAGCGTACATTGCTGGTTCAGGATTATAGGGGTAATGCAATGTTCAATACGCTGGGGAATATAGAAGCTAACCCTCAAACGGGGCTGCTGTTTCTTGATTTTGAGGCGGGTGACATGCTGCAGATGAATGGAGAGGCAGCTATACAGTGGACGGGGCTGGAGCGGGCTCTTTGTATTAGAATCAGTCAAATAAGAAGCGTGGCCATGGGCTTCCCACTGAGATGGGAAGCCGATGGCCACACTTAAAACTCCCGATAGAAATGTTTACGGCACGTATTCGAACTTGACGGCATCGGCCAAGACGTATCCCGTTGTGCCGTCTGTGCGGATCGTCACGCTGCCGCCGCTAGCCGAGAAGCTGTAAGTCCCAAGTATGTTCCACTGCCCGCCATCGTCCTTCTGATTAATATAGACGGTGTCCGTTCCGCCGTTGTGCACAATATCCACCGGAATATTCGCGTCGCGATTGGCGTACTCAGACCACATCATGGATACCCTGTACGTACCCGTTAGCGGCAAAGCCGTCGTAAACGTCACGGACTTCGCGCCTTTGTCCTCTTTGTTGTCATGGATATAGTTCGCTCCATAACGATCGCTTCGTGCCGAGGAGACTAACCAAGTGCCGACCATCGTTACACCTGCATCCAAGTTATCTACGATGACCGGTTCCGGATTTGGGGTGGTTGATGTCTCTCCAAGCACAAACGATGCTTTAAACATCTTGCCTCTGGCCGCATTTACGTTGACCGTCAGCTTAATGGTAGGACTTGTCTGACTAACCGTCACGCCTGGATCGGCCACATACGACACCGCCGAGCGATCCAGCTCCAACTCGATCGTGCCCGTATTCGCCTGCGTCGGATCGCTGACGGACAATTCGAGCAATTCGCCATTGCCCGATTCCTTGGTCATGACGGATGCCTTCTTGTTGGATTTGATGAAGTCGACTTCATGCGCGCCGTCGGTCCAGAAGTTCGCGCCGACAATACCCAGTATGTTGTCGCGCACCGCCTGCACCTCCGCTGTATTGGCCAGCACTTCTATTGACGGGGCAGCAGCGTAAGAGGCAACCTGAGCGCTCGTCTTGTTCGGCAACAACACGTATTCATATGACGCTGCTGAAGGATTGGCGCCATGGTTGAACCACATGGTCATGTAGTTGTTCGTAATCGAGTGGCTAGGCGTACCCGGACGCGTATTGATCTGGCTCCACTTGCCCGTACGCGCCTCCCTGAGGGCGTTTATGTCCGCGGTCTGAGGAAAGTAATACCCGATGTCGGAGCCGGGGGGGCTGCCAGCCAGATGCGCCCACTGCACGCCCGTCAGCGTGTCGCTCCAGCCGAGGGTACTGGACTGGGCGGTTCCGTTAACGGTTAACGTCTCGCTGCCCGCAGCGCTCAGCTTGCGGTTCTCCACGATCGTCTCGACGGCAATGCCGTCCGTGCTAGTGATACCCGAGCCTAGCGCGACGATCTCATCATCGAACATAAACCAAGATTTGCGCGCGTTCAGCGTACGGCCGCTATAAGTCAAATCCATGCCGGATATGCCGTAAAGCCCAGACATTTCCGTGCCGCCAGTCCAATGGTTCACGCTTCGGTGATTACCGATACCCGTTGCGGACAATACGGTCGTTCCCGGTAGACGATAGCTATTGACCGTAGGCCAGTACCCGTCGCTGTATTGTCCAAGATCTCCGTTATATAGGTTCGTTACCCCAGCGGACGTGTACCATCCTCTAGCATTCTCGCTGTTGATCGCTTCGTAAGTAGAAATCCGGCTGGAATACATGGCGAGACCGGAGCCATAGCCCGGACGCAGCTGGACGGCGCGATCCATGCCGGAATATTGTTTGTACAGAAGAAGCTCGTCAGCCGGCATCACCGATACGTCGGCCGCAATCGATTTAGCGTAGCTTACCAAGGGGATCGTCGCCGATTCATAGAAGCTTTGGTAGGTATCCTGCGCAACCCAAGCCTTGGCCATCCTTTTGAAATCGACCGCTTGCTGAGGGGGAGCAACTTTGGCAAGCTGAAGGATGCTTTGAATCGCGGAATGGCCGGCATCGTGGTCCTGTGAATATTCTCTTGATATTTCCCTGCCTCTTACGTTATCCATTATCGCGCCTTTGTATATCAATGGCTGATAGGCATCGTATACCCAGCGCCAGACGTTAGCGAGATCCGGGTCCGTCACTTGCCATGTCGTGCCCTGCAGCAGGTTCAGCAGCTCGCTCATTGTTTTGATGAGTGGAAGTCCGTAACCGCCGGTGTAAGGAAATCTTGTATGCTGGATGAACGAGCCGTCCGCATAAAAACCGTCGCCGCTCGTCACGTAATCGAAGATTTGAGACAAGCCGTCCCGTGTCGCGACAAGTTTGGCCGGATCTTTGACAAGGACGCCTCTAATGCCCACTATAAGCGCTTTCCACGAACGATTGGCTCCCGTCAGCGTCACAGCTGGCGTAAATTTTTCCACGGATGCCGCATAGTTTGCGATCTGCGCCGGACTAAGCGAATCGTACATAAGCACGACGATATCATTAAGCTGCAGCGGTATGCCGATCTGCCAATCCCACCAGTTGCTCGTGCCGCTCGGCGTCGTCGTCACGTTCTCGTGATAACGGGTCGCGTACATATAGTCCAGCGCCTGGACGATATCCGTCTCCAGAACGGTATTTCCGTTCAGCCCCGAGCCCTCTGTGGAATAGGCCAGCGCCATAACCCGCAAGCGTTCGTAGGTCTGCCTAATATGCACAGAGTTTCCCGTACTCGCTATATTGCTCCAAAGGGACGTACGATTCGATGACGTATTCATGGACGACCAATAACCCTGCGCATCCGTGGTGAGCTTCGCCACAGCCGCCGCAATGTCGGGATCCGTATTGTCTAATCCTTCCCCTCCGGTAAGCAGTACTCGCCAATTTTCCCTCATGGAGTCGAACTCGTCGCTCGCATAGGCCTTTCCCACTGGCCAACCTCCTATCGACGAGAGTGCCAATAGCATGATCAACATAATCCAACCGCCCTTCTTCGTCATCTTCTTCTTCATTCATTTCATCCTCCTCATCAAATATAAAGCGCTTTCAACGGATATTATAATGGAGGGTACTATCCCATCGAAACCATCCCGAATCGAGAAATGGTATTCGATTTCGAGATGGTAAGCGTAATGTTGAAGCGGAAGATCGTGACGTCGAAGAAAGCTCTTTCATTGCGGCTCCCCAAAAAGAAACCACTTCTCCGGATTGGAGAAGTGGTTGTGCAAGGTACTTAGACGCCCTGAGCAATCATGGCGTCGGCGACTTTAACGAAGCCGGCGATGTTCGCGCCGACCACCAGGTTGCCTGGAACGCCGTAATCCTGGGAGGCCTTCAAGCTTTCGCTGTAGATGTTGTGCATAATCTGCTGCAGCTTGAGATCGACCTCTTCCATTGTCCAGGCCAGTCTAGCGCTGTTCTGCGCCATCTCGAGAGCGGAGACGGATACGCCGCCCGCGTTCGCCGCTTTGGCTGGGGCAAACAGGACGTTGTTGTCGAGGAACACGTCGATCGCTTCCAAGGTGGAAGGCATGTTGGCGCCTTCACCGACGGCCTTGACTCCGTTGCGGACAAGCAGCTCGGCAGAGAGCTTGTTGATTTCGTTCTGCGTCGCGCACGGAAGCGCAATATCGCAGGCAATCGTCCAAATGCCCGAGCAGCCTTCAACGTAGACAGCATCGGGATGCTCCAGGACATAGTCCTGGCATCTCCGGTATTCGACCTCTTTGAGCCGTTTGATCGTATCCAGGTTAATGCCGGCTTGATGATAGATATATCCGCTGGAGTCGCTGCAGGCAACGACCTTTGCCCCAAGCTGCATCGCTTTCTCCATGGCGTAGATGGATACGTTGCCCGACCCCGACACAACGACTGTGCTTCCATTGAAGCCAAGCCCTGCGCTCTTGAGCATTTCTTCCACGAAGTAGACAGCTCCGTAGCCTGTCGCTTCCTTCCGGCCAAGACTGCCGCCGTAGCCGATTCCTTTGCCGGTCAGAACACCTGCCTCGTATGCGCCGACCAGCTTCTTGTATTGCCCGAACATATAGCCGATTTCTCTGGCGCCGACGCCGATGTCGCCAGCCGGCACGTCGGTGTCGGGACCGATATGCTTGCTAAGCTCGGTCATGAAGCTTTGGCAGAATCGCATAATTTCCAGGTCTGATTTGCCCCTTGGATCGAAGTCCGCCCCGCCCTTGCCGCCGCCGATCGACTGGCCAGTCAATGCATTTTTGAATATTTGCTCGAACCCCAGAAACTTAATGATGCTTGCGTTAACGGAAGGATGGAACCGCAGACCGCCCTTGTAAGGGCCGATCGCATTGCTGAATTGCACACGATATCCCCGATTTACTCTTATCTTGCCGGTGTCATCCGTCCAAGGCACGCGGAACGAAATTAACCGGTCGGGCTCGACCAGCCGGTCTAATACGGCATGCTCCATATATTTGGGCTTTTGCGAGAGGACAGGAATGAGGGAGATCAGCACCTCTCTCACCGCTTGATGAAATTCAACCTCGCTGGGATTCCGTTCTTGAACGGTTTCAAGCAATTGATTAATGTAACGATGGGCGTTATCCGTACCTAATGTTTGTTCGACGAATTGCACGAGACTCATAACGATACCACTCCTTATAGCAGCTGGTCCAACAGCCTATTTCTCATTCGTAATGAAGTAGTTTAATATTAATATCAAATAATTCATCGCAACAATATATAGATCGGATAAAGTTGATGCGTTTTGCGCATAAGGGATGGGAGGGTTTCGGTGGACATTAGAGGGATGCGTTATTTTTTAGAAGTGGCCAAGCGGGAGCATGTAACGGAAGCGGCTCATGCGCTGCATGTCGCACAGTCCTCTGTCAGCAGGCAGCTGGCCCAGTTGGAAAGCGAGCTGGGAGTTGATCTGTTCATACGTAAAGGCAGGAGAGTGAAGCTGACACCCATTGGCCATATCCTGCTGCGGCGAGTGGAGCAGATGATGCATTTGCTTAACGAGACGGAGAGAGAGATGAAGGAATACCTGGATCCGGAAAAAGGAGTCGTTCGTATCGCTTTCCCGATCAGTCTGGCGGCGCATGTGCTGCCGAAGGCGATTTATGCCTTTCGTAAACGGTACCCGGAAGCTAAATTTCAGATGAGACAAGCCCTCTATGGCGATCTTATTGAAGGCGTTATTCAAGGCGAATTTAATCTGGCCATGATTGCTCCGCTGCCGCCAGAGGATACCCAGCTCCAGCAGAAGCTGCTGTTCACGGAGCGCATCGTTGCGCTGCTGCCTTTGCAGCATCCGCTTGCGGATCGGCCTCATATTGGATTGTCGGAGATGAAGGACGAATCGTTTGTTACGCTGCCCGAAGGGACGATCTTCCGAAAGATCGTATTAAATGCGTGCCATGAACTGGGGTTTACTCCGCATATCGCCTTCGAAGGGGACGATATAGACGCGTTGAAGGGACTCGTGTCGGCAGGCCTGGGCATTGCGCTAATGCCCGAGGTCACCTTGGTGGATAACTTCCCGCAGTCGACTGTCAAAATACCAATAAGGAATCCCGAGGTGACCCGAAGCATCGGAATCATATGCCCGGCCCAGCGCAAATTGCTGCCGACAGAGGAGCTGTTTTATAACTTTCTTTCGGAGTTTTATTCGCAGGATTTGTGACACGGAGAAGAGCGCTATCGCTGACGCTGCCTGGGGTGCTTATAAGCAGGCAGCGTCTTTGAATGGTCTTGAGTACTGCTAACGAGCCACATTGTCGTCAGGTGCCTTGTCAGCCACAAGATTTAATTCGATGCCATGCTCAAGCCATGCCTTAAGTCCGCAAAGCACCATCGTATAGCCGCCCATATCATCAATGGCTCGGCTTATGATCTCTTCATTATTTCCTGTAAAACCGAAGCTTGTAATGGTAACGAGAGTTCCGCTTTCCTCTATAGGGATAAATATCCATTCCGTTTCGGTGCGATCCGACCATTCTATTCGGAATCTATTATTTTCTTCCATTTCCTTTACTTTCAAAATATCTGAAACACCATACATCTCCCAGTCCCATCTGACGGTGGTTCCTGCTTGTAATCTTCCGCTGCTTTTGGTGAACCAAAATTTTGTAGTCACGTCCGGATCGATAAAAGCCTCAAAAACCGTATCAACTGGTTTTCTGATAAGCATTTGCGTTTTAACAACTGGATTTACACGCCACTGTTCCATATCCTTTTCTCCCTCCGACTTGGAATTAGCTTCGTCTTACTGTAAACCTTTTTCTATCATACCACCAAAGCGGTGTAAAGAAGTTCATGCTCTGTGAAAAATAGTATAATATAAACGTGATTACATCGTAGCCTGAGGAGGGCGTTGTCATTGAAGCTCCAACGAATGCTTGGCATCATCATGCTTTTGCTCAGCCGGAAGAGAGTGGGAGCTCAGGAGCTGGCTAAGCGGTTTGAGGTGTCGCTGCGGACCATATATAGGGATATGGAGTCGATAAACGCTGCGGGTGTACCTATTGCGTCATTTGCCGGAATAGAAGGCGGCTATGAGATTATGCACGAATACCGTATAGAAAGACAGCTTGTCACTCTTGATGACCTCACGTCAATCGTAACGGCTCTTAAGGGCATGCAGTCGACCTTGCAGGATGAGCACTTAGATCAGCTGCTTGCAAAGATGAACGCATTGATTGCCAGGCAGGAACAGCAACGTCTTGAACGAACAGGTGAGCAAATATTAATAGGCTTGAGTCCGTGGACAAGAGTGGCGGCGGACAGGGATAAGCTGGTCGAGCTGCGGCTGGCTGCCAGAAATAGACAAGTCGTATGGTTGGACTATACGAATCCCCAAGGGGACACCGTAGAGAGGGCGGTTGAGCCGATTGGGCTTGCATGGAAAGGAAGCGCATGGTATTTGTACGCCTACTGTCGGCTTAGGAATAGCTATCGGATTTTCAAGCTGTCCCGTATTCGGAAGCTCTGTGTCGACATGGAGGTATTCCCGGAACGGAAGGAGAGGCTGGAGGATTTGGACGCCGACTGGGGGAGGTGGAATGCGGGCTCGTATATGACGATTGTCCTGCGTTTTCATCCAAGCGTCAAAGTGCGGGTGGAGGAGTTTTTTGACTCGGAGGAAATAAAGCTTGAGGAGGATGGATGGCTCCTGGTCAGGTCTGAGTTTCCTGAGGATGAATGGCTTTATAGCATGCTGCTGAGCTATGGTGCAAATGTTCGCGTGCTGGAGCCATTGTCTCTCGCTGACAAAATCAGCAGCCAAGCAAGACGGATTGTTGAAATGTATCTGTAATTTCTATGTAAACCCACATTTCACTGACAATATGCTGTCAGTTGTTTTCCTTTATTCTAAGTCTGCTAGGCTGTTATGAAGCATGAACATTAAACGGGGAGGCTATACTCATGATGTACACATCACTGCAACAATTTATTGCTGATTATTCGAATGAAGCGGAAGGGACGCAAAAGCTGCTGGATTTGTTGACCGACGAAGCTTTAGGTCAAGAAGTGTCTCCAGGCTATCGGACGCTCGGTAGACTGGCTTGGCATATCGTAACTACAGTTCCAGAGATGCTTCAACGCACGGGGCTGCAATTCGATGCTCCTTACGCGCATGCAGAGGCGCCAGTATCAGCAACGGAAATAGCCGCAACCTACAGGAGCGCCGTACAATCCATGCTGGAGGCGCTTCGTTCCCAATGGACGGATGAAACCTTGCAGCATGAGGTCAATTTGTATGGAGACCTTTGGAGGAATGGGTATTCCTTACATGTATTTCTCATGCACGAGGTTCACCATCGCGGTCAAATGACGATCTTGATGCGGCAAGCGGGGTTAACATTGCCTGGCATGTATGGTCCAGCGAAGGAAGAATGGACCGCAATGGGTATGGAAGCTCCTGTTGTGTAGCTTGGAGCTGGGGCTTGATGTTGAGCTTGATTGGACGAGACAGCTTAAGTCAGGCGCTAGTTGAGTAGGGAGTATAGATTTGTGTATAATGGCTATGTTACTAAACAATACGTGGCGAAGTACGCCCCAGGGATTCTGCAATCGCAGCAGAGACCCAGGGGCTTTTTTATTTTATTTTGATCAGAGAGGTGATTAGGATGAGCTGCGAGATTGAGCATGAGAAGTGGATTAAAGGGCACTTAAAACGCCGCGAGGGAGAACGAAAAGATGCGCTTAAGCGGGGACATTGGTGCTACTACAATGTGACCATTTTGCGAGAGTTGAACGAAATATCGTTCAAAGTGACATAGCGGCTGCAAGCCTGCCATGTGAGCGTCCGAATGGGCAGTTTGGCAGTATGATGGGAGTGCGAGCGCTCCAGATCGAGCACCCGCACTCCCATGCACTCCCATGCACTCCCATGAATCACTAACCAATTTGTGAAAGGCCGTTGCTCAAATCCTCCTGAATCAAATCCGCAGTCAGTTGGCCGGAGAGCGTCACCATGGGCACGCCGCCGCCTGGATGCGTGGAGCCTCCTACAAAATAAAGGTTGCTCAGCAGCGAGCTTCGGCTTGGAATTTTGAAGCCGCCGTTCAGCTTGCGGTCGGTCACGACGCCGTAGATGGAACCGCCGTTGGAGCCGTACAGTCGCTGCAGATCATCCGGAATAAACGAATATTCAAATTCAATACCTTGTCGCAGTCCTTCAAGCCCCATTCGCTCCAGCTTGTCCAGCACAAGCTCGCGGTATGACTCCTTGTAGCCTTCCCAGCTTTCTCCAGGCTTGAGCGGAGGCACGTGGGTTAGGATGAACAGGTTTTCCTTGCCGGCTGGCGCTTGCGTTGGATCTGACTTGCTGGATACTCCGATATATATGGTTGGATCCTTGGTCGGTATGCCCTTGACGAATACATCTTGAAATTCCTGTTCGGGATCCTCTGAGAAAAAGAAATTGTGATGCTGCAGCTGATCGTACACCTTGTTAACGCCCAGAAGCAGCACTAAACCAGAGACGGTTGGCTTAAATTTGTCCAGACGGGCAGCCGCTGGCTGAGCCTGCGGGTGAGCGCTCAGAATCGTTTGGTAGGCGGGGATCGCCTCCAGATTGGATACGACGATATCGGCGCTCAGCACAGTGCCGTCAGCAAGCTGGACACCCGTCGCCCTGCCGCCGTCATGAACAACCGCGGCGACCTCTTGACCCGTCAACACCTCGACGCCTAATTGCTGCAGCAGCTTCAGCATGCCGAGAGCAATCTGGTACATGCCCCCTTGGACATAATAGATGCCGAGGCCAAGCTGTACATAGATCAGCTGGGACAGGACAGCGGGGGCGGCATAAGGCGAAGAGCCGATATACATGATGAAGAAGTCAAACAGCTGTCGCAGATGCTTGCTCTTGAAATGCTTGGCCGACATTTGATTCATGGAGCGCAAGGGGTCCATGGCAAGCAGCTCTTTGAGCTTGTGATGGGAGCGCAGCTCGCCGAGGCCGCTCAGGCTGCGTTTGTAGACGCTTTTGCAGCTGATCTCGTACATGCTCTGGCACTCGCTCAGGTAGGCCAGAAATTGACGAGCATCCTCGGACGATACGGCTCGAAGCTGCTCCAGCATGACGGGCAGGTCGCCCGCTACGTCGATGGTTGTCCCATCCTCAAAAAAAGTTCTCCACTGAGGCTCGATTCGGACAAGCTTCATGTAATCGTGAACATTCCTTCCCGCGCTTTCGAACAGCTGCTCCAGGACCCAAGGCATCGTTAAGATCGAAGGGCCTGTGTCGAACTGAAAGCCCGCACCAGAGCGAATATTCAGCTTGCCTCCAGCCCTCTCGTTTTTCTCCAGCACGGTGACTTCATGTCCGTCGGACGCAAGGCGTATTGCCGCAGAGAGACCGCCTAAGCCTCCGCCTACCACTATTATTTTTTTCCTCATTTTTATCCACCTTTCATAGGCTCTCAATAAACTATGAGTTGACATCTTGCCCAACCTTATACAAACTAATATTAATTTACACAAATGTGTATAAGGTTAAACGCTTCTCTCTTAAAAAGGTTTAACGGCAATTGATATTTTTAAAACCTAGCCGCCTTATATTTTTTTCATGCCTCAGATGAAGGGGGCTGAAACGTCTGCAACCAAGGGAAGCTGGCGATACTGGTAGCTAATAGGAATGGGGAGGTGGAGGAAGCATATGATCCTGCAGTCCGCTATTGTGCTGATGGGTTTATTATGCGGCGTACTGCTCATGCGCGGTTTTGTACGGCTCGGTGCCGGCGGAAGGGGTAGTCCTGAGGAGCTGGACACGGGGGCCGCGCGGGTAACGGTCATTATTCCCGCCCGGGATGAGGAAGGCAATATTCCGCGGCTGCTGGAATCGCTGCGACAACAATCGAGACCTCCTGATGAAGTGATTGTGGTCGATGATGGCTCTAGTGATCGGACGGCGGAGCTGGCTGCCGGCATGGGAGCCACAGTGCTTCAGCCTGAGGAGCCTCCCGCAGGCTGGGCGGGGAAAAGCTGGGCTTGCTGGAGCGGGGCGAAGGCGGCGCGGGGCGACTATTTTATTTTTTTGGACGCAGACACCGCTCTTGGCGAAGACGGCATTCGTCAGCTTATGGGGGAATGTATGGCGATGAAGGGCCAGGGGATTCTCACCGTGCAGCCCTTCCACGGCATGGCGAAGCTCTATGAGCAGCTATCCGCTTTTTTCAACCTTGTTGTCGTGTTTGCGGTGGGACCCGGCCATGAAGCTGGTCAACCGAAGCTTACGGGAGATAGGGGGAATCAAGGCGGCTTTGGTCCTTGTCTTGCGCTGTCCAGGGAGCTGTATGAAACGTTGGATGGACATCGCGCAATCGCCGGCAAAGTGCTGGAGCATTATGAGCTCTGCCGGCACGCTTCCTCGCTTGGGGTGCCCATACGGAACAGGCTGGGAGACAAGGGCGTCTCTTTCCGCATGTATCCGGACGGACTGCTGGCGCTGGCGAACGGCTGGGCCAAGGGTTTTGCCGCAGGAGCGGCACGCACCGGCACGTCCCGGCTGCTGGGGGTCGCTCTCTGGCTGTCTGGCGCCGCGACAAGCGCCAGCATGGTGCTTCAGTATGGGGCTGAAGGATGGGGGGCAGAGCTGCTTCTTGCGCTTGCGGCTTATCTATTATTCGCGCTGCAGCTGAGGGGATGGCTAGGCAGAGCAGGGAGCTTTCACCCTCTGACGGCTTGGCTGTACCCCATTCCGCTAGCCTTCTATATGCTGCTGTTTCTCTATTCATGGCTTCGTATTTTTATCCTTCGTAAGGTGTCTTGGAAGGGACGGTCGCTGCACATGGGGAATGGGCGTGATCAGCCTTGATGCTTCAGCTTCCGGCTTATGGTGTATGGCTTGCGAATATAGGGGGCTGGCTTGTTATTCAGCTGGGGCTGTCGTACCTGTTCGCCCGCATGCCCGCGCATTGGTTTCAGCGGCCTGACGTTGTATCCCCGAGCGAGGTTGCCTTCTACGAGCGAACGCTTCGTATTCGCCTCTGGAAGGATAAGCTGCCGGATGGCGGAGGGCTGTTCAAGGGTGGCTTTCCCAAGAAGCGCCTCCTGAGCCGCAAGCCCGAATACCTGCGGACATTCGCTGCGGAGACGAAGCGAGGGGAGTGGAATCATTGGTGCGCGATGGTGCCGGCGCCCTTGTTCTTCATCTGGAATGAGGCGCTCGCCGGCCTGATCATCATGCTCTATGCCTTTGGCGCCAACGCTCCATTTGTTGCGGTATTGCGTTATAACCGCTATCGGCTGCAGCTTATGCTGCGCAGCATAGCGGAATAGAGAGGAGAATATTCGGACGATGTACACGATCAAACAAGTGTCCGACATGCTGGGTATTCCAGCTGTAACGATTCGCGCGTGGGAGAATCGTTATCAGGCTGTCGTTCCCAATCGAACGGAATCCGGTTATCGGCTTTACGGCGCCGATCAGGTTGAGGAATTAAAGTGGCTCAAGGATCAAGTCGATCACAAGGGTCTATCCATTCGCCAAGCTGTTCAGCTGCTGGAGCAGCATCGCAATCGAAGAGGGACTGCCGCACCGGGCCATGCCTATCAACGGCCTGAGCCCGCTTTGACGGAGGGGCATCAGGAGCATCTGGACCAGCTGTACGATCTCCTCATCCGGTTCCGGACAGAGGAGGCTCACAATCTAGTTGAATTAGGTTTTACGATGTTCGGTTACGAGGCTATGGTGTATAAGGTGCTCGTGCATCTGATGGTACGTGTTGGCGACGCCTGGGAGCAAGGCATCGTGTCGGTTGCGCAGGAGCATTATGTCACGCAATTTGTCATTCAGCATTGTTTTCGTTTTTTTAACGTATTCCCGATTAACCCCGCTCTGCCTAAGGCCGTATCCTTCTGCCCGCCCGGTGAGCAGCATCATGCGGGACTGCTTATGTTTTCGCTTTTTCTTCGGAAAAGAGGGCTTGAGGTGCTTTATCTGGGTCCCGATACGCCGGAGGACGGGCTGCGCTCGATTTTCAACTCGGAGAACATCGATCTGGTATGCCTTTCGTTGACTGACCGCAAGCTGCAGGGGCAGACGCTGACGTTCATCGACAGACTTGTTAATGGCATGACCCAGCTGGAAATTGTGCTGGGCGGACATGGCTTCGAGGGTGCGCCCGAGCCCTACGCGTCCTGGCTGCTGCCCCCTGCTATGGAGGCGTGGGAGCAATGGTTGAACGAAAGGCTGAAGGCGGTTCATTAGGGTGCTGAAATTCAAATCTTGCGACCTCATCATTCATTTTGTATAATGTTTGTATAATGTTTCGGAATGGAGGGCATGAGATGAACAAAAGCAAAGTCGCTGTTATAGGAGCTGGGCCAGGCGGACTTGCTGCTGCCATGCTGCTAAGCGGCCAAGGCTACGAGGTAGACGTCTACGAGAAGCAGCCGTTTATTGGAGGCCGGACTTCGCGTCTGCAGCTGGGCGACTATCAGTTCGACCGCGGGCCTACCTTTTTTATGATGCCGCATTTGTTGGAGGAGCTGTTCCAGAGTGTGGGGCGCTCGCTGCACGACTATGTAGAATTGAAGCGTCTGGACCCGTTGTATCGGCTTCGCTTCGGAGAGGTCGACTTCTGCCCCACCACAGATCGCGAAGAGATGGCGGAGAGGGTGGAGCGTCTGTTCCCGGGAAACGCGGACGGCTACCGGCGATTCATGAAGGAGGAGAGCGAGAAATTCAGGCGGGTATCGCCGCTGCTCCAGCGCCCCTTCGCCAAGCCTTCGGATTATTTGGCTCGCGAGGTGTTCGCCGCACTGCCCAAGCTGCACGCGACGGACACGGTATACAATCGATTGTCCCGGTATTTCAAGGACGAAAGATTAATTTACGCCTTTACGTTCCAGGCCAAATATTTGGGCATGTCCCCTTGGGAGTGTCCCGGCACATTTACCATGCTGTCCTATCTGGAGCATGAATTCGGATTGTTCCACCCTATCGGCGGCGTAAATCGGGTTTGCGAAGCCATGGCGGAGGTGATAACAAGCTTCGGCGGCCGCGTTCACACCTCTGCTGGCGTTCGGCGCGTATTGACGAAGAGCGGCAAGGCCGTCGGCATTGAGCTTGGCAACGGGGAGCGTTTCAGCTATGACCATGTTGTGATTAATGCGGATTTCGCTACTGCGATGAATACGTTGTTCGAGCCCGGCCAGCTGAAGAAATATACGCCAGAGAAGCTTGCCGCCAAAAAATATTCCTGCTCCACCTACATGCTCTATCTGGGTGTGGACAGGAAGGTGTCGCTGCCTCAGCATACCATTCTGTTCGCAGATGATTACCGGCGCAACGTGCACGATATCATGACGGCCCAAACCTTGTCCAAGGATGCGTCGGTCTATCTGCATCACCCCGGCGCTGCGGATGCCACGCTTGCTCCAGAAGGGAAAAGCGCATTATATGCCCTGATGCCCGTACCGAACTTATCGGGGAAGGTAGACTGGGAGCAGCAGGAGGAGGAAGCTCGCGCGATTGTCATGGAGAAGCTGGAGCAGCTGCCGGAGCTGAAGGGCCTCTCCTCCGATATCGAGGTAGAATCCGCATTAACGCCTATCGGTTGGAGGGATTCATTCGGCGTTTATCGCGGCGCAACCTTCAATCTGGCCCATACCTTGGATCAAATGATGATGTTAAGGCCGCATAACCGGTTCCAGGAAGCCGCCAATTGCTGGCTGGTCGGCGGAGGGACGCATCCCGGCAGCGGGCTGCCCACCATTTTCGAATCGGCTCGCATTAGTGTAGGCCTGCTGATGGAGCAGGACAGGAAGGCATCGCTGCGATCCGGCAAGGGCTTTGGGCTGAGCAGGCTGAAGCGGGAGAAGGAGGCAGTCCTATGAGCAAGAGAGCCGCGTTTGTCGGAGGCGGCGTAGGGGCAATGACCACGGCGCTTCTGCTGACCCGTCAGGGCTATCAGGTCACCATTTACGAGAAATCGGCACGACTTGGCGGGCGATTGGCATTCCAGGAGGGACAAGGCTATAAGATAGATCAAGGGCCGACCATCGTGCTGCTGCCTGACATGCTGCTGGACATACTGGAGGAAGCGGGCATCGAGCGTTCACGGCTTCCGCTTCTGGCCTGCGATCCCATGTATAATATCCATTATTCTGAAGGGACGGTGCTGCGCAAGCATCGAAGCGTCGAGCGCATGGCGGAGGAGCTGGAGCGAGTATTCCCAGGCGAAGCGGCAGGGTTCCGACGTTACATGGAGGAGACAAGAGAGCTGTTCCTGCAGGGGAAGCGCTCATTTCTGGATCAGGCCTTTACCCGGAAAAAGGATTTCTACACCTGGCGCAACCTCTCGCTGCTGATGAAATTCAAAGCGTATAAGAGCGCCAGGTATTATGCCTCCCGCTATTTCAAGGATGAACGCCTGTTGGATGCTTATTCCCTTCAGACCTTGTATATCGGCGGCGTGCCTGAACGCTCCCCAGCCTTGTATACGCTTCTGCCGTACGCGGAGCATGAATATGGCGTCTGGTACCTGAAGGGCGGCTATGCTTCACTTGTTGACCTGCTGCGAGAGGAGCTGGAGCGCAGAGGGGTTGAGATTCGGACGAATACAGCCGTTGAGAGACTGCAAGTGAAGGATGGCCGCTGCAAGGGCGTTAGGGTGATGGGCTGCGAGGAGGCTTTCGACACCGTTATCTACAATGGAGACTTTCCGCACTTGCACAGCTTGCTTCCGGGTGAGAGCAAGCCTCCCGCGAGACGTTATGAGCCCTCTACGGGCTGCACGCTGCTCTATCTGGGCTTGGGAAGGCGTTATGAGCATGCGGCTGCGCACCAGTTTTTTCTTCCTCCGTCGCTGTCCGACAGCCTGCGAGAGATGAGTGAAAGCGGCATGCCGCCGGAGAAGCCTTCCTATTATATCTTTTATCCCACTGCTATTGATCCCGAAGCGGCGCCGGAAGGGGGAAGCGTCATGTATGTACTGATTCCGTCGCCTCCCCAAGGCTCCTTCAACTGGAAGGAAGGCGCGGCGGCGCTTGCGGAGCGCGTTCTTGCCGATGCAGAGCGCCGAGCGTTCCCTGGTCTGCGAGAGGCTGTTCAATGGCAGGACATTCGCACGCCCGAGGACGCCGCTGCGGACGGCTTGTACCGGGGAGGCAGCTTTGGCATTGCGCCAACCTTGAAGCAGTCAGCCGTATTCCGTCCACAGATTGTACCGTATGAAGAAATCAAGGGCCTGTACGCGGTAGGCGCCTCTATCCATCCCGGTGGAGGCATTCCCATCGTCATGCAAGGCGCCAGGCTGCTGGCAAACCAATTGGCAAAGGAGAGTTGTTCGCATGTTGACCGCCGAATATCTCGCGAGCTGCGAGAAGATGATTCGCCAAGGATCCTCCACATTCCATAAAGCGTTCGGGTATTTGCCAAGTCCAAGAAGGGAAGCCGTCTTCGTCATCTACGCATTCTGCAGAATGATCGATGATTCCGTAGACGAGCCGGATCGTTCCCCTTACACCATTGACGAGCTTGAGGAACTGTTCACCTCCTTGGAGACCGCCTCCGGACACTTCATCTGGCCGTCGCTTCGTTGGCTGTTCGAAAGCTTTCCCGTTACGAAGACGCCCTTCCTTCGGCAGATGGAGGGCCAGCGCAAGGATTTGATCCTTACCCAATACGATTCCTTGGAGCAGCTGGAGCAATATTGTTATCTGGTGGCGGGCACCGTCGGCGAAATGCTGCTGCCTGTACTGCATGACGCGCCTGACCAGGCTGTGTCGGAAGCTGGCATCTCGCTTGGCAAAGCGCTGCAGATTGTGAACATTGTACGGGATATTGGAGAAGACAAGGGGCGAGGCCGGCGCTACGTTCCGCTGCAGTGGATGGAGGACTCCGGCTACACGCTGCGCGATTTCGAGCAAGGAACGGTTAATGATGCATTCCGTTCGCTGATTGATCGGCTGGAGCGGCTTGCAAGGGAATGGCTGGAGCAAGGGCTGCATGGCATCGAATCTTATCCGGCGTCCAGCGGCTTCTCCGTAGAGCTTGCGGCTAGGTATTATGCGGCGATTCTGGACGAAGTGAAAGCGATGGATTATGCCGTATACCGCAAGCGGGCTTATGTGGGGTCTTTTGCCAAGCTTAGATTGTACCGGGCTATGAAGCGCAAATACAGCGAGGAAGGCGGCGCCGAGTCGGGCGGAGCTGTATCGGCGTTATGAGCATTCGTTATTTGTTCTGGTTCTGGTACGCGGTAGGGCTCCTCATGATGCTGACGACAGGCGTGCCGGAGTGGCTGGCGTTCTCCAACGGGCTCTTTCTGTTGTTCTATGCGCTCTACGCGCTGGAGATTGAAGCGGGGCTCGGAGAGCCGCGCGGAAGAAGGCTGACTCGCGCCGCGTGGGTAGCCGGCATTACGTTTCTAGTTGAATATATTGGGGTGTCTACAGGCTTCCCGTTTGGCGAATATGCTTATACGCCAGTGCTTGGTTGGGCCGTAGGAGGGGTTCCCTTAGCCATTGCCTGCGCCTGGGTCGGCGTTATCATGAACGCAGTTGTCCTCTCGGAGCAAAGCTCCCGATGGAGACGCGCCGTTATGGTTGGATTATGGGTAGTGGTGTTCGATCTGGTGCTGGACCCTGTTGCTTACGCCAAGGATTTCTGGATATGGGAGCACACAGGCGGTTACTTTGGAGTGCCTGCGACGAATTTCGTCAGCTGGTTCGTCATTGCGTTTGTTGCGTCTCTTGCCTTCCCGGTTCGCTCTGCGCCGTATCCCGTTCGCCGGAGCTCCGCAAGGCTGCTCCAGGGCATGCTGCTTATGTTCGGCTTGCTTGGACTGAAGGAGGGCATACCCGCAGCCTTATTCATTGCGATCGGAGGCGCTGTTGCCGCGGAAGGGGTGCTGCGATTTGATCTTGCCCGAGCGAAGCGAAAGGTTCATCCGTCTGTTCGCGTTTTATAATGATAAATATTTGCTGCCCAAGCATTTGCATGCGGTGGCCGTTCAAGGCTCATTGGTTCCAGAGACCTCGAACGGTCCGTCGCTATATATCATGAACCACAGCTCATGGTGGGACGGTCTGCTTGCTTTCTATGCCTTCACCAATCTATCCGCTCCTGGACAGGAGCATTATATTATGATGGATGAAAAGCAGCTCTCGAAATTTCGTTTTTTCCGCAAGCTGGGCGCGTTTTCGGTGGACAAAACCTCTCTCAGGGGTGTGCTGGAGTCGCTTGACTTCGCGGAGAAGCTGCTGCGTGCCGGACATCATGTGTGGATATATCCGCAAGGAGACATCCGGCATCAGGAGGCGCGTCCGATGAGCTTTCAATCCGGTGTGGGCTACTTGCTGGAGCGCTGCGGGAACGCCATAGTGAAGCCGGTGACGGTATATTATGCGCTTGGACAGGAGCAGAAGCCGATCGCAACTTTATGCTTCGGCAAGGAGCGGTCGGAGGACTGGGCTGGAATGGGGAGGAGAGGCGCGACCGAGGGGCTCCGGCTATGCTTGGAGCGCCAGCTGGATGAGCATCGTGCCAGCTCCATTGCCGCAGACGGCGGAGTCATGAACGGCTATCGCGTCATGGTTCGGGGGAGCGGCTCGACCAGTGAGCGCTTCGACGGCTTCAAGAGGAGGATGGGGCGATGGTTTTCTTTTTTTGGCTCATAGCCTGTATGCTAGCTGCCCAGCTGCTGTTCGTGCTCTGGAATTTGTCTCAGCTGCCCAAGCTTGGACGATGGAATACGTCTACGGGCTCAGCGAAGCTGTCGGTGCTGATACCAGCCAGGAACGAAGAGGAGCGAATTGGTGCCTGCCTGCAGTCGGTGTCGGAGGAGCCGCTGGACGACATGGAGGTACTGGTGCTGGATGACCGCTCCACCGATGGCACGGCAGAGCTTGTGAGGCGGGCAGCGGAGGCCGATTCCCGCATGAAGCTGGTGCAGGGCCAAGAGCTGCCCCCTGGCTGGACGGGGAAATCCTATGCCTGCCATCAGCTGGCGGAGGCGGCCTCAGGAGATTGGCTGCTGTTCCTGGATGCAGACGCGCGCCTGGCGCCTGGCGCAGTGGCTTCTGCCATGGCGGGTGCGGCTCGACAGGGCAAAGGGATGATTACCGGCTTCCCGCTGCAGCGTACGGCGACTTGGCTGGAGAAGCTTGTTGTGCCTATGATGATGTTCACCATCGCCTGCCATCTTCCCATTCGGCTTGTCCGCCATTCGCGAGATGCCAGGTTTGCCGCCGCGCACGGCGCGTTTGTGCTGGTGCATCGCGACAGCTACCGCAAGGCGGGTGGACATGCCGCCAATCGGGGCCATCTGGTGGATGACGTGCAGCTGGCCAAAGCGATGAAGGAGGCGGGCGAGCCGCTGACGCTAGCCGATGTCAGAGGACTGGTGTCGATGCGGATGTACGGCAACGCCCGTGAGGTATGGAACGGCTACAAAAAAAATATGTTTGCGGGACTGGGGCGCAGCCGAGCCCTGCTCTTAACCGTCGTTGCTGCTTATTCCGCTATGTATCTTGTCCCTCCGGCCGCCGCGCTCGCGGGCGGCTTATCCCTGCTTGCCGGGGGAACGGACATAGGGGTCTGGCTGCTGCCGGCGATCGTCTGCTGGCTGCTTGGCATGGCTGTCAAAGCCGTGGTGGATGTGAAGAACGGGCAGCCCATATGGCTGTCGGCGCTGCTTCCGGCAAGCATAGCGGCTTTATGCGCAATTGCTATCGCCTCTTGGTGGTCGGCGGGCCGACAAGGCGGATACGAATGGAAGGGGAGGACCTATTCCTAATGAACAAGGTTATTGTTATTGGCGCCGGCATAGGCGGGCTGTCCACTGCCATTCGTCTGACTGCTCTGGGGTATAAGGTTACGGTAGTGGAACAGCAGCCTTCCGCCGGCGGCAAGCTTCAACGCGTTGAGGAGGGCGGCTACCGATTCGATCGAGGTCCCAGTACGATTACGATGCCTCAGGCATTTCAGCGGGTATTCGAATCTGCGGGGAAGCGAATGGAGGACTATTTGGACCTAACTCGTCTGGAGCCTGGCACAAGAAACGTATTCGCTGATGGGACCGTTGTGGATTTCACCAGTGATCGTTCTGCCATGGAGGAGCAGATCGCTGTGTTCAGTCCCAAGGACGCGCTGGCTTATCGCTCCTTCATGGCGGAATCCAAGGAGCTGTTCGACATCTCGGACCGCTTGTTTCTGAATCATCTTCTTACGGACTGGAGAAGCAAGGCGGACCCTCGTCTCTTGGCGGGGCTGCTAAGGGTCAGGCCGCTTACATCGCTTCATCGTCTGCTTCGCCGGTATTTCCAGCATCCCAACACGCTGGCCATGTTCGGCCGATATGCGACGTACGTCGGTTCTTCGCCCCGCCAGGCGCCGGCGATCTTCGCCATGCTTCCGCATTTGGAGCAGCAGCTTGGGGTGTATCATGTGAAGGGCGGCACGTATCGTCTTGTTGAGGCGTTGCGGACGCTTGCGCTGGAGCTGGGCGTGGACTTTCGGTACGGGGTGAAGGTGACGGCGATACGGTCGAACGGCCGAAGGGTTGTCGGGGTCGGCACGCAGGAAGGGGAGCTTGCCGCTGATATCGTTGTGGCCAACGGCGACCTGCTGTCCATCTCGCAGGAGCTCCTGCCCGGGAAGGAGCGGCCCTCTATGCCTGACCGGAAAATTCAGGCTATGGAGCCTTCCCTCTCCGGCTTCGTTGTGCTGGCAGGGGTGCGCCGAAAGTATAAGAAGCAGCTGCTGCAGCATACGGTATTTTTCCCTGAGTATTACGAACTGGAATTCGAACACATTTTCCATCAGCAAAAACCGCCCGCCGATCCTGCTGTTTATGTTTGTCATTCCGGCTATTCGGAGCCGGGCATGAGCCCGGAGGGGGGGAGCAATCTGTTCCTCCTGGCGAATGCGCCCTATACTGGCGGCGGCCATTCGTGGCAAGGCTTTGAGAAGCTGTACGCGAAGCGTCTGCTGAAGACGTTGGAGCGCCGCGGGCTGGAGGGCCTGACGGAGGGGCTGGAGGTCATGCAGACCTATACGCCGGAGCAGCTGCAGAGGGATACCTCGGCTTATCGAGGCGCGATCTACGGCATTTCCTCCAATTCTGCGCGGCAAACGTTTTTCCGGCCGTCGAATCGTGGCGATCTCAGCGGCCTTTGGTTTGTGGGCGGGACCACACATCCAGGCGGCGGAACTCCGCTGGTGGCACTGTCAGGGCTGTTGGTCGCAGATGAGATAGCCAAGCGGGCGTATTGACAAATGACCAGTTATATTTCAGATGTTGATTTGGCGGCTCCCTTCGGGAGTCGTCTTTGTTTTGCTAGGATAAATCTATCATGTAAATTGGCTAGAAAGATTGTCTAAACCTGTCGAGCGTGATAGACTAGGTCTAGCGACTATCTTCAAATTAATGGTAGTTGTATGACATAGGTTGTTCGATCTAATTCTTATACATATTACTAGAGAGGTGAGAGAATGAAGAAGAAAGTATTGAAAGTATCCGTAGCTGCCAGCTTGGCCTTCGGCACCATTGCCGGGCTTCCGCTGAGCGCAACAGGCGTCCAGCAGCTGCTGGGTGCGAATACGGCCTACGCAGTTGGCGCTCCGCTGCCGGCTGAGACGGATGCGTGGGTTCAGAACATTGTTGATATTTATTCCAAGCTAACACCGGCAGAGAGAAAGGATGTCAAGGATTTCCAAGAAGCGATGGAAGGTCTTCAGATTAATGTTAGCAATGAAGATCTGATTGAGCCGCTTGTTTCTTTCTTGAATCTGGAAGCGCCGGTTGATTTAACGCCTGAAGAGGTTCTTAACATCATCAAATTTTTCGGCAGCATAGCTTCTACTGACGACGCGACTGAACTGAGCATTAACCTGAACGCATTCCGATCTGATTCGGACGTGCGCGGCGCTGTCAGCAAGGTGCTGGAAGGAAGTGGGATTGCGCTTGATGGTCCTACAGCCCAACAAATTCAGTTCTCAGACATTACAGCATTCCAAGATGCGCTGCAAACCGCTCTGATGAATGAGATTACAATGGTTGATGCGCTTGGATACATTCTGGCGTTAAGTACTAACTCTCTTGACGATAAGAAGGATGAAATTAAAGAAGACCTGAAAGGTGCTTTCACGGTTGTTCTGGGCGATTCAAGCTTGAAGTTGTCGCAGGCACTGGCTTACCACGCTTCAAGCGATTTGGAACGATCCCAGCTGGCTGACGCGATAGCTTCTAGTTACTTGAATTTGGTAGATGTGATTGACAGCGACATGAAAGGCCAAGTCGCCATTATGAAAGCTTTAATGCGTTCCGAGGCGAGCTTGGCGTCTTCAGCGGGTACAACAGAGTTAACTCCTGCTCTTAGTGTATTTGGGCATCCTGTGGGTAACAGCCTTTTAAAATGGTCATCAAACAATAGTTTGATCACTTTCTCCGAAAGTAGCAACAAGTTTGTGCTAAGCGGCAGCGCACCAGATAACACGACGGTAACTGCGGAGGTATCGGCGCATTCAGTGCTACTTAATGAGCTCATCTTCAAAGGCAATATCACTCTTCGGAGAGATGTGTTTGTAGGCAACCCTGGCAACCCGCCTGCTTCCCCGCAGCCTGACACAAATCGTGAATATAATAGCTTGAAAGCGAATGAAGCCGTCAATAAAGCAAAGGAAGCTGCACAGAACGCATCGCCGAGGGAGAAAGCAGAGCTTGTGCAAGATGCTCTCAAAGAAATAAAGGAAGCCATTAGCAATATGAGCAAAGCAACGACGTTGGGCAACCAGCTTGTAACGGTAGTCGATGGCAAGACGGTTCCTGTGTTTAAAGAAGGGAATGTTATTGAACACATAAAGGAAATTAAAAATCAAGTAGACAAATTACAAAAAGAAATTAGAGAAGTTGAGCCTAGAGCGCAGGTGCCTTTTGAGTTTACATTGGATTTTGGTAATATTGAAGCCGAAACCGTTAGTATACCGCTCAGTGGAGAGCTGTTAACGGGTGCCAAGGATAACGGTGTGACGAAGCTTAACGTTGAGGCGAATGGAACTGGCGTTGGCTTCAGTCCGGAACAATTTGACGGCGACGTGACCTTAACAATCGATAAAGTTCCGCAAGACACTGTGAGTTCGCTTTCGAGCAGATCGATTGTTTCGCCAATAGTGGATGTTTCATTCCACTCGTCAAATGGAACAGAGATCAATAACTTTGCGACGCCTGTGGACTTGAGATTGAACATTCCGACTCATCCAGAGCCGGATTATCTGTCGATCTTCAAGGTTGAGACAGATAATCGCCTGACGAATTATGGCGGCATGTATATTGACGGTGGAGTAAAAACACAACGGATTACACTTTCTCCTTATGTTGTGCTGGAGAACAAGGTGTCGTTCGAGGACACGGCATCCGTTAGCACCTGGGCTGGCAAGGAAATTAGCGTTATCGCAGCCAAGGGTATTGTTCAAGGACGCGGTGAGGGCCAATTCGACCCGAATGCCAATGTTACACGCGCTGAATTCGCGAAAATGCTTGCAAGCGCGCTTGGTATTACTGGCGGCGAAGCAACAGAAACGTTCAGCGATGTAACCGAGCAAGATTGGTTCCAGCCGTATGTTGCAGCTATTCAGACGCGTGGTATTGCTAACGGCAAAGGGGATGGTCAATTCGATCCGCACGCAGCCATTACCCGCGCGGAGATGGCAGCCATGATCGCGAGAGGCTTGCAAGCCGTACGCGGCACGCAAAGCTTTGTCGAAGCCGAAGACATGCTGGAAATTTTCACGGATGAAGAGCAGATCCATGCGACTCTGCAAGAGGGTGTTGCATTCACGGCTGAGCAAGGCATCATTCTAGGCATGCCATCCGGCGAATTTGCTCCTAACAAGCTGTCCACACGCGCACAAGCGGCTGTCATGATCTACCGCCTGCTGAATCTCTAATAAGTTTGAATGGACAATAGGTTATAAGGAATGAATAGAGTCGTATCGTGAGACAGCCAAGCTGCCTGCGATACGACTCTTTTTCATTGCAAATGGGGATACACTTCCTTCAGCAGCTCGAACGCTTCCTCCAGCGTAAGTCCAAATGATTTGTAATACTTGGCGTCGAGCTCCATCTGCTGCTTAATCAACTGATTTCGTTTTTGAAGCATTTCCATTGGAGTCAGCACTGCGACAAAACAGCCTTTTCCCGTTATGGTATAGATTAAGCCCATCCGTTCGAGCTCCTCCCATGCTTTCTTTACGGTAATGATGCTTACGCGAAGCTCGGTTGCGGCCAGGCGAATGGGGGGCAGACTGTATCCGCTGACAAGCTCGCCCTTTAGAATTTGTGCGCTAATCTGCTCGTAGAGCTGCTGGTAGATCGGTTTGTCTGAAGCGTTTGAAATCGCAATATTCATTACATTTCCACTTTCTCAAATCGTTTGATGGCAATATAATAAGCGCTAATTGTGAATATGGCAAATATGGCGATGCCGGAGAACAAGATTGCAAGCTGGGTGGCTGGCTCGTTAAGACCCGAGCCTTTTAGCAGCTCGAACACATACGGATTCTGGATACTAAGCCATTCTGCACCGCCGGCGAACAGAACCGCAGCCGTTATGGACATGACCGACGCAGCCCCGTATTTGTATGCCGTCTTGAAGTACATGGCAAAAAAGATAAGGTTGAAGATCGCAAGCATGACGAAATTAAGCCCCCAGAAGCCAAGCGACGGTTCAAAAAAAAAATATTGCAAATGGGGATACAAGCGGACGCTGATGAGCCCATAGATGACAGCGATGATCATATGCAGCAGCTCAAGGATGACAATAACAAGCATTTTAGCTTTTACGATATCTTCTTTAGTGACAGGAAGAATGCTTGTGAAAATGAGGTCATTTTGCGACTTGTATCCTGCAAAAATATTCGGAATCGTAAGAAAACAAAAATATAGGACAACAAGAAAATAAAGCCATGCGGGGATTAGCATTAAGGCGCCTGTTAGGAAAGGCAAGACATAGAAAAATGGATTTACGCCGAGTCTTAATTCTTTTAGCAGCAGATTATACATGGGCGCTCTCCTTTCTCGCAAAATAAATCATAATGTCCTCCAAACTGGGTACGGCTGACCGGATATCGAGGTTCGGATTAAAATCTTCTGTATGAATCAAGCCCGTGAAGCCGAAGGTGTTTATTTTATAAGCGATCATCTTGTTTTCTAGCTGGCTTAGCTGGTCTTCGCGTCCTTTCACCAAGCGATAGGTATTCAAGAAAGTTTCTTTGTCTGCGCTGTTAATGATTTGACCATTATGAATAAAGGTTATATAGTCCGCGCATTTCTCCAGATCGGACGTGATATGAGTGGAGAACAATATGCTGATCTCTCCTCCTTGCACGAGCTCTTGGAAAATATCAAGAAGCTGATCTCTCGCCACGGGATCCAAGCCGCTGGTTGGTTCATCAAGAACAAGCACCTTCGCTCCGTGCGATAAGGCGATGGCCAAGCTATATTTCACCTTCATACCGGTCGACAGCTCGGCGATTTTTTTGTTTTCATTCAAGTTAAACTTTTTCAAATAGCTATAATAGACATCATCATCCCAATGTCGATAAAACCTCTTGATGACGTTCGTTAATGTACGAATCTTGCTGCGAGTGTAGAAATCGATGCCGCCGAACGCGGAGCCAATTTCTTGCTTCAGCTCAAGCTCATGAGTTCGCATATCCTTGCCAAGAATGCGGATCTCCCCGCTATCCGCCCTTACCAGATTCAGGATGGATTTAATTGTGGTTGTTTTGCCTGCACCATTAGCTCCTATAAAGCCCATGATGTAACCTTTCTCCAGCTCGAAAGAAACATTCTTTAATTGAAAATGCTCGTATTGCTTATTTAAATGACGGATCTCCAATGCCAGCATTCATGACGCCTCCTCTATCTTACATTGTGTATATCGTGCATACACAATGTAACATTTTATCGACAAATGCGTCAATCGTTATTATTTGAGATTACAGTCACCGAGATTTCCTATACAATAGGGGATGCCGGACAGAAGGTTTATTGTCGCTGTGCAGTGGCATCCGGAATTCAGCTATGGCTCCGATCCAAGCCAACATCGATTGCTCGAGGCTTTTGTGGGGGCTTGCAAGTCGTAATTGCATGGTCGGAAAATGGATTCTACAGCGGGGGAAGGAGTCGTTCCTATGAAAATTATTGATTTGTCCATTCCAATTGCTGATGGGATGTCCGTCTACCCTGGCGACCCGGAGGTCCGGGTCAAGGTTGCGCATCATCATGAGAGTCATACCTGGGAGCTGCGGCAGCTTTCCATGGGCAGTCATACGGGGACGCATGTGGATGCGCCCTCCCATATGCATCCTGGCGCCGCGACGCTGGATGAATTGCCGCTGGATCGGTTTTTTGGCCAATCGCGTCTCGTGCGGCTGGAGGAGGCTGAATGGCCGGAAGGCAGAGGGTTGTTCTTCCTGGGGTCCGTAGGGCTCGAAAGCTTGGACAGGCTTGTCAAGCTTTGTCCGCCATTTGTGGGCGGCGATATCTCGGAGGAGCTTGAGCGGGCGTTGCTAGGCCTGGGTATCGTGACCTATACGGGGTTGCGCCAGCTGGAACGCTTGCCCATTGGGGTGGATTTTATGTTCTACGGCTTCCCGCTCCGTATCGCTGGAGGCGACGGCTCCCCTGTTCGGGCTGTTGCGGTTTTGACTAACGGTTGTGATTGATCTGGGAAGCTCATCTTTAATAACAAGCAGAAGCGTTACCACTTAGTGTGGAACGCTTTTTTTGTGTTATTTTATATGACGTCATTGACGTTTATTGCTGAAGACACTAATATGAATATAGTTATTTGTTAGGTTATATTACACAATAATTAGGTTGGATATCGTATATTATGCATATGTTCGATTATCTAACCTTTTATGAAATATAACATAATGATGATAACGGAATTGAGGTCATGCGGATGAATCAAACAAAAGCACTTATTTTATCCACGGCTGCGATGGCAGTTTCTTTTATGATTTGGTCGGTTTTCCCGCCTATAGCGGGGCAAATTCAGGAGCTGTTCGGGCTCAGCAACGTAGAGAAGAGCATTCTGGTCGCAACCCCCGTGTTGCTGGGATCCATTATGAGAATTCCGATGGGCATCCTGACGGATCGATTCGGCGGCAAAAAGGTGTTTACACTAACGATGCTCTTCCTGATCCTGCCGATGGTATTGGCCGCATCCGTTGATTCGTTTGCGGGAATGCTGATATGCGCCCTGTTTATCGGCATGGCAGGCACCACATTCGCCATATCCATCACCTTTGTATCCAAATGGTATCCGCCGGAGCGCCAAGGCTTTATACTCGGCATTGCGGGACTCGGCAATTTAGGAAGCGCAGGAGCAAACTTTCTGATACCCTCCATTTCTTCATCATTTGGTCTGCCTTGGGTGTTTTTGAGCTTAGCCATTGCCGTTGCCGTTATGGCGGTCATCTTTCAGGCGTTCACGAAGGATGTGCCGAAGCCGGCTGTACCCAAGACGTTGAAGCAATCGTTGTCCGTTACGAAAGAAAAGGCGACATGGCATTTATCGATATATTATTTTTTAACCTTTGGCGGATTTGTTTCCTTTAGCGTTTATTTGCCAACACTGCTGAAGGACTTGTTCGAACTGAACGCATTTGATGCGGGAATAAGCACTGCGGTTTTTGTGTTGGCGGCTACGCTGATTCGGCCAGCAGGGGGGTATCTGGCAGATCGGCTGGGCAGCAGAAAGGTATTAAACCTGGTATTTGTTGGCATATTAACAGGAGCGCTTGTGTTATCTGCGACGCTCGAGCAGCTTGTAGGCTTCACCTTCGTATGCTTGCTGCTATCCTTGCTGCTTGGAATAGGTAACGGGGCGGTGTTCAAAATGGTGCCGGAGGTGTCCTCCGGCAATACAGGGGCGGTAACGGGCTTTGTTGGGGCAGCTGGAGGCATTGGCGGATTTTTCCCGCCAATCGTTCTCGGTATCGTGCTGGATTCCACCGGGCATTACCATTTGGGCTTTGCGTTCATGGCGGTGTTTGCTTTGGGTTGTTTAATCCTGAACTACTCCGGCCAGAAGCCTAGAAGCTCGCGAGTTCAGCGAGGCGTTGAATATACGGCGTAACAGACGAGCGTGTCCCTGGGACGCGCTTTTCCTTTCTTTTAGATTCCCGAAGTCTCAGCGTCCCGTGCTTCCCCATACAGCTTCCGATAAGCCTCCGGCGTCATACCCTCCAGCCTGCGGAAGGTCGCCACGAAGTGGCTCGCGTCGCGGAATCCCACAGCTTCACCGATGCGGCGGACGGTCCAATCCGGCAGCGAGGGCAGCCATACCTTTGCCTTGCGGATTCGCAGCCGGATGAGATAGGCGTAAGCAGTCTGTCCGAACAGCTCACGAAATCGTTCGTTCAGCTGTCGTTCCCCGATGCCGAGATGAACAGCCATCTCGCTCAAGCCGATGTCGGGATTGCCGAAATGCTCCTCCAGCCAGTCGAGCAGCGCTTGAATTCGCTCCAGCCGCTTCGACATAGCGGGACGGTTGTCCGTGCGGGCATCCGTTCGCAGCAGCGTCAGAAACCGGTACAGATCTCCCGAGTAGCGCCAGCCCGAGGGGTCGCCGCCAGCTTCGGCGAAGGACAGCAGGCTCTCCAATTGATCGGTAATGATTGGCTTGTCAGTCTCCCACTGCAACCATTCAGCGTCGCCAAAGCCTAATGCTTGGACGATGCTGGCGGCCGAGCTTCCATGAAAGGTAATGAAGCCGGTCTGCCATTGTCCAAGGCGGGCTTCATACCGGTGGGGCGTTCCCGGGGAGAGCAGGACGCCGGTGCGTTCCGTCATTCTCCAGGTGCGGCCATGAGTGGACAGCTCGCCTTCGCCTTGCAGCGTCTGAAGCCAGTGATAATAGGGATAGCCGTTTGGCCGGTCGATGTTCTCTTGGTCATATTTGATGCCTATGGTTTCCAGCTGTAAGGGTAGCAGCTCCGCTGGAGAGGCAGGCACAACTCTTCGCATGTAATAATACCTCCATATTCTTATATGTGTAAGCGGTAATTTTATATTGGATATCGTCATTATAAGCCATAAGATTAAAGTGTTGTAGACAGTTTTATCATATATGATGAGGTGTAATGACATGATTAACGCGAAAAAACCGAAAATTTGGTATGGCGGCGACTATAATCCCGATCAATGGGAGAAGGCGATATGGGATGAGGATGTACGAATGTTCAAGCTTGCCGGGATCGATGTGGCGACGCTGAACGTATTCGCTTGGGCAAAAAATCAGCCTGACGAGCATACCTACGATTTTGGCTGGCTTGACGAGATGATGGACAAGCTGCACGCGGCTGGCATCGGAGTGTGCCTCGCGACAAGTACGGCGGCACACCCTGCATGGATGGCGCGCCAATATCCCGACGTGCTTCAAGTCGATTTCAACGGCGCCAAGCGCAAGTTCGGCGGGCGCCATAACTCTTGTCCCAACAGTCCGACCTTTCGTAAATATTCAACGATCATGGCTGAGAAGCTGGCGGAGCGCTACAAGGATCACCCGGCTCTCCTGATTTGGCACATTAACAACGAATATGGCGGCGCGGGCAATTGTTATTGCGATAATTGCGAAGCGGCTTTCCGCAATTGGGCGAAGGCTCGCTACGGCACGCTTGAGGAGCTGAATCGCGCTTGGAATACCGCTTTCTGGGGCCATACCTTCTATGCTTGGGAGGACATCGTGCTGCCTAGCGGGCTTAGCGAGGAGTGGATCGGCAACGGTCGTACGAATACGAATTTCCAAGGTATTTCGCTCGATTATATGCGCTTCCACTCAGACAGCCTGCTGGAATGCTACAAGCTTGAATATGAAGCGGTGAAGAAGCATACGCCTGACATCCCTGTCACAACCAATTTGATGGGCGCCTTCAAGAAGCTGGATTACCATAAGTGGGCGAAGCATATGGATGTCATATCCTGGGACAATTATCCCCGCTTCGACACGCCTCACAGCTACACGGGCATGATGCATGATCTGATGCGCGGCCTGAAGGACGGCCAGCCGTTTATGCTGATGGAGCAGACGCCCAGCCAGCAGAACTGGCAGCCCTACAACTCGCTGAAGCGTCCGGGCGTTATGCGCCTGTGGAGCTATCAAGCGGCGGCCAGAGGCGCAGATACCATACTGTTCTTCCAGCTTAGACGCTCCATCGGCGCCTGCGAAAAGTATCACGGTGCCGTCATCGAGCACGTCGGCCATGAGCATACGCGCGTCTTCCGTGAGTGCGCTCAGCTAGGCGCAGAGCTGGATAAGCTTGGCGACGCTCTGATTGATTCCCGCGTTCAGTCCAAGGTAGCCATATTGTTCGATTGGGAGAACTGGTGGGCAATTGAAATGTCCAGCGGTCCATCCATTGCTCTGCAATATGTAGATGAGGCGCACAAGTATTACGACGCGCTGTACCGGCTTGGCATTGCGGCGGATGTCGTCAGCGTGGAAGCCGACTTAAGCGGCTATGACCTGGTTATAGCCCCGGTTATGTATATGGTGAAGCAAGGGGTAGCGGACAAGCTGGAGCAATATGTGCAGGGCGGCGGCACGTTCATTACAACCTACTTCAGCGGTATAGTGGATGAAAACGATCTGGTCAAGACAGGCGGGTATCCCGGCGTGCTGCGCAAGCTTCTGGGCATATGGGCGGAAGAGATTGATGCCTTGCTTCCGAGCCAGCGCAATCGGATTGTAATGACGGACGAGGCTCTTGGCATGAAGCGGGAGTATGAATGCGGCATGCTCTGCGATCTGATTCATTCGGAAGGCGCAGAGGTGAAGGCGGTGTATGGCGAGGACTTCTATGAAGGCATGCCAGCGCTTACCGTCCATTCATTCGGTTCCGGCGAAGCGTGGTATATGGCTACAAGTCCCGAAGCTTCGTTTCTTGAGGAGTGGCTGTCGAAGCTATGCTCTGCCCGCGGCATTAAGCCTCTTGTTCAATCAGCGCCGGAAGGGGTAGAGACGACGCTCCGTACGAAGGATGGCCAGGATTATTTGTTTGTGCTCAATCATAACGCCGAAGCAGTGAACGTCGAGCTGGGCGAGGAGCGCTCTGGCGTCGATCTATTGACGGGTCGTCTGCTTGACGGCGGCCAGGCGGAGCTCCCGGGGCGGGATGTATGGATTATTAAGGTTGAGAGATAATCGTATACTATTTAAAATATTTTGAATTTACGACAGCATTCGACAGACTCCGCTAGAGGTCTTGCGCTATACTCATGGCAGTTTCGTTCCAATAGGCACGATTGTTCGTTGGAACCGACCCTATGAATGGTCCAATAGACCGAAGGAGAGATCGTTGTGGAATGGTATTTGAAGGTCATTAAAAATTATGTCGGATTTACGGGGAGAGCTCGCCGCAAGGAATATTGGATGTTTGTATTGTTCAATATTATCATTTCCGTGGCGTTGTCAATCATCGAGATGATTGCGGGTATGCCCTCCATTCTGACGTGGCTGTATTCTTTGGCTATATTCCTGCCTTCTTTGGCAGTGCTGGTTCGCAGACTGCATGACACGGGAAGAAGCGGCTGGTGGGTGCTCATCGGCTTGATTCCGCTTGTAGGCTTCATCATCCTGCTGGTCTTCGCTTGTATGGAAGGCGAAGGGGATAACCAGTACGGCCCAGATCCGAAGCAGTTCGCTTAAATGAATCAAATGACAATCAGATGGGATAAGGCTGGCCGACATGCTCGGGCTGGCCTTTTACCTTTAGAGGAGAATGCAGATTGCTGCAACAAAACGAACCTAACACAGCTGTTATTCCAGTGCCCAAGCTGGAGGAGGATTGTTACGATTGGTGGGAGCGTCATGAGGGGGTGCTGCGGGAGCAGGGAGACATTCGTCCGGAGATTGTGCTGATCGGCGATTCGATTACACACTTCTGGGGAGGTCAACCGCAAACAGAAGGCATAAAGGGCGCGCCTGGAGCATGGAATTCTATTTTCAAGCCGTACCGGGTGCTGAATTTGGGCTTTGGGTGGGATCGGACCCAGAATGTGCTCTGGAGACTCCATCACGGTCAATTGCAAGGCTTGTCCCCGCGGAAGGTTGTGATATTGATTGGTACCAACAATACAACCGCAACCGAAAACGCCAGGGCCAACGAGCCTGAGGAAATTGCGGCAGGCTTGCGCGCGATATGCGACAGAGTGGAGGCGTTAACTCCGGAGGTGAGCATCGTCATTATGGCGGTTTTCCCCCGTGAGCAGCGTCCGGAGCATCCCCGACGCAGGCTGATTAAAGAGATCAATAGACATTATGAGGAGCTGGCGCGCGAACGGCAATATGCCTTCGTTGATATCGGACCGCGATTGCTGGAGCCCGACGGTACGTTGTCTACAGATATAGCTCCGGACTTCTGCCACCTTACGGAACGCGGCTACCAGCATTGGGCAGAGGCGCTGCGTCCTCACTTGCGAGGGATTCGTTGAAGCGCTCTAGCGATTGTGACAATGAAGCTGCTCATTTCGTGAAGCCATCCCCTTGGAGGATGGCTTTTTCTTGTTATGATATTAAATATGTGTAGAGAGATCTATAGTTTGTTAGGTAGTTGTGTATACGCTTTCAATCTATAATTTTCCTCGTGAGGAGGTGACCATCCATCGATTAGGCAGCATGACACGACATAAGTTGAGGCACAGCCTCAGGCTGGACGGTACGTAGGCAAGTGGTGTCACATTCAAATTATTGGAGGTAGGTATTGATGATGAAGCTGAGCAAAAAAATGTGGTTAGGCCTTCTTGCGGCGACAATGAGCATCGGCATGTTGTCTGGGTCTGCGAGTGCAGCAACAGACTATTGGCAGAATTGGACAGATGGCGGCGGCACCGTTAACGCAACCAATGGAGCAGGCGGGAATTACAGCGTGACATGGTCCAACACAGGCAACTTTGTTGTCGGCAAAGGCTGGAACGCGGGTTCACCCAATCGTGTCGTGAATTATAATGCCGGCGTCTGGGCGCCATCCGGTAATGGCTATCTGACCTTTTATGGCTGGACCAGAAATTCACTTATCGAATATTACGTTGTAGACAGCTGGGGCACTTACAGGCCTACAGGCACACACAAGGGTACCGTCACCAGCGATGGCGGCACCTACGACATCTATACAACCATGCGCTATAACGCGCCTTCCATCGACGGCACTCAGACCTTCCAGCAATTCTGGAGCGTTCGACAGTCGAAGCGGCCCACGGGAAGCAATGTGAAAATTACGTTCAGCAATCATGTTAATGCCTGGAAGAGCAAAGGCATGAATCTGGGCAGCAGCTGGTCGTATCAAGTTATGGCGACAGAAGGTTACCAGAGCAGCGGCAGCTCTAACGTTACGGTGTGGTAACAGCTTGAGGGTGGGGCTGCCGGCTTAAGACCGGCAGCCCCACGTCGCTAATTTTTGTAGAAGGAGACCGTATATGACGATAAGATTCGTCTTCCTGATGATCGCCTTCATTGCGATTAACGCTGCCTGCTCGCAGGAGAGGCCGGCAAAGCAGGAAGCTCCTCCGATAGTCAAGGATGATCTCGTGTATGTTGAAGGCGGGGCTTTTGTCCATTCAGGCTCCAATTATTATTATACAGGGGAAGCTGTTGCAAGCTTTTATATGGGCAAATATGAGGTTACACAGCAGGAATGGACGGCTGTCATGGGCGGCAATCCCTCTGGCTTCCGCGGAGAGCGGCTTCCGGTGGAGATGATCAGCTGGTACGATGCCGTGGTGTACTGCAATCAACGGAGCGCGCTAGAGGGCTTGGAGCCGTATTACAGAATCGATAAGAGCAAGAAGGATACTGCCAATCGAAGTGAATTTGACTCTATGAAGTGGACGGTTGAGATTAACGCTGGAGCGAACGGTTATCGTCTGCCGACCGAAGCGGAGTGGGAATATGCGGCTGGAGGCGGCCAAGCGAGCGGCAGCTACACATATAGCGGCAGCAACGAAGTGGATGAGGTGGCCTGGTATTGGCGGAATGCCGGTGAGCAGGCGCTGACGGGGGATTGGAGCTGGCCCGCCATCGAGAACAACCGGAATCGAACCCATGCTGTCGGCTCCAAGGGGCCCAATGAGCTGGGGCTCTACGACATGTCTGGCAATGTGAGAGAATGGTGCTGGGATTGGTATGCGGAGAATGGGCAATCCGCTGAAACGGGCTCGCATCGCGTTGTGAGGGGCGGGGGGTGGATGGGCGATGTATCGAATACCGAACCCGCCTTCCGAGGCAAGTTCGACGCCAATGGCTTTGGTCCCGATCAGGGCTTTCGCATTGCTCGAAGCCTATAAATGTCCATACGTTTCGCGTTAAAATACAAGCCTAATATAGAGAAAGCTTATGCTTTCTTATATTTTAAGAAACGCAACCTCGCGAGGTTGCTTTTTTTGTTTTCGATATGGCATTAGAAATGCTAGAATAGACTAATATTAGAAAAATGAAGGCGAAGCTCGTTAGCGGGAAGTTGAGCGGCGAATATACATACATTGTGGGTGATTCCGGTGACGAAACTATTCTTTGCGAATGAAATGGACAAGAGGCTATTCTATGAAGCTTTATTTAATCAAACCTCCGATTGTGTAGCGGTCTTCGACCTGGAAGGCCGGGTTATGGCTGTCAATAAAAAATTTGAGGAATTGCATCAATGGCGGCAGGAGGAAATCGTAGGCGAGGTTGCTCCAATGGTAAGCGAGGAGAACCGGTCCGGGCTGCTAGAGATGTTCCAGCGGATTCTGGCGGGAGAGGAAATTGCCGGAGTCGAGATTGTTATGATTCGAAAGGATAGCAGTACTTTTTTTGCCAATGTATCTGTATTCCCATTAAAGGATGATGACGGCGGGACAATCGCTTTTGTCGGCATTGGGAGAGATGTTACGGAGAACAAGAAGGCCGAGGAGCTGCTGCGCAAGTCGGAGAAGCTGTCCATTGTGGGGGAGCTGGCCGCAGGCATCGCTCATGAAATCCGGAATCCGCTAACCTCGCTAAAGGGCTTCATGCAATTGCTGAAGGAAAAAAATACGGACTACGTAGATATTATGCTGAACGAAATTGAGCGCATTAATCGAATTGTCGATGAATTTATGAGCCTGGCCAAGCCTCAGAGCATCCACTTCGTCAGTGTTCATCTCAATCAGCTGATTGAAAGCGTTGTATCGTTTATGCAGCCGCAGGCTCGTCTCCACGGTGTCGAGATTATTGTAGCGAGCAAAATAGAGCTGACAGCCTTCATCTGCGAGCCGAACCAGATGAAGCAGCTGCTCATCAATCTGATAAAAAATGCGATTGAAGCGATGCCAGGCGGAGGCAATGTGCGCATCACCGTCTGTTCCGTCAATAACAACAAGGTCGGCATTAACATTATGGATCAGGGACTAGGTATTCCGGAGGATGGACTGAATCGATTGGGCGAGCCCTTCTACTCCGCAAAGGAGAATGGCACGGGTCTTGGATTGGTCATTTGCCACCGGATCGTAGAGGCTCACCAAGGGGTTCTGTCCTTTGAGAGCAAGCTGAATCAAGGCACAACGGTTAAGATTGTATTGCCCGTTTCGTCATCTGCTCCAGCAAACGGTTCTCATTAATCCACTGTGAATGACAACAAAGCGGAGCCAGGGGAATAGCCCTGCTCCGCTTTGTTGCGGCTTTCGCATATCGAAGGAAATTAATGAGGCCGCTTCAGATCGAACCGATCCGCGTTCATAACCTTAACCCATGCCGATATAAAGTCGTGTACGAATTTCTCTTTGTTATCGTCCTGAGCGTATACTTCCGCAATTGCGCGAAGTATGGAGTTGGAGCCGAAGACAAGATCAACGCGAGTGGCGGTGCGAACGACTTCGCCGGTTTTGCGGTCACGGCCTTCGTATACGATGCCGTCCACAGGCTTCCATGCAATATTCATGTCCAGCAAATGAACAAAGAAATCATTTGTAAGCTTACCTGGCCGATTCGTAAACACTCCGTGCAAAGAGCCGCCGTAATTGGCGCCAAGCACGCGCAAGCCGCCGATCAGTACAGTCATCTCGGGAGCGGTCAGGCCCAGCAGTTGGGCTTTGTCGACAAGGAGCTCTTCAGGGCTTACACTATATTGCTTCTTCTGATAATTACGGAAGCCGTCAGCCATTGGCTCCAGCAGGGAGAAGCTTTCGACATCCGTCTGCTCTTGCTCAGCATCGCCTCGACCAGGAGCGAATGGCACTGTTACCTGGTAGCCGGCATCGCGCGCCGCTTTCTCCAGAGCTGCGTTGCCCCCAAGCACGATCAGATCCGCCAAGCTTACCTGGCTGCCATAATCCTCTTGAATACCTTCCAGAATCGAGAGCACATTGCCCAGCTGCTCTGGCTGGTTGACCTCCCAGCTCCGCTGAGGCTCCAGACGAATGCGGGCGCCATTAGCTCCACCGCGCATATCGGATCCACGGAAGGTGCTGGCTGAAGCCCAAGCTGTTGTGATCAGCTCGCTGACCGATAGTCCTGACGCCAATATTCGGGCTTTCAGCTCTTCGGCCTCCGCCTCGGAGAGAACGTGTTCGGCAGCAGGCACTACATCCTGCCAGATCAGCTCCTCCGCCGGCACCTCTGGTCCCAGATATCTGTCGCGAGGTCCCATGTCGCGGTGCGTAAGCTTAAACCAAGCGCGGGCGAACGCGTCCGCAAATTCATCCGGATTCTGATGGAATCGACGAGAAATTTGTTCATAAGCGGGATCAACGCGCAGCGCCATATCTGCGGTCGTCATCATTGTGCGGACACGGATGGACGCATCCTCGGCGTCAGGCGCCAGATGCTGCTCGTCAGGATTGACGGCATGCCAGATATGCGCGCCAGCAGGGCTCTTCGTCAGCTCCCACTCATAGCCGAACAGCATATCGAAGAAGCCGTTGTCCCACTGCGTCGGATTAGCCGTCCACGCGCCTTCGACGCCGCTCGTAATGGCGTCGCGACCTTTGCCGGAGCCATGCTGGCTTATCCAGCCGAGTGCTTGCTCTTCAATTGGCGCAGCTTCCGGATCGGGGCCGACTAGAGCGGCATCGCCAGCGCCGTGCGCCTTGCCGAATGTATGGCCTCCAGCAACCAGTGCGACAGTCTCCTCGTCATTCATTCCCATCCGGCCGAATGTTTCCCGAATGTCTCGCGCGCTGGCGAGCGGATCAGGATTGCCATTAGGGCCTTCAGGATTCACGTAGATGAGTCCCATCTGAACAGCAGCAAGCGGATTCTCCAGCTCGCGGTCGCCCGAGTACCGGTTGTCGCCCAGCCATTCCTTCTCGCTTCCCCAATAAATGTCCTCTTCAGGATGCCAGACGTCCTCACGGCCGCCGCCGAAGCCGAACGTTTTGCCGCCCATTGATTCAATGGCCACATTGCCAGTCAGTATCATCAGGTCAGCCCAAGAAATTTTGTTGCCATACTTTTGCTTGATGGGCCATAACAAACGGCGGGCTTTGTCCAGGTTGCCGTTGTCCGGCCAGCTATTCAGCGGTGCGAAGCGCTGCGTTCCGCTTCCCGCGCCGCCACGGCCGTCGCCCGAACGATATGTACCCGCAGAGTGCCATGCCATGCGGATAAAGAAGGGACCATAATGACCGTAATCGGCTGGCCACCACTCTTGACTGTCAGTCATCAGATCACGAAGATCCTGCTTGAGCGCCTCGTAATCCAGCTTCAGGAATTGCTCCGCATAGTTAAAGTCTTCTCCCATAGGATTCGATTTCCGATCATGCTGACGGAGAATGCTTAGGTTCAACTGGTTAGGCCACCAATCCTTATTAGACGTTGCAGTAGATTTGTGACTGGTTGCGCTGCCATGCATGAATGGACACTTGCCTGCGTTAGTCGTAACAGAACCCTCCATACGATCAGCTCCTATGAAATAAAGTAGCAATAAAGGATATGCTCTACTTCCTGTTATAAGTCTATTTCGTCACGAAATCAACGACAGAATGCAAGTTTCATGCAATCTTCACCCCATCATCATGTGGCGTTAATCCAAGCTTCATCAGCAGTCAAATTGTGGCTTAACACGTTAACCTCAGTTAGGAATGCCCCTTGGCATATTGTTTCGGCGTAACCCCGTAAGTTCTTTTGAACATTCGGATAAAATAACTGGTGTCCATTCCCAGTATGTCCGCTACGCGATCTACCGTGATGCCCGGTTGCTCCTCGAACAGTTGAAGCGAACGCCGCATGCGGAGCTGAAGAATGTACTGCTGCGGCGTTACGCCGTAATTGGCCACAAACAGCCGGTGGAAATGCTGGATGGAATAGCCAGTCGCCCCGGCCACGTTCGACAACAGCAGCCTTTCGTCATAATGATCGTGAATAAGCTGAACCGCCGATTGGAGAGCGGGATTGGGCTGGTCTGCCGGATACACCTTCTTGGAAGCTTGTCCGACCGGATACTTTCCCTCCATTAAGGTTAACAGCATATCGTACATTCGTTTCGAAGCTTCGTAGGCGTGCTCGCTGCCCAGATTGATGACATGCCAGATCGCTTCCAACTGATGCCACAAGGCGTCGAAGTTGGTGACCTCCAGGGCGCTAAGCACCAGCTCATCCATCTGCTGAAGCAAATCAGCCGCTGTTGCTCCGCTGAAGGCAACGAAGCCAAGATCCCATACGTCCTCGGATTCATCAGGTCGGTATTCATGACCGGTATTAGCGGGCAGCAGCAAGACCGAGCGCTTCTTTAAAGTCAATTCGCGGCCATCGTTCATACGAAACATCCCTTTGCCGCTTCGGGTCAGGAACAGCTGATGGGCAGGGTATCCCGACTTTCTCCGGTCGATTTCCTTCTGTTCATGATTGCCTACGCAAAACACGTAGAGCGGGAGCGGCTTGTTCACATTGGCGTTTTCGGCGAGCAGGAACGGCATCATACAGGATTTCACCCCATGTTAAGATCAGACGATTTATTGATGGATCTGTTCTATGATTATAACCGTACTTTGGACTATGATCAAAATGAATAAGCGAATATGACGATTATGAGGTGGATGCTTACCATGACTATGAGACATGCACCGGTCAGCCCCAAGCTGCCGGTACTGATGCACGGAGCCGATTACAATCCCGATCAATGGCTTCACGATCCCAAAGTGTTGGAGGAAGATATCCGGTTGATGAAGCTGGCAGGCTGCAATGTCATGGCCATCGGCATCTTCTCTTGGGCGGCGCTGGAGCCGACGGAGGGCGAATTCCGGTTTCAATGGATGGACGAGGTGCTTGAGCGATTCCAGCAGAACGGCATCTACGCCTGGCTGGCTACGCCGAGCGGCGCGCGTCCGGCCTGGTTATCCGCGAAGTATCCAGAGGTGTTGCGGCTTGAGGCGAATCGCGTTCGGAACCTGCACGGCATGAGACATAATCACTGCTACACCTCTCCCGCCTACCGGGAGAAGACCGCGATTATTAACGGCAAGCTGGCCGAGCGGTATGCCCATCATCCAGCCGTACTTGGCTGGCATATCTCCAACGAGTTCGGCGGCGACTGCCACTGCGGCCTGTGCCAGGACGCATTCAGAACGTGGCTGAAAAAGAAATACGGCACGCTGGATGCTCTGAACATGGCTTGGTGGACTAATTTCTGGGCCCATACGTACACGGATTGGAGTCAGGTTGAATCGCCGGCTCCACACGGGGAGAATATGGTGCACGGCCAAAATATCGACTGGCGCCGGTTCGTCACGGATCAGACGATTGATTTCTGCAAGCACGAGATCGACTCCGTGAAGAGCGCGAATCCCGAGCTTCCCGCCACGACCAACATGCACATGATCGAAGGCCTCGATTACCGCAAGTTCTCGCGCGTGTTGGATTTCGTTTCCTGGGATGCTTATCCGACCTGGCATAAGGGAAATGACGATATCGAGCTTGGCGCTTCGGTTGCGTTCTATCATGACTTGTATCGTTCCATCATGCAAAAGCCGTTCCTGCTGATGGAGAGCACGCCAAGCCTTACAAACTGGCAGCCCGTGAGCAAGCTGAAACAGCCGGGCATGCATCGTTTATCTTCGCTGCAGTCAATCGCCCATGGCTCGGATTCCGTGCAGTACTTCCAATGGCGCAAGAGCCGCGGCTCCAGCGAGAAGTTTCACGGCGCGGTCGTCGACCATGCGGGGCACGAGCATACTCGGGTGTTCAAGGACGTCGCCGAGCTTGGCCAGTCTCTGGCGGACATCTCGGAAGTAACGGGGGCTTCAACGCCAGCCGAGACGGCGATTTTGTTCGATTGGGATAACCGCTGGGCGGTGAAGGATGCGCAAGGACCGCGCAATATGGGCATTCATTATGAAGAAACGGTCATCAAGCATCATCGCGCGCTGTGGGAGCAGGGCGTACCGACGGACGTCATCGGCAGCGAAGACGACTTTGGCCCGTACAAGCTCATCGTGGCTCCGATGCTGTACCTGTGCCGCGAAGAGACTGGCCGCAAGCTGGAGCAATTCGTCGAGAATGGCGGCACGCTGGTCGCGACATACTGGTCCGGCGTCGTCGACGAGCATGATCTATGCCATCTTGGCGGCTTCCCTGGTCCGCTTCGCAAAACGCTCGGCATCTGGGCGGAGGAGATTGAAGGGCTGTACGACGAAGACAGTAACGGATTATCGATGCTGGCAGACAACGAGCTTGGCATCACCGGCCGCTTCGAGGCGCATGAAATTTGCGAGCTGATCCATGCGGAGCAGGCCGAGGTGCTGGGCACATATACGGACAGCTTCTACGCGGGGCGTCCCGCTTTGACAGTCAACAGGCTTGGCCGAGGCAAGGCCTACTATATGGCTGCCCGCCATAAGGAGGATTTCCTGCTGGCGTTCTACACTTCCGTCGTTAGCCAAGCGGGAGTCGCGCGTGCGCTGGAGTCGGAGCTTCCGTCCGGCGTAACGGCGGCGCTGCGTACTGATGGAGAAACGGATTACGTCTTCCTGATGAACTTCAGCGGGGAAGCGAAGCGGGTGGAGCTGGACGGCCGAGGGTATAGGGACGTAGAGACAGGCCAAGTGGCAGAAGCCATTGTAGCTTTGCCGGTAAACGGAATAACGGTACTGAAGCGGAAAGCCAATCCAGCGGGCACTGCTTCATAAGATTATATGGTTGGAAAAGACGAGGCTGCCGCTCCAGTTAACGGCAGCCTTGTTCCCGTCGGGCCATGCTTATTCATTCAGAAATTGATGAATATTCGCAAACGGGATATGATCGCTGGTATGTTATCATTGCAATAACCCTGTGTCAATGCGATCAGCTTCAAATATTAGGTAAATACTTGCTGGTAATACAATCCCGCCATTGACGGGAAGGGATCGTTAGAATACCATGGGGATGTACATCATTCCATTTGCAGGCAAGATGGAAATGTAAGCGCTGTCTAATATGTATAACTTGTGGTATATAGAGATACAAGCAGGAGGGTCTCCCATGAAACGGTTTTCAATGATGCTTCAGCTGACTGTCATTCTGATCTGCGTTATGGCTATTCCGACGGCCACGCTCACTTGGTACAGCGGCTCGGAAATTATGAAAAATTCCGAAAGCGCTATTGCCGCTTCATCTCTGGCGGGTCTGCACGCCAGCAGCAGGCTGAACGAAAATGCGCTTAACAACTTGGCGCAGGACGCGGTGAGGCTGACCTCTACCAAGGTATTCGATCGTGTCCGCGATTTCGGCACCTATTCGCAGCTGAACGCCAATTACAACAATATGAGCACCGCCCTAGTCGTATTGCGCGAGCTGGTCAACATGAAGCATCGGGTAGACGGTGTTTATTCATCGTTTTTTCAGCTTGAGGGTGCAGATTATGTCATCTCGACGGACAAGAGCATCACAACATTGGATCGTTACGATTCAGTGTCCTGGCTGGATGAAGCGTTGTCTGACAGAAGAGGCATCAGCGGCATCTGGTATTCCCGCAAGACGGATTCCGGCATTCCTGTCATCTCTTACGTGCTGCCTCTGAATAGGCTGTCAACAAATACAAGAGGCGTTATCGTCGTTAACATGCTGGAGAGCCAGGTTGCCAAATATTTGCGATCATCGGAGCAAGGCGCCCAGGGCTTTCTGCTGATGGAGCCGGACGGGACGATTATATCGCATAACGACAAGTCGCTCCTTCTGACAAACGGCATGGAGCAGCCGCATCTGCACAATATTTTGAACAGCTCCTCTAAGGAAGGATATTCGTATCGAGAGCTGGATGGAGAACGGCTGCTGTACGCGTGGTCTCGTTCCTCCAGCTTTGGCTGGTGGAACGTGAGCGTATATTCCATGGATGAGCTCATGACAAAGACGCACACGCTGCAGCGCAGTATCTTCTGGATCACGGCCATTATTATTGTAGCGGGTACAGCATTGTCTGTTTTCTTAGCCACTTGGCTGTCCAAGCCTCTGCGCAAGCTTGTAAGGTCGATGCGGGAGCGGGGCAATCTGATGGTGACGAATGCCAACGAGCTGGCGTTTCTGGATTCCGCGTTCAAGCGCATGCAGGAAGAGGAGGAGGAATTATACGCCTTGCTGCAGGAGCGTGAGCAGGATACACAAAGTCTCGCCGTCCATCGCCTGCTAAGGGGAGAGGTGACCAAGGAATTGGATGAAATGTTCACCGAACCTGATTATTTGGTTGCTGTCATCTCCATCGACCGGTATCGGAGATATGTAAGCAAACGTAATCCGGAATCGCGCAGCTATCACCGATATTTGCTTATTGCGAAATTTGAGGGCCTGTTCCAGCAAGGAGCCATTGCGAAATGTGTTTATCAGGGGGAAGGAAGCTTTGCCTTGGTGCTTAATTATTCGCAGGAGGAGCCGGCAAGCGAAGCTGAAGCGTGGAAGGAGTCGTTCGTCCAGATACGGGATTACGCGCTGGAGGTGCTGGGACATTCCGTCACGATTGGCGTAAGCCGGACCTCGGATTCCACCTCGCTCATTAAGGAGCTTCATGCGGAGGCGATGGAGGTCATCAAGCAGCGGATGATGAATGGAAGCGGCTGTATCTTCTATGCGAAGCAGGAGGTGGACCGCGATAAAAAATATATGTATCCCGCCAACAGTGAACGAAAAATCATTAACTTTCTGGAGCTTGTTGATTTGGACAGCATAATGACGGAGCTGGATCAGATACGAAGCGACATTCAATCGGCGGAGTATATATCGTACGACAACATTCTATTTATTTATCATCAACTCGTCGGTGTCACGATCAAGCATCTGCGGGAGAAAAATGTCAGCACGGCGCGTATATTCGCGGGCCGCGGCAATATCTATTCCGCGATTGCGACAATGGATACGCTGGATGAGCTGGAAAAATACTTGCGAGAGTTTTTTGCGGAAATTATTCAATATCTGGAACGCAATCAAGGTGAAGCGAAGCATGGCGAGCGAATTATTCGTTATCTGGAGGAGCATTATTGCGAAGAAATTCAATTCGAGGATATGGCGAAGGAAATCGGAATCAGCTATTCCTATATGCGCAAAATCGTATTCGACCTGACAGGCAAAAGCTTAATTGATTACACCAATCATCTGCGCATACAGAAGGCCAAGCAATTGCTGCATGAATCCGATATGACGATTACGCAGATTGCATCGGAAGTGGGATATTTTAATGTGCAGAGCCTTAACCGATTTTTCCGCAAGTACGAGGGCATGCCTCCCAGCAACTATCGGGCGCTGAGATCCAAGTCGTCATAATAAACGTTTTGATGAAGCTGCCGGTCGGTCATGAATGACGATTGGCAGCTTCACTTTTGCTATGAACGATCAAATTTGATTTATCGTTGCCGCAAAAGCGCGCAATATCAAGCTTTTTAATCAAAAATGACAGGGATAATCAATACTCATGATTTACCGATCAACGGCAATCGGGGTACGATGGGCACATCCCAAGCAGATGCCTGGAGCACCCTAAGAGTCCGAGAAAGTCCAAAGCTAGGAGGTGAAACTATGAAAGCTGAAAGCGCTTCAAACCAATATGAAATCGCTTTAAAATTTAAAGGGCCCAAACGCGGGATGGCGCATTATTTGAAAAAAGACTGGCAGCTGTATTTGCTCCTGATGATTCCGCTTTCCTTCGTGCTGGTGTTCAGATATGCACCGATGACCGGACTCGTGCTCGCCTTCAAGGATTACAAGATCGCGAGAGGGTTCTGGGGAAGCGAATGGGTCGGATTCGAAGTGTTCCAGGAAATCATGGCGAGACATGATTTCTTAAGAGCGGTACGCAACACGCTGATGCTTAACGGTCTGGATCTGATCTTCAGCTTCACGGCGCCGATCATACTCGCGTTGCTGCTGAATGAAATTAGAAACGTGAAGTTTAAAAAAGTAAATCAAACGGTTCTCTATTTGCCACACTTCCTGTCCTGGGTCATTATCGGCGCGATTGCTTATCAGCTGCTTGGTGAAGGCAATGGCATGGTTAATAACCTGATCGAGATGATGGGTGGCGAACGGGTTCCATTCCTGCAGGAGGATACCCACTGGCTGTTCAGTTATTTGGCCATTGGCGTCTGGCAGAGCATGGGCTGGGGAACCATCCTGTACCTGGCTTCAATCAGCAGCATCAACCCTGAGTTGTACGAGGCGGCGACTGTCGATGGCGCCGGCAGATGGAGGAAGATTTGGAACGTGACGCTTCCGTCGATCCGCGTAACAATTGTAACGCTTCTCATCTTGAACCTTGGAAGAATGATGGACGGATCGTTCGAGCGGATCTTCGCCCTGCAGAACAAGGCGACGACCGAGTACACGACCAATATCCCTGTTCTTGTGTACCGCTGGGGAATTGAGAAGGGAGACTTCAGCAGCGCGATTGCGCTTGGATTGTTCCAGGGCGTGATTGGTCTCGTGCTGGTGATCATGGCCGACCGGATCGCGAAGAAGCTTGGCCAAGACGGATTGTTGTAGAGAGGAGGAAACGTACTATGGAAGCATCCACCGGCATAGTGGGCAGCAGAAGCAAAAAGCGCTTTGACATATGGGACGTGCTCATTAACCTCTCGGTCTTATCCGCTTCGTTGGCCTGCTTGCTGCCATTCGTTCATGTTGCATCAAAGTCGCTCAGCGCGGACGCCTATGTAATCGCTAACAAAGTGATGCTGTGGCCGATGGGTCTTAACTTCACCGCATATGGCAAAATTTTTGCCGATGCCAGTATTATGCGATCGTTGTACATCTCTATCATCGTGACCATTATGTTCACTATTCTGGGCATGATTATCACTATCTGCGCCGCTTACCCGCTGTCCCGCCCAACCTTGAAGGGAAGGACAACACTGACAGTCATCTTCTTGTTCACCATGTACTTCAGCGGCGGTATTATTCCTGAATATATGCTGGTTAACAATCTGGGATTGCTGGATACCATCTGGGCGCTGGTTCTTCCGCTCGCGTTCAGCCCGTTTAATTTGCTGATCATGAAGACATCGCTGTCGCACAGTATTCCGGTCAGCTTGGAGGAATCAGCCAGAATCGACGGTGCCGGACATTTCCGCATCCTGTGGAACATCGTCTTGCCCCTCTCTAAGCCGATTCTCGCGACACTGGCTCTCTTCTATGCGGTGGGACGCTGGATCGCTTATCAGGATGCATTATTCTACATTAAGCAGGCGGTTGATCTGAGGCCGTTGCAGCTGAAGCTGTATTACCTGGTCATCCAGGCAAGCGAAAGCTTCCAGCTGGAGGCTACGCAAGTACAGCTCACTAATCCGGAAGTGCTTAAGGCATCCTGCGTCGTGTTCGCGACGCTGCCGATACTCCTGGTCTACCCGTTCATCCAGAAATACTTCGTTCAAGGGGTTATGCTGGGAGCCGTAAAAGAATAATTTCGATTTCGAAAATCCATTATTGGGGGAATGTATCGATGAGCACAAAGAGAAAGTTATCTATGTTTACGGCACTGTTCGTCATTGTTGGTCTGTTGGCCGGTTGTACGGGCGGCAATAACAATTCAAACACAAACAGCTCGCCTAGTCCGACTTCATCCAGTACAAACAGCGCAACGGAAACGCCGGATGGCGCATTCCCGGATTATTCAAAAGGCTTCCCTGAAAAGGTGACGCTCGAAATTCCGGTGTATGAGCGGGCATTCGAGGGCTGGAACGTCACAGACAATTATTATACACGTTGGGTTCAGAAGGAGTTTGGCGACAAATACAACATTACAGTGAAGTATGTGCCGATTACTCGGGCTAACGAGGTGCAGGATTTCGAGCAGCTGCTTGCATCGCGCAAAGCGCCGGATATCATCTTCCACTACGACATGCCGCAAGCGCTTAACTACTATGGCGAAGACGTGCTGCAGGAATTGAACCATGATGAAATTGCGAATTACGCGCCTACTTATTGGGCCAATATGAGCGAAACGATTAAGCAATACGGCACGGTCGAAGACAATCAAGTGTTCTTCTTCGCCGCGCGTCCCAATGCCGACAACTTCACCTCGCTGATCCGCAAGGACTGGGTGGAGAAGGTAGGCATGAAGGTTGAGGACTTGACTTCACTTGAGAAGTACAACGAGATGCTTGCGAAGTGGAAGGAAGCTGGTCTGGGAACGGCGGGCGCAGGCTTGCTTATGAACAACTACATCTACAGCTACCCGTTCCGCGAATGGCCGGTTGATCCCAAGTATCGCGCGCTTTATTCCGATCTGGGCGTAGCCGACCTGACGACAGCGGATTCCGAGCGTTTCCTGCGCAATCTGAACTACCAATACAACAATGGCTTGATCGACAAGGAATTCTACCTTCGTGATGACGCCAACAAGGTGAAGGCAGAGTTTGTAGCAGGCAAGACGGGTACCTTCGGCGTATACTTGACCAACAATCTGGATGTAATATCCGCTACTCTGGCGAATAACCCTGAGGCTGAATTTGCTGTTGTCCCTCCTACTGCAGGCGTGCCGGAAGGCTACAAGCCGCAGGCTCGCGCATACTGGCCGTTTGGCTTCATTATGGGCATCAACTACGAGTCGTCCGACGAGGAAAGAGCGGCAGTATGGATGTATCTGGAATGGCTGAGCCAGCCGGAGAACCTGTTCTTCTTCCAGAATGGCGTGGAAGGACAGAACTACACGCTGGACGCTGAGGGCATCGCGGTCCGCAATCCGGACTTCAAGGGCGAGTCTGTTCTGTCGCAGAACAATAACAAGGATTATTGGGGTCTTGTAACGGAAATTGCACAATATGACGACCCTGAGAAAACACGTAAAGCCAATCTTCGCAACTGGAGCCCTGTCGGCTACGAATATTTGGCAGAGGACCTTGTGAAGTACTATGATCAGGTAGCGGAATATCGTACACCGGACGCGCTGTTCAGCGTCGTTCTGGAGAAGGTGAATGAATACAAGGCGGACCTGAATTCCTTGTTCCAGGAGCAGTATGTCAAGCTTGTGCTTGCTAAGCCGGAGGAGTTCGACGCGCTGTACGAAGAGGCGAAGAAGCAATACCTGCAGCAAGGCTATCAGGAAATTCTGGATGAGAAGCAAGCAGCGATTGACGCAGGACAATTCCGTTAAGCTGTGAGCTAACCAATACCAAAGCCCCTGCCCCCGGCGGGGGCCTTTGGACATGATGGAGGCATATAAGAGATGAAAATAATCGCGGATAGCAGGGAGCTTCAGGCGGTGGTCGACCGCGTCGCGCAATATACGTTCGGGATGGATCTGACCTGGGATTGGCCGGGCGGCGTCGCTTATTACGGCGTCTGCCGAGCGTATGAGGTTACCGGCGAGGAAGCGTATCTGGAACGGATGATCGCTTGGGTGGATGAATATATGGAAGCGGGCTTGCCAAAGTCATGGACGGTGAATACGTGCGCGATCGGACATATGCTGCTTACGCTGTACGAGCATACCAAGGATGAGAAGTACGTCGATCTGATCATGAGCAAGGTAGACTATCTGGAGAACAAGGCGCTCCGCTTCGGTGACCGGGTGCTCCAGCATACGGTTTCGTCCAAAAACGACTTCCCCGAGCAGGCTTGGGCGGATACGTTATTCATGGCGGCGTATTTCCTGCTGCGCGCGGGCATCATGTTCGAGAGGAAGCATCTGATTGAGGATGCGCTGAACCAATATTTCTGGCATATCAACTACTTGCAGGATGAGAATGACAGCCTATGGTACCACGGCTACAATCATATTAATAAAGATCATATGTCCGGTATATATTGGGCTCGCGCCAACGCCTGGGCAGCCTATACGATGTCCCGGGCGGCAAAGGTGCTGCCGGAAGCGTATTTGTATCCGCCCATGATGCATATATGGAGCTCCCTGCGCGATCAGCTTGCGGCGATTAAGAAGCTGCAGAAGGCTGATGGGCTATGGGGCACCGTACTGGACTATCCGGAGGCTTATGGCGAGGTGTCGGCGACGGCGGGTATTGGCGCGGCGATGGTTACGCAAGGAAATCCGCTGCATGGCAAATACGTGCAGAAGGCGCTAGACGGCTTATTGGCCAACATCGCGGATAACGGCCGCGTTATGAACGTGTCCGGCGGCACGGCCGTCATGAACGACATTGCCGGTTACCTCGGCATCGATCGGAAGTGGGCGCAGGGCTGGGGACAAGGGCTTGCCCTTGCTTTTCTTGCAGCAGTTCTGGAGAATAATATGGAGCAGCAATAAGCTTTGCTAGAGAAGAGGGCAGCCCAATGGCTGTCCTCTTGCTTATGGGCCGAGACGGAGGGTTGTTACAAATTTTTGACGATTCCATAGGTGAACTTGCGTGTGATATACTATCATGTAGAATAGAGTTGAAATATGTCGAATAACTACGAAATGAATGCGGATTCCGACAACGGACACGTGATTCGTTAGGGATTCGCATTTTTGCTGCATAGAATTGAAAAAAGAAGGAGAAATCATCATGAAAAAACATTTAGCGTTTGTTTTGACACTCATGCTTGCGATCAGCGTCATCGCCGCTTGCGGCGGCGGCAATACCAACGAAGGAGCCGCGAATGGCGGCGGGGACGAAGCGGACAAAAAAAGAATAGCGCTTGTTCTGCCTGAGCAAATCGGCGTCAACCCTTTCTTCGCTCTAATGGATGAAGGCTTCAAGCGCGCAGGCGAAGAGTTTGGCGCGGAAGTGAAAACAATCGAATCGACAGACCCGGCCGGCTTCGAGCAGAACCTTCGCTCCACGGTGGCTGAGAATTACGATCTGATTATTACGGCTACATTCCAAGCAGAGGACGCGCTGAATAAGGTTGCGCCGGAAAATCCGGACAAGTCCTTTGCAATTATCGACACAGTGGTGGATCAGCCAAACGTTCGCAGCGTTGTATTCCGCGAGCATGAAGCGGCGTTCCTGCTCGGGGCGGCTGCAGGCCTCTCCACAAAAACCAATAAGGTAGGTGCGGTTGTCGCCATCGACGCTCCGCTGCTGAGCAAATATACAAAAGGCTTTGAGCAAGGCTTGAAGCACACCAACGCTGATGCTGAGTTTTTCGTGAACTACGTCGGCAGCTTTACGGATTCCGCAAAAGGCAAGGAGCTTGCCGTATTGCAGCATTCCAAAGGCGCAGACTTCATCGCGGGTATGGCAGCGGTAGGCGATCTCGGGGTATTCGAAGCGGCGAAGGAGTTTGGCTTCTACGCTTCCGGCCAGGACGTGGACCGCACGGAGCTGGACCCTGAGCATATCGTCTTGTCGCAGCTGAAGGGCACGGATGCTGTAGCATACGAAACGGTTAAAGCATTCATGAGTGGTACATTCGAATTCGGAGCCGCAGACTACGGCTTGAAGGAAGACGGTGTCGGCCTGACGTTTGTTACGAGAGAGAGCAAGTCTCCTCTCAGTCCGTTCGTCGGTCAGGAAACGGTAGACAAGGTGAAGGCAATCGCCGAAGACATCAAGTCCGGCAAGATTGAAGTTATCAACCCGCTAGCTCAATAGTTCATGATACCGGCTGCGATTAGCAGCCGGTTTGCTTGTTGAAAGGAGCGACTGTATGCTGCTGCAAATGGATGGCATTACGAAAAGCTACGGGAGCGTGACCGCGAACCGGAACGTTTCCTTTCAGCTTCAAAAGGGCGAAATTCATGCGCTCGTAGGCGAGAACGGCGCCGGCAAAACGACGCTTATGCGGATTCTATACGGAATGGAGCTTCCGACGTCCGGCGAGATTAAGCTCGGCGGCAAGGCCGTGAGCTTCGACAGTCCGACGGATGCCATTAAGCATGGCATTGGTATGGTGCATCAGCACTTTATGCTGTTCCCCTCGTTCACTATAGCTGAGAATATTGTAATCGGTCGCGAGCCCTCCCGCGCAATCGGCTTCAACCGCAAGGCTGCGGCCGAGGAAACGCTTCGTCTGGGCAAGCAATACGGCATGCCCGTCGATCCTTGGAAGCGAGTTGGAGAATGCTCGCTAGGTGTTCAGCAGCGGGTCGAGATATTGAAGGTGCTCTATCAAGGCGCGGAAATTATTATCTTGGACGAGCCTACAGGTGTATTGACGCCGCTTGAGGTCAAAGAGCTGCTCGTCGCGATCAAGGAGCTTGCGCGGCAAGGGAAAAGCTTCATTCTCATCAGCCACAAGCTTGGTGAAATTATGGAGGTAGCCGATCGGATTACGGTGCTGCGCGATGGCCAAGTAACGGGTACGGTGCATGCATCCGATACGGATGAAGAGCAGCTGTCACGTATGATGGTGGGGCGTGAGCTTGCTTCGCTCCGCCGTTCAGCGGCTGCAACGGGAGACATGGTGCTGGAGGCGAACGGGCTGATTCTGCGAGGCGGGAAGACGAAGCCGCTCCTGGATAATGTCAGCCTTTCTGTGAGAGCGGGGGAAATTGTTGGTATAGCCGGCATTTCGGGCAACGGCCAATCGGAGCTTCTGCAAGTGCTGGGCGGCTTGCTGCAGCCGGATGCTGGCCAGATCAGGCTGTGCGGCCAGGATGTGACGGGTGCGTCGGTAGGAAGGATCCGGACCGCCGGGCTCGCGCATATACCGGAGGATCGTTATATGTGGGGCGTATCCAAGGAGGCGGACGTCACAGAGAACGGCATCATGGGCCATGCCAGCAAGCTGTCGAAGCGCGGGATTCTACGGAGAGGCCAAGCGCGTTCCATGGTTGCCGGCTGGGTGGAGCGGTTCGGCATCAAGACGGGATCGCTTCAGACGAAAGCTCAGCATCTGTCCGGCGGCAATCTGCAGAAGCTGATCGTGGCCCGCGAGCTGGCGCAGCAGTCGCCGTTCCTGATCGCCGCTGAGCCGACGCGAGGCGTCGATGTTGGCGCGATGGAGATCATACATAGCGAGCTGCTGAGCAAACGGGAGCAGCAAGGCGCTATTCTGCTAGTCTCCTCTGAGCTGACGGAGGTGCTCAAGCTGTCTGACCGCATCCTGGTTATGTTCGAGGGCCGAATTGTAGGAGAGCTAAGGGCTGAAGAGGCTACGGAAGAGAAGATAAGTCTGCTTATGGCGGGAGGTAAGGCAGTTGGATAAGCTGGTGAATGGGTTCAAGCCGCTGCTGCAGCCGCTCCTTGCGCTGATCGCTGGACTTGCGGTGGGAGCGATCGCGATTGTTATCGTGGGAGGCTCTGTTACGGAGACATACGCGGAAATGTGGAAGGGCGCATTCGGCAATTTTTATTTTGTCACCAATACGCTCGCCCGGGCTACACCCATTATCTTAATCGGCCTAGGTGTGGCGCTTGCGTTCCGGGCCGGCTTCTTCAATATGGGCTCGGAAGGCCAAATGGTGCTTGGCGCGTTAAGCGCAGCCGTAACCGCTATTTATTTGCCGGGTCCAGGCTGGCTGAAGCTCATTGGAGCGATTATGGCAGGTATGCTTGCCGGGGGCATATGGTCGGCCTTCGCAGGCTGGCTGGATGCCAGGTTCCGGATGAATCTCCTAATTACGACGCTGCTGCTCAATTATATCGCAACGTATTTCGCGGGATATGTCGTCACTTACCCGCTCAAGGATACAACAGGCTCTGCGGCAATGGCCCAGACCGTCATGCTGGACAAGGCGGCCTGGCTGCCGAAGCTGTTCCAAGGATACAGTCTGCATGCAGGCTTCGTGCTGGCGCTGCTCGGAACGATCCTCTTGTACCTATTCATGAAGCATACCGTCAAGGGCTACGAAATTCGTATGCTTGGCGGCAATCCGCTGTTCGCAAGCTACGGCGGCGTGCAGCGCGGCCAATTAATGTTCCTCAGCATGTTCGTCAGCGGCGGACTTGCGGGACTAGCGGGCTCCGTAGAGGTGCTCGGCACACAATATCGTTACCTGGACGGCGCGCTGACCTCTCCGGGCTATGCGTGGTCTGGCATCATGGCGACTCTGCTTGCCGGCTCGCATCCCATCGGCACGGCGATCGCTGCCCTATTGATCGCTGCGCTCCAGACTGGCGGAATGGGCATGGAGCGCAATACCGAGGTTCCGCTGGAGGTTTCCAGTATTATTCAGGCCGTGCTTATATTGTTCGTGTCGGCCAAGCTGACTTATTCATTCATTAAACGGAAGAAGGCGGGGGCGGGGAATGGACCAGCTGTTTGACGTTTCGTTGTTCGCTTCGGCGCTGCGCATGTTAACGCCGATTCTGCTCGCCGCTCTTGGCGGCGCGATTTGTGCCCGAGTCGGCCTGTTCAACGTTGGCCTGGAAGGGTTGATGCTGATTGGTGCGTTCTCGGCAATCGTAGGCAATTATTTGACAGGCAGCATTGCTCTGTCCTTGCTGTTCGCGATTGGCTGCACGCTCGTCTTCTCCATGTTGTTCGCCTACATGAGTATACAGCTTCAAGCGAACGTCATCGTTGTCGGCATCGCGCTGAACTTCCTTGCGCTGGGGCTGACCACATTCTCCCTGAGGGCAATCTTCGATGTGAAGGGCGCTTATTACGATAAAAACATGGTGGGCTTGCCTAAGCTGCATATCCCCATTGTGGAGGACATTCCTTGGCTTGGCTTCGTATTGTCCGGGCATTCCGTGCTTGTCTATGCTTCGGTGCTTATCGTTGCAGCGCTTCATTATTATTTGTTCCGGACGGTGTCAGGCTTCCGCCTGCTCGCTGCCGGAGAGAATCCCACCGCTGCTCGCAGTCTGGGCATCAAGGTGACGCGCATACAGTATGGCGCCGTATTGCTATGCGGCGCGTTATGTGGACTCGCCGGCGCTCAGCTGTCACTGGGCAATGTGACGATGTTCACGGAAGGCATGACGGCGGGGCGAGGCTTTATCGCGCTTGTCGCCACCATGCTGGGACAATCAACACCGCTTGGCGTGGCCGGGGCAAGCTTGTTGTTCGGATTCATGGAATCGCTGAGCATCCGGCTGCAAGGCTTTGCGCTGCCGACCCATTTCACCATGATGGTTCCATATGTGGTGACCATTCTGGCTATGCTGTTTTTTAAGGATAAAGGATATATGCAGGAAGCACGCAAATCGAGCGGAAGCTCGCGTTAATGGAGGAGTGATTGGGAAGATGCATAACAAAGCGGAAAGACTGAAGAAAGCGGCTCCTAAGCTGCCTGAGGTGCCAGCGGAGATCGCTCATCGCGTACCGCCGGGACAGACCGTGACGGAGCGGTTCCCGATTCTGCATGAGGGAGATGTGCCGGAGTATAACCTATCGAGCTGGACGCTGAAAGTATTCGGCGAAGTGGAGCAGGAGCGGTCGTTTTCGTTCGAGGAGCTTAAGGGGCTGCCGCAGACGACTATTCTGCGCGACATTCACTGCGTAACGCGTTGGACGAAGCTGGACACGGAATGGGAGGGGGTCAAATTCGCCGACCTGCTGCCGCTTCTGGGTGCCAAGCCGGATGCCCGCTACGTAATGATTCATGCTGACGAGGAATACGAAACCAATCTTCCGCTGGAGGATCTGCTTCGGGAGGACGTCATTCTGGCGCATTCATTCCAAGGAGAGCCGCTTACGGACAAGCACGGCTGGCCGCTGCGTCTGATCGTTCCTCATCTCTACTTCTGGAAAAGCGCCAAGTGGATTCGCGGCATTGAATTTATGAAGGAGGATCGGCCGGGGTTCTGGGAACGTAACGGCTTCCACAATTATGCCGATCCCTTCAAGGAGGAGCGCTTTTCCAGCGAGGAGTTTATTATGCCAGAGGATGAATGGCTGAAGAAGGAGTTCGATTAATATGTATCTTCCTATTCTGGAGGTTCACTCGGAGCAATTGCCGGCGTTCGCGATCGTCTGCGGCGATCCCCGTCGAGCAGAGCTAATCGCGAAGAAGCTGGATGGCGCGAAGGAGCTGGCTTACGCCAGAGAATACCGGACTTTCGTCGGCGAATACAAAGGCGTGAAGCTTGCCGTGGTCAGCCATGGAGTCGGCTCCCCGGGAGCGGCTGTCTGCTTCGAGGAGCTGATCAAGGGCGGCGTGAAGACGCTGATTCGCGTAGGCACCGCCGGCTCCTATTCTGCCGACCATCCTGCGGGCAGCCTCATTGTAAGCACGGCGGCGGTTCGGGCTGATGGATTGACGAAGCAGCTTGTGCCGGAGGGATTCCCGGCGGTTGCTGATAGCGAAATCGTGAATGCATTGTATGAGTCGGCGCGGGCGTCCGAAGGCATCGTGAAGAAGGGCATTACCGTTACGCTTGATGTCTTCTTCTCTGGTGTGGTCGAGGTGCCGCATAAGCTATACAAGGGGGCGGGCGCGCTGGCTGTCGAGATGGAGATTGCTGCGCTCTACGTTGTGGCCGCGCTCCGCGGCGCGAGGGCAGGGGCGATCGTTGCGCTTGACGGATACGCAGATTCTGATCTGGCGGCGGAATATGATCCCCATACCAATGTGGTGGCGGATGCCGTCGAGCGCGAGATTCAAGCCGCGCTTGAAGCGATCGCGAAGCTGGCGGTGGAATGAATCGCGCATTATTGGGATTGATGCAGCGTCTGGTCAGAGTCTTTTCTGTGGGGATGAAAAAGCCCCCTTCACCAGTTTTCGGTGCGGGGGCTTGGTTAAAGATCGTTATTTCGATTGTTCTTGTATGACGAGCGCTGTTACTTAGTCGAAGCGGCAGGCAAATCTCTGATAACTGAAGGGCTTGCTGCCGACGGTTGGGTTAACGCTCTGTCGACGGAGGACAACACGTATTCGTCTCCGTGGGCATTTTTGGGTTCCTCGAGCAGCAGCGCGCAGCTCAGGAAGCTTAGAACGGCTCCTCCGGCCAGCACGAAGAAAAATTGCTGCGGCGTCACGAAGGTCAGGATGGTCAAGTAAGTAAGCGCCCCGACGTTGCCGTAAGCTCCGGCCATACCCGCAATTTGTCCCGTAACGCGTTTTTTGATCATCGGTATGATCGCAAATGTCGAGCCTTCAGCTCCCTGTACGAACATGGAGGTTAAGATCGTAAGGGCGACTGCAGCGACGAGCGGGAAGCTCTCCGTCATGAGTCCCATGCTCAGGAAGCCCAGAACGATGCCGCCCATATAGACCAACATGACCTGTTTGCGGCTTTTCAGGCGATCCGACAAGTATCCTCCCAGCGGCCTGGCGAACAGATTGACGAATGCGAATGTCGATGCGATCAGGCCCGCTGCTGTCGGCGATAACGAGAACGTTGTTTGGAAGAACATCGGAAGCATGGAGACAACCGCCAGCTCCGCTCCGAAGTTTGCGAAGTAAGTCGTGTTGAGGGCAGCTACATTTTTGAACTTATAACGATCGTCTTCCGGCACGCCTTTCTTCAGGATCGGTACGTTGACTTGCAGAATGCGAATCACTTGATAGACAAGCACCAGACCCAGAACAATATACACGATCGTTGAGAAAGAAGCAGACAAGAGGTCAAATTTGTCGATTCGCCATGTGAGCAGCGCCAATACGCTAACTAGCGGTATCGTCCATAGGATCAGCTGCACCAGATCGCCCCAGCTGCTGACTTCCAGCGCGGACGATTTCTTTGGTTTGAAATAAGCCTTGTTCTCCGGCGTATCTTTGACAAGCGCGTAGTAGATAAAGCCGTATATCAAACAGATCAGTCCGGTCGTTGCGATCGCATATCTCCAGCCGTTATCTCCACCGATCAGCGTCAGAGCCACCCATGGCAATGTCATGGCCGCAAACGCGGAGCCGAAGTTGCCCCAGCCTGCATAGAAGCCTTCAGCGAATCCGATCGATTTTGGCGGGAACCACTCGGATACCATGCGGATCCCGATAACGAATCCTGCGCCGATCGAGCTTAGCAGCAAGCGGGAGATCGCAAGCTGCGCCCATCCGTCACCAAAAGCGAATACGAAGGTCGGTATGGACATGGTGACTAATAAAATACTGAACACTTTCCTTGGTCCAAATCGGTCAAGCAAGCTGCCGATAATAATGCGCGCCGGCACCGTAAGCGCTACGTTCAGCAATCCCAGAACGGCGATATGCTCCTTGGTCAACCAGCCCATGTCGCTTATCATCGTTGTTGCCAGCGGAGCCATGTTGAACCAGGTCACGAAGGTAATGAAGAAGGCAATCATGGTTAGGTGCAGCACTTTAATGCTTTCGTTTTTCACTTTGAACAAATCTACAACCTTCATAGACAATCCCTCCTGAACATTTTTTTGCGCGAAAAGGCCCTGTACAAGCAAGAGAAGCGCAACATCGCCAAAATGCGTTGCCTCATCTTGCTTACACAGGGCCACATTGCCCTCAGAGACCAGAACATCGTTGTGCCGGTTTCTAATTTCAAACAAATGATGTTAATTTATCTTACACTTGATGCTTATGCCCTCCCTATTCTCCAATGAATCAAGGGCTTTTACTCTATAATAAGTGCTTTTTGCGGGACGTCAAGAGGTTTGTGTTAGGTTTTTGGGATTTAATTAAAGAAAGCGCATTGTTATGTGAGGTTTTATTACACTTATCCGCGATCGCTGTCCGCCGCTTTTATTGCGGTTTGGCCCATTAGCCCGTAGAAGAACAGATGCAGCAGCTGGTCGACCGCTGCTTCCTGTTCGGCTTGGCTGCCGGAAGTGGAAATATGGCGCAATTCGCTCATATACATGCGGAAATATCGCAGCAGCAGTACATCCGTTAAGCTCCGATCCATATATCCTTCTGCCTGCCCCTCGTCCGCAAGTCGAACAAAAAACGACTGAAGCCTGTCCTCGCTGCCCTCCGGCAGCAATGGCAATGACGGCAGAGATGCCTCGGGAAGAATGGCTTTGACGTTGCGGGATTCCATCAGCATAATCGCTTTTACCTTCTCCGGATAGGGCCTATTGGATGCGAGGATTTCCTCGTACGCCACGATCTGCTCATTCACCCAAAATTCCAGCATGTCCGCGTGCAGCTGCTCTTTGGTGCCAAAATAATTATAGATCGTTGCCGGCGATACACCGGCTTTGTCCGCAATGTCCTGTACGCTGACTTTTGCGAAGCCATTACTAGCTATCAACTCGGCAGCCGCTTCATAAATATGCTGTTTCTTCATCTGAGTTCTTCGTTCAAAGCCGTTCATCTGATCCTTCACCCCTTACTAAGTGTAGCGAAAGATTTGTAGTAAATCAATTAAATTGCTACAAAAATATTGACATTAGAAATGAATGACAGCATACTAATATTGTAGTATTAATTTAGTTTCACTACAAAATTTGAGGAGGCGTTGTCATGAGCATAAATAAAGTTCGAATCCCTGCGTATCTGCATGAAATATTCGGCAGAGAGCAGAGCGTGATCGCCATCATTACCATTCTGACGTTCGGCACCGCATGTGCCGCAGTTTTGTTTTCGATCTACCCGTCCATCCATGAGGAGCTGCCGTTATGGCGGAGCCTCTTCGCTTATCTGCTCGTGTTCGACGTCTTATGCGGCTGCATAGCGAACTTCACCCGATCAACAAGCGATTATTACGCGGCACATCCGCGAAAACGTCTTTTGTTTATTTTCGTGCACGTTCATATCCTGCTTATTGCGGCATTGCTTGAAGCGCCTATGTTGGATTCCGTGCTCGTATGGCTGTATACTGCCGCTTGTGCATTGTTCATCAATGCTCAGAGAGGAAGCCGGCAATTGATGCTGGGAGGCGTGCTGCTGGCAACTGGACTTGTGTGGATTCCGATGCAGCAAGGGGGCGGGCCATTCATGACGATTGTTAGCCAGCTGTTCATGCTGAAGGTTGTATTCAGCTTCGCCGTGGATCATTATGGCGGACGTGATTTCGTTCATACCTCCGGAGACTGACGAATGAAAGCAGGGATGGACATGTTGAAGGAAAACATACATATTGCGGTTCCGACGGCGTTCCATAATGATGAATCGTTGAACGCGGAGGCGACGCTGGCGCATATCCGAGATCTGCGCGGCCGAGGCATTCGCTCCGTGCTCATATGCGGTTCGACCGGAGAACAGCATAGGGGAGTGGTTGAGCGGCAGGAAGGCGACGGTGATACGTCGGTCATGTGCCGCGATGTATGAAAGCTGGTGAATTAGGTAACTCTTTATGTGTTCAACTTGTAAAGTGAGAATTATTCTCGAAAAGCTGTTTAAACCACTTGACAAGCCGTGCCGAAATGATTATATTTAGTTTTAGATTCAGTTTATAATAATTACAAACAAAGAATGATAATCAAAGGAGAGAATATCAATGTCCCTTATTGGAAAAGAAGTACTACCGTTCAAAGCGTCCGCTTACCACAATGGCAAATTCATCGATGTATCCGAAGCTGATTTCAAAGGCAAATGGAGCGTTGTGTGCTTCTATCCGGCTGACTTCACTTTCGTATGCCCGACTGAGCTTGGCGACCTGCAAGATCAATACGCTACATTGAAGTCCCTTGGCGTAGAAGTATACTCCGTATCGACAGATACTCACTTCACGCACAAAGCATGGCATGACAGCTCCGAAACAATCGGCAAAATCGAGTACATCATGATTGGTGACCCATCCCATACGATCTCCCGCAACTTCGACGTTCTGATCGAAGAGGACGGACTTGCTGACCGCGGCACATTCATCATCGATCCGGACGGCGTAATCCAAACGGTAGAAATCACTGCTGGCGGCATTGGCCGCGATGCAAGCTCGCTGATCAACAAAATCAAGGCTGCGCAATACGTTCGCAACAATCCAGGCGAGGTATGCCCTGCCAAGTGGCAAGAAGGCTCCACAACGCTTAAGCCAAGCCTTGATCTTGTTGGCAAGATCTAAGGAGCTTTGCGATGTTATTAGACGCAGATATTAAGGCACAGCTGCAGCAGTATCTTCAGCTTATGGAAGGCGATGTGCTGATCAAAGTCAGCGCGGGAGCCGATCCCGCGTCGAAGGACATGCTTGCTCTGATGGACGAGCTTGTAAGCATGACTTCCCGCATTCAAGTGGAGCGCGCGGAGCTAAGCAGAACACCTAGCTTCAGCGTTAACCGAGCAGGAGAGGATACCGGTGTTGTATTCGCCGGTATCCCGCTCGGCCATGAGTTTACGTCGCTTGTGCTGGCCTTGCTTCAAGCAAGCGGCAGAGCGCCGAAGGTGGATCAAAGTGTAATTGATGGGATCAAAGGCATCAAAGGCACTTATGCCTTCGAATCCTATATCAGCTTGAGCTGCCACAACTGCCCTGACGTTGTACAGGCTCTTAATCTCATGAGCATTCTGAATCCCGGCATCTCGCACACTATGATTGACGGAGCCGTGTTCAAGGATGAGGTTGAAAGCAAGGGCGTAATGGCTGTACCGACGGTATTGCTGAACGGCGAGACCTTTGGCAGCGGCCGTATGTCGATTGAGGAAATTTTGGCCAAAATCGTGGAAGCTCCTGACGCTTCTGAGTTTAACGACAAGGCTCCGTTCGACGTGCTTGTAGTGGGCGGCGGTCCAGCAGGTGCCAGCGCGGCGATCTATGCGGCTCGCAAGGGCATTCGCACAGGTATCGTTGCTGAGCGCTTTGGCGGGCAAGTGATGGACACGGTTGGCATCGAGAACTTCATCAGCGTGAAGTACACGGAAGGTCCGAAGCTTGCTGCAAGTCTTGAGGAGCATGTGAAGGAATACCAAGTCGACGTGATGAAGCTGCAGCGGGCTACTCGTCTGGAGAAAAAGGATCTGATCGAGCTCGAGCTCGAGAATGGCGCCGTGCTGAAGAGCAAAACCGTCATCCTGTCGACTGGCGCTCGCTGGCGCAATATAGGCGTGCCTGGCGAAGAGGAGTTCAAGAACAAAGGCGTGGCTTATTGCCCGCACTGTGATGGCCCTCTATTCGCAGGGAAAGATGTGGCGGTTATCGGCGGCGGCAACTCCGGCATCGAGGCTGCAATCGATCTTGCGGGCATCGTGAAGCATGTGACTGTGCTGGAATTTAATCCAGAGCTGAAGGCTGATTCCGTGCTGCAGGATCGTCTGTACAGCCTGCCGAACGTTACGGTGATCAAAAACGCCCAAACCAAAGAAATTACCGGCACTGACAAGGTTAATGGCATTTCTTATACCGACCGTGACACGGGGCTGGTGCATCATGTGGAGCTTCAGGGCGTGTTTGTGCAGATTGGTCTTGTGCCGAACACCGACTGGCTGGGCGATGCCGTTGAGCGCACGCGCATGGGCGAGATCGTGATCAACAACCACGGAGCTACAAGCTTGCCTGGCGTATTCGCTGCGGGCGACTGTACAAACAGTCCTTATAAGCAAATTATCATATCTATGGGATCTGGAGCGAACGCTGCCCTCGGCGCATTTGACTATTTGATCCGCAACTAAATATATGGATCACGAAGAGAGCTGTTTCCTCGCCACTTGGCGAAGGTACGGCTTTTCTTTGCATTCGTTCCGTCTAATGTCGTTAAGGGTACGATAAGGGTATAGACTGTATTTATAGCTATTGTTAATTATACGAATTACATGTATAGCTCCTCCTTGTATTATAGTGTAATTACAAAAATAAAACAGAGCAGCCGATCGAAATCGCCGACGGAATAAGCGTAGCTCTGAAGGGAGGAGAAGGGATATGGAGCCGACCACATTTGTATTGTTTGGCGCAACTGGGGATTTAGCCAAACGCAAAATCTATCCTGCCCTTTATAATTTGTTTATCGACGATAAGCTGCCTCAGTCCTTTTCCTTAATTGGGCTTGGCCGCAGGGAGCTTGCTGATGAGACGTTCCGGGCTAATATCGAGCGATCTCTCAAGGAATTTTCCCGCAGACAGCCGAATGATGACGCCAAGATGGAGCAGTTCCTACAGGCGTTCAGCTATAACGTATTAGATATAGGCCGCAAGGAAGATTATTTGAAGCTTCTGGCCAAGATCGAGGAACGGGAGAGCAGACTCGGCATAGCGCCGAACCGTTTGTTCTACTTGTCAGTAGGACCTGAGTTCTTCGAGACAATTGCCGCAAATATTCAGGAGAGCGGACTTGGTTCTGCGGATGGCTGGAAACGGCTCGTTATCGAGAAGCCTTTCGGCCATGATCTGAAGACAGCCCGAGAGCTCAACGGGATGTTAGGCAAAGCATTTGCGGAGGAAGAAATATTCCGTATCGATCATTATCTTGGCAAGCCGATGGTTCAAATGCTGAAGGTGCTTCAACAGACCAATCCAGTTATCCAGGCAATCTGGAACAATCGGAATATCGCCAACGTACAGATTACAGCAGCGGAAACTGTCGGAGTAGAAGAACGAGCGGGCTATTACGATCATGTAGGCGCCATTCGTGATATGTTCCAGAATCATATGCTGCAGCTGTTAATGATGACTGCGATCCGAACGCCGCATAAGAGCGACGCGGAACAAGTAAGATACAAGAAGAAGCTTGTTATGGAAGCGCTGGAGACGCTGCAGAAGCAGGATGTTGGCACTTCGGTCGTCCGCGGCCAATACGGAGCCGGCACCATCAAAGGCAGCTCCGTTGTGGGATATACGTCCGAGCCAGGAATCGCTCCTGAATCGACGAACGACACATTTGTTGCGGCAAAGCTTACCATTGACGATTCCTTCTGGAGAGGCGTGCCGTTCTACATTCGTACAGGCAAGCGTATGAAGGAGAAGGCTACACGTATCGTCATCGAATTCAAGGAGCCCCTGAAGCAAGCCACGGCTTCGACAGTGGAGCCCAATCTGCTCGTTATCGAGATGAGTCCTACAGACAGCATCAAGCTTCAATTGAATACGATGGACTCCAAAAGCAAAGGCGAGTTCAAGCCGGTTCAAATTGATATACATTCCAGCGGCGATGACGTTCCCGAAGCTTATGAGAATCTGATTCGCGACGCTCTGCTGGGCGATTCCACGTTTTTTGCCCATTGGGACGAAGTGGAGGCTTCATGGGCTTGGGTACAGCCCGTTCTTGAAGCTTACGAGGAGAACCTTATTCCGCTGCATGTTTACGAAGCAGGCTCCTACGGCCCAGCCGAATCGGATGCCCTGCTGGCTAGAGACGGCTATCACTGGTGGTTCGACGCAAAGCCCGAGCAAGAGGGGACAGCAGTTGAAGTCAAGCCATTAGCACATATAAACCAATAATTGGAGGTCATGAACAATGAAGTTTTTTATTGACACAGCGAATCTGGCAGATATTAAAAAGGCATATAAAATCGGCGTTTTGTCCGGTGTAACAACGAACCCATCGCTTGTTGCCAAGGAAGGCGTAAAATTCGAGGACCGTATCGAGGAAATCCTCAAAGAAGTGCCTGAGGTGGAGTCCGTATCGGCCGAAGTAACGCCAGACGCGGTGACAGCGGAAGAAATGATCGCGCAAGCTAATGAGCTGATCAAAATCAACAACAACGACAAAAACATTACCATCAAGCTGCCTATGACGATTGCGGGTCTGGAAGCATGCCGCTACCTGGCCAAAAAAGGCGTCAAAACAAACGTAACGCTGATCTTTACAGTGAACCAAGCGCTACTTGCGGCTCGCGCCGGCGCTACTTACGTGTCTCCGTTCCTGGGCCGTCTGGACGACATCTCCGAGGATGGCGTACTGCTTGTATCGAAGGTTGCTGAGCTGTTCCGCACACATAATCTGGATACACAAATTATCGCTGCTTCCGTTCGCCATCCCGATCATGTTACACGTGTTGCTATGGCGGGAGCGCACATCGCTACGATTCCTTTCTCGGTGATCGAGCAAATTTCCAAGCATCCGCTGACTGATCAAGGTATGGAGAAATTTGCGGCTGACTGGAAAAAAACCACATTGGTTTAGTTCGATACAAGAAGGAGGATCAACCATGTCTAAACAACAAATCGGCGTAATCGGTCTTGCCGTTATGGGCAAGAACCTGGCTTTGAATATTGAAAGCAGAGGCTTCACGGTATCGGTGTTCAACCGTTCCCGCGAGAAGACGGATGATCTGATGAAGGAAGCGGCGGGCAAAAACCTGGTGCCGGCTTACTCCATCGAGGAGTTCGTGCAGTCGCTGGAGACGCCGCGCAAGATCCTGATCATGGTGCAGGCGGGCGCGGGTACTGACGCGACGATCGAATCGCTTGTTCCGCATCTGGACCATGGCGACATCATCATCGACGGCGGCAACGCTTATTTCCCTGACACGCAGCGCCGCAGCAAGGAGCTGGAGGCGAAGGGCTTCCGCTTCATCGGTACGGGCGTATCCGGCGGCGAAGAGGGCGCGCTGAAGGGCCCATCCATTATGCCGGGCGGACAGAAGTCGGCCTACGAGCTGGTGGAGCCAATTCTGACGGCTATCTCCGCCAAGGTTGGCGAGGACGCATGCTGCACGTACATTGGACCGGACGGCGCTGGCCATTACGTGAAAATGGTGCACAACGGCATCGAATACGGCGATATGCAGCTGATCTGCGAAGCGTACGACCTGCTGCAGAACGTGCTGGGCGTCAGCACGGAGGAGCTCCATGAAATTTTCACGGAGTGGAACAAAGGCGAGCTGGACAGCTACCTGATCGAAATTACGCGCGACATCTTCGCGAAATACGATCCGGAGACGGGCAAGCCGATGGTAGATGTGATTCTGGACTCCGCGGGACAGAAGGGCACAGGCAAATGGACGAGCCAAAGCTCGCTGGATCTGGGCGTGCCGCTGTCCATCATAACGGAATCCGTATTCACTCGCTTCCTGTCGGCTATGAAGGAAGAGCGCGTAGCGGCAAGCAAAGTGCTGAAGGGCCCTGCGAAGGCGCCGTTCCAAGGCGATAAGGCGGCATTCATTGAATCCGTGCGCAAGGCGCTGTTCGCGAGCAAAATTTGCTCCTACGCGCAAGGCTTCGCGCAGATGCGCGCGGCTTCCGAGGAGTACGGCTGGGATCTGCGCTACGGCGACATCGCGATGATCTTCCGCGGCGGCTGCATTATCCGCGCGCGCTTCCTGCAGAACATCAAGGACGCGTACGACCGCGATCCGGAGCTTCGCAACCTGCTGCTGGATCCGTACTTCCAGAACATCGTGGAATCGTACCAGGGCGCATGGCGCGAGGTTGTCGCTGCAGCCGTGACGAACGGTGTGCCGGTACCGGCATTCGCGAGCGCGCTGGCGTACTTCGACAGCTACCGTACGGAGCGCCTGCCGGCGAACCTGCTGCAAGCGCAGCGCGACTACTTCGGCGCTCATACGTTCAAGCGTGTAGACAAGGAAGGCACGTTCCATTTCAATTGGATGGAAGCTCCGAACGGACAGGCTGTTCCAACCAAATAATAAGAGTGCAACTTACACTCCCGGCGGGGCTATGAATACCTCGCCGGGATTTTTGCATTTCGATACAGATCTGCGGAGATGATCCTTGCCAGCTTATCCACATTCATCCTATTGATGCCGATGAGCGGCAGCTGGCTTCTGATATCTGTGCCATAATTGGACAGGATCACGAAGCCTGCTCCATGCTGGGGGTTAAAGGATAGGAAGCTCGTGGAGCCATAAGTGCCGCCGTTATGCCAATACGTAGTAGAGCCATCCTTCTCCTTATAGAACATCCATGCATAACCGACGCCAATGCCTCTGCTCTTGAGAAGGGGATGATGCTCCTTCTGGCTGTGCTGAATGGCGAGGTGCAGAGCTTCATCCGCCTGGCCTAGCTGAGCCTGTATGTAGCGAAGCATATCGGGCATCGTGGAGCAGACGGCACCGGCGCCAGCCATTGCTTCATGGAAGTCCCAATGGGGGACAGCACTGCCTTTGGCGTTGAATACTGGGGGGAGACTCTGGGTGGAGGACTGCTCTCTCGCGCGAAGCTTCGTGGCATTCATGCCTAGCGGCTTCAGGATGTGCTCCTGCAGCAGCTCGCCCAGGCTGAGCCCGAGGCGCCTTGCGAGAATCCAGCCAAGCAGGCCGAAGCCGTAATTGGAGTACAGATGCTTAGGGGAACTCGGCTTCTTATTCTCAGCAAGCACAGCTGCTGCTAGGTGCTCCTCCTTGTAATTGGAGTAAGGATTAAGCTTATCTGTAACGGTTTCGCGGAAATTGGCTGGAATTCTAGGCAAATGAGAGGTGTGCGTAACAAGCTGGTGCAGGGTTGCAGCTTGGGCGAAAGGGCTTGCGGACCATTCCGGCACGAGTTCGGCAAGCGAGTCTGTCGCGCTCCAATAGCCTTTCCTCTCGCCAATGGCCAGGAGCAGGCCTGTCATTGTTTTGGTAAGCGAGCCGATTTCGTAAGCATCCTCCGACTCCATATGGGCAATGGGTTGACCGTCAGACCATATCAACAGCCGTCCATTCTGAATCAGACCGATCGCCAGTCGGTGGTTGGGCTTGCTTGAGAAGCGGCTGACGCGGCTTTGCTTTAATATTTTCCCAATTGCTTGCTCCAAAGTGTTCACTTCTTTCTCTAAGTGCTTGGCAGGTAAGCCAGCATTGGATTGTACGTACAAAAGGAATCATGGTTACATATCCCGTATGATGATATACTCGGGACAAATCATCAAAGGAGCTGTCATTGGTATGTTGGAACGTAACTGGGGGGGCAATTATCGTTATCACTCAATCGGCCTATATGCTCCGGAAACTGTGGAGCAAGCCCAGGAGCTGGTCGCAGCCGGCCAAGTTGTCAAATCCCTGGGCTCACGCCACTCCTTCAACGGCCTTGCGGACACTGAAGGTGTCCACCTCTCCCTGGAGCGCTTGAACCGTGTCCTATGGCTGGACAAGGAGCGTGGGAAGGTGACTGTAGAAGGAGGCATTCGTTATGGCGAGCTCGGGAGCTACCTGCATAAGCACGGCTATGCGCTTCGCAATCTGGCGTCGCTGCCCCATATTTCCGTCGCTGGCGCTTGTGCCACGGCAACGCACGGCTCCGGCGACAGGAATGGCAGCCTAGCGACAGAGGTGGATGCCCTGGAGATTATAAAGTCAGATGGCGAGCTCATCTCATTGTCTCGCGAGGAGCATCCCGATACGTTCCCCGGAGCGGTTGTAAATGTCGGTGCGCTGGGGATAGTGACGAAGCTGACACTGAATGTAGTGCCGGCGTATGAGGTCAGCCAAACCGTCTACGAAGGCCTTCCGCTGGCCAAGCTGGAGGACAGTCTTGACGCTATATTCGCCGGCGGCTACAGCGTGAGCTTGTTCACGGATTGGCAGGACTCGCTGTTTAACCAGGTGTGGCTGAAGCGTCAGCATGCTGAGGATGTATCCTATCCAAGTCATTACTTTGGGGCGAAGGCCTCGGCGGTAAAGCTGCATCCCGTGCCGGGCTTCGCATCCATCAATTGCAGCGAGCAGCTGAGCGTCCCGGGTCCATGGCATGAGCGGCTGCCGCATTTCCGAATGGACTTTACGCCAAGCGCTGGAGAGGAGCTGCAGAGCGAATATTTTGTCGCTCGAGAGCATGCGTATGAGGCACTGTGCGCACTCGATAGGCTTCGGGCGAGGATCTCTCCGCTACTGTACGTGTCGGAGGTTCGGACAGTAGCGGCCGATGATTTGTGGTTAAGTCCTTATCGCGGCCAGGCTACAATAGGCATTCATTTTACCTGGAAGCCAGTGTGGGACGAGGTTCGTCAAGTGCTCCCGCTGATCGAAGAGAGCCTGGAGCGATGGAGCGCTCGTCCTCATTGGGGCAAGCTGTTCACGATGGGTCCAGAGCACCTCCAGCCGCTCTATGAGAAGCTCGGCGACTTCCGGAGCTTGGCTGAACGCTTCGATCCCGAAGGCAAGTTCCACAATTCTTTTCTTGAGCGATATGTGCTGAACAGGGCTTGAATGACACCTTTGCCGCATATGCCGGAAGCCCTCTCGATCAGCGATTTGGCTGAGGGGAGGGCTTCTTCATGATGCTATTGGATTTCCTGATGCTATTAAATGATCACTGCGGTGCCGCTTACCGCTACCATCAGCATGCCTTCGCGAATAACCTCGTAATCGATGTCCACCCCGACGATGGCATTTGCGCCCATGCGGGAGGCGTGCTGCGTCATCTCTGCGAATGCGGCGTCTCGGGCTTCCTGGAGCTTGGACTCATATACGCCGGAGCGTCCTCCTACAAAGTCCGTGATGGACGCCATAAAGTCTCTTACTACGTTCGCTCCCATAATAACCTCGCCTGTCGTGATGCCCAAATATTGCTTAACTGGATAACCTTCAACGGTTGCCGTAGTTGTGATTAGCATGTCTACATTCTCCTTCGCTAAATAAATAGAATAAACGTTCATACGTTGCTGAAGCATGTAGGTTCCGCTTTCTATTCAAGCGTTTCCTGTATTTTTGCAAGAAGAGGTTGCTTGTGAGGGGAGAATGACGGACAATAGGAGCATTGCATGATGCAGTCAAGGCAAGATGGAGCATAAATAATTAGGGTAGAAAGCCGGTATGCCACAATGGAAGCTAGAGAAGCTAAAGCAACTACAGAAGCTAGAAATAAGCTGGAAGCCATGTTACATCGTTTTTTCTCCGGCAGCTCGATGGATTATCGACAAGTATTCGGTATTATTATTCCCTTGTTTGTTGATTCCGCCTTTATCGTGCTGCTCTCGTTCCTGAATACAGCCATGATTAGCTCCTCGGGGGTCGCGGCTGTCAGTGCGGTCAGTATGGTGGACTCCATCAATATATTTATTATGAATTTGTTTATTGCGGTAGCTACGGGAGGCACCGTGCTGGTTGCGCAGTACCGGGGAAGCGGCAATCAAGAGATGGTAGCGAAGGCGGCCTCGCAGTCTATATCGTCAGCGGCGATTGTTGCCCTTGTCATTAGCTTGCTGGTCATCCTGTTCCACAATCCGATCTTGCAGTTTCTGTTCGGAGATGCAGATGAAGAGGTGCTGCGTAACGCGAAGATCTTCTTGATCGGCAGCTGCATCTCGTATCCCTTCTTCGGCATTTATTCCGCAATTACGGGGGCGCTGCGGGGCGTAGCGGAGACGAAGGCAAGCCTGATATTGTCCTTGATTCTGAATGTGGGCTACTTTTTGCTCAATATCCTGTTTGTTATTGTATGGGATCTTGGCGTATTAGGCCTGGCTATATCCATCATACTGGCGCGTATAATCGGAACAGCTGCGTCCTTCTTCTATTTGCTGCGTTATAATCAGTCATTACGGTTTAAGATAAGAGAAACGCTGCGATTTCATAGAGACATTATGAAAAAAATAATGTATATCGGCGTGCCCTTTGCCGCGGAGCAAATGTTCTTCAATGGCGGCAAGCTGCTGACTCAGACGTTTATCGTGCAGCTGGGAACCTTGGCGATTACAGCTAATGCGATCGCTGGCTCGCTGTCGATGCTGTTCCAGATTGGAGGAACCGCGCTGAGCGTAGCGATTATTACTGTGGTGGGGCAAAGCATCGGCCGCAAAAATATAGAGGATGCCCGTAAGTTCATTGGGTCGTTCATGTGGCTGTCAACGGCGTTTTTTGTCCTCATCACGGGTATACTGCTGCTGCTGTTCCCGTGGCTTGTCCGCTTATATGCGCCGCCAGAAACGATTATCCCGCAGATCTTTGCGTTAATTATACTCATTTCGATAGCACAGCCCTTCCTCTGGTCGCTTAGCTTCATTATGCCTTCGGCGCTGCGGGCAGCAGGAGATTCCAAGTTCACCTCCATCGTATCGCTGCTAACCATGTGGCTGTTCCGTATTGTATTCGGCTACCTGCTTGGCATTACCTTCGGTTATGGCTTAATGGGCATATGGATTGCGATGGTGGCGGAATGGGGCGTCAGAAGCCTCATCTTCTATATCCGCTTCAGGGGAGAGAAGTGGTATAAACACAAGCTGGTTTAGAGGGTACTAGATAGAGAGGGAGAGGGATTCATTTGTTTATCGTGATAGGAAGCGCATTTCTGCTGCTGTACGCGCTAATCGTCTTCTACATTGGATGGAGCGGCTGGCGATGGATGACACCGATATTATCGCTTAGATTTCGTATCGTCTACAGCATCATGTTAGTCTTTTTGGCGTGCTCCTTCATGTTGGCTCGTGTCTTTGAGGGCTCTGTACTGCTAAGCATTATTGGCTCCTATTGGCTGGCTATGTTCAGTCTGCTGCTGATGCTGCTGCCTATCGTTCATCTGATCACATGGCTGACTCGTCTTGCTCCGCTTCCTCGACACGCGGTGCATCGATGGTCGGGTGTAATCACCCTTATCCTGCTGGCTGGTCTTATGGCATATGGAAGCTTCAACGCTTATACCCCGTACGTACGCAGCTATGATATTGCCATCGACAAGAAAGGCAGCGATTCAGGGGAGTTGAATGTTGTAATGGCCTCGGACATGCACTTTAGCTACTTGTCAGGCAAGAAGCATGCTATGCGAATGGTGGAGGAGATCAATAAACTGAAGCCCGACATCGTCTTGTTCCCCGGCGATATTATCGATGACGATATTGTACCTTACGTGGACCAGGGAATAGGACCCATTCTCGCGGAAATTCAGTCCACCTACGGAGTGTATGCCTCTCTAGGCAATCATGACCGATACCATGGCGAGATGGACGCCTTAATTGATTTGCTGGAAGAAAGTGGAATGAATATATTGTACGATGAGTCGATAGAGGTGAATGGCTGGTTAACGCTGATCGGACGCAAGGATTATAGCGAGGAGGAGCGCGCCGACTTGGCCTCTTTGACGCAGGCTGTGGACTTAACGAAGCCTCTTATTCTGCTGGAGCATCAGCCAAGGGAATACGATATCGCGCAGCAGCAAGGTGTCGATCTTGTAGTATCAGGACATACGCATCGCGGTCAGATCGCCCCCGGCAATCTTCTAACCAATCGACTGTTCGAGAACGACTGGGGTTACCTGCGCAAGGAGCAGCTTCATACTATCGTTACATCTGGCTATGGCTTCTGGGGGCCGCCGATCCGGATCGGCTCGCGCTCAGAGATTGTTCACATTACGCTGACCTTCTCCTAGTAGGTCAGCGCATGATGAGCTGCAGATGGTCATTAACTGCTTAAGCTTGACGGGAAGCTCTCTTTTGCAATAGAACAACTGTAAAAACGTTTACACTATTAAGGTATGTAATAATGAGGATGGTTCTTCATGAAAAAGATAACGATCAAAGAAGTAGCAAAGGAAGCAGGCGTATCAATCGCTACTATATCTAGAGTCCTGAATGGAAAGGATCGAGTGAAGCTGCAGACTCGACAGAAGATTGAGGAAGCAATCAGAAGGCTGGATTTTCAGCCGGATCAGACCGCGAGATCGATGATCAAGAAGGAAACCAAAACCATCGGGCTGATCGTGCCGCAGCTATCCAATGAATATTGGGCTTTATTGGCGGAGGTCATGCAGGAGAAGCTTTGGGATATGGGATATTCGTTGATCGCCTGCTCCACACAAAATAATGTTGAAAAGGAACAGGCTTTTCTGAAGACGCTGCTGGAAAAAAAGGTGGACGGTATCATTTATGGCTCAACCTCGTTTTCGGCTGAAGATATGTCACCCCTTCAAGCATTGAGAGAGCGAGAGATACCCGTCGTTTCGATGACACAGCGTATTCCCGGTGTGAACTGTGTCGTCGGGGACCATCTTCAGGGAGCCAAGGATGCCGTGGAGCATCTGATCTCTCTTGGCCACCAACGAATCGCTTATTTAGGCGGTCCTCATGTTACACATGATAGAGAGCTAGGCTACCTGAATGCTATGTTCATGCATCAATTGGCGGTGGACGATGCGCTTATTAAGCGGGATTAACCCATTCAATTCAGCCATTTTGGTTATACCTCTATTATGGAGCTGCTGGATGCCAAATCCGATTTCAGCGCGGTTTTTTGCGGCAATGATTTAATTGCGATCGGAGCGATCAAGGCACTAGCCCACAAGGGACTTCTGGTCCCTGAAGTGGTTGCTGTTGTTGGCTTTGACGATATTAACATGGCCCAGCTGTACAACCCCTCATTGACAACCGTGCGGCAGCCCATTCGCGAAATGGGCGGGGCATGTATTGACCTTATGATGGAATTGATTCAAAAGGGCGACCTATCTCCGCACAAGAAAATTATGTTCCAGATGGAGCTTGTGAAGCGGGAAAGCTGCGGCGCGAAAGTGAAGCTTCCACTTGGTTAATTCATTGGCGGGATAGAGAACGTGATATCATGGGGAGGTGAGTACATTCAAGTTTTATCGCACAAAATGTAAACGTTTTTACAAAATGAAAAAAGTTGAAGGAGAAAAGGAATGAAAAATTAAAGGTTGGCGTTATCGGATTAGGTGAAGTGGCACAGGTTACTCATTTGCCCATCTTGGAGTCCATGTCCGATCGATTTGAAATTGCTGCGATATGCGACGTTTCACCGCGGCTGCTAGAGGTGTTGGGAGATAGATATCGAGTTCATAACCAATACACCGATGCTCAGGCCTTAACGGTTCAGCAAGACCTTGACGTTGTGTTTGTATTGAATAGTGACGAATATCATGCAGAATGTGTCATCGCGGCGGCAAAAAACAAAAAGCACATACTGATCGAAAAGCCAATGACGTTAACGCTTGCCGATGCAGATGCCATCATTCGCGCCAGAGATGAAGCTGGTATTCAGGTGATGGTGGGGTATATGAGACGATTTGCTCCTGCCTTTCTCCGGACGGTTGATGAAGTCAAAAAGCTTGAAAAAATCAATTATGTCCGAATTCGGGACATTATTGGAGTTAACCGATTGATGGTCGACCAGGCGTGCATGGTGCATCGATTTGACGACATACCTGCGGATTTATCCCACGACAAAGCAGAACGAGCGAAGCGGATGCTGTCCGAGGCCATCGGGGAATCGCCGCTTGCGTTGCAAAAGGCTTATCGACTGTTATGCGGCTTAGGCAGCCACGATCTCTCCGCGATGAGAGAGCTGCTCGGCGTGCCGAACCATGTCATTGCAGCTTCACAGTGGAATGATGGAAAGTTTATTCATGCCACTCTCGAATTTAACGATTATCATGCCGCCTTTGAAACTGGAATTGATCAGCAAAGACGCTTTGATGCGCATATTGAAATTTTTGCCGAAAAAAAGACGCTAAAGCTGCAATATGATACGCCTTATATACGCCATCTGCCTACTACCCTGACGGTGCATGAGACAATAGATGAAGCCTATCAAGAAACGGTGATAAGACCGACCTTTAAAGATCCTTATACCTATGAGCTGGAGCATTTTTATGACGTGGCGACAGGGGCCATACCTCCCAAGACGACACCTGAAGACTACAAGCAAGATTTAAAGCTGTTTCAGCAAATAATTGGTGCTATGAAATAAACCTAATAAAGCGTAATTTCCTGTAAGCCATACTGGGGAGTTGCGCTTTTTTGCTTAGCTAAGAAGTTTAGCTAAACTACAAAAAACTAATACTGAATTTCAACTAAAATGTTGACCAAAATTGATAGGGGTGCTAGATTGAAATCACATCAAGTTTGACTATCACACGGTAAGGGAGAGGGAGTGGCCTATGAATTGGAATTCTATGCGTATGAAGCTGATAGCAGGCATTCTCATCATAACCGTTCCGCTCATATTGCTGCTTATCTATTTAAACATATATGCTATTCAAATTGTTCGAGATCGAACCGCTGACTCCAGCCGGAATCTTCTTGCCCAGTATATGAGGCAAATGGACGAAAGTCTAGGGAGCGCTGAACGTTATATGATAGCCTTGATTTCCAATAACAACCATCTGCTGCAGCTGGGCTTCTCTCAGACCGGTGATAATAGCTACAACATGGCTAAGATTGCATTATCTTCTAAGTTAATGGAGGATATCATCATTCAGCAGTCGATCGATGCATACTTCGTTTATTCCATTCCAAGGAATGATTACTTTGATGTATACAATGAAAGAGGGCAGCCCCGGACCACCTATCCACAGAAGGAGCAAATTCGAGGTTTTATACGAGAATTTATTCATTTTGAAGTAAAGGAATATAAGCTGCGGCCAAATGAATGGTTTGTGCAGAAAGTTGGCGACCGATTTTACCTATTCCGAATCATTCAGTCAGGAGGCCTCTATGTAGGGGCTTGGACGGAGGTGGATGGCTTGTGGAGCACAATAGACGCCATCGGTCATGATCATCAGGGTTTAACAGTCTTTTTGACACAGCACGGTGAGCCTATGAATCGATTTGCAGAGCTGGGGAGTGACAAGATTAAGCTCGATCGTCAGGTTCAAAATATAATGCTTTCCGGTAACCGCTCAAAGCATCTGGTGGTCGGTGAGCATTCGCAGAGTGGAAATTATGCTTTGGCTATGCTTATTCCTGACGATAAGCTGCTGGCTGACCTGCCAGGCATCCTTCAATTTGTAATCGGCATTTCGCTGTTGGCACTGCTCTTGCTGCCTGCGGGATTAGTAGTGCTTCGAAATACAGTTTTTGTGCCTCTTAACACTGTATTAATGGGGATGAAGCGAATTCGTCAAGGCTATTTGCAAACCCGGATTGAAATGAAGCGAGCTCCTGATGAATTACAGCTTTTTGTACAAACCTTTAATCTCATGATGGATGAAATTCAGACGCTTCGGATTCATGTGTACGAGGAGCGGCTTGAGAAGCAGCGAGTTGAGCTTGAACGTCTTCAGCTGCAAATTAATCCTCACTTCTTTATTAATTGCTTAAATATGGTGCACTCTCTTGCTTATTTACGTAATGTGGAGCAGATTCAGAAGCTGACTATGTCACTGGTAAGGTACTTCCGTTCCAGCTTTCGAAGCAATGATACCTTCATTGCGTTAGGGGACGAGCTGCGCCATATCGATCATTTTTTGGTTATTCAGCAATTTCGATACCAGGATCGCATTCACTATACCACCGACATTGATGAGAGTGTTAAGGACGCGAATCTGCCTCCCATGCTCATTCATACCTTTGTGGAGAACGCAGTCAAACACGCCTTTAATCATGAGAGAGGCTTAAGCTTGCATTTAATCATACGCCAGTCAGAGCTGGACTCCGTATCGGGATTAGAAATTACAATCCAGGATGACGGCAGCGGCTACCCGGGACATATCCTTGAGGGGATACGTGAGGGCAGGCGAATCGTGGATGCGGAGGGCGACCACATTGGCATTTGGAATGTTAAGGAACGTATTCGGTTGCTATATGGCGAGCAAGCTGCTATTACCTTCGAGAACCTTAACCCTTCTGGTGCATGCATCCGTATCCGGATACCGTTTATACCAACTGAGAGGGAGTGCTGAGCATGGCTCAAATCCTGATTGTAGATGATGAGATGATTACCGTTGAAGCGATAGTGTCCGCAGTGGACTGGGCAAAGCTAGGAGTAGCCGCCGTACACAAGGCTTACAATATACAGCAGGCTAAAGCGCTGTTTATTCAGAATAATATTGAGCTCATGCTAAGCGACATCGAAATGCCAGGGGGTTCGGGGCTGGAATTGTTGTCGTGGGTCAAGGAGTATTCCCCGGATACAGAATCAATTCTGCTGACCTGTCATGCGGATTTTGGCTTTGCGAGACAAGCTGTTAAGCTCGGAAGCTTCGAATACATGCTAAAGCCGGTTGTTTATCCGGAGCTAGAGGTGATCATAGAGAAAGCAATGGACCGGATTATCAGGAAGCGCGAGCTCGCGGAGCATTCGCGAATGGCGGAATGCTGGAAGCGCAATCGCAATCGAATGGTCGATCGTTTTTGGGTGGATATCGCGTATCGAACCATTCCCTCCAATCCGAATGCCATTCGCGAAGCGGCACAGGATCGGCAAGTGGATTATTCGGAGAATCAACATTATTTACCGGTTATGATTGCGGTGAAACGGTTTCGCAAAGAAATTAGTGAAAGCGAGACCAAGCTACTGGAATATGCACTTGTCAATGCCGCCAAGGAGCAGTTTTTAAGCGGCGGTCAAGCTGGCGAGGTTGTCGTGTATAGCGATGATTACCTTCTTGTGCTTATAAAAGGCAACGATAAATCTCAGGTGTCCGCAGAATCAGTGGTTGATGCCAGTGAAGCTTATGTTAATTTTTGCCATCGTTATTTTTATTGTGACCTTCGCTGCTATTTGGGCAAATTGATCAAAGTCCATGAATTGGCGGATGAGATGCAGACATTGCTTATTCGGGACCGGAACAATGTGGCTTACGACAATCGTGTGTTTCTGTATGCAGACAGTCAGCTGCCTTTAAAAATGTCTGATGCTCCGAACCATAAAATCTGGGAAACCTTGCTCATCAATGGAGAAAGTGAGAGGCTGCTCATATCCGCTAACGAATACCTGTCCAATTTGGTCCGCTTGGGGGATATAGATGCGGATCGTCTGATTCAAATTAAACATGATTTTCTCCAAATGGTGTATTCCGTTCTTAAGAATAAGGGTATCCAAGCTAGTGAGCTATTTAAGGATAAGAGGTCTATCGAGGTATTTGCCTATGCAACCCGCTCTGTAACGGATTTATCCGACATGTTCCGTTATACCGTGCACATTGCCGTGGATTCTATGGTTGCCTCAAAATCTCTTTCCGTTATTGATGTCGTCAAAAATTATATCCGGGCCAATATTAATCAGGATTTGAAGCGTGACGAAATCGCTCATCAGGTTTATTTGCATCCAGATTATTTGACTAGACTGTTCCGTAAGGAGGAGGGAATGTCAATCTTCGATTATATTTTGCAGGAGCGGCTTAAGCTGGCCCAATCCCTTCTGGACGGAACCGAATGGAAGGTTCGGGATGTTGCGGGGGCGGTGGGCTACTGCAACTTCTCGCATTTTGCCAACATATTCAAGCAGCATATCGGCTTGTCGCCGTTAGAGTATAAGAATCGTCTTGGACAGCGTATCAAGGATGGGATATAAATGCGGTGGAAAATAAAGGTGCTTCTAGTTATCCTTCTGCTTTCTATTCTCAGCTGGAAGCTGTTCGGGGGCAAGCAGCAGCAAATGGCCAACTCCAATGAGGTTGAATTAACCGTGGCGTTCCCTGTTCATGGCGCTGTATCCTCGGAGTGGGAAGATATTCAGCGCAGGGTTAATCAAATTGTGAGAAGTAAACTTCAGGTCTCAGTTCACTTCCTGCCCGTTAATGAAGGATCATGGGAGCAGCGTATTAAGCTGATGCTGACGGGAGGAGAGGCGCTTGATCTGGTCGTTGTCAGACATCCCAGCTATTATACTCATGTAGCCGAGAAGCGGCTGCTCCCTCTTCAGGGTCTATTGGATAAGTATGGAAAAGATATAAGGAAACAATTAAGTGCCGAGCAGCGTGATGCAGGAAAGGTGTGGAATGCTATATATGCGGTTCCTGTGGTACGTGAAACAGCCGTTCAATATGGCATCCTGCTGCGGGAGGATTTGGTCAATAAGTATAAAGTTGATGTCAGCTCTGTTCAAAGCTTAGAGGATGTTGAAGCTGTCTTGAAGCGTATTCACGAGCTAGAGCCGGAGATTGTTCCACTTGTGCCCAAAAAGGCAGGCAGCTCCATCTTGGAGGAGTTTGCTCCTTATGACCCTCTGGGCGATGGCTTTGCGATCCTTCCAGATTACGATAATGATGGGAAAGTAGTGAATGCTTTCGCAACAGAGCAATATGAGCAACAGATTCGGCTTATTAGGGAGTGGTATGTCTCCGGGTTAGTGCATCAAGAGTCTGCAACGAACAATGACAGCGCTTATGAGCTTATCCGATCCGGAGAAGCCTTCGCTTATTTGTCAGTTCTGCATCCCGGTATAGAAGCTCAGGAATCTCGTGCCGCTGGAAGGGCCATGCTTGCGATTCCGCTTACTGAAGCTTATTCGACAACATCCTCAACAGGGGCTGTGATGTGGGGAATTCCACTGTCGTCTCGTCATACGGATAAGGCCATGCAGCTGTTGAATCTGCTTTACGCTGACTCAGATATTGTTAATCTATTAACTTGGGGAATTGAAGGACAGCACTATTCGATACAGTCGGACTCAGCAATAGACATCCCTATTGGGGAGCAGCAATCCCAATGGATGCCCGTTATGATAACAGGACGAATCTTTGGGAATCCGCAGCTCGCCTACAGCTTAGAGGACGAGCCTTCAAACCTGTGGGAGAGGCTGCACACCTTCGGTATAACGGCAAAGCGTTCCTATGCATATGGCTTTAACTTTTATGCCAAGCCGGTTCAGACTGAAATTGCGGCAGTGGAAGGGATAGCGAAGCAATACAGGCTGGGGCTGGAGTCAGGCGTATTGGATCCGGAGATTTATTTGGAGGAAATGCTTGATCAGCTTCAGCAAGCGGGTATAGAGAGGCTCGTGAACGAAAAACAAAATCAGCTGGATGAATGGTCGACTTTACAAAGGTAGGTCTGCAAACCGATAGGAATAGGTCGGTGAACTGTTAGTTACTCTCCGGATGATTCTGTATGCTGAATAAGCAAGATAAAAAAAGGAGGGTACAGCATGTTAACGAAGAAATTAGGTTTGGTTCTGGTCATTCTCAGCATGATGCTCACGGCGTGTTCCAACGGGAACGAAGGCTCCAATTCGAATTCATCAGTGAACAGCAGCAAAGGTGAAGTCAGCAGCTTTTCGGCCGAAAATCCACTGGAAATTAAATTTGGCACCATGAACAATCCGCAAGGCAATGATTACATCGAGCTGGAGAAGATGACAGGCGAAACGATGGATAATAATCGTTGGACCAAGCTGTTCAAGGAAGAGCTTGGTATCGAGACAAAATACACACTGTCTGGTGCAACAGGTCAATATTCCGATAAATTGAAGCTTGCCATCGCATCAAATGATCTTCCTGATATTTATAATGTCCCTGAAAACAATTTGGCCGATCTGAAGCAGCTGGCGGAAGGCGGGGCCGTTCAAGATATTGGTCCATTGTATGACCAATTCGCCTCCCCGCTTCTGAAAAGCATTATTGAAGGTGAAGGCTCAAGCATCTTCGATTCGGTAACATTCGATGGGAAGCGGTATGGCATTCCGGTCAAAATGCCGTCCACCAATGGCTACAACCATTTATGGATTCGAGAGGACTGGCTAAAAAAGCTGAATCTCCAGCGTCCAAAAACGATGGATGATGTTTATGAAATTGCAAAAGCGTTTGCCAATGATGATCCGGATGGCAATGGGCAAAAGGATACAATCGGCTTGGCCATGAACCAAGGCTTCTATAACAACCTAGGCATGTCCGGCGTCTTCTGGGCATATGGTGCGTTTCCTGAATTTTGGCTGAAGGGCGCCGATGGTAAGGTTACCAATGGCACCATTCAACCTGAAATGAAAGAGCCGCTGAAATGGCTGGCTAAGATGTTTAAGGAGGGGCTTGTCGATCCAGAGTTTGGCAGCAAGGACTGGTCCAAAATGGGTGATATGATTACTTCCAACAAAGCTGGAATGTTCTATGGCACACATTGGTATGCCTTTATGGCGGAGGGCTCCATCAAAAATGATCCAAATGCCAAGTGGATTACTGTGCCCTTACCTTCAGGGAATGGTCAGCCTGTAAAAATTGCAATGAAGAATGCTGCAGATGGAGCTTGGGTTGTACGGGAAGGCTTCGAGCATCCAGAGAAAATGATTGAAATGTTGAATTTATACGTAGAGACGCTATTTGGCGATGATGCGGAGATGAGCAAATGGTGGTCAGAGGGCAGCGTAGGAGGCGTATGGATGATGTCGCCGGTTCGAGTGCTTAAGCCTACGCTTGACTTGGAAGCTCATGCGGATATTAAGGTAGCTTTGGCTAATGGAACAACAGATCAATTAAAGGGTATTGGTAAAAACTTCTATGAGTCTATGCAAAATGGCGCATGGACAATGGAAATGATGTTTGGACCAAAGGATACGCCATTTGATTTTGTTGCAAGCTCTTACCCTGACGCAGTGATCTGGGATGAATATCAGGGTGCGCCAACACCGACACAGCTTACAGCTACAAGCACGATGCATGAATTTATGGAAACGGGCTTAACCAAGTTTGTACTTGGTCAAGTAGATGTGGATAGCGGCTTCGACAAGTTTGTAGAGGATTGGAAGAAGCTAGGCGGACAGAGCATTATGGATGAAATTAATGAGATTAAAGGAATTAAATAATCGTGTTCATATCGCGGTACCGGTGGTTTTGACCAGCGGTACCGCCTAGTATACGAAGGGCAAAAGGCGGGATTGTGATGTTCAAGAATAGGAGTAATCGAAGAGAAGTTCCGCTTCATCTGATGTTAATGCCTGGTCTAATATTCGTTATTATCTTTTCCTATATTCCCATGTCGGGAATCATCATTGCTTTCCAGCAGTTTAACCCAGTCAAAGGTCTATTCGGCGATCAGAAGTGGGTTGGATTTGCTAATTTTGAATATGTGTTTTCCATGCCCAATATTTGGCGAGTTGTATGGAATACACTTTTTATCGCAATTATGAAAATCATAGCAGGTATGGTCGTTCCGATCACCTTTGCTCTGCTTTTGAATGAAGTGCGTCGTATGATTTTTAAACGTGTGACACAAACGATCATTTATTTCCCTTATTTCTTATCATGGGTCATTCTTAGCGGGATATTAATTGATATCTTGTCACCTTCCTATGGGCTAGTCAACAAGTTGATTTCCGCCGTAGGACTCGAGCCTATCTATTTCCTCGGAGAGAACAAGTGGTTTCCTTACACCATTGTGATGACAGATATATGGAAAAACTTTGGTTTCTATACGATTGTATATTTGGCGGCTATCACAAGCATAGATCCTTCCTTGTACGAAGCCTCAGCCGTGGATGGCGCTAATCGCTGGAGACAAGTGTGGCATATTACGCTGCCTGGCATGCGTCCTATCATCGTCTTGCTGATGGTACTCAATTTAGGCTCTGTTCTTGATGCAGGCTTTGATCAAATCTTTAATCTATATAGTCCGCAGGTATATGAATCAGGCGACGTTATTGACACGATGGTGTACCGAATGGGATTACTGCAATCGCAATACAGTGCTTCGGCTGCTGTCGGCCTGCTGAAATCGGCTGTATCATTGATCCTGATCTCTGCTGCCTATTATACGGCATATCGGCTATTTAAATATCGCGTGTTCTAGGAGGTCTTACTGTGGGGTTGAATAATACGACGGGGCGAAGCGTATTCAATGTAATAAATTATGGTATTCTGTCTGCAGCGGCATTAATGTGTCTGGTTCCATTCATTCATTTGCTGGCGATTTCGTTCAGCAACACGGCAGCTATTCAAGGCGGGCTGGTCGGCTTCTTGCCGGTTAATTTCACACTGGAGCCCTATAAATATGTTATCGGCAAAGATGCGTTCTGGGCTTCCTTCTTAATGACCGTGATGAGAGTGCTAATTGGACTTGTGATTAATCTCATATTGGTTGTGCTGACTGCTTATCCGCTCTCCAAGTCAAATGAAAGATTCCGCAAGCGCACGAAGTACGTCTGGATTTTTTTCTTCACGATGCTGTTTAGCGGCGGCTTGATTCCCAATTATTTGCTTGTTAAGGAACTGCATTTGATGAATACCATTTGGGCGCTCGTGCTGCCTTCTGCGGTGATGGTATTCAACATTGTACTAATGCTTAACTTCTTCCGCGAGGTGCCGGAGGAAATGGAGGACGCGGCTTATATCGATGGTGCTGGACATTGGCGTATTTTGTTCCAGATTTATATTCCCGTTTCCTTGCCTGCTGTCGCCACAATAGCGATGTTCTCTATCGTCTTCCACTGGAATAACTGGTTTGATGGACTCATCTATATGAAGGTGGATAACTATCCGCTACAAACCTATCTGCAGTCCATTATAATTAATTTCAACTCTATGACGATGAGTACGACGGATGCGATGATGATGGCTAAGTTGAACGATCGTTCCATTAAAGCATCCCAATTGATTGTTGGAGCTATTCCGATCTTGATGGTCTATCCATTCCTGCAGAAGTACTTTGTGGCTGGTATTAAAGTGGGCGGTGTAAAAGGTTAATCATTGGGAATGGCGAAATGGATAACAAGCCGAATAAGGTGACCTAATAGGAGTGTGATAAGATGAATAGATTACCATTCGATGTACCTCAGAATAAAAAAATTCGACTTATTATGAACACCGATGCCAAAAATGAGGCAGACGATCAATTCGCAATTGTTCATGCCCTGCTAACTCCCCGTTTTTTGATTAAAGGTCTTATCGCCGCACACTTTGGCAAGGATCGTACAAACAATTCCATGCAGGAAAGCTACGATGAAATTCAGAAGGTGCTTTCCATTATGGATATGGAAGAACAGGTTCCCGTTTTTAAGGGAGCAACAGAGGCATTGGTAGATGAGTTCACCCCACAGATTTCCGAAGGTGCTGAGCTGATCATACGTGAAGCGCTATCTGACGATCCAACTCCTTTATATGTCGTTTTCCTTGGTCCAATTACGGACTTGGCTGCTGCTTTCTTGATGGAGCCTGCTATTGCCGGGCGATTGACTGCGATCTGGATTGGCGGGGGGCAGTGGCCAAATGGCGGCTGGGAATTTAATCTTCGCAACGATATTCATGCCGCAAATGTACTATTTCAATCTGGAATCGATGTGTGGCAGGTTCCGATAAATGTGTATTCGAATGTGAAAGTCACGCTTGCCGAGCTAGCTCTTAAGGTGAGGCCATGTGGAGAGATCGGGCGGTATCTCTTCGACCAGTTAATAGCGTTTAATGATTGGGCAGCGCAAGTTATGCCCAACAACGACTGGCCAAAAGGCGAAAGCTGGTCGCTTGGCGATTCACCTACTGTCAGCCTGCTTCTGGACGACCATCGTTTCGAATATGAGATGAAGCCGGCGCCGCGCATTACGGAGGATATGTTATATGTACATGCTCAGACGGAACGCTATATTCGGGTTTATCAAAATGTCGATCCGAGATATACACTTGAAGACATGTTTGCCAAGCTGGCATTGTACGCTGGACTATAATAACGAATGGAAGTGCTGAATATGGGGAAGATGTATGCGGCAATTCTCGACGAGCCCATGAGCATCGGGATTAAGCAGATAGACATCCCGGTGCCGAAGGATCACGAGGCGCTTATCAAAGTATATTGTATTGGGGTTTGCGGATCAGATGTTCATTATTATGAGCATGGCAGAATTGGACGTTATATAGTTCGGGAGCCAATTGTGCTGGGTCATGAGGTGTCTGGTGAGGTTGTTGCAGTAGGCAAACATGTAAAAAATATATTGGTTGGCGACCGTGTAGCGGTAGAGCCAGGTGCAACGTGCGGATGCTGCGAATATTGCAAGACAGGGCGTTATAACTTATGTGAAGAGGTTGTGTTTTTGGCCACCCCACCCGTGAATGGCGCTTGGGCGGAATATATTACGGTGTCGAGCGATCTGCTGTTCAAGCTTCCTCAGGGCATGAGCTTCGAGACTGGAGCGATGCTGGAGCCGCTGTCCGTAGGCTTTCACGCCATGCAGAGAGGAGGGGCCAAGCCGTTTGATCGATTGCTTGTGACAGGACTTGGGCCAATTGGCTTGCTGGCTGGCCAGGCGGCGAAGCTGTTCGGCATATCTGAAATTTACGGAACCGATGTTGTGCCGTATAGGCGCAAGCTAGCTCTCGAAATGGGCTTTACGGCGGCACTCGATCCCTCTTCAGAAAATGTGGCACAACGTTTAAATGAATTGACAGATGGAGGAGGCATTACGCTTGTTGTTGAAACTTCAGGCAATGCACGCGCTATGGCTGACACGATTAAGCTAGTTCGCCGCGGAGGACGTATTGTCTTTGTTGGTCTTCCAGCCATGGATGCGGTCCCGATGGACATGGGTGCATTTATAGATGCTGAGATCGATGCTTTTGGTATTTTTCGATATGCCAATACGTATCCTGCAGCGATTCACGCCCTTCAACGGTCCACTGTTGACATTGAGAAAATCATTACTCATCGTTACGCCTTGGCAGATATTAGGGAAGCAGTGGAGACGGCGCGAACACAGAAGGATACGAGCATCAAAGTGATGATATATCCAAGCTTGTCTTTATAAAACAGAAAGCCCGGCATTCAGGAAGTCCTGCGACTTCGCGATGCCGGGCTTTTGGTTAGCGTGTACAGCATGTTCTCTCTTATGCTTTGTCGTAAGGATGGATCGTCACGATGGTGCCGTCTTCGTTATATTTCAGCTCCGTGAATTTGACAGAACGTTTGTTGTCTGCTCCACCGGATAAGGAGCTGTCGTGGTAGAACAGATACCACTTGCCGTCAAACTCAACAATGGAGTGGTGGGTGGTCCATCCGATCACCGGCGTCAGGATTGTGCCTTTGAAGGTGAAGGGTCCTGTAGGGCTTTCGCTCACCGCATACACGAGCTTGTGCGTAGAGCCTGTCGAGTAGGACAAATAATACCGTCCATTGTAAGTGTGCATCCACGGCCCTTCGAAATATCTGCGCTCCTCATCACCGGCAAGAAGGGGCTGCCCATTCTCATCGACAATTGAGATTTCTTGAGGAGCAGTCTTGAAGGTGAGCATATCCTCGCTTAACTCGGCGACAATTGGTCCAAGCGCAGGCGCGTCGGCGGCTGGTCCCTCTGCCTCTGGCACGAAGCTGCCAGTCTGCCATTTCTCGAGCTGGCCTCCCCATAATCCGCCGAAATACATATAAGCTCGATTATCTGAATCAATGAATACGGCGGGATCAATGCTGAAGCTTCCCGGGATATAGCTTGGCTCAGGAGTGAATGGACCGGCAGGCGATGCACTTGTGGCAACGCCGATGCGGAATATGTTGTCGTGATCCCGCGCCGGGAAAAATAAATAATACGTATTGTTTTTGAAAGCGGCGTCCGGAGCCCACATTTGTTGCTTGGCCCACGGCACGTCCTTGATGTGAAGCGCTTGTCCATGATCGACGCAGGGCGCGTCCGGGTTATCCATGGATAGGACATGATAGTCCTCCATATCATATTGATCCCCGTTGTCATTGGACTGCTTCTCATGATCCAGGTCATGGGAAGGGTAAACATAAATTTTGCCTTCGAACACATGAGCGGACGGGTCAGCGGTATAAATATGAGTCACTAACGGTTCATTCTGCTTCGGCATGTCGTAATCTCCTTCTCCGTTTCTGAACAGGCATAGGTATCCGTTTAATTTTAATAAATTTTCATCGCTCCAGCCACCTTAGAAAGTATTGCTTTTATTATAAAATCTATAGGTTTTTCTTCAGGCAAGCCGGGAGCCTAATTGCCGGATGCGCTCCAGCCACTTTGCACGCTTCTCGGGGGTGGATGTTTTGACCGGTCCAATCTCCGTTACCCGAACGGGACGAATCCCGCAAAAACTCAGTATATTCCGCTTCATCACATTGTGCCCTGCCTGCCGATAAATGAATCGGTTGTACCACGAGGGCGTATCCATCGTGACAATGAGATGCGCTGTTCTGCCCTTCAGGAGCTTATCCCATAAGCTGGAGCTCTCCCGGTACTTGAAGGCGAAGCCCGGCAGGAAGATGCGGTCGATGAAGCCCTTGAGCACAGCCGGCATGGAGCCCCACCAGGTAGGATATACAAACACAAGATGCTCGGCCCATTGGATCAGCCTCTGCGCCTCCAGCAAGTCCTCCTCAAGCTCCGTTCTTTGGCGGAAGCCGAACTGCAGGTTCGGGTTGAAGGTGATGCGGCTGAGGTGGATGGTCTGTACCTCCGCTCCCCTCTCAGCCGCTCCCTTGCTATATGCGTCAGTCAGAGCCGCACAATAGCTTAGCGGGTCGGGATGTCCGTTGATGATGAGAATTTTCATAGTCATGAGGGTGTTCCTCCTATATGATAGTAATGAGCAGCTGCAACTAGCATATAGGGATACCTTGAAATAAAAAATGATGGGATGCGCAACAAAGGTGTGAAATGACGCAAAGGAGGGACCAGGCTTGGCGGATCAAGGCGTAGCGGTCTCGATGGTGTACCCCCTGTTGAAATCATTAACACACAGAAGGGTTGAGCCCTCCAAGTTCTTCGAGCATGCAGGCTTCGATGCCCGTGTGCTGAAGGATGTGGAGGCGCGAATTCCGGGAGAAGAGCTGGAGCGATTAATGAAGGAGGCGGCAGCTTATACGGGTGATGAGCATTTTGGTCTGCAACAGGGCCAGATTACGGATTTCGCCGATATGGGCATCCTCGGTTACGTCATGATGCATTCCGGGAAGGTAAGTGACGCGCTGCAGGCTTATGAGAGATATAACACGATATTGTGCAGCGGCTTCAATCTGGAGCGGGAGCTGGCCGGAGATGAGCTGAGGCTAAGGTTAGTCCTGCAGCAGCCGGGCAGCATGTCTCGGCACTGCGTCGAGGATATGGCGAGCTCGGTCTACCGGATGATCTGCCGCATCAGCAATCGGACTGTGCCTCTGCTAGGCATTCAATTCTCACATGGCAAGCCATCGGATACGGCTCCGTATGTGTCTTGCTTCGGCACGGTTCCCGTATTCCAAGGGCCGGATAATATACTGAGGCTGGCGCGTGAGGTGCTCGATTATCCCGTCCTTTATGCCGATCCCAAGCTGCTGGCGGCGTTCGAGGCGATCGCGCAAGAGACGATGGACGGCTTGACGCCAGCGGACAGTGTGTCCGCACAGGTGACGAGATGGATAAAGGCGAATATGGGTGCTTATTTCCCCACGCTGCGGCAGACCGCTGAGGCGCTTGGCACCAGCGCGAGGACACTCCAGCTCAAGCTGAAGAAGGAGAACACAACCTTCCACAGCTTGACGGCAGCCGTTCGCAAGGAGCTGGCCATGGGCTATCTGAAGCGACGAGAATATTCAATTGGCGATATCGCGTACGCGCTTCACTTCTCGGAGCCGAGCGCATTCCAGAGCGCCTTCAAGAGATGGACGGGAATGACGCCGGGACAATACCGGGAGCTTTATTCCACCCACTGAACGATCTGTTCAACAGCTCTTCTTGTTTTCTCGCGGGGCTCTCGTGCCCGGTAACCGAATGCGGCCATGCAGGAAACGCCAAACTCATTGCCCTTCAGAAGTCCTTCGCTTCGCAGCAGCTCTTCAACCTGATGTTTATCGAAGCCCTCAATCGGGCAGGAATCGATGCCGATCATCGCAGCTGCCGTCATCATGTTTCCTAGCGCAATATAAGTCTGACGACTGGCCCATTCGAACATCGCTCGGTCGTTGCCAAGCAGCTCGAAGTCGTGTTCGAGAAACTTGCCATACCTCTCTCCTTTCTGGCCAATAACCTCCTCGGGAAGCTGCTGGACCTCTCTCATCATCGTCTGGATATGCTGGGACGAAGGATGCATGCTGTCTGCGGTACGAGTCAGCAGCACCATGAAATGGCTTGCTGTTGGCAATGTTTTTTGCGCTCCCCACGTGATCGGCAGCAGCTTGCTCCGCAATTCGGAGCTTTGCACGATTAGAAATTTCCACGGCTCGAAGCCGAATGAGCTGGGGGACAAGCGGCCAGTTTCCATTATAAAGTCGAAGTCAGCCCTCGAAACTTTACGGTCAACGTCAAATTCCTTGGTTGCATGACGGAAGCGATAGGCCTCCAGAATTTGTTCCTTTAACATGTAGCATCCACTCCTTTAATCTTATTAGCCCTTATTATAGGAGATAGGCTCACGGGATGTAAGTACGCACAATGATGTGCCGTAGTATCAAGAATGATACTAATGGGAGCTTTGCTCAAGATCTGAAGTGGCTGACTCGCAGGTCCTGTTCCTGTTCCTGTGAGCATTGCCCCAGTCCCGCATCATCAGAATAATGGGCTCAAGCGTACGGCCGAATTCCGTTAACGAATATTCCACTCTCGGAGGGATCTCCTGGAACACTTCGCGATGAATAACCCCGTCCTCCTCCAGCTCTCTCAGCTGTAATGTGAGCATACGCTGAGTGATAGTGGGGCAAATATTACGAAATTCGTTGAATCGTTTGGTCCCGTCAATCAGATGGTATAAAATAATGCCTTTCCACTTTCCGCCGATCACGTCGAGTGTATATTCTACCGGACACCCGCCTCCCGTTTGATGAAGGGGTCCATATCCAGCTTTCCGGTTGCGCATAACGGCACACCTCTTTCTTGCTTGCATGATTACTTATTGTAAGGATTATGTCGAGCAGGAGCAACCATTGGCAGTGGAACATAGAGAAAGCCGTTCGCATCATGGACGCAAACGGCTTTTTTATCCAGCTTATGGAACGATCTTGCCCCCGGCCTTGTACATGGCATACCACTCTTCACGCGTGAGCGGAATGTCGGAGCCTTGGCAGGAATCCTTGAGTCGGGTAACGTTGGTTGTGCCGGTTATGACTTGAATGTTCGCAGGATGGCGTGTAATCCAGGCAACGGCTATCGCCGTGGTCGTCACCTCGTATTTGGCGGCGAGCTCGTCCATCAGCTTGTTCAGCTCCGGATACGTCTCCAGATCGCCTAGGAACGGACCGTTGAAGAAGCCCTTCTGGAACGGAGACCAGGCTTGAACCGTCATATCGTGCAGTCGGGAATAATCCAGTATGCCGCTGTCCCGGTTCACAGATTGGGCATGGTCCATATTAAGCGCGATGCCGGAGTCGATCATCGGCGTGTGAGTCACGCTAAGCTGCAGCTGATTGACGACAAGCGGCTGCTTGACATATTTTTTGAGCAGCTCGATCTGAAGCGGAGTATGGTTGGATACGCCGAAATGGCGAACCTTGCCGCTTGCTTGCAGCTGATCGAACGCTTCGGCAACCTCCTCCGGTTCAACAAGCGAGTCCGGACGGTGCAGCAGCAGGATATCGAGGTAGTCGGTATTCAGCCGTTTCAGAATGCCATCCGTTGATGCTAGAATATGCTCCTTGGAGAAGTCGAAGTAGCCGCTGCGAATCCCGCATTTGCTCTGCAGAATCATCCCATCACGAATGGAGGGGTTCATGCCGATTGCTTGAGCGAAATGCTCTTCGCATTCGCCGCCGCCGTAGATGTCGGCATGGTCGAAGAAGTTCACGTTCTCCTCCATAGCTGTGCGAATCAGCGCCTCTGCCTCCGGCAGCGACAGTTGTTTAATACGCATGCAGCCCATAATAATATTGGATGCTTTCAGATCAGTGCCCGCAATGTTTATGTATTTCATTCCAATATTGCTCCTCTCGATTGATCTTCATTTATAAGATAAGGTATAGAGTGAACTCGAGGTCAACAACCTTTTTGCAAAGTTTTCTGGGGGGCCGCTAACGCTTGACATTGACAAAAAAGTTTCCCTCTAGTAATCTCAAAGCACCGAACGACGACACGAACGGGAGAGGGACATCATATGAGCTTTACCATCTCACAGGTTGCCCAAAGAACAGGGCTTACCATACATACGATCCGATATTACGACAAAGAGGGGCTGCTGCCGTTCGTCGATCGAATGAACGGAGCAAGAGTGTTCCAGGAGCAGGACATTGATTGGATCGATCTCATCTGCTGCCTGAAGCAGACGGGCATGCCGATCAAGGATATTCGAATACTGATCCGGCATTGCATGGATCACGACGCGGTGCTGGAGAAAGGGCTGCAAATTTTGATCCGCCACAGGGAGAACGTCGAGGCGCAGCTGAAGTCGCTGCAGGACAGCTTGAACACGATTAATTATAAAATTCAGCATTTGCCGCGAATGTACCGGGAGAAATTTTCTTCGGAGGCGGCGGTCGCAGCAGGCAAGGACGAATAACACAATGAAAAACATCGATCCCAGGGGGTCGATGTTTTTCATTGTAGCAAGCAATTTTAAGAGGCGTAGATGGAGTGCCAATCGATAGTGCTACTCCGGGACAGCACCTCCGAATCGATTCTTGAACCGCGAGAGCGCAATCAAGGGCCATATGTAGCGGTAGCTGTGATAATGGATGTAGAAGGTGCCAGGCAGACCCGCACCCGTAGGGTAACGGGACGTCCAATTGTCCTCATGCAGCATATCGCATAGTCGGAGCATGCCTCGTTCGATCTCGGAAGTGGCGGAAGGGGACGCCGCGATCAGCGCTTCAAGAGCCCATGCGGTGTGCGACGGCGTGCTGGCACCAAGCGGTACGTAGCTCCCACTGGAATCGCTGCTGCAGGATTCGCCCCAGCCGCCATCCTCGTTCTGAATGTGGAGCAGCCACTCGCAGCCTTTTCGCACGGCATCATGCTCGGAGCTAAGGCCGGCTGCAGTCAGGCCTGTTAACGCTGCCCAAGTTCCATACACATAACAGATTCCCCATCGCCCGTACCAGGAGCCGTCCTCCCGTTGATTGCGGAGCAGCCAGTCGGCGCCGCGGCGCATGATGCGGTGATCGCCGCGCAGACGGGCGAATCGGCCTAGAAATTCAAGTGTTCTGCCCGTCAAGTCCGGCACGGAAGGGTCGATTGCCGCAGCCTTGGCCCCATCAATGGCAAGCATCGTCAGCAGCTTATTGTCGATATTTCTCTCGAAGGCTGGCCAGCCGCCGTCCTTGTTCTGCATCGATAACGTCCAGGAAAGTCCTCTGTTCCATGCGTCCTGGAAGGGTTCGTCCATGGATGAGAATGGTCGGATGGCGCGAAGCGCGGCTGTCGTATCGTCAACATCCGGGTTGATCGTATTCGTCTCGGAGAAGCCCCAGCCGCCTGGAGCGGCGTTGGGGTTGTTCCTGCTCCAATCTCCCTTGCGAGTATGCTGCTTGCCAAGCAAATAATTAGCGGCTTTCACGATGACGGGATGATGACGCGGCACGCCGGCTTGCTGCAGCGCATAGGCCATCAAGGCCGTATCCCAAATGTCGGCAGGAGAATTTTGAATCGTTGTACAGGTTTTGCAGCGCATGGCCGCGAGTGCTTCGCAAGCTTTATGGATAAGGGGATGGCTGCGCTCATAGCCAAGGGCAAGGAGAGCGAATACAAGGAGCACTGTGCTGGTAGCATAGCTGTATAGAGAGCCGTCCGATTCCAGCCGCTGAAGCATAAATTGTTCCGCCTTGTCTGCGGCGGCATCTTGCAGAGAACGGGGGCTGCCGATAAGCCGGGCCAAGCCTTCGCCAAACGCTGCGAGCGAAGCGTTGCCTGTATGGCTGGACGGCTCGGTCGCTTCGCGTGACGGGAAGAGGTCCGACAGGTCAGGAAGCCGGTCCGGTCGAATCGCAAACGTCCGGGACGCCATAACTAGCATGGGCACAAGATGCACACGCGCGTATCCGGAGAAGGAGAAGAGGTTCAGCGGCATCGAATCTGGAATGAGCATAATTTCCAGCGGGATGGAGGTGAGGGAGAGCGGCCAATCCTGTTGCCCGGTTGCGGACAGAATAGCTTTGGTCAGGATGCTGTCCGCTTGATCCGCACCGCCTTTGGTCAGTATAAAAGCCTTGGCCCGTCTCATTGCAGCATCCTCCGGCCGGCTGTAGCCAGAGCTCAACAGGGCGTAATAAGCCTCAATAGTGGCAGACAGGCTGCCATCGGCTTCGTCCCGAAACCAACGCCAGCAGCCGTCCGGCTCTTGCTGCGATAGAATCCGATCGTGCAGCTGCTGGATTAACGCTTCGTTGTCGTCCCGCTCCAGGCAGCGATACAGCAGGATGACATACGCGTCAATGATAGTGCCGTTCTCGAAGCAAAATCGCCAAGTGCCGTCCTCCTCTTGCCTGCCGAGCAAATCATCTGCCAGCATTCCGAGCTCGCGATCGACCCGCCTTTTCGTCTCATTCAATTCACCTGCACCTCCCGCCGGCGTTTTTACCATTGTATGAGTGCGTTGAGGTGGAAATGTGGCGAGGGAGGTAAGAAAGAGCTTAAAACTGCCACATCGGTTCCCCGTTGACCTTAGCAGCCGGTGTATTGTCGTCTTCCAGCTGGAGCTCAAGCATGTCGCCGTTAAACAAGCTGTAACGACCTCCAAGCTTAGCATCGGAGAACAAGGGCTGTCTGTTACGGCTGGAAGCAATAAATGCCCCTAATGAATCGATATGGTGCAGCGAGGCTTCCGCTACTGTCACGGCTTCCATCACGATAACGTTGCCCTCGGAGCCTTCTGAACGCACATCATATCGATCCGTTCCCCGTTCGATTCGGAGATGATGCAACGCATGTATGGCTATGTACGTGTCATTGACCTTGCCATAGAGCGATGTACCCTCCAGCGTCCACTCGGTGCCGGAGTCGGGGAGAGGAAGAATTCCTGCAATGTCGCTCCCTTGTGGATGCGGCCGGTATATGGCAATTACACACCCGCGATGGATCGCAATTTCTTCACAATCGCCGCTATGCCGTGCGTCGTGGGCGCCCGCAGGGGAATAGAAATACGCTTGATTAACAGAGTCTTCTCGTATAGGAAAAGAAAAATCCCATCGCCGCTGCTCGTTGTCGAACTCCAGCCGCCGTTCCTTCATGCCGCCGAGAGCGAATTGTTCCGTCATGTAGGTATAGCTGTGCAGCCTGCTCTGTGGTTGTTCAGCGGACAAAGGGTAAGTACGTTTATGCTCAATCGGGTATGTTCTATTGAACACGCGACTGCGGACCGCATCAGAAATATCATAAGCAAGCAAGCCTGCATATTCCACTCTCGGCCATTGATCCGGCATCGGGATATCGCCGAATTGCACATAATCCATTGCCAAGTTGCGATCGGCAGGTGCGTCATGCGGCCAGGAGCGACAGTGAGGGCCAACCCATGCACCATGCAAATAATAGGAGGCGCGTTCCTCCCACAGCCATTCCAGCAATTCCGATAAATCCTTGCGAACCGCTTCGTCGGTTGCCAGCTCCCATGCAGCGGCGAAAGCCTGTACCCAATGCCAGAACCATGGGAGAGAGCCATATTCCGTCATGCCGTATGTCCGGACTTGGCTTAGAGTAGCCCGGATTCGCTCATGGCTTGCCCGAAGCAGGCTATCGTCGTTATATATGACCGCGTAGATGAGCGCGCCTGCCGTATGCTTCGCTACATGATGACCGAATCGCTCAAGTGGCGTAACATAATATTGGGACTTGTACATGTGCCAGACCGCATTATCGAACGAGTTCCGCAAGGAGCTTGGCATATGTTCGCCGAACTGCTGCAGGAATAAAGCCATGAGCGGTCCCATCAGCTCCACGGGCAGAGGGTGTGGCTTGGCCAGATGGAGCTCTTCTCCGAGCTTAAGCGGGAAATGTCCGTAAGTGGCGCTTGTCGGATCCATGTCCTGCAAGGAAAGCACCTTCTCCAATACGCTTGCTGCAAGCTCGCTCGCCCGTTCGGCCTCCTGCCCGGACAGCAGCTTGCTTTGCGCGGCTGCAAATAGATAAGATGCATCATAGAAATTATCGCGAATATCGCCATGGTACCATAGTCCGCTGGGCAGCAGCGGAGCGGCGAGCGCTCGGCTCGCAATATGGCGAATAACTTGTTCCTTACGTTCTGCGTTACCTGTGGCAGCCAATGAAATCATCCTCTCTCATGTATGTCCCTCTTAATAGCCTTTCCCACCGACTGGACGGAGCTTGATAGGCTCAATTCCGGCAATGAGCGGTCGGGCTCCCTGAATGAGCGCGACTGTAGACGGATTTTTTAGCGATTGCGCATGAGCTTCGGCACTGGTCCATAGCTCCATGACCCAGATCGCATCGGGATTATTTTCGTCCAGGTTGACGAGATACAATTGGCAGTCCTCATTGTCCTCCAAGCCTTGAGCGGCTTGCAATAAGATATGTGCGAGCTCCTCGCGTTTGCCGGGCTGCGCAATTAATTTGCCTGTCATGGAATATTTGCTCACAATCATTCATCCTCTCATGTAGACGTTCTTTAAAAACGATATAAGCCGAGCTTACCACAATTTAGGCAAGACGCTCCATTATTCAAAGAAAATAAAGTGTGAAGACATGGGGATGTTATGTGCACACAACAAAAAACCGTCGTGATAGGGAATACCTTCGCGGCGGTTTATTGCGTCGGCGCCATAACGAGCGTAACGAAATAAACTTTATAAAAGTTAGTATTGCACATTGAGTTAGAAGGGTTTATAATGTGCCTATGCCGGTTGCATTTCAATGGCGGAGGGCGAATGGGAATGCAGCCGATAAAAATAATAAAAATTGTGCTAGATCCAAGCACATATTAAAAGGGAGAGAATGTTTTCATGAGCAATGTTTTATTCATCAAAGCGAACGATCGTCCAATCGAAATGGCAGTCAGCGCACAAATGTACGATTCCTTTCTGAAGGGCTTCAAGGAAGCTAATCCTGAAGCAAACATTACGGAGCTGGACCTGTTCGGGGAGAAGCTCCCTTATTATGATAACGCCATGATGACTGGCTTATTCAAGGAAGCGAAAGGCATGGAAGCAACGGCTGAGGAGCAGGAGCTTGCGGCTGTCGCGAACCGTTACCTGGAGCAATTCTTGGCGGCGGACAAGGTTGTATTCGCGTTCCCGCTCTGGAACTTCACAATTCCTGCGCAGCTGCTTACGTATTTCTTCTACATTACGCAAGCTGGCAAAACGTTCAAATATTCGGAGCAAGGTCCTGTTGGACTTGTAAGCGACAAAAAAGTGGCGCTGCTGAACGCAAGAGGCGGCGTGTACAGCGAAGGCCCGGCTCAGCAAATCGAGATGTCGCTGAAGTATGTCGCTACAATGCTTGGTTTTATCGGCGTTCATCAGACAGAAACGATTGTCATCGAAGGGCATAACCAATTCCAGGACCGCAAGGAAGCCATTATTGGCGAAGGTCTGCAGAAAGCTTATGAGGCTGGCCAAGCATTCTAAGTTTCACTAGATGATATTCCAGTAGATTGCCAAGGCTGGTAGAACACCATATAATGAAGGGAGACTGCGGGAGCCGCCGACCAAGGAGGAGAACGAAAATGAGTGTAGCGGATAAGGGGATTGACTTCGGACCGCCGCATTTCAAGATCGCGATGCACGCCGTTGCGAGACTTGCCCAGAAGAACTGCGTGTTGTCAAGCGCCGTCATTGCGGGCCAAGTGGATTCGCACGCCACGTTTTTGCGAAGAGTTCTTCAATCGCTGGCGGCTGCGGGAATCGTAGAATCCCGGGGTGGGCGAGAGGGCGGCTACTTCCTGAAGAAGCCTGCCGACAGCTTGACGCTGGGCGAGATTTATGAGGCTGTCCATCCGGGCAAGAGGGAATGCTGCGAGGAGGACCCTTGCGGGACGGGGCAGAGCGAGTGCGGGGAAGCGGGCATTCAACTGGATCGGGAGCTGGAGAATATTTTGCACGAAGCGGAGAGGCATACGATTCAATATTTGAATCAATTCACCCTGCAGGAAGTGATGTGCAGAATTCCCTATTTCCAGCATGGTGCGAAGTCAACAACTTAATGACAATGACAAAACCGGGGCTAGCCCCGGTTTTTTGTCATCTCAAGGGTGGGTCCAGATGCGTAATACGTGCTATTCGCCCCGTATCGACGAAACCTCGTATATTCTGACAAAAAAGGCTCGTTTACAGCGTATGTACGGCTTAGTATAATGAATTCGTTCAGCATTCCGGCCAGGAAAGGGTGTTGCCCCTTGCGCGAGAATCAACGAATTGTTATTGATGTCTATGAAGTGCTGGAGCAGCTTGGCATAGAGCCCGAGGCTGTCCCATTTCTGAATGAACAGCCCAGCGAAAGCGGGGAAGAGGCTAGCCTAAAGCGCGTTCCGCTCTTATAAAATCAATAAATCTCCTGGTTTCCTCGTTCGTCAGCGTACGTCCGTCGATGGTGAGCTCGAAGCGCTCCGTGACGGATTCGTCGGCAAGCTCCACACGGCTCAAAAATTCAGACACGTGAGGGTTCACCGAGGCTGTCGGATTCATGCTTCTGCCCATCAGATAGTCCAGCGAGACATGGAAAAAATCAGCGATCCGGCTGAGCAATTCATAATCCGGCTCCCTGCGGTTCGTTTCGTAATGGGATAGCGACGCGCGCGTAATACCGAGCAGTCCGGCAAGCGTCTCCTGGTTCATGCCCCTCTTCTTGCGGAGCTCGGCAATCACCTTGCCATAACGTTGCATAGTCATTTCCTCCCGATCAAGGGTCCCGTTATTGTGACAATATGCCTATTATTATACCAAGCTTGATCATATAGTGCTATACGCAACCTATTCGCCTGTCGGATTATGCCGTGAGGCTTGTTTGCGTTAACTGGAGGGATGCTCTTCCCGGAGCACGGACTCCACCTTGGCAAGATGCTCCCGGATACGCCTTACTGCTTCAGCCGGACTGCCCTCCGCGATGGCTTGGTAGATAGAGCGGTGCTCCTCCAGCAGTCTTTCCGCCGTTGCTTGCTCACGGTAGAACCACAGCTCCCGGGTTTGTCCAATCGTTTCACTAAAGCGCTGGGACAGCGAATCCATCAGCTGGCTGAGCAAGGAATTGCGCGATGCTTGGGCAATAGCCGCATGGAAAGCTGCGTCTGCGCGTTCACCCGCTGCGGTATCCTGGTCGCGAAGCGCCAGCTCCATGCTGTTCAGGATGTCCGATAATTGCTGCAGGTCCTCCTCCGTTCGCCGTTCCGCCGCATAAGCGACGGTTCCCGCCTCCAATATGTGCCGGACCTCCAGAAGCTCCAATATGGACTGCGCCCTTTGGAAAAGAGGCACTCCGCCAGCAGGATCAGAATCTGAGGGCAGCTCCTTCTTCACAAATGTGCCGCCTCCGTGCCGGATATCCAGCCAGCCCGTCGCTTTGAGGGCGCTCAAGGCTTCCCGGATAGTCGAACGGCCGACGCCGAACTGGGTGGACAGGTCCACGACAGATGGAAGCCTGGAGCCTGGCGGCCAGACGCCTTCCGCTATTTTCTCCAATATAATACGGCCTACGATTTCATGCCCCTTCTCCGTCTCGATCCTCATGGGATTCATCGCCTTCCTCTATACGCGTCTCAAAAAATAGATGTATTTCTATCTAAGCATAAGCTATAATGATTGAAAAGTCATCTGATGACCTGATCAATTAGAGGGAGGCTCTATTACATATGCCCAAGCTTAAGCCTGAATTGTCGCAGCAGCTCCGCTCCATCGTTGGCGATGCCTATTATCGCGAGGATCGCGAGGCGCTTGTCGCCCACTCCTATGACGGAACGCCTATGCTCCAATCGCTTCCCGACGGTGTCATCTATCCATCGTCAACAGCTGAGGTATCCGCCATCATGAAGGTGCTGCATGCCCATCGCGTGCCGCTCGTCAGCCGTGGCTCAGGCTCCAATCTATGCGGCGGCACGGTGCCCGTTGAGGGCGGCATCGTCATGGTTATGCATCGGATGAACCGGATATTGGAAATTGATGAAGAGAATCTGACGGCAACGGTGCAGCCCGGCATCATAACAGCGGATTATATTGCAGAGATCGAAGCGAGGGGCTTATTCTATCCGCCGGATCCCAGCAGCATGAAGATCAGCACAATTGGAGGCAATATCGCGGAATGCTCCGGCGGGCTTCGCGGGCTGAAATACGGCACCACCAAAGACTATGTGATCGGACTGGAAGCGGTGCTGGCGGATGGCAGCGTCATTCGTACAGGCGGCAAGCTGATGAAGGATGTCGCGGGGTATGATCTGACCAAGCTCCTTGTCGGCTCGGAAGGCACGCTTGCGATCATTACAGAGGCTACCCTGAAGCTGATTCCGCCGCCCAAGACCAAAAAAACAATGCTGGCCATGTACCGCGATTTGTACGGCGCGGCAAGAACAGTGTCGCGCATTATTGAAGCCCGGATCATTCCGGCCACGCTTGAATTTATGGACAATCCGACGATTCGCGTCGTGGATGATTACGCCAAGCTTGGCCTGCCTCGCGATATGGAGGCTATTCTGCTGATCGAGCAGGACGGCGATCCGGAATCGGTGGAGCGGGACATCGCGCGAATTCAGGGAATCTGCGAGGCGGAGCGCGCTGACCGCGTAGAGGTGGCGGAGAGCCGAGAGGAGGCAGAGCGGCTGCTGACAGCTCGGCGCAGCGCCTTCACCGCGCTTGCCCGCCTTCGTCCCACCACCATATTGGAGGACGCAACGGTTCCAAGATCGCGTATAGCCGATATGGTGCTCCGCATTAACGAAATTGCGCGCAAATATAACGTCACGATCGCCACGTTCGGTCACGCGGGAGACGGCAATCTGCATCCTACCGCCACCACCGACGCAAGGGATGCGGAGGAAATTCATCGCGTGGAGGAAGCCTTCGCGGAAATTTTCGAGGCCTCCATCGAGCTGGGCGGGACCATAACGGGCGAGCATGGCGTTGGGCTCGTCAAGGCGCCTTATTTGGCATGGAAGGTTGGCGAGCCCGGCATAGAGGTGATGAAGGGCATCAAAGCCGCCTTCGATCCCCATAATCTGTTGAATCCCGGCAAAATATTCGCCAAGCAAACCAAAAAAAGGGTGGTCATTCAGCATGGCTGAAATAAATATCAGACGAAAACCGAATATCCAGCATGCGAATCCTCTGGCGCAGACGCTGCTGAACAAGCTGGATTATGATCAGCTCACGAATTGTATGCGCTGCGGCTTTTGTCTTCCGGCTTGTCCCACCTTCCGGGAGACGGGCATTGAGCCGGAATCCCCTCGCGGCAGAATCGCACTGATGAAGGCGGTCGCCGACGGGTTAATGGATCCGGACCAGGCGTTCCAGGATCAGATGAATCATTGCCTGGGTTGCCGCGCCTGCGAGCCGGCTTGTCCAGCCGACGTCAAATACGGGGCGCTGATCGAGCAGACCAGAGACGCCATTGAGGCTCATGCGGAGCACCGCGCCCCTGTCGCAGGCTTACGTAAGCTGATGTTCCGCGGCGTATTCCCGAAGCGGGCAAGCTTGAAGCTGCTGGGCGGCTCCATGGCGTTGTATCAGAAGTCGGGGCTGCGCAAGCTGGCCAGAGGAAGCGGGATCATGAAGCTGCTGCCGGAGCATCTGCGCGAGATGGAGCGTATATTGCCTGACGCAACATCGAAGGGTGTTGTGGAGCGGCTCGGCTCGTTCTACCCTGCCAAGGGAGAGCCGATTGCCAAGGTCGCGCTGTTCCGGGGCTGCATAATGGACGTGATGTTCGCGGGCACCAACGTCAATACGGTGAAGCTGCTGTCAGAGGCGGGCTTTGATGTTGTGATTCCGGAGTCGCAGGCCTGCTGCGGCGCCTTGCACGCGCATAGCGGTGAGCTGGCCGAGGCTCGGTCGCTGGCGAAAAACAATATTGCGGCGTTCCGGGAAGCGGGAGTTTCGTATATTGTTTCCAACGCGGGCGGCTGCGGCGCGCTGCTGGTGGAATACGATCATCTTCTGCAGGAGGAGCGGGACGAGAGGCTTAGAGAGGACGCCAGGTGGTTCGCCTCCCGCGTTATTGACGTGAGCAGCTTGATTATGGAGCGGGGGCGTGTGCCACGCTTCACGGAGGGTTCCGGCGAGGCTGGCGCCATCGCGATTACCTATCAGGATTCCTGCCACCTGCGCAACGTGATGAAGAGCTCAGACGCGCCCCGGAAGCTTCTCCGAAGCGTGGAGGGTGCCGCATACACGGAGATGAAGGAGGCGGATCGCTGCTGCGGCTCCGCAGGCATCTACAACGTAACCCAGCCGGAGATGGCGGGACAACTACTGAAGCACAAGATGGAGCATGCTTCGGCTACCCAAGCGCGTTATATGCTGACGAGCAATCCCGGCTGTCTGCTTCAGATGAAGCTCGGCATCCAGAAGCATGCTCCGGAGACGCATATGGAAGCCCTTCATATTGTGGATTATTTGCATGAGCGCCTTCAGCCTGCTTCTACATGAAAAACGGCAAAAAAACGAAATAATTAAAGCTTGCGTGCCCAATGCCTGAATGTAAGCGCTGCAAGCTTCGTTTTTTTATCGGAATCCGCTTATTGCGAACGGGAATCGACTTTTACAATATGGCAAGAAAGGAGTAGCATAGGCTCATAACCGAATAAGTGAAACGCTGAGTTTTCCGAAAGGAAAAGCGGGGGAACCAAAGTGGCGCTTACGCAACGATTGAACGATACATTGCGCCGTCACAGGGGTGAATCCATTTGTATGGTAGGGAGAGCTCGACTCCCGAATCCGACAGCTAACCTCGTAAGCGTTGCTCGAGAGATAAAGGCGTTCACTTGTGACCTATGTTACCTAGACCACAGAGAGCTTGTTTCTCTGTGGTCTTTTTGCTGTTGTGAATTGAGGAGAAGAGAGGCCTGGCGATGATGAGGAAGCAATTTGTGGTAATTGGCTTGGGCAGGTTCGGAGGCAGCGTCACCAGGACGCTGCTGTCCATGGGCCACGAGGTTATGGGCATTGACAAGGACGAGAGGATTGTGCAGGAGTTCGCCTCCGTTATGACGGAAGTGTTCCAGGCGGATTCTACAGACGAAAATTTGATGCGAAAGCTTGGCGTCCGCAATATGGATCATGCCATCGTGGCGATTGGAGAGGATCTGCAGTCCAGTATTCTGACGACGCTGATCTTGAAGGATCTGGGGCTCAGGACGGTGACGGCCAAGGCGACAAGCGACTACCATCAGCGCATGCTGGAGGGTGTTGGCGCCGATCATATCGTACACCCGGAGCGGGATACCGGCATCAGGGTTGCTCATCAGGTAACCTCCAAAAATATGATCGAATATGTGGAGCTCTCCCCCGAGCACAGTCTAGTGGAGGTGCTTGCGCCGTCCACATTCAACAGCAAAACGTTAAAAACGTTAAATTTTCGAGCCAAATACGGCTGCTCCGTTATGGCGATCCGCAGAAAGCGGGGCGAGCTGATCGTATCCCCTTATGCCGATGAGGTCATTTTTGAGGGCGATATGCTTGTCGTCATTGGCAATAATAAGGATATTCAGCGTTTCGAGAGAGCGCTTGAGGATTAATGGGGGCCATTATGGACATTGCGGGCTTACGGAACAAAAGGGGGCTGAATCCGCATCAGTGGACGATTATTGGCTTTGCGGCCATTATAGCGGCGGGCGCGCTGCTGCTGGCGCTTCCGGTGTCGTCGGCAGACGGAGAATCCGTCGGCTTGCTGGACGCCCTCTTCACCGCGACATCGGCCGTTTGCGTCACCGGACTGACAGTTATTGATACGGGAACGTCCTTCTCATTGTTCGGACAATACGTCATTATGCTGCTTATCCAGATCGGCGGTATGGGCTTTATGGCTTATGGGGTTATTATTGCCTTATTGCTGGGCAAACGAATTGGACTCAAGCACCGTGTATTCATCCAGGAATCCACCAAATCGACCTCCATTAAAGGGCTGGTCAAGCTGGTCAAGGCGATTGTGCTGATTACCTTCTCATTCGAGGCAGCCGGCGCCGCGCTGCTGTGGCTACGATGGATGCCGGAGCTGGGAGCGGGGCAAGCGGCTTATTATGCCGTCTTCCACGCGGTTTCAGCCTTCAACAACGCCGGCTTCGGGCTTTGGCCGGACAGTCTCGTCGGTTATGCAGGGGATCCTATCGTGAATCTGGCCATTACGAGCCTATTCATCATGGGCGGCATCGGATTTATTGTTATTGTGGATGTGTATCGCAAAAGAAGCTGGAGCCGCTTCTCGCTTCATACCAAGATTGTGCTGCTTATAACAGCGATGCTGTCAGGTGGAGGGTTTCTGGTCATACTGGGGCTTGAGCTGCTTAACCCCGCTGTGTTCGGCGCCCTGAGCTGGCCCGAGAAGCTGTGGGCCGCTTATTTCCAAAGCGTAACGACTAGAACCGCAGGCTTTAATACGGTCGATTTGACGGGAATGCTGGCCGCTTCGCAATTTTTGATGATCTTTTTGATGTTTATTGGCGCCTCCTCCGGCTCCACGGGCGGGGGGATCAAAACCAATACGTTTATGGTGCTGCTTGTGGCGATGTACAGCAGCATTCGCGGACGCCGCCAGATTCATGTGTTCAACCGAAGAATATCGACCGAAATTGTGCTGAGCGCCTTGTCCGTTATTATCATTTCGCTAGGGCTCGTATTAACGGTTTCCTTCTTGCTCTCCATTACGGAAGCCGGCCAGCCATTTCTTAGTCTGCTGTTCGAGGCGACCTCCGCATTCGCTACGGTAGGCATGACGATCGGGGTGACGCCGGAGCTTTCGCCCATTGGCAAGATCATTATTATATGTACCATGTTCGCCGGACGGCTGGGGCCGCTTACGCTTGCTTATGCGTTAGCCAGCCGGCAGCGGGATAGCAAGATCGGTTATCCGGAGGAGAAGGTGCTTATCGGCTGATAGACGATGGATGGTCATCCATAACGCTGTCCATGCGTTCATTAAGCGCCTCAGGGTCGACGGGTGGGGAAGGCTCGTCGGACAAAGCATATTGATATTTGAGTCGAAGCAAGCGCAAGAGGCTTTCATCGATTCGCTGCTCGGTCAGAATGCCTTGCTCTGCGGCCTGCTCCAGCGCTTGCAGCACCTCCAGCTGAAGCCTCTCTTCATGGCAGACGAGGAGCAGGTCGGCGCCGGCCAGCACAGACTGGACTGCCGCCTCACCCATTCCATACCCCTTGCGCAGGGCGCCCATAGTCATATCATCTGTCATGACAACACCGTCATACTGCAGCCTGTCGCGCAGAAGCTCCCTGATGACGGCAGGCGACAGCGAAGCGGGGCGCTCATCGTCCAGCTGCCGCATGAGCAGATGGCCGACCATTACGGCGTCCGCCCCTTGCCGAATGGCTTCGCGGAACGGAAGCAGCTCGAAAGACTCCAGCTCCTCCAACGATTTGTCGATAAGCGGCAGATCGAGATGGGAATCAACCGCCGTGTCTCCATGTCCCGGAAAATGCTTGACGACAGCCGCGACGCCGCCCTCCGAGAGGCCATTCATACTGGCCAGGCCATGCGCGATAACGTCCTTGGGATTGTCTCCGAACGCGCGGTCACCGATGACCGGGTTGCGCGGATTGCTGTTAATGTCAAGCACCGGCGCAAAGTTCATATTGAAGCCAAGCGCCTTCAGCTCGGTGCCAATCGCTTCGCTAATCTCACGTGTAAACGCGGGATCATTGGCGGACGCGACCTGGCGGGCTGAAGGCGTTTGCCTGAGTTCGCTGGGCAAGCGGCTCACTCGCCCGCCTTCCTGGTCAACTCCAAGCCATAATGGCACTGCATTCTCTCCGTTAGCGGTCTTCAGCTCGTTAAGAAGCGTGTTCGTCTGCTCTGCGGACTTTATATTGCTTCTGAACAGAATAAAGCCTCCCACCTTATCCTCCTGAATCATTCGGAGAGCCGATTCGTTCAGAAAAGTGCCGTCGAGCCCAACCATCACCAGCTGTCCCACCTTGGCTGTCAAATCCATCCTGCGGATGGTTTCCAGCAGCTGGTCGTCAACGGATGGCGTTGGCGTCGGAGTTGCGGCTTGGGAGGGTGCTGGCGTGACGATAGTGGACGTAGGGGCGTCGGTTATCGACGGGCGGTCAGGCTCTTCTTGGCGGTCGCGGTTCGCCAGACCGCAGCTTGCGGTAGCCAGCATAACGGCAATGGCAGCAAAGCATAAGCTTATTCGAACAATATGGGCGTGACGAAGGGTACGGACATGCGGCATCGATGGGCAGCCTCGATTCTCATGTTTTTTTTATTGTAACCGTACGCCCGAAGGGGGTCAAACCCCGCGCTTTTTCATTTGATAAGCTTTTTGCTGTATTTTGAGATAATCGGCGTCGACGCTCGTATCGTACCAGCGGTTCGTATATTCATAGCCGACAAGCGAGCTGGACAGCGCGCCAGCTGCGGAATGGCGGATGTTAGCCACAGGGGAATACGGACCATGAGCATGCGTGCAGTTCTGCTCGGTGTCCAAGCGAGAGGAAGTCATTTCCTGGGATGGAGCTGAGCGACAGGCCGCTTGCTCTGTTTGCCCTGTCGGTTTATCCGGCTGAGCGGGCTCAGGAACCGCGGGCCCCATGGACGTCGGGCATAGCCGAGTAAGCGCGTCGGTCAATTGAATTTCACCGCCGAGACCCGGCTTTGTCTGCTCCAGGCTATCGAATATATCCGGCAGCAGCAGGTAGCGTCCCATTATTGCAAGATTGGACGGCGGATTCGATTGCGGCTTCTCGATAATGGAGTCTATCGCGAATTCACGCTGGCGAAGCGGCTCTACAGAGACGACTCCATAATGCTGGAGCATATGGGAGGGCACACGCTGCAAGCCGATAATATGCGTGCCGTGCGTCTCATAGCTGCGTATTAACGGAAGCAGCATGGAGCGGCGCGACAGACTGACTTGATCTGGCAGAAGCACAGCTGCCGGCTGGCCCTCGGCGAAGGAGCGGCCTTGCAGAACGGCATGGCCAAGCCCCAGCGCTTCGTGCTGCCGAATGTAGTGGATGTGGGCCTTGGGAGGGCTGATGCTGGGGATCAGATGCTCCTTGCCGCGCCGGGCAAGGAACCACTCTATCTCAATCGATCGGTCAAAATAATCCATAATCGCTGTCTTGTGACGAGAGCAGACGATCAATATTTCCGTTATGCCGGCCAGGAGTGCTTCCTCCACAATGTAGTCAATTGTCGGCCTCCCGGCGATGGGGAACATTTCCTTCGGGACGGCTTTAGTAATCGGCAGATTTCGAATCCCATAGCCGGCAGCTGGGATGATGGCTTTATGAATCAATCGGTTCACCTCTCATGGGATTCTCGTTCACCATAGTATATCTGGTCCGCTAGGTTAATGAAGCATGTACCCCGGCAAAAAAGGGCAAGTGTACAGCCCGTTTCTCCAAGCAGCAAATGAAAAATCGGCAGACCCTGTTAAACGCCGTTTCTCTCCGGCGCCGTCCCGCACATGATGATATACAGCCAAGTTGCAAAGAGAGGATGCAGCTCATGAATATTTGTATAGTAGGGGCAGGGTATGTGGGGCTTACGACCGCTGCTGTTCTGGCCGAGCTTGGCCATCGAGTCGAGTGCGTGGACCGGGATGAGGGACGGATCGAGCGACTGAACCGTGGGATCATACCGATCTATGAGCCGGGCTTGGAGGAGCTGACGGTCCGGAACCGGCAAAGCGGTAGACTGCTCTTCTCCGCGGACGTGCCGGCATCCATGGAGAATAATGAGATGATCATGATTGCGGTCGGCACACCGTCCGGCGAAGACGGAACGGCTGATCTGGTCTATGTGAGAAGCGTTCTGCTTACGCTTGCGGGAGCGATCAAGGATTACAAGATTATTATAATGAAGAGTACTGTGCCGCCTGGCACGGGGGAGTGGGCGGAGCGCTTCCTGCTGGGACGCGATGTCCCTCCGCATAAGTTCGACATCGTATCCAACCCCGAGTTTCTGAGGGAAGGGACAGCGATATACGATACGTTGCATCCTGATCGGATCGTGATCGGCTCCTCCAGCCGCGCGGCGGCGGAGGCCGTTCGCTCGCTGTATTCCGGCATTGGGGCGGAGACGCTTATTACAGGCCGCGCAGAGGCGGAGCTGATCAAATACGGCTCCAACGCGTTCCTCGCGACCAAGCTGTCCTTCGTCAATGAGCTGGCACGGGTGTGCGAAGCGTTTGGCGCAGATATTACGACGGTATCGGCAGGCGTTGGCATGGATTCCCGCATCGGGAGCAAGTTCATGCAGGCCGGCATCGGGTATGGCGGCTCCTGCTTGCCCAAGGACGTCAGCGCCCTGATCGCAGCGTCCGCCGCGAGGGAGGAGGACTTGACCCTGCTCAAGGCCGTTGAACGCGTCAACCAAACGCAGGTCGATGTCTATGTGAGGAAGCTTGCAGCTGTTGCAGGTCCGTTAACTGAAAGCAAGCATGTGGCGGTGTGGGGAGCGACCTTCAAGGAAAATACCGATGACATTCGGCACTCGCAGGCCATTGCGCTCATGAAGCGGCTTGCCGCCATTGGCTGCAGAATCACGGCCTACGATCCCCTTGTTAAGCCTGCCATTGAAGGTGTGGAGTGGATGCCCAGCGCCATTGACGCTGCTGCCGGAGCCGACGCGCTTGTAGTGGCGACGGGCTGGAGCGAGCTTGTGGGGCCAGACTGGAATAAGGTGAAGCGCGCCCTGGCGGGCGATGTGGTGCTGGACGGACGGAACGTGCTTGATCCAGCGAAGCTGGCAAGCGCCGGACTGCGGCATGTAGGAGTGGGACGCACATGAAAATAATCGTAACCGGCGCTGCCGGCTTCGTAGGCTCGCATCTATGCGATAAGCTGCTGCAGAGCGGCCATGAGGTCATTGGGATCGACGCGATGGTGCGGGATGAGCTCCAGGTGATCGGCTTGCGCAATTTGGAATCGGCTATGCGCCATCCAAGCTTTCATTACCGGCCGGATAACCTGCTGGCCATTCCATGGGAGACGGTCCTTCCCGAGGCTGATGTCGTCTATCATCTGGCCGGCATTCCTGGGGTGCGGAGCAGTTGGGGGACGGACTTTGGCCATTACGTCTCCAACAATATTAACGCGACGCAGCGACTGCTGGAGGCTTGTAAGGGAACAGCGCTCAAGAAGCTGGTGTTCGTCTCCACCTCGTCCGTCTACGGAGAGACACTGGGCAAGGTGTCGGAGTCGGCGATGCCGTCGCCGCTTTCGCCCTATGGAGTCTCCAAGCTGACAGGCGAGCAGCTGTGCCGCGTGTATGCGAGAAATGAAGGCATACCGGTCGTTATTCTTCGTTACTTCACCGTCTATGGCCCGCGCCAGCGCTCAGATATGGCTTTCCACCGATTTATCAGGCAAATCCTGCTGAATCGTCCCATTACGATATATGGAGATGGTTATCAGACGCGGGATTTCACCTATGTGGGCGACTGCGCCGAAGCGACGGCGGCCGTCGCCGAAGCTGAGCATGTCATCGGCGAGACCATTAACATCGGAGGCAAGGAGCGTGCGTCTGTACGGGATGTCATCGCGTTGCTTGAGCGTCTAACCGGCAAGCACGCCAAGCTTGTTCGCATCGGCGGCCTAAAGGGTGAGCCGATGCATACCTGGGCGGACATCGCCAAGGCGGAGCGGCTGCTCGGCTATGCGCCGAAGGTGGGGCTGGCGGAGGGCCTGCGCGAGGAAATCGCTTATATGCAAAAGCTACTGTAAGGAGCTTATTCCCCTGCGTCATACAGCTGTCTGTAGGCTGTTGGCGTCATCCCCTCATGCGCCATGAACCTTTTGTTGAAATAGCTGGCGCTTGGATATCCGGCCTCCTTGGCAATCGTGCCAATGGAGGCTTCTTTCCGTTCCAGGAGCCAATGCTTGGCGGTTTGAAGCCGGCAGCGCGTAATAAATTCCATCGGAGTCATCTGCATGACGCCGCGGAACAGCTTGCAGAAATAATGCGGCGTGACGCCGGCCTCCATCGCCCATGCTTCCAGGAGAAATGGCTCGCAGGCCTCCTGCTGCATCTTCGGCAGCAGCTCCAGAATGCGGTGCGCGGACGAGCCCGACCTTGCGTCCTGCATGGGGACTGCCTGCTCGACAAATATGGCCAGCAATTCATAGGTCAGCGCGCTTAAGCGATGAGGCCGCAGCAGCCGGTAGCTCTCCGCCTCGGCTAACAGCGCTTCGTGCGCTGCGATCCACTGCTCGGCCTGCTTGAGGGACCATAGGTGGCTGCGCTGCAGCTGCAGGCGGAGCATATAATCCTGCAGCACGTTGCCGTAGAAGTGAAACCACCGGACATTCCAAGGGTCCTCCTTGTCGCTGTAATAACGCTGCCTCTGATGAGGAAAATATAGAAAAGCGTGCCCGGCCTCCAGCGTCTGCGCCTCACCGTCCAGCTCGACATAGCCTTTGCCGGCAACAATATAATGAATGCTGAAATTGTTCAGCGCGCCAGCGCTTCGATTGACCCCGTGCTCGGGCCAGTCGACATAATGGCCGATGGATTCCGGCATACAGAAATAAGGGTGGCTTGGCAAGGTAAGCAGATGGGTCTGACGCTGCATAAGTAGTCTCCTTGATGACAATATTGTTCTAGCGGGTGTCAATATAATATCATTTTCAAATCGTTTCATCCATCATATAATCGCAATATATTCATAAATCTTTGGCGCAAAGGAGATTAAAAAATGTCGAACAGCAAGCTGCAATGGGGCATTATTGGCTACGCGAAAATCGCGAAGCGTTCTGTTATTCCCGGCATACAAGGGTCACTATACAATGAGGTGGCTGCTATCGCAAGCCGCAATCTGGATAAAGCCAAGGAGGCGGCAGAAGCCCATGGCATTGCCAAAGCTTATGGAAGCTACGAGGAATTGCTGGCTGATGAAGCAATCGACGCCGTCTATATTCCCTTGCCGAATCATATGCACAAGGAATGGGCCATTCGCGCTGCTGAAGCAGGCAAGCATGTGCTCTGCGAGAAGCCAATCGCGCTGAACGCTGAGGAAGCGGCGGAGATGAAGGAGGCTTGCGAGAAGGCAGGCGTGCAGCTGCTGGAGGCATTTATGTATCGCTGCCATCCACGGTACGAGACGATCCGGGAGGTCATCCAATCGGGCGAGATCGGACAGCTGAGGGGCATTCGCAGCGCCTTTACGTTCAATAATGCGGGCGATGCCGCGAATGTAAGGTACCGCAAGGAATGGGGCGGCGGCTCCCTCTATGATGTGGGCTGTTATCCCATCAACGCCGCCAGATTGCTGATGGGACAAGAGCCGGAGGCTGTGACGGTACAAGCCCATTTCTCACCGGAGCACGACGACGTGGACATGATGGCTTCCGGTCTGCTGGAATTCGAGGGCGGTGTGTCGCTGACGTTCGACTGCGGCATGTGGGCCGCATTCCGCAATCCGCTGGAGGTGCTGGGGACGGAGGGTGTCATTGAGGTACCGTCGGCATTCGTCACGCCAGAACCGGGCAGCGGCAACTTCTTCGTGCAGACCAAAGAAGGACGCCGTGAGGTGGAGGTGCCTCATGTTAACGCTTATACGCTGCAGGCGGAGCAGATGCGCAGGGCCATTCTAGGGGAAGAGGCGCTGCCTTATGGTCCACAGGACGCCATTGCTAATATGAAAGTAATCGACGCCTGTCTGAAATCCGCGCGCGAGCGCACTAGAGTGCAATTATAGGGAGGAGAAGCGACATGGATTATATTCAAATCGAGGGCTGCCCGAAGCCGGTGTCCCGTCTTATGAAAGGCACGGATTATTTCTACCATGACAGCTATGAGAAGGCAGCGGCCAATATGGACGCTTACCTGGCGATTGGAGGCAATTCCGTTGATTCGGCGCATATTTATTGCGGCGGGCAAAGCGAGGAAGTGCTTGGCCGATATATGAAGGAGCGGGGCAATCGTGACGAGATCGTCATCTTGACAAAGGGCGCGCACCATGACCAGAACGGTCCACGCGTGTCGAAGGAAGATATCAGGCATGATCTGGAGACGAGCCTGAGCAGGCTGGGTACGGACTATATCGATTTGTACGGCCTGCATCGCGACGATCCTCAGGTTCCGGTACAAGTCATTGTGGATGCGCTCAACGAGCATATAGCTGCGGGGAAGGTACATGCCATTGGTGTATCGAACTGGACGTGGCAGCGTATTCAGGAAGCCAATGATTACGCAACCGCCAACGGCTTGAAGGGCTTCACGTTCAGCAGTCCGAATTTGAGCCTGGCGAAGCCGAATGAGCCTTTCTGGAAGGGCTGCGTCTCCGCAGACGAAGAAACCTGCAATTGGCATGAGCGGACGGGCTTGCCGCTGCTGTCATGGTCTTCGCAGGCGAGAGGCTTCTTCACAGGGCGGTTCACCCCGGAGGTTCGAGATAACGCCGACCTGGTGCGTGTATTCTATAACGACGACAATTGGGAAAGGCTTGAGAGAGCGAAGCGGCTTGCCGAAGAGAAGGGCGCAACCGCAATACAAATCGCATTGGCTTATGTGCTGAATCAGCCATTCCCAACTTGCGCGCTGATTGGAGCCCAGTCTCAGGCGGAGCTGCTGTCCTGCGACGAGGGCTCCCGAATCTCATTGACTCCGGAGGAGATGGATTGGCTTGACCTGAAGAGGCGCTGAGTAGGAGCTAATCCGCTTTGAATAGCGTGGCGATGGAGCCGCCCTCTGTGATGATGCGGATGGCGGTTCCCAGCAGCGGGGCCATCTCCAGCACGGTGAACTTATCCGGACGCGGACGGTTCAGTGCGATGGTATCGGTAATCACGACCTCATGAATGTTGGGGTGATTCAACTTGTCCACCGCGTTGTCGGAGAACAAGCCATGCGTCGCGCATATATAGGCATCCTCCGCGCCGCGCTTCTTGAGCGCCTCCACCACGTTGACAATTGTGCTGCCGGTATCGATCAAATCTTCGATAATAATCGGAGTCATGCCATCCACTTCGCCGATAATATGTGTAATTTCGGATTGATTATGCGCAGGCCTGTTCTTGATCATAATGGCGAACGGACAATCCATCAGACCGGCCAGCTTCTCCGCCATCGTGGCGCGGCCCGCGTCCGGCGAGACCACAACAGGGTTTCTGATGGACTTGGAGCGTAAATAATCGATAATCATATCCAGCGCGGTAAGGTGATCCACCGTAATCTTGAAGAAGCCCTGGATGGGGTCGGCGTGAAGATCGACGGATATGATTCGTGTTGCTCCGGCAGTCGTCAGCACATCTGCAACCATCTTGGCCGAGATGGGCTCGCGCGGCGCGGATTTTCTCTCCTGACGGGCATAGCCGTAATAAGGCATAACGATATTAATGGATTTGGCGGAAGCGCGTTTCGCCGCGTCGACCATGACCAGCAGCTCTACAAGATGCTCATTCACGGGATGGGATAACGATTGTACGATAAATACATGATAGTTGCGAATGGATTCCTCGTACGATACGTGAATTTCACCGCTTTGCTGTCTTGACATGGTTGACTTGCCCAACGGAATTTCGAGCTGCTTGCACACCTTGGCGGCCAGCTCGGGATTCGAGGAGCCTGAGAATACTTTGATCTTGTCCATAAGTCCCTCCAACTTGTCTTGTCCCATTATGCCAAAGCGCTGACGCTCGGGAGCTGCTCCCGCGTCAGCGCTTTGTTCATTTCTTCATTCCTGCGCTTAACGCAGGTTCGGAATGGCGACGTCAGGATTGACGTCCGCTTCGTAATCAATGCCGTCCGTTTCGAAGCCGAACAGCTGGAAGAACTCGCGGCGGTAGCCCTCCAGATCCGACAGCTCGTAGACATTCTCCGTATTCAGCTCGGCCCACAGCTTTGCAACCTGCTCCTGAATTTCCGGACGCATCTCCCAGTCGTCAACGCGAATCAGGCCTTTCTCGTCGACAGCGGTTTCGCCAGCGCTGTACAATCTGTCGGAGAAGAGGCGGTACATCTGCTCGATGCAGCCCTCGTGTATGCCTTGCTCCTTCATCACCTTGTACAAGGCGGAAATATAAAGCGGCACAACAGGAATCGCCGAGCTGGACTGCGTAACCAGAGCCTTGTTGACCGACACATAAGCGCGTCCGCCAGCAGCGGCCAGCTCCTCGTTCAGGCGATGCGCGGTAGCCTCCAGATCGTTTTTGGCGGCGCCAATCGTACCTTCGCGGTATACCGCATGCGTAATTTCCGGACCAATGTAGGAATATGCAACTGTGGTAGCGCCTTCTGCCAGCACGCCAGCCCCACGAAGCTCGTCCATCCACATGCTCCAGTCCTCGCCGCCCATGACGGCAATGGTCTGGCGAAGCTCGTCTTCCGTAGCGGGCTCGATTGTCGCTTGCGTTACCTCGCCGCTGTGGAAGTTGACGGTTTTGTTCGTATACGTGCCGCCAAGCGGCTTGATGACGGAGGAGAATACCTCGCCCGTCTTGGGATGCGTGCGGCGCGGCGAAGCAACGCTGTAGACGACGAGGTCCACTTGGCCCAGCTCAGAGCGGATCAGCTCTATCGTCTTCGATTTGATCTCGTCGGAGAACGCGTCGCCAACAATGCTGTAGGATTTCAGGCCGGCTTCAGAAGCCGCAGACTCGAACGCCGCGGAGTTGTACCAGCCAGCCGATGCGGTACGCGCGCCTTCTGCCGCTTTGTCGAAGTATACGCCGATGGTGTTCGCTCCGGAAGCGAATGCGGAGACGATGCGAGACGCGAGGCCGTAGCCCGTAGAAGCGCCGATGACCAGAACGTTGCGGGGGCCTTCAATAGCTGGCTGAGCCTTTACATAATCAATCTGGCGGCGCACCTGGCTTACGCAGCCCTCGGGGTGAGCCGTGGTGCAGATGAAGCCGCGTGTTTTCGGTTGAATAATCATATAGGGATATTCCTTTCTCTAATGAAATCAGCAATAGATACTATGTATAACGGTGTCCAACAGAACAGTACTATCCCATTTTACCGATTTTTTCTTCCGAATGGAAGGAGAAAAGCAAAAAGAGAGCGCTGATGGCGCTCTCTGTAGGAAGGGAAGGACTAGAAGCGGCCGGCAAGCTGCTGCTCCGCCATTTGAACGAGACGACGAGTTATGTAGCCGCCAATGGAGCCCATGTCGCGTGTGGTCATATTGCCGTAATAGCCGTCTTGCGGAAGCTGGATACCCAGCTCTTGAGCGACTTCGTATTTCATTTGCTCCAGCGCAGCGCGCGCTTGAGGGACAACCAGTTGGTTCGAGCTGTTATTAGCCATTCCATTATCTCTCCTTCATCAACATTTAAGCTGCAATCCCGCTTGAGCCTATTATGCAGCGTCCGTGTAAGGATTATTCGCTAACTGCACCTGTATTTACCGACAGCCAAGGGAATAGATTCGTGTTAAGATGGGAAGACGGAGGAGGACGAGGTTATGTGGACACAGCCTATGCTGTTGACGGAGAGGCTCGATCCGTTCGACGACGACGAGTATTTGTTCGAGCCGCTGGTGGATGGCCAGCGCCTCTTGCTGAAGATGGACGCGGGCAAGGTGCGTCTGCTGTCGAGACATGGCTACGACATTACAAGACAGTACCCGGAGTTACATAACGTGCCGCTGCGGAAGCCGGCGGATGTGGTGCTGGACGGCGAAGTGGCCTGCCTGGACCCCGTGACGGGCAAAGCGGATTTCGGCATGCTGCAGGAGCGCTTCCGGATGAAGAAGACGCCGCGTATTCGAGAGGCGAAAGCTGCGATGCCGGTTGTTTATTTTGTATTTGATATCTTGCATTTTAATGGCGTGGACTTGCGCCGCAAGCCGCTCCTGACTCGGAAACGGCTGCTGGAGGCGGTGCTGGAGGATAACCCGTTTATTCGTAAAATGACTTATATCGAACGTGACGGCGTAGAGCTGTTCAAGGCGGCGGAGCGGTTCGGGCTTGAGGGCATCGCCGGCAAAAGCAAAACAAGCTTGTACAAGGAAGGCAGAAGCGGCGAGTGGCTGAAAATTGCCGTCAAAGCATGAGGAAAAAGCATGAGAAAAGCCAGGCTGTACCGAACCTGCTCGTTCGGTATAGCCTGGCTTATTTTGCAAGATGCTAGCGATATTGAGGCAGCCAGCTGCCATGTGCTTCAATCAGCTCATCGCACAGGGAGACGATATCGTCAAGCGACAGCTCTGCCGATGTATGCGGGTCCAGCATGGCAGCATGATAGATATGCTCGCGCTTGCCAGTGATTGCCGCTTCTACAGTCAGCAGCTGGGTGTTAATATTCGTACGGTTAAGCGCGGCAAGCTGCGGCGGCAGATTGCCGACATGCGTAGGCGTTACGCCGTTGCGGTCGACCAGGCATGCTACCTCGACGCACGCCTCAGACGGGAGGTTTGTAATGAGGCCGGTATTCATGACGTTGCCGTGAATGCGGAACGGCTGATCCGTCTCCATCGCCTCCAGGATGTAAGAAGCGTATTCGTGGCTTCTGGTATGCTGCAGGGACGTATTGTTCACGAGCTCCTCACGCATAGTTGTCCAATCGTTGATCTGAGTCACGCAGCGGCGCGGATACTCGTCGAGCGGGATATTGTATTTGTCGATGAGCTCGGGATACGCGCTTTTAATGAAATAGGGATGATATTCCGCATTATGCTCGGAGGACTCCGTCACATAACGACCGAATTTGAACATCAGCTCGAAACGGACCATGTCGTGATGCTTCTCCGACTGCTGCTTCGCAAGCGCTCTCCGTTTAATCTCCGGATACAGATCCACGCCGTCCTTGCTGATTTCGAGCAGCCACGCCATATGATTGATGCCCGCAATATGCCATTTCACGTCTTTGACGTCCATCTCCAGATGATCAAGCAGCCTAGGCACGCACACCTGCACGCTGTGGCAGAGGCCGACGGTGTTGACGCCGCCGTGTGTAATCATGGCATTCGTCAGCGCTGCCATTGGATTCGTATAGTTGAGGAACAGCGCGTCCGGGCAAACCTCTTGAATGTCGCGGGCGAAGTCCAGCATAACCGGAATCGTGCGCAGATTGCGGAAGATGCCGCCGATGCCGACCGTATCCGCTATGGTTTGGCGCAAGCCGTATTTTTTGGGTATCTCAAAATCTGTAATGGTGCATGGGTCGTAGCCGCCAACTTGGATGGCGTTGACAATATATTTGGCGCCGCGCAGGGCTTCCTTGCGGTCCCGATATGAGCGAATTTCGCAGCTGCTGCCGCTTGTTTGCTTCAGGTTAAGCAGCATTTGCTCCGAATCGCGCAGCCTGGTCTCGTCGATGTCGAACAACGCAATTTCGATGCCTTGCAGGGCTGGGGTTAACATGATGTCGCCTAGTATATTTTTGGCAAAGACGGTGCTTCCTGCTCCGATGAATGTAACTTTGGACATGGTTGGTCCTCCCGTATACGTTTTATTTTGGGCTGCGCGCACAGCGGCGTTTCTTACCTTTAGTATAGGTCTATCCAGTCATTAATCATATGGAAGGTTATCGGGATTATATGGAGGAATGTCGGATTTTGAGGTATGCTGGTTAAAAGGTTAGCGGGAGGAGGAGCGCGATGGCGACGCATTACGAATTGCAGGTGTCGGTTAACCCGGCACCGTTAAAAGGGGAGATGTCCGTGCTGTTCAGCGGACAAGGCAAGCCGATGGAGGGCCATTATATCGGACCGGCCGTCCATGATTATTATTTGCTCCATATTGTGCTGGACGGCGAAGGCACATTCGAGACGCTTGGGGAAGCCTATCGGCTGTCCCAGGGCGACGCCTTTCTTATTTTTCCCGATATGCTAGTCCGATACGAGGCGAGCAGCACCAAGCCATGGTCGTATATGTGGGTCGGGTTTGGCGGAGAGGGGACGGAGCAGGTGCTGAGAAGCATCGGCATCACTCCGGGGCGCCCTGTCGTTCGAGGTTGTGCGCTGGCCAAGCTTCGCAGGGAGGTGCTTCGGCTTCGGGCCTGCTTAACCCGTGGCGAGTCGCCGGCATTGTCCAATCTGGAAGCCTCCGCTAGATTGAGGCTGGTGCTGAGCGAGCTAGGCGGTCCTCTGCTAGCCGCCGAACGGGGCAACCCGGCCGATGATGAGGGAGCGGGAGGCATGGCAACAGGAGGGCGCTCCTTCCACAGCGTTGAGCAGGCGATCCGGCTGTTGACGATGCAATTCGGGCAGCATACGACCGTAGACGGCATCGCCCGGGCGCTGGGCTATCACCGCTCACATCTGACGAAGCTGTTCAAGGAAGCGACTGGCATGTCGCCCATGCAATATTTGACCAAGGTGAGGATGAAAAAAGCGGAGGCGCTGTTGGCCAGCGACTTGACCGTGGCGCAGGTCGCCGCGTCGATTGGCTACAACGACCCGCTCTTCTTCACGAAGCAGTTCCGCAAGTGGAGCGGGCAGTCGCCGACGGCGTTCCGCAAGAAGCTGGCTGGTGGAGGCGGAGGCTGATAGCGGGGAGACCGCCTACTTCGCTTCGTGGATGTCCTTGACGGAGCGGCGCTCCAGAAGCTCGGCCGGAAGGACAACCTTCTTCCATGGCGATGCCGCATCTCGTTCGCTGATGCGTTCGATCAGCATGCCCATGCCCATATAGCCGAATTGATAGGCCTGCTGGGCCGCGACGGTGAGGAAGGGATCTACATCAGCGTATGGACCCAGATCGTCGAAGCATACGATGGAGATATCGTTCGGTACGCTCAGCCCTCGGGCATGCAGCAGCCGCATTACCTCCACGGCCAGCACGTTGTTGCCCGTCAGGATGGCAGTAGGCTGGGGCTCAAGCTTTTCCAGCCATGCCGTCATGTCCGACAGATCGCTTACCTGGCCGAAGCTTGTCTCAAACACGTATTGCCCATGGAACGGCAGCTCGTTCAGCTTCAAGCCTTCCTTGTAGCCCTGCAGTCTGAGACGCGCACTGGAGATGGAGGAGGAGCCGTTCACCATTGCAATATGACGGTGTCCACGCTCGGCCAAATGCTCCACCAGGCGCCTTGCGCCTTCCTTGCTGTCGCCAAGCACAATATCGCAGTCCATGCCCGGCACCTCGCGATCCAGCAGGACGAACGGCACTTGATGCCTGCGCAGCGACTCCAGGTGGGGCAGAGAGGGATCGCCTGCCGGCGCAAGCAGCACGCCGTCCACGCGGGTCGTCAGAATGGTCTTGATGTAATCCGCTTCCTTCTCCAGGCTTTCGTCGCTGTTGCCGAACAGCAGGCGATAGCCATGCTTCTTCGCCGCATCCTCCGCTCCCCGGGCCAGCGTCGTATAGAAGGGGTTCGTAATATCTGTAATAAGCAGGAACAGCAGCTTTGTCTGCTGCAGCACGAGACTGCGAGCCGTTTGATTCGGCACGTAATTCATTTCCTCCATCACGCGCTTGACCTTCGTCCGTGTCTTCTCGCTAATTTTCCCCCTGTTATTGATAACTCTGGATACCGTCATGGCCGATACGCCAGCTTTGGCTGCTATGTCGTAGATTGTTACCATCAGTGTGTGCTCCTTATTGATCTTGCTTGTCTTCTATCATACAAAAAAGAAAGCGTTGACAGCAATATTTTTAGCTGTTACTTTAAGGTTATCGGTAACATTATTTCGACGATGTGGAGGGTTTGGATATGGCAAATACGGATTATCGCTTTCTAGGCGGCTTCCCGAAGATTGGGATTCGCCCTACGATTGACGGCAGAAGGAAGGGCGTTCGCGAGTCACTGGAGGACCAGACCATGAATATGGCGGTGGCTACGGCAGCGCTGCTCTCGGAGTCGCTGCGTTACCCGAACGGCGAGCCGGTGGAGTGCGTCATCGCGGATACAACTATTGGCGGTGTGGCGGAAGCGGCTGCATGCGCGGAGAAATTCGCCAAAGCCGGCGTAGGGGTATCGATAACCGTAACCCCTTGCTGGTGCTACGGAACCGAGACGATGGACATGGACCCCTCCGTGCCCAAAGCGGTCTGGGGCTTCAACGGAACGGAGCGTCCAGGCGCTGTCTATCTGGCGGCCGTGCTCTCAGGCTATGCGCAGAAGGGCCTGCCGGCGTTCGGCATTTATGGCGAGGACGTGCAGGATGCCGGTGATACTACCGTGCCGGAGGATGTTCGCGAGAAGCTGATCGGCTTCGCCCGCGCAGGTCTGGCCGTGGCGATGATGAAGGGCAAGTCCTATCTGTCGATGGGCTCTGTATCAATGGGGATTGCGGGCTCCATTGTCAACGACGCCTTCTTCCAGGAATATCTGGGCATGCGGACGGAATATGTGGACATGACCGAATTTGTGCGCCGGATGAATGAAGGCATCTACGATGGCGAGGAGTACGAGAAGGCGCTTGCTTGGGTGAAGGAGAATTGCCTGGAGGGACCGGACAACAACCCGGCGGATATCCAGACCTCCAGAGAACGCAAGGATCGCGACTGGGAAACCGTCGTGAAGATGACGCAGATCGCACGCGATTTGATGGTGGGCAACCCTCGTCTGGCCGAGCTTGGCTTTGGCGAGGAAGCGCTCGGCCATAACGCTATCGTATCGGGCTTCCAGGGCCAGCGCCATTGGACGGACCACTTCCCGAACGGCGACTTTATGGAAGCGATGCTGAATTCCTCGTTCGACTGGAATGGCATCCGCGCGCCATATATTGTAGCGACGGAGAACGACAGTCTGAACGGAGCGGTCATGCTGTTCGGACACCTGCTGACGAATACGGCGCAAATTTTTGCCGATGTTCGCACGTACTGGAGCCCTGACGCCGTAGAGCGGGTAACGGGCTACAAGCTGGAGGGAGCGGCGCAGAACGGACTGCTCCATCTGATCAATTCCGGTCCTGCAACGCTGGATGGCACAGGCGAGCAAACCAGGGACGGCCAGCCCGCCATGAAGCCGTTCTGGGAAATCACGGAGGAGGAGGCCCAGAAGTGCTTGAAGGCAACCTCATGGCGTCCGGCCTCTGTGGAATATTTCCGCGGCGGCGGCTATTCCTCCGATTACCTGACGCGAGGCGGCATGCCGATGACGATGTCCCGTCTCAATCTGGTCAAGGGCATCGGTCCCGTGCTGCAAATTGCGGAGGGGTATTCCGTGGATCTGCCGGAGCATGTGCATGAGACGCTTGACAAGCGTACAGATCCAACCTGGCCGACTACATGGTTCGCACCGACCCTGACCGGCGAAGGGGCGTTCCGCACCGTATACGACGTGATGGATCAATGGGGCGCGAACCACGGCTCCATCAGCTACGGGCATATCGGCGGCGACCTCATTACGCTGGCGTCGATGCTTCGTATCCCGGTCAATATGCACAACGTGCCCCAGGAGCGTGTATTCCGTCCTCGCGCGTGGGGATTGTTCGGAACGGCCAGCTCGGAGGGGGCGGATTACCGCGCATGCCAGAACTTCGGTCCGCTGTACAAATAAGCCAATATACGGAGGTATCACCATATGAGCAGCATCGCGATTCGCGAGGAATTATGCAAATACGCCCGGAAGACCGTGGCGAATAAGCTTGTTGTGGGCCCGGGAGGCAATATTAGCGCCAGGCACGAGGGCAAGATGTATTTGTCCCCCAGCGGGTTCGCTCTTGACGAGGTGGAGCCGGAGCAATGGGTGGAGGTGGATATCGAGTCGGGAGACATCACCGACATCGGGCTGCGTCCATCGTCCGAGGTGCTGATGCATCTGTACGCGTACCGCGCCAATCCCCATATCGGGGCTATAGTGCACACGCACCCCCCCAATTGCATTGCTTTTACGCTGGTTGAGACCGAGCTTCCTATTATGTTCCCGGATCAGGCGGCGCTTGTTGGCAAGACCGCATATGTGCCTTACGTGCTCCCGACTACGGATCGGCTGGCTGACGCTTATGTCGAGGTCGTCAATGAGGCGAGCTCCGTTCTGCTCGGCAACCACGGGCTTGTGACGTCGGGCCGCAATCTGCGCGAAGCGTATTACCGGACAGAGGTAGTAGAGGAAAGCGCCAAAATCTACTTGATCGCCCAAGCGATTCGCGAGCCGAAGGTGCTCACGAAGGAGGAATTCGAGGAGATCGCTTCCCTGGAGAGCGAAGCGTACCGGATTCAGCTGCTGCAGAAGATGAAATAGGAGAGAAAGGGTGTTATCGTCATGCTAAAAGGCATACCAAGCATTCTGTCGCCGGAGCTGCTGAAGGTGCTGATGGAAATGGGGCACAGCGACGAGCTTGTGCTGGCCGACGGCAACTTCCCGGCCGCCAGCCATGCGGCCAGGCTGATTCGCTGCGACGGGCATGGCATCCCCGAGCTGCTGGACGCGATGCTTCGCCTGTTCCCGCTGGATCAATATGTAGAGAGGCCAGCGGCGCTGATGGCCGTCATGCCGGGCGACAAGGCGGAGACGCCAATATGGGACAGCTATCGGAGCATTGTCGCGGAGCGGACGGGCAGGAGTGACGCGTTCGAGGAAGTGGAGCGGTTCGCATTCTATGAGCGGGCCAAGTCCGCTTACGCGATTGTCGCAACGGGAGAGAGCGCCCTCTACGCCAATCTCATTCTGAAGAAAGGCGTTGTGACAGGGGCGCAGTAACCCTGTCCTGGCGCACGAAGAGCTAATAAGCAAGGGCTGCAAGGCGTACAGTGCCTCGCAGCCCTTGCTTGTATGAGCTTCCTTATCGATTGGAGGCTATTATAAGGGCTCGATGCTCCCACAGCAGGGAGCGGAGATTCGACTTGGAGCCTTGGATGACAAAGTGTGGAATACCATTTGACTTGGCGATATGAATGCCCTCCCAGGTTGCTCTGTGCGAGGTGGAGGTAATCAACAGGAACAGCGCCTGGGATCGCTGCAGCTGAGCCATGACGCGGTCGGGATGGTCGCCTGTGTCATGGGCGAGCTCGGCTCCGCATTCACGAACAACGGATTCGAACCATTTGCGAACGCCGCCGACTATGGTAATGACGCAATTTTGCAGAAAGGGCTCGTTATGAGGCCGGGGCTGCTCTCGTTTGTCCTTGTTGCGTCTGGCTGCAGCCGTGAGCTCAGGCTGCTCCTGGGCAGACTGCCTCTGCTTGGCGCCATCAGGAGGCGTAACTGAACCGGATTGGCGGTACAAGCGGACCAGCCTGGCGATATGGCTCCCATCGGCGACGTTGAATATACAGGGATCTCCAGGCGAAGGCCTCTGGATGTCCACGTCGCGGTGGTGAAGCTGAAATCGGCTCGCGGGATCGTTCATATCGACGCAGAACCAGAGGGGTCCTTCGCCTTTCTCGATATAGCCGTCGAACTGCTGGATCGGGGAGTAGGCGTCGTCGCCCTGGAACAGCAGCTCAAGCTCGTAATAGGTCGGTCTGCCAGGCTGCTGCACAGGTGTACATAGAAGCTCCGCTTCATGCTGGAGCTCGTGCTGCTGCACAAGGGACTCCGTTATGTTGAATGAGTCTCCATTCTCTAGAGTGATGGAGCCGCCATGGTCTCTGCGGGCAAAGGTGCCATACAGGGCTGGCAAGCGAGCTGGCCCGGCGTCAGCCGCTGAAGCGTTCCCAGCATGATGTAGCTGGTCGGCTGCCGCTGTCTGCGCAAGCTGCTGCTCATCAACCTCGACTGCTGCGGGAGAGGGCATGGCAGTTGCGCATGCTAAGCTGATGGCTTGGTACGCTTCCAATGCGTCAAGCAGATCAAGGGTTACTCGCAATCGATTACGGGTTGGGGCTGATGATCCCCCGCTGGCAAGCGCCTGGCCCAGCTCAGCAAGCTTGTGCTGGAGGCTTTGACTGAATGGGGCTGCCCATTCGTCCGCGTCTCGCTGCTGCCGACTGACGTCCTGCAGCTCCTCGTCCAGCAGCGCGATTTCCGCCGCTTGCTCCCGTATCGTATTCTCTTGCGCCTCAAGCGCTCGCTGGAGCTGTACCTGCTGCGCGTTCAGCGAACGCGTATGCTGTATGAACGATTGCCGCTCCTCCAGCCAGTCGGCTTGCTCGCGCTTCCATCTCCGCCCCCGTTCCTCTCGCTGCCTGATTTCCTGATCCCACCGGAATGCTGCGCGCTCGGCTTCCACCCTCATCCGTTCGAGGGCTTCTTCCAGCTGGTGCAGCTCCTTGGCTTTCATGCGAAGCAGCTTGTCCTTCTGGGCGAGCTCGTGCTCCAGGCGCTGTCTGGCCGACAGCTCCTTTTTGTACATATTTTCAAGCAGCTTCAGCTTCTTATCGGGTTTGCCGTTCCCAGGAGATGCGGTGCTCACATCAAGAGCCTGCGCGTCGCTTGAAGGCGCTTGCTGCGCGGCAGGCGCAGAGCGCTCGCGCTCCTCCAGCCGCTTTAATTCGAACAGCCATGTCTCCTGATTCTCGGTCTTGAAGGGGTGGAAATATAATAGCCAATAATAAGCCCAGTAGCCGTAACCAGCGATGAGCTGGTCTCTCTCCTCCAGCATGCACTCGAAGGTTCGGCTCATGCCGCCCTCAAGCGGGAGCAGCTGAAAAATCGCCAGCAGAACTCTGCGTTTCATGGCAAGACTTCGCTGTGCTTGCTGGAAGGCGGTACGCAGCATCTTGACGAACAGCATGTCCGGCCATTTGCGAAGCTCCCGCTTGGCGAACGGGAATTCCAGTGTGAGAGCAATGGAAAGCTTCTCTCTTTCGTTTAAGCCGTCTACATAATGCAACAGGGTATCGTTGGGCAGGGGGAAATGGGTCTCCTGTTCCAGCAGAGAGCGATACATATCCATCTCCTTGGTCCATTCAGCGGGCTCGAACCAACCCGCAAGTCGGGCTTTCGACTTTAAATCCAAGCAGCACACCTCCTTCGCACGTGGCCATTGGCATTTCATTCGACAAGCGCTTGCGAGAATCCTTTCAAGGGTTGGGAAAAATAGACAAACAACCCTTGCTCCAGTGCCGGCGCAGGGGTGTCTTGCTTCTATATTATTCAGAATGGCGTGGAGAAATACCGTGCATCAGCAAGTCAATGACCTTGTCTATTTCGGCGTCCTCGTCAAAGGGCTCATCCGGCATCAGCATGAGCTGGGAGACGGCGAGACCGACAAACAGGCTGGCGGCCGTGCGCATAATAATCCAGGGCTCCTCAGGCTTGATCTGTCCCTTGATCTGGAAATGCGCGATAACCCTCTGAATCCGCTCGGTGACAATGTCCTGGAACAGCGTTTTGGCTTGCTCCAGAAGCTCCGGGTGGAATGGAATCTCGTGCATGAGAATCCGAATGAGCTTCATATTGTTTCTGGCGAATTGCAGCCGATCCTTGGCTACCGCGCGGAAAAAGTCGTCGACTCGCTCGTAGGGCAGCTCCAGCAGCTTGGCGAAGTCGCGCATCAGGAAGGGGGCGACCAGCTTAACCGCGATCGGTCCTACAATCGACAGGAGCAGATCCTTTTTGGTTTTGTAGTGACGGAAGATCGTGCCTTCCGCGACGCCCGCCTTTTGCGCGATTTCACTTGTCGACGCGGCTGCGTAGCCTTTGGCTGCAAAAATATCGACCGCCGCTTCCAATATGCGGGCCTGCTTCTCTGTTTTTTTGCCATCGTCTTCATCCGCAAGCTTCAGCAGCTCTTCCATCCATTGCTCTTTCTGTTGCGACATACCGGTCTATCACCTTCTTCGTTCATGCTGGTGCAACAAGCGTACTATATTTTCCGATGCTTGCGCAACGCCAGCACGTTGGCCGTCATGAAGACGATGGATAACGCGATAAGAATCATAATGTCGGCATAGACCGCGCTCCAGCCTTCGCCTCGGATCATGACGCTTCGCAACGCGTCCGCGCCATACTTCAGCGGCATGAGATGCGACAGCCAGCGGAGGGCGGGCGACATGCTGTCCAGATCGAATAGGCCGGAGAAAAAAACCTGCGGCACAATGACGAGCGGAATGAACTGGATCATCTGGAACTCGGATTTGGCAAATGCGGACAAAAACGTGCCAAAGCTTAGCGCCGTCACAGACAGCAGAAGCGTGATGAGCAGAACGAGCCATAATGAGCCCTCCATCATCAGGCCCAGTCCATGGATCGAATACAGGGCAATGAGCACCGCTTGGATGCCGGTGAATAAGCCAAAGCCGAGGATGTACCCGGCTACGATCTCCCAGCGGCGCAGCGGAGTGGCAAGCAGGCGCTCAAGTGTACCGCTTGTTCGTTCCTTCAGGAAGGAGACCCCCGCAATCAGAAACACGAAGAAAAACGCGAATAGACCAATGAAGACGGGACCAAGACTGTCAAACGATGTCATTTCGGGTCCGCCATGCGCATATTCTATAGGCGGCATGCCGTTGGTTTGCCCGTGGCCAGTCCACTTCGATATGAGGGACAATACGGCGCGGCTTTTGGCAGGATCGCTGCCCTCCAGCTTCAACTGCGGCCCTTCCATGCCATATCTGACATAGGCGTCAATTCTCCTATCTAACAAGGCGGCCTCCGCGGCAGCTTCGTCATTGTATCGGGTGGTCTCCATCCCGAAGCCTGCGGCTTCCTGTGCCATCGTATCGCTGACTCCCACCAGACCAAGCTTCGGCTTATAGGTATCGCCGTTAAAGACAAGGAACATCAGAGAGAGGACGAGGAGGGGAGCAACTACAAGAAGCGCCACCGTACGTTTGTCACTGGCTAGCTGGCGAATAATTCGCAGCGCCAAAGCTCGGATTCTCATGCCTGCGCACCTCCATAGATTAGGAATGCCTCTTCAATCGTCGCGCTTCCCGTTTCCAGCTTCAACGACTCCGGCGGCCCGACGGCAATCAGCCTGCCGTCTCTGATCATGCCAAGCCTGTTGCATTTGTTCGCTTCGTCCATGACGTGAGTCGTCACAATTATCGTTGTGCCGGATCGGCTCAGCGCTTCCAGCTCCGTCCATATAGACCTTCGGAGAAGCGGGTCGATGCCGACTGTCGGCTCGTCGAGAATGAGCACCTCTGGCTCATGGAGCAAGGCAACGGCCAGCGAAAGCCGACGCTTCATGCCGCCGGAATAAGCGGAGACGGTATCGTTGAGCTGCTTCTCCAGTCCAACGAGACTCATGGTGTAACTGATCCGTTCCTTCAAGCGGGCACCCCTCAGTCCGAACAAAGAGCCGAAGAAGCTCAGGTTTTGCTCGCCGGACAGCTCTGTATATAACGCGTCGGATTGGGCCATATATCCGATTCGGCTCATCATTTCAAGCTTGGGCAGCCTCTGCCCAAGCAGCTGAACATTGCCGGTCGAGGCTTCGTCGATACCGGCTATCAGCTTGACTAGCGTCGTTTTGCCGGAGCCGGATGGGCCCAGCAGCCCGAATATTTCTCCGCGTGCTACCTGCAAGGTCATACTGCTCAATACGGTTTTGCTGCCAAATCTTCTGGTAACCTGCTGAATGTCGACGCAGGGTGGCAGCTCTTGAGGGTGCTCCATAATACAGTCTCCTCTCAACATTTAAAGTGAGTAATCACTCATTTTTTTTATCACGATCATAAATCCTAACCATATATGTTGTCAATGGCTGAATCTCACAGCAAAAAAAACCGCCCGAGCATAGCTGCTCAGGCGGTCTTAGGGGTGCTGGATAGGGGGGCTAGAAATTAAAATTGTCCGGGTCGGAGCCGAAACGGCGGTTGCGGTTCAGCGCAGATATTTGTTTCATCTCGTCCTCGGTCAGCTGGAAGTCGAAAATATTGGCGTTTTCCGTAAGGCGCGACGGCGTGGTTGTTTTCGGAATCGTAATAACGCCGTTCTGAATGTCCCAGCGCAATACAACCTGTGCGGGAGATTTGCCGTACTTGGCCCCAATCTCCGCCAGCTCGGGGAGATCGAGATTACCTTGCATAAGGGGACTCCAGGCTGTCAGCTGAATGCCGTTGTCGCGGCAGAATGCCAGCAGCTCCTCCTGCGTCAGAAGCGGATGATATTCCACCTGATTAACCATCGGCACAATTGTTCCGGACGCGAGAACGTCCTTTAGATGATGGATTTGGAAGTTGCTGACGCCGATCGCACGCGCCTTGCCGGATTTATAGATGCTCTCCAGCGCTCTCCAGGTTTCAGTATATTTACCTTTGACTGGCCAATGGACAAGGAGGAGGTCGACATATTCCATGTCTAGCTTATCCAGACTGGCTTGAAAGGCTGCCAATGTGGTGTCATAGCCCTGCTCGGAGTTCCAAATTTTGGTCGTGACAAAAATTTGGTCGCGCGCAATGCCGCTTGCGCGAACGCCTGCGCCAACACCTGCTTCGTTCTTGTAAGCCGCGGCCGTGTCGATATGGCGATAGCCGGCGTCAATAGCTGCCTTGACGATGGATTCCGCTTCTTCATCCACAACCTTAAATACACCAAGGCCTAGAATGGGCATATGGACGCCATTGCTTAATGTTACATTAGTGATGGTTGTTGCTGTCATTTGAAATTCTCCTCTCACATTTGGAATGGTAGGTATTACAGGGACATACGCAAAATTTCGCGGACATCGTTTTTCTCCAGCTTCTTGAACGAGCCAATGGCGCCGTAGCGGACAGCTTCCTCAGCCATGCGGTCCAGCTGCTCCTCGCCGATGTTGAAATCGGCCAGTCGCGATTCCGCTCCGATGCGAGTGAAGAAGTCGCGTGTGGCTTGGATGCCGGCCAGTGCTAGCTCATCCTCTGACTTCCCGGCAGGATCGATTCCCCATACACGAGTTGCATATTGCGCGAATCGTCCAGGACGCTGCTGATAGACATAACGCATCCAGTTCGGGAAGATGATCGCGAGACCCGCGCCGTGCGGTATATCATAGATAGCGCTCACCTCATGCTCAATACCGTGGGATGCCCAGTCATTTGTCATGCCGAGACTGATCTGACCGCCGTTGAGCGCCATTGTGCCGCACCACATCAGATTGGCTCGAGCAGCCGCATCGCTTGGGTTCTCCAGGGCAGGCTCAACATTTTCAATGACCGTCTGAAGCACCGATTCGCAGAATCTTTCCTGCAGCGGCGTGTTTTCCGTGAGGCTAAAATACTGCTCAAATACATGCGACATAATATCGATCGAGCCGTATACCGTTTGGTTACGCGGAACCGAGTAGGTCAGCGACGGGTCAAGAATGGAGAAGCGGGGGAACAGATGCGAGCTGCCTGCCCCTCTCTTCAGCTTCTCCTCCCAGTTGGAAATAACGGTATTGCCGTTCATTTCCGAGCCGGTTGCCGCCAGCGTCAGCACGGTGCCAAGCGGCAATGCTTGCTTGATGACAGCTTTCCCGACAAAGAAATCCCAGACGTCGCCATGATACAAGGAGCCTGCCGCTATGGCTTTGGAAGCGTCGATGACGCTGCCGCCGCCAACGGCGAGAACAAAATCAACGCCATGCTCGCGACAGATGTCGATGCCTTTGTTTACGGTGGAGAGGCGAGGGTTCGGCTCGATATCCGGCAGCTCATAGAACGTAATGCCTGATTCCTTCAGCTGCTTCACAGTGCGATCGTACAGACCGGAGCGCTTGATGCTTCCGCCTCCATATACGAGCAGTACAGTTTGGCCGAAGGATGACGCAAGCTCCCCAATACGATCGGCAGAGCCTTCACCAAAGACGATTCGAGTGGGATTGTGAAACTGGAAGTTGTTCATGTTGCTCCTCCTTTATTTGATTAACTTTGGAGATAACCAATTGTCTATTGAGTTATGTATGCGGGTTTATTTTATTGAATAAACAGGGTCATGTCAAGCGTGATTCCATCCCGAGAATGGAATTGAAACATTAACTTTTTAGTTATATAATGATTAGACGAACAAGTTTAGCTGGAAAAGGGGCTTAAGGATGGAGATTGAAGTCAGCGGTCGCAACATGGGGTTTTTGGAATGCTTCTCATCTCCTACCCGCGTGAAAATGATAGAGCTGCTCGGCGAACGGCCAATGAATATTAAAAGCTTATCGGAGGCGCTGGATATAAAGTCTCCGATCGTCACAAGACATATACATATGCTGGAGGAGGCAGGTATCGTAAGATCCGAGACCGTAGCAGGGAAGCGGGGTATGCAGAAGCTGTGTTACCTTCAGTTAACCCATGCGACCCTTCTGTTCAAGGGAGCGCCTCCCGCTGAGGAGGGCAGCCGTTATTTTGTTTCCTTGCCCGTCGGCACGTATTCCGGCTTCGAGGTTAAGCCGACCTGCGGACTAGCGTCAGCGGAGGGAATGATCGGCATGTGCGATGATCCCCGGTATTTTGCCGATCCGGAGCATGTGCACGCGCGAGTTGTTTGGTTTGGCTCTGGATATGTCGAGTATCGAATTCCGAATTATATGGTGAGCAATGAACGTCCGGACTCGCTGGATATATCGCTGGAGATTTGCTCGGAGACGCCTTGCACGGTCCGCTATTTGCCATCGGATATTGTATTTTCACTAAATGGGACTGAAGTGGGAAAGTGGACGTATCCGGGCGATTTCGGAGGCGCACGTGGTATATATACCCCAACCTGGTGGCACAAAAACATCCAGCACGGCCTGATCAAGACCATTCGCGTTACGCGTCAAGGCTCCTATATTGATGGCGTCAAGGCATCTGATGTAACGATCGAGGAACTGGCCCTGTCCTACGACAAGGAAATATTGTTCCGTATCACAAGCAGCGCTTCAGCCAAAAACTGCGGAGGCGTCACCCTCTTCGGCAAAGGCTTCGGCAACTACAACCAGGACATCGAGGTTACCCTTCGCTGTCTGTAAAAAGCAACCTCATGGAAGCCCGTTCCTCATGATGGATTTGGATCGGGCTCCTTTACGTGCGCGTCAAGCGATATGGTACTGGTCGAGCCATACTCGCTGCAATATGCCTCTTATCTCTTTTCTCTTACCTCAAACCTCAAACCTCAAACCTCAAACCTCAAACCTCAGCTTCAGTATCGCGCCAGCACCACGTTGTTTCATTCTCCCATCGGCTCAGAAGCTAAGCTAAATGCAGCACCTATCTTCGCTATCCCGTCACCCCAGAAGCTAGATGCAGTACCTGGCTTCTCTATCCCATCACCTCAGAAGCACGAAGCAGTACCTAGCTCCACTATCCCGTCATCTCAGTAGCTAGATGCAGTACCTAGTTCCACTAACCGTCATCTCAGGAGCTAGATGCAGTAGCTAGGTCTACTATCCCGTCAGCTCAGGAGCTAGTGCAGTAGCTATCTCCACTATCCCATTATCTCAGAAGCTAGATGAATTACCTGTCTCCACTATCCCAGCACCTCTGTGATGTGAGATTTAGGGAGGTTAATGCAAGAGCCCGTCGGCATTTTGGTGTGGTTCACAGCGCCTCGGCTCATTATCCCATTGTCTCAGTAAAGTGCTTCTACGCCTACTTTAGCGACTTGGCACACATCACCTTGCAATAGTGTTATGCTCCGGTACGTCGGGACGCCAGCACTTATTGGCCTGACGACATTTCTTACATGAAATAGTACTTAGCTACACTATCACATCATCTCAGAATGGTGGGATTCAGTGGGTTGACGCACGATCCCTTCGGCATTATGGTGTGGTTCACAGCGCCTCGGCTCATTATCCCATTGACTCAGTAAAGTGCTTCTACGCCTACGTTAGCGACTTGGCACACATCACCTTGCAATAGTGTCATGCTACGGCACGTCGGGGCACCAGCACTAAGCGGCCTGACGACGTTGCTTACAGGTTACCGTATGCTGTTTACTGCTCACTACTCACTACTCACTACTCACTACTCATTCCTCATTCTTCATTACTTGCTGCTTGCTACTTGCTGTTTACTGAGCTAAAGGGATAGTTAACCGAAGGAGGAATGAGGAGCATTTTGGGGAAGTTCAATGAAAAATTTGGAAACTAAGTAAACCAGAACCGGTTTGGGGGCTTACTGAGCTAAAGGGATAGTTAATCGAAGATGGGAATTTAATCGAGGATGGGAATTTTAATCGAAGAGGGGAATGTGGAGTAAATTCGGAAGTTTGAATGATAAATTTGGAAACTAATAAAACGGATGGAGAGGCTTACTGAGCTAAAGGGATAGTTAACCAATGGAGGAATAAGAGCATATTGGGGAAGTTTAATGTAACATTTGGAAACTGAGAAAAGCGGTTGGGGGGCTTGCTGAGTTAAAGGGATAGTTAATCGAAGATGGGAATTTAATCGAGGATGGGAATTTTAATCCAAGATGGGAATGAGGAATAAGTCCGGAAGAATGAATGAAAAATTTGGAAACTAAATAAAACGGATGGAGATGCTTACTGAGCTAAAGGGATAGTTAACCAAAGGAGGAATGATGAGCATATTGGGGAAGTTTAATGAAAAATCTGGAAACTGAGAAAACCAGAACCGGATGGGGGCTTACTGAGTTATTGGGATAGTAAATCGGAAGAGGGGTGAGGTGTGTATCTTTGTTTATTTTTGAAATTAACAGTATTCAAATAAAAACAAAGATGTTATACTGGGTATAATCAAAAGTAATTATATGATAAACAAACATTATCGGAGGTATGGTCATGGTGCAATCATTGTGGAACAAAGAAGCTGCGGATCAGCTGCAGGGAGGCCTGAACGAGCTTGTATACCGCTCGAATCTAATTGGTACGGATCGCAGAGTGTGCAATTACGGAGGCGGCAATACATCCAGCAAGACGGTTGTACAAGATTTTCGCGGACGCGACGTTGAAGTGATGTATGTGAAAGGCAGCGGCTCCGATCTTGCAACGATGAAAGCGGGCAATTTCACAGGCTTGCGCATGGACGATATTCGCCCGCTATTCGAACGCGGCGAAATGTCAGACGAGGATATGGTTGCTTATCTGGCGAACTGCATGATTGATGCCAAGCATCCTCGCGCCTCCATTGAGACGCTGCTTCACGCGTTTCTGCCGTTCAAGCATGTGGATCATACTCATCCGGATGCCATTATCAGCCTGGCTTGCGCGGATAACGGCCGCCATCTGGCGGAAGAGATTTTTGGCAACCGTTTTGTATGGGTGCCTTATGTTCGTCCGGGCTTTACCTTGTCCAAAATGATTGCGGAAGGCGTACTGGCCAATCCAAATGCTGAGCTTGTTATTATGGAGAAGCACGGTCTCGTGACATGGGGAGACACTTCCGAGGCTTGTTATGCTCAAACCATTAAAATCATTAATGAAGCGGAAGCCTTCATCGAAGCGCGCGTGAATGAAGCGAAGCTGTTCGGCGGCGCTCGTTACGACTCGCTGCCAGCTGAAGTTCGCCGTGCGGTAGCAGCGCAAGTAATGCCGACTGTGCGCGGCGCGGTTAGCGATGCCAAAAAAATGATCCTGTCCTTCGACGACGCCGACGATGTGCTGTCGTTCGTGAATGGCCAAGATTCACCTGCGCTGTCCCAAGTGGGCGCTGCTTGCCCGGATCATCTCGTGCACACGAAGGTTGTTCCGCTCTTCATCGACTGGACACCGAACGCAGACGACGTTGAAGGCTTGAAGTCGGCGTTGAAAGCCGGCATTGCCTCGTACAAAGAGCAATACACGGCTTACTTCGAACGCAATAAAAATGAAGGCGACGTCATGTTCGAGGCCGCTCCTCGCGTCATCCTGATTCCGGGCGTAGGCATGATCAATACAGGCAAGAGCTGGGCGATGTCCCAGGTTAGCGGAGCACTGTACCATCGAGCAATTGCAGTAATGCGCGGCGCAACGGCACTGGGCAGCTTCGTATCCTTGAGCGAAAATGAATCTTATAATGTAGAATATTGGCCGCTTGAGCTTTACAAGCTTTCCCTTGCTCCTGCGGAAGCGGAATTTTCCCGCAAGGTTGCCTTCATTACAGGCGGCGCGGGCGGTATCGGCAGCGAAACGGCTCGCCGCCTCGTATCTGAAGGCGCGCATGTTGTGCTGGCGGATCTTAATCTGGAGGGCGCGCAGAAGGTTGCCGCAGAAATTAACGAGAAGTACGGCGAGAACCGCGCGCTTGCGGTTAAAATGGATGTGACAAGCGAGGAGCAGGTTGCTGCGGCTTACGGGGAGACGGCGCTTGCTTACGGCGGCGTTGATGTCATCGTCAACAATGCGGGTCTTGCCACCTCAAGCCCGTTCGACGAGACGTCGTTAAAAGAATGGAATCTGAACATGAATGTGCTTGGCACAGGATATTTCCTTGTTGCTCGCGAGGCGTTCAAGCTCATGAAGACACAGGGAATTGGCGGCAACATGGTATTCATTGGCTCCAAAAACTCCGTATACGCAGGCAAAAACGCGACGGCTTACAGCGCTGCGAAAGCTCTTGAGGCTCATCTGGCGCGCTGCATCGCAGCTGAAGGCGGCGAATTCGGCATTCGAGTCAATACCATTCTGCCAGACGCGATTCTGCAAGGCTCGGCGATCTGGAACGGAAGCTGGCGTAATGAGCGGGCTGCCGCTTATGGCATCGAGCCGGATCAGCTGGAGGAATATTACCGCAAGCGTACAACGCTGCTTGTGAACATTTATCCGCGCGACATCGCGGAGGGCATTGCGTTTTTTGCATCGTCCAAAGCGGACAAAACAACGGGCTGCATGCTGACAATCGATGGCGGCGTGCCTGCCGCGTTCACTCGCTGACAGGTGGCTGCTATGTACCAGGCTTTGGGAGAGAAGCATTGGGTCATTCCGGACGGGTTCATCCCTCCGGACAGCAGCGGCCAGTATATCAGCCACGAGTCCGTATGCGTGCTCAATACATCCTCGGAGGATGCTATGCTGCTGTTTTCCGTTTTTTTCGAGGATCGCGAGCCGATCGAGGACATGATGTTCGTCGTGCCTGCCAGAAGAACAAAGCATATCCGCACGTCCGCCCTGCACAAGGGCGGAGCGGGCATCCCGGTCGGGACCCCTTACGCAATCGAAGTAAGGAGCGATATACCCGTTGTCGTACAATACAGCAGGCTGGACTCCACACAAGCGGAGAACGCGCTGATGTCTACGATGGCGTATCCGATCAAATAAACTAACGATAGTAGCTGATTACTTTTAGGAGAGGGTGGGCTGGCATGAACGATCGCGCTTACGCGCTGTTCGAGGAGCAGCAGGCAGCAAGGGGTATTAATCTGGAGGAAGTGAAGTCGCGGCTGAAGGAGCTGCGCATCGAGACGCCGTCATGGGGATATGGCGATTCCGGTACCCGGTTCAAGGTATTTCAGAAGGAAGGCGTGCCGCGCAATCCGTTCGAGAAATTCGAGGACGCCGCTCAGGTGCATAAGCTGACGGGACTCGCGCCTTCGGTGGCCATTCATATTCCTTGGGACAAGGTCGACGATTACGGCAAGCTGAGAACACACGCGGAGAATCTGGGCCTTTCCATCGGCGCGGTGAATCCGAACCTGTTCCAGGAGGATGACTACATGCTCGGCAGCGTGACGAATGCGGACGCAGCTATCCGCCGCAAAGCGACGGACCATCTGCTGGAGTGTGTGGATATTGCCAAGGAAACGGGCTCTCGCGACCTCAGCCTATGGTTCGCGGACGGCACGAACTACCCGGGACAAGGCAGCATCCGCAAGCGCAAGGGCTGGATGCAGGACGCTTTGACGGAGATGTATAAGGCGCTTGCCCCCGACATGCGTATGCTGATTGAATACAAATGCTTCGAGCCGGCGTTCTATCATACTGATCTTGCCGATTGGGGCATGGCGTATAATATGGCGCTTAAGCTGGGACCTCAAGCGGAGGTGCTGGTTGATACGGGCCATCATCTGCCCGGCGCGAACATCGAGCATATCGTCGCATACTTGATTGACGAGAAGAGACTCGGCGGCTTCCACTTCAACAGCCGGAAGTACGCAGACGATGATCTGATTGTAGGCTCGGTGAACCCTTATGAGCTGTTTTTGATTTTTTATCAAATATTAAGCGCGGCTTCCGATGCCGACAGTGGCGTTCGTCATTGCGTGGGCAATATCGCTTATATGATCGACCAGTCGCATAACATCGAGCAAAAAATTCCCGCGATGCTGCGTTCCGTGCTGAACGTGCAGACGCAATACGCCAAGGCGCTGCTGGTCAATCATGAAGAGGTTGAGGAAGCAGCGAACCGCCACGACGTGCTTGCGGCAGAGCATGCCGTCCGCAGCGCTTTCGAATTTGATGTCTCGCCTCTGCTGCACGCCCTGCGCGAGGAGCAAGGCTTGCCGCTCGATCCTATGGGGGCGTATCTGTCCAGCGGCTATGGCAACGGGATTCTTGCTCGCGGCAAGGGAGGTGCAAGCTGGTGACCCATGTGCTCGCCTTTGACCTCGGCGCAAGCAGCGGCAGGGCGGTGCTCGGCCGGCTTGTAGACGGCAAGATTGAGATAGAAGAGCTTCACCGGTTTGCCAATGACCCCGTTCAAGCGGGAAGCCGGCTGCACTGGGATATTCTTCGCTTGCTTCATGAGCTGAAGCAGGGCTTGCTGAAGGCGAAGCATCGCGGCATTGCGATCAGCAGTATCGGCATCGACACCTGGGGCGTCGATTTCGGACTGCTCGGCCGGGACGGGGAGCTGCTCGGCAATCCTATTCATTACCGCGATCCGCATACGAACGGGAAGATGGAGAGTGTATTTGCGAAGGTGCCTGCAGAAGAAGTGTTCGCGCGCACCGGCATTCAGTTCATGTCTATTAATACGCTGTATCAGCTGTCTTCGCTGAAGGATGCGGGGTCGTTTCTTCTCCAGGAGGGTCGGGATTTCCTCATGATTCCGGCGCTTCTCCGATATTACCTTACCGGAGAGAAGCATAACGAGTTTTCGTTGGCGACAACCTCGCAGCTGTTTAACCCGTTGACGGGAGCTTGGGACGCCAGACTGCTGGAGGCCATCGGCGTGGATGCATCGCTGTTTGGACCGGTGGTGCAGCCGGGCACGAGGGTTGGCCGACTGAGCGACGCGATATGCGAGGAGCTGGGTATCGACTCCGCGCCGGTTATTGCGGTAGCGGAGCATGACACAGGATCGGCAGTGGCGGCAGTTCCCGCCAAGGATCAGTCGTTCGCTTACCTGAGCTGCGGCACTTGGTCGTTAATCGGCACAGAAGTCAGCGCGCCTGTGTTAACCGAACGGGCACGCGAGCTTAACTTTACGAATGAAGGCGGCGTGTACGGGACCTATCGCCTGCTCAAAAATATAATGGGCTTGTGGATTTTGCAGGAATGCAGAAGAGCATGGGAGCGCGCAGGCCAAAGCTACACGTTCCCCGAGCTGGTGCAGCTGGCGGCAGAGGCGGAACCGTTCGCGGCGTTCATCGACGTCGACGATGAGCTGTTCCTACAGCCAGGCGATATGGCGGCTCAAATTCGCACCTATTGCGTTCGCACAGGGCAGGAGGCGCCTGAGGGACCGGGAGCTTACGTACGCGTCATATTGGAAGGCCTTGCTTTTAAATACCGGAATTCGCTTGAGCAAACCGAGGAGCTCGCAGGCAGCACGTTTGACGGCTTGCATATGGTAGGCGGCGGCATACAAAACACATTGCTGTGCCAGTGGACGGCTAATGCGATCGGCAAGCCTGTATGGGCGGGTCCTATTGAAGGAAGCGCAATCGGCAATATGCTGGTACAATGGATTACAAACGGCGAATTGAAGGATATATGGGAGGCTCGCCGCGTTGTAGCGAATTCATTCCCGTTGGTCGTCTATGAACCAAACGAGCAGGAGCTGTGGCATTCCGCGTACGAAGCATTCAAGGCGAAGACGGGACTTTAAGTGGGGAGAAGAGGCTATGCTGGTAGCAGAGCGGTACGACAAAATTGTAGCATTGGTGAATGAAAGAGGGAGCATTCGCGTAACGGAGCTGAGCGAGCTGTGCGGCGTTACGGAGGAGACCATCCGGCGCGACCTGGATCGTCTGGAGCAGGCTGGACGGCTGCGGCGCTCGCACGGCGGAGCCGTCAGCGTCAAGGACGGCCAGCCGGAGACGCCGTACTTCGAGCGCGAGGTGGCTCACGCCGACGAGAAGCGGCGGATTGCCGAGGAGGCAGTGAAGCTGATCGAGCCGAAGCAGCGCATACTGCTCGACGCCAGCTCAACGGCGTGGTATATGGCGGCATGTATGCCGGATATTCCGCTCACAGTGCTCACGAATTCCATTAAGGTGGCCGTAGAGCTTTCATCCAAGGAGCGGATCGAGGTCATCTCCACCGGGGGCATTGTAGCTGCCCGGAGCTTATCCTATGTCGGACCGCTCGCTGAACGCTCGCTGGACGCGTACCATGTGGACAAGGCTTTCTTCTCCTGCAAGGGCGTTCATCTGGAGCGCGGGGCCAGCGAATCGAACGAGCTGCAGGCGCGCATCAAGCAACGGATGACGGGTATGGCCGATCAGGTCATTCTGCTTGCCGATTCCAGCAAATTCGGCGTTCAAGCCTTCACGCATGTGGCCGATCTGAGTCAGATTCAAGTTATCATTACGGATGACGGATTATCTCGGGAGCATGCGAACGGTCTCCGTGACCGAGGCATCACCCTGATGACCGTATGACGCAAGTTTTTATAGCGCCGGCTTCGGTAATGGGAAGCTCGGCGCTTTTTTGCCTATATGTTCTCGATGCTAAACACGAATGTATTGAACATGAACGGTACTATCTAACAGACTGAGGTGAGGCAAATGAAAGTTTCATTGTTCGTGACTTGCTTGAGCGATAACATCTACCCCCGTGTGACAGAGGCGATGGCTCGTCTCTTGACGCGTCTTGGTGTTGAGGTGAGCTTCCCGCCAGGCCAGACCTGCTGCGGCCAGCCCGCCTATAACAGCGGCTACTGGAAGGAAGCCAGGGACTCCGCGTTGACGATACTGGACGCGTTCGAGGACAGCGACTTTGTCATTTCCCCATCTGGCTCGTGCACGGGCATGATCCATCATTATAACAAGCTGTTCGAGCATGAGCCTGCGCAGCTGGAGAGAACGGAGCGACTCCAGGCCAAAAGCTATGAATTCACACAATTTCTTGTGAATGTGCTTGGCGTTACGGATGTAGGGGCGGCGTTCCCGCGCAAGGTAACCTATCATCCGTCCTGCCACGGCAGCCGGATATTGGGCGTGAAGGGGGAACCGCTCCGCCTGATGGAGGAGGTTCGCGGTCTGGAGCTTGTCCCGCTCCCGTTCGCTGAGGATTGCTGCGGCTTCGGCGGCACCTTCGCCGTGAAGATGGCGGATATTTCGGGCGCGATGGTGACGGAAAAAGCGGCTCATGTGCTGGAGACGGAGGCGGAGGTGCTCGTCGGCCTCGATATGGCTTGTCTCATGAATATTGCGGGCAATCTGAGGTTCCGCGGTGAGAAGGTGCGTGTCATGCATCTGGCGGAGCTGCTGTACGAGGGGGTGCAGGGAGCATGAGCGGTACGGTAAAGGGCGGCCAGACGGTCAAGGCGCGAGCGGAGCTTGCGCTGAACGATGAATTTCTGCGCAAGGCGGTCCGCTTCACGACCGAAAGGCTTCGCAACGGCAAGAAAAAAGCGTCCGAGGAGCATGGCAACTGGGAGGAATGGCGGGAGCGCGGCCGGCAGATCCGGCTGCATACAATCGCTCATCTCGATTATTACCTGAATCTATTCGTCGACAACGCGCGAGCGAACGGTGTGCATGTTCACTTCGCCGATACGGCGGAAGAGGCTGTGCGCTTGACGCTGGATATCGCCAAGCACGCGGGAGCGAGGTCCGTCGTCAAGTCGAAGTCTATGGTAACCGAGGAGCTGCATCTGAATCACGCTCTTGAAGGTATCGACGTAGAAGCGATTGAAACTGATTTGGGCGAATATATTATCCAGCTGGCGGGCGAGATGCCCTCCCATATCGTTATTCCCGCGATTCATAAAAACAGATATCAGATTGCGGAGCTGCTGTCCAAGGAGGCGGGCTACGAACTGCCGCCGGACACAACAGCGCTGGCGGGCTTTGTCCGCAAGAAGCTGCGGGAGAAGTTCCTCGAGGCGGATATTGGCATGACAGGCTGCAACTTCGCCATCGCGGAGACGGGCTCCATGGTGCTGTTCGAGAACGAAGGCAACGCGCGAATGGTCAGCACCGTGCCGAAGACGCAGGTTACGCTGATGGGGATGGAGCGCATCATTCCGTCATGGGCGGATCTTGAAGTGATGGCGACGCTGCTGCCTCGCTCAGCGACGGGACAGAAGCTGACGATGTATATGTCCGGCATAACAGGTCCGCGCCGCAGCGGAGACGCTGACGGTCCGGAGGAGATGCATATCATTATCGTCGATAATGGGCGTTCCCTTCAGCTTGGCGATCCTGAGTTCCAGGAGCTGCTGAATTGCATTCGCTGCGGCGCCTGCCTGAATGCTTGTCCGGTGTACCGTCATATTGGCGGCCACGCCTACGGCAGCACCTACAGCGGCCCCATCGGGGCAGTTCTAACGCCCTCGCTGAACAAAAATATCGCGGAATGGGACGATATCGCCAACGCCTCCAGCTTGTGCGGCGCCTGCTACGAGGCTTGTCCCGTCAAAATACCGCTGCATGACATGCTTGTGTATCTGCGCCGCCGCAAGGTGGAGAGCGGCCATGGCAACAAGCTGGAATCGATCGGCATGCAGGGCTTCGCTGCCGTAATGGGCAGCTCGAAGCGAATGCGGGGCGTAGTGAGGCTTGGCAAGCTTGGACAGAAATTGGTCGCCAAGGACGGCGAAATACGCCTGAAGCTTGGTCCTCTGAAGGGCTGGAACAGCTATCGCGTTACGCCAAGCCTGCCTAAGAAAGCATTCCGCGATCAATGGCCGACGCTGGAGAGCGAGCTGAGAAGCGAGCTTCGGGAGATGAAGCCCGACATGCTGGAGAGGATGAAGCAAGCAGCGGAGAGACAGAAGCAAGGCGGAGGAGGAGGACATCATGGCTAAGCAACAGGAAGAGTCGCACGCAGAGTGGCTGGCGAGGCTGGCGGAATTGTCGAAGGAGAAGCAGGAGTCGTTCATGAACGGAATCGCGAAGCGTCTCGGCCATCCGCGTCTGACATCCGCTCCCAAGCATCCTTACCGCGGCGCGCCTCCGTTCTGGCAGGCCTACGAGTGGACGCTGGAGCAGCGCATACAAGGCTTTACGGACAACTTCCTGTCCGTTGGGGGCCATGTGGCGCGGCTGGAATCCATGGCTGACGCTTCTGCTTTCATTGCGGGCAAAGCGGAGGAGATGAGCGCCCGCTCGGTGCTGCGTCAAGACGAGCCGGCGCTGGAAGCGCTGCAGCTTGAGGAGAAGCTGCCCTCCGGGGCAAGCGTAACCGTCTGGAACAGCGACGACGATACGTCCTGGAAGGCGGTGGCCGCCGGCGCCGACTTCGGCGTCGTACAGGCGGATTACGCCGTCGCCTATACAGGCTCCGTCACCGTGCTGTCCGCGAGCGAAAAGGGCCGCTCCGTCAGCCTGCTGCCTACGGTGCTGTTCATTATCATTCCCGTGGAACGGCTTCGCACGCGCCTGGGCGAGGTGCTGACGACGTTCGACGAGACGGGCCGCGAAGGTCTGCCTGCGGGCATTCATTTCATCTCTGGGCCAAGCCGCTCGTCCGATATCGAGAACGACCTGACGATCGGCGTGCACGGCCCTGGTATCGTGTACGCGCTGCTGGTGGGCTGACTAGCCCGGGCTATCTCCAATGGAGCAGGAGCAAATAAAAGGCAAGTCCGAAGCAGCGTCAGCTGCAAAAGGACTTGCCTTTTCCATTGCTTTGGGACTTTATTGAGGCGATGCCGCCAAATAATGCTGAATGAACTTCACCGCGTTCTCCGGATGAGGCGCGTCAACCCGGATGCCGACGATCATCTCTTTCTTCATAAGCGGTATGTCGTCGAACAGCTCAGAATCGGTAAGATCCATGCCATAAACTCGAGGAGCGGGATCATCCTCCGTCTGATGCTTCACGCCGTTGGCGCCGGCAGCGGCTTCCGCCAGCTCGGGAATGTCCTCCAGGCTCTTCAACGCGCCTTGACCGCCCATCCACTCGAACATAAACTTGTCCATGATATAGATGTCGGGCTTCTCGGACATGACCGTTACGACAGCCTTCTGAAGGTATGCGTATTGACTGCCATCCTCCTGAGGCACATAAATAATGCTCGATTCTACGCGTTTCCAGTCAGGGAAGAGGGGCAGTATGGCTTCGTTGACCGCTTTGATGTCGGTGCCCTCAGGCTCCATGAAGAGGCCCATGAAGCTGACCTCCAGATCGACAGGCGGAAGGCTGGCCAGATAACGCTGATGCTCTCTGTGGTCCATATAGCTGACAATGCCATAAATAATGAGTGCGATGGCCGCAATAGCCCCGAAGGTATGGAGCCTGTAATAGCGCCAGAAATGGTCCACCTTCTGGGCTTGGCCGGCCATGCTCTTGTATTTGCCGTATTCCTGCTCATTGAACGCCTCTGTGAATTTCTTATCCTCATGCGAGAGAATAAGGCGGTAAGCTTCGGTTACCTTCGCGAAATCGCTTTCGCCTTCCTGCGCTTCAGTGCCTTCGGCTTTGGCGCGCGACCTCTCTCTCTTCATCAATGTCGTATATCGTTTCTCAACTTCTTCCTTGGGCGCGAACTCATCCAGGCCCATCGTCTTGTAGGCTTGCTTCAGGTCTTCCACGACTGTCACCTCTGCTTGGAGATCTAGCAATCTGCTAACTAATAGTATACGGAATGATGAGCCCCCAACGCAAACCCGGATAGATGCCCTTAGCCGCTCCAAATGTTACAATATGAAGAACGAAGGAGCAGGCTTGCGGCAGCAGGCTGCGGATTGAGGAAAAGGGGAGTCGCCATGTTTGATCCAACGATATTCGATAATTTGAAGGTTGCTGTTGAAAATGAATGGTACGATCTGGACAATCTGGACGGAATCATTGTCATAACGAATCGGAAGGACCTGCTGGACATGGCGTCGATGTCGCGCGAGTTCTCGCTGTTCTTCCGTCTGGCGAGAGAGGATCGCGTGGAGGCGGAGCTTGTGCTGGACACCTCGCTCCGTGACCTGGCCGCGGAGCTGCTCCACCGGCAAGAGGACCATGCCGCTTGCGGCCTTCGCTTCCGGTTCCGCCTAGAGCTGGGCGCAGACGGAATCCAAGAAGCCTGCCGAGAGGTGGAGCGGCTGGTGGAAGGGATCTGGCAGCCGGAGCATAAGCCGGTGCAGACAATCAGCTCCATATTCGGCCAGGATTCGGAGCGTTGCCTGAATGTGATTGAGCTAAGGTTCGGAAGGCGAATTGGAGAAGCTCAGATGGACGATATTCCAGAGCTGGCCAAGCATGCGGTGAAGACGCTTGAGGCGCTGCGCGGCCTATTGGAGCCGGAGGGTGCCCAGCAATCCGGACATGACGAGGGTTGAAACTTCCTATTCCATATTGCCCTCATGCTGTGCTATAGTACGAGAGTACAACTGAAGACGAAATCCGGTTCGCCCCATTGTTTGTTGGCAAGCCGGGAGAGGTTCGCGAACTCCCTCTATAAAAAACTAAAACGCAGCGGTGGTCTGTCCATTACCGCGTGTTCAAGGCTGGAGCTGTCATTGAACTCGCGCGTCAATCAGGCATCGTCGTTTTTGTGTTCGGCGTCTCGTCGCTCCCTACGGAGCCGCGGACGCCGTTCTTTATTTATACTGAAATGCCCCCTTGCTGAGTTCAGCCCTAAGGGCGGCTGCCTGCGGACTTCCGTCTTCTCAAGCCATGAGAGGAGGAGACAACAATGTTGAAGCAAGAAAAAGCCGTCGTTGTATTCAGCGGCGGCCAAGACAGCACGACCTGCCTGTTCTGGGCCATGCGGCAATTCGCCGAGGTGGAGGCGATCACGTTCAATTACGGCCAGCGCCATAAGGAGGAGCTGACCTGCGCGGCGAATATCGCGGCTGACCTGGGCGTTAAGCACCATGTGCTGGATATGTCCCTGCTGAATCAGCTTGCGCCCAATGCGTTGACGCGCGACGATATTGCCATCGAGCAGAAGGAAGGCGAGCTGCCGACCACGTTCGTGGATGGGCGCAATCTCCTGTTCTTGACCTTCGCCGCCGTGCTGGCCAAAGGCATTGGCGCCAAGCATATTGTTACGGGGGTCTGCGAAACGGATTTCAGCGGCTACCCGGATTGCCGGGATGTTTTTATCAAATCGCTCAATGTTACGCTTAATTTATCTATGGACTACAGCTTTGTCATCGACACGCCGCTCATGTGGCTGAACAAGGCGGACACTTGGGGGCTGGCGGACGAGCTCGGAGCCTTTGATTTCGTTCGGGAGCGCACGCTTACCTGCTATAACGGAGTGATAGCGGATGGATGCGGCGAATGCCCGGCATGCAAGCTGAGGAGCAAAGGGTTACAAGAATACGTCGCTTCTCGCGGCGCGAGGGAGGCGGAGCGCTGATGCTGCAGCAGGTATACCCTTCCGCCCGTCACGATTATTGCTACGAGCTGAACAAGGACTTTCATTTCGCTGCCGCACATTATGTGCCTGCGGAGGAAGCGGGCTCTTGCAGCATGCTGCATGGACACACCTATTACGCCAATGTGACAGTTGCCGGCGACGAGCTGGACGCCACAGGGTTTCTGGTTAATTTCTCAGTGATCAAGAAGCTGATACATGACCGCTTTGATCATACGCTGCTCAACAATGACACGGACAGCTTTGACGAACACAATTCGGAGCGGTTCCCGACGACGGAGGTTGTGGCACGCACCATTGCCGAGCTTGTGCAGCGTTATCTGGATGGTACGCCGAACAAGCCGAGCTGCGTGCAGGTGTTCCTGCGCGAGACGCCGACCAGCTATTGCGTCTATCGGCCGAAGCGGACCGGGAAGGCGGGGGGCCATGAGTAAGGAAAGGCCTATTCCAGTGCTGGAGGTGTTCGGACCGACGGTCCAAGGGGAGGGCATGGTGATTGGCCGCAAAACGATGTTTATTCGTACCGCGGGCTGCGACTACTCCTGCTCGTGGTGCGATTCCGCGTTCACCTGGGACGGAAGCGGCAAGGACGACATCCGCCTGCTGACGGCCGGGGATGTGCTCCAGGAGCTGGACCGGGTGGGAGGCGCCTCCTTCGATCATGTGACGATTTCAGGCGGCAATCCGGCGCTGCTGCCGCAGCTCGGCGGGCTGATCGACGGGCTTCATGAGCGCGGCGTTCAGGTCGCGCTTGAGACGCAGGGCAGCCGCTGGCAGCCCTGGTTCCTCGACATTGACGATATGACGTTGTCCCCCAAGCCGCCGAGCTCGGGCATGTCAACCGACTGGAGCGCGCTTGACGATATCGTCGAACGGATGCGAGGGGGCGGCCGGCGCTTCTGCCTTAAGGTCGTTGTATTCGACGACGAGGATTTGGCGTATGCCAAACGCGTCTATGAGCGTTACCCGGGCATCCCGTTCTACGTCCAGGCCGGCAACGGCAATTTAACGGAAGACGATCCAGCCCTTATGCTGCCATATCTTGTGGAGCGTTATGAGTGGCTCATTGATCGGACGATGGCTGACGAAGACATGCGCGGCATTCATGTGCTGCCGCAGCTCCATACCTGGGTGTGGGGCAACAAGAAGGGCGTCTGACGACGAGAACAAAGTGAAAGGACTGTGACAACATGGAAGGCAGAACATCCCATGAGCTGAATGGCATTACGCTGCTGGGCAACCAAGGCACCTCATATACATTTCATTACAGCCCTGAGGTGCTGGAGACGTTCGATAACAAGCACCAGGGCCGAGACTACTTTGTCAAATTTAACTGTCCGGAATTTACAAGCCTGTGCCCCATAACGGGACAGCCGGACTTTGCGACCATCTATATTTCGTATATTCCCGATATCCGCATGGTGGAGAGCAAGTCGCTGAAGCTGTACCTGTTCAGCTTCCGCAATCATGGCGACTTCCACGAGGATTGTATGAATATCATCATGAACGACCTGATCCAGCTTATGGAGCCGCGCTATATTGAGGTGTGGGGCAAATTTACGCCTCGCGGCGGCATATCCATTGATCCCTATTGCAACTGGGGACGCCCTGGCACCAAATATGAGGCGATGGCGGAGCATCGTCTGATGAATCACGATATGTACCCGGAGAAGGTCGACAACCGTTAGCCCTCCCAGCGGGCTCTTGGAACTTGGAATGAAGGAGGCGGCCAAGGATGAAAAACGTGCTTATTACCGGCTACCGCGCGCACGAGCTGAACATATTCAGCCAGAAGCACAGAGGGATCGGCTTCATCCAGCAGGCGATCGCCAATAAGCTTAGACCGCTTGTCGAGGAAGGTCTGGAGTGGGTCATCACGCCGGGACAATACGGCGTGGACTTGTGGGCGTGCGAGACGGTCATCGCGATGAAGCGGCAATATCCCGGCCTTAAGCTGTCTATATTGACCGCCTTCTCCAATCCGGAGGAGAGCTGGAAGGACGATAAAAAGAATTATTTTCAAAGCCTGCTACCCGGTGTGGATTATTACGCTTCGGTCTCGAAGGGCGCATACGACGGTCCCTGGCAATTCAAGGCGCGAGACGAGCTCCTGCTGCGGAAGACGGACGGCGTCATTCTGGTGTATGACGAGGACGCGGGAGAGGGCAGTCCCAAATATATGAAGGAAATGGCTCGCCGCAAGGAGCAGCAAGGGGAATACCGCATCATCACGATCTCCTCGGAGGACATTCAGAGCATTGCCGACGAAGAGAGCTGGAGAGAGCTGGACGGCGGCGTTTAATCCATTTTTTGCAGTTAGGGACAAGTTAACGGACCGCAGCGAAGCTCCCCGCATATAGTATCGTGTACATGATGCGAGGAGGTGACTTGATGCCGTTAATATGGCTATGTTCCGCCTGTGGAGTGCTTGGCTCCATTGTCACGTTCGCTTTCGGGAGGTGGATGGAGTCGCTGACGTTATTAATGGTTGCAATGGGTATTGACTATGTGACGGGCGTAGCAGCCTCCATTAAGGAAGGCAAAGGGCTAAGCAGTGCAGTCGGTTCCTGGGGACTCGCGCGCAAGGGCTTGGCGCTGCTTGTAATTCTGCTTGCGCACCGGATCGACATTCTGCTCGATACTCATGATGTGACGATGGGCGCGGCCGTTTACTTCTACATCGCGAATGAACTGATCTCCATAACGGAGAATTATGGCAGATTGGGCTTTCCGCTTCCGGACCGGATCAGGAAGCTCATAGAGGTGCTCAAAAGCAAGGGGAGCTGACAAGGGACAAGTCCCGTTGGCTCCCAGCCTCCTCCGGCGCGGCCTGGGGAGGTTTTTTGGTTCATGGGGATCTGCATGGACACCATTGACCGGATTGTTCAAATATCTGTCACAAAATGAGCGAAAACTTTTCCTCTTCATTCAGTTTAAGGTTGAGAAATTCGGACGATCTTATGTAATATATAGTGTAGACATTATGAACGCAAAGGGGAGCACGTAGCAATGCATAAATGGATCATGTTTGTTATCTTCACAGCAGCATCGTTGCTGGGCTTGTATTTGCTCACATTCCAGCTGCCGGAGAAGCCGGTAGACGAGTCGGCCGGTTTGCCTGAAGGCGTCACGCTGATGAAGGTGCAGGCGAGAGGCGATTTCACGTTTAACGAAGAAGTATACACTGCCAAAGTCGGCGATAAAGTCATTATGAAGCTGGAGAATAAGGGCGGCATTCATGGCATCAATATCGACGCTCTGAATGTAGCGCTGACAGTTGATACGCCACAAACCGAGATAGAATTTACCGAGCCGGGCGAATACGAAATTTATTGCTCCATTCCTTGCGGCCAAGGTCACTTGACAATGAAGTCGAAGCTGATCGTTGAGGCTGCTTAAGCACAAGACGAGCTATAACGATATGCGCGGCGGCGGGGTGACACCCGGCAGCGTAGCGCAATAAGGGAAAAGGAGCCGAGAGGCTCCTTTTCTCATGTCTCGCGGCTCTATGCGGGGTTCTGCCTTCTGCTGCGATCTCGGGCAATGATGGCGTCGGCTATGAAGCCGACAGCCGCCCATGTCAGCACGGTCAGGGCATACATCAGCAGCACGCTTACCTCATGGATATCGATGAAGAAATCGACAAACCAAGCGGGCACGCTGAACATGAAGAACACCATATTATGCGGATCATAGCCCGTATAATTGAAGGCGCAGATGGCAAGGGCGATAAGAGTCGCAATCATTGTAAATGTATAACGCATATTCGGGTGATCTCCTTTAACTAAAGATTGCCGTAATGCGATGCCATAGGTTATTATGTGACAAAAGGACGAAACTCATGCCCATGCGCCACAGTGCCGAAGGCATATACGAAACAGAGGAGGACGAATAGATGCTTACGCATATTGTATGCTTCAAGCTGAAGGACAACAGCCCGGAGAGCGTTGCCCGCACAGCGGCAGTGCTTCGCGATATGGAAGGGAAAATCGACGAGCTCAAATACATTGAGGTGGGCACAGACGTGCTCCATTCGGAACGCTCTTATGATATTGCGCTCATTACGAAGTTCGAATCCATGGCGGCGCTTGAGGCTTATCAGGTGCATCCCGTGCATAAAAAAGTTATCGAGCATATTGTGCAAGTGCGCGAAGCGTCCGTCAGCGTCGATTACGAAAGCTAAGGAGTAAGCGGCATGGCAGAGATGAGAGATGTATACGAAATTATGACCTATCTGCTCGTGATCCTATTGAGCAGCGTTATTATGGTGGCTTGGCTGAAGCGGAGAGCGAAACGCAAGAAGTAACGGAAAGCGGGTATGAGTATGTACTATGTCAATCGGGAACAAATTGCAGTCAGGTTGAACGCTATTCCTGCTATTGCGGAAGCGCTGCAGGCTTTGACGCTTAGCTGGAAGGGCGAGCTGCTGCAAGGCTTGGCGCAGGAGCGCGCGCTTCATCTGGCGATCGAGACGGTAACGGATGTCGGAAGCTATCTAATCGACGGGTTTATTATGCGTGACGCCAGCAGCTATGAGGATATTGTAGAGATTACAGGCGGAGAGGGCGTCTTCCCTGCAGAGCTGCAGGAGACGCTCACCGAGCTGGTTAGGCTGCGCAGAGCGATTGCGCAGGAATATTATATTTGGCCGAGAGCGGAGCTTCATCCTATGTCCAGTCGGCTGATCCAAGCGCTTCCGGCATTCAAGGAAGCGGTAGAGCAGTATCTCGAGAAGGAGCTTTAAGTCCGGAGAAGCTGCTGGCAGGCAAGCTAGCGAGAAGCGCAGAGGAGCGGAGGTGGGCGTATGGAGCGGAGCGATAAGAGTAGCGATAAGGATAAGGCAGCTGAAGCGCGAAGGCCAGGCGTCACAACCCGCGAACGTATTCTGGTGCTTCTGAAGACCAAAGGACGGTTAAACGCGGGAGAGCTGTCCTCTCAGCTGGCCCTTACCGAGATGGCAATCAGGAGGCATATGTATGAGCTGGAGCGTGAAGGCGTCATCCGGATCTCCTCCGTTCGGCAGAAGATGGGCAGACCGCTTCACGCGTTTGAGCTGACGGCGAACGCCGATGCTCTTTTCCCCAAAAATTATGACACCCTTGCTCTGGACCTGCTGGCGGAGCTCAATGAAGATCCCGCTACGCAGCCCCTTATCATCGCCATGTTCGAGGGTCGTCGGCGGAAGCTGCATGAACGGTACGCCCCGCGTATGGAAGGCAGAGGGCTGGAGGAGCGCGTCTACGAGCTCGCCCATATTCAGAATGCGGGCGGCTATATGGCCGAGGTGGAGCAGCTGGGTGACGGGGGTTATAAGCTGCATGAATACAATTGCCCCATAACCGGCGTGGCCGGTCAATATGAGCAGGCCTGCAGCTGCGAGCTTTCGCTGTTTCGCGGACTGCTGGAGACCGATGTGCAGCGAACGGAATGCCTGGCCAAAGGCGATTCCCGCTGTACGTATGTTATCGGCAAATAGAAGCTTAGAGGAGTTCGCTGCGGCGGGCTTCTTTTTTTGTCAAAGGTTGCTGTGTCAATACAAGCCCATGCTGCATTTACTGTCATTACGAAGTAGGCATTCGTCTAGTCAGCCGGCTGGGGAGCCCCGGCTGGCGCTCGAGAGGAGGCGTATGGTCATGGCAGAATGGAGCGCGGCAGCAGCTGCAGTCGCATTTGTCGTGTTGACGGCGGGATTGCTGCTTGGACTTCGCGCGATGCTGAAGCGTCTTGATCAGGCGCAGTCATCCGTTCAGGCGGTTCAAGCGGATCTGCAGCGGCTGACCTCGGAAATAAGCGCGGTGCTTCGGCCGCTGGAGGAATCGGTACGGAGCGTTCATCGGGGAATGGAGGCCGCAGATGGGCTTGTGCAGGCGGTCCGTCAGGTGGGCAGCACGGTAGAGAGGACAACAGCCGCAGTGGAGAGGGTAACGGCCTCCCTGTCTGCATCCGCTGTCAAGCATGCAGAGCGGCTTGCAGGCGGGAAGCAGCTGGAAGAGGCAGCCCAGTGGGCAGAGCTGGGTCTGACGGCCTGGCAGCTATGGCAGACCGGTCGAAACGGCAGGCGCAGCCATGAAGCGGAGGTTAACAGCAGGGATTCCCGTCCCGAAAGCTGAATCAACGAGGCAAGACGAAGGGCACTCTAAAGCTGAAAGGAGCGAAAATATGATGTCGACAAGAAACAAGGACACAAAAGGTTTTCTTCTGGGGGCGCTGGCTGGCGGCGTAATTGGATCGGTGGCGGCGCTGTTGTTCGCGCCCAAGACCGGCAAGGCATTGCGTCAGGATATTTCCGCTGGGGCTCAGAAGGTAGGCGACACGACTTTGTACGCTGCCAATAAGGTTGGGGAGACGACGACTCGCATCGCCAAGGAGATCGGCGACCGTACGACCACCATCGCGGGCAGCATCGTAGACAGCGTAAAAGGTATTCGCAGAGGCTCGGATACGGATGGTGTGCTGACTATTTCAGGCACAGCAGCTGGCCAAGGTGATGAATGGTCCGAGGAATCGCTGGAAGCGGCTATTGCGGCGCAGACGGACGATTCCGCTAAGCAGCTTTCCTAATCGCCATTATGGAGTATAGCCAAGAGCCGGCGCGGGCGATGCGTCAGGCTCTCTTTGCATACCTGCTCATCTTGAACCTTGTCCCTATTTGCGTTAAGATGTAGGTACGTTTTCGATGCTGTATTCATATGCTATGTTGTCTCGGAGTCGAATTCATTCATCATGTTCAAGAAAGCGGTGTGTTTGTGCAGCAACCGATTGCGATACTAGATTCCGGCGTAGGCGGCCTCACAGTGGTGAAGGAAGTCATGCGCCAACTGCCGCGCGAAAAAATTATTTATTTCGGGGACACAGCTCGTACCCCGTACGGTCCGAGGTCACCCGAGGAAGTGGTCCGTTTCACGAGGGAAATTGTCGATTATTTGATACAGTTTCAGCCCAAAATGATCGTTATCGCCTGCAATACGGCAACGGCTGTAGCCTTGACCGATATTCGCTCCCGCGTGGCGATACCGGTAGTAGGCGTTATTAATCCTGGCGCAAGAGCGGCGATTGGGAGGACGATGACAGGCTGTGTCGGGGTTATCGGCACGGAAGGCACGATACGGAGCGGTGCTTACGAGCAGGCGCTGCGCGAGCTGTCTCCGCATGTGCAGGTTATCAGCGAGGCGTGCCCTAATTTTGTTCCGCTGGTGGAGCAAGGCAATTTCCGTTCATCCGAAACATTCCGGATCGTGGAGGAATCGCTGGCCCATATGCGGGAATACCCCATGGATTGTTTAATACTTGGATGCACGCATTACCCATTCCTGACGGAGACGATCTCCGAGGTCATGGGCAGCTCGGTTAATCTGATCAGCTCGGCGGATGAGACGGCTAGAGAGATCAGCACGATTCTGCATGACAAGCGGAAGCTCGCGAGAAATGAGCAGGAGCCGATTCATCAGTTTTTTTGCAGCGGCGATCCCCATCTATTCAAGCGAATTGCGCAGCAATGGCTTGGCGAGCAGATTGAGCTTACGCCTGTTGTATGGCAGGTTCCGAATATTAGTTAACGGCGGCCGCCTCCTTCGGGAGGCGGTTTATTTGTTGCGCCCTGGAAGGGGACATATAGGACAAAGCCTAGGCCGCATAGGATGTAGGAGGATCGACATTATGGGCGGGACGGAGGCGAGCGAAGCATGAGCAAGGGATGTAGGTATAACGGGATGCTGGAGCAGTGCAGGAAGCTGGCGGCAGCTTATTCCTTCGTGGAGGTCTACCCCATTGGGAGCAGTGTGCTGGGCAGGCCGATTATGGCGCTTCGTTGCGGGAGAGGGCCGAAGCAGATTCATATGAACGCTTCCTTCCATGCCAATGAATGGATAACATCCGCTTTGCTGATGCGGTTTGTATCCGAGCTTGCGCATAGCTATCGAACGGGAGAAAAGCTGGGTGGTGCAGAGGTAAGCGAGCTATGCTGCGAGACGACGTTATGGGCGGTGCCCATGGTGAACCCGGACGGCGTGGAGCTTGTGCAAGGCGGACTTGACACTGTGCCGCCGCCTTATCAGGCGTCGCTGCTGCGGATGAACGGAGGCTTGGACGACTTCAGCGGGTGGAAGGCCAACATCCGCGGCGTTGATCTGAACGATCAATTCCCTGCCTATTGGGAGGAGGAGCGCAAGAGGCGAGGCGTGGAAGGGCCGGGACCACGCGATTATCCAGGGCTGTACCCGCTCAGCGAGCCGGAGGCGGCGGCGATGGCCGCGCTCACGGAGCGAGTTCGCTTCGAAGCTGTGGTTGCGCTGCATACACAGGGCCGCGAAATCTATTGGAACTACCGCGACTTCGAGCCGCCGCAGTCCGAGGAACTGGCTCGCAGGCTTGGCGCTGTCAGCGGCTATGCCCCCATCAAGCTGAGCGGCAGCGATGCCGGCTACAAGGATTGGTTCATCCAGAATTATCGGCTTCCGGGCTTTACGGTGGAAGCAGGCTATGGGGAGAATCCGCTGCCCATCGCCGCGTTCGAATCCATATACGCGGAGCTTCGCCCGCTTCTTGTTGAATCGCTTCGGCTATAAGCCGAAGCGATCACAAGGCGCTGATGGATTCGGCTATAAGCCGAAGCGATCGCAGGGTGCCGATGGGTTCGGCTAAGCCGAAGCGGTTTTGGCTATGGTATACTAGGGTATATATGCGGCAAAGGAGGGGTTGGCATGCGGAAGCTGCTGTCGCTTAGGCATTGGCGTCATACATTTTCGCTTATTTATCGCATTCTGACGGCAAAGCAGGTGAGGCTGGGGGACAAGCTATTGTTCGCGTTGCCTGTGCTCGTCTATTGGATCATGCCGGACGTGCTGCCGATGATGCCGGTCGATGATATCGCCGTTACGATGATTATCGCAGAATGGTTTGCCCAGAGGATGAGCAGGAAGTATAATATAGGTTAAAGCTTAACAATTGGTGGAGCAGAAGGAGCTGTACGTACACATGAAATGCAAAATTTCCCGCAACGCGGCGAAGATGATAAAGCTTGAGCTTGACAAGCCGGAGAATGAAGGCAAGCTGCTGCGCGTTTATGTCACGCATGCACACGGCGATCACGCTCATTATGGCATGGGCGTCGACACCCCAACCGAGAAGGACGTCGTGGTATCGACAGATAAGGAGATCGATGTCATTCTGGAGAAGGACAACGAGTTCCTGGATGGCGTTCGTATCGACTACTTCTATGTGCCGGAGGAAGGCTTCGCGGTTACTAATCCGTCGAAGGGCAATCACGGGGATCATTAATGGCGGCCAACGATATCAAAATTTGCGAGCAATGCAAGCATATGCGGATGAAAACTTCCTTGGCCAAGCTGAAGAAGCTTGCTCCGGACGCGGATATTAGCACGGTGAACTGCAAGTCGTATTGCGGACCGTGCGCCCGCTACGCTTTTGTATTTATTAATGGCCGATATGTGAAGGGCGCGACTGAAGACGAAGCGATCGAAAAAGCGATGACTCATCTAAAAAAATAATATGACCGAATTCCTGATCGTCATGGATAATGGAGCAGAGCACGTTGGGATGAATGCTTGGCTTGTGAATCGCATGCTGAGGTCGGTCCAAGAAGACAAGGGGGGCGTGAACGGAGAAGGTTCACGGACTTGCTTGTCTTTTTTTGAAATATAAGAAAGTATAAATTGTCTCTATACTGGGCTTATATTTCAACGCGAAACGGATGCTGCTCCGCCAAAGGACGGCACAGCCGTTTACGCTTGCGTAGCAGGAATGGAGGCGTAGATGTTGCAACAGCAAGCCAAGACGGGCAGAAGGCTGTATGTAATGGGGTTTCTTTTATCGATTATAAGCTTGGCGGGGGCTGAGCTGATCTGGCTTCCGGCGCCGGTGCGGACGAGCTGGGGAGCGCAGTGGATTGAGCTGATCGATTGGTTGTATTATTTGATTGTCTTGATCCCCTTGATCTGGGCGGCAGGAGCGGCCTCTGGGCTTCGAGCTCCAAGGAATTCTCCAGCCGTAGTTATAGTTATTCGGGTTATGATTATTGCGGTAAGCCTGCTCCTCGCGGTGGGAGTTCTGATGGATGTCAGCGGTTGGATCACAGCCGCTATTGCTGGAGGCGCTGTTGTTGTTGTGCTGATTATCGCGGATTTGGCGATAACCGAAGTTCGGGCTCGAAGCGGCTTTCCTTGGCGAAGCTCGTTCACCGTTACGGGTATTGCTCTTGCGCTGTGCGCGCTCCTCGTACCAACCGGCTACAATGTGACCTACCCTGGCATGACGCTTAACTTGAATCGTTATGCGCATATAGCGGGGGGGTATGCAGGCGGGGAAATCAACGGCGTGCTTGTGTTCGACCGGCCGGCGGTGCTGGCGGATCGGCTATTCGGCGCGCTGCTTCCGCAGTATCGCTTTTACCCTATTCCTGAGGATGAGCCGCCGCTGTCCGTTACATATGCACAAGTTGTTGCTATGAAGACGGACGCCAATCGTGTGGCAGCGGCAATTGCGATGGAGAAGGCTGGCGCGGGTCAAGGTGTTATAGCGGATGGCGTTCGTATTGTTGCGATTGTGAAGGACAGTCCGGCGGATGGCAAGCTGGAGGCCGGCGATATTGTTGATCAGCTGAACGAAGTGACGGTACGCACCGTAGAGGAAATGATCGGGTATATGTCGACCTCCGTGAAGCCTGGCGAGACGGTAGCTGTTACCTTGCGAAGAGGTGGAGAAGCCGTAACGGTGAACGTTCAGACCAAGGCCGCCCAAGATGCCGCGGACAAAGCAGTGTTTGGCGTGTCGGTGCAGACGGAGCCGAAGCTGGATACGCCACGGTCGATTGTGTACAACGACTACAGGGCGCACGTGGGAGGTCCTTCGCATGGTGCGATGCTTACGCTTGCCTTCATTGACCAATTAGTGGCGGGTGGCGTTACGGGCGGGCTTCGGGTTGCCGGTACGGGCACCATCGAGCTGGACGGCTCCATCGGCATGGTCGGGGGCATACCGCAGAAGGCATACGCTGTCAGCCGGACGGATGTGGATGTGTTTTTTGTGCCAATGGAAGGTGAGAGGGCCGCAAAAGCAGCAGCTCCGAAGCTGAATGTGGTTGGTGTAAGCCATATTGACGAGGTGCTGGCATGGCTGTCGGACAGCGTGACAAGTCAACGTTAACAGGTGCTAATAGGGATTGGAATGGGAGGAGAGGGGCGAATGAATAAAACGGAATGGGTGACTGCTGAGCTGGCGCTGGATACGAAATCGAAGCTTGGTGAAGGACCGCATTGGAACAGAGGCTTAGAGCAGCTCCTGTTTGTGGATATCGTGAAGGGGCTGGTGCATGTATTCCAGCCTGGGACCAAGGAGCATGATATTCATTCGTTGGACGGAATGCCGAGCTCGGTTATTCCTATTGCGGATGGCGGATGGGCCGTCACGATGCAGGATGGCGTGTATCGTTATAACCCTCAGCAGAGAGAGCTTAGCCTCGTGGTCCAGATTGAAGCCGATCTGCCAGGAAATCGTTTTAACGACGCCAAATGCGATCCCTCGGGGCGGCTATGGGCCGGAACGATGGATATTGGCTTTCAAGACTATACGGGAAGCTTATACCTTGTGGAGGCTGACGGGAGAGTGCGCACAATGCTGAGCCAGGTGGGCTGCTCCAACGGCATTGCTTGGGATGAGCGAAAGGGTGCTATGTATTACATTGACACGATGAAGCCTGAGGTGTGCGGTTTTCGATACGATGCCGCTACGGGCGAAATCAGCGAGCGGCGTAAGCTGCTGGAGTGGCCTAGCAATGCCGGATCGCCGGACGGCATGACAATCGATGCCGAGGGTCAGCTGTGGATCGCGCATTGGGGCGGCGGAAGAGTGTCCCGGTGGAATCCGGACACCGGCGAGCTGCTTGGCGAGCTTGCTGTGCCTGCGCCTAATGTTACCTCCTGCGTGTTCGGAGGTGCCGCGCTGGACGAGCTCTATATCACCACCGCGCGGGAAGGACTTTCCGCCAGTGAGCTGGACGCGTACCCCCTCGCAGGCGGCTTGTTCGTAGCAAAGCCTGGCGTCACTGGCACTGCTTCACGCCGCTTTGGCTGAGCCGCTGTAATGCGCCTAAGCAGCCATAACGACACGAGTGTGGCTATAGCGCAGGAAGTCGCTGCTCAGGCAGCCGTAACGACACCACGTGTCGTTATGAGCAAACTAACCCGCTTCAACCCCGCCATAGCCACACGAGAGATCGTTATTGCGCCGAATGAGGGGTTAGAAGATGCGATAGCGACACGACGTGTGGCTATAGCGCTGGAAGTCGCTGCTCAGGCAGCCATAACGACACCACGTGTCGTTATGAGCAAACTAACCCGCTTCAACCCCGCCATAGCCACACGAGAGATCGTTATTGCGCCGAATGAGGGGTTAGAAGATGCGATAGCGACACCACGTGTGGCTATAGCGCTGAATGAGGGGTTAGATAGTACAGCAGCGACACCACGTGTGGCTATAGCGCTGGAAGCCGCTGTAATGCGCCTAAGCAGCCATAACGACACCACTGTCGCTATGGCTGGCCCCCCATCGCTTCCACAGCTTCGTCCCGCTTGAAGGATGGGAGCAGATCGCCGATGACGATGCGGTCTGACATCATCAGCTCTCTATCCGCCTCCGTCGTGATAAGCAGGCACTGCCCTGCGTCCAGAAGCTCCCCGGTTTCGGCGTTGTAGCAGGAGCCGCTCGCTAGTACGCCGTCTGGCGACGGGACAAAGTACAGCTCCCCGTTCGTCCAAGAGCCATTCCGCTGCGTAACCACCCGTGATCCCAGCTCCGACGCGCCGGTTAATAGAGGAGAGCCAAGCCAATAAGGCTCCTTGCTGGATATGCCCAGCAGATGCAGCAGCGTCGGCGCAACGTCAAGCTGGCCCCCAACCGCTTCATAATGACCGGCATAAGCGCCATCCGGGAGATGCAGGAGGAACGGCACGCTTCTGGTCACCTGCTCTCTCTCAATCGGGCTTGAGGTGTCCGACATAAACCGCTCATACAGCTCCCATTGCTGAATGGAGTTGTCATGATCGCCATATATGGCGAATATCGTGTTCTCCCATAAGCCCTCCGCCTGCAGCCGATCCACCAGCTCCCCAAGCGCGGCGTCGGCATAGTGCGCCGCCTGCAAATATTCCCCCATAATCGTACCCTCCAGCTCCTCCACCTGGAGCGCCTTCTGCTCGTCGGGAAGCTTATAGGGATGGTGACTGGTCAGCGTGATCATAAACGCGTGGAAAGGCTTCGGAAGCTCGGTCACAACATCCATAGACTGTCTGTAAAAGGATTTGTCGCCCAGCGCCCATCCCAGCTGTTCGTCCAGCTCATAATGCTTCAGGCTGTAGAACGCGTCATACTCCATCCTGCTGTACATAACATTCCGGTTCCAGAAGCCGCCTTGATAAGGGTGGAAAACGGAGGCGGAATACCCGCTCGCCTTCAACCGCTCCGGCAGGCATACAAAATCATGGGAGGCGTATTGGATAAATACCGATCCGCTCTTTAAGGGCTGCAAGGAGCAGTTGACTGCAAAATCGGCATCGGAGGTGCGACCCTGCGACGTTTGATGATAGAAGCGGGAGAAATATGCGCTGTCCTGAATCAAACGGTTCAGAACCGGCGTTATTTCGCGCCCGCCAATCGACTTGCCGATGATGAAGCTCTGGAGCGCTTCTACCTGCACCAGCAGAACATTGCTCCCCTTGTATGCGCCGAACAGCGGGTCCTGCTCCAGCGACGCTCTGGCGTTCCCACGATCCTTCATCCAGGCCTCCGTCTCATCCAGCTGCTCCGCGGATACGGCCTCCGCGCCGAACCAGTTCAGCTTCGCGTAACGGTAAGCATCGTAGCCATGAAAGCCAAGTCCGCCCGTCACGTTGTAGATGGATAGATTCCACCAGTTTTTTTGGAAGAGGCCCTTGGCCCACGTGTTCGTCGCATGGTTCAGATTGGGTACGAACAAAGAGAAGCCAAGCGCAAATGCGGCCAGGCTGAAGCCGATGCGGGCGGACGGCTTGCGCCAGCGCGTGAGCGGAGCGGCTGAGGAGCGGAGCTCCGAGCGGCCCCGCCAGATCAGATACACCGCGAAGGGTACCAGAACGATGGCGTCAGCGAACAGGAAAAAATCCCAATAACGGATCAAGGTCGCAATGCTGCCGCCAAGCGATTCGACTTGGCCCAGCTGGAGCAGAACGGGTACCGTAATGAGATCCTGAAAATAGCGGTAATAGATAACGTCGGCGAACAGGAGCGCCGACAGCGACAGGTTAAGCCCGATCAAAGCCAGCAGTCTCCCGCGAGCAGGCAGCAGCAGTGCCCAGAAGGCGAGCATTAGCGCGGCACCGGCTTCCATCATCCTGTCTATAAGAGTCATATCCATATAGGGAACGGACAGCAGGCGGTTAAACCAATACAGCTTGAGCTGAATGGCGACGACAAATAACACCATGTCCGCGATAACTAGCCGATTCAGCGCATGCAGGATGAGAGAGAACGAATGCCGCAGCGAATCACGCTGCTTCGCTTGCGGCATCCCCATTCTTCTATTCATGCCGCTTGTCCCGAGGAGGAAGCGGGCCAAAAAACTGATAAAAGTCGGTCTGGATTCGACCGTTGAACAGCTTCCTCTTTTTGTCGGCTTGGCGGCCCATGTAGTGCTCCACCATATCCGAGGGGCTGATCGCGAATACGGACCAGGTCGGATAATGCAAGGTCATCAGCCCGAATTGACGCAAAGCGGCTTCCGCTTCCCGCTCATCGCCAAGCCGCTCGCCATAGGGCGGGTTCGTCATGAATACGCCGTAATCGCCTTGCGGCTTCGCCTTGGCGACTGGCAGCACGCTGACCTTAATCTCCTTGGCGAAGCCCGCGCGCTTGATAGAGGTCTCGGAAATTTCGATCGCGCGGGGGTCGATGTCTGTGCCTGTAATCTGCAGCGGCACATCATCCCTAACGGCGTCGTAGGCTTCCTCGCGGGCGGCGTCCCACAGCTTCGCATCCATCCGCTCCCAGCTCTCGCTGTTGAACTGGCGGCGCAGGCCCGGCGCAATGTTCCAGCCGATCATCGCCGCTTCGACCAGGAAGGTCCCGGAGCCGCAGAAGGGATCGTAGAACGGCCGCTCAGGCCGCCAGCGGCTGAGCAGGATGAGGGCGGCTGCCATCGATTCGCGAATTGGCGCCTCGTTCGACACGAGACGGTAGCCGCGCTTGTGCAGACCCGCGCCGGACGTGTCCAGCGTAAGCAGCGCCTCATCGTTCAGGAGAGACACTTCAATGACGTAACGGCCGCCATCCTCGTCGAACCACTCCGTGCCGTAGCGCTCCTTCATTTTTTCGACGACTGCTTTTTTAACGATTTTTTGGCAGGCCGGCACACTGGAGAGCAGCGACTTATGGGAACGTCCTTCTACGGGGAATTCACCATCCACCGGAATCCAATCGGGCCAATCCAGCGCCTTGGTGCCCTCGAACAGCTCGTCGAAGGTCGTCGCCTTGAATTTGCCCATCCCAATCAGAACGCGGCCCGCCGTGCGCAGCCATAGATTGGTGCGGCATATATCCTCCAGACCGCCGCGGAAGTTGACTCGACCGTTCTCCACCTGAAGGTCGGCATAACCGAGCTCCTTCAGTTCTCTCGCGACAACGGCCTCGAGTCCCATGGGAGAGGTCGCGATTAAATGCAATTGTTCCACTTCACACACTCATTTCTATAACGATAATCAAAAAAATGCTTCGGTTAGGACGTTGTATCCTTTCCCGCAAAAACTTACAATTAAGTATAGGTCAAATGGACACGCTTTTACAAATGAATCATGGCGGGAGAGAAGACGATGTCGATCGATGAACGATATGTGGAAGGATTATACGCCCGAGACGCTGTGCTGGAGCGGGTCAAGGAAGGGATCGCAAGCCATGGCATGCCCAGCATCTCCATTGCGGACGGATACGGACGGCTGCTAACTATGCTGGTTCGCATGTCGGGAGCAAGCAAGCTGCTGGAGATTGGGGCGCTGGGCGGATACAGCGGAATATGTCTGGCGCGCGGACTAGGCGACGGCGGACAGCTGTTATCTCTGGAACTGCTGCCGGCTTACGCGGAGGTGGCGAAGGCACATTTGACAGAGGCCGGACTTGGCGACAAGGTGAGCTACATGACAGGGGATGCCAAAGAAAGCCTGAATCGGCTTAAGCAAGAGGGCCGGACCTTTGATTTCTTTTTTATAGACGCCGACAAAGAGGGTTATCCGGTCTACCTTCAATATGCTCTGGAGCTTGCTGAACCAGGCGCGTTAATCGTCGCGGACAACATCTTGCTGCGTGGAAGAACGACGGATGAAGCGAAGCAAGGACCGGCCGTGCTGGCCGTCCGCGCCTTTAATGAAGGGATCGCGACGGACAATCGGCTGGAGAGTACCATTCTCCCCGGCTACGACGGTTTGGCCATTGCGCGAGTGAAAGGGTAGCATAGAAGAAGCAAGCAAAAAGGACAGGGCCGCCAGTCGGCTCTGTCCTTCTTGCTTGTTGTCTCTTATTCGCCTGCCTGTTGCTGGGATTTGAACCTCTGCGGCCGACGTCGGATCAAGGTCAGCCATACCCAGATGCCATTCAGCAGCATAAGCGCGCCGCATACATAGAACAAGCCTTGAATGCCGATATAGCCGGAGAGAATGCCGCCAGTAATCGGTCCAATCATGTTGCCCAGGCTGAGCGTGCTGGTATTGAAGCTGTACGCCCGGCTCTCCATGCCATCCGGCGTATATTGACGGATAAGCGAGTTGACTGCGGGGATCAACCCGCCCAGGAAGAGACCAAGCCCAAATCGGGCGAGCAGCAGCTGCCAGACGGTATCCGCCAGCGCCTGAGGAATGAAGGCAAGCGCAGCGCCAATTAGTGAGACCGCAAGCACCCGCTCCGCGCCGATACGGTCGCTTAGCCGTCCAAGCAATGGCGCGGCCACCATATTGGACAGGCCTGTTACGGAGCCTACAAAGCCGGCCCAGAACGCTAGATTGGCGGTCGTGCCATGCAGCTCCTGCACGAATAGCGGAATGAGCGTCATGGGGCTCATGCTCGCGAACTGGATCAGCAGGGTTACACCGAACAGCGCCATAAGCTGCGGGATGCGGCTGATAACCTTGAACCCTTGCAGGACGGAGGCCTGTACGCGCCTCGCCGCCTTGGCCAGGTCAAAGGATTCCTTCACGACAAACAACGCCAGCAGCGAAGCGATGAACAGCAGGGCTCCCGTAATATAGAAGATAGGACGAAAGCCAACTGCATCCGCCAGCAGTCCGCCGATGAACGGACCGAGAATGGTGCCCGCAATCGCTCCCGATTGCAGGGAGCCCATGGCGAAGCCCATCCGGTCCTTCGGCGTTGTTGCAGAGACGAGTGCGATAGACGCAGGGTTGAAGCCCGATATGGTGCCGTTCAGCATACGAAGCAGCAGCAGATGCCAAGGGTTGGTCGCAAAGCCCATCAGCACCATAACAATGGCCATGCCGAAGCCGGAGCGGAGCAGCATCATCTTGCGGCCATAACGGTCAGCCAGCTTGCCCCAGATCGGTTGGAAAATAAATGCCGTTACGAAGTTGCCTGCGAATATAACGCCGGCCCATAAGCCGATTTCATGCGGATCGGACAAGCCGAGCTCGAATTGCAGATACAAGGTGAGGAACGGGATAATCATTGTCATGCCCGCCATCACAAGAAATTGCCCGAACCATAAGACGATTAGATTCTTTTTCCACTGTTCCATGTCCTCCAGTATAGCATATCCTGCCTATGAATCTGAAATGGTTCATCCTGCCTATTGCTATAGGTGAAAGGTGTCGTAATAGTGTCGAAATGGATAGATATAAGAGGGTCAATATAGTAGAATAGAAAGAAACAATGGGCGGAATCCGCAAGCATGCGGTTGACGTCGGGGGCAGGTGACATGCATGTGGAAGTTGCATAAGCGGGAGTCGGACCGTGAGAGGGGATTTACGCTTGTCGAAGTGATTGCCGCTTTTTTGATCTTGTCCGTTGTTGCTCTGGCGATGACGACCTTCTTCACCAACGCGATGTCATACGCCAAAGGCAATCAAAGCAAGACGGTTATGATCAATCTGGCGCGCAACGCGTTATTTTATATGGAAAAGCAGGAGTTTGGCCCCATTCGCACCTATTTCGCCAATCCCGTCAACGGTGGAGAAATTTCTTGCACAACGGCAATATGTTCGGGGAGAGTCAGGGGGCTTGTATCCAATGGCGATCAGCTGCCTGAGGTGCTTATGCCGACCGTTAACGGAATCCAATATCAGATTACAATTCAATACCAGCCGGAGCTTATGGCGGAGCTTGGCGCGGAGATGGAGAGCTACCTCATTCCGATTAGCGTAGTGGTGAAGCTGGCGGAGGGAAGCGGCAATGCCCGCGAGGAAACCAGAGTGGAGGGGTATATCACAAATGAAAGAATACGCTAAGAGGCTGCAGTCAGGCGAAAAGGGGTTTACCCTGATTGAGCTTATCGCATCCATGGCGCTTATCTCCATCTTCGGCGGCATTATGTATACAGTCATTACTTTCGGTGTCTCCTCGCATAACAAAATTCAAATTGAAAACGGACTGAGGGACGAAGCGGACCTGTTGATGTCAGCCATCATCAACGAGCTGTATACAATCGCTCCGGACAAGGTGAGAGAGCAGTCCAACGGCATTCAGCTTATCGAGACGGGCGTCGCGGGACTTAACGACATCTATATCGACGGGGGACAGCTCCATATTCGCAACGCCCCTCTTGTAATTAGTTCGACAATCGAAAGCGGCTCCTCCATTAAGCTGGATTGTGAAGGTTATGGGGAGTCCGAGGACGGACCAAGAGAATGTGCGACAGGATTGATCGAAATTGATCTGGTGCTTAGCAAGGCGGTGCAAGGCCAATCGAAGCAGCTTACGCTTAGAAGCAAATTTGGTTTTTAGGGGATGGATAAGCGATGATACGGAACGATGAACGCGGATATGCCTTGATGCTTGTCGTCTTTATGATCCTTCTGTTTACGCTGCTTGGGGTATCCATTCTCGGCGCCAGTCTTGGGGGAGCGGTTCGGACCGAGACGAAGGAAAATGATGTGCAAAGCTTACATTTGGCGGAAAAGGCGCTGAATGAGGCAGTCTCGTATCTGGTCTCTGAATATAATGGACGGCTGGATATTAGCCCGGATGAGCTCCAGTTGTATATGGACAGCCTGCAGCAGAAGGACTCCGATGAGATCGCGTTGCTAACCGGTTCTGCCACCAATACAGAATTGCTGGGGGCTGGGGCTCAAATTACAGATATTGAGGTCGTGAAGGATGAACTGAATGATCTCAGCTATAAGCTTACGTTAACGGCCGAGGCCGAAGTGAACGGCGTAAGGAGAACGCTGGTGCAGGAGGTATATATTGATTCGTATCCTGAGTTTTTACGATATGCGTACGGCTCGGAGCAAAATGTGATTATGAACGGCTCGCCGTATGGGATGGGCAACATATATGCCGGCGGTGAGCTGTTAATTGACAATCGAGCGGAATATACATACAAAGGCCTTGTGCTGCGAGAGCCAACACAATATCCAGAAATTGATGGGGATTTGTTTGTGCAATCACTTGCCTCGATTAAATATCACGATCCATTGGCAGGGGGCTATGTGTCTATACCGACCAATAATCCCAGCAAGCTGAAGGAAATTGCGGGGGTTGGCTATGAAAATGTTCACATTCGTGATTCCAGCAAATTTATATCCATCAATGTAGAGGAATCCTTCCTGGACAAGGCGGCTGAAGCGGCGGGTTCTCCGCCAGGACTTCGGGAAGAGCTTGAGGCAGTATTCTCGGAAGCTAACTTGAATCCTTTTATTCAGAAGCTGGTGGAACATGGAGTTGGTCGAATAACGTACAGGGCTGAGCCCAAGCTTCCTAATTGGGATGACGCCGACGAGGTCCTAGCCTACGAGATAGAGAGAAAGGATTACGAGGACAACTATTTAAGCTTATTTAACAGTCCTCTAACTGGATCGGTCATATTTGATGATGATTTGACGCTGGATGGCATTTCCTACAAGCAGCTGGTATATGGTCTGGATTTGGACGCTGTCGACGCCAAGTCCAAGGGCAAATGGTTTATCGTAAACGGCGATCTCAAGATTGACAACTATAGCGTAGAGGATCTCATCGTGAAGGCCAATATTCTCGTAACGGGAACCGTTGCCATTACGGGTGAGAATATTAAAGTGGACAGCACCATCTTTTGTTTAGGCTTGGGGGAGGCTGACCCCACGACGATTGTACAAGATGCGGAGCTGCAGGGGATTGAAGAGAATGGCGCGGTAAAGCAGCTTGTGCTGATCTCTAAGCCTAAGATATTGTTAAACCGGTTTGAGGCGTTTACCAATTTTGGCCGATTCGAGGACGAAGCGACCATTAGAGCAAACACATTGGATGCGTTTTTTTATACGGATGGCGAGGCGGAGCTGTATGGCGTAGGCTCTATGTTTTGGCTGAACGGAGGTTTTTTTGCCAAAGGCGATTTGACGATTAACGCGGTTCTTGGCCATGTGACCGAGAAACCTGATGAGACAGGCATCGATTTTAATACGATTCAGTCGCTGCCGTCCGTCAATGAATTGGATTCCAGATTTATTATTGATTACAATAAACAAATATTTGAGGATCAAAATACAGGCTTGCCAAGGGTAAAGCAAATTAGCGTGTTGATTGGCAAGCGACAGCTAAAGCATGGAAGCCAATAATTGAACCAAAGAAGAAGCCCCTCGGGAGTTTATTCCCGAGGGGCTTCTTCTTCAGTATTTGCTTTCTCCATCAGGCAATAATGGTGTAATTGGCGGCCGGCTGACGATGACGGTTATGGCTGCAGTGATATTAGTGTCAAAGGCATAACCTACAATAATGGTTGCTGACCCAGGCTGATGGGCGGTAATGACGCCTGTCACGGGGTCGACGCTTACAATGTCGGGATCTGTGCTGGACCAGCTAAGCGATTCCTTAATCATATCCTTGCCTACTGTTGGATTGGAGCTTAGCTCCTCCCATAGGTCGGCTGTCTGCCCAGGATCCATCGTTTTGGTATCCTTGAGCCATAACGTGACGGGTTCGATGAGAATGCTCTCTGCATCAGAAGAATAGATACGGCCGTTCAAGGTTGTCAGCTCCAGGCGAACCGTTACAGTGCCTTCCTTCAGCGCCTTGTAAGTCACTTGGTTCAGTACTGGATCCGAAATGGGCTCGACATGAGAAGCGTTGCTGTCGATGATCCACCTGAACCCGCGAACGGGATCATTCTGGGCTTCTTTCATTTGATCAACCACTACGTTGAAGCTTCCGCCAAGCGGCACTCGGTCAGCGGCCTGGATGATTGGTTTCGGAACGGTTACGTTCACGATGGCATTGGCTGATAAGCCGCTGCCGTCAATCGTGGCAACAGTAATGACAGCCTGACCTACACCTGCGCCGAATACATTGCCATTGGAATCGACACGAACAATATTGCTGTTGCTGGAGCTCCAATTCACGGCTTTGAATGTAGCATCAGCCGGGATGAATACAGGAGTCAGGCGTTTCGATTGTTCGATTTCGAGATCCGTTCCTGTTAAGGTAAGACCCGATAATTTCGAATATACGCTTATTACTTTGGATGTGGAGTAGGTCCGTTTGTTGCCCGTCGCGCTGTCCGTCTGATTGGTTGTAACAGTTAGCGATACGGTTGCGGTACCCGTCCGTGAGCCTGATACCGATGTGGCATTGCTGCCTGTTGACTGCAAGGAAGCATTAGAGCTGCCTTGAGTAATGGACCAGGAATAGGACTCAATAACCTCGTAATCGGCTGTATTCAGACTTGAAGCAAGCGACAGCGTCTCGCCAACGGCAACTCGATCGCCGCCTATAATATTTAAGCCCGGCCGTATGACGTTAACCGTCGCGGTGGCCGATTTGTTGCTGCCGTCCGTCGCCGTAGCCTTGATAACGGCTGTGCCCGGCTTGATGCCCGTCACGATGCCGCTGCTGTTGACCGTCACAATGTCAGGTCTGTCCGACTCCCATTGCAGCTGCTTGATAGTGGGATTCTCTGGAGTGAAGACAGGGATAACCGGTTTTTTGTCGCCTTCCAGAATCGTCATATTGGACAGCTGAATTCTATCAATCATGGTGATGGCTTGCAGGATGTAGGACGGGAACTGCAAGGTTCTTGAAGCTTGTCCTCCCACATCAGAATATTGCAGCGTCGCATTCATAAGAGAATACAAGTCGTCCTTTTTCGGAATAACCGAAATATTGAACAGAATAGGACTAGCTACAAAGGAGTTGCCGGACAGCTGATATGGAATATTCGCCAACTGGCCGGTTACGGTATAGCCTTGCGCCAACGTGCCGGACTTTGTAAATCCGCTTGGCAATGAGCTGATCTCCAGATTGGGTGGGAACGTCTCGGAGAAGCTCAGGTCCTTGATAATCATACGATCCGCTGGCAGTGCAAGCGATTTGTCGATTGCCTTCGGCGTTACGGTGTAAGTAAATACAGCCGTGTCGTTTGTCTTGATTTTGTTGTCGACAACATTGGCGGAAGGGGTACGCTGCAGCGCCAGGTTGGACTCCACCTTGACAACCTTCACCTTAACGTTCTGCACAACCTCCGCACCTTGCGGATCCCAGGCCTTGATCTCAATGGTCAGATCACCGCCCTGCGGAAGCGGATTCGGAACGGACATGTTAATGGTCTCGCCAGTGTACACCTGCTGCTTCGTAATGAGCGGTACCGACTGGTTGTTGTAGATCAGGTTAACGGATGTCGTAAGATCACGATCGTTCAGGTCCAGGTCATAAGCCGAATAGTTAATCAGAATATCGGAATACGACGGGATAAAGTTGTTTTTGGCCGGATCATACTCCACAGGGCTGTTAACCGTAAGCTGCGGCGCGTGATTGGAGCCCATATAAGCCCGATACATCGTATTGACAAATAATTGCTGCTCCCAATCCGGGAATTTGGTATTCGTATGGCCGGAGCCTGAATACGTAACGTTGCCTTTGGAATAGGTGTAATAATGATTCCAGCTGTCCCCTGGCGTACGGCGTGTCGAATCAATCATGTTATACCAAGGAATAACCGTCGGGTCCTCAAGATCCAGCGTGAAATACTGATTATGTGTCGCTGCGACGGATGTTGTGTCGTTCAGCAGGAATGGGTATTGCGTAAGCAGTCCGTCATTCACTTTCTCCGTCTTGTTGGAGCTGACGGGGTTGCCGAAGCCCATATCTGTCTGCGGCTGAATCTGGCCGGATACCGTGCTGAACTTCTCCACCCAGTTCTTGTTGTTGACGTTGCTGTTCAGGAATATGGTGTCATGGGTGAACATAACGCTTTGGCCCGTAGCGATAAAGTCCAGTACAGCAGCCGATGCCGCATCGTTAATTGGCGCATAGTTGTTGTAATAATCGCTGTAGCCAAAAATAATCATATCGTATTTGCCGTTCAGATTCTGGTAATCCGTGAGATTAAACTGCGTGATCGTCTTGGCGTCTACCTTGATCGAGTAGGCGTCCTTCTTGTCTCCGGTTGTGGGAGAGAGATAGGCGCCGTTCAGGTTGGTCGTCGTGTTCAGATTACTGCTTGTGCTGTTGTTCGGCATGACCTGCAGCACGTTAATGTTAATCTTGCGATCCTTGAAGCGGTAGACACCCGTCTTGGCATCGATAAGCGGGCTGTTCAGATCGGCAAGCTCCAGTCTCCAATATTGCACCCCGGTGTAGCCAGGCGGCAATGTATAGGAGATCGAGCCAGTGGAGGTGACAACATTCTCCGTCGCTACAAGCTGCTCCGCGCCGAATGGCAGCGAGCTGTCCATGCCGATGTACAAATTCACATGCATCGATTTCTTGCTTAGGTCGCCTACGTTGCCAACCGCATATCCGAACGTAATGGTGTCGCCCGGCACATAGACGGAGGATTGGTTGCTGGTGTAGTCAACCGGTTGCGCTGTGACCGTCAGCTGAGGGCGCTTGTTGCCCTCCTCCAGCAGATTAATTCGGGCATTGAAAGCCGAAGTGGAAGCTAAATGGGACTCGTTCACAAAAACAACGTTGGAGCGTTTAAATGCATTGGTGTTATATTTGGCGAAATTGCTCTTCAGCAGACCGTCCCGGTTATTGTACTTAGGCTGGTGCTCCACGCCTTGCTTCTTGCCTGCGTCGCTGTAAAAGATAACGGGCAGCCCGGCGTCGATAAACTGGCGGGTGATTTCATTCGCCTTCAGCTGGGTAATATCATTCTGAATGTCTTTGGTGTTATGGGCGTTAATTCTATCGTTTTTGGTTGTCAGCTTGGGAGGCAGCTCAGGGCTGTAGATGCCTCTGCCGATGTAGATCGCGTCGTATTTGTCATTCAGCGTCTCGCGCGAGGCGACGAACTCCTTCATGCTGTAGGTCTTGATGGACAGGAGCGATTTGCCGCCGATCAAGCCGGCCAGATCGGATGCCCCGGTCTGCGTAATCTCCAGCACGTTAACCGTGGCACGCAGATTCCTCGCGGCGGGGGTAAAGCGCTGGGACGTGCTTTCCTTCTCGATGGACAGTGTACCGTTCTGGTTCCGCTCTACAAATCTGTATGTCGAGCTAATCTTCTTGCTGGATTGAAGAGCGAAGCTGCCGTTCTGCATATCCGTCTTTTTGAATTTCTCCGTATCGCCGGCGGAAGTTGCGGTAACGGCGCTTAATGCGTAGCTGTTGGATGAGCTCGCATTTTTGTAGGACAGATAGGTGCCGCCCAGCTTGGATTTGAAGGCGACGATATCGGAGCCGTGCTCCTCCATGACGAACAGCTCGTTGAAGGAATAGACATCAGCCGACGCGGATACGCTGCTCCCGCTTGCTGACACGAACTTCCCTCCGGTGCTTAACGTCACCGCATCCGTTATCGTGGCCGCATCCGCCCGGCTCCGGAAGTCGCCCGCGTATGTAAAGAGCATAGCAGATAAAGTGACGACCAGGATGGCAGAAACTCTCTGCTGAAACTTTGAAAGCTTCATAGCTTACATCCTCCTCCTAAATTAGGAATGTCATATGATACTAATTGCCCAATTACCCTCGAAAGCTGTTGTAATTTGACGCTCATACGATATAATCAGTGTAAGCGACAGGGCGCATAGTTGCAACAAAAACTATGAATTCTTGCGGGCTTAGGCACATTGGAATACAATTTGCAGGTCAGTCGTTTGATTTAGGTCTGAAGAACTAATATTATATCGTTCTCTATATCTATTCTATCATAGAGCGATACACAGGGGTTGGAGCTATGGCTGCCGTCAAAAAAAGGCTGGGCGACCTGCTTGTGGAGAGCATGATTATTTCTGAAGCTCAGCTTCAGGAGGCTCTGCAGGAGCAGAGACAGACCAAGCAGAAGCTGGGCGACCTGCTCATATCACAAGGCTACATAACGGAGCAGCAGCTGATTGAGGTGCTGGAATTCCAGCTCGGCATTCCGCATGTCAGTCTCTATAAATTCCAGATCGATCCCGCCGTCACCCAGATTATTCCGGAGAGCATGGCCAGACGCTATCAGGCTATCCCCCTTCAGAAGGAGGGAGGCCGCTTGATGGTGGCGATGGCGGATCCGCTTGATTATTTCGCCATTGAAGAGCTCCGCATGAGCACCGGCTTCCGAATTGAGCCGGCGATCTCCACAAGGGACGAGCTGCAGCGAGCGATTGCAAGACATTACGGGCTGCAGGACTCCATGAACCAGATGCTGGTGGATTTGTCCGGCTCGGATGACATTCAGGAGAACGAAATATTGGATGAGGATTCGCCGGTTGTGCGCCTCGTCAATCAGATGATCCAGCAGGCCGTTCAGCTCAGGGCGTCGGATATTCATGTCGATCCCAGCGAGCATAACGTAACGATCCGATACCGGATCGACGGCGTCCTCCGCACAGAGCGGTCAGTGCCGAAGCAGATGCAGGGCTTTATTACGGCGAGGCTGAAGATTATGGCGAAGCTGAACATCGCGGAGCGCAGGCTGCCGCAGGACGGCCGCATCAAGATGCATGTCGACTTCAAGGCCGTCGATATCCGTGTATCATCGCTGCCGACCATCCACGGAGAGAAGATTGTGCTTCGGATATTGGATTTAAGCACCGGCGTCAAGTCGATCGACCAGCTTGGCTTCAGCTCGCGCAATCTGACGTTATTCCAGAGCATGATCGACAAGCCTTACGGCATTCTGTTGATTACGGGACCCACGGGCAGCGGCAAGACGACGACGCTGTATTCCGGGCTTCAGCATTTGAACCGGGAAGACACGAACATCATTACCGTCGAGGACCCTGTGGAGTACCAGCTGGAGGGCATCAATCAGGTGCAGGTAAGTCCCAATATCGGACTCACCTTCGCGGCGGGCCTGAGATCGATTCTTCGTCAGGATCCTAACGTCGTGATGGTGGGCGAGATTCGAGACAGTGAAACGGCGGAAATTGCCATTCGCGCCTCCTTGACGGGCCACTTGGTTTTGTCGACGCTGCATACCAATGATTCCGTCAGCACCATTACAAGATTCCGGGATATGGGCATCGAGCCTTATCTGATGGCGTCATCGCTTCTCGGCGTCGTTGCCCAACGGCTGGTGAGACGTGTATGTCCGGATTGCAGACAAGCTCATCCCATCCAAGAGCAGGAGAGAATCTTTCTTCAGCATCGGTATGCTGAGCTCGACAAGCTGTACAAGGGAAGAGGCTGCGGCAGCTGCAACAGCACGGGCTATCGGGGCCGAGTCGCCATTCACGAGGTGCTTATCGTGGACGACAGCATCCGCAAGCTCATTACGGACGGCGCCTCAGTGCTTGAGCTTCGCGAGGCGGCAGCCCGTCAAGGCATGATTCAGCTCATGGACGATGGTCTGGACAAGGTCGCTCGCGGCATTACAACTTTGCAGGAGGTACTGCGCGAGACGGTCGCCCATTAAGTCCGGGCAATCTCTTAGCAAGGGAAGACGCAGTCGCATGGAGGAAGCTATATGTCGTCAATAGAAACGATTATTGGATTATTGCAAGGCGCGAGGGAGCAGAAGGCGTCTGACCTTCATATTTCGGTAGGGTCGCCGCCTTCCTATCGGATTGACGGCGCGTTGAAGTCGGCGGCGGACAACAAGGTTACCGCGGAGGAAGCGGAAGGCTATGCGGCCGCTCTCGTGACGGAGGCTCAGCGTTTGCAGCTGGAGGAGCGGGGAGAGGTAGATTTTTCTTATTCACTTCCGGACTGCAGATTCCGAATGAATATATATAGGCAGCAAGGCTATGTGAGCATCGCCGCAAGGCTGATTGCCCAGAGCATCCCGACGCTGGAGCAGCTGCAGATGCCTGCAGTTATCGCTCCTCTTGCCGATAAGGCGCAAGGGCTTATTCTTGTGACGGGTCCAACAGGCAGCGGGAAGTCTTCCACGCTTGCGGCGTTTATCCATCATATTAACCGCTCGCAGAAGAAGCATATCATTACGCTGGAGGACCCCATCGAGTACGTTCACCGCAGCGAGGCGTCCATTATTGACCAGCGGGAGGTCGGCCAGGATACCAGAAGCTTCTCGAACGGCTTGCGAGCCGCGCTGAGGCAGGATCCCGATGTTATTCTTGTAGGCGAGATGAGGGATCTGGAGACGATTTCTGCCGCTATAACAGCTGCTGAGACGGGGCATCTGGTGCTTGGAACACTGCATACGACCGACGCGCCGCAGACGATCGACCGCATTATTGACGCTTTCCCGGGCCCGCAGCAGGCTCAGGTTCGCGCACAGCTTGCCGCCGTCCTGCTGACCGTTATATCGCAGAGGCTGCTGCCGAGGTCATCCGGACAGGGACGGATTGCCGCAACCGAAATCCTGATGAACACGCCGGCTGCGGCCAACCTGATCCGCTCCGAGAAGGTCCATCAGATCCGAAGTCTTATGCAGACGGGCAAAGCGCTGGGCATGCATACGCTGGATATGTCCATCAAGGAGCTGCTGCAGAAAGGAATCGTGACACCGGCAGCCGCTAAGCCGTATCTGACGGAAGGAGGTCTGTAATGCCGCAATTCACGTATGAAGCGAAGGGCATCGGGGGTCGATTGCTGAAGGGCAAGATGTCAAGCATGGACAAGACCACCGCTGTCGAGGAGCTGAGGAAGCGCGGTCTGGTTGTATTATCCGTTCAGGAGATTCATCATTCCGTCCTGCAGACAGAGCTGTACATCGGCAATCCCGTGAAGGGCATTCATTTCATTATTTTTTGCCGGCAATTCGCTACACTTATTCGGGCAGGCGTTACTTTACTGGATTCCACTCATATCTTGTCGGAGCAGACGGAGAGCAAGCCGCTGAAGAAGGCGCTGGCGGAGGTTCACTCCTCCTTGCTCAAGGGGGTGCCGTTCTCTCAGGCCGCTGGTGAGCATAAACGGATTTTCCCGCCGATGTTCATCAGTATGGTGCGAGCGGGGGAAGAGACTGGCGATCTTGATGGGACGCTGGACAGGCTGGCCGCCTTCTTCGAGAAGGCGCATACGACCAAGGAGAAAATTAAATCCGCAATGACTTATCCCATTGTGGTTGGGTTTATGTCCATCGCAGCGGTCATTTATCTCCTGCAGGCGGTTGTGCCGCAATTTGTATCCATGTTTGATTCCTTTGGTGCCGAGCTTCCGCTTATTACTAGAATCGTGCTGGCGCTCAGTGACAGCATGTCGGAGCAATGGTACTTGTGGGTGCTGGGTGTCATCGTGCTGGTGACGGCCTTCGTCATGATACAGCGGACGGAGCAGGGGAAGCATGCTATTGATTACGCGAAGCTGAAGATTCCCATCTTCGGCAAGTTGAACCAGAAGGGCGCCATCGCCCAGATGAGCCGTACACTGTCGTCGTTATACGCCAGCTCTGTGCCTGTACTAACATCGTTGGCGATAGTGGAGCAGGTTGTGGGCAATCGCGTTATCGGCCAAGTGATCCGGCAGTCCGCAGATTCGCTGCGCCGGGGCAACCCGTTGTCCGATCCGCTCAAAAAATCATGGGTATTCCCGCCTTTGGTCACTCAGATGATTGCTGTTGGCGAGGAGACTGGCGCTCTGGATTCCATGCTGTCCAAGGTGGCGGATTTCTACGAGATGGACGTCGACAACACGGTTGATCGGTTAAAATCATTGATTGAGCCCTTGTTAATTGTATTTCTGGCAGGTGTCGTTGGCCTCATCGTCATGGCGATCCTGCTGCCGATGTTTACGCTGTATTCTACCGTTGGGTAAGCGCGAGGTGTCAAGCCATTGCAGACCTCTGCCGCTATTCATAAATATATTTTTATTTTTAGGAGGAGAAAAACATGCAAGCATTATTAAAGAGATTCAAAAAAGAAGAAAAAGGTTTTACATTGATCGAGCTCCTGGCCGTTATCGTTATATTGGCGGTTATCGCCGTTATTGCGGTTCCTTTGATTGGTAATATTATTAGCAAGACGAAAACGGATTCGGATATTGCTACTGCGAGACAAGTGTATGATGCTGCAAGACTGTATGTTACATCTGAACTTGGCGGTGATTTTACAAGTAAAACCATTTATGTTGTTGGAACAACGACAACTGCTCCTGCATCTGGTGCTGGTACCTCTTCTGATACACGTGGATTACAAAGCATGGGCTACTTAGAGCCGCAAATCTTTCTTCCTAGTTCTAAGGCTGCAATTACTGGTGGTACAGTTGTTTTCACTGCAGCTGGAGCATTACAGTCTGTCACTCTAACTACAGTAACCGGAGGTACACCTGAGGCAGGTGTAACATCAGAATCGACTTCAACTGCAACTACTAAATTTTATACAGGTGATACTGTTTTAAAGAGCGGTAAATAATTATAAGTAAACCATGAGAGAGGTTATTGAGATATTGAATAATCTCTCTCTTACTAACGACAAATATTGGAGAACTATGAACCTACTAATCCCTACCTATATTTTCATCCTTGGCCTTGTTCTTGGCTCCTTCTTCAACGTTGTGGGTCTAAGGGTGCCGATGAAGCTGTCCGTTGTTCATCCGCCGTCAGCGTGTCCGCATTGCGGAGCCAGGCTGAAGGCCAAACAATTAATTCCCGTGATCAGCTGGCTGGTGTCCGGGGGGAAATGCGGTTTCTGCAAAACCTCGATTTCACCCGTCTATCCTTTGGGGGAGCTGGCGACGGGTTTCTTATTTTTATGGGTTTATTTCACCTTTGGCTATTCATGGGAAACATTGGTTGGACTGCTCCTGGTCAGCATGTGCGTCATTATAACCGTTTCCGATTTGAAATATATGCTTATTCCTGATCGTGTTCTACTTACGTTTGCCCCGTTATTCCTCTTGCTTCGGCTGTTATACCCTGTTGACTCCATCTGGGATCATGTATGGGGACTTCTATTCGGCGGCGGCGTGCTGCTGCTGGTCGTTATCGTATCGAAGGGCGGCATGGGGCTTGGGGATGTGAAGCTGTTTGCTCTGCTAGGCTGGGTGGTCGGGCTCCCGAATGCGGTTGTCGCATTCCTGATGGCATTCCTGGCTGGCACAATCATCGGGGGACTGTTGATGCTTGCCGGCGTCGTGAAAAGAAAGCAGCCCATTCCATTTGGGCCGTTCCTGGCGCTAGGCGGTCTGCTTGCGTTTGCTTATGGGTCGGAGTGGATTGCCTTATATTTATCATAGACATCGAGAATACCCCTGCCTCTACCTTACTCACGAAGTGAGAGTGTAGGCAGGAGATGAATCGGGAATTTTGCTCATGGATAGACACGAACATTTGTGCTATAATTGGAATGAGTTAACATTCATCTCTTTTGCAGCGAGGTGACGAATCAGACGATGCTCCAGCATAAAGCCTTCAAATTTCGGATCTATCCTAGTCATGTACAAATCATGCAACTGCGCAAAACGTTGGGTTGCTGCCGTTTTGTGTTCAACCACCTCCTATCAAAATGGAGTCAGATCTATCAGGCTACAGGCAAAGGTTTGTCTTATAACGCCTGTGCATCTCAGCTTCCTGATATGAAGCGCGAGTGGTCTTGGTTGAAAGAAGTGGATAGCATTGCCCTGCAGTCAGCTGTGCGAAACTTGGCTGACGGATATCAGCGCCACTTCAACAAGCAAAATGAACGACCTCGCTTCAAGAGTCGCAAGCATCCCGTACAAAGCTATACGACGCGATATACGAACGGGAACATTGCCGTGAAGGGAAACCGTCTGCAACTTCCCAAGCTAGGCTGGGTACCCTATGCCAAGTCAAGAGAGATCGAAGGCCGGATCCTATCCGCTACCGTACGACTAGCCCCAAGCGGCAAATGGTTTGTATCGTTGGTATGCGAGGTTGACATCCAGCCTCTTCCTTTAACGGACAGCATACTTGGCATTGACGTGGGTATCAAGTATCTTGCCGTGCCTTCGGAAGGTCCTGCAATGGATAATCCAAGATATACATTGCGATATGAACGGCTGCTCACGAAATGGCAGCGCATCCTTGCAAGAAGGAAACAAGGCGGAAGTAACTGGTCTAAAGCGAAAAGAAAAGTCGCCCTCATCCATGAAAGGATTCGAAATAGCCGATTAGACGCGATGCATAAGCAGACTACGAAATGGATCCGTGAAAACCAAACGATCTGTCTCGAGGACTTACGTATTGCAAACATGATGAAACAACGACACCTCGCCAAACACATAGCAGATGCATCCTGGGGCGAAATGAGCCGTCAACTGCATTACAAAGCCAAGTGGTATGGGCGAACGATCAAGGAAACACCGGTATTTGCGCCAACGAGCCAAACCTGTCACGTCTGTGGGTACAAGCAAGCAGAAGTGAGGGATTTGAGCGTGCGGGGGTGGACATGTGTATCTTGCCAAACGCCACATGACCGAGATTGGAATGCGGCACAAAACATAAAGGCCATGGCCCAGTAACGAACAAAATAGGAACTGTGGGAACCACAGGGATCGCTTGGTGTACGATATTTCAAAAAAATATCGCTACGACTTTGCTCCGTGAGGAGCAACAACCCAAGAATCCTCCACCTCTTAGGTGGCGGGAGTGTTCAACCTTATTCAAATAGCAGGATGTGATGAAGCATGTTTGCAAGCGCGGACCGGGTTGGTTTGACAATAGATCAACATGGCATACACTACGCAAAGCTGAAGAAGAAAAAAGAATGGGAAATCGACAAATGCGGCTTTATGCCCTTCGAGCCGGGATGGTATCAAGACGATCAGTTTATTGCTATTGATGAGATCAGGCATCGCTTGTTGGCTTGGGTCAGGAGCGAGAAGCTGACTGGCGCAGCCGTCATCTTAACGGTTCCCACCTCGCAGGTGATTATTCGCAAGCTGACGTTTGAGGCTTCGAACGCCAAAGAATTGAAGCAGCTTGTAGAGCTTGAGGTGGAGACGGCGCTGCATCTTCCGTTTCAAACCCCAGTGTATGATTTTATCCATACGGAAACGATGAATGGGAAGCAGTCGGTGCTGGTGTATGCGTCCCCGCTGAAGTGGATTCAGCAATGCGTATCCTTGCTTGAGGACGCCGGACTGAAAGTGACGGAAGCGGAGCTCGCGTCAACCTCGCTTGCCCGCGCTATTCAGGACAAGCTGGATACGCCGCTGGAAAGCACGATGCTTGTTAACCTCAATCAGACGACCATCGAAATTTATATGTTCCATAAGGGCAATCCCGTATTTATGCGAGTGATGAACGAATACGATCAGCTTGCGATTGGGGAAGAGGGGCTGTCACAGGAGCTGATTGGAAGCATCAACGCGGAAATTTCCAGGCTGCTCAGCTTCTATCAATACAGCATTCATGAGGGCGAGTCGCGTATTACGCATACGATCATTACCGGTGATCTGGGGGGACGCGACCGATTCCAGACGGAGTTCAGCGAGCTTCATCCTGAGATGGAGGTCGGATACGCCGACTTCGCTTATATCGGTCAGTCGATGCCGGATATTCTGGCGGATCCATATCGCATTCCGTTCGGACTTGCCTTAAGAGAGAAAAAAACGACCGCAATCAATCTCCTTCCCGAGCGGACGATTAGCAAAAGGAGAGCGCCCATTCAAATCGTTGTGGCCGGATCGATCTGGATCGCCTGTTTGATTGCGATGGCCTCCCTGATGGCAATGAATCATGCCAGTCTGGAGTCGCATAAGCAGCAAGCCGAGTCGTTAAGGCAGAGCAACGCCCTGCTGGAGCAGGAGCTTGCCAATCTGAATCAGCAGAGCAGAGCGGACGCGGATCCCGAGGCTGTCATCCAGACGATATTGGACAACCGCCAGGATACGGTGGAGGTGCTGGATGATCTCAATGATGAGCTGCCTGCAGGCGCATCTCTCCAGACGCTGGAGTATTCCAAGCCAGGCTCTGTGGCGCTTTTAATAACGATATGCAGGATGTGGCGGATTACTTAATGGCGCTGCGGACGTTCCCTTATTCTGGGGGAGCGCTGCTGCAGGGTTATACAGGAACAGATACGCAATGGACCGCCCGATACGAGATGAAATGGAAGGACCAGTCGGAGCAGGCGGCGGATGGGGAAGGAGGCGCGGCAGCGAATGGCTCAGAATAAAACCCATTCCATCATTATTTTATCTATTATGGTTATGTTTCTGTTGCTGCTTCTGGGCTACTTCGTCATTCTGCAGCCATCCTTCGACAGCCTGAAGGAGCAGAAGGACGAGGTAGCGCGACTGGAGGATCAAGCCAGCTTGCTGCAGAGGGCGCTGGCGAACAAGAAGGACAAGGAGAAGCTGTCCGACGATATTCAGGAGGCGCTGCCGCTGTGGGATAATACGGAGCAGATGATCGCCGGCATGAAGGCATTAAGCGCCCAGACAAGCACGAAGCTGAGCAGCATTTCCTTCAACGTGGTGGACTCGAACAGCATCCATTCCATCATAGGCGCCAAGGAGCCGCTGTTCCCGAATGTGGGCGAGCTGAAGGTGCAGGCGGTGGTGCAAGGGGATTATAATGAAATTAGAAGCTGGCTCGTAGAGCTGCAGAAGCTTCCGCGAGTAGTGGTTGTAGATTCTGTGCGCTTCTCTCTTGCGATTACCGGAGAGACGGCTGCGGAAGTGGCCTTTACGGGCTATTTCGACCCTACGTACGGCTATTTGCTAGAAAATCCGATTGTTCCGGGAGCCGGAGCGTCGAAGCCATAACGGAGCGCAAGCCGGAGATGATGTGCGCGAGAAGCTGCAAGAAGTCATGCAGTTTCTCGTTTTTTTGTTGCGCTGAGCAGACCATATCCCTTCATTCTGTCTTCATGCAAATTCCTGTGCATTGTCATACTATTGTCATAGGAACAACAGCTGGGACGGTTGTTAGGGTCAGGGAAAAAGGGCATAATGGTAAGCAGACGAGATTACATAGAAAAGAGGAACGGGCATGTCTTATAACGACCGTTTCATTCGGGCAAGCCGGAAGGAACAAGTGGATCGCGTACCGGTGTGGTATATGCGCCAAGCGGGAAGATACGATCCGGAATATCGCAAAATTAAAGAAAAATATTCCCTGCTTGAAATATGCAAGCAGCCTGAGCTGGCCGCAGAGGTGACGCTGATGCCGGTTCGGAAGCTGGGCGTGGATGCCGCCATTCTATATTCTGATATTATGAATCCGGTCGCTTCGATCGGCATAGATTTCGATATCGTTGCGAACGTCGGTCCTGTCATTCATAATCCCATTCAATCAGCGGGGGATGTCGAGAGACTGAAGCCTATTGATGTGGAGGGCGATCTGGGACATGTTCTGGAGACGATCCGCATTCTGGACCGCGAGCTGGAGGTACCGCTTATTACATTTGCAGGCGCGCCCTTTACCATTGCCAGCTACTTGATCGAGGGACGTCCGTCCAAAAATTATTTGCGAACCAAAGCGCTGATGTACAGCGAGCCCAAGGTTTGGCATGAGCTGATGCGCAAGCTGGGCGATATGGTCATCGCTTATTTGCGAGCCCACATGGCGAACGGCGGCAAAGCGTTCCAGCTGTTCGACAGCTGGGTCGGCGCGCTGACGCCTGCGGACTTCCGGACGTATGTGCTGCCAACAATCGAACGAATATTTGCGGAGCTGTCGGATTTGCCGCAGCCCAAAATATATTTCCCAGGCGTAAGCTCAGGAGAGCTGCTGCCGGAGCTGCGCGAGCTGCAGGCTGACGTGATTGGCCTGGACTGGCGCGTCTCGATCCAGGAAGGCAGAAGAAGGCTGAACCATCAATACGCGGTGCAGGGCAATCTTGATCCTACCGTGCTGACGGCGCCTATGCCTGTCATTGAGCAGTACGCTGCCCAGATTATCGATCAGGGCGTGTCGGAGCCTGGATTTATTTTCAACCTGGGACACGGCTTGTTCCCGGAGGCATCGCTGGAGAAGCTGGCGGAGCTGACCTCGTTCATTCACACTTATTCGGAGAAAGCGATCGCATCGAAGCGCAAGGAGGAGAAGGAGCATGTCTGATCTGGCGAACAAAACGGGAGTCCTCGTCATGTCGTACGGCACTCCGGAATCGTTGGCTGACGTAGAGGCGTATTATACGCATATTCGACGGGGACAGCCGCCAACGCCGGAGCAGCTGGCGGAGCTGACGGAGCGTTATGAAGCGATTGTCGGCGGCGTATTTCCGCTGCGCGAGAATACGGACGGACAAGTGGCGGGGCTGCAGGATAAGCTGGAGACGCTTGCGCCGGGCCAATATACTTGCTTCCAAGGACTCAAGCATGCGCGTCCTTATATCGAGGACGGAGTCGAAGAGATGGCGAAGGCGGGCATCCGCCGCGCAGTCGGCATTGTGCTTGCGCCTCATTATTCGACTATGAGCGTTGGAAGCTATATCAAGCGGGCGAAGGAAAAGGCCGCGGAGCTGGGCGTGGAGATGGCGTTCGTGGAGCAATACCATCTGCATCCCAAGCTGCTTCAGGCGCTGACGGAGCGTGTCAGTAACGGGCTTGCCTCTATTGCGCAGGCGACATCCCCGGAGATGCCTGTCAAGGTGCTGTTCAGCGCGCACAGCCTGCCTGAGCGGATCCGAGAGATGGGCGACCCTTACGAGAAGCAGCTGCTGGAGACATCTGCGGCGGTTGCCGAAGCGGCAGGCGTTACGGATTGGCAGTTCACCTGGCAGAGCGCGGGCCGCACAAGAGAGCCTTGGCTGGGACCGGATATTCTGGATACGCTGGCGGAGCTGTCGGAGGGTGGCGTAAAGGCTGTGTTGTCGGCGCCCATCGGCTTTGTGTCGGATCACCTGGAGGTGCTGTACGATCTTGATATTGAAGCGAAAGCGGAAGCCGCGAAGCTTGGCATTCATCTGGAGCGAATCGCCATGCTGAACCGTGATCCGCTTTATATGGAGACGTTAGCCGAATCGGTTGTGGCCGAAACGGGAAGGATTGGAAAGGATTGAACGATATGCGGAGAACAGAAGCGATTGATCGAATTGTCATTATTGGCGGAGGGATCAGCGGACTGAGCTCCGCTTTTTATTTGCAGCGGGAAGCGGAGCGACAGGGCAGGACTCTTCAGCTTACAATCGTGGACGGGGCCCCTGCCCTTGGCGGCAAGATCCATACGCTGCAGCGGGATGGCTTTGTCATTGAGAAGGGACCGGATTCCTTCCTGGCGCGGAAGCAGGCGATGATCGACCTGGCGAGAGAGCTTGGGCTGGAGGATGAGCTGACGGCAACCAATCCGGCGGCCAAAAAAACCTACATCCTGCACAACCGAAAGCTGCACGCCATGCCGCCGGGTCTTGTGCTGGGCATACCTACGGAAATTAAGCCGTTTGTCGGGACCAGCCTGCTCTCCTGGGGCGGAAAGCTTAGAGCTCTGCTGGATCTAGTGCTGCCTGCACGGCCTGCGGAGGGGGATGAATCGCTTGGCGGGTTCATCGAGCGCCGGGTAGGCACGCAAATTATGCGAAGAATTGCGGAGCCGCTGCTGGCGGGCATCTATGCCGGAGATCTGAAGAAGCTGAGCCTGAAGGCGACCTTCCCGCAATTCGGAGAATCGGAGTGCAAATATGGCAGCCTGATCCGCGGCATGATGGCCAGCCGCAAGGCGACGGCTGCGGCGGCTTCCGCCAAAGCGCGCAACAGCACGTTTCTTACGTTTAAAGGCGGCCTGTCGACTGTCGTGCGGGGACTGGAGGAGGCCTTGTCTAGTGTGGAGAGGCGTCTGGGGCTCCAGGCTGCGGCTATTGTGAAGGAAGCTGAAGGATATTCTGTCGTGCTGGAGGATGGGGAACGGCTTTCGGCTGACCGAATTGTCGTAACGACGCAGGCGTTCGCCGCCGTCAAGCTGCTGGCGCCGCTGACGGATGTGAAGGAGCTGGAGGCCATTCGATATGTGTCCGTCGCGAATGTCGTCATGGCTTTCGACAGGGAGACGTTCGGCATCGACTTCGACGGCTCGGGATTTGTTGTGCCGCGGTCGGAGGGGCTGCATATTACGGCCTGCACATGGACCTCCAGCAAATGGCTTCATGCAAGCCCGCGGGACAAGGTGCTGCTGCGCTGCTATGTCGGCCATTCTGAGGATCAGGAAAGCGTCAGGCTTCCCGATGAACAGCTGATTGCTGCTGTCCGCAAGGACATTCACACGACGATGGGCATTACGGCTGAGCCTATGTTCACGGAAATTACGAGACTGGACCATTCCATGCCGCAATATCCCGTGGGCCATATCCAGAGCATGAACGCGCTGCGAAGCCGGCTGGAGCGGGAGCTGCCCGGCGTATGGGTGACGGGAGCCGCCTTCGATGGCGTTGGGCTGCCGGACTGTGTCAGACAGGGGAAGGAAGCCGCCGAGAGACTGCTCCGTTAACAACGGAGCAGTCTTCCATCTATCGCAATGCGAGCCGGTAATTGTATAATGAAGGAAGAACAGCGAATCTATCTATTTCCTACAGTCAAAGGAGTCTTCCTATGCCATTATCCAGATCGGAATCGCGTCAGAGAGAGAAGCGGGATCATCGCCGCCGCCGCGCTTTCCAGCTTTCTATGATCGTTGCAGGTTCTATCATTCTATTAACGGGAGTCGGCGTTGCGGTGAATCAGGCCGACGGCTTGCCAGACTGGCTGGGCGGCAATGGCGCGAGCGAGGAGCTTGCCGTCTCGTCGCCAAGCCCGACAAGGGATGCAGCAGGCGGCGTCGCGGCTAGCGCTTCGCCGGATGCCGGGACAGAGACGCCCGCTCCGGAGCCTGCCGAAGACGGAGCCGTTGAGCAGCCAAGCGATGGGGGCGGCGGCACGGACGAGCGTGTGGGCTTATCTTTTGTCGGGGACATGCTCCCAGGTGAATATATTGCGCCCATTATGGCGCAAAATGGCTACGATTTCCCTTATCAGAAGGCGCTTCTCTACTTGAGCGTGCCGGATCTAATGATCGGAAATCTGGAGCTGCCCATTACGACGCGGGGAACGCCGGTGGAGGGCACGCCTTATGTATACAAGGGCTCGCCGGAGGCGCTCTCCGCCATGCGAGACGCCGGCTTCGATATTATGAGCCTGGCTAACAATCATGCGCTGGACCAGGGCGTTGAAGGCATGCGCGATACGATGAGGCATCTGACGGAAGCGGGCATTGGCTATATGGGTGTCGGGGAGAACGACAAGGAGGCCTTTGCCCCCTTGATTCGGGAGGTGAAGGGCATCAAGGTCGCCTTCATTGGCGTCAGCGGGGTCATTCCATTCGTGGAGATGAAGGCTGACAGCCATGTGCCCGGCATTGCCGAGACGTACGAGACAACAAGAGCGACAGCGTCCATTCAGAGCGCGGAGGAGCAGGCGGATATCGTGGTGGTGATGGTGCATTGGGGGAAGGACGGGAAGGATACCCCGGAGAACTATCAGCGAAATATGGCGCGCGCCTATATCGACGCTGGGGCGGATCTCGTCATCGGAAGCCATCCCCATGTGCTTCAAGGCTTCGAAATGTATAAAGGCAAATGGATTGCATACAGTTTAGGGAACTTCGTTTACGCCTCCTATCCGAAAGGTCAGCTTGCGGAGACTGGAGTGCTGGACGCGTTATGCGGCAAAGACGGGGATTGCGAGCTGAAATTCAACCCCATGCTCGTGATTCAGTCCCAGCCGACCCCGCTGGAGGGCGCTTCAGCAGAAGCGCTGCTGAGCCGGCTGTCATCGATCTCTATTGGAGCTGAGGTTGGCAGCGACGGAGCAATAGTCGGGAAATAGGGACAGCAAGCGTGGAGAAAGGCAGGTTAAAGCATGAGAAACCCGTGCGTCGCACACCGGGGGTGGTCAGGCCGCGCACCGGAAAATACGATGTCCGCGTTTCGAATGGCATGGGAGGCGGGGATTCCGTGGATCGAGCTGGATGTGCAGCTGAGCCGAGACGCGGTGCCTGTCGTCATCCACGATTATCAGTTGCGCCGGACGACGAACGGACGGGGCGATGTGCGGCATTGGAGCGCCGCAGAGCTTGCGTCATTGGATGCCGGGAGCTGGTTCTCGCCCGCCTTCAAGGGCGAATCGATTCCGACGCTAGACGAGGTGCTGAGGGAGGGCTCCGGACGTACTCAGTTCAATATCGAGCTGAAGACGGACGGCGTGCGGTATCCCTATATCGAGGAGAAGGCGCTCCAGAAGGTGATGGAGCATGGACTTCAGGAGGATGTGGTGTTCACCTCCTTCCATATGGGCACGCTGCATCGCTTACGCAAGATGTCGGCATCGGTGCGGATCGGACTTATATTGGATGGGTGGAGAGGCACGCTGCTGCAGGAGCTGCGGGAGCTGCAAGCCGATTTTCTCTCCATTGGATACGGAAGGCTGAATCAAGAGCGAGTTCAGCTCTTGAAGGATGCCGGCATACAGACCATGGCATGGACGGCAAATGACAAGCGAGCCCTGCGCAGAATCGCCGATCTGGACCCTGGGCTGCTGATCTGCACAGACTATCCGGAGCGCTGGGGCGAGATTATGGGTATGGACTTTGGCGTGTCGGATGCGGACCCGCGAGGGGGCAGACGCCCCTCTCGCTGGTTCCGATAGCCGCTTCACCCATTGAAAGTGAGGAAATTCAGGAATGGTTGGATACATCGATGAATGGTGGTGGAGGCTGCTCATCGGCCTCAGCTTCAGCGCTTTTGCCGCAGCTTCGGCCTATCGCTCCCGTTCCTTGTCAGGCTCCGGCGCCTTGTCGGCAGTGGCAATGGGGACGGGATTTCTGACGCTTGGGGAGCCGGTATGGTTCGGCGTGCTTGCGGCGTTCTTCCTCTCTTCGACGTTCTGGTCGAAGTGGAAGCGACATACGCGGGCGAAGTCGGAGGCCGAGGCCAAATATCAGAAGACCGGCCGCCGCGACGCCGGTCAGGTATGGGCTAACGGCGGCGCAGGCCTGCTGCTGTGCGCCGCCTATGCGCTATGGCCCCATGAGGGGTGGCTGTACGCGTATATCGGCGTCATGGCCGCCGTCAACGCAGACACCTGGGCCACCGAGATCGGGGCCCTCAGCCGTACGGCGCCGCGATCCATCGTGAGCGGCAAGCCGGTCAGCCCCGGCACGAGCGGCGGCGTTACGCCGCTCGGCAGCGCAGCAGCGCTGGCAGGCGCCGCGTTCATCGGCGCCGTCGCAGCGCTGCTGCTGGCGCTGCCGCAGCCCGCTGGCGCTGCTGCGGGCGCGCTGGGCGGCGGAGCCGCAGCGGCGGCAGGCCTCATCGCCGCTGCGGCCGCCGCCGGCCTGGCCGGTGCCTTCGCCGACTCGCTGCTCGGCGCCACCGGCCAGGCCGTGTTTCGCTGCCAGGTATGCGGCAGCGAAACCGAGCGCGCCGAGCATTGCGGCAGCGCGGCGCGGCATGTGCGCGGCTTCGCCGCGCTGGACAACGACAGGGTGAACCTCCTGTCGTCGCTGGCAGCGGGCCTGCTGGCATGGGCCATCGGCGGGCTGCTGCTCTGACTGTCGGGCGGCCCCTTCGCCCGCCTCCCAACCCAAAACCGCCTTCCGGCCCATTTGCTGGCCAGAAGGCGGTTTTTTGGTTGACTACATCTCAATCCTGTCTATAGTCGCGGTCGTACATCACCGAGAGGCCTGGAGAGAGGTCTACTTATTTAACAGATCCGCTTGTGAGCTCCTCCATCTGTGCAATCAGCTCCTCGAACACGCTCATGGCTTGCTCGATGGGCTCCGGCGTGGACATGTCGACGCCCGCCTTCTTCAGAATGTTGATGGAGAAGTCGCTGCCGCCGCTCTTCAGGAAGCCGAGGTAGCGCTCCACAGCCGGCGCGCCCTCCTCCAAAATTTGCTTGGAGAAGCTGGTCGCGGCGGAGAAGCCGGTCGCGTATTTGTACACATAGAAGCTGTTGTAGAAGTGAGGGATTCGCGCCCACTCCATCTCGATATCCTGGTCGACCACCATGCCGTCGCCGTAATACAGCTTGTTGAGGTCGTAATAAATTTTGCTGAGCTCCTGCGGCGTGAGGGACTCGCCGGCTTCCGCGCGCTCATGTATGATTTTTTCGAATTCCGCGAACATGGTCTGGCGGAATACCGTTGTGCGGAACTGGTCGGCGTAATAGGTGAGCAGGTACATTTTCTCCTTGTTATCCGTCGATTTGCCCAGCAAATAGTCCATCAGCAGCGCCTCGTTCAGCGTCGACGCTACCTCCGCAAGGAATATCGTGTACTGCGCGTCCCGATAGTTCTGCGTGTTGTCGGAATAATACGAATGCAGCGCGTGGCCCATCTCGTGCGTCAGCGTAAACATGCTGTTCAGATTATCCTTGTGGTTCAGCAGCACGTAAGGATGTGTGCCGAACGCGCCCCAGCTGTAAGCGCCGCTGCGCTTGCCTTCGTTCTCGTATACGTCGATCCAGCCTTGATCATAGCCCTCCTGCAGCACCTTCAGGTAATCGTCGCCCAGCGGCTTCAGGCTTTCCTTGATCGTCCCCTTGGCTTCCTCGAAGCTGATCTCCATATCGAATTCATCCACTAACGGTGCAAACAAATCATACATATGAAGCTCATCGACGCCCAGCAGGCGCTTGCGCAGCTCCATGTACCGGTGCATGAGCGGCAGATGCTTGTGTATGGTGTCGATCAGGTTCGTATAGACCTCCTTCGGAATGTTGTCGCCGTAGAGCGACATGCCGAGGACGGAGTCGTATTTGCGAGCCTTCGCGTAAAATACATTTTTGCTGACGTTGGCGTTCAGCGTCGCCGCGAGCGTATTTTTCAGCTTGCCGTATGTATCGTACATCGCTTTGAACGCTTCTTGGCGAACGGTGCGGTTTTTGCTCTCCAGGAATTGAATGTAGCGTCCGTGCGACAGCTCAACCTCCTCGCCTTTTTCGTTCTTCACCTTCGGGAATTTGAGGTCTGCGTTGTTCAGCATGCCGAATATGGTGCTTGGCGCGGAGCTGACATTGCCTACCTGGGCAAGAAGCGCTTCTTCGTTTTTGGATAAAATATGCGCCTTCTCCCGCTTCATCTCCTGGAGCGTATGTCGGAACTTCGCCAGCGACTCGTTGTCGATCATGGCGTTCAGCTCATCATCGGTGAGGCTCAGCACCTCAGGCGTGATGAAAGACAGCGCTTCGCCGGATTCTACGCTCAGCTTCTTCGCTTTGTCGGACAGCGCTTGGTAGCCAGGCTCTGACGTATCCTCATGATGGCGCATATTGGAGTAGACATACAGCCGCTCCACATGCAGCGACAGCTCATCCTCCAGCTCGAAGCAGGCTTTAAGCTGAGCGGGGTCATGAAGCTTGCCTTGGAAATCGGCAAATTTGATGATCAATTGCTTGGCTTCGGTATATTCCTTGTCCCAAGCGGCTTGATTCGGGAATAAATCCTCCAGCTTCCAGCGGTGCTCGGCCGCCGTCTCGGAGCGTTTCGGTAGGGTGCTCATCTTCGTATTCCTCCTTGTATGAGAAGAGATGGATTGCTTGGTTTCGTGTGCTTGCGCTTGTGCTTGATCGCGGCTGCGGATGGGATGTTGATCGGACGTGATGCCTTGCGACAGCGATACCGCGAGCAGCAGGGGCAGCCATTTCATGGTCCTTCACCTCTTAGGTCACAGTTTGTGTCTACTATGACCCGTTGGGGCGAATTTTATCCAGCAATTGGATTAAGCTTTCTCTGCTCCCATTGTAAACAAGGCGTATACAATAAGGAAAAACGCAAAGGCAATCATGGCAATCGAAAATAAGGCAAGCCCTCTGCGCATTTTCTGCGGTATGGCATCGCGCTTCATGATGACGACGGCGCCCAAGCAAAACGCCGCAATAATAAAAATGATGGAAGAAGTCATCGGATCCATGCTGTCTCATCAGCCTCCTATCGTTAACTATGCGTAAAGCCGTCTCACTATGTTCGGTTATGGCAAGGTCTTTCCCTCTTTTCCATGCTCTAAACCTCGCGAAGCGCGTCCATAATGGATTGCCGCTCTTCCTCGCGTCCTACATAATCCTCTGGGCGAAAGCGGTTCTCGGCCCAATGCATGAGCTGCGGACGGCTGACGAACGTATGGCATTCCTCGCCCCATTGATCGCTGATTTCGCGGACGATCAGCGTTTTGCCCTGCACCTCGACGGTCAGCATATTGTATTTGTCAGTCTTATAAATTTGATGTTTTTTGAACATGGTAAATTCCACCTTTTTTATAGCGAATTATGGTATAGTAATCATCATAGCTATTCTGGGTCCGGTAATCAATACAAACGGGGCAGGATGGCCGAAATGAGAAGAGTTGAGATGAGCTGAGCTGAGGAGAGTGCGTGTATGACACTAAAGCATTATGAGCAGGCAGGAGTGGCGATGACTTGCAGAGGCTTCGGGGAATATGAGGCGATGTTCGGCCTGACTGCTGCTGAGCTGGCTGCCGGGGCTATTCTGGATGTGGCGGCTGGGGGATCTTCGTTTGTGGCGGAAGCGCGGGCGAGAGGGTTTGAGGCCTATGCGGTTGACCCCCGATACGGAGAAGCGGCGAGTCGCTGGGCCCAGGAAGCCAAAGCGGAGATTGAGACATCCACAGAGAAGCTGGCCGCGTTGAAGGAGAGCTTCGACTGGAGCTACTACGGCTCAATTGAGCAGCATCGCAAGGGGAGGTTAGCTTCCTTGGCGCAATTTGCCGCTCATGCGGAGACTTCGGATGTCTATAGATATGGCGCGTTGCCGGAGCTGCCATTTCGTGATGACACCTTTGAGCTCATATTGTGCAGCCACTTTTTGTTCCTGTACGCGGAGGCGTTCGGGGAGTCCTTCCATGAGGCTTCGGTGAGGGAGCTTATGCGTGTATGCAAGCCGGGCGGGGTTATCAAAATTTATCCGTTGCTGAGCTTGAAGTGGGAGCCCTATGCAGGCCTGCAGGAGCTGATGGATCTGGTCAGAGCGGAGGGAGGCCAGCCATACCTTCGAGCATCCGGATTGCCGTTTATTCCCGGCTCGACCCATAGGCTGGATATCGTAGCGGGCTCCTAAATTCTGTGCGAATTCACTGGAATTGCATTTTGGGATGTGGATCGGTATAATGATCTCACGTTGTCCCAAGACAGCGGAACATTCTAGGAGGTCATGCACGTTGAAAGGTACAGTGAAATGGTTTAACGCAGAGAAGGGCTACGGATTTATTCAAGTGGAGGACGGAGAAGATGTTTTTGTCCACTACTCTGCTATTCAAGGCGACGGCTTTAAGTCACTGGAGGAAGGCCAGGCGGTTGAGTTCGATATTACCGAAGGCAATCGCGGCGCACAAGCGGCCAACGTCCATAAACTATAGGTTGAACGTTAGTTGACCTTAACGCTACACAAGATCGGAGGCTCCCTTCTGGGGAGCCTTTGCTGTTTTCCGAAGGGTGTGAAAGCGCTATTCATTTTTTTGTTTTGAGATAATCGAATATATGCTAACATGATCCTATAACCCATACTGCGCAAAGCATGCGCTGTTCGTCTTCCATCGACGGACAGCGCTTTTTTGTGTTTATGGGCTTAAGGATTCAACTGGAGGAGGATGGCGATGGTTGTTGATGCCGTATGGGAAAGAGAGTTCAATTTATTTTTGGAGCAGCAGAAGAGGGCGGCAAACGCAAGACGCTTGGAAATGCTGGAGAAGGATTTGCTAGGCACCAAAAAGCTGTTGAAAGAAGTCATTTGGCCCGTGTTTTGCAGCTTTGATGGCTTTGAGCTGGAGTATGAGCTGAAGGGAGTAAACGGCGTCAGTATTTTTCTTGATGTATTTTATACGCCGCTGAGATTGGCCTTTGAATGTGAAGGGTTCAGCGCTCACGCTGAGACCATTACTAGGCGCCGCTTTGACTTTGAGAAGTATCGCGTTCGATTGATGCTGCTTCAAGGCATATGTTATGTGCCTTTCAGTTGGGATGAGCTGGATGATAAAAACCATTTGAATGTGAGCTACCTGCGAGAGCTAATTGGCAAGTGGACCAGTGGTAAAGAAAATGAATTGTCGATATACGAAAGGGAGGTCATACGTGCGTATGGGGGTGTTGAATATGTCTTTAATGCTGCGAATGTATGTGACCTTATTGGCAAGAAAAAATCCTTTAGTCAAAAAGTAATCAAATCTCTCCATGAAAAAGGACTCATAAAGCCTCATCGTCCGGGCTTAAAACGACATCATGATTTTTTGGTGGAAGCGGGCGCACTGCAATCGTTAAGGACCTGATCTGGATGGAAGCAGATGCGAGCAAATAGACGTGCCAGAAACGTCTAAATGTGCCGGGAGAGGCGGATGCGTGCAAATAGACGTGCCAGAAACGTCTAATGTGCCCGGAGAGGCGGATGCGAGCAAATAGACGTGCCAGAAACGTCTAAATGTGCCGGGAGGGGCGGATGCGAGCAAATAGACGTGCCAGAAACGTCTAAATGTGCCGGGAGGGGCGGATGCGAGCAAATAGACGTGCCAGAAACGTCTAAATGTGCTGGGAGGCCCCGATGCGAGCAAATAGACGTGCCAGAAACGTCTAAATGTGCCCGGAGGGGCCGATGCAGGCAAATAGCCGTGCCAGAAACGTCTAAATGTGCCGGGAGGCGTCGATGCAGGCAAATAGACGTGCCAGAAACGTCTAAATGTGCTGGGAGGCCCCGATGCGAGCAAATAGACGTGCCAGAAACGTCTAAATGTGCCGGGAGAGGCGGATCCCCCCTACTTTCTGTGCCGGCTCAGGAAATACAGCAGGAAGCCGATAGCTGCGGCGCCGGCGATGCCGGTTGCGACCATGTAGAACATGGTGCGGCCGAGCTCCTCGTAGACGAGGCCGCCAATTACGCCGCTGACAAGGCCGGCGAGGCCTGTCCATATGACGGTGTAGACCGCCTGGCCGGATGCGCGGTACTCATCGGGAATGAGGTGCGAGATGTAGCGCAGCGCGGTCGAGAAGTAGATGCCGAAGGTGATGCTGTGCATGGCTTGCGTGGCGAGGAACCAGCGGGGATCCTCGATTTGGCCCATAATCCATAAGCGCAGGCCGTACAGCAGCGAAGCCAGCACCAGCAGAGGCAGCTCCTTGAATTTGTGCCCGTATTTGCCCAGCAGGAATAGGATCGGGATTTCACTGGTGGCCGACACGAGGAACGACATGCCGACAAGGGAGTCGCTGGCCCCAAGCTGGCGCATGGTCACGGCAAGAAAGCCCTCGTACATCCGGTGCGAGATGGACACCAGCAGGATCATGAAAAAAAACATCAGCACATGACGCTGCTTCAGCACCTCAAAAAAGCCGCCCAATTCAATCTTGTTCGATTGTCTCTGATAATCCTTCAGATAGATCGTAAGCAGCAGCGAAACGCTGACCGTGCAAATCGCCACAAATATCGTCCATTCCGACCCAATGCCCTTGAGCAGCAGCCCCAGCCCGTACGCGCTGATCGCAAATCCCAACGAGCCGAATATGCGAATGAGCGCATATGGCGTTCCGGTATATTGGCTGGACAACAGAATCAGGCTGTCGCTGAGCGGAATAATGGGCGTCTGGACAAAAGAAAAGGCCATCATGACCACGCATACCATTACAAAGTTTTCAAGCGGGAACAGCAGAGACAGCATGGCGAGCTGTCCCAGCAGCAGTCCGATTAATATTTTGCGTATGGTGCGGTACTTGTCGCTTAGCAGCCCCATCAAGATGTTCGCGAAGATAGACACGAACAGCCCCGAGGAATAGAGAATGCCAATCTGGCTCTCCGAATAGCCCCGCGTCATAAAATATAATGGAATAAAAGAAACGACCAGCGCCTGAGTGGAGAAGGTAGAGAAGTTAAACGCCCTCAGCGCAAGCGTCTCCTGCTTGGCGGTGGATGAAACCGTTCCCCTTGCAATTTGTGTTTCCGACATGATGAAGACTTCACTCCGTTCCCGTTCGATGCTATACAGTATATCACGGCTCGTTGTCGATTTGTGGCTGGATTATTGCTTTGCGAGTATGGTACATTTATGTGTGGAGGTTTACGATGGCGGAATATGGTTTTGTATGGAACGAACGTCTTCTGCTCCTTGTACCCTCTCTCGAGAAGGAATGGGAGGAGCACACCCCGGCGGAGCAGGCTCGATTGATCGAGCGCTGGGAGCTAAGCCGCGGCCGTATTCCGGATCTGATCCTGAACCTGGAGAAGATCATTAACGCTAAGCAGGCGGAGCTGTTCCATGAAGAATGCTTCGAGCGCTGCTGCGCGTTGAATAAGGAGATAGCGGAGTATGCGAGCCGAATTAACGATCTTCAGATCTGGTTCCGTATGAATCAGGACTTGGAAGCGCGCCGGCATTCATAATTAGATTTTTTGCAAGAAGGAGGTGCGTTTGTGAGATTGGCAACCTTATCCGGCAGAGGAATTCCGCAAGGGCCGATTCGTCTGATGCATCGCGTTTACAAATACATACTTCCCTGCGTGGAAGAGGAGCTCGGCAAGCTGCGTGAGATTGCCGAGGCCATTCCGGACCCGGAGTTGCGCACGCAGGCGCTTAGCAGCATGCAAGACAAGAAATTTCATTGTCAAGGCGGGGGCGTGTACGCCGCGGCCAATCTAAGCTACAGGCACATCCTCATTCCTCTGATCGTAGCGCTCCAGACGATCAGCGACTATCTGGATAATCTGTGCGACCGCAGCACCTCGCTGGATCCCGATGATTTCCGGCTGCTGCATCAATCCATGCTGGATGCCGTGAATCCGGGCGCCCAACTGAGGGATTATTACGCGCTGCGCCAGGAACGCGACGACGGCGGCTACCTGCACCATCTTGTTCGGACGTGCCAGGAGCAGGTCAGCAAGCTGCCTTCCTATGGCAGCGTTCAGGCCGACGTAACGGAGCTGGTCAGCTTGTATGGCGATCTGCAGGTGTACAAGCATATTCGCAAGGAGCTGCGGGAGCCGCAGCTGCTGACCTGGTGGGAGGACCATCAGCATAAGTACCCGCACCTGCGGTGGAACGAGTTCGCGGCCGCAACGGGCTCCACGCTAGGCATGTTTATGCTGTTTCTGGCGGCCAGCGAGGCGAGCTTGTCCCATCAGGACGCAAGGTACATACGCCAGCTGTATTTCCCCCATGTGTGCGGACTGCACATCATGCTGGACTATCTGATCGACCAGGAGGAAGACAGACGAGGCGGGGATTTGAACTTTTGCAATTACTACGAAGACAAGGCGCTTCTTGTTGAACGAATCGGGGTTATTGTAGGGCGGGCAAGAGAGGACATCAAGCGGCTTCCGGGATGGCGATTCCATCGCCTGATTATTGAAGGCTTGCTGGCGCTTTACCTGTCAGACCCTAAGGTCCGGCACCAGAAGGAAGTGAAGGAAGTATCGAGGCAGCTGATGAAGAACAGTCCGCTTACGCGTATTTTTTTCCTGATCAACAGCAATTGGATTCGCAGTCAATACACATAAATAAATTATATGGTGGAGGCGTTAATCATGTCTGCAGTAAAATCAATCGCAGTTTTGACAAGCGGAGGAGATTCCCAGGGGATGAATGCGGCCGTTCGTGCCGTAGTCCGCAGCGCGTTATTTCACGGTCTTGAGGTATACGGCGTTCAGCGCGGCTACCAAGGCCTGCTGAACGACGATCTGCGCCCGATGGATCTTCGCAGCGTAGGCGATATTATTCAGCGCGGCGGCACTATTCTTCAGACAGCCCGCTGCAAGGAGTTTATGACGCCTGAAGGCCAACAGCGCGGCGCCGACATTCTTCGCGCACGCGGAATCGACGGCCTGGTCGTAATCGGCGGAGACGGCTCTTATCAAGGTGCGAACAAGCTGAGTAAGCTGGGCATCAAGACGATGGGCCTGCCGGGCACGATCGATAATGACATTCCATTTACTGATTTCACAATCGGCTTTGATACAGCGGTCAGCATCGTAGTGGACGCGATTAACAAAATTCGCGATACGATGTCCTCTCATGAGCGTTCCTCTATTGTGGAAGTTATGGGCCGCCATTGCGGCGATATTGCGCTTCATGCCGGTCTGGCGAGCGGCGCGGAGACGATTCTTGTTCCTGAGGTGCCGTTCGACCTGGCTGAGGTAGCGGAGCGTATGAAGAACAACTTTGCCAAAGGCAAGCGCCACAGTATTATCGTTGTAGCGGAAGGCGCGGCCAAGGGCGAGGATGTGCAGCAAAAAATTACGGAGCTGAGCGGCATTGAGGCGCGTGTCACGGTGCTGGGCCATATTCAGCGCGGCGGCACGCCGACTGCGATTGACCGGATTCTGGCAAGCCGACTGGGCGACTTCGCGGTTAGAGGGCTGATGGCGGGCGACTCCGGCAAGGCTTGCGGCGTTGCCAAAGGCGAGCTCGTGACGACTGATATCGATAAAGTGGTTCATTCCAAAAAGCCGTTCGATATGGAGATGTATGAGCTGGCGGGACGCCTGTCTCAATAATAGATAAGTATGTAACCAAGCATGCAATCAAAATAAAAAACTGGCGGAGCAGCCTGCTCCGCCAGTTTTTTGCGTTGCTATCGATAGTCAACCCCAGGCGAATATTTGTTGCCTGCGTTCCATAACAAATATTCATGTACGCCCTGATCATGCAAGGCTTTAATCTGGGCTTCCACCTCGGCTTTGCCGTATTTGATATAATTGCCCTTGCCCAGCCAGCTTGCCGTAAAATCCTGAATCCATGGCCGAATTATGGGCTTAAGCTCTCCGGTGTCAGCAAGCTTCTTGTGGGTATCCTCCATCGCGCCTGCTATGGTCTCATAGGGACTGCGATCCGGCGCTTTCTGATCGAACCAGCCCGTGCTGTAATGGCTCGGGTAGATCATAGGCGAGATGACGTGCACATCATTCGAGATTTTCACAAAATCCTGGCCAATGCCTTCCGCTGCGGGAACGGACGCAGCATAGCCGAATATATCGACGGATACGCGAACCCCAAGCGGCTCCAGCTGCTCTCTGGCATATTTGACGAAGCCGGCTACTGTATCTACACGGGAATCATCCGTTTTGTTAAAGGTCAAGGAATCGGCGCGGTTCTCGAAGCCCTCCGGGAACCGGACGTAGTCGAACTGGATCTCCTTAAAGCCCAGCTTGGCGGCTTCCTTGGCCAGCGCAATATTGTAATCCCATACCTCTTGGCGGTACGGATTGACGAAGCTTTCGCCGCGGCCGTTCTTCCAGATCGTGCCGTCAGCCTGCAGGAAGCTTAGCTCCGGCTTCTTCACGGACAGCACCGTATCCTTGAATACGACGATGCGCGCGATGGGGTAGATGTCATGCTTCTTCAGCGTTGTCATCAGCTCGTTGATGTCCCCGATAAACTTCTTCGGAGTGCCAAGCTCCAGCAGCTCCGGGGTGGTGGTGGGGTAAGTAATATAGCCGTTATCGTCCTTGATGTCGATTACCATGCTGTTCAGGTCCGTTTCGTCGACCAGCTTCAGCAGGGATTCCATGCGCGAACCGCCTGCGCTGTGCGCCGTCACGTAGATCCCTTTGATCGGAGGTGTATCCGGCTGGGGGTCTTTTTTGACGGGAGTCTCCTCAGGCATTTGACCTGGCTCCGGCATATCGGGGATGCCGGGCTGGATGACCGTCTCCCCTGCGGCGGCATTCAGATAAGCGATGGCAATCTTCCTTGCGCTCTCACTGTCTTCCCCTGCACCTGTCAGCAGGTTATACATTAACATGAAGGCTGTAATGATGATGTCCATTATGCTCTCTCCTCGCAGACTGATTCCGATGAAAATAAAGGCCAGTCGAATTCAAGCCGACTGGCCTTCACAGCGTTCAAAGCTCCCTCAAAAAATTGTCATTGTAACAAAGCTTGTTTCTGACCATTGCAAATACTGTGCTGCACAATCTCCATGGCGTCGGCTGGCTCAAGCACCGCTAATCCGTCACGAAGCACGATATTCAGATCCATCTCGCGCGAGGTGAGAAACGGACTGAGCTCAGGGGCAAGTCTCTCTACAATTTGCGACAATTTGACTGTTTCCATATCCATCTTAGCCTCACCCTTTCGTCCTAATTGTTGGAAAACTAGAAAGCTGCAGGGGATACCTATGGCATGAAACGGTACAACTTTTTGAAACTGCGGGATACCGTCATTATAACAGGAACATTTTCAAAAACATAGAGATTGCATGAAAATTCCATATTTGCGTAGTGTTCAAGACTCGTCCTGCCTGCGAAAATCACCAACAACGCCGACCGTTTCCACTACATTGATAAAAGCCTTGGGATCGATGGTCATGATCGTCTTCGTCAGCTCCGCCAGCTCGAACTTTGTTCTTACGGTCATCAGCATGTCCCGGTCCTGCGACGAAAACGCGCCTCTGGTCTTCACGATTGTAATGCCGCGCGGATGGGTCAGCAGCTTGCACAATATTTCTTCGGTTTGGGTTGTAATGATAAATGCCGTCACCTTCAGATGCTTGATATGGACCAAATCGACGATTTTACCCGCGGCGAATATGGCGAACATGGAGTAAAGCGCCAGATCCCAGTTTTTTGTAAAAAAGATCAATATCGCGATGACAAAGCTGTTCAGCAGGAAGATGATCATGCCTACGGGCAAATCTCTCCTTCGGGTCACGATGGACGCGATAATGTCGAAGCCGCCGGAGGAGCCGCCGTAGCGCAGCGTAAGGCCGCTGCCGAAGCCGACTACAATGCCGCCGAATATTGCTCCGAGCAGGATGTCGTCCGCGATGTGGATAACGGGGATGAGCTGCAGGAAGAGCGTAGACATAAGCACATTGTAGATGCTCCAGAATATAAACCGTCTGCCCAGGCTGAACCAGCCCCAGATCAGAACGGGAATATTAAGAATCAAATAGAGCCAACCGATATTGCCGCCGGTCACATACCCGATCATCATCGCAATGCCGGACAAGCCGCCGCTTAGCAGCTGATGGGGAATAAGCAATAAGTTGAAGCCGGCGGCGACTAGCAGTGAGCCGATCGTCATCATGGGCAAGGACATGAAATAACGTCGTTTGTACGGGTTCATGCTATCGCTCCCAACGGTCAATGTTGTCGGTATAGTATGGATTTGCCGGTTAACTGGTATTCATCTTCTCATTTGTGCTATAATGATTTGGATATTCTATAAGCAGGCTTTAGATAGAAGGAGTATGAGAAAAGTTTGAAAACATTTGCTGAATTTGGCTTGGAACCAAAAGTGTTGCAAGCAATTACCGAACTTGGATTCGAGGAATCCACCCCGATCCAAGACAAGTCTATCCCAGTGGCAATGACTGGCCGCGATCTGATCGGCCAAGCACAGACAGGCACGGGCAAAACAGCGGCATTCGGAATTCCGCTCATTAACAAAATTCCGGTCAGCGAGGAACGTATTGTTGCGCTTGTGATGACGCCAACCCGTGAGCTCGCTATTCAGGTGGCGGATGAAATCGGGAAGCTTACTCGATACAAAGGTCTTCGCTCCCTGCCGATTTACGGCGGTCAGGAAATCGGCCGTCAGATTCGCGCTCTGAAGAAGAAGCCTCAAATTATTATTGGAACGCCAGGCAGGCTGCTCGACCACATCAACCGCAAGACGATCCGTCTCGAGGACGTACAGACCGTCGTGCTGGACGAAGCGGACGAAATGCTGGACATGGGCTTTATGGAGGACATTCAGTCCATCCTGAAGCTGGTTCCAGAGGAGCGCCAAACGATGCTGTTCTCGGCCACAATGCCGATCAACATCCAGAAGCTGGCGCAGCAGTTCCTGAAGGATCCGGAGCATGTTTCGGTTATTCCGAAGCAAGTGACGGCGCCGTCGATCGAGCAATCATACATTGAAGTGCATGAGCGTCAGAAGTTCGAAGCGCTAAGCCGATTGCTGGATATGGAGTCCCCAGAGCTCGCTATTATATTCGGACGCACGAAGCGCCGCGTAGACGAGCTGAGCGAAGCGCTGCAGAAGCGCGGCTACTCCGCTGACGGCCTTCATGGGGACTTGTCGCAGAATCAGCGTGACAATGTAATGCGCAAATTCCGCGACGGCAGCATCGACGTGCTCGTGGCGACTGACGTTGCGGCTCGCGGCCTCGACGTATCCGGCGTGACGCACGTTATCAACTTCGATCTTCCGCAGGACCCGGAGAGCTATGTACACCGTATCGGCCGTACAGGCCGCGCGGGCAAGGAAGGTACGGCGTGGAGTTTCGTTACGCCGCGCGAGATCGATCACCTGCACTTTATTGAGCGTATTACGCGTCAGCGCATGAACCGCAAGCCGCTGCCAAGCATCGCGGAAGCGATCGAAGGCAAGCAGCGCGTAACGGCTGAGCGCCTGCTCGAAATCGTGCAGAACGAGGAGTTCAGCGAATACAAAGCGATCGCCATTCAGTTGCTGGAGCAATACGACTCCGTGCATCTCCTGGCTGCCGCAATGAAGCTGATTACTGGCGAGAAGAAAAACATCGACATCGAATTGACGCCTGAAGAGCCGCTTCGCGCCAAAAAGCGCAGACCGGATATTCGTTCCAACGGTCGTCCATTCAACCGCAGCGGCGGCTCGTCCTACGGCGGGAACCGCAGTGGAGGAAGCAGCGGCGGTGGCGGTTATCGCGGTCGCGACGACAGACGCGGCAGCTACAGCGGCGGCGGCTCGCGCGGCGGCTACGAGGGTCGCAGCGGCGGCAGCAGCTATGAGAACCGTGGCGGCGGCGGATACAAGCGCAGCGGCGAAGGCCGCAGCGGAGAGACTCGCCGTCCTAAGAGCTCCGGTGAAGACTTCGCGAACAATTAAGGCTCAGCAGCCGTACGCGGCTGCCATCGCATGAAGAACAAAAACGGGGAAGTCCGTGATGCCTAGCGGGCATCCGGACCTCCCCGATTTTCTTTGTGAAGGTTAGTAGGAGCAAATGGTTTTTGCGATGATGACCAGAAGGATAAACAATACGAGGATAGCGCCAACCGAGTTGTAACCGTAACCTGCACCAACGTTGCCCATAATAGCAACCTCCTTTTAATCATCTGAATGGTGATTACATTACATCCTATGCAGAGGGGCGAATGTCGCTTAGACTGGGGCCTATCCTGCAAGAAATGGGCGGTCTATTGACTCGGATCGTGGGACAAGCCCCCTTCAATCAACTATTTCACTGGAGGCGTTAGCGTATGGAACCTAGAGGACTTATGGGAGGATTCTATCGAATCTCCGAATGGATCATGAGGCTTTCGGTTATTAATCTATTGTGGATTATTTGTTCGCTGCCGGTAGTCCTGGTCCTCATTATGGGACTAAGCAGCCTCACCACAGCCAATGTAGACCAATACGGCGCGCTTCAAATGCTTATGTTCCCGCTCATTTTGCTGGCCGTTTTAATGCCGTTTACCTTTTTCCCGGCTACAGCCGCTATGTTCACGGTTGCCCGCAAGTGGGTAACGGGAGAGGCGGACGCCGCGCTGCTCAAAACCTTTTTCCGAGGGTATAAGGAAAACTACAAGCAAAGCATGATCGGCGGACTAATCTACACCCTGCTGTTTGCCGTGCTTGTTGTGAACTTTATTTTTTACAGGGAAGAATTTAATATTGTCTCCTATATATTCCTGGCGTTTCTGGCGCTGGCGGGAGCCTCCTTATTCAACTTCTTTTCGATGCTTGTGCATTACCATATGAAAACGTTTCAATTAATTAAAAACGCTTTACTTATTACCATCGGTAAGCCATTCCGCTCGTTGTCGACGGTCATTATGTGCGGCTTGGTCATTTACATCAGCTTCTTCCAGTTTACATTCCTGATTCCGTTTTTTATGGGTAGCATCTGCGCGTATCTCGCGTTCTGGAACTTCAATATTATTTACATGAAGCTGCAGGAGCAGGCGGAGAAGCTGAAGCAAGCGGAAGAGGAAGCCGCTGAAGAGGCGGCGGAGATGGACCGCGAAGACCTGCTGAAGGATGATTATAAGGAATCCAACAAATAACAAAGCGCTGAAGTTTACTTTTCGCCGTGTTCAGTCTATAATAGCAATACATCCTGCGATGTTCGTCACGGCTCTTCGTTGTTTTGAACCAATGGCTGTTTCACGGGAGACCTATATTGCCATGCGGCTGACACGCCCTCGAAAGGGGATCTCAAAAGCATCGCTGCGGACACCCACCTGCGAGAGCGGGTTCAGAAACATGTGAGTCGGACGGCATAGGCGGGTTTTTCTTTGAACGTGAAGAGCTTGAGCCAGCTTTCGTCTGGCTTTGGCTCTTTTTTCATATATGAAAACATGGTATGATAAGAAGTATGCAGATAGCGATAGAGGGGGAATTGTTTTTGTTGAAGCGGACCTTGATCGGGCTGCTGCGCAGTCATGAACTGACAGGCGACAGAGCCAAGGATCCAGTGCTGAAATCGCACATCTACAAGCTTTCCAAGGAGAAGGCTTGGGATGAGGTGGTATCCACTCTGAAGAAGATGCAAGGCTATAAGGTATTACATGAAGTGCCGTCCGTCGGTGAGATCGTCTTGGAGAAGCGTACGATGACGGGAAGGACGATGGATATTACGGTATCCGTCATTGGCGTGAACCCTGTTACCTCGGCTGTTGATATCTACTCTGCTTCTCGTGGGTCCCTCGGCGATCTTGGCTCCAATTATCGCGTAATTATTGATATTTACCGGACTTTGGACAAGAAGCTCGCAGCTGTCAAGGTCAATAGCTGATACATAACAAAGCGAGTGAAGGCTTGCCTTCACTCGCTTTGTTTGCGGTCTATTGTTCCTCTAGATCAAAGCTTTAGCCGCCTCGATCGCTTGCTCGTAGTTCGGATGCTCCGTCATTTCGGCCAGGTATTCAACATATGTAAGCTTGTTGCTGCCGTCGATAACGAATATGGAGCGCATGTCGAGTGCTAATTCCTTGATCAGAACGCCATAAGCTTCTCCGAAGCTGTTGTTCTTGTAATCGGACAGCATGACCACTTTATCGACGCCTGCAGCACCGCACCAGCGCGCTTGCGCGAATGGCGTATCGACGCTGACTGTCAGAATAACAACGTTGTCACCAAGAGCGGCTGCCGCTTCGTTGAATCGACGGGTTTGCGCGTCGCAGACGCCTGTGTCGATGGATGGAATGACACTGATCAGCTTCACCTTGCCGGCGTAATCCTGAAGGGATACGGTTTCGGTCAAAGATTTGTTCAGTGTGAAGTCTGGAGCTTGGTCTCCTGCTTTCAGCTCTGGACCGATGAGTGTGATTGGATTTCCTTTAAGCGTTGCTGCGCCTGTACGTTCTTGTGCCATAATTAACGGTTCCTCCTCGGGATGAAATAGTAATGGTACGAGAACATTATAATCGTTACAAAAGACCATTGTCCAATAAATGGCGTATGTAGTTGCAGTAAAACAGAATGGGTTACGGGAGAGACCGGTACGTATGGAACTTCGACAGCTTTATTATTTCGTAAAAGTCGCAAGGAAAGAACATGTCACACAAGCTGCGGAGGAGCTTCACGTCGCGCAATCTGCCGTCAGCCGTCAAATTCACCAATTGGAGGAGGAGCTTGGGGTCAAGCTGTTCGTCCAGAAGGGGAGAAATCTTCAACTAACGCCAGTGGGATCGCTGTTCTTGAAGCGGGCGGAGGTCATTCTGGCCGATCTGGAGCGCGCTGTCATTGAGATACATGAATTTCTGGACCCTGAGAAGGGGGAGATTCGACTGGGCTTTCCACACAGCCTGGGTATATCGCTAATCCCGCAAGTGGTGGCGTCCTTCCGGAAGCTGCATCCTGATGTGAAATTCCGGTTCAAGCAAGGTATGTATCCTACACTGATCCGGGATTTAATTAAGGGTGATATTGATCTCGCTTTCATTTCCCCCTTCCCCAAGGAGCATGAGCAGGTGTGCGGAGAGGTGCTGCTGACGGAGGAGCTGTATGCCATACTGCCGCCAGGGCATCCATTGTCGGGGGAGCATGCCATCGAGCTTCATCAGCTGCAGGAGGAGACGTTTGTCCTGTTCAGCGAAGGGTATTCGCTTCGTCCTATTGTATGGGACGCTTGTCTGCAGGCAGGCTTCGAGCCGAAGATCGGCTTCGAGGGAGAGGAGACGGATACAATCAGAGGCCTTGTAGCGGCGGGGATGGGCGTCAGTGTGCTGCCTGAGCTTGCGCTGCATCATACTGGACCGCTGCAGCCGGCTAAGGTTCGTATCATCAACCCTGTTGTGACCCGAACAATTGGACTTATACATCGCAGCAATGAGAAGCTGCCGCTGGTAGCTAAGGTGTTCCATAATTTCCTGCTCCGTTATTTCCATAGCGAGAAGGAGCTGTAGCCATCAGCAGCGGCTGCTGGACGGGAAGAGCCCCCTGGATGATCGTCATTGATCAACCAGGGGGCTCTTGGCTGTTGCTGGGCTATTCTATTCTTCCCGGCTCTGTGTGAACATCAGAATATACCGGATGAGCTCCAGCAGGGAGAGAAGGGCGGCAGCGACATATGTTAAAGCGGCTGCGTTAAGCACCTTGGCCACTCCGCGCTCCTCGTCTTGCGTGACAAAGCCTTGCGACAGCATCAGGGCGCGTGCCCGATTGCTTGCGTTAAATTCGACAGGCAGCGTAATGAGTTGGAAGGCTACCGCTGCGGAGAATAATACGATCCCCAGTCCCAGCAGGCTGAACTGCTGCATCAGGATGCCGGCGATAAGCAGGAATGGCGCGATACCGGAAGCGATATTGACGACTGGGAAGATGCGGTGGCGCGCCACCAGGAACGGGTACTTCACGGAATGCTGTATGGCATGGCCAACCTCGTGGCAAGCAACCGAAACGGCTGAAATCGTACTTTCGTAATAAACCGGCTCAGACAGGCGCACAACGCGATGAATGGGGTCGTAATGATCCGTAAGCGTGCCGGGAATCGGTTCAATAGGGACATCATATAGTCCATTATGGTCCAGCATTCTTCTTGCTGCTTGATAGCCGGTTAGTCCGCTGCTGGTCTCCACCTTCGTCCATTTCTTGAATGTGCCTTTGACGCGAAATTGCGCCCACAGCGATAATGCAAAAGCGGCAATAATCATGATGTACATGGTTTCATTCCTCCAAGGGGTTGTGTCAGGACTTTGTTACATGAGAGTGCTCTTGTTCATTAGAAGCATGAGAGCTTCAATACACGCCGCAGTCTGAGGCGTTAGGCTCGTGTACAAGCGATGGGCTTGACGCGGCTTCAACTGCTTGATAACGGGCTCCAGCTCCTTCACTTCCCGTTCCAGCTGGCTTAAGTGCTGCTGGATCTCTGTCAGCTTCAAGGACAGCTGCTCCTCCGGTGTAATCCTGCTCCAAGCGTCCAAGCTCGCTTTGATCTCATCCAACGTATATTTGTCCTTTTTCATTTCCTCAATACGCTGCAGACGCAGTAAAGTTTCATGAGCGTACAATCTGTAGTTTTTGTCGGTGCGCTTGGCAGGTTCGACTAGACCCAGCGAGGTGTAGTAGTCAATGGTTCTTGCGCTGAGCTTGGCAAGCTTCGCTAACTCGCCGATTCGGTACAATGGGGCAGCCTCCATCTCATCACCGCCTTATTATAATAAGTTCTATCATAATTTTAATAGGTATAAACTATACAGTCAAACGTGTGACAGGACTCTGCCATAAGGACTAGGCCGAATACGTGCTGCTCTTCTACTAAACGTAACACTGAAATAGGAGAGAGGAGGTCTAAATGCGAAAGATCAGGGCCATAATGCAACGATTCTTAGGCAAAAATAGTAAAAAGCTTAACGTTCGTGTCAGATTTGATGCCGAACGTTAGATTTTTTTTGTAAAAAGTGAAAAAGTATATTGTCAAATGAGGATCTTCCCTCTATAATGACATTAAGTCTTTCGTCATGTGTTAGGGAACATAACATTAAAGGAGTGGTCGTATTGATTAAGAAGACTTTTCTCGCGTTAGGATTAATGACAATCCTCTTCCCAGTTGTGGCGTTCGCGTCTGATCCAACTGCAACACTGGACATGGGATTGAATTCACTCTGGGTCATGCTGGCATTCATTCTGGTACTATTAATGCAAGGCGGCTTTATCCTTCTGGAAGCAGGCTCAACTCGAATGAAAAATGCTGGCCACGTTGCCGGCAAAACCATCTTCACTGTAGGTCTCGCAGCACTTATCTATTGGGCATTTGGTTACGGCATCGCATTTGGCGGCGACAGCAGCATCGCGCAATTTATTGGCTGGGGCGATTTCTTCTTCGATCCACAGCTGGCAGCTGAAGAAGGCGACAGCTACCCGAACGGCGTATTCTTCCTGTTCCAGCTCGCTTTTGCAGCTATCTCGCTTTCAATTGCATGGGGCGGATTTGCAGAACGTGCGAAATTGTCCTCCTATATCGTCTTTACACTGTTCTTCGTAGGCTTGATCTACCCGACAGTCGCTCACTGGATTTGGGGCGGCGGCTGGCTGGCTGAAGACGGCGCGCAAGACTTCGCCGGCTCCACAGTCGTTCACTTAACAGGCGCGCTCGCTGCATTCGCGGCAACCGTTCTATTGAAGCCGCGTATCGGCAAATTCAACAAGGACGGCTCGGCTAACGAAATTTTGGGCCATAACCAAGTATTTACTGCACTTTCCGTATTGCTTCTGTGGGTTGGCTGGTTCGGCTTCAACGCAGGCTCGACAGTTGCGATCGGCGACGGCTTCTTCACTTATGTCGCATTCACAACGATGCTTGGCGCTGGCGGCGGCGGCGTGGCGGCACTCCTCATCTCTTGGGCTGTCACTGGCAAAGCGGATATTACGACTATGCTTAACGGTACGCTTGCAGGTCTGGTTGCGATCACGGCTTCCTGCGCATTCGTTGATCCATGGGCGGCAGTTGTTATCGGTTTGGTAGCAGGCGTTCTCGTATTCTACAGCGTGAAGATGTTCGAGAAATTTAAAGTGGATGATCCTATCTACGCTCTGTCCGTTCACGGTATGGCAGGTATTTGGGGTACGCTCGCTAATGGTATCTTCGCTACGCAAGAGCTGGCTGACAAGGTTGGTATCGGTACAGGCGGCTTGATCGACACAGGCAGCTGGAAGCAATTGTGGGTTCAATTCGAATCCGTTGTCGTTGTCGGCATCTTCGTACTTGTGGCATCGTTCCTGGTGCTTGGCGTTATGAAGAAGATCATGGGCTTCCGCGTAACGGAAGAGCAAGAAATTATCGGACTCGACCTGAGCGAGCACGGCGCTTATGGATACCCGGAGCAACTGAAGAAGCCGGGCCAAGGCATCCAAGGTTAATCATGAGATGATTAGCGGACTGACCGAAGGGAGAGGGCAGAGCATGACTGATCCGATGAGATCGCAGCTTGCCAAGGGGATCGGCTCGGCTGATCATATTGACGAACTGCGCTGCTTACGCGATCAATTTCACGAGCAGATGATAGCTCTCTTCCCTACGCGGCCGGTTGAACAATTGAATGAACAATTAAACGAGATGCATGACGCCATCATAGCAAGGGCGATTCAGCTCTCGGAAGCGGAAATGGCACGGTTGGGGAAAGGGTCTCCCCCCGTGCCTTACGCGTATCTATTGTTCGGCAGCGGCGGACGGAAGGAGCAAACTTTGTCCAGCGACCAGGATAGCGGCGTGGTGTATCAGGATCCTGAAAGCGGCAAAGAAGAGGCAACCAAGCAATATTTTTTGGCGTTATGCAAGCTGATTGTAAGCAATCTAGTAGCCCTCGGCTACCCGCCTTGTGAAGGAAATGTCATGAGCGACAATGAAGGCTGGTGCAATTCCATCAGCGATTGGGATGCCATCTTGGGCACGTGGTTCCGGGAGCCGGCTTGGGAGACGGTAAGAACGCTGCTCATTATCGCGGACGGCCGATGTGTGTATGGCGACCATAGCCTGGTGGCGCGCCTCAAGGATCTATTTTATTCCGATACGCTCGACCACCCAGTCATCATTAGACGTATGATCGATAATACGATGCGGCACAAGGTGCTCGTCGGCATATTCGGACAGCTGCTCAGAGAGCGCTATGGCGAGGATGCGGGCAGTCTGGATATTAAATACGGCGCGTATATACCGATGGTGAATTCCGTTCGTATGCTTGCGATTCAGTCCGGCATTCGGGAGACCTCCACATTGGATCGGATTCGAAGACTGGTTGAAGCGGGCAAGCTGTCCAAGGAGGACGGCGAGATCTACGAGCAGTCGTTCCGGTTCATATTGCGGCTGCGGCTTATGACGACCGAGCAGATAGAGAATGGCGTCTACGCCAATAACGGCAAGCTGCACAAGGGCAAGATGACCAAGGAAATGACGGATGAGCTGAAGAGCAGCCTCAAGCAGGGCAAGCGGTTGCAGAGATATGTATATAAGCATACCGTTGGCCGGCTGATGTAAGAGTAAGGCGGTGGACTGTAATGAAAGAGCAAAAAGGCGTTGGGCGAATGTGGAGCTTATACAAGATGGGGGGCGTTACGCCTGCCATCGCGTCGGTATTCGGTTCGCAGAACGCTCAGCAAATGGCCTTTATCCGCAATGCGAATCGCGAGCAGCGCAAGCAATCGATTATGGATACTCCTCTTATGGATATGGAAATGGTCGTTTTCGATTTGGAGACGACTGGCTTCAACCCGAACAACGGCGACGAAATTATTTCTTTCGGCGCTGTTGTCGTTCGGGGAGGCCAGTGTGTGGAGGGAGAGTCCTTCTATAGTCTGGTTAATCCGAAGCGCCCCATTCCGAAGTCGATTGAGGAGCTTACAGGCATATCCAATGATATGGTGCAGGACGCTCCGGACTTGATGACGGTGCTGCATGATTTTATGGCGTTTATCGGCAGACGGCTGCTTGTCGCTCACTCTGCAGGCCATGACAAGCAATTTCTGAATGTAGCTCTTTGGAGAACGTCCAAGGTATATTTGAATCATCGAGTGCTGGATACCATGATGATCGCCAAGTGGCTGGAGCCAGGCAGAGACAGCTATGGCCTGGACGAGATGCTGATCAGCGCAGGCATCCCCATTACGGTTAGACATCATGCGCTGGAGGACTCTATCATGACGGCCGAGCTGCTTGGCAAATATTTGAAGCGAATTAAAGAACGTAACATCACAACGCTGGGCGACTTATACGCTTATCTAAGCAAGCATTAATGGAATCGCTTGGAATTGTCCATCCAGCTGGCGATACGGCTGAACGAGCGGCCGCTCCTCGTCCATTAATGAGATCACCCAATAGCTCATGCCTGTCTGAGGCAGGAACCCCCTCTCGTCGCGCGGCGACGGCAGCGGTGCCGAGGCAGGGTGCGAATGAAAGAAGCCGACAAGCTGTTGTCGGTTTTTTTGCATGGAGAAGAAGACGCTGGTCCATTCCACGGGGTCGAAAGCGAACGCGCGCTGCGGCCGAGGATGCGCATTCGTTATCGGGATGATGATATCGATGGCAGCGGAATGGCTGGAGCAGGCCAGAATGCCGCATGCCTCCTGAGGATATGAGGCTGTGCAGACTGTAATTAAGTTATGGTAAGTCGACTGCAGGATCGAGCAATCCCGGTTTAATGACATATCCATCATACACCTCCATTTCATTAGTATAACAGACTTGAGGTATGAATCCGCCGCTTCATACCGAAAATGAGGATGCGGGGATAAACTTGACGGTTTTATGGCTAATGGCCCCGCTGTCTTGAGCTTGTCCCAAACGCATGATACGATGAGTCTGGTTAACACGATATCCGGAATGGAAAGAGGAATCTGGGATTATGAGAAAAGTAGCGGTGGTGTTCATTATCGCGATATTTTTTGCCGGCCTGGCCGTGTATCAATATAATCAGGACGATTCAGCGTCGACGGAGGCGTCGGCCGATGAGTCGTTTAAGCCGAAGGCTGGCTTTGAGGCGGCCAGCTTCACGCTACCGGATCTTGCCGATGAGGAGCATCTCATTGGCGGGAAGAGCGAAAAGCTGCTGTTCGTCAACTTCTGGGCCTCCTGGTGCGGTCCCTGTGAGCTGGAGGCTCCGGATCTGCAGAAGCTGCATGAGCGCTACGGCGACAAGCTGAGCATGTACGGCGTCAACTCCACCAAGTTCGACAAGGAGCGGGCAGCCAGGCAGTTTGTGGAGGACCAGGGCTTCACCTTCCCGATTCTCATGGATCGGCCAGGCGATGTGACCAAGCTGTACAAGGTGAATACCTTCCCCACGAGCTTCCTGATTGACAGCGAAGGCGTCATCCGGGAACGAATCAATGGGGTTATTACCTATGAGGAGTGGGAACGCCTCATCCAGAAGTGGCTGTGAATAACAAAAGCTGCGAATCGCATGGTGTATAGCGATTCGCAGCTTTTTGTGTTTAGTGATTCACGAGGCCGAGGCGCTCGGGCGTATCGGTTGTGCCGCCCGCAACCTTGTCCATGCCCAGAAGGGCATAGCGGATGCTGCCCAGCAGCGCTTCCCAGCTTGCTTCGATGACGTTGCTGGATACGCCGACCGTGCTCCAGGTGTTGTCGAGTCCCGTTGATTCTACAAGCACACGGACCTTGGCAGCGGTCGCGTCCTTCTCGTCGATGACACGAACCTTGTAATCGGACAGATGGAACTGCTCGATCTTGGGATAGAATTGCACTAGCGCCTTGCGAAGCGCGTTATCCAGCGCGTTGACGGGACCATTGCCCTCTGCCGCGGTATAGACCTGCTGGCCGTCCACGTTGATCTTCACAATCGCCTCGGAGATCATACCGGCGCTTGTTTTCTCTACGTGCATCTTGAACGACTCCACCGTAAACATCTCTTTCATGTCGGTGAACGCTTCGCGAAGCAGAAGCTCCAGGGAAGCGTCGGCGCCCTCGAACTGATAGCCTTGATGCTCCAGGTCCTTGATTTGGTCGATGATCTGCTTGGTCTTGTCGTTGTTAGTGTTGACATCCAGGCCCAGCTCCGCCGCTTTGGAAATAATATTGCTCTGGCCAGCCAGCTCCGACACAAGGATTCGCTGCTTGTTGCCGACCAGCTCCGGCTCAATATGCTCATAGGTCTTGGAATCCTTCATAATAGCGGATACATGAATGCCGCCCTTGTGAGCAAACGCGGCGTTGCCTACATAGGCCTGGCCGACCGGCATATGCACATTGGCGATTTCGCTAATGTAACGAGCCGTATTTGTCAGCGTGCGCAGCCTGTCTGCAGGCAGGCAATCGTAGCCCATCTTCAGCTGCAGGTTCGGAATGATGGAGCACAGGTTGGCATTGCCGCAGCGCTCGCCATATCCGTTGATCGTGCCTTGAACCTGTCTCGCACCGGCTTGTACGGCGGCCAGGGAGTTGGCGACGGCCAGCTCGCAGTCGTTGTGGGTATGAATGCCGATTGCTGCAGACAGCTCAGAGCGGACACGCGAGACGATCTCATGAATTTCGCCAGGCAGCGTGCCGCCGTTCGTATCGCACAGCACCAGCCAGTCTGCGCCGGCGTCCTGCGCCTTGCGAAGCGCGGCTAACGCGTATTCCGGGTTGTTCTTGTAGCCGTCGAAGAAGTGCTCCGCGTCATACATCGCCTCCATGCCGCTCCGCTTCAGGAAGGCGAAGGAGTCATAGATCATGGCCAGATTTTCTTCAAGCGTCGTCTGAAGCGCCGTATGGACGTGGAAATCCCACGCTTTACCGACAAGCGTTGCGGCAGGCACGCCGGATTCCACAATACGAAGCAGGCTTGCGTCATGCTCCGCTGCCGAATTTTTGCGGCGGGTGCTGCCGAACGCGGTAATGCGAGCGTTTAACTGGAGTGACTTGACACGTTGGAAAAATTCAATATCCTTGCTGTTGCTGCCAGGATTGCCGCCTTCAATATAATGAACGCCTAAAGCGTCGAGCTTCTGGGCAATTTTGAGCTTGTCGTCAGCGGATAAGCTGATTCCTTCGCCTTGCGTTCCGTCGCGCAGCGTCGTGTCAAAGATTGAGATGTTTGCGGACATATCGGTTGACGCCTCCTTCACTGATGGCCAATTCAAATCATAATTTACTATTATAACACTTTATTTCTTTAAAGTAGAGGGGGCTGAGCAATTTTTCGGAATAGCTTTCATTGACTTGCCGAGCGGAGAGCGATATGCTGAAGGAAATGGGAACGGGCATACGCATTTTGGGGGAACTGGAGGCGCAGCGAGCGAGCCATGAACGACGTAAAGGATCATTATCCGGCCAAAGGAAGAGTCATCATTCATTTGGATATGAACGCATTTTATTGTTCCGTGCATGAAGCGGAGCAGCCGGAATATTATAAGGATAAGCCCACCGCAGTTTCCGGCAGCATGGAGGAGCGCAAGGGCATCATCGTGACATGCTCGTACGCGGCTCGCAGGCTGGGCGTTAAGACCGGCATGCCGGTCAAGCAAGCGCTGAAGCGCTGTCCGGAGCTGCTGCTGATCAAGCCGGACTTCAACCTTTACCGCCAGTATTCCCAAGGTTTTATGTCCATTGCCCGGCAGTTCACCCCAATGGTCGAGCCCGTATCGATTGATGAATGCTACTTGGATATTACAGGCTCCAAGCTGCTGGGGACGCCGCTGGAGATCGCGGAGACGCTTCAGCATCGGATTCGAACGGAATGGGGGCTGCCGTCCTCCATTGGCCTCGCCCCCAATAAGCTGCTTGCCAAGATGGCTTCCGATATGCACAAGCCAATGGGGCTGACGGTGCTTCGCTTGCGGGACGTGCCCAGGCTGCTCTGGGATAAGCCTTGCGGCACACTGTTCGGCATCGGAGGCAAGACGGCGGAGAAGCTCCAGAAGCTGAACATTCATTCCATCGGCCAGCTGGCGGCCGCGGATGAAGCCATGCTGATCAAGCAGTTCGGCGTGATTGGCGCCTGGATGAAATCCGCGGCGCATGGCATCGATCATGCTCCGGTTAACCCTGACCGCGCGAGGAGCAAGTCAATCGGGCATACCACGACGCTTCCGAATGATGTGACGGAGCAGGAGGACGTATTCCGCATTCTGCTGAATTTGTCTGACCAGACGGGCAGGAGGCTGAGAAGACAGAAGCTGGCGGCGTCCACCGTGCAGGTGACCATTCGCAGGCCGGATATGACGACGATAACGAGATCGCATACGCTGGGCACTGCTACACAATCGACAGAGGACATCAATAGGGAGGCTCGCAAGCTGTTTCTGAAGCATTGGAAGGCTGGCGACCCCATCCGGCTGCTTGGCGTTACGCTGCAGAATCTGGCTCCGGTCGAGGATACGGCGTTCCAGCTCGACCTGTTCAGCTACGAGGAGCAGCCGAAGAAGGACGCTCTGACCAAGACGATGGATCAGCTTCGGGATCGGTTCGGCGAGGACGCCGTGCTTACCGCGGGAATGCTGGGCGATGATCCTTCGACACTGATCCGCAACAAACGAATTCGGGGGACATCCTTGCAAAAAGACGATAGTTTGTTATATATTGATGAGTGAAGAAGTCAGTTATTATAGTCAAGTTGAACGGAATGATTCCGTCTATAATAAGGAGGATATGGACCATGGCTAAGTACACATGGGTTGAGAAGGACACTTGTATCGCTTGCGGGGCATGCGGAGCGACAGCGCCTGACATTTACGATTACGACGACGAAGGATTGGCCGAGGTCATCTTCGAAGGCGACGGCAATAAAGGCAATACCGAAATTCCAGAGGATATGTACGACGATTTGCAGGATGCATGCGACGGCTGCCCGACGGACTCCATCAAGATTGCCGATGAGCCGTTCAACGCTGCCGGCTAGTCATCTCATCATTCATAGCGACTCTCTCAGGCTGAGCATATCGGCAGGGGAGAGTTTTTTTGTGCACAAATTTGGAAAAGGTATGAAGGCTTCGCTGAGGATTGCCGATATATGGTCTATCAAGGCAGACCGAGGGGGGAGAAGAATGGATAATCCGGAGGATATCCTTTATTTGAAGAAATTTGTGACCGAGCATCCCGACAACAAGATGGGGTGGTATTTGCTGGGCAAATATTACCGCGAGGAAGGCAAGGAGGCCAAAGCCAATTACTGCTTTATCCAAGCGGGAGATATATATGATGCATTTGAGCAGGAGGCGCATCCGCTTGCTGAAGCGGGACTGGATGGATTAAAGGAGTGGGAGAAGCAGAAGAACAAGCGCAAGCTGCTCCGTAAGGTGACATTGTTGGCCGCGCCGCTGCTGGTGCTTGCGCTCGCCCTGCCTGTCAGCAGCTTTTTCAATCATAAAATAGGGACTGCTGTGACATCATTGGAGCAGGAACCGGGTTTTGGAGTCGTTCTCGTTCCAGAAGGAGAGGAGCAGCCAATCGGATATGCCTTGGGCAAGGTGGCGGCTGCCGGCGATGCCGGGCCCGGACAAGTGATCGCGGCGCGCCTCGAGGAGCGGGACGGATGGAGCCAATGGAGCGGCCAATCCATCTTGCTGGCGGATATTGCGAGGAGGGGCGGCGGAAGCGAGCTCGCCGCGTCCATGCTGGACCGCGACACCTGCTGGTGCGAGCCGGCAGATGCCGAGGGCGCCCGCCGACAGTGGCGGGAATGGCAGTCGAGACAGGAAATGCACTGGACGCTTGCAAGCGCCATCCATCACTATAAGGCTATAAACGGAAGATGGCCGCAGAAGCTGGACGAGCTGATACAGCCTTATCCCAACAACATCTTGGCTGGCGAGGGAGACGGCATGCGAGAGGCGTTCCCAGCCGTGCTGATGAAGCTCAGAGAGCAGAACGGGACTGGAGCGGAGCGACCAACAGCTGACAAGTCCGGCGCCGGCAAGGAATCTGGCAGGGGGCAGAGCGAACTGGTAGGGTCCAATGGCCTGCTGGACGAAGCGTGGAGCAAGCCGCTTGAGATTGTGGTGGATCCGTCGAAGCATCAATTAGCCGTCGTGCAAGGGAATACGATTATTCGCAGCTATCCCGTAGGTCTTGGCGGAGACCGGACGCCGGAGGGCGAGTTCCGTATTAGCGAGAAGGTCAGGAATCCGAACGGGAGGGACGACGGCGTCTTCGGCAGCCGGGGCATGACGCTGTCGGACACGCTGTATGCGATTCATGGCACGGATGATCCTGGCAGCATCGGGGGAGACGAATCGCTGGGCTGTGTCCGGATGGGCAAATCCGATGTGGAGGAGCTGTACGACATGGTGCCGCTTGGCACGAAGGTAAGCATAAAAAAAGGGAGTCTTCCAACCAGCCCTGCGCCAGCCCCGGAGCGATTCCGGATGAAGCCCAAGGAGGACGAAAGCAATCCCCATAAGGTGTATGAATGGTTGACTTAGAGCCCGCTGCGAGGCTGTTGCTCTAAGAAGTGAAAATTAACAACGCCGCTATGACAACGAAGATGACGCCGACAATGGAGCCGATCCAGACAAGTGCTTTCTTATTGACCTCTTCCTTCGGTTTCACTTTCATTGTAGCAGGCTTTCGTTTTGGTGCGCCCATGGATTCATCAACCTTTCCGTATACATTATCCTTCAGTACAAGTCTATGCCCTTATTGTAATCGTTTTCTCGCAACGTCGCAATACAGCCGTCACATTCAGAGCCCGCGCTGCCCTCGCGAGCTCTTTTCTTTTTGCCGCAAAAGGGATAAACTGTTCGATAGAGCATAATTATCGGAACGGAGTGAACATGTTGCTTTATACTTCTTTGTTAAAACCGCTATTATTCAAAATGGATGCGGAAAAGGCTCATCATCTGGTCATAGACGGATTGGCATCAGGAAGCCGGTTTCCTGGTATAACGGAGATTCTGAACACGATGTATGGCGTTCCCGAGTCGCCCGAGCTGCGCATGGAGGTGCTTGGCCTTCGCTTCCCGCACCCTGTCGGCCTGGCCGCGGGCCTGGACAAAAACGGGAAGGCGCCGGATGGCTTCTCCAGCATCGGCCTTGGCTTTGCGGAGGTTGGTACGGTCACGCCGAAGGGACAAGCGGGCAACGAGCTTCCAAGGCTGTTCAGACTGCCGCCGGACGAGGCGCTTATTAACCGGATGGGCTTCAACAATGAAGGAGCAGAAGCGATGGCGGCGTCGCTTGCGCAGCGCAAGATACATAGCATTCCTATCGCCGTTAATATCGGCAAAAATAAAACAACCCCAAATGAGCTGGCGCACGAGGACTACCAGGCATGCATTCGCATATTGTATGATTACGGAGACTTCTTTGTCGTCAATATCAGCTCCCCGAACACGCAGGGACTGCGCGATCTCCAGCACGGAGACGAGCTTCGCAAGCTGCTGGGAGCCGTCAAGGAGGAAGTGGATCGGCAGGCGGCCGCTCGCCAGGCGAAGCCCAAGCATGTGCTGGTCAAAATCGCGCCGGATATGTCGGATGATCAGCTGGAGCATACCGTGTCTACCATTATGGAGAGTGGCATTGCGGGCATAATCGCGACGAACACAACGCTGTCGCGCGAGGGCCTGACTCATGCTCATGCGGGAGAGATGGGCGGCTTAAGCGGCAAGCCGCTGCGCGAGCGGTCCACGGAGGTCATAAGAGCCGTATACCGGCAGACGGGCGGGCAGCTGCCAATCATTGGCTCTGGCGGCATTTTTACCGCGCAAGACGCATACGATAAAATTCGCGCGGGGGCAACGCTTGTTGAGGTGTATACCGCGCTTATCTACAAGGGACCCGAGCTGCTGAAGGAATTAACGAGCGGGCTGAAGGAGTGTTTGCGCAAGGACGGCTACCGACACATCGCTGAAGCAGTGGGTGCAGATCATCGTTAGAAACAGGAGGCGGCCGGATGGACGGACGAGACTGGGGACTTTTTTTGCAGCCGTATGAACAAGCGGTTGAAGAATTGAAGGTAAAATTCAAAACCATGCGCGTTGAGCTGAAGCTGAGGGAAGCCTACGCGCCCATTGAATTCGTTACAGGCAGGGTCAAGCGCATCTCCAGCATATTGGAGAAGGCGAAGCGGCTTGGCGTTGCATCGGATCAGCTGGACACAGGCATAGAGGATATTGCGGGCATCCGGATCATGTGCCAGTTCGTCGACGATATTCACCGCGTGGCGGGGTTGATACGCAGCCGCAAGGATCTGACGCTGGTCTACGAAAAGGATTATATTACGAACTACAAGGATAGCGGGTATCGGAGCTACCATATCATCGTCAAATATCCCGTGCAGACGGCACTCGGGTATACGGAGGTGCTGGCCGAAATTCAAATTCGCACGCTCGCGATGAATTTCTGGGCGACGATCGAGCATTCTTTAAATTATAAATTCAAGGAAAGCCTGCCGGAGGAAGTGAGGCTTCGGCTGAAGAAGGCGGCGGAAGCGGCGTTCCTGCTCGACAACGAGATGACCAGCATCCGGAAGGAAATTTTGGATGCCCAGACGGATTTCGAGGAGCAGTCCAATGTGGTATCCCGCGTGCTGAACGGCATTCAAGACTTGTATTTCCACCACCGGGTACGCGAAGCGGCGCAATTCCAGATGAAGTTCAACGAGCTGTTCGAGGTGGAGGATTATCCCGGCTTAAACGCATTGTCCAGCGATATCGCCGCATCCATCGCCAAGATGAGAAAGGGGCCGGCAAGCGACTAATGACGCCTTCCCGGTTCAACGGCTTCAAGCATGTGCCATATGAAAGGGCAAACCTCCGGCTGACCGCATCACTGCGGCTCACCGGAGGTTTGTTGTCCTGTTATGAGGTTATGAGGATGTCCCCATCGGGGCAGACGATTAGCTGCTGGGCAGGTTCGGCTTGTAATTCTCATTAATATAAGCCACGATTTGCTCTAGCGTCTTCCCTTGCTTGCTTAAGGCGATAACTTCCTCCAGCTCTTTCTTGCAGATGCCGCAGCCTGTGCTGTGATCCGTCCACATGATGCTGCCGTCAGCGTCCGGCAGCTCCGCCCAATAGCAGCGAAGGAGAGAGTCGTGGGGCTCGTCGATTTCGGTGCCCGCCATGCAGCCGCAATAACAGGGAATTTCGCTCAGCAGATGGGCGTGAGCATGCACTTCCGCGTACAAGTCGCTTGTCAGCCGTGTGTGATTGTCCAGGAAGGCGGGAAGGTCAGCCTCTGACGCCGTCTTCTCCCAGGTCTCCGAGCCGTGCAGATGCGAGGTGGATGTATCGTCGCCTGCCATGCCGCAGGCGGCCAAGAGCGTAATGATGGCAAACGCGAGCAGCATACCGTACATGATCGTTCTGGCGCCCCTGCCCGTATGCTGCTCCTCATGAGAGCTGGCAGCCTTAGAGGTGGCTTCGCTTTTCTTCATCACTTGGCATCAGCTCCATTGTGTTCCTCCAGAAACTCACGGAATTGTTGTACCGTGTTGCCTTGGGTCATGCCTTCCTTCCGAATGCCGCCCACGAGACGATCCGCCTCGACGCCGTCCTGAATGTAGAGGAGTGTGGGTGTGGAATCGATGTTCAGCTTGGCATTGTAAGCCGGGAATTCAAGCAGGTTGAACATGGGCAAATCGATATCCAGCTCCTCGGCCAGAGGGATCAGATGCGGCGTTGTATCCTTGCAATAAGAGCAGCTGGCGGAGAACATATAGACGAAAAAATCATCCTGGTCCTTCATCTTCTTATCTAATTCATCCGGCAATATGATATTCTGATATAGCGGGTCATCCAGCAAGATGCGGGTCGCAGGATTTAATTCCGAGGCTGGCATCTCGTAGAGCTTGTTCACGTTCATCTTGCCCAGGGCGAAGATGGCGCCGAACACGATGACAATGATGCCGATATACAGGAAGGGCATATACGATTTTTTCTTTTTGCGAGACGACGTTTGTTTTTTGTTATTCATCAACACTGTACCTCCGCTTGGATTAATGAGAGCAAGTCGCTTACTTTTTATTATATACCATAGGGGAGTAGGTTTGTACATGCGTGGCCAGCAAGCCGGCAGGAACAGCAGGAGGATAAGATGACCCAATTACCAGCCCTTTTTCTGCGGAAAATGGAAGAGCTGCTGCAGACGGAATTCCAAGCGTTTCTGGATTCCTATGCAGCGCCAAGAGTATACGGATTACGGGTTAATCCGCTCAAATTAAGTGCAAAGGACTGGCTGGCGCTTACGCCAATGGAGGAGCGAGTCAGGCCCATTCCGTGGGCGCCAAGCGGCTATTATTATACGGAGGAGGAGCGTCCCGGCAGGCATCCGCATTACCATGCCGGACTGTATTACATACAGGAGCCGAGCGCCATGCTGCCCGTGGAGCTGCTGGATGTGCAGCCCGGGCATCGAGTGCTTGACCTGTGCGCCGCTCCCGGCGGCAAGTCGACGCAAATCGCCGGCAAGCTGGGTGGACAAGGCATCCTGGTCAGCAATGACAACGCGTTCGAGCGCACCAAGCCGCTGGCCAAAAACATCGAGCTGCAGGGCGTCCGCAACGCGGTTGTTCTGAATGAGGAGCCTGGTTCGATCGCCCGTGTATTCCCGGCTTGGTTCGACCGGATTCTGGTGGATGCGCCATGCTCCGGCGAGGGGATGTTCCGCAAGGACGACAGTATGGCGGCCAGCTGGGAGAGCTATTCTGTGGAGCGCTGCGCGGCGATGCAAAGGGATATACTGGCGCAGGCGGCGACCATGCTGAAGCCGGGCGGACTGCTCGTCTATTCGACCTGTACGTTCAGTCCAGAGGAGAACGAAATGCAGATTGCAGACTTTCTGGCGAAGCGTCGCGATTTCTATATCGAGCCTGTCAGCCATACCGCTGGCGTCAGCGCCGGGCAGCCGGATTGGGTGGATGAAGCAACGGCGTATCAATTGGGTGCGGAGGGAACTGCCAGTCTGGCGGGGACCGTTCGATTATGGCCGCACAAGCTGGAGGGGGAAGGGCATTTCATTGCCGCTCTTCGGCGGAGCGGCGAGTCGACGCCCGAGACAGTGGCTGTTCGGTCCTCGCAGGAGCAGGAGCCGCCGCGAATGGCCAAGCTGAAGGGCGGCAAGCCTCGGGGGCCGGAGAAGCCGATGCGCGGAGGCAAACAAGCCGCTGCTGCCTTGCAGGAGCCGCCTGAAGCCACTTGGAAGCGGTTTGCGGAGCAGGAGCTTCGCTTGGGGCTGGAGGAGGAGTCGCAGCCCCTTGCCTTCGGCCATGCCGTCTATTTGCAGCCGAAGGGTGTGCCGCCGCTGGACGGCTTGAAGGTAATCAGAGCGGGCTGGCTCGCGGGAGAAGTGCGGAACGGGCGGTTCCAGCCCGCCCAGTCGCTTGCTCTTGGCCTGAAGCGGGAGGAAGCAGCGCGCAGCATCAGCTGGGGTGCCGATGCAGAGGAGACGGCACGATACTTGAAGGGCGAGACGTTATTCGTCCAGCCGGAGGAGCTGAAGCTTGCGGAGGGGGCTGCCGCCAAAGGCTATGTGCTGATCTGCGTGGACGGCTTTCCTGTAGGGTGGAGCAAATTTGTGGACGGCATGCTCAAAAACGAGCTTGCTGCAGGCTGGAGGCGTGTATAGGATGGCGGAGAGGATGCGAGTCGACAAGCTGCTGGCCCATATGGGCTTCGGCACGCGAAGTGAAATCAAAAAAGCGGTGAAGGGCGGCAAGGTAACCGTAGAAGGCAAGGTGGTGAAGGACAGCGGGTTCATTGTGGATCCATTCCTTCATACTGTCGCCTTCGATGGCGAGAGGGTTGTCTATCGCAACTTCATTTATCTGATGCTGAACAAGCCGCAGGGTGTCATATCCGCGACGGAGGATGGACGGGAGAGGACCGTTGTTGATTTGCTGAAGGCGGAGGACCGTCTGCTTCAGCCCTTCCCGGTAGGAAGGCTGGATAAGGATACCGTGGGCCTGCTGCTGCTGACGAATGACGGGCAGCTTGCGCATGAATTGCTGTCGCCCCGCATGCACGTGGATAAGACTTACGAGGCGTGGGTGCTTGGCAACGTTGGCCAAGCCGACGCTGAGGCGTTTGCCCAAGGCGTTCGCCTGGATGACGGCTATGTCACCATGCCTGCAGAGCTGACGGTATTAGAGAAGAGAACCGCAGAGGGAACGTCTTCGGATCCTGTCCTGCACGTAGAGGAGAAATCTTCGCTGTCGCTTATTCAACTGACGATTCGTGAAGGCAAGTTTCATCAGGTGAAGCGGATGTTCGAGTCGGTCGGCAAGAGGGTGCTTACGCTGAAGCGGCTCGCTATGGGCCCATTGGTGCTGGATGAGGGGCTGGGATTGGGTCAATATCGGGAGCTTACCCATGAAGAGGTAGAGCTGCTGCGGGGCCACAGAGGCAAGTCAAAGGCAGAATAGAGAGAAGGACAACTGGGGATAGGATGGTGCCATAATGAAGCTGAAATATGAACTGATTGCGCTGGATGTGGATGGAACGCTGCTGACGGACGAGCACAAGCTGCCTGCAGAAGTGAAGGAGGCGGTAAGGGAGGCAGCCGAGGCCGGGGCCCGGATTGTGCTCTGCACGGGCAGGGGACCGATGGGGGCGCTTCCTGTGCTTGATGAGCTGGGACTGGGCGGCGTGCTTATTGCGCATAACGGAGCAGTGACCGTCCGCTCGGAGACCAAGGAGGTTCTGTTCCAATACGATATTGACAAGGACAAGCTTGGCGAATTTATCGCTTATTGCAGGGAGCAAGGCGTGCATTATGACGTTAACACCGCCTTTGACATGCTCATTGAGCGAGTGACGGATGAAGCTAAAGCGATGTATGCCCACCATAAGGTTGTGCCGCTGGAGGCGAACTTCGATGAGGGGCTGCCGGATGGCCTGGTCAAATTTACGCTGTTCGGCTCCAAGGAGCAGATGGACTTCGTCCAGTCCCATTGGGAGAAGCGTCCTGCCCTGCTGCAGCTCATTCGCAGCGGCGATCTGTTCATCGACGTGCAGCATCCAGATGCCAGCAAAGGCACGGCGCTGAAGCAGCTGGCTGCCGAGCTGGGTGTCGAGCGGGAGCGTATTCTGGCCATCGGCAATTATTATAATGATATATCGATGCTGGAGTTCGCGGGGCTCGGGATCGCAATGAGCAACTCGCCTGACGCCGTCAAGCGCGCGGCTGACATACTGGCAGGCTCCAACAATGAAGGCGGCGTAGCGGAAGCGCTGCGAGAGCACGCCTGGGCGTAATATGTCGCACAATTATAAGAGGACAGAGAGGGCGCGCGGCCCCATCTGTCCTGTTCGTCATGGTGTAGGGTTTCGTTTATTACCAGAAAGTCTTCAGAATGATGACCAAAAGAATAAACAGAACCAGGATTACACCTGTCGTCGTGTAGCCTCCATGTACACCGGACATGCCAATTCCTCCTAGACTGTAATTTGCCGAAAGCGGGCCTGCAGGCCTTTGAGAGCTCCCCCGCCAATCGGTATACTCTATCTTATGTCAGCTGTCCCAAACGGTATGGACGCCTGCCCGATGAAGGGGGAATTGGGCGTCAAGAGGCCCGGCAAACCATTTGCCGGGCCTCTTGTTATATACATAGCTGCCGTTATTTGCTCCGGCCTTTGGAGCGGGGAGCCCCGCCTCCGGGCCGGCCGCCGCCACGCGCGCTGCCGCCGCCTGATCCGCCGGTATTGCGCGGGCCGCTGGTGCTGCGCGAGCTGCTTGCACTGCGCGGTCCGCCGGTCCCGCGTCCTCCGCCTTGGGAAGCGCCGCGCCCTTGTCCCGCCATTCGCGATTTCCCGGGACTCGCGTCATTGCGCTTGCCTGAGCGATCCGAGTCCTTGCCGCCTCCGCTTGTATATTTGTTGGCGAACATCAAATCCTCTTCGCTAATCTCCCACGGGTTGGACGATTTTTTCTTAGGCGCAGATGGTCCCTTAGCAGGCGCCTGTGCGCCGCGTCTGGAGCCTGGTCGCGCGGAGGCTGCTGCAGCCTGGTCCTGTCCTCTGCGTCCCGCAGCCTGGCTGCCGCCCCGGCTATTGGATTTGCCGCCTCGTGCAGCGCCGTCTCTGCCCCCTGAAGAACTGCGGCTGGAGGAGGCGGAAGAGCCCTTGCGTGTCCCGGATGAAAGTCCGCCTTCGCGGTCGATCGACTGATGCTCCAGACGGGCGTTGATGCTGCGCTCGATCGACGCGAGCTTGGAAGCGTCGTAAGGCGTGGCCAGCGTAACCGCCATGCCGGATTGTCCAGCTCGTCCGGTTCTGCCAATACGGTGAATATAGCTTTCGCCGTCAAGCGGCATATCGTAGTTGTACACATGCGTAACGCCTTCAACGTCCAGTCCGCGGGCGGCAACATCCGTCGCCACTAGAACCTGAAGCTTAGCTTCGCGGAATCTCTTCATCACCTGCTCGCGTTTCGCCTGGGTCAGGTCGCCGTGCAGCTCATCCGATTCGAAGCCGGCGTCTTGCAGCGCTTCGTTCAGCTTCTTGGCGCGTACCTTCGTCCGGCAAAAGATGACGGCCAGATAGGGGCTGTGCTGCTCCAGCAGCTGAATCAGCGCCCGCTGCTTGCCGCGGTCTGTCGTATCAATAACAAGCTGCTGAATGCTGTCGAGCGTCACGTTCGTGCTTCGGATCTGCACATCCTCCGGCTCGTTCATATACGCGGAGGCAAGTCTGCGAATGGCATCCGGCATCGTCGCGGAGAGAAGCATCGTCTGGCGCGCTCGCGGCGTCTGTGTTATGATGCTCTCCACCTCGGGGAGGAAGCCCATATGCAGCATTTGGTCCGCCTCATCCAGCACAAGCATAGACAGCTTGCCTAAGCTCACCGTGCCTCGCGTCATATGGTCGATGAGACGCCCAGGCGTCGCTACAACGATGTGCGGGGCGCGCTGCAGCTTGCGAATTTGCGCTTCGACATCCTGACCGCCATAAGCGGCAAGCACGTTCGCCTCGAAGGCCGGAGCGAGCTTCTTCAGCTCCATCGTGATCTGAATGGCCAGCTCGCGTGTTGGCGTCAGAATGAGCGCCTGCACCTGCTCCTTCTGCGTCTGGATACGCTCCAGAATCGGGAGCGCGAAGGCCAGAGTTTTGCCCGTGCCGGTCTGCGCCTGCGCGATGACGTCGTGCCCTTTCATTAATATAGGTATGGTCTGGCGCTGAACCGGAGTCGGCTCGCTGATTCCGTTCATTCTCAATAATTCGTTCAGCTCCTGGGATATGCCGAGAGCTAGAAAGGCGTTAGACATGCTTGAAATTCCTCTTTTCCTATGTTCATATGAAAGTAAGTATAACAGTTGTTGGCGGCATGTGCATCTTCGATATGCATATGCTATGCTTGTATCCAGCATCTAGGAGAAGAGGTATGAGGATATGAGCGGTAACGGAATGAATAGGGCCGACATTGCGCCGGGCAAGGAAGTGAACATCGTGCTGAAGGCAGACCAGAGAACGGGCAAGCTGACGCGCGGCATAGTCAAGGATATTTTGACCAATTCACCCCGCCACCCCCATGGGATCAAAGTGAGGCTGCAGGACGGCCAAGTAGGGCGCGTCAAAGATATATTGTCGTAGCCGCGCATGGAACGGCTTGTATATAGGGGGCGGTGAGCGTGGCTTTTGGCATTAACCGTACAGAGCTGAAGGAGTGGAAGGCGGCAGTCGCGAGAGGCGAGATCGCCTACCTGACACATTATTGGCTGGACCCGCGATTCCCTGGCATTCGCACGGTGACCAAGGTAGGCTGCAGCGATCTAGAGAAGCTGGCGGCTTGGTGCAGGGGGAACGGTCTGAATCCGGCTTATATTCATAAGAGAGAGCAATATCCGCACTTTGATCTGATTGGCGACAAGCAAGCGGATATTTTGAGAAAAGAAGGGCTGTATCGTCACATAGAGCGGTTCCATATGCAATAAACGCTTGGGAGAGCGGGAGACGGGGAGTGCTGAAGGATGGATTTGGCCAAAAGAATCGAGGAAATGAGCTTAAACGGCTGGCCTGCGCTGCAGACCATATTGTATGACGGCTGGCTGCTGCGGCTCGCGAACGGTTATACCAAACGCTCCAATTCGGTGCATCCCATCTATGCGCATACGTATGACCTGGAGCAAAAAATCGCTTATTGTGAAAGCTTTTATGCTTCGCACGGACTGCCCAGTGTTTTCAAGGTTACGCCGTTTGCCCAGCCCGGGAATCTCGACGCGAAGCTGGAGGAGCTGGGCTATGAGCTCGTGGATCATACAATCGTCAAAACAGCCTCGCTCGAGAACATCCGACCTTCCCATTATGAAGAATTCAAGCTTGAGACGGAGCTTAGTCCTGAATGGCTGGCTGCGCTGGCCGGCATGCAAGGGTTAAGCGAGAGCCAGCAGGAGACGACCCGCCGCATGATGGAGGGGCTGCCGCTTCAGAAGGCATTCGTCCTGCTTCGCAGCCAAGGGGTCCCTGTGGCCTGCGGCATCGTCGTGCTGGAGCAGGGCTACGGGGGTCTGTACGATATTGTGACGGAGAGCCGGCATCGCGGTCAAGGCTTCGGCGAGGAGGTGGTCCGTCATCTGCTGTGGTGGGCCAGAGGGCAGGGGGCTCGTAAGGGCTATTTGCTGGTTGTAAAAAGCAACGCCGCGGCGAACCGCCTCTATGATAAATTCGGATATCAGCCCTTATACGAATATTGGTACCGGGTAAAACGGCAAGGGGGTAGCTCCTCCGCCAAACGCCCGCTTCAGGGCAAATAGACGTATGTGGCACGTCTATTTTCTTCAAACCGTCTGTCTCAGCACAAATAGACGTATGTGGCACGTCTATTTCCTCAAACCACCTACCTCAGCACAAATAGACGTATGTGGCACGTCTATTTTGTCCAAACCGTCTGCCGCAGCACAAATAGACGTATGTGGCACGTCAATTTCCTACAAACCGCCTGCCTCAGGGCAAATAGACGTATGTGACACGTCTATTTCCGCCAGACCGCTTACCTCAGCACATTTGCCGGAAGGCGGCGCTGGGTGCGATAGCGACACCACGTGTCGCTGTAGAGCGCCAGAACGCGGCGCTGGGTGCGGTAGCGACACCTCATGGCGCTGTCCGCGCTTGACATGACGGCGATGAAGCTACTATAATCGTGTATAAATGTTTGACCATAAATGGAAGCTTGGAAGAGGAACAGTACTTGCGACGTGGAGGCCTAGAGAGCCGGCGATTGGTGGAAGCCGGACCTGACGCGTGAGGAAGCTCGCCTTGGAGCTGTGCGTGCACCGGTAAGCTGGGGAAGCGCAACGTCTCGTCCGCGATAAGGACGTCAAGTGAGCGCAGGGCAAAGCATGTCTGGCGCTAACTAGGGTGGTACCACGGGAGATTGACCTCTCGTCCCTAGCGTTAATCCGCTGGGGGCGGGAGGTTTATTGTTTTTTTTGCAGAGTGAATGAGGAGGAATTAGTTATGAGTCAGGAGCAGCAGCGCCACGGCTATAATCCGCTGGAGATCGAGCCGAAATGGCAGCAACACTGGGATGCCAATAAGACGTTCCAGACAAAAGAGGAGCCGAATAAACCTAAGTTTTACGCCCTGGATATGTTCCCATATCCATCCGGAGCGGGGCTGCACGTCGGCCATCCAGAGGGTTATACCGCAACAGATATCGTATCCCGCTACAAGCGCATGAAGGGCTTCAACGTCCTGCACCCGATGGGGTGGGACGCGTTCGGCTTGCCGGCTGAGCAGCACGCGCTGGATACGGGCCAGCATCCCAGAGACATCACGTTCAAAAATATCGATAACTTCCGCCGCCAGATCAAATCGCTTGGCTTCTCGTACGACTGGGATCGCGAGTTCAGCACAACCGACCCGGATTATTACAAGTGGACGCAGTGGATTTTTATCCAGCTGTACAAACGCGGTCTTGCCTATGTTGCTGAGGTGCCGGTGAACTGGTGTCCCGCGCTTGGCACGGTGCTTGCGAACGAGGAAGTCATCGATGGCAAAAGCGAGCGGGGCGGACATCCCGTCATCCGCAAGCCGATGCGCCAATGGATTCTGAAGATTACGGAATATGCGGATAGATTGCTGGAGGATCTGGAGGAGCTGGACTGGTCCGAAAGCATCAAGGATATGCAGCGGAACTGGATCGGCAAATCGACCGGCGCCGAGGTGACCTTCGACATCGAAGGCCATGACGCTTCGCTGGTGGTGTTCACAACCCGTCCTGATACGCTGTTCGGGGCTACGTATTGTGTGCTGGCGCCGGAGCATGAGCTGGTGGCAAGCATTACAACAGCGGATCAGAAGGCTGCCGTGGAGGCTTACCAGGACGCCGCGGCACGGAAGAGCGATCTGGAGCGCACGGATCTTGCCAAGGATAAAACAGGCGTGTTCACAGGCGCGTATGCGATTAATCCCGTCAACGGCGCCAAAACGCCGATCTGGATCGCGGATTATGTGCTGGCAGGCTACGGCACAGGCGCGATTATGGCTGTACCGGGCCATGACTCGAGAGACTATGAATTCGCCAAGCAGTTCGACCTGCCTATCATTGAGGTCGTGCAAGGCGGAGACTTGTCCAAGGAAGCATTCACGGGCGACGGTCCGCATGTCAATTCCGACTTCCTGAATGGCTTGTCCAATGAAGCCGCTATTCAGGCGATGATCCAGCGTCTTAAGGAGATTGGCAAAGGCAAGGCTAAAGTAACCTATCGTCTGCGCGACTGGCTGTTCAGCCGTCAACGGTATTGGGGCGAGCCGATCCCGATTCTGCATCTGGAGGACGGCACGATGAAGCCGGTGCCAGAGGAGCAATTGCCGCTCCGGCTGCCTGACGTGGACGCGATTAAGCCGTCCGGAACAGGCGAGTCACCGCTGGCGAACGTGACGGAGTGGGTCAATACGGTTGATCCGGAGACAGGCATGAAGGCGCGTCGCGAGACAAACACCATGCCGCAATGGGCGGGCAGCTGCTGGTACTACCTGCGGTTTATCGACCCGAAAAACGCTAATGAAATTTGTTCGCCGGAGAAGCAGAAGGAATGGCTGCCGGTTGACCTGTATATTGGCGGTGCGGAGCACGCGGTGCTTCACCTGCTGTACGCTCGCTTCTGGCACAAGGTGCTGTACGACATCGGCGTTGTGCATACGAAGGAGCCCTTCCACAAGCTGGTGAACCAAGGCATGATTCTTGGCACGAACAATGAGAAGATGTCGAAGTCGCGCGGCAACGTCATTAACCCGGATGACATCGTCAACGAGTTCGGCGCGGATACGCTTCGTATGTACGAAATGTTTATGGGCCCGCTGGAGGCAACTAAGCCATGGAACACGAACGGAGTGGAAGGCACGTACCGATTCCTCTCCCGCGTATGGCGCCTCTTCGTGAACGAGGACGGCACGCTCAGCGCCAAGATTGGCGACGGTGAGACGACAGACGCGTTCAAGCGTGTATGGCACCGTTCCATCAAGAAGATTTCGGACGATTACGAGAACCTGCGTTTCAACACGGTCATCAGCCAGCTGATGATTTTTGTGAACGAGGCTTATAAGACGGACTCGCTTCCCAAAGAAGCGATGGCGCAGTTCCTGCAGATGCTGTCGCCGATCGCGCCGCATATCACGGAAGAGCTGTGGGAGAAGCTTGGTTACTCCGAGACGATTACGTATTCGGCATGGCCAGCGTATGAGGAGGCTTGGACAGTCGACCAAGAGGTTGAAATCGTTGTCCAGGTGAACGGCAAAATCGTGGAGCGCGTATCCATCGCGGCTGATACGAACGAGGCCGACATGGAGGCGCTTGCGAAGGAGCTCGAGAAGGTGCAGGAGCTGATCGCGGGCAAAACGATTCGCAAGGTCATTGCGGTCAAAGGCAAGCTGGTTAATATTGTAGCCAATTAATTGGCAGCCCGAAGAGGTGGGCGGACATTAGCTGAAGAACAGCTATTGGCCGTTCACCTCTTCGCCGTAAAATGCGGTTGTGACCTTAATCAGATCTTCCTTGTACTTGTCATGCGTGGTGCGAATGAGCGCGTTGAACACGCCGTCCGTATCCCGGCTGAGCAGCTGAAGCGCTTTGGCGGTAATGCCGCCGGGCACCGCGACGCGCTGCTGGATTTCCTCCGGCGTCATTCTTCCCTCTGTCAGCAGCAGGCCGGTGCCCAGCAGCATGTTGCTGGCTACCTTCACCGCTTGGCTGCGCGGGATACCGGTTTCTTCAACGGCGGCGTCAATAAATTGCTGCAGCAAAAATGCCATAAAAGCAGGTCCGCAGCTGGACAGATCGGATACGACGCGCGTGTAGCCCTCCGCGATGCGAAGCGGCTCGCTGATATGAGTAAACAGCGACTCCAGCCGTTTTTTGTCCTTCTCCTCCATGCTGTCTCCGTAGATGCAGAGGGAAACACCGCTCCACACCCTGTTTGTGATGCTGGGTATGATTTTGGCGATTTTGCAAGGCAGCTCGCCCTCCAGATGAGAGACGAGAACGGGGCTCGTAATGGACACGACGATCTGCTCCGGTCTGATGGCCGGCTTGATGTCCTCCACGACATCAATAAATTCGTGAGGCTTCACGCACAAGAACAGGATGTCGCTCCCGCAAGCCGTCGCCGCATTTGTATATTCGGCCCTCATGCCGGGATACCGGTCGGCTAACGCCTGCGCCTTGGCGTAAGTGCGGTTGCTGACCGCGATCTCCGCTGGCGACAGGGCGCCGGATGCCAGGAACGCTTCAATTAATAAGGTCCCCATCGAGCCTGTGCCGATAAATCCTACATTCATGATAAGACCTCCCATACTGGCGTGCTCGAATGCTGTGCTCTTACATCCTATTCCGCGGGACTTGTTTCATATGTCATGAATTACCAATCTTTTTGTGGAGGAGGGGGTAGGCATGTATACACGTTATAGCAGCTCTCACAGAAGCTCGAAGAACTTCATCATTATGGCTGGCTTGATTGGCGGCGCCGTGCTGCTGCTGGTCGCTGCTATCCTTGGAGGCGGGAAGGAAGAGGGGGAGATGAGCGGCTGGATGCCGCTGAATGAAGCGGTAGAAGAGAAGCTGCAGGCATACGCAGCTAAGGCTTCAGAATCGACAGCCCATGAAACGTCCGCAAAGGAGCGGGACGGGGGGACGGAGCTGCCGAAGATGGGAGAAGGCGCGACTACGGGAACGAACGGCTCATCCGGGGCTGCGAATTCTCCGGAAGCTTCCAGCTCATCCCCGGCGGGTCAAGCTTCGCAATCGGAGACGTTGGAGGGAGACGGGAGTCAGTCGGAGGCTGCCGCTCCTGCGACTGCAAGCCAAGAGGCTTCGGGCAAGCTGGATATTAACCGGGCTACAGCCGAGCAGCTGGACGAACTGAAGGGTATTGGACCGGCGAAGGCGAAGGCCATTGTGGAGGACCGCGAGCGACATGGAGGGTTTGCCAGCATTGAAGACTTGCTGAGGGTTAAGGGCATTGGGGAAAAACTTTTTGCCGAATTGAAAGAAAGCGTTGTCGCTCTGCCGTAAATGTGAGAGAATGTCAACAAGTATACATATCATGATAGATTCCAGGCGCAGCCTGGAATCTGCCAAGGAGGAGCTTTATTTATGTCCGATCAACCACGCTTTTCGCTTGACACATTAGCCGTTCATGGCGGCCAATCCATTGATCCTACAACGATGTCCCGAGCTGTTCCCATCTACCAAACCACTTCCTACGGCTTCCGGGATACGGACCATGCGGCCAACCTGTTCTCGCTGCAGGAATTCGGCAATATTTATACACGTATCATGAATCCGACAACAGATGTATTCGAGAAGCGCGTAGCCGAGCTAGAAGGAGCGCCGGCTGCGCTGGCTGTCGCGTCTGGCCAGGCGGCTATTACGTATTCCATTCTGAATATCGCGGGATCAGGCGACGAGATTGTTTCTGCGACAAGCCTCTATGGCGGCACGTACAACCTGTTCTCGACCACGCTTCCGAAGCTGGGCATTAAGGTGAAATTTGTTGATCCCTCGAATCCGGAAAACTTCCGCGCAGCGATTACGGACAAGACCAAAGCCGTGTATGCCGAGACGATCGGCAATCCGAAGGGCGACGTAATCGATCTGGAGGCCGTTGCGGCTATTGCGCATGAGCATGGCGTTCCGTTTATTGTCGACAATACCTTCCCAAGCCCTTACCTGTGCCGTCCGATCGAGCACGGCGCTGACATTGTCGTGCATTCCGCAACCAAATTTATCGGCGGACACGGTACTTCCATTGGCGGCGTGATCGTGGACGGCGGTACATTCAACTGGAAGGAAAGCGGCAGATTCCCTGGCTTGACCGAGCCGGACCCGAGCTATCACGGCGTTGTGTACACAGACGCGGTTGGGCCTATCGCTTATATTATTAAAGCTCGCGTACAGCTGCTCCGGGACATGGGCGCGGCGCTGTCTCCGTTCAACTCCTTCCTGCTGCTGCAGGGTCTGGAGACGCTGCACCTTCGTATGGAGCGCCATAGCTCCAACGCGCTGGCGGTTGCGGAATATTTGGAGAAGCATGAAGCCGTGGAATGGGTGAACTACCCAGGCCTGAAGAGCCACGCTTCTTATGATATGGCACAGAAGTATTTGCCAAAGGGCAGCGGCGCTATTCTGACTTTCGGCATTAAGGGCGGTCTGGATGCGGGCAAAAAGATTATTAACGCCGTTCAGCTGTTCTCTCATCTTGCGAACGTAGGCGATTCCAAGTCGCTGATCATTCATCCAGCGAGCACGACGCATCAGCAGCTCACGGGTGAGGAGCAGACGGCTGCCGGCGTGGAGCCTGGCATGATTCGCCTGTCTGTCGGTACAGAAGGAATCGGCGACATTATTGCGGATCTGGAGCAGGCTATCGCGCGCAGCCAGCAATAATACGTACTACATCGTAGAAGCAACTCCGGGGGCAGCCCGAGACGGGAGGATGGTATGACGGCCGGCGTTCATGACACGGTCCGCAAGGACTGGGACACTTATTTTATGGATATCGCGTATATGGTATCGACCCGTTCGAGATGCCCCAGGCGTCATGTCGGGGCCGTTCTCGTGCAGGGCAAGAAGCTGCTAGGAACGGCGTATAACGGTGCGCCCATGGGCGCGCATGACTGTCTGGAGGCGGGCTGTATGATCTCGGAAGAGGCCGAGGTGCAGCTGGTGGACGGCCAGGAGCTTGTTATTCGCAAGCAGCGATGCATCCGCACAATTCACGCCGAGCAGAATCTGCTGCTGTTCACGGACCGCGCCGACCGTGAAGGCTCCGTTGTATATGTGACGGATCAGCCCTGCTGGACATGCGCGAATATGCTGGCGAACAGCGGCGTGCAGGAAATTGTCTTCCACCGGGCTTATCCGAAGGACAGCGAGAAGGTGTTCGCGCTAATGGCGCAGCAGGGCATTGTGTTCCGTCAGCTGGAGCTTTATTCGCCTCCGCCCCAAGCGCATATGGAGGTCACGCAATAAGCGGCAAGAATAAATCAATAGATTCAATTCGCGAGGGAGAACCTCCGGACGCATGGCTATCATGCGCCGGAGGTTCTTTTGCGTGCTGGAGAAGCACAAATGAGATAGGAGTGTGGGCTATGCCATGGATGGATAGACGGCCGCTCGTCTGGTTCGCGGCGAGCTTCGTTACGGGGAGCGCCGCGGCGGCCGGGCTGGGCGCACGCGGCGCGCTGCTGGCTGCGGCGGCCGCTGCGCTGCTGGCCGTCGCAGCCGTGCTTGGCAAGCAGGCGAGCCGATACGTTGCGATTGCCTGCTTGATCGGGTTATGCCTGGCGGCGGGGAGCCGGCTGTGGGCGGAGGCGCGGAATGTAACCGCGCTTCAGGAGCTTGCAGCCGCCGCCGAGGCGGACGGGCCGAGAGCGGCGTACAGCGCCGACGCTCTCGGCACGATTGTGAGCGCGGTCGAGCTCGACGGCGACCGCGTCACCTTCCACATGGAGGCGCATGCCATCCATGTGGCGGGGCGACAGCCGCTCGAGCGAACGCGCGAGCGGCTTCGCGTGGTGCTCCGACTAAGCGAAGCATCGGAGCTGGAGGTCGCCGCGGCGTGGCAGCGCGGCGACGAAGTGCGCGTCGCCGGCGAGCTGTCGCGGCCGGCGGAGGCGACCAACAGCGGCGGCTTCGACTACCGCCGCTACCTGCGCAGCCAGGGGATCCACTGGCTGCTGCAAGCGAAGGGCGCCGCCGCCCTCGACGTCTCGTCTCCTGCGGCGGAACGCTTGACCGCGACCGCTCTGCTCGGCCGCGTCGACGCCGCGCGCGCATGGCTGGGCGCGCGGCTGGGCGCCATGTATCCGGATGAGCAGTCCGGATACATGCAGGGGCTGCTCCTCGGCATCCGCGAGGAGCTTGATCCCGATCGCTTCCAGGCCTTCGCCCGGCTCGGTCTGACGCATATTCTCGCCATCTCGGGGCTTCACGTCGCCGTCTTTATGTATGCCGTCGGAGGGCTGCTGAAGCTGGCGGGGCAGCCGCGCGAGCGCGTGCTGACGGCGCTTATGCTCGCTGTGCCGCTCTATGTGATGCTCGCGGGCGCCTCGCCGTCCGTGCTTCGGGCCGGCATTATGGCCCTGCTGGGGCTGATTGCTGCCAGGCTCGGCAAGCTGAAGGACGGCCTGCATCTGCTGGCGGCGGCAGCGGTTCTGCTGCTGCTCGTGAATCCTTATTATATGGAGAGCGTCAGCTTCCAGCTCTCCTTCCTCGTTACGCTGGGGTTGATTCTCGGTGTGCCTCCCGTTCGCGCGCTGCTCCCGAAGCCGAAGCGGGGAGGCTGGCTGCTTGATCTGGCTGCGGTGACGGTTGTCGCGCAGCTCGTATCGTTCCCCGTTACGATTTATTACTTTAATCAATTCCATCTCCTGTCGCTGCTCGCGAACTTCGTGCTGGTCCCGTTCATCAGCTTCGTCGTGATGCCCTCCGGTGCGGCCGCGATGGTGCTTGGCTTGGTCTGGCCGCAAGGCGGGCAATGGCTCGCCGACTTGACATCGGCGGCCAATGCTTGGTCGTTCGGGCTTGTAGACGCAATGGCTGAGCTGGACGGGCTGCTTGTCATATGGGCTACTCCGCCTCTGTGGTGGGTGGCAAGCTGGCTGCTCCTGCTGGCGCTGCTGTTCCGTTATATCAGAAGCCGAGCCTCCTTGCTGCGATGGAATGGCAGCGGAGCCGAGCAGCCTGACGATGAAGCAACCAAGCCCCTTGGCGGAGTCCAGTCCCATTCCAGCATGCCTGATGCAGCCCCAATACAATACTCGGGGACCAGGCTTCCCTGGCTCCCTCTTGCGGGCTTCTTCGCTGCGTTTGCAGCGCTTCTGGTCTACGCTGCAGACCCGCATCGGCTCGACCGCTCCGCCACGGTCAGCTTCCTGGATGTTGGCCAAGGCGACGCGGCGCTCATACGAACCCCTGCCGGGAAGCATGTGCTGATCGACGGGGGAGGCACAATCTCATTCGCCAAGCCGGGGGAGGAGTGGAGGGAACGCCGAGATCCCTTCGAGGTCGGCCGGAAGGTTGTTGTCCCTTTATTAATGCAGAGAGGGGTCAGCGAGCTGGAGCTGCTCATCATCTCTCATCTGGACAGCGATCATATCAAGGGATTGCTGGCTGTGCTGGAGCAGATTCCCGTGCAAGCCATCTGGTGGAACGGCTCACTCAAGGGCTCTGAAGACGCGCTGGAGCTGATGGAGCTTGCGTTGTCGGAGGGCATCCCGCTGTATGCGCCTGCTGCGGGAGATACGCTGCAGCTGGAGCCGGACGCAGCCCTGAAGGTGCATTGGCCAGTAAAGGCAGCAGGTGAAGGCGCTGGTGCTGGTGCGATTCCTGAGGTGAAGGAGCAGAATGAACGAAGTCTTGTTTTCTCCCTAACGATGTATGGGCGTTCGGTTCTGTTCACCGGGGACATATCAACCGGGACGGAATCCCTTATTATGGAGAATGAACAGCAAAGGGCTGATGCAGAGGGGGAGGGTGCTGGCGGCCGGGTTGACTTGATGAAGGTCGCCCATCATGGCAGCCGTTATTCCACAAGCTCGGAATGGCTGGCCTTCTGGCAGCCGCAAGGCGCCATAGCCTCGGTGTCAGCGACCAATGTATACGGGCATCCTCATCCCGATACGGCTCAGCGTATCCAAGCTGCGGGAGCAAGACTATGGCGCACGGACCAGGATGGAGAGGTCCAATTCCGTGTGACGGAAGAGGGCGAGCTGTTATGGAAGGAATGAGCGTATATACGGAATTCTAAAATTTTGGTATTCTTGAGTTTGAAGTTTATAGACTCGTTAGACTCGTTCACATAAACATATAAAAAGATAAATGTTCCAGCAAATCATGTGCAACATTCGACGCAGCCAGTTCGTCAATAAGGTTGCAGGAGAGGAGGATCCTTCGTGGTGGAGCCGGACCTGATTAAAGCCGCCCAAGCGGGAGATCGAGACGCTTTAATCACTCTGTTGCGTGAGATTGAAACCCATGTTTATCGGACAGCCTATTATATATTAAACAACGAGCAGGATGCGATGGACGCGGCCCAAGAGGCGCTCATTCGCATCTATACGAAGATAGGCTCTTACGAGGAGAAGGCCCAATTCAAAACATGGATTCAGCGTATTGTAACCAATATATGTATCGACAAATTCAGAAGAAACAAACCGACGGTTTCGATAGACGAGCATGAGCTCGTATTCCGGGAGAAGCAGAACGTAGAGGAGGAAGTATTGTCCGCTTACGCCCTGCAGGATATTCGGAGCGCTATCGACAAGCTGCCGGAGCATCATCGGACAGTTGTTGTGCTGCGATACTTGCAGGATTTCTCCTACAACGAGATTGCGGATTCATTGGATTTGCCCCTTAACACGGTCAAATCCTATCTATTCAGGGCCAGGCAGCAGCTGCAAAATTTACTTCAAGATTATCAGAAAGGTGGTGTCCGGGGATGAATTGTCAAGAGGTGATGGAGCTCATGCAGAGACAGTTGGATGACGACCTCGACGATGAGGAAATGATCGTCCTGAATAATCATACCAGACAATGTCCGGACTGCGCGGCCGCGTTCGAGCGTCTGCAGCGCTTATCTGCCGAGCTGGCCAGCCTGCCCAAGGTAACGCCCAGCTTCAGCCTGGTGGACGCCATTATGCCGGAGCTGGAGAGAATCGATCTCGCGGCGAGGGAAGCCACTATGCTTGCGGGTGCGGCCGGCACCGCTCCTGAGCCTATGAAGGTCGACGGGGCCAGCGTCTCCCGCAGGGTGAAGCCGGCAAGGAGATGGCCGTCATGGAGCGCTGTAGGCAGCGTGGTGGCGGCGGGCGTCGTCGCTGGCGTGTTCCTGCTGAATGCGCCGAATTTCGACGGAGGCTCGGGCGCATACGATTCAGCCCAATATTCGGCGGATATGAATACGGCTGGCGAGGCGAGTGCGGGAGCTTCCGATATAACGAAGCTCAAGAAGAATGAAGGCGGCGACTTGTCCGAAGGTGACATTGAGCTGTATAGGTCAGGGGCGCCATCGCAAGGTGAGGAAGCGAACGATGCTCCCTCCAGCCCCGAAGCGGGAGGTGCGGCGCCGTCTGGAGCCGCGGTGAAGACAGCTCCGAGCATCGCCAGGGAAACCCGGGATGAGTCGCCTTCCGCTCCGGCGCCCGAAGCGGCTGTCGAGCCCTCGATGCCCCCTGACAATGAAGTGAAGGAAGAAAGGGGCTTGGAGAACGGCTCCGGAGGACCATTGTCGGATGATGCTGTGAATGAATCAGAGCCGCTCGCGGAGGAATCCGAGCGTATGGACAGCGTAGACCAGAAGGGCATGGAGATGGGCATTGCTTCGGCGATCTCTTATCCGTCGCCGGATGGAGCATACGTGGCTCGCGTCGAGGACTACAGCATTGTTATTACGGCAGCGGCTACAGGCGAGCTTCTGATGGAAACCGCGCGCAAGAACGGCCATCATGGAGGGCTGGTCTGGTCCGAGGATGGCAGCGAGCTCCTGTATGAGGTGCAGCTGGACTACGGAGCAACGGTGGCATATACGATATCGACGGACCAATGGACGGAGAAGAAGGCTTCGCATTAATTTGGCGGGTATGTGCACAAGTGGAGCCTATAGGGAGTATGATAAAGCATGAGAACAGTCTGCGACGTACCGGTGACGTCGTAAGACCATCTGTGAAGGCGGCGCCATGGAGCCGTCGGCAGATGTTAATATAAAGGCAAAGGGATGGCCAAACAGGCGCATCCCTTTGTTGCCATTGTGAAGCGACTGTAGAAGCGGAGTGAAACGAGAAGAATGGAAATGAAGGAGACGCTCAAGGAAATCAAGGCGGGAGCATACAAGCCTGTATATGTGGTGTACGGCAAGGATCGATATCGGATGGAGCAGTTTGTGGATACGTTGATTGACTCCATGTTCAGCCCAGAGGAGCGAGAGATGGGCGTTATGAAATTCGATACGGGCGAGACGCCGCTGGAGGAAGCTGTCATGGAGGCGGAGTCGCCTCCGTTCTTCCTGGAGCGCAAGCTGGTTCTGGTGCGGGACGCCTCTGTATTCGCAGCCGGCGGCAAGGAAAACGCGAAGCTGGAGCATCGTCCTGAGACGTTGCTGAGCTACTTGAATAACCCGCTGGAGACGTCTGTCATGTTGTTCGCCGTGCAAGCGGACAAGCTGGACGAGCGCAGGAAGCTGGTGAAGACGCTGAAGGATCGGCGCGCCCTGATTGCCTTTCAGGAGCTGGATGCCCCTGAGCTGAAGCGGTGGATGCTTCGTCGGGCGGAGTCGCAGCGACGCCAAATGACGGAGGAGGCGGCGGAGCTGCTGCTTGTCCGCGTAGGCGTCAACATGGGACAGCTTGCTCAGGAGGTGGACAAGCTGTGCCTGCATGCTGGCGAGGGCGGCGTCATTGGGGCAGAGCAAGCGGCGCTGCTGACAGCCGCTACCGTGGAGGAGGATGTGTTCGCGCTTGTAGACGCGATTGCGGAGTTGCGGGTTGACAAGGCGCTTACCCTGTACCGCCAGCTGCTCGTGCGCAAGGAGGAGCCCATCAAGATTGCGGCTCTCATCGCTAGACAGCTGCGCATCATGCTGCAGATTAAGGAGCTGGAGGCGCAATATTCGCCGCAGCAGATGGCCGGCCAGCTCGGTCTTCATCCCTACGCGGTTAAGCTTGCCGCGGAAAAAAGCCGCAAATTCCAGACGCCAAGGCTTGGGAGGCTGCTGTCGTCCCTTGCAGAGCTGGATTACGGCATGAAAACCGGCGGCATCGACAAAACCTTTGGGCTCGAGATGTACCTCCTGTCGCTGGCACAAGAAAAAAGAGCGTAGCCAACAAAAAAACGGATGCTTCTCCGCATGGGCGGAGAGCATCCGTTTTTTACCTGATTCTATGTCTTACGCTTGCGCTGACAAAGCATTCAGACGTTTTGCAAGACGAGATTTTTTGCGGGCAGCCGCATTTTTATGAATCAGGCCTTTCGTAACTGCTTTGTCCAATTTTTTCGAAGCAGTGATCAAAGCGGCTTTCGCTGCTTCAACATCAGTGCCGGCGATTGCTTGATCAGCAGTTTTAACGGCCGAACGAAGTGCGGATTTCTGGGAAGCGTTCAAAGCACGGCGCTTCTCGCTAGTTTTGACGCGTTTGATAGCGGATTTAATGTTTGGCATGGTATTTCACCTCCTACAAATAATCAGCGGAACAACACAACTTAAAATATATTAGCATGCGAGTGCCCAAAAAGCAATAGTAACCAATCTTCGGCTAGGCGACTGGAGGTCGGTATGAAAATACACGAGCTGTGAACACTAACGGAAGATGATCTGCTGAAGGGAGATAGGACACGCGATGAAGGATTTGGATCTGGAGCAATACAATGTGAGAACCGATTTGGCGCTGGAAGCGAAGGAGCTGGCTGAGAAGCCGGGAGCGGGACCAATTCCCGGCATTCAAGTTCAAACGGAAGAGGAGGACGGCATTACCATTACGGTGCTTCATGTTCAGAATGAACAGGGCTCGCAGGCGATCGGCAAAATGCCGGGGCATTACATTACGCTAGAGGTGCCTGGCCTTCGCAATGGCGATACCGGTCTTCAGGACCGCGTAACGACCAAGTTCGCCCAGCATTTCGAGCAGTTCCTGCAGCGGCTGCAAATTCCGAAGACGGCTCGCGTCCTCATTGTTGGACTGGGCAATTGGAACGTCACCCCGGACGCGCTGGGACCGCTGGTTGTGGAGAACGTTATGGTAACCCGACATTTCTTCGAGCTGATGCCGGATCAGGTGGCGCCTGGCTATCGGCCCGTCAGCGCGGTTGCTCCCGGCGTGCTTGGCATTACCGGCATCGAGTCCAGTGAGATCGTGCATGGCATTGTGGACAAGTCCAAGCCGGATCTGATTATCGCAATCGACGCGCTCGCCTCCAAGGCGCTGGAGCGGGTCAATACGACGATTCAGATCGCGGACACAGGCATTCATCCCGGCTCCGGAATCGGCAATAAGCGCAAAGGGCTGACGAAGGAAATATTAGGTGTGCCCGTCATTGCAATCGGAGTGCCAACCGTTGTCTACGCATCAACCATCGTCAACAATACGTTTGAGCTGATGCGCAACCACCTGGAGGCTCAGAACGGCGATACCAACCAGATATTCGGCCTGCTGAACGGCATGGAGGAGACGGAGCGGCTGCAGCTCGTTCGAGAGGTGCTGAGCCCTATTGGACATGATCTGCTCGTCACGCCTAAGGAAGTGGACGAATTTATCGAGGACATCGCCAATATTATCGCCAGCGGCCTGAACGCTTCGCTCCATGATGCGATTACGACGGACAACGTGGCGGCTTATACGCATTAGCGCGAGCATAAGCGGGGAACCGCTGTGCCTGCATCCCGGCGGAGCTTGGACGCTGCTTACGCGTCCGAGCCCGCTTTTTTTGCGTGCCTGCCTAACGACTCTACCTTCCTGGTTCTATGAACCGAGCTTGTCTCATAGATTGATAGTAGCTTAGGAAAGCTTAACTATCGCTTTGCGGATAACGGGAGGTATACCTATATGTTGAATCGTAAGCCTATGCGACGGAAGGATTGGAAGGATAGCTACAAAATTCGGCAGCTGCTCGTGACGGGCAAGGCGTTTTCACTGCTTTCGCTTAGCTCCATGCTGTTTTTTGTGATGCTCGGCATTGCCGGAATCGCACATCAGCAGTCGGAAAGCTCGCCGATTCATTCCATGAAGGGCTTTGCCGCTGCAGTACCGGGAGGTTTCTTTGGCGATATGCTGGAGATGGAGATGCCATCTTTCCAGAGCGGCATGCCGTCGGACTCCTTCACCTCGCAGGAAATCAGCGCTTTCATGATGCGGACGCTGACCAGCATCAATCCGAGCACGCCTGGGGGCCTGCTGGCCGCGGAGCTTCCCGGCATGGCGAACGATTCCTTCCTCATTCGCAAAGGCGTCGGAACGGACACCAACATCGGACCCAAGGATCAGCTGCCGATCGTAGATTCGGACGGCGTCCAAGTCCCGGACAACGGCGGGAAGCCTGAGGAGCCTGGGGCAGAGCCAGATAACGGGCCAAGCGGGGAAGGCGGGGAGGAGCCCGAGGTGTCGGCGGCTCCGCAGCCGGAGGAGCCTTCGACGGGCGACGCCAAAATTGCGTTTATCTATCATTCTCATAATAGAGAGTCCTGGTATCCGGAGGTGGACGCCAAGGATGCGAACTCCAGCACCAAAAACATTACGTTGGTGGGCAAGCGGCTTGCCGAGAAGCTGGAGGAGGAGGGCATCGGCGCCATGCATTCTGATACGGATTATCCCACAGCTATAAAGGGATATCGATGGGAGCTCAGCTACAAATATTCCAAAAAAACGGTGCAGGAGGCGCTCGCCAGCAGCAACGACTTAAAGTTCATCTTCGACATTCATCGCGATTCGCAGAAGCGGAAATATACGACGGTAGACATTAACGGCGTGAGCTATGCCCAGGTTTATTTTATCATCGGCCACAAAAACCCCAACTGGAAGGAAAACGAAGCATTTGCTACCCAGATTCATGAGGCGCTGGAGAAGAGGTATCCTGGTATCTCCAGAGGGATATGGGGGAAAACAACTGCTACAGGCAATGCCGAATATAACCAGTCGCTCGCTTCGGAGAGCGTGCTGCTGGAAATTGGCGGCGTAGAAAATACGCTGGAGGAATCGTACCGCACGGCAGACGCGCTGGGCGAAATCATAGCGGAAATTTATTGGGAAGCCGAGAAGGTAAGCGGAGAGGGGTAGAGCGGAATGAAGGGACACGCATGGAAGTGGCTGATTATAGGCGGCGCGCTTGCGATTGTTGTCATGTTCGGCTTGGAGATGACGTCATCCGGCATTGAACGCATATATGGGCCTATTGAGGGCGAAGGGGGCTATTCCAATCCATATGGCTATGAAACGGGCGGGGCGCAGGAGCCCCAGCGGGAGAGCTACGAGTCCGAGACGGAGAAGCGGATCGCGCAGCTGGAGAAGGAGCTGGAGGAAATACGCCGCGCTTACGGCTACAACGGGGAAAGGCTGCCCGGCATGCCGTACGAGGACGGTCAGCCCGCCGTCAACAAGATAGCCGATTCTACGTCGGGCATGCTCCAATCGGCGTCGAGCAAGGGCATCCGGCTCGTGGCGGACTTGTTCGACGGCCTGATGCACTAATTGCTGTCACTCCTTCAAGCTGATATAATAGGAGGAATGATTGGAATTATTGGAATGTGTGGGGGCCTAGTGCATGACTGATGTTCGCGACCGACAGAAGAAAATAAGAAATTTTTCCATTATTGCTCATATCGACCATGGCAAGTCGACGCTTGCCGACCGAATCTTGGAATATACGGGAGCGCTCAGCTCCCGGGAAATGCAGGCTCAGGTGCTGGATCAGATGGATCTGGAGCGCGAGCGCGGCATTACGATCAAGCTGCAGGCGGTCAGGCTGAGCTACCGCGCTGACGACGGCGAGGAGTATTTGCTTAATCTGATTGACACGCCGGGGCATGTCGACTTCACGTACGAGGTATCCCGAAGCATGGCTGCCTGCGAAGGCGCTCTGCTGGTCGTTGACGCCGCACAGGGCATTGAAGCCCAGACGCTGGCTAACGTTTATCTGGCGCTTGACAACAACCTTGAGGTGTTGCCGGTTATTAACAAGATCGATCTGCCAAGCGCAGAGCCGGAGCGCGTCAAGGGAGAGATTGAGGACGTTATCGGCCTTGACGCCAGCGAAGCGGTGCACGCTTCCGCGAAAGCGGGAATCGGCATTAAGGAAATACTGGAGCAGGTTGTCACGAAGGTGCCGGCTCCCAATGGCGATCCCGATCAGCCTCTGAAGGCGTTGATCTTCGACTCCCATTACGACGCGTACAAAGGCGTTATCGTCTATGTTCGGGTAATTGACGGCCATATAAAGGCGGGCAAAAAAATCCGGTTTATGGCGACGGGCGCTGAATTCGAGGTTATCGAGGTGGGCGCGTTCAAGCCGCGTATGACCATTGTAGACGAGCTGTCGGTAGGGGACGTAGGTTTTGTTGTGGCGGGCATTAAGAACGTCAAGGACACGCGCGTCGGCGACACGGTCACGGATGCCAAGAAGCCTGCGCCGGAGCCGCTCCCGGGCTACCGCCGCATTAACCCCATGGTATATTGCGGTCTGTACCCGATCGAGACGCAGGATTACAACGATCTTCGCGAGGCGCTGGAGAAGCTGGAGCTGAACGACGCTTCGCTCCGCTATGAGCCGGAGTCCTCAACAGCGCTGGGATTTGGATTCCGCTGCGGCTTCCTGGGCCTGCTCCATATGGAGATTATCCAGGAGCGGATTGAACGGGAATTCAACATTCCGCTTATTACGACCGCGCCAAGCGTTATTTACAAGGTTACATTGACGAACGGGGAGCAGATGGACATCGACAACCCGTCCAACTATCCGGAGTCCGGACGACTGGATTACGTGGAGGAGCCTTATGTGAAGGCCTCCATTATCGTTCCGAACGACTTTGTCGGCACGATTATGGAGCTTTGCCAGGGCAAGCGCGGAGAGTTCATCAATATGGAATACCTGGACTCGAACCGCGTAACGCTGACCTACGAGATGCCGCTGTCGGAGATCGTATACGATTTCTTCGATCAGCTGAAATCCCGCACAAAGGGCTATGCTTCGTTTGATTACGAGGTGTCGGGGTATCGCAAGTCCAGTCTGGTCAAAATGGATATTATGCTGAACGGCGAGCAGGTCGACGCGTTGTCCGTTATCGTGCACCGCGATCGCGCGTACGCTCGCGGACGCATTATTTGCGAGAAGATGAAGGAGCTTATTCCGCGTCAGATGTTCGAGGTGCCGGTTCAGGCATCTATCGGCACAAAGGTTATCGCGCGGGAGACGGTCAAGGCTATGCGCAAGAACGTTCTTGCCAAATGCTACGGCGGCGACATCAGCCGGAAGCGGAAGCTGCTGGAGAAGCAGAAGGAAGGCAAGAAGCGGATGAAGCAGGTCGGCAGCGTAGAGGTGCCTCAAGAGGCGTTTATGGCGGTGCTGAAAATCGACGAGGACTAACAAGCATGACCAGGGGGAGAGCGACGCTCTCCTTCCTTTTTTGTAAGAGAGGGGCTACCATTATGCATCCATTCATGGCGTCGCCGAAGGCGCTGTATATTCATATCCCGTTCTGTACGAACAAATGCCATTATTGCGACTTTACTTCTTATGTGCTGAAAGGGCAGCCCGTGGATTCCTACCTGGATGCTCTGGAGGAGGAGATGAAGCGAACGGTGGCGGAGCTTCCGCCGGACCGTATCGACACGGTGTTCGTGGGCGGAGGCACTCCAACTGTGCTTACGCCGCCTCAGATGAAGCGATTCCTGGAGTCGGTATTCCGGCACTTCCCCATCGCGGAAGGGGCGGAATTCACAATGGAGGCCAATCCAGGCACGACGGACGCCGATAAGCTGGCCGCGATGAAGGCGGGCGGCGTGAATCGCATCAGCTTCGGCGTGCAGTCGTTCGACAATGGCCTGCTGGAGCGGATCGGCCGCATACACAATGTGGACGATGTCTATCGGAGTCTGGAAAATGCCCGCAGCGCCGGCTTTCACAACCTGTCGATCGACCTGATGTTTGGTCTGCCTGGACAGACGCTGGAGCTGCTGTCCGATAGCGTGGATCGGGCAATGGCGCTCGGCCTGCCGCATTATTCGCTCTACAGCTTGAAGGTAGAGGAGAATACGCTGTTCCATAAGCTGTATGAGCGGAATGAGCTTCCGCTGCCTGCGGAGGAGGAGGAGCTTGGGATGTTCCTGCTGCTCATGGAGAAGCTGAAGGCTGGCGGCTACCGCCATTACGAGATCAGCAACTTCGCCAAGCCGGGCTACGAGAGCAGACATAACTCCACCTATTGGCGCAACGAGCCTTATTATGGGCTGGGAGCCGGAGCGCACGGCTATGCTCGAGGACAACGCCATGTGAATCTGAAGGGCGTGCAGCCTTATATCGATGCGAGCCAAGCGAAGCTGCCGCGGCTGGAGAGCTATTCGATACCGGAGCATGAAGCGATGGAGGACTTTATGATGGTAGGACTGCGGCTGCTGGAGGGTGTGCAGGCCTCCCGATTCGCCATGCAGTTCCCGGGACATCGACTGGAGGACCATTACGGCGCGGTGCTGGAGAAGCAAATTCGCGACGGCTTGCTGGAACGCCTTGACGCTGGCGGCGACACCGTATATCGGCTGACGGAGCGCGGCGTTCTGCTGGGCAATGAGGTATTTGGGGCGTTTCTTGGCGTGGAGCAGGGATAGAACCGCTAGCGAGACCGATCAGGAATCTTTTGGTGAAAAAGAGACTTGAGAATTCATTCATTATGATGTATATTTATTCATATTCTTATAACGAATGATTCGGAACTCGCGGGGGTGCAGGCGGCGATGCAGGCATTGGATGTATTATGCAGGACGGCAAATGAGCAGGACGTAGAAACGTTGTTTCAATTAATAAAGGGCTACGCTGAGCAAGGGATTATGTTACCCCGATCCCGCGAGGCTCTCGCACATATGATCGACACGTTTGTTGTAGCGGAGGTTGGCGGCGTCGTCGTTGGCTGCGGCGCTCTGACGAAGCTTGGAGAGAACTTGGTCGAGATTCGTTCGCTTGGCATTACCGAAGGTTACAAGAGCTACGGAATCGGCAGCAAGCTGGTGGAGAAGCTGCTGGAGCAGGCTAAGGAGCAGGGCATCACGAAGGTAATGGCGCTGACTTACGCTGACAAATTTTTTGAACGGAACGGCTTCTCGATTGTAGACAAGGAGATATTCCCCGAGAAGGTATGGAAGGACTGCGTCAACTGCCCGAAGCAGCATGCGTGTGATGAAATTGCGGTGCTGCGGACCTTGTCGCTGGATTGAGCTGATGGAGCAACAAAAATGATACCTATAGGGCCAAACCGACTTGACAACGACAAAGTTGGTTTGGTATTTTTGTATTAGCGATTAGCACTCATATGAGTTGAGTGCTAACGAAGGACCGAATCTTACATTTTCCTAAGAATATGGAGGGGTCGAAATGCTGACAGATCGACAGCGTATGATATTAAATGCCATCGTAGATGATTATATTCGTTCAGCCGAGCCGGTTGGCTCCCGCAGCATTTCGAAGAGGGGCGACGTTGCCTTCAGCCCAGCCACCATTCGGAATGAAATGGCGGATTTGGAGGAGCTGGGCTATCTGGAGCAGCCGCACACCTCTGCCGGACGCGTACCCTCCACCAAGGGCTACCGTTATTATGTCGATCATCTCGTGCAGCTGAAGCAGCTGACGGATGAGGATATGAATCAGGTCCGTTCCATGGTGACGGACAAGATGAATCAGATGGAGCAGGTGATTCAGCATACGGCGAGCATTTTGTCCAGTCTGACGAATTATACGTCCATTCTGCTTGGACCGGAGCTGTTCCACACCTCGCTGAAGCACTTCGGCCTTGTGCCGCTGAACGCGACATCCGCGGTGGCGATTATTGTCACGAACACCGGCCATGTGGAGAATCGGACGATTACGATTCCGCAGGACCTGAATATGGACGATATGCAGAAGGTTGTTAACATTCTGAATACGAAGCTTGTTGGCGTGCCGTTGATTCGGCTGAAGGCAAAGCTGTATTCGGAGGTGGGCCAGGAGCTTGAACGGCATGTGGATCACTATGAGGGTCTAATTAATGTGCTGGAGAGCGCGCTTCAGAATGACGAGGAGCAGCGCATCTTCTTGGGCGGCGCGACGAACATGCTGACACAGCCCGAGTTCAAGGATGTAGACAAGGTGAAGACGATTCTGGATATGCTTGGCGAAGCGCCGACCATTATGAAGATGTTCGCGTCGCTGCCTTCAGGCATACAAGTGCGAATCGGAACAGAAAATGATCATAAGGCCATCAGCGACTGCAGCCTGATTACCGCCACTTATTCCATTGACGGCGAGCCGCTCGGCACCATTGGCATACTGGGGCCTACGCGCATGGAGTATGGCAAGGTCATCAGCTTGATTGATTTGATATCCAAGGATATGGGCCATATGCTCAGCCGTTGGTATAAATGAGAACCCAGCATTACGTTTAGGAGGTGAACAGATGAGTGCCAAGGAACAACAGAATGAAGCAGTGGATACAGTAGTAGAAGAGCAAGCGTCGGATTCGATGCAGGAGGCTGCTGAGAGCCAGGACGCTGCCCCAGAAGCCGAGCAAGCGGCGACGGATTCCCGTTACGACGAGCTAGTGAAGCAGGCAGAGGAAGCGCAGCAGCGATACTTAAGAGCACAGGCGGATTTCGACAACTTCCGTCGCAGGACGATGAAGGAGAAGGAAGAGCTTGGACAATACGCCTCCATGAAGCTGGTTGGCCAGCTATTGCCTGTCGTGGACAATTTCGAGCGCGCGATGGCGGCTGCTTCCAGCAACAGCGATTATGAGTCGCTGGCGAAGGGCGTAGACATGATATTCCGCCAGCTCAGCGGGACGCTCGACGCGGAAGGGCTGAAGCCGATTCAATCCGTCGGTGAACCATTTAATCCCGAATTCCATCAAGCTATTATGACGGTGGAATCTGATGAATATGAAGAAGGCATCGTAGTGGAGGAAGTTCAGAAGGGCTATATGCTCAAGGAGAAGGTACTCCGTCCCGCGATGGTGAAGGTTAGCGGCTAATGGGCCGAGATATAGAATAACTAATTATTTGGGAGGACTCAGTCATGAGCAAAGTTATCGGTATTGACTTAGGAACAACTAACTCCTGCGTAGCCGTTATGGAAGGCGGCGAAGCCGTCGTCATTCCCAATCCGGAGGGCAATCGCACGACCCCATCCGTTGTCGGCTTCAAGAAGGACGGAGAGCGTATTGTCGGCGAAACGGCAAAGCGCCAGGCTATTACAAACCCTGATCGCACGATTATCTCCATCAAGCGCCATATGGGCACAAACCATAAGGAAAAAATTGACGACAAGGAATTTACGCCGCAGGAAATTTCGGCAATCATTCTGCAGAAGCTGAAGGCTGACGCTGAAGCTTACCTGGGCCAAACGGTTACACAGGCTGTTATTACAGTGCCAGCTTACTTCAATGACAGCCAGCGCCAAGCAACGAAGGACGCGGGCAAAATCGCGGGCCTTGAGGTTCTGCGTATCGTCAATGAGCCTACAGCTGCTGCGCTTGCTTACGGTATGGAGAAGGCTGAAGACCAGACGATCCTCGTCTATGACCTTGGCGGCGGCACATTCGACGTGTCGATCCTGGAGCTGGGCGACGGCTTCTTCGAGGTGAAGGCGACCAGCGGCGACAACCAGCTTGGCGGCGACGACTTCGACCAAGTCATCATCGATTATCTTGTAGCGGAGTTCAAGAAGGAGCAGGGCGTTGACCTCTCCAAGGACAAAGCGGCAGTGCAGCGCTTGAAAGACGCCGCTGAGAAAGCGAAAAAAGAGCTGTCCGGCGTTATGACCTCCACCATTTCCCTGCCGTTCATTACAATGGTAGACGGAGTGCCTCAGCATTTGGAGATGAATCTGTCCCGCGCGAAATTCGAGGAGCTGTCCGCAGGTCTCGTAGAGCGTACGCTTGGTCCAACTCGCCAGGCGCTCAGCGATGCTGGCATGACAGCTAATGATATTGACAAGATTGTATTGGTTGGCGGTTCGACGCGTATTCCTGCTGTGCAGGAAGCGGTGAAGAAGCTGACAGGCAAAGAGCCTCACAAAGGCGTTAATCCGGATGAGGTTGTCGCTCTGGGCGCAGCTGTTCAAGCGGGCGTGCTGACAGGCGACGTCAAGGACGTGGTTCTGCTTGACGTTACGCCATTGTCCCTGGGTATTGAGACAGCAGGCGGCGTATTCACGAAGATGATCGACCGCAACACGACGATTCCGACAAGCAAATCGCAGGTGTTCTCCACGTATGCGGACAATCAGCCGGGCGTTGAGATTCACGTCTTGCAGGGCGAGCGCTCCATGGCAGCCGGCAACAAGACGCTGGGACGCTTTACGCTTAGCGACATTCCTCCTGCGCCGCGCGGCGTACCGCAGATCGAAGTAACCTTCGATATCGATGCCAACGGCATTGTGAACGTATCCGCGCTGGACAAAGGCACAGGCAAAAGCCAAAAAATTACAATCACTTCCTCCGGCGGTCTGAGCGAGGCGGAAATCGAGCAAATGATGAAGGACGCGGAGCTGAACGCTGAAGAAGACCGGAAGCGCAAAGAGCTTGTTGAAGCTAAAAACGCGGCTGACCAGCTCGTCTACTCAACAGACAAAACGTTGAAGGACCTTGGCGACAAGGTGGACCCTTCCGAAATCGAGAAAGCAAACGCGGCCAAAGAAAAAGTAACTGCTGCCATCGCAACAGACGACGTGGAGCAAATTAACGCTGCCGTCGAGGCGCTGACAGAAATCGTGCAGCAGCTGTCTGTCAAGCTGTATGAGCAGGCTTCCCAAGCGCAGGGGGGCGAAGCTCCTGAGGGTGAGGCTGCCGAGGCTAGAGGCAAGGACAATGTAGTGGACGCCGACTACGAGGTCGTCGACGACAAGAAGTAAGCGGAAACGGCGAGAGGTCAAAGAGGGGCTTGCCCTGTCTTTGACCTCCTTTCATGCGTTGCGTGGAACAGGGGAAAACAAGTGATCAGCGGGGGTGAGATCGGTTGGCTAACAAACGCGATTATTATGAGGTGCTAGGCGTCGGCAAGGATGCCTCCGCGGAGGATATCAAGAAGTCGTACCGCAAGCTTGCACGTCAGTATCATCCGGACGTCAACAAAGAGGCGGACGCGGAAACGAAGTTCAAGGAAGTGAAGGAAGCCTACGATGTGCTCAGCGATGACGGGAAGCGCTCGACATACGACCGTTACGGGCATGTCGATCCCAATCAAGGCATGGGCGGAGCGGGCGGCCAGGATTTCGGCGGCTTCGGGGATATATTCGATATGTTCTTCGGTGGGGGCGGCTCTCGCCGCGATCCTAATGCACCGCAGCGAGGCAATGATCTGCAATATACGATGACCATTGATTTTAAGGAAGCCGTATTCGGCAAGGAAGCGGAAATTACGATTCCTCGTACGGAGTCCTGCGATACTTGCCATGGCAATGGGGCAAAGCCGGGCACCAAGCCAGAGGCCTGCTCCACGTGCAAAGGAACGGGTCAACAGGAGGTTGTGCAGAATACGCCGTTCGGACGTATGGTCAACCGCCGCGCGTGTACGAATTGCTCCGGCACTGGACGTATTATCCGCGAGAAATGCGTCACGTGCCATGGCGCGGGCAAAGTGAAGAAGCAGCGCCGCATCAAGGTCAACATTCCGGCGGGCGTGGACGACGGCGCTCAAATCCGGATGTCCGGCGAAGGAGAAGGCGGTCTGCGAGGCGGACCGGCGGGCGATTTATATATCGTGCTTCGCGTGAAGGCCCATGAGTTTTTTGACCGGGAAGGCGACGATATCTATTGCGAGGTTCCGCTTACCTTCGTGCAAGCGGCGCTTGGTGATGAGATCGAAATTCCGACTCTGAGTGAAAAGGTGAAGCTCAAGGTGCCGGCAGGCACACAGACGGGCACTTATTTCCGTCTGAAGGGCAAGGGCGTGCCGAAGCTTCGCGGCTATGGCACAGGCGATCAGCACGTTAAGGTGACGATCGTTACGCCAACAAGCCTGACCGACGAGCAGAAGGACCTGCTGCGCCAATTCGGCGGCTTGACAGGGGAAACCACAAGCGAGCAGGGCGAGAATCACGAATCCATCTTCGAACGGATGAAGAAGGCGTTCCGCGGCGATTAACGCGCGGAACGTCTTTTTTTTTGAATAATGCTGAAGAAGTTCGCGCATTCTACCCTAGAAGGAACAGGCATATGGCCTTGTCGAGGAGGTAGCATGGCATGGACAACGATATGAAGAAAATCAACTTCGGAGAGCTTCCGGTCGAGGAGGCTGAGTTCCATAACGGCAAAGCCGAGGATGTGGAGTTTGCGGAGGAGCTTGCCGACGACGCGGATCGCGCTGCGATGAAGCGGGCAGCCGAAGCGGATCGCCGCAACGAGACATGAGGCCGATCGAAATTCAGGCCTCGTTCAAGTCCGAGCGGGAAGCGCAGGAGGCGCTGCATAAGCTGCAGGCGCTTCGAGCGGCCGCTGTCAGCGGCTATGAGGAAGGCGGAGGCATATTGACCGCAACGGTGGATGAGTCAGTGGCGGAGAGGGCGCTGCACCTCATTCAGCAGGTCGGAGGCAGTGTGGATACGACGCTCAGTTAAGTGTGGCATCGGGATGGCGCAAGAGACGAAAGTCTTTTTTGCGCCATTTTTTTGTGCTTGGAAGCAAGTCTGTTGTACAATAGAGGATAGGCAATTTGGAACCTGGGAGGCAATATGAATGAAATGGCATGAAATTACGATAGCAACGACTGAAGAAGCAACGGAGATGATCTCCAACTTCCTCCATGAGATGGGCGCCGGCGGCGTCTCAATTGAAGAATCGGGCTCGCTGAACAAGCCGCGCGATACTTCTCTGGGGCAGTGGTATGAATTTCCGCTTAACGATATTCCGGAGGGTCAGGCGGTTATTAAGGGCTATTTTCCCGAAGGAACAGATACGGGTGAATTAATCGAAGCGCTGAAGCCGCGCGTTGACGAGTTGAAGGAATTCGATATTGATACGGGCGATGTGTCCTATTCCGCGAAGGAAGTGGACGATGAGGACTGGGCAACGGCCTGGAAGCAATATTTTAAGCCGCTGCGCGTGTCCGATACGCTGACGATTAAGCCAACCTGGGAAGCTTACGAGGCGAGCGAGGGCGAACGAATTATTGAGCTGGATCCCGGCATGGCGTTCGGCACGGGGACCCATCCCACCACAGCTCTCTGCCTGCAGACACTGGAGTCGGTGGTGCAGGGCGGGGAAGAGATGATTGACGTCGGCACAGGCTCCGGCATTCTGGCTATCGGCGCATGCCGTCTAGGCGCGAAGAGCGTCCTTGCGCTGGATTTGGATCCCATAGCGGTATCCAGCGCCACGGAGAACGTCCGTCTGAACGACTTGTCCCAGCAGGTGGAAGTGAAGCTAAGCGATTTGCTGGGCGTGTTGCGCGAGGAGCAGGCGGGAGAAGAGGATAGCAGTGCTCTGCGGGTGACGGTGCCGGTCGATCTGGTTGTCGCTAACATTCTGGCCGAGATTATTCTGCTGTTCATCGACGATGTATACGAGGCGCTGAAGCCTGGCGGCATCTACATTGCATCTGGTGTGTACAAGAACAAGGAGGACGATGTGGAGCGTGGTCTCCAGGCGTCCGGATTTGTTATTGTGGAGAAGCGCCGCGACGAAGACTGGATCGCTTTTGTCGCCAAAAAACCTTAAGGAGGCTTAAATGGAAAACTTCCTGTGGTATCCGCTGGAGCATCTGCCGTTTGTCGTTATCGTTATTATGATTGTCTTCACGGTGCATGAATTTGCCCACGCCTACAGCGCATATAAATTCGGGGATGACACGGCTTATCGAGAGGGCCGAGTGACGCTTAATCCCATGGTTCATCTCGACATCTTCGGTACGATTCTGCTGCTTATTGCGGGATTTGGCTGGGCGAAGCCCGTGCCGGTCAACGCGAGCCGGTTCAAGCATCGCCGGACGATGAGCGTCATCGTATCCGCAGTCGGCCCGCTCAGCAATTTGCTTATGGCCTTTATCGGCATGCTGCTGATTTATATTTTATATGGCACGGGTCTCATGCAGGCTGCTTCGACTGGCGTACAGTCCGCTCTGCAAGTGTTTTTCTTTTATTTCGTCACCATTAATCTTCTGTTGTTCGTATTCAATCTGATCCCGCTGCCGCCTCTGGACGGATACAGGATCGTCTCGGAATTTCTGCCGCTTCGGATTCGTTATAAGGTTGAACAAAATATTCAGTGGGGCATGTTCCTCTTTTTATTATTTGTGTTTATACCGCCGCTGCGGGCCGTTACGCTGGACCCCATACTGGGACTGCAGGTCCCGCTGTATACTGGAATTAATCGTATGCTCAGCTCCCTGTTCGGCTTCCAGATGGTCTGGAGCTAGAAATCATTCCAATAGATTTCACAAGGCCATACATGCTAAGATGAAGGATGGATTGTAAGGATATGCAGCGATACTTTGTGGCGCCGGAGCAAATCAAGGAAGGCGTTGTTACGATAACGGGCGAGGATGCCCATCATGCCGTTCGCGTCATGCGGATGAAGCCGGAAGACCGGTTGATCGCCTGCGACGGACAAGGCTGCACGGTGCTTGCCTCCGTTGTGGACGCCGCGCCGCAGGAGGTGCGTGCTGAAGTGCTGGAGAAGCTTGCCCCGGACAGTGAGCCAGCTTGGCGGATCACGATTGCGCAGAGCTTGCCCAAGGGCGACAAAATGGAGCTTGTGATACAGAAGGGGACGGAAATCGGCGCCGCCGCTTTTCTACCCTTTGAATCCCAGCGTATGGTCGTGCAATACGACGGCAAGAAGGAAGCGAAGCGTCTGGAGCGGTGGGGCAAAATCGCCAAGGAGGCGGCCGAGCAATCGCATCGGCATTGCATTCCTGCGATCCAGCCGTTCCTTACCTGGAAGGGCTTGCTGAAGGAAATCGGCCAATATGACCTTGCGTTGTTCTGCTATGAGGCCGAGGGCAAAGATGCGCATGGGATCGGTATCGCCGATGCCGTCCGGCAATGGAAGCGGGAGCAGGGCGATGGAGCCTCTGCGCCGCGCGTGCTGCTGATCGTTGGCTCCGAAGGGGGCTTTACCGAGCGGGAGGCGAAGGAAGCAAGCGAGGCCGGGGCGAGACTGATTGCCCTGGGCAGACGCATATTGAGAACGGAAACGGCAGGCTTAGTTGGGCTGGCCTGTCTATTATATGAATCCGGAGAAATGGGAGGAGCGTGACCATCATGCCATCAGTCGCGTTTTACACATTAGGCTGCAAAGTGAACTTCTACGATACGGAAGCGATCTGGCAGCTGTTCAAAAATGAAGGTTACGAGCAAGTCGATTTCGAAGCGTCGACGGCCGACGTCTATGTGATTAATACCTGCACGGTGACCAATACAGGCGACAAGAAGAGCCGCCAGATTATTCGTCGCGCCATTCGGCGCAATCCAGACGCCATCGTGGCGGTGACCGGCTGCTACGCTCAGACCTCGCCAGCGGAGATTATGGCAATCGAAGGCGTTGATCTTGTGATCGGGACACAGGACCGCGATAAAATCATGAGCTTCGTCAAGCAAATCCAGGACGATCGCCAGCCCGTCAACGCGGTTCGCAATATTATGAAGACGCGCAGCTTCGAGGAGCTCGACGTGCCGGATTTTGCAGAGCGGACGCGCGCCTTCCTGAAAATTCAAGAGGGCTGCAATAACTTCTGCACCTTCTGCATTATCCCGTGGTCGCGCGGACTGTCGCGCAGCCGCGATCCGCAAAGCGTGCTCCAGCAGGCCAGAGCGCTGGTAGACGCCGGGTACAAGGAAATTGTGTTGACCGGCATTCATACAGGCGGGTACGGCGACGATATGGAAAATTATAATTTGACCAGCCTGCTTTGGGATTTGGACAAAGTGGAGGGGCTTGAGCGCATTCGCATCAGCTCCATCGAAGCCAGCCAAATCGACGACGCGATGATTGAGGTGCTGAACAAATCCAGCAAAATGTGCCGCCATCTGCATATTCCGCTTCAAGCGGGCGAGAATGCTGTGCTGAAGCGCATGCGCCGCAAATATACGACAGAGGAGTTCGCCGCCAAGATCAAGCGTCTGCATGAAGCGATGCCAGGCGTGGCGATCACAACGGATGTCATTGTGGGCTTTCCCGGCGAGACGGACGAAATGTTCGAGAACGGATACCGCTATATGGAGGAGCTGGGCTTTGCCGAAATGCACGTTTTCCCGTATTCCAAGCGGACGGGTACGCCTGCCGCTCGCATGGAGGACCAGGTCGACGAGGAGATCAAAAACGAACGTGTGCATAAGCTGATCGACCTGTCGGAGAAGTTGCAGCTTCAATACGCGCAGCAATATGTGGGAGCTGTGCTGGACGTTATACCGGAGCGCGATTACAAGGGAGCCCCGGGACAAGGTCTTGTCATGGGTTATACCGACAACTATTTGCAGGTTGTGTTCGACGGAACGGAGGATATGATCGGCAAGCTGTGCCGCGTGAAAATAACGGAGGCGGGCGTCAATGAATGCCGGGGCCAGTTCCTTCGTGTGCTGGAGCCGCATATTCCCATTGCCCAAGCGGAATCAAAGCCGTCCAGGGCGTTCGCTTTGCCTTCGGCAGAGGCGGTACAAGCGTAAAATCGGGAAGCACAACGCAGGATTCCTGCATCATTTCGCCTATGAGCGGAAGATGAAGGAATCCTTTGCTGCATATACTAATGCGTAAATGTTGCAGGGGGGAAGGCGCATGTTGGAAATTTCGGCTGGCGGTGTTGTATACCGCCGCAACGAACAAGGTGAGCTGCAAATTCAGCTCATTCAGGACCGCTATGGCAAGGTTTCCCTGCCGAAGGGCAAGATGGAGGCGGGCGAGACGGTGGAGCAGACCGCGCTTCGCGAAATTGCGGAGGAAACCGGTCTAACCGGTGTCATTATTGCGCCTATCGACCAGATCAAATATCAATATGAGCATCATGAATACGGCACCGTGAACAAAGAGGTGCATTATTATCTTGTAGAGGCCGTTGGCGGGAAGCATCAGGCGCAGGTGGAGGAAATTCGCGGCGTCGACTGGTTCGAGCCGCTGGAGGCCTGGCGCAAGCAGAAGCAGTCCGGCTACGACAATAATCATCGCATCGTAGCCGGTGCGCTGCAGCTGCTGGGTATTGCTGTTCAGCCGTAAGGCGTTCATTCTCCCTATCTGAGCTCTATGGAATCCAAGCGACGGAACACGCTCATATAACAGAAGGGCAGCGCGAGCAGGGAGCAAGCGATATTAAATATCGTCTGGGCGTGAGCGATTTGCGAGGCGGGTGAATGGGACAGCCAGCCCGCGAACGCTGTCAGCTCGCCGGTAAGCGGCAGGAAAAGAAGAGCCCCAAGCAGGTTGAGGAGCGTATGGGCATAAGCAACGAATTGACCGGCCCGCGAGCCTCCGATGGACGCCAGAAGGGCCGTTACACAGGTGCCTACGTTAGAGCCGAGCACAAGAGCGACGCCGAGCTCCGGAGACATCGCTCCGATGCTGACGAACCCCATGACGAGGCCAATCACTGCGGCGCTGCTATGAATGGCAGCGGTCAATATGGCTCCAGCCGCAAGTCCCCACCATATACCGGCGGCCGCTTTCTGGAGGAACCAGTCGAACATGGGGCTTTGCTGCACAGCCGGCCCGATCGACTGCATCATCGTCAGGCCATACAGCAGTAGTCCGAAGCCGCATAACGCCACGGATACAAAGCGCACATACTCCAGCCATCTGGGAGCGCCCAGACGGGGAATGAGCCCAGCCTCGCCGAGCAAGGCGGTCAGAAGCCAGATCGCGGTAGATATACACAGCAGCGGTACAGCAAGGTCATGGATATGCAGAGCGATAAGCTCGGTTGTCACCGTCGTGCCGATATTTGTACCCAGAATGATGCCCAGCGTGCGCGGGAAAGTAAGCAGCCCCGCATTAACGAGACCTATCGAAATAATCGTTACCGCCGTGCTGCTCTGCAGGACAGCGGTCGTTGCTGTGCCCACGGCTAGTCCGTGCAGCGGCGTTCGTGTGGAGCGTTGCAGCGCTCCTGACAGATAAGGGCCGGCCAAGCGGTGCAGCGCCAGCTCCATCAGCTTCATGCCGCACATAAACACGGCGAAGCCAAGCAGCATGGGGACCAGAATCGTATGTATCATTTGTAATATCTCCTTTATTATCTATCCATGACTTATAGGTATGCCTAGGTCCAAACCGTCATGACAAGCCCGTACATAGAGAGGAAGTATGTCAAGTTGAGCGAGCAAGCCAAAATCGTGCTGAACAAGGCGCGCAAAAAAAGAACGGAGCAGGGGCACCCCTGGATATTCGGGAGTGAAATCGACAGGCTGGAGGGACAAGCCGAGCCAGGCGGTCTGGTGGAGGTTGTGAATCATCAGGGCAAATATTTGGCTACGGGCTACTGGAATCCGAAATCGCAGATTACGGTGCGCATTGTTTCCTACGAGCCTATCCCCGTAATGGGTCAGTCATTCCTGGCGGAGAGGCTGAAGCGCTGCAAGGAGCACAGGGAACGCTTTGTCGCGGATCGGGACTGCCGCCTCGTATACGGAGAAGCAGACTTTCTGCCGGGGCTGATCGTAGACCGTTTCGGCGACGTGCTGGTGGTGCAAATTCTGACCTTAGGCATGGAGGTTGTGAAGGCGGCGCTGATTGACGCGCTTGTGGAGGTGTTCCAGCCAGCCGGCATCTATGAGAGAAGCGACGTCAGCGTCCGCGGCTTGGAAGGGCTGGAGGAGCGGAAGGGTGTGTTGTACGGGCAATGCGAGCCGATCGTCATTATCGAGGAGAATGGCTTGAAGCTGGAAGTGGATATCGTGGATGGTCAAAAAACAGGCTATTTCTTCGATCAGCGCGAGAACCGGGCTTCCATTGCGCCGTTAATGCAGGGCTGGGGGGCGCGAAGCGGCATACGGCTGTCCGCTCATCCGGAGCATGAGGAGGCCGGTCTTGTACCCGTCAACGCCAATGGCAAGGCCGTCACCTTCCCCTACTGGGATGGCGCAACGGTGCTGGAATGCTTCGCCCACACAGGCAGCTTTACGCTGCACGCTTGTCAATACGGCGCCAAGAAGGTTACCTGTCTCGATGTGTCTCAGCATGCCATTGACACTGCGAAGCGGAATGTAGAGCGCAATGGCTTCTCCGAGCGCGTGGAGTTCGTCGTTGCGGACGCGTTCCAATACTTGCGGGAGCAAGTGAAAGGGCTGGAGGAGCGTAAGAGCAGAGCGGCTGGCGGCGGGGATACGTCGAAGAAGCTGGCTTCGGCGGGCCGGACCTGGGATGTGGTTATTCTGGATCCTCCCGCGTTCGCCAAGACAAGAAATGCGGTGCAGGGGGCGTGTCGAGGCTACAAGGATATTAATCTGCAGGGCCTTAAACTGGTCAACGAGGGCGGATACCTGGTGACAGCGAGCTGCTCCTATCATATGCGGCCCGACTTGTTTCTGGAGACCATCCAAGAGGCGGCGAACGATGCCGGCAAGCTGCTTCGCCTAGTGGAGTGGCGCGCAGCCGGCAAGGATCATCCGCAGCTGCTTGGCGTCAATGAGGGCCATTATTTGAAATTTGCGATATTCGAGGTTCGCAGCAAAACTCAAACTCATTAAATTCACGCGATGTTCAAGCTCGGGAGAGGAGAGCGAACAATGCCGCTTCGATTTATTATTGGACGGGCAGGCTCAGGCAAGACGAGCTATTGCCAGATGGAGATACGAGAGGAAATGCGGAGAGACCCGGGCGGTCCTCCGCTCATTATGCTTGTGCCGGAGCAGGCGACCTTCCAGACCGAATATTCGCTCCTGAAGGGCGGCGGTCCAAGGGGCTCGCTTCGGGCTCAGGCGTTAAGCTTCCGGCGACTGGCGTTCCGGGTTATGCAGGAGTCGGGAGGCACGGCGCTCGTGCCGATCGGCGACACGGGCAAGTCGATGCTGCTGTACAAAATCGTGCATAAGCTTGCCTCCGAGCTGGAGCTGTTCCGAGGCAGCGGGGAGCAAGCGGGCTTTATCGAGCGATTGTCGGAGCTGCTGACGGAGTGGAAGCGGTACGGCGTCCAGTCGGACGGCATTCGCCAGTTCGCCGGTGCGTCGGAGGGGAGCAAGAGCGGGCTGTTGAAGCGTAAGCTGCATGATCTGGGCCGCATATACGAAGCGATGGAAGGCGAGCTGGAAGGCAAATATGTGGACGCCGAGGATTACTTGGAGCGCCTGAAGACTGGCTATGGAGCCGCGTCGGCCATGAAAGAGGCTCGTTATTGGGTGGACGGCTTCCATGGCTTCACGCCGACGGAAATGGAGGCGCTCGGCACACTGCTTGCCTCCGGCGCGCATGTAAGCGTGACGCTGACGCTGGATCGGCCGTACCGGTCAGACGAGAGACCGCATGAGCTGGAGCTGTTCCATCCTACGGCGGAGACTTGTGTGAAGCTGGCGGAGCTGGCAGAGAAGCTTGGCGCTGATGTGCTGGAGCCCGTCGATCTGAACAAGCGGCCTGCTCCCAAGTTTGCGCAGAGTCCTGTTCTGGCGCATCTGGAGCAGCATTACGGCCAGCGCGTCCCGTTCCTGATCCCTGGAGGCGGGAGTGATGCCGCCTACAATGGCGCCATTCGCCTGGCTTCTGCCCCGAACCGGAGAGCGGAGGTCGAGGCTGTAGCGCGAGACATGCTCGTGAAGGCGCGCGACGGCGTCAGGTGGCGCGATTTCGCGATTCTTGTAAGAAATGCCGAGGATTACGCCGATTATATATCCGTTATATTCAACGATTATGAGATACCGTATTTCATTGACCAGAAGTCGAAGGCGACCCATCATCCGCTGGTTGAATTTATCCGCTCCGCGCTGGAGTCGGTGCTTCACGGCTGGCGTTACGACGCCGTGTTCCGCTGCATCAAGACAGAGATGCTGAATCCGGCTGATGGCAGCCTGCCTCGCGAGTGGTTCGACCGATTGGAAAACTATGCGCTTGCCGCAGGGATTGATGGCTGGAAGTGGCTGGATGAGCGAAGCTGGAGGCCGCTTGGCAAGCCCTCGCTGGAGGACGACGAGGAGCTGGAGGCATCCATCACGGCCAGCGCGCGCCGCGAGTTCGAAATGGTCATGGCGGCCCGCGACACCGTGGTCCCTCCACTGAAGTCGTTCGGCGACGCCCTGCGCAGGCCAGGCAACGTAAGAGGAATGTGCGAGGCGCTGTATCGTCTGCTGGAGCAGGCGGAGGCGGCGGATCGTCTGGACCTCTGGAGCGCTGAGGATATGGCAAACGGCGATCCGCGGCGCAGCCGGTCGCACCGTCAGCTGTGGGATAATGTGATGGCCATGTTGGATCAGCTCGTGGAGCTGGCCGGCGATCAGGAGCTGACGCCCGAGCTGTTCGCCGGTATGGTGGAGGCGGGCTTGGACAGTCTGAATCTGGCCTCTGTGCCGCCTTCGATAGACGAGGTGCTAATCGGCAGCATGGAGAGGACGAGGTCGGGACGCATTCGCGTCTGCTACGTGCTTGGAGCTAATGATGGCGTTATGCCCATGAGGGTGAAGGAGGACGGCATTCTGACGGAGGCCGAGCGTGACGAGTTGGGCGCGAATGGCTTCGAGCTGGCGCCCAGCGTGAGCAGGAGGCTGCTTGACGAGCGGTTCATGATCTACAACGCGCTGACGACGCCCAGCGAATCGCTCTGGATTAGCTGGTCCGCGGCGGATGAGGAAGGCAAGACGCTGCTGCCATCGGAGATTATTCGGGGCATTCGGGCGTTGTTTCCGGGAATTGCCGTACAGGACGCATCTGCGGAGCCAGCGCCTGGTATGTCGCCCGACACGCAGCGGACCTTCGTGCAGCATCCAGAGCGTACGGTGTCGCATCTGATTAAGGCGCTGCGCGATTGGCGGCAGGAAGGCGAAATGGCTCCGTTCTGGTGGGACTTATACAACTGGTACGCCGTTCGACCGGAATGGCAGGGACAGCTTCAGCGTCTTGTCCGATCCTTGACCTATCACAATCAAGAGGAGGCGCTGCCCCGGACGCTCGCGAGAGAGCTGTACGGCGACCGGCTATCCGTCAGCGTATCCCGAATGGAGCGCTTCGTCGCTTGTCCGTTCCAGCATTTTGCCGTACACGGCCTTAAGCTTCGCGAGCGCAAGCTCTACCGTCTGGAGGCGCCGGATGTCGGCCAGCTGTTCCATGCCGCGCTTAGCAAGCTTGCGGGCAAGCTGGAGAGCCGCTGGGGCAAGCTGACGCGCCAGGAGATTAGGCAAGAAGCGTCTCATACGGTAGATGAAATTGCGCCGAAGCTGCAATCGCAGATCCTGCTGAGCAGCGGAAGATTTCAATATATTGCGCGGAAGCTGAAGGAGATTGTCGCGCAGGCAGCCATCATATTAGGCGAGCATGCCAGACGCGCGAAATTCCAGCCAGTCGCAACGGAGGTGGACTTTGGCCCTGGCGGAGCCATTCCGGCGCTGGTTCTGCCGCTGGATGGCGGTGCCGAGCTGGAAATTGTAGGCCGAATTGACCGTGTCGACGCTGCGGAGACGGAGCAGGGCCTGCTTCTGCGCGTGCTGGATTACAAATCCAGCTCCACCTCGCTGAAGCTGGAGGAGGTCGTGCATGGCTTGTCGCTGCAGATGCTCACTTATCTCGATGTGCTCATAACGCACTCAGAGCAGTGGCTGGGCAAGCCTGCGCAGCCGGCAGGCGTGCTGTACTTTCATGTCCACAATCCGCTGCTGCAGCTTGCGAATCGTATCGAGCCCCACGAGGTGACATCGAAGCTGCTGAAGCGATACAAGACCAAAGGGCTGCTGACGGCCGATTCTGAGGTGGCCAGACTGATGGACGGCGAGCTGGATACGGGCTACTCCGATATTTTGCCCGTTGCGCTCAAGAAGGACGCGAGCTTCTACAGCAGCTCCTCTGTTGTGACGGAGGAGCAGTGGAGCTCGCTGCGTCGTTCCGTCAGAGATATGATCGGCCGAATTGGGAACAGCATTCTGGAAGGCGAGGTATCGATTGAGCCTTATCGGCTGGGTCCCAAGTCGCCCTGCCAATTCTGCGATTACAAGCCAGTATGCCAATTCGACGCGCTGTTCGAGGGGAACGTCTACCGGAAGCTGGGGAAACCATCCAGGGAAGAGGTTTGGCGGCAGCTAGAGGGGGAGTGAGAATATGTTGAATCCATTCGTGCCGAAGCCGGCAAACAGCACATGGACAGACGATCAATGGGAAGCGATTGTAACGGAAGGGGAGAATGTGCTGGTAGCGGCCGCGGCAGGGTCCGGCAAGACAGCCGTGCTGGTAGAGCGAATTATTCGCAAAATATCCTCCCGCACCGATGTGGATCGTCTGCTTGTTGCAACGTTCACCAAGGCCGCGGCGGCGGAGATGAAGGATCGCATCCGGCTCGCTCTGGAGAAGGAGTTGGAGCGCCAGCCGGATTCGGAGCATCTGCGGAAGCAGCTTGCTCTGATGGGCAAAGCATCCATTACGACACTGCATTCGTTCTGCCTGGATGTCATCAGGCGTTATTATCCGCTGATTGGTCTCGATCCGGGCTTCCGAATCGCCAATGAAACGGAGAGCGAGCTAATCAGGCTGGATACATTGGATGCTTTGTTCGAGGAGAAGTATGGCGGACAAGGCGAGGCGGACGGAGCGTTCCTGCAGCTGGCGGACCGCTATGGCGGCGAACGCGGCGACGAGCCGCTCTATCAGCTTGTGCTGAGCCTGTATGACTTCGCGCAAAGCCATCCCTGGCCGGAGCAATGGCTGCGGGAGACAGCCGCAGCCTATGAGGAGGCGACCGTGGAGCACCTGGAGGGTAGCGAGTGGATATCGACGCTCCGCGCTGACATGACGCTCGATCTGGAAGGCGCTGCGGATCAGCTCCGTCAAGCGCTGGAGCTGGCTCGCCAGCCAGCGGGGCCTTCCCCGTACGCGGAAGCCTTCAGCGACGATCTTGCGCTGGTGGAGGGTTTGCTGGACCATGTGCGATCCACTTCGTGGCGTCATTGGGCCGAGCCGTTCCGCCAGGCGGCGTTCGGTAAGCTGAAGGCGCTGCGCGGCGAGGATTACGACAAAGGGCTTCAGGAGCAAGCCAAGGAGCTCCGCGAAGGCGCGAAGAAGCTGGTGTCCGGACTCGCCGACGAATTGTTCGGCCGTGACGCGGAGCAGTTCGCGGAGGAGCTCGCCGAGCTTGCGCCGCTGATGCGCACGCTGGCTGAGCTGGTTATCGCCTTCGGGGAACGATTCGAGTCGGCGAAACGGACCAAAGGGCTTCTGGATTTCGGCGATTTGGAGCATTATTGCCTCCGCATATTGCGAGACCCCGCGTCTACCCCTGGCGAGATGCTGCCTTCCATAGCGGCATTGGACTATCAGGCTTTGTTCGACGAGATCCTGTTGGACGAATACCAGGATACCAATATGGTGCAGGAGGCGATTGTGTCGCTGATCCAGCGCCCCGGCGGTGGCAATCGCTTTATGGTTGGCGACGTGAAGCAAAGCATCTACCGCTTCCGCCTTGCGGAGCCCAATCTGTTCCTGGCCAAATATAAGGTCTACCGCAGCAGAGAGGAAGCAGCCGATGCTGCAGAAGAGGGCGCTCCAGGCAAACGAATCGATCTTGCGCGCAATTTCCGCAGCCGCCAGGAGGTCGTCGACGGGGTGAACGACGTGTTCCGCGGCATCATGCGGGAGAAGGTTGCGGAGATGGACTACGACAGACGGGCGGAGCTGGTATGCGGCGCTTCCTATCCGGAGCCGCTCGTTCCTGGCGGCTGCACGGTGCGGTTTGCGGTGCTGGATCGCGGAACCGGCAAGGAGGATGAGGAGGACGGTGTTCCTGAGGATTCCGAATTGGGGTCTGAGGATACGGCGGAAGGAGCATCAGGAGCTGAGGAGCTCTCAGAGCTGAAGGTCGCACAGCTTGAAGCCCGATGGATCGGGGCACAGCTGAGAGGGCTGGTCGACGGAGGCTGCCAGGTGTTTGACGGTAAAATAAAAGCATACCGCCCTATGCAGTGGCGAGACGTCGTTATTCTGCTTCGGGCGACTCAGGCCTGGTCCCCGGTTATCATCGAGGAGCTGCAGCTGATGGGCATACCGGCTTACGCCGAGCTTAGCAGCGGTTACTTCGAAGCGACTGAGGTCGAGACGATCTTGTCCATGCTGCGCGTGATCGACAATCCGTTTCAGGACATACCGCTGGCTGCCGCGCTTCGCTCCCCGTTATTCGGGCTTGATGCGGAGGAGCTGGCGCTTATTCGGCTTGCGGCGCCTCAATCGTCGTATTATGAGGCAGTGCTGCAGGCTGCCGGCTCCGAGCGGCTGGGAGATGAGTCCAGGCTGAAGCTGGCCGGCTTCCTGGAGAAACTGGACCGGTGGCGGAACGAAGCGCGTCAGGGCTCGCTGACGGAGCTTCTATGGCGCATTTATCGCGAGACGGGCTATTACGACTTTGTCGGCGGCTTGCCTGGCGGCGCGCAGCGCCAGGCGAACCTGCGCGCGCTGCACGACCGGGCGAGGCAATATGAGGCGACATCGTTCCGTGGTCTGTTCCGGTTCCTGCGGTTCATCGAACGGATGAGGGACAGCGGCGGGGATCTTGGGACCGCGGGAGCCCTTGGAGAGGGCGAGGATGTTGTCCGCATCATGTCGATTCACAAGAGCAAGGGGCTTGAGTTTCCCGTTGTGTTTGTCGCCGGTCTAGGCAAGCGGTTCAATGAGCAGGATACAAGAAGCGCGTTCCTGAAGCACAAATCGTTGGGCTTCGGTCCTCGTTATGTGGATCCTGAGCTTCGCGTCAGCTGTCCGTCGCTGCCGTTTCTGGCGATACGCCGGAAGCTGCGCATGGAGATGCTGGCGGAGGAGATGCGCATCTTGTATGTGGCGCTCACCAGACCCAAGGAGATGATGTTCCTTGTCGGTACTGCAGCTGACGCCCGCAAGGCGCTGGAGCGATGGTCCCGCGCGGGAGACGGAGGCCGAGGCTTATCCGACTATAAGGTCGCATCCGCACGCGCCTTTATCGACTGGTTAGGCCCCCTTGCGTCGGACAGGCTGGCCCGAGGGGAGGGCTCCATGGCATGGGAGGCCGGGATCGAGCCCGCAGAGCTGTTCGTGCGCGAGGCGGCGGCATCTGCCGAAGAAGCGCTCGATGAGAGTGCCGAGCATGCGCGCGAGCGTCTCCAGGCGATTACGTCGCTGGCATTGCTTGAGGATGCGGGCCAGGACCTTGAGCTACGGGAGCGGCTGGAGTGGCGCTACCCGCATTGGGCTGCCCTAGGCATGCCCGCCAAAACGTCCGTCACTGAGATGAAGCGGCTTCACGCGGAAGTGCCTGAGGATGCCGTTCAATGGGAAGCCTCCGGCGGCGCATGGAGCTCGGAGGAAGCATCTCATATCTCATATGACAGCTTCCATGGCGAAGGAACGGAGCCAGCGTTCACGCTTCGGCTTCGCCGGCCGGCCTTTATGGGGGAGAAGTCGCTTACGGCAGCCGAGAGAGGCTCCGTCCATCATCTCCTCATGCAGCATATTCCGCTTGACGGCCCCATCTCGGAGGATGGGATACGCCATACGCTGCAAGGCATGGTCGATAAGCAGCTGCTGACGGACAGCCAAGCGAAGGCAATCGACCCCGCTTCTGTACTCGCTTTCTATGACAGCGAGCTCGGCAGGCGGCTTCTGAAGGCCGATTGGGTCAAACGGGAGGTGCCGTTCAGCTGCATGTTTCCCGCGGGCAGAGTGTATGCTCGACGGGACGAGGGGCTTGCGGAAGAGCCTATTCTTATTCAAGGGGTTATCGACTGCCTGTTCCAGGACGAGCAGGGTTTGACGCTGCTTGATTACAAGACGGACCGAATATGGAACGGCAATTGGGAAGAAGCGGCGGAGCGCCATCGCTTCCAGCTGGAGCTGTACGGCGAAGCGATCGCCACAACGCTGGGCCGCCGCGTGGACGAGCTTATCTTATATTTTTTTGACGGCGCTGTATTCATTAGGCTGTAAGCGCCGCGATAATGGAGGAAGGATCATCTTGGAACAGGACAACCAAAGGAAAAAACGGACTATCCTGCAAGCTGCCGTATTGTTGTTGCTTGTGATGAGCCTGATGGGCAATGTGCTGCTGTACACGAAGCATATCGAGCATACACGCGGCAAGGCTGTGGACACGGGGCAATCGATCTTCGACAGCTTCAAGGACGGCCAAAGCGAGTTGGAGTATTGGAGCGGCATCGCTGGGCAAATTGGGGAGCTTGCGTCTTCCGACGGTACTGCAGCCCGGCTGTCTGCGGGACATCTGGGCGATGCCCTGCTTCAAAGCAGGCATAGCGGCATGGCCGCGATCATGCAGCATGCAGCGGCCATTGGCGGCGAAGCGTTCAGCGATGCGCCTGCCGAATACGTCGCTGCTATAGAAGGGTGGCGCGGCAGCTTGCTCGCCATCGAGGAGGGCGAAGGCCCGCTTCGCCCGGAGGAGCTGTCAGACATCACGGCATTGCTCGATGTATTTATCGCCCTGAAGGAGCCGCTGGACAGCTTCCCTTACGTCATTGAAGAGAGCCGCAACGCGCTGTACCGCCTGTCGGGGGGCCACGAATGGCTGGAGCTTGCCCAACGCATTCAAGCCCTGCTGCAAGAGACCACGCCTTAACGATAAAAGATGAGGCGGCAAAGTAGCCAACTGCCCATACCTGCATATGATGAGGTGACAGGAGGCTGATCAAGATGGAAATGATGGGTCAACAAACCATGGATCTTTCAGAGAAGAAGGGTCATTGCGAGAAGCATATGCACCGTTATGTCATGGTGCAGACCAGCGACGGTATGCTTCAGGATGGCTTCATTGAGCATGTGGATGACAATATGGTGTACTTAGCGGTGCCCTATTGCGCCGGTGAAATCGATGATCGCGCGTTTTTTCCCGGCGGTTTCGGCTATGGCGGATATCCGTATTTCCCGCGCCGCAGATTTTACCGCAGAGGCTTCCCGCTGGCTGGGCTTCTGGCTTTGTCCTTATTGCCTTTTTATTTCTAATTGCCGAACGCCGAGCTGGGGGAGCGCTTCCCTGGCTCGGCGTTCTTCTATTGGACGAGCGGTCCCATTTTCGCTATGATAGAGGTTAGGACAAGGGTGAGGGGGGAGAAGTGAAAATGGACTGCATTTTTTGCAAAATCGTTGAGGGCTCCATCCCGTCCCAAAAGGTGTTCGAGAACGATTCCGTTCTGGCCTTTCGGGACATTCAGCCGGCAGCGCCCGTACATATATTAATCATTCCGAAGAAGCATATTCCGACGATGAACGATGTCGCGGACGAGGATGCCGAGTTGGTCGCAGAGCTGTTCGCAGCGGCGCGGCAGATCGCCAAGGAGCAAGGAATCGCGGAGTCGGGATACCGGTTGATCAACAACGTGAACAGCGATGGCGGACAGGTTGTATACCATCTTCATATCCATTTGCTTGGCGGAGAGAAGCTGGGCGGATTGCTGCCAAAGAGCGGAAGTTGACACTGGGATTCTCTTTACTCTATAATGAAATTTGATAAACCGTGTTATAGCTCTGGACGGTCTGTTTCGGAGGGAGGGAAAACTGGTGTCTGAAACGAAAGTTCGCAAAAACGAAACTATTGATGCTGCGCTTCGCCGCTTTAAACGTTCCATCGCTAAAGACGGTGTCCTCGCTGAGGTGAAAAAACGCAAGCATTATGAGAAGCCAAGCGTAAAGCGCAAGAAGAAGTCCGAGGCTGCGCGTAAGAGAAAGTTTTAGGAGGAGCCTTGCATAATGAACCTGAGCGAACGATTGACCGACGATATGAAGCAAGCCATGAAGAGTCAGGACAAGTTCAAGCTGACCACCATTCGTATGATGCGTGCGTCCGTTAAGAATATGGAGATTGAGCTTAAACGTCCCCTGGAAGATAATGAAGTGCTTAATATTCTTAGTCGCGAGATCAAAATACGTAAAGATTCCCTCCAAGAATTTCAAAAAGCCGGCCGCGATGACCTGGTAACAGGTCTTGCAGCAGAAATTGAAATTATTAGTCAATACCTTCCCGAGCAGCTGACTGAAGAAGAGATTCAAGAGATAGTAAGGCAGACCATCCATGAACTCGGTGCTTCTTCCAAAGCCGATATGGGGAAAGTGATGAGCGCTCTAATGCCCAAAACAAAGGGGCGCGCAGACGGTAAACTAGTAAATCAAGCGGTTCAGCAATTTCTGCAATAGCATACGATCCGGACACAAAACACCCCTGAACAGGGGTGTTTTTTTGTTGGGTACGCCCAGCATGGGCGTTATCTTTAGGGTGAAAGTCCCGAACGGGGGCTGGCGAGCGCCTACCGTAGCCAAGGGCAAGGGTGTCCACCGCGAGGCGGAATCTGAAGGAAGCCGGAGGCAAATGCACGGGCCAAGGTACACGAACCTAATTTGAGGCAGTGACAGCCGGATGAGTCTCCACACCAAGACGAAATCCAAAGCCGCCAAGGGCTGGCGCTGTAGACTTAGGTGGTCACGGGCAGAAAGATGACGTTCTTATCTGGGGAGGCCTGCGGAAAATGCGAAGTTACTTCGTAACCGCGGCTGAGAAGCCGCGCTGAATCCGCAGGAGTCAGCAGAGGCCATAGTACGGGAGTACGGGACGCCGGAAACTGGAAGGGCTGAACCGAAAGGAGAGAGGAAACCGATGCGTTCGCATGAAGAGCAAAGACAGCAGAAAATCTCGCAAGAGAGCTCGCGGCAAAGAGAAACGGTGAAGCCGTCAGGGTATGCCGGAGCGCCGAGTTCTTCGTCGGCACAAGTCGCCCCTTCCTCTCGCGAAGCGAATAACGACTTGTTAGAACGAATGCTCAGAGGAGATAACCTCAGGCTCGCCTACAAGCGAGTGGTACAGAACGGAGGAGCGCCCGGCGTGGACAGCGTAACGGTAGCGAATCTACAAGCTTACCTGAAAACACACTGGGAGACGGTGAAGACCGAGCTCCTTGCGGGAACCTACAGACCCATGCCCGTCAAACGGGTGGAAATCCCCAAACCCGGAGGCGGCGTGAGGCTGCTTGGCATCCCGACCGTGATGGACCGCTTTCTTCAACAAGCCCTTCTGCAAGTGATGAACCCGATCTTCGACGCGGACTTCTCAAGGCATAGCTATGGCTTTCGCCCTGGGAAGCGAGCGCATGACGCGGTAAAGCAAGCTCAACATTACATCCAAGAAGGGTTCCGCTGGGTCGTAGACATGGACTTAGCGAAGTTCTTTGACCGAGTAAACCACGACATGCTCATGGCAAGGGTGGCAAGGAAAGTGACGGACAAATATGTGTTAAAGCTCATTCGTGCCTACCTAAATGCAGGAGTTATGGCAAATGGCGTGCTCGAGAAAACGGGAGAGGGTACGCCGCAGGGCGGACCATTGAGTCCGCTCTTAGCGAACATTCTGTTGGACGACTTGGACAAAGAGCTAACCGAACGAGGATTGCGATTCGCCCGCTATGCGGACGACTGCAATATATTCGTTGCGAGTAAACGTGCGGGAGAACGCGTCATGGATTCGGTAACACGCTTCGTAGAAGGGAAGCTGAAACTGAAAGTGAATCGAGAGAAAAGCGCGGTAGATCGCCCTTGGAACCGTAAGTTCCTCGGATTCAGTTTCCTGAGGGATAAGAAAGCGACGATTCGATTAGCCCCACAAACCATCTCACGATTCAAAGAGAAGGTGCGAGAGCTGACGAACCGAACGCGATCGATGTCTATGGAAAACCGGATTATGCAACTAAACCGCTATCTCATCGGCTGGATTGGCTATTTCCGGCTAGCCTCAGCAAAAGGTCACTGCGAGAAATTCGACCAGTGGATTCGGCGCAGGTTACGCATGTGTCTCTGGAAGCAATGGAAACGGGTACGTACTCGTATCCGAGAACTCCGAGGACTCGGGGTCCCAGAATGGGCATGTTTCGTCATGGCTAACTCCAGACGCGGAGCGTGGGAAATGTCTCGAAACACAAACAACGCCCTTCCAACTTCCTATTGGGAAGCAAAAGGGCTGAAAAGTTTGCTTTCTCGTTATTTGGAGCTTTGTTAACCTATTGGAACCGCCGTATGCGGACCCGCATGTACGGTGGTGTGAGAGGACGGAGGCTAGGCGCCTCCTCCTACTCGATCAACTGTCAAGGCGGCGCAGCAGCGAGTCCCTAGTGCCGCATTTGAACGAAATATCGTTCAAAGGGGCGCAGCAGCAGGTCCCGAGTACTGAATTTGAACGAAAAATCGTTCAAATCGGCGCAGTTAGCACACGCCTCGCTTGTACTGCTGCTTCCTTCACTTGATTCAGAGGAAATCGCCTGCCCATAACCCCAAGCAGCTTGCTGGGCTCGTACAGCTCTTCCAGGCCAGGGCAAGCTTGTTTATTTCAACGCCCCGACATCCCCGGAGGTGAAGCCGGCGCGCCGCAGCCATGCGGAGCGCCGGCTATTGGTGTTTTTGAGCCTGCGTCACATAAAGTGCTGGCGCTTAGCATATTTTGGTATAGCACACTTCAAACCATGCTCCAATTAAACGAATTGCTTGAACTACCTTCATCGCCAAGGAGGTCAAAGCCCGTCTATGCGCCACCTGAAACGCAAATTCCGCAAGCTTACGGCAGAGCTTCTTGATATGCCGCAGGATGTTGTGTATGACTTGCCTCGGCTCACCATGATTGGAGACCGTCAGCTATATATCGAAAATCATCGGGGCGTCGTTCAGTTCTCCAGCGAGCGTCTTCGTCTCGCGCTTAGCAAGGGACAGCTGGAGGTGACCGGAAGCTCGCTTGTCATACGGACGATATGGACCGAAGAGGTATTCATAGAAGGCGTGATCACCAATATTCAGCTGCTGAGCTGAAGCCTTGTCAGGGAGCCGCACGCCGCTTCCTGATTCATTGCACCCAAGGCTTGTTGAGCTGTTAACAAACGTTAGGAGGAGAAGCTGTTGAAGGGACAAGGGGCATTATGGTTCCAGGGAGTCGTTGTTGTGCAAGCGCGGGGCGGTGCGCCGGAGCGGTTCGTGAACCGGGCTTTGGAAGGAGGGATCGCTTTGTCCGGCATTCGTTGGACAAGCCAGGGACTTCTTCAATTCGAGGTGTCGGTGAGTGATTTTTTTCGGCTTCGTCCTTTTTTGAAGGAGACAGGCTGCCGTATTCATGTCAAGCAGCGCAAAGGCTTGCCGTTCTGGCTGGTCAAAGCGGAGAAGCGCGTCTGGTTTACGGGCGGAATCGCATTGTTCTTCGCCATCATATTTATGCTGTCTTCCCTGGTCTGGTCGGTAGAGGTGGAGGGCAACGCAAAGCTGTCTGACGAGCAAATCTTGCGGGCTGCCAAGGCCGAGGGCTTATACCCCCTTCAATGGTCGTTCCGCCTGCAGAGCCCGGATACGCTGTCCAAGCGGCTGGTAAGCTCGCTACCGGGAACAACCTGGATCGGCGTGGAGAAAAAAGGCACCAAGGTTACCATACAGGTGGTGGAGATGACGCTGCCGGACGTGCCAGAGCTGCAGAGTCCAAGACACCTGGTTGCCTCTGCGGACGGTGTGGTTACACAAATTATCGCGGAGGCTGGAAAGCCCGTTGTGAAAAAAAATACACGCGTTAAAAAAGGACAAACGTTAATTTCCGGTCTGATTGGCAATGAAACGAATGCTCGCGCGGTTGTCGCCAAGGGCTCGGTGAGAGGGCTTGTATGGTACGAGTTTCTTGTGGAGACGCCTCTTACGCAGAGGGTTAAGGTATATACCGGCGAAAAAAAGAGCAAATGGTACGCCGTGATCGGCTCGCGCGCCCTTCAGGTCAGCGGCTATGGCTCGGACGGCTACGAGTCTTCCGAAACGATCGACCGTCTTGAAAGATTTTCTTGGAGGGGGCTGGAGCTGCCGCTCGGCCGCATGAAGGAGACGGTGCTGGAGACGACGCTACAGGAGAGAACGCTGTCGCAGGACGAAGCGAAAGCGGTCGGATTGATGCAGGCCAAAGCGGATGTGATCGAAAAAGCGGGTCTCGACGCTGTCGTCAGAAGCGAATTTGTTTTGCATGAAAAGGCTGAGAATGGTAAAGTTTATATGAAAGTTCTTTTTGAGGTGGAGCAATCGTTAATTCAAGAAGTGCCCATAGTCCAGATGCAGGGAGACTGAGTATTGTTGCCAATCGAAACGAAAACAATTAAAGTTCCGCTAGAAAGCGCCGAAGAAGGATTGGCGGTATTCGGACCGCGGGATCGATTTTTGAGATTAGTAGAACAGGAAGTGGAGTCGTCTATATCCTCTCGCGAAGCGGAAATTGTCATCTCCGGACCGGTCAAGGAAGCAGAGTCGCTGGAGCAGCTATACCAGGTATTGCTCCAGCTCGTCAGAGGCGGGTACACTCCCTCCGAGCGGGACGTCGCTTATGCGCTTGAGCTGGCGCGCACGATGCAGGCGGACGAGCTTCTGGATCTGTTCAAGAAGGAGATTGCAACAACCTACCGCGGCAAGAAGATAATGGTCAAAACCATTGGCCAGCGTCATTATGTGAAGACGATTCGCCGCAAGGATATCGTATTTGGCATTGGGCCCGCAGGCACGGGCAAAACGTATTTGGCGGTTGTGCTGGCCGTGGCCGCGCTGAAGGAAGGCTCCGTGAAACGAATCGTATTGACGAGGCCAGCAGTCGAAGCCGGAGAAAATCTAGGTTTTCTGCCCGGCGATCTGCAGGAGAAGGTGGACCCGTATCTGCGTCCGCTGTACGATGCGCTGCACGACGTCCTTGGGCCGGATCAGACGGTGAAGGCGATGGAGCGCGGTCTGATCGAGATCGCCCCTCTGGCGTATATGCGGGGACGCACGCTGGACGATTCCTTTATCATATTGGATGAAGCGCAGAACACAACGCCGGAGCAGATGAAGATGTTCTTGACACGTCTTGGCTTCGGCTCCAAGATGGTAGTGACGGGTGACGTTACCCAGATCGATTTGCCAAGGGGCAAAACCTCCGGTCTCATCGAAGCGCAGCGCATACTCAAAAATATCGAGGAAATTGGCTTAATTTATTTCACCGAAGGAGACGTCGTTCGCCACTCCCTGGTTCAAAAAATCATTATGGCTTATGATTGGGATGCCGAGAATAAAGCCTAGAGAGGAACGAGAGCCGCATGAATCTGAACGGGACAAGCAAAAAAGGGAACACGGGCACGGCAAAAGCACATAAGCCGGGCTGGAGGCAAAGTCCCGCCGTTAGATGGCTGTTATTCATGCTGTTCGTGCTCCTGTTCTACTTTAGTCTGTCTCCGCACGTCATTCCGGAAACCTACGACATCGCAGAAGGCGCCGTCAGCGAGAAGGACATCAAAGCGCCTTATCAGATTCGCGACGAGAAAGCGACTCGGCAGGCGGAAGAGGCGGCGGCAAATCGAATTGAGGATATATACAGCAACGTCTCGCTCCGAAACGAAGCTCTCGTGGAGCAAATCATGTACCGGATCGACCAGCTGAACATGGACGATGAGGTCACCACCGAAAATAAAATCGAAATTTACCGTTATGAAATTCCAAAGCGGTATACGGAGCATATAGAGCAGTTCATCGAGTCGAACAGAGGCAAGGGGCTGTACAGCGACTCGCTGCTGGATGAGATGGCCGAGGTCGCTTCGAAGCAGCAATACGCGATCCCGGAGGAGACCTTCTACAAGATGCCGCAGCTGACCTCCACGCAGCTCCAGGAGATGCGGACCGTCGCGCGCGAGATTGTGCGCAAGCTGATGAGCGAGCAGCTGAGAGAAGCGGAGACGGCGCGCATGCAAGTGGCCGAGCTGGTCAACGCGAGCTCGCTGTCCAGCCGGACGGAGAGGGAAATTGTCCAGGAGCTGGCCAGATTCTCCATCATGCCGAACAAGTTTCTGGACACGGACGCGACAGAGGAAGCCAAGGTGCAGGCGAAGCAGAACACTCCTCCCGTCGTGTATAACGAGGGGGACGTCATCGTCAAGCGGGGACAGACGATTACAGCGGATATGTACAAGCTGCTGTCTGATTCCAACCTGCTGCAGGACAAGCGTCATTATTGGCCGCAGGCCGGCTTGCTGGTGCTGGCTCTTATGTTTGTTGTTCTCATCTACGCCTATCTGCATCAGTCCGGCGGCTTGGGCGGCGCACGGCCCAAATACGGCAATGCCCAGCTTCTGATGTTATGGCTGATCTTCTTCATCAATATGCTGGCGATGCAGATTATCTCATTTACACAGACTGACACTGCGCCATACGCAGGCTACCTGGCGCCTGTCGCGCTGGGCGCCATGCTGATTACGCTGCTGCTGGATATGCATCTTGCTATTATCAGCTCCTTCCTGTTCACCATCATGGGCAGTGTTATCCTGAATACGCAGCCGAACATGCTGTTTGATTTCAAATTCGGATTTTTTGTTATCGTGGTGTCGCTGGCCGCGATCTTCTCCATCCATCGAGCCAGCCAGCGATCTGCGATTCTGAAAGCGGGCATTATGGTCAGCCTCTTCGGGTCGGCTTCGGTTATGGCTATTCTGATGCTGACGGAGCAGCTGGATCGGATGCCGTTTATGTATTCGGTTGCTTTCGCCTTCGCGAGCGGCTTGCTGACAGCTGTGCTTGTTATCGGCCTGATGCCGTTCTTTGAGGTTACCTTCGGTATCCTGTCCGCGCTTAAGCTGGTGGAGCTGTCCAATCCGAACCATCCGCTGCTGCGCAAGCTGCTGACCGAGACGCCGGGCACTTATCATCACAGCGTCATGGTGGGCAATTTATCGGAGGCGGCGGCGGAATCCATCGGAGCGGACGGGCTGCTGTGCCGAGTCGGTTCGTTCTACCATGATATCGGGAAGACAAAACGTCCCAATTATTTTATCGAAAACCAGACCAATATCGAGAACCCGCATGACACCATCGATCCCAAGCTGAGTAAATCCATTATCGTGGCTCATGCCCGGGACGGGGTTGATATGCTGAAGGCGCACAATATTCCGAAGCCGCTTCGCGATATTGCGGAGCAGCATCATGGCACAACCTCTCTCAAGTACTTCTATCACAAGGCGGTCAAGCAGGCTGAGGAGCAAGGAATGGAGCCGACGTTCACGGAGGATGACTTCCGTTATCCCGGCCCGAAGGCGCAGTCCAAGGAGGCCGCTGTCGTCGGTATTGCAGATTGCGTGGAAGCGGCCGTACGCAGCCTTCGCAATCCCACCGTGGAGCAGGTGGAGGCGATGATTCACAAGATCATTAAAAGCCGTCTCGACGACAATCAATATAACGAATGTGACCTAACCTTGAAGGAGCTGGACAAGGTGGCGCAATCCCTGAAGGAAAGCGTAATTGGCATATTCCACTCCCGCATTGAATATCCGGACGACGCGAAGACAAAGGAGCGTACGAATTAGCATGAGCCTGCAATTGGATTACAGCAACGAACAAGATAAAGTCAACATTCCAGACGCCTGGATCGAGAAGCTGCAGGAGCTGCTTCGTCTGGCCGGAGAAGCAGAGGGTATGTCGGAGGGCGAGGTGACGCTGACCTTCGTCGATGATGCCGCCATTCACGAGCTTAACCGCGAATATCGCGGCATCGACCGTCCCACTGATGTGCTGTCGTTTGCGATGCAGGATGATGGCACGGAGGAGTTGGATATCATCTTCGAGGTCGAAAGCGAGGATGAGCTGGATCCCATCTCGGGCATGCTGGGCGACATCATTATATCTGTTGAAAGAGCCGTGTCACAGAGTCAGGAATATGGTCATTCCCTGGAACGTGAAATCGGATTTCTGTTCGTGCACGGCTATCTTCATCTGATCGGCTATGATCATCAGGATGAAGCATCCGAAGCCATTATGACAGCCAAGCAGGAGGCTGTGCTGCGGCAAGCGGGACTGACGCGATAATGGCGTCCTATTTGCGAAGCGTGAGGTTCGCGCTGTCGGGCATTTCATTCGCCCTCCGAACAGAAAGAAACATGAGGTTTCATTGTGTGGCGGGGGCTGCTGCCATTGCATTGGGGTTATGGCTGTCGCTTACGGCGCTGGAGTGGTGTCTGATTCTGTTCGCCATAGCGCTTGTGATCTGCCTGGAGCTTGTGAACACGGCGATTGAGCAGACGGTCAATCTCATCAGCCCAGAACGGCATCCCGTGGCCAAAGCAGCCAAGGATGTTGCTGCGGGAGCCGTCACGACGGCGGCTGTATTCGCCATTGTGATTGGTCTCCTGGTGTTTGGTCCGCCGCTATGGACTATAGCGACGCAGCGTTAGGAAGGGGAACGGTTATGGCAAATAAGGAGCTATCAGAACCATACGTCGAGTTGTTGCGCGCCGCAAGGGAAGCTATGCGGCGCGCTTACGTGCCTTATTCGGGCTTTCAGGTAGGTGCGGCGCTCCTGGATCGGGACGGCGTCATTCATTATGGGTGCAATGTGGAGAATGCGGCATATGGACCAACCAATTGCGCGGAGCGCACCGCCTTGTTCCGGGCGATCGCCGACGGACATCCCCCTGGGCAGTTCCAAGCGATTGCTGTCATGGGAGACACGGATGGTCCCATCACTCCATGCGGTGTATGCCGGCAGGTGCTCGTTGAACTGTGTGCGCCGGATATGCCGGTTATTATGGGCAACTTAAAAGGAGAATGGACAATGAAATCGGTGGCGGAGCTGCTGCCGGGCGCTTTCACACCATTGTCGCTGCATAAGGAGGAGCAAAGCTAAGCTATGAATCAGAAGCAAACCAATGACGCAAAAGAGGACAAGCCGTTCCGTTCAGGCTTTGTTGCGATTATAGGAAGACCAAACGTAGGCAAATCTACACTTATGAATCATCTGATCGGACAGAAGATTGCGATTATGTCGGATAAGCCGCAGACGACACGCAACAAAATCCATGGCGTCTATACAACCAACGATACGCAAATCGTGTTCCTGGATACGCCGGGCATTCATAAGCCGCAATCCAAGCTGGGCAATTATATGATGCAGACGGCTGAGAGCGCGTTGAGAGAAGTGGAGGCCGCCCTGTTCCTGGTGGATGTATCAGAGGGAATCGGCGGCGGAGACCGATATATCATCGAACAGCTGAAGAAGGTCAAGACGCCTGTATTCCTGGTTATGAACAAGATCGACAAGGTTGAGCCGGAGAAGCTGCTGCCGATGATTACGCAATACAACGAGCTGTATCCCTTCGCGGAAATCGTGCCGATCTCCGCGCTGAACGGGAATAATGTGACGACGCTGCTGGAGCAGCTGTCCCGATATTTGCCGGAGGGGCCGCAATATTACCCCGCTGATCAGATTACTGATCATCCCGAGCAGTTCGTCTGCGCGGAGCTCATTCGTGAGAAAATTCTTCATATGACTCGCGAGGAGGTGCCTCATTCCATTGCCGTTGCGATTGAGGATATGCGTGTGCAGGACAATGGCGTTGTCTATATCGGTGCGGTCATCTTCGTTGAACGCGACTCGCAGAAGGGTATTGTGATTGGGAAGCGCGGCGAATTTCTGAAGGAGGTCGGCAAGCAGGCGCGCAAGGATATTGAGGCGCTGCTGGGCTCGCGGACGTTCCTGGAGCTGTGGGTAAAGGTGAAAAAGGATTGGCGCAATCAGGATCGCGTGCTGAAGGATCTGGGCTTCCGTAACGAATAACGGAGCGGGAGGCTTACAGTTTTTCTCACGGATATTATTGTACAACTATCACATCCTAATACCGTCTTGAGCTGCATTTCCGAGGCGGAAAGGATGAATACGAATGCGAGATTTTTCGTGGAAGTATTTTACGTTGACCGGGGATGTCGAATCTTTCATGCTGTATAAGGAAATGGATCAATATGGTTCGTCTGCCGATTCGGAAGCCGTGATGGACGCGGAGGATGAATGGGCTTCGGCGGACGACAGGCAATAAGGAATGGGCATTGTTTCATGGGGGAGATGCCAATATGCTGTATCGCGTGGAAGGAATCGTAGTGCGTTGTATGGACTACGGTGAAAGCAACAAAATTGTGACGCTGCTCACGAAGACGAATGGCAAAGCAGGCGTTTTGATTAAGGGCGCCAAAAAGGTAAGAAGCAGGCATTCATCGTTGGCCCAGCCATTTACGTACGGAGAGTATCAATATTTCCGGGGATCGGGACTCGGGACGCTGAATCATGGTGAGATTATCGAATCTCACCATGATTTGCGTATGCAGCTTGATTTGTCTGCTTATGCCGCTTATGCGGCTGAGCTGACAGATCGCACCCTGCAGGAGGACGAGCCCAGCGTTTTTTATTTCGAGCAGCTGAAAGCTTGCCTGGCCGCGTTAAGCGATGGCAAGGATCCTCAGATCGTTATTCATCTGTATGAGATGAGAGTGCTGGATCTTGCCGGCTACGCGCCAGAGCTGGAGGAATGTGTGTCCTGCGGCAACAGGGTGGGACCCTTCAAGCTGTCGGCGCAGGCCGGCGGCATCCTGTGCGCCAGATGCGGCGGGCGTGATCCATCCGCTGCGGCCATAAGCGAAAGCGCGCACAAGCTGCTGCGGCTGTTCAGGCGAATGGATATGAGAAGGCTGGGCGCCATCTCGGTGAAGACGGATACCAAGCTTGAGCTGAAGCGGCTCATGCGGTCGCTTATGGATGTTCAGCTGGGGCTGCAGCTGAAGTCGCGCCATTTTCTCGATCAGCTTGACAAATTGGTTTGACTTTTGGCATGGATTTGCATACAATATGAAATTATGAATAGAAGACTATGATGGAGAAAGTAGTCGTGACACGTCGACAGACACAGCGAATCGGGGGGAGTGGAAGCCCGGTAGGACGATTGCGATGAAGGGCGCTCCGGAGTCTGACGAAACAAAGCGGGTTGTCCGTAAGGGGATAACCAAGTAGGGTGGAACCGCGGGAGCAAGCTCTCGTCCCTATGTCTGAATGGGCAGACGTAGAGGCGGGAGTTTTTTGTGTGCCAACGCCGATACATACATGCTCGACAAGGAAGCAACACCAAACCCCAAAAAAGAAGGAGTCGAACGGAATGAATTTTCAAGGCATGATATTGACGCTTCAGCAGTTCTGGGCGGAACAGAATTGTATTCTGGTGCAGCCTTACGACGTGGAGAAAGGCGCCGGAACGATGAATCCCATGACCTTCCTGCGCTCCATTGGACCGGAGCCATGGAACGTCGCTTATGTAGAGCCTTCCCGACGTCCCGCTGACGGCCGTTATGGGGAGAACCCGAACCGCTTGTATCAGCATCATCAATTTCAGGTTATTCTAAAACCGTCGCCAGACAATATTCAGGAGCTGTATCTTGAAAGCTTGAGTCGTCTCGGCATTGATGCCAAGGATCATGATATCCGTTTTGTAGAGGATAACTGGGAATCCCCTACACTTGGCGCGTGGGGACTGGGATGGGAAGTATGGCTTGATGGTATGGAAATAACACAATTCACCTACTTCCAGCAAGTCGGAGGTATTGATGCGAATCCGGTTGCTGTTGAAATCACTTATGGTATGGAGCGATTGGCTTCATACATCCAACAGAAAGAAAATGTGTTCGATCTGGAATGGGTGGAGGGCGTCACCTATGGCGATGTGTTCCTGCAGCCTGAGTTCGAGCACTCCAAATATACGTTCGAGACATCGGATACTGCAATGCTGTTCTCTTTGTTTAACATGTATGAGGAAGAAGCTAAGAAAACGATGGAGCACCATCTTGTTTTCCCGGCATACGACTACGTGCTGAAGTGCTCCCATACATTCAACCTGCTTGACGCACGCGGTGCCATTAGTGTAACGGAACGTACCGGTTATATAACAAGAGTTCGAAATCTGGCTCGGCAATGCGCAGCGACATATCTGGAGGAGCGCGAGCGTCTCGGATTCCCGTTGCTGAAGAAAGGAGAGGGGCACAATGGCTAAGGATTTATTGCTGGAGATCGGTCTTGAGGAGGTGCCTGCGCGATTCGTGCGGGGCGCTATTCAACAGCTGAAGGAAAAAACGGAGAAGTGGCTGACGGAAGCTCGCGTAACGTATGGCGCTGTTGAAGCCTACGCTACTCCCAGACGTCTGGCCGTGCTTGTTCGAGATGTGGCGGATAAGCAGACGGACAGCAACGAGGAAGCCAAAGGCCCTTCTCGCAAAATCGCGGTTGACGAGGCCGGCAACTGGAGCAAAGCCGCTCTGGGCTTCGCGCGCAGCCAGGGCGTAGAGCCGGAGCAGCTGTATTTCCAGGAGCTTGCGGGTGTCGAATATGTGTATGCCAGAAAAAGCAGCATTGGAGCGGAGACGCGCTCCATCGTGGCTGAGGGCTTGATGGGTCTGATTACGTCTATGTCCTTCCCCAAAAATATGCGTTGGGGCGCTTATGAGCTGAGGTTCGTACGTCCGATTCGCTGGCTGGTTGCCATGTTGGGAAGCGAGATTATTCCGTTCGAGATCGCGGGAGTTGCGACAGGCAATGTGTCCAGAGGCCATCGCTTCCTGGGCCAGGATGCCATAATTACGGAGCCTGCTCACTATGCAGACGCGCTTCGCGAGCAGCACGTCATCGCTGATATTGCGGAACGCGAGGCACTGATTCTGAAGCAGCTGGATGAGCTGAAGGCGGAGAAGGGCTGGACGATCGCGATTAAGGAGGACTTGCTGGAGGAGGTTCTCTTCCTGGTGGAATATCCTAACGCGCTGTACGGCACATTTGATCCTTCGTTCCTGAACATTCCGCAAGAGGTGCTGATTACGTCGATGAGAGAGCACCAGCGCTACTTCCCGGTGCTGGACGACAGCGGCAAGCTGCTGCCTTACTTTGTAACGGTGCGCAACGGCGATCGCCGCTCCATCGAGCTGGTATCCAAGGGCAATGAGAAGGTGCTTCGCGCCAGACTGTCCGACGCCAAGTTCTTCTATGAAGAGGATCACAAGCTGACGATTGAGCGTGCGCTGTCCAAGCTGGAGAATATCGTGTATCACGAGGAGCTTGGCACGGTTGCCGACAAGGTGCGCCGTATCGTGTCCGTGGCCGACTCCATTGCGAGCGAGCTGGGGATAGACTCACAGGCTGCGGCTCATGTGTCGCGTGCAGCGGCTATATGCAAGTTCGATCTTGTCTCGCAGATGGTGTATGAATTCCCTGAGCTGCAAGGCATTATGGGCGAGGACTACGCTCGCAAGCTGGGTGAAAGCGATGAGGTCGCCAAGGCGATCAACGAGCATTATCAGCCAAGATTCTCGGGTGATGCCGTGCCTTCCGAGCTGACGGGAGCCATTGTAAGCCTGGCGGACAAAATCGATACGATCGTCGGCTGCTTCTCGATCGGCATTATTCCTACCGGCTCGCAGGATCCATACGCGCTGCGCAGGCAAGCGGCCGGCATTGTGCAAATATTGCTCGCGTTCGATCTCAAGCTGGGTCTTAACGAGCTGTTCCAAATCACGTTGGGCGTTCATGAGAAGCGGGGCTTGAAACGTTCCGCGGACGATATTCGTAAAGAGCTGCAGGACTTCTTCTCGCTGCGCGTGAAAAACTGGTTGTCGGAGCAAGGCCACCGTTATGACGTGGTGGACGCGGTTATGGCGCCGGGCATTCATGATCTGCGCTTGACAGCGAATCGTGCGGCAGCTGTAGGCGCTCTGGCCTCCGGTGACGGCAAAGCGGAGTTTAAGCTGGTTGTCGAGCAATTGTGCCGCGTATGCAACTTGGCTTCCAAGTCATCCGGCGGCGCTGTTGATCCAAGTCTGTTCGCGGAGCCAGCCGAGGCTCAGCTGTATGAAGCATGGATGAGCCAGCGGGCAGCCTTCGCCGATGCGTCTTCCGAGCGGAATATGACCGCTGCACTTGAGCTGTTGGCGGCGCTCAAGCCGTCGATACAAGCGTATTTTGACAGTGTAATGGTTATGGCTGAGGACGAGAAGGTTCGCGCCAACCGTCTGGCGACGCTTAAAGTCGTCGCGAAGGACATCCATTCTGTGGCGGATTTGTCCAAGCTTGTTTGGTAAAGCTGTATCCCTGTGTAAATATGAGTGCGCGCAGAAAGGATGATGGAGCATGACGCAAGCCTTGGGCAAAAACGAAGTGATCGTGTATGTGGTATCAGACGCGGCCGGCGATACCGGCGAGCTCGTTGTCCGCGCGGCGATCGCGCAGTTCCATCCGATCAGCGCGGAAATCCGGCGAGCGCCGTTCGTAACAGACGAATCGGCGCTGGTCCGGATTACCGAGCTCGCCAAGCTGTCGCAGGCGATTGTCCTCTACACCTTGGTGCTGCCGCAGCTTCGGGAATCCATGAGGCGGCTGTCGGAGGAGAACGGGATTGTGGCAATCGACCTGCTGGGACCGTTCATCGAGACGCTGGAGCATCGTACTGGCCGCAAATCTAGGCAGGAGCCGGGGCTCAATCATGTGCTTGACGCAGATTACTTCCGGAAGGTGGAGGCGGTTGAGTTTGCCGTCAAATATGACGACGCTAGGGATACCTCAGGCGTGCTTAAAGCGGATATCGTATTGGTGGGGGTGTCGCGAACGTCCAAGACGCCGCTCTCCATGTATCTGGCCCATCAGAAGTACAAGGTGGCCAACGTGCCGCTTGTGCCTGAGCTGAAGCCTCCGACAGAGCTGTTCAGTCTGCCGAAGCAGAAGGTCATTGGCCTGACGATCAACACGGCCTATTTGAATGTCATTCGCAAGGAACGTCTGAAGGCTCTTGGTTTGCCGGACACGGCCTCTTATGCTACAACGGATCGGATCGAGCTGGAGCTGAACTACGCGGCTGACATCATGAAGAAGCTGGGCTGTGTTGTCATAGACGTCTCGCACCGCGCGGTGGAGGAGACGGCAAGCCTCATTATGGAGTATGTTCGGGGGCAGTAGCGGCAGGATTTTTTTGATGGATCGCCGTATATAATAGTAAGGCAATCCAATCCCAACCTATTCAGACAAGCGGTGAAGGTGATGACAGCATCCAAACAGATGACGATTGTTGTCGACGCGGACGCGTGTCCCGTCAAAGCGGAAATCGAGGAAACGGCCAAAGCGTTCGGCATTGCCGTCTGTATGGTCGCCTCCTACGATCATCGCATGGAGGCCAAGGAGGGCGTACGCGTCGTGCAGGTGGACAGAGGCAGCCAATCCGCGGATCTGTATATTATGAATCATATTGCCTCCGGCGACGTGCTGGTCACGCAGGATTTCGGACTGGCCTGCATGGCGCTTGGCAAGGGCGCGATTGTGCTGTCGCCAAGAGGCGAGCAGTACACGAACGGCAACATCGATTATTTGATGGAGCGCAGGCATGAAGGCGCTAGACTAAGGCGAGCCGGCGGCCGTACGAAAGGGCCCAAAGCGATGACTGCCGAAGATCGTATAAGTTTTCAACAAAAGTTGACAAAAGTTTTGCGATCGGAGCAGGAGAAACTGGACGTTTAGCGAATATTATTAAAAATCTGAACGAGACTTTCGTTATTAATTGCTGAGATGTTGGTGATGGAACGATGACAAACGGTAAAATACCGGATGAGGTCATCGACGCGGTTCGCAAGCGTCATGACATCGTAGAAACGGTCGGGAAATACGTTCACCTCACGAAACAGGGCAAATATATGAAAGGGTTGTGTCCGTTTCATTCGGAGAAAACGCCTTCGTTCACGGTAACGCCGGAGCTTCAAATTTTTCATTGCTACGGCTGCGGGAAAAGCGGCAATGTTATTCGCTTTTTGGAATACAAGGAAGGTTATACGTTTCCCGAGGCGGTCAGAATTCTCGCTGAGGAAGCGGGTATGCCGATTACCTGGGCTCCGGACGGCGGGAAGGAAACGCCCCAGGATCCCAATCGACAGAAGCTGATTGAAGCGCATGAGTTGGCCATCAAATTTTACCATTATTTGTTGAATAACACGAAGCAGGGTGACAGGGCCAAACAATATTTGCGTGACCGCGGCATGTCGGATCGCTTGATCGACCATTTTATGATCGGCTATGCACCGGACGAGTGGGATGTGCTGACCCGATTTCTTACGGGGAGAGGCTATGATCCCGAGCTGATGGAGAAGGGCGGGCTATTATCCGCCAAAAGCGACGGCAGCGGATACGTCGACCGTTTCCGCGGCAGAATTATGTTTCCGTTGTGGGACGCAAGCGGGAAGGCGGCCGCATTCGCTGGGCGTATCATCGGCGAGGGCAACCCCAAATATTTGAATTCTCCGGAGACGATGCTGTTCACCAAAAGCAGGACGCTCTACAATCTGCATTATGCTAGGCCTGCCATCAGGAAGAGCAAGCAGGTTGTCCTGTTCGAAGGCTACATGGACGTCATCAAGTCCTGGAACGCCGGCGTTCATAACGGCGTGGCTACGATGGGAACGGCTTTGACGGAGGAACACTGCTCCTTGCTTCGCCGGCTGGCGGAGGAGGTGCTGCTCTGCTACGACGGGGATGAGGCGGGGCAAGCGGCGGCGCACAAATCCATACCGATGCTGGAGGCAGCGGGTCTCAGGGTGTACGTTGCCATGCTGCCTAAGGGCAAGGATCCTGACGAATATATAAACGAGCATGGACCGGAGGCTTACATGCGCGATGTGATAGACGAGCCGGTCTCCGTTACAAAATTTAAGCTTATATATTCAAGAAAAAACCATATACTGCTAAAAGAAGAAGGTCGTAAAAACTACCTGATGGAGGCAGTCGCCATTGTGGCTGGCTTGGATTCTTCCACGGAGCGCGAGGTTCATCTGAAGGAGCTGTCCCGGGAGTTCGACATCTCGCTTGACGCACTCAAGCAGGACTGTCACAGCATCCGCCAGGAGCACCAAAAAAAGAGGCCTCAAGGGGATAATAACGATAATTCGTGGAATAATGGTAGGAATGAAAAGCGCCGTACGTCCCGAGCGCCGAGCATTCTGCCGGCCTACACGTACGCGGAGCGGAGATTGCTGCACGTGATGATGCGTGATCGCGAGATTGCGGAAACTGTGCATGAGAGAATTGGCGATGCGTTCAATGCTCAGGATCACGCAGCGCTTGCTGCTTATTTATACGCCTATTATGCGGGTGGGTATGAACCGGACGCCGCCAAGTTCATTGAAACCTTGCATGATGACCGTCTGGAGGAGACGGCTTCGACCATCCTGCTGATGGACGGAGACTTTCCGTTCGACGAGACGCTCCTTGAGGCATATATGGAAACGATCCTCAAGGTGCCCAGGCTGCGGGAGATCGAGAGGAAGAAGGAAGATATGGTGCGCGCCGAGCGCGCCGGCGATGCATTGGAAGCAGCGCGGTTAGGTCTTGAGATTATTACCCTAGAGAGACAGCTGAAAGCTTGACTTCATGATGGATTCTAGGGAGGAGGGAGTCGGAAATGGCGAACGATCAACATACTGAATTAGACACCGAACAAAAGCTGGATCAGGTGAAGGATCAGCTTATCGAGCTTGGCAAAAAAAGATCCTCCTTAACGTATAAAGAAATTATGGAGAAGCTTTCTCCGTTTGATCAAGATCCCGAGCAAATCGACGAATTTTTTGAGCAGCTGGACGATCATGGTATCGAGGTGCTGAACGAAAGAGACGAGGATCATCCTATGCGTGCGTCGAACGACGAGGCAGAACGGGATAGCGACGAATTCAACTTCGACGATGATCTGGCTCTCCCGCCAGGCATCAAAATCAACGACCCTGTCCGGATGTACCTGAAGGAAATCGGACGAGTGCCGCTATTGTCGGCGGATGATGAGATTGAGCTTGCGATTCGTATCGAGAACGGCGACGAGGAAGCGAAGCGCAGACTGGCAGAGGCGAACCTGCGTCTTGTTGTCAGTATCGCCAAGCGATATGTCGGACGCGGCATGCTGTTTCTGGACTTGATCCAGGAAGGCAATATGGGTCTCATCAAAGCGGTGGAGAAGTTCGATCATCAGAAGGGCTTTAAATTCAGTACGTACGCAACCTGGTGGATTCGTCAAGCGATAACGCGCGCGATTGCAGACCAGGCGAGAACGATTCGGATCCCTGTTCATATGGTGGAGACGATCAATAAGCTGATTCGCGTGTCCCGTCAGCTTCTTCAAGAGCTGGGGCGCGAACCGACACCAGAGGAAATTGCGGTGGAGATGGAGCTGAGCACGGAGAAGGTTCGGGAAATTATGAAGATTGCCCAGGAGCCCGTGTCTCTGGAGACGCCAATCGGTGAAGAGGACGATTCCCATCTTGGCGATTTCATCGAGGATCAAGAAGCGCTTGCACCTGCGGACGCCGCAGCATACGAGCTCCTGAAGGAGCAGCTGGAGGACGTGCTGGACACGCTTACCGAAAGGGAAGAGAACGTGCTTCGTCTACGGTTCGGACTGGATGACGGCCGTACGAGAACGCTGGAGGAAGTAGGCAAGGTGTTCGGCGTGACGCGTGAGAGGATCAGACAGATCGAAGCGAAGGCGCTGCGGAAGCTTCGGCATCCAAGCCGCAGCAAGCGGCTTAAGGATTTTCTTGAATAATGGCAGCACCCATGACCTTTCTGCGCAAGCAGCGAGGTCTTTTTTCCAAATATAAGAAACTTGAAACGATGCGCGCGCTTGGGAGAGCGGAAAGGACAGCATGCCATGAATCAAGAACGCAGGCAAACGATTGTTCGCGAAATCGAATATTGGCGAAGGGGCAAGCTGCTGCCGGATCAATACTGCGATTTCTTGCTTAATTTGTACGCGGACCCGGAAGTACAAGGCGCCGATCGCGCGGAGTCGCCCACCCATGCAGTGGGTAAAGCTATAGCCGCGGTGCAGAAGGCAACAGGCAAGCAGTGGCTCCTTACTTTTGGCACTTTTACCTTAATTTCCTTCGTTGTGCTTTATTTTAGCCGTTTTCATCCTGTATTGCAAATAGGGATTGTATTAAGCTCCGTGCTTGCTTTTCTCTGGATCGGGACTCGGATGCGCCCAAGAAATGAATCGCTTGGTTTAACGCTGATTAGCATGGGGATGCTTCTACTGTTAGGCGGAGGCTTGCACCTGCTCCAGCTTCATGAGCTGACCGCTTGGGGCTGGAGAACGGGAGTGCTGGCCCTCTGCGCGGTCTTCTGGGTCGTCTATGGCATCATGGCTCGCGTACATATTCTGCATCAATGCGGGTGGCTGACAGGGCTGCTCGTATACGGCTGGCTTCTGTCTCGCTTTGCGGAGTCGCCGCAATGGTTCGAGGTGCAGCTCTTCTGGCTGCCGCTAGCTATCTTGTTTGCTTGGAGCAGCTGGTTCTTCCATCGGTGGAGCAAGCCTGTAGCGGCTGTTCTATTCCTGACAAGCGCTATGGCATGGTTTATGCCAGAGCTGTATACGATTGTGATTGTGAAGGATACAACGTGGCTGCAATTGCAGCTTCTTATCAAAATCGCAGTTGGCGGAGGACTTCTCTTCGGCCTGCGAAAGCAATGGATGGTGTGGGTGGCTTAATGATGAAATTGTCAAAACGTCTGCTGCAAATCGCAGACTACGTAACGGCAGGCGGCAGGGTGGCGGATATTGGATCCGATCATGCGCTGCTGCCCGTGTATTTGCTTCAGAGCGGGAAGGCGAGATCCGCTATAGCCGGCGAGCTGAACGCAGGGCCATATAGGGCGGCAAGGAAGCAGGCGCAGGACGCCAATCTAACGGAGCTGCTGCAGGTGAGACAGGGAGACGGCTTGAGCGTACTCCAGCCTGGCGAAGTGGATACCGTCACCATAGCGGGCATGGGCGGATTGCTCATGCGTGAAATATTGGAGACAGGCCGTCAGGCCGGCAAACTGGAGGATGTGCGTGAGCTTGTGCTGCAGCCGAACGTCGGCGAGGACGCGGTTCGAATCTGGCTGCTGGAGCAGGGCTGGCATTTGGCCCATGAGTCCATCCTGGAGGAAGATGGCAAAATCTATGAGGTGCTTCATGCCGTCAGGCGCAACGATGCCGAGGCGCTGAACGCCGAGCTGTATAACGGATCGTTTCTGCCCCTGAGCTGGAGCCCTTCCGAGCTCAAGGGTCTGCTGATCCGAATGGGGCCTCATCTGCTTCGAGAGGGCAGTCCCACGCTGGCAGACAAATGGCGCGGAGAGATTCAGAAGCTGGAGCGAATCCGCCAGCAGATGAGCGCTTCGGATTTGCCGGAGGCTGCCAAGAAGCGGGAGCAATTCCAATGGGATATCGAACGAATCGAGGAGGTGCTGCAATGCATATAAACGGCGCAGCGTTGATTCAGCTGATGGAGCAGCTTGCTCCCAAGCATTATGCGGTAGAGAATGACAAGATTGGCTTGCAGCTTGGAACACTTCATAAGACCATTACCAAGGTTCTGGTAGCGCTTGATGTGACGGATGAAGTGGTGGACGAGGCGATCGAAGCCGGGGCCAACCTCATCATTGCGCACCACGCCATTATTTTCCGGCCAATTGCCAAGCTCGATACGTCCACGCCTGCGGGCAAGCTGTATGAGAAGCTGATCAAACATGATATTGCCGTCTATATTTCCCATACGAATCTGGATGTGGCGGACGGCGGCATCAATGACTGGCTTGCGGATCAAGTCGGCATCGAGGAGAATAATCGGCAATGTCTGGAGGAGGTGCATACCGACAAGCTGTACAAGCTCGTCGTATTTGTGCCAGAAAGCCACCATAAGGCGGTGCTTGAGGCGATCTGGAGAACCGGCGCCGGCGATATCGGCCAATACAGCAGCTGCAGCTTCAACATTCGGGGACAAGGCACGTTTATGCCCGGTGAAGGCGCGGAGCCTTTTATAGGGGAAAAGAATAAGCTGGAGACCGTGGACGAGGTGCGAATTGAAACTATTGTGCCGCACAGTATTTATCGGAAGACGGTGTCCGCCATGCTGAAGGCGCATCCATACGAGGAGGTTGCATACGACCTGTACCCTGTCGATCTGAAGGGCCGCTCCTTCGGTCTCGGGAGAGCGGGCAAGCTGAAGCAGCCTGCTACGCTGGGCGAGCTTGCCGAGTCGCTTAAGGCAGCCTTCAGCGTGCCTATGCTCCGTGTTGTGGGACCGCTGGACAAGCCGATACGCAAAGCAGCCGTTCTAGGCGGCTCCGGCGCCAGATATGTCCGCCATGCCATGTTCGTCGGCGCCGATGTGCTGGTAACGGGCGATATCGATTACCATACGGCCCATGACGCGCTGGCGGCAGGCATGACGATTATCGATGCCGGACACAACATCGAGAAGGTAATGAAGGAGAAGGTCGCAGCCTGGCTGAATGACCGTCTTCAGGAGAGCAAGTGGGATACGACCGCGGTTGCGTCGGGTCTGGATACAGAGCCATTCCGTTTCATCTAACGGGCTGGAAGCAGCTGTATCCTTAGACAGGACTTACAGGGTTGAGCTTTCGGGGGAAACCTTGTATACTAAATCGTGCGAACGGAAAGTTTGACAGACAATCGCTGGCAGCGCAAGCTGCGAGAGGAAAGTCCGGGCTCCACAGGGCAGGATGCTGGATAACGTCCAGTCAGCGCGAGCTGAAGGATAGTGCCACAGAAATGGACCGCCGATGGCTGCCGGCTTGCCGGCAGATCAGGCAAGGGTGGAACCGTGGTGTAAGAGACCACGAGGAGCACAGGTGACTGCGTTCCTGGTAAACCCCATCCGGAGCAAGACCGAGAGGACGCCGCAGCTTTCGCAGCTGCAGCCTTAGCCCGAGGCGCGTCCGGGTTGGTTGCTGGAGCCGTGCAGCAATGTACGGCCTAGATAGATGATTGTCGCTCCACAGTGGGAGGGTCGTTCCCGATTGCACCACCAGGAGTACAGAACCCGGCTTACGGCAAACTTTCCGCACGGTTACGAATAAGACGATTCACCAATAGAAGGGCGTCCGGCCATGATTGTCATGGCCGGACGCCCTTTGCTATTGATGCCGTTACTGGAGCCTGTCCAGCTTGCGCTTCACTTGCTTGGGATAGGTCTGCAGCGCGCCGGTATAATTAGCGGCAGCAGATAACGCCCCGATAACGTCGATTTCGCCGTATCCAAAATATTTGTCTCTGCCTTCCTCACCCAGATCGCGAGCGGAGGAGCGCATAAGCTCCATCACCTCTTCATTTGTCAGATCCGGATTGACGGAACGGATAAGACCCGCTAAAGCCGCCACATGAGGGCTTGCCATAGAGGTGCCTGACAATGCGGCATACTGGCTGCCAGGGTAGGTGCTGGCAATGCTGTCGCCTGGCGCCGCAACATCAATATAGCTGCCATAATTGGAGAAGGACGCCTTCTCCTTATTATTGTTAGTAGCGGCAACGGCAAAAACCTCGGGATATGCGGCAGGGTAGCCTGGACGCTCGGTATTGTCATTGCCGCTGGCTGCGATCAGCACGACATCCCGCTCATAAGCGTATTTGATCGCATCGTGCAGGAACTCGGCTTCTGCATAATTGCCGAGACTCATGTTGATGACCTTAGCTCCGTGGTCCACCGCCCATATAATGCCTTGAGCGACAGCGTACGTTGAGCCCGCGCCGCTGCTGTCAAGCACCTTGACGGGCATAAGCTTGTTGAACCATGACACGCCGGCAACGCCTTCTCCGTTGTTGACGGCAGCGCCGATGATGCCGGCGACATGCGTGCCATGGCCTACGTCATCGCTTGGCTCGCTGTTCTCCTTCACAATATTGACCCCGTCAATAAGCCTGCCCTGCAGATCGGGATGATTCAGCTGCACGCCGGTATCCAGCACGGCGATGATGACACTTTCGTCGCCCTTGGAGACGGCCCAGCCCTTCTCAGCTTCAATTGAAGGCAAATTCCATTGGTATTGTGAATATAGAGCGTCATTCGGCACGTTGCCAGACGCTTCGTTCATTCCCTCGTTTGTTAAATACAAGTAGTTCGGCTCCGCGAAGCGCGGCTTCCAGTTGGTCTGAAAATAGTGCAGCAGTTCCTTTGTTTCCATCGTTCGGGATCGGAACAAATAGTTGTCGCCCTGCTTCTGAACGGATTCGGCATCAATATCTGACTTTATCCTGTTCATATCCTCCTCCGTAAGCTCCTGATCGATATGAACAACGACGTCGCGGATATAATAATGGCTGGCGTTGCCATTGTCCTCACCCGTTCGGACTGTAGTGTCCGTAGTGGAATTGGGCTTAACCGATTCAATATGGTATTTGCCCTCTGCGGGATATGGAACGATGCGCAAATTTTGCTTCTGATGCTGCTCAACGCTTTTCATGATGTCTTGCTTAACAAAGCCGATCACACCGTCGCCCTGCTCCGAGCCGGGCACCCCCAGCACAATATAACGGCTTCCGCTGGTGGATTCGAAAGCGGGGGACTGGTACGCTTGTCCCTTCTCCAGACAAACGCTGGCCTCTTGTACATAGGCCTCTTCAAGATGGTTATCCGTATGCGGCATCTCGCCGCGATGCTGCACCCGGCCGTCGGAATGCCAGCTCACATAACCAATGTGGGTATGCTCCTGCATCAGCGAGTCGATCTCAGCCAGCGCTTTCCCGTCGGAGTGTCCGCTTTGGAGCAGCACGTTGCGGAAATCCTTCTGCGTTTCCGCATTCATAAGCAGCGCTGTGGCGTTCATATCATTCTGCAGCGCCGTCAGCTTTTGCTTCTGCTCTGAGCTCGCCGAGAGGGGCGACGTTCGGCCATGCTCCTCTGTAAGCTCCGCCCCTTGCTGCGGCACTAAGATGCGGGAGGCGGGAATAAGAAGACCAACCAACGTTAATACCGATATGGCGGTGACCCAAAATTTGCGCATGCTGCTTAATCCTCCAATAGCTCGGGTAATGTAATCATGTTTAGAATCCGATGGATCGTAACAAATTATGCGGTCAATTGATGAATCGCCAGTACCGTTTCGGAGCAATATGTGGTACGATGTTCATGTTTATAGTTTTTTTGTTTGCAATTAGGAAAGGGGATCTACCAACATGCCATCAACGAATGTTAAAGCGTTAGCGGAATCCACTCGTGAAAAATTGAAAGGAGCGGTCGCTCAGCTGGAGCCGTTCCTCAATCAGTACGCCTTGTCCCAGCTGACAGAAGACCAAGCAGGCGAAGACGCTGTCCTGTTCTACAAGGGATTGCTGTCTGATCTCAGACATCTTCTTGTATATTCGGAAGTATCGGTGGAAAAGCTGGGTGTTCTGCTCAGAAGACCCAATTTCGATATGGAATTCGGAGAGCGCGCTCTGTACGAGGTTTACCACCATTGCGTGAACGCCTTCTTCTACCCGAAAAATGAATGTTATTCCGAGGACGGCCGCTACGCGTATACGGGACAAGATGCCATCCGCTTCCGCTTCAAACCGGTTCGCGAGGCGCGCAATGTCGTGCTGGGCGTCTCCAAGGTATTCGAGGAGCTTCGCGACGATCTGTCCTATTATGAAAGCGACTATATGACGCAGCGTCGTATGCAAGGACAAAAATAAGGCAGAATGAATCACCTCCGCTCGAGAAACAATGAGTAGCGGAGGTGATTTTTTTATGCCAAACGGCGTAACCTGCAGCGTGTCGAATTGCAGCTTCTGGAAGGAAGGCAATCAGTGCGCGGCGAGCCAGATTCAAATCGAAATTGATCAGCATTCAGGAGGTTCTTTCCAAACGGAATTCGCGGGCGATGAGCTCGGACTGTTCCATCAGGATCTGGCAACAGAGTCTGCTGCCACCTGCTGCCACACCTTTAAACCAAAGGAGTGATTAGGAAATGAACGACAACAGGGACAATGAAATCCAATACAAACGCGACTCCCATGAGGAGACCGAACCCAGCTTTGCGGCTACCAACAGCGGCATGCCGAACCAGCTTCCGAACGTCAACGAGGAGATGGGCGCGGATTTCGCTTACGGGATGCCATCCACCCATATCGAACGCACCAACACTCGCGCGGAGGACAATGACTCAGGACGCGAGGAGGAGGGTGAAGGAGTCCGCTCCGGCGGCTATGCGCTGGGCTGGGTATCGCTTATCTTTGCTATCGCCTCTTGGTTTATATGGCCTGTTCTGCTTGGGGCGTCGGCGGCTGTTATGGGTTATATTGCTTACCGCCAAGGCGCCAGAGGCATCGGGGGCTGGGCAATGGCAATCGGCCTTGTCGCCATCGCACTTAATTTAGTCATCGTACCCTTCTACTATGCTTTGACCTGATGCTGCGGGCCCTTCCTTCGGGAGGGGCTCTTTTTTTACATGCGTGCCAATCGGTTGTATGATAGAATAGATTGCCAATTGTCGCGGGAGGGGAAACGATGATTATCGAGGTGTCGAATGTGTCATGGGAGCGGGGCCAGGACAGCATTCTGAAGGATATAAGCTGGAGGGTTGGCCAACATGAGCACTGGTGTCTGCTTGGCCTGAACGGCTCCGGCAAAACGACGCTGTTGAATATGCTCAATGGCTACATATGGCCCACAAGCGGGAGTATCAGCGTGCTCTCGCACAGGTTCGGCGAATACGATTTGAGGGAGCTCCGCAAAAGCATTGGCTGGGTCAGTACCTCGTTGCAGCAACGCTTGTATGGAAGTGAATCCGCGCTGCAAATTACGCTTAGCGGCAAATACTCCACTATTGGGGTGTACGACCGAATGGAGGCAGCGGACGAGGAGAGGGCAAGAGCGCTGCTGCAATCCTTAGGCTGCGACAGCCTGATGGACCGCGCTTACCAAACCCTGTCGCAGGGCGAACGACAGCGCGTCTTGATCGCGAGAGCGCTTATGAGCTCTCCCAAGCTGCTGATTCTAGATGAGCCCTGTACAGGCCTGGACGTCTTCGCTCGCGAGAGCCTGTTGTCCATGATTGAAAGGCTTGCCCAAGAGGAGCAAGCTCCGACGATGATTTATGTTACGCATCATATTGAGGAAATTATGCCATGCTTCCAGCATACGCTGCTGCTTAAGCAGGGGGAGGTATTCGCAGCGGATCGGACAGAGAAGGTACTGAATGGAAGTCGAATGAGTCAGTTTTTCGACGTGCCTGTTCATATTGACAAGCGGGACGGAAGGTATTGGCTGTCGGTCAAGGGGGAAATATGGAGGAGCAGGTAGAAGCAATCGCGGGGCAGCCTGCCAGTGACGCAGAGATGCATCCAGTCAGGCCGTCCAGATGGCGAGCAATGGGCCAATGGGTGCGCTGCCGATACAGGCAACGTCTGGCGCGCGATAGCCGAAGCTCCACCTTCGCCTGCGGCGGCTTGGCCCTGTTCAGCGCGGCCGCCATGGGGACCGCGGGGCTTGGCATGCCTACGGGACTTGGCCTGTGGCTGGACATGCTGCTGTTTCAGCTCGTAAATGCGATATTATGGATGATCGTCGGATTTGTGCTGAGCTGTCTTCTTGCCTTTGCTTATGTGCCGCTGCCAAGGCGATTGGCTGCTGCGTTCCTGTATACGACTGCGCAAGGCGCCGTCATTTTGTATTTTACTGAAATCGGAACGAGCTTTGCTATTATTCTCAGTTTCCTGTATACAGGGATCGGCTTGCTGCTGAGCTTGCTTCTTGGGGCGATCAGGACAAGCGCATATCGAGTGGTAACAAAGGCCTCGTTATATGGCGGGCTTGCTATTGCCGTGGCTGTAACGTCCTTCGCTGCTGGCTGGCCTTCGCCACAGAGACTGCCCCTAAGAGAAGCCGCGCATACCGTCCAGGCTGAGGTCGCCGTACAGGCACAGCCATCATCCCCCCTAAGCGACCCCTCACTGCCAGGTCCTTACGGGTTCCGCTCCTTCACTTACGGCAGCGGGGAGGACAAGCATCGCGCAGGCTTCGGTGCCCATACGGATGTCATAACCGAAACGGTGGACGCTTCCGCTTATATAACCAGTTGGTCCAGATTGAAGACGATGTTCTGGGGCTTCGACCAGCGAGAGCTGCCGCTTAACGGTACGGTATGGATGCCTGAGGGGGACGGACCTTTCCCGCTGGTGCTGATTATGCACGGCAATCATCTGATGGAATACTTCTCGGACGGCGGGTATGCCTACCTGGGCGAGCTGCTGGCCAGCCGAGGGATGATTGCCGTGTCGGTCGATGCCAACTTCATGAATTATTCCGTCTGGTCCAGTCTGCCGAATGATGATATGAAGATGCGGGGCTGGCTGCTGCTGAAGCATCTCCAGCAGCTTCAAGCCTTCTCCGGCATGGATGGGGGGGACAATCCGTTCGGAGGACGGATTGATTGGGAGAAAGTAGGGCTGATCGGCCATTCCAGAGGCGGTCAAGCCATTGCCGTCGCGGCGGACCGTGACAGCTGGTTCGCGGACGATGCCTCACTGGAGGGGCTCGACGAGCTGAAGCTTCAAGCGTTGATCGCGATCGCCCCAACGGACAAAGTAATCGATAAGAAATCCGCCAAGCTGAAGGATGTCCATTATTTGACGATCCAGGGGGCGATGGACGGCGATGTCAATCAGTTCAGCGGCGAGCGGCAATATCATAGGGTTACGTTCGGAGCGGGCTCAGAGGCGTTCAAGGCGGCTATCTATCTGTCCCAAGCGAATCATAGTCAGTTCAATACGGCTTGGGGACATAGGGACGAGAGGCTGCCTGGAGGCCTTCTGCTTAACCTTGAGGGCTTGATGCCCGCCCAGGAGCAGCGGCAGGCGGCAAAGGTGTTTATCAGTGCCTTCCTGGAGGCGTCGCTTCACGGGCAGGCGGGCTACAAGGCTCTCTTCCAGGATTATCGCATAGGCTCAGGCTGGCTGCCGCAAGGTTCAACGTTTTATACGGTACGTTATGACGATGCTGGAATGGCCTCCATTGCCGATTTTGAAGCTTCCCGATCCCCGGTTACGGAGACAAGCGGCATGAAGGCTGCTGAGAGAGTCCAGGCCAAGGACCGCGATGATCACAATAAAGGAACATGGGGCATGGCGCTGGAATGGGAGAGGCCGGGCGCGGAGCTGAAGATTGTGTTGCCCAAGGGAAGAAGCGCCTTGCCCCTTGAAGGGGTCGATGGCCTGGCGTTCTCGCTGTCGAATCTGGAGTGGGAGCTGTCAGAGGGCTCCTACGACGCTCTGCTCCCTCCGCTGCCGGAGCTTGAGCTGATAGCGGAAACTCATAGCGGCGCCGAACACTCGCTGCGGCTTTCATCATTCATGCCAGCGCCTGAGCCGGCATACACTTCATTTCTAAGAATAGGGAAGCTGGAGGCCAAAGCCAAAAACAATAAATATAAAAATCCAACGGAGGCTGTAGCCCAGTCTTATCTCATTCCGCTTGCGTTGTTCGAGCATACTAACGCAAAAGCGGAGGCGGAGCCGTTATTGGCATCGGATATAGCCGCGATCACCTTTCGTGTCCACAGTGAACGCGGCAAGGTGATGTTGGACGATATCGGATGGATGCCCAAAGGAGGAGCATATGTCAATTATCGAGAATGAACGTGAAGAAGAGCAAAAAAGAGTAGATCGGCTGACTGCCATTATTGCGCGGCGAATCGAAGGCCTGAGGGTTCGGACGGGCGGCATTCACGGAGAGATTGTCGATATTCGGCGAAACTTCTGGGATGACGTCACCGTCAACTTCGAGGATGCCGCGGAAACAGCGGAGACCTTTGCCAGCATGAAGCAGCAGGCCGAGCTGCTGAATGAGCGAGAGCGCAGCCATCGGCACATGGTGGAGCAGCTATCGACGCTGAATCGACTGCAGGCCTCCCCCTATTTCGGCCGGATCGATCTGCTGGAGGAGGACGCCCCGGAGGGCGCGCAGCCGGATCGCATCTATCTGGGCGTCGGCTCGCTGCTTGACGACAGCGGCGATCAGTATTTGATCTATGACTGGCGCGCGCCTGTATCCAGCCTGTATTACGATTACGGGCCAGGCCCCGTTGTCTATGAGACTCCCGCCGGCGAGGTTCGCGGCGAGATGACGCTGAAGCGGCAATATATCATTCGCGGCGGCGTCATCAAAAGCATGTTCGATACAGGCGTGACGATTGGCGACGAGCTGCTGCAGGAGGTGCTGGGCAAGGGCTCGGACGCGGCTATGAAAAGCATTGTGGCGACGATCCAGCAGGAGCAGAACCGCATCATCCGTAACGAACGCGCGAAGCTGCTGATCGTGCAAGGAGCCGCGGGCAGCGGGAAAACCTCTGCTGCGCTGCAGCGTGCGGCCTACTTGCTGTACCGCTTTCGCGGCTCCTTGACTGCGGATCAGATTGTGCTGTTCTCTCCGAATCCCATGTTCAACAGCTATATTTCGACGGTGCTGCCGGAGCTGGGCGAGCAGAATATGAATCAGACAACGTATCAGGAGCATCTGGAGAGAAGGGTGGGTCAGGAATTTGAGGTGGAGGATCTCTTCGCCCAAATGGAGTATTCCCTAAGGTCACCGGGCACAGCTGAGCATGACATTCGAATGCGAGGCATCAGGGCGAAGGCGAGCGCGGATTTTATCCGGCTGATTGACGATTACGCGGCATCGCTTGGAGAGCGCGGACTTCGCTTCAAATCCATTATGTTCCGGGGACGTCCCCTTATTCCGCATACGGCTATCGCCCGGCGATTCTATGAGCTGGATCGCGGCGTATCGATAGCCAATCGCTTGCGCGAGCTGAGGGGATGGCTGCTGAAGGAGCTGGTGCGGCTTGGCAAGCTGGAGCGGAGCAAAAAATGGGTGGACGAAGCGATCGAGCTTCTGGATAATGAAGCCTACGCGCGCGCTTATGAGGAGCTTCAGCGAAAAAACAAGTTCTCCGAGCAGTCGTACGACGACTTTGCTTCCGAACGCGACTTTCTGGCGGCAGGTGTCGTCCAGGAAAGGTTCAAGAAGCTAAGGAGCCGTGTGAAGCGAGGGCTGTTTTTTGATTTTCCGGCGATATACAAGGCCTTGTATGAGCCGAGGGGAGATAAGGCTTGCCCATGGGGAGCTCCGGGGGAGCTGACGGCCGAGGAGTGGAAGTCGGTGCAGAGCGATACATTGCAGCGGCTGGAGCAGGGCCAGCTGCCTTATGAGGACGCGACGCCTTATTGCTATTTGAAGGAGAAGCTGGAGGGCTTCCATACCCATACGACGGTCAAATACTTGTTTGTCGACGAAGCCCAGGACTATTCTCCCCTTCAATTTCATTATTTGCGCCGTATCTTCCCGAACAGCCGAATGACGCTGCTGGGTGATTTCAATCAGTCCGTCTTCATCCATTCCGGATCGGGCAATGTCTTTCATTCGCTTGGCGAGCTGTTCTCGGAAGAAGAGACAGAACGTATTACGCTGCATAGGAGCTACCGCTCGACGAAGCAGATTATTCGTTTCGCGAGCTCCATCATAGAGGGCGGTGAAGAGATCGAGCCGTTCAACCGGAATGGGGAGGAGCCGAGCGTAACACGCGCTGAACAGGCAAGCGCGATACTAGCGCTTGTTGCCGCGAAGCTTAAGGAGCTGCAAGGGCCAGGCGGCTATATGTCTGTCGCCGTTATCTGCAAGTCTGCTGAGGAGAGCAGGACGTTGTACGGAGAGCTGTCGGGACTGCTGCCCCAAATTCGGCTTATTGAGAAGGAGACGGTCACCTTCGAGAAGGGGCTTGTCGTTATTCCGTCTTATTTGGCCAAGGGTGTCGAATTCGACGCGGTTATTATCGCGGACGCCTCAGAGAATGCTTATCGAAGAGAGGAAGAGCGGAAGCTGTTCTATACGGCTTGCACAAGAGCGATGCATGAGCTTCACCTTTTCTATCACGGCGAGCTCACGCCGTTCCTGCAAGGCCGTAAAGTGGCACATTAACGCTATTTGCGCGTTTCTGGCCAAATTTCATTCATATCTATATCAAGCTCCGAGGCGATCAGCTCAGCTGTGAGTCTCTGGGGCTTGTTTATTTTGCCATTACGCAGCTTGGATATCGTCTGTAGAGATATGCCTGTTGCTTGCGATAGCTGTCCTGCCGAAATATCCCGTTTGGCCATCCATATCTTCAGCTTCATCGATGGATCGATGCTTTCTTCGCTGACTGGCCTGAAATCCCAGATCACAAACGCCATGATGTTGCATTTGCCGGAGCCGTTGCGAATGGGGGAAAACGTCAGGTTGAGCTCCAGCTCGATGCCGCTGAGTTTGCTCGTGTGGAGCGTGATGTTCTTCTCCTCAAAGCGCAAGCAGGCCTCCTCCATCAGCCCGACAATACGCTCCCGTTCGTTCTCCGCAATGAACTGCAGCAAGGTTTCGTCCTCCATCGTCTGCTCCGGCTCCAGCAGAAGCGGCGCCAGGCTGTCGCGAAGAATACGGATGTGCAGGTGCTTGTCGATCATGCCGCTCATGAGCACCTTCCCGCGTTCAACCTGCTGCTGGATCCAGTTGTAAGCGGTCAAATCCTCCGCAATAATGAGCGCTCTTCGGCAGTCCTCCTCAGGCATCTGGGGAAGCGGCAGCTGCTCGATCCGCAAGCATAGCTGCACCTTGGCTTTTGTCCGGATGCGTATTTCGCTTTTGAGAATCCGTTTGGAGAGGTCAATGTTGAAGCGCTCGGCAAGCTCCCGGCCTTCCTTTGCTTTCAGATAGGATAACGAATATCCGATCAGGTCCAGAAAAGCGGGATTGGCGTCCTCTATTAAAACTTCTCCGTTCCTTTGCTTCAATACGATCATCGGCTGATCGAGCACCTGAAAGATTTGCTGATGTAAAGTCAACGATGAGCCTCCTTTATTCCCGTTCTTTCAATTATAATAGACAATTAGCGCAAAAGTCTCTCCATAATTCCATAATTCGACATCGGGATTGTCAGATTTGTTTAGTCCATTTCATTTTTGGTTTAATAATTTAAACTTCAAGGCAGAAAGGAGGGGGATTGTCAGCCTGCTGGCAAAACAGGTCCTGTTCAATCGATATTATGAGCGTACAGCCAACTTTATTGTGCGCCTGTTTCCCGTTAATATTAAGGCGTTATGGGAATAGCCGCAATAACGCTAAAGAACAGGGAGGCGACTCAAATGGATCATTGCAGCATGGAGAACTGTTTAAAGCCGATAAAAGCCAAAGGCTTGTGCGCTATGCATCATCAACGCATGCTTCGTCACGGAGATCCAAACACGGTTCGGCCGAGACGCGTGAAGAAGGTTATCGTGTGCAATTGGGTGAATTGCACCAACAATGCGGTATCCAAAGGATTTTGCGCCAAACACTATTATATTCATAGAGTGTTGAAGGATGGTTGGATTAAGCTTTCATGAATTTCACTTAATGATGTTAAGTAAACTAACGTTTGAATGCCGTTTGCAGACATAATCTATGAAACTGGGGTGTTTCTTTTTCACCGAAACATGTATAATGGGCTTAAATACTATTCCGAAGAGGTGAACCTGCGAATGCTGGCAACGTCTACTCTTTTCGGACTATCCGAAGAGGATATTTACTTGTTCAATCAAGGCTCTTCGTATCACAGCTACCGATTTATGGGCGCGCATCCTATGAAATTCGAGGGCAGATTCGGCGTACGCTTCGCCGTATGGGCTCCGAATGCGCGGGAGGTTCGTGTCATCGGCGCCTTCAACGACTGGGATGGGTCCGCTCACCGCATGCTGCCTATCGGCACGACCGGCGTGCATGCGCTGTTTATCCCCCGGCTGAAGCAAGGCGAGCTGTACAAATACGAGATCGTCGCCGAGGACGGCTCGGTTATACGCAAGGCCGATCCATATGCATTCTTCTCGGAAAGACGCCCTGGCACGGCCTCCATTGTGACCAAGCTGAATGGGCACAAGTGGAAGGACGCCAAGTGGATGCGCTGGAAGAAAAAAAACGCGTCCTATCATCGTCCTCTGCTTATTTATGAGGTTCATGCCGGATCATGGAAGATTAAAGGCAAGGAAGATTTTTATACATACGACGAGCTGGCGGATGAATTGATCCCCTACGTCGTCGAAATGGGATATTCCCATATCGAGCTTATGCCCCTTGCAGAGCATCCGCTCGACCAGTCCTGGGGCTATCAGGTAACGGGCTTCTTCAGCCCTACCAGCCGTTACGGGGATCCGAGCGGACTTAAGCGGTTCGTCGACAGCTGCCATCAAGCCGGCTTGGGCGTTATTCTCGACTGGGTGCCCGGCCATTTCTGCAAGGATGATCACGGCCTTCGCCGCTTTGACGGCACTCCCCTGTTCGAGAGCTCCGATCCCAATCGGGCCGAGCTTCCGCTGTGGGGCACGCTGGCCTTCGATTTCTCTCGCAGAGAGGTGCTAAGCTTCCTGATCTCCAACGCAATGTACTGGATGGACGTCTTCCATATGGACGGCTTCCGGGTTGACGCCGTTGCCAATATGATTAATCTCCACATGGATAAGCCCGAGCATATGCGAGCTTACAACGAGCTCGGCGGCAAGGAAAACCTAGACGCCCTGCGCTTCCTCAAAGCCTTAAACGAAACCTTGTTTCGATATTACCCCGACATCTTGATGATCGCAGAGGATTCCTCCGCCTGGCCCGCCGTTACTTCGCCTACCTATCAGGGAGGCCTTGGCTTCAACTTCAAATGGAATATGGGTTGGATGAATGATTTGCTTCGCTACATGAAGCTTGAACCTAATGACAGGCAACATCACCATCATCTGCTTACTTTTTCGCTATTTTACGCCTTCTCTGAAAACTATGTGCTGCCCCTGTCGCACGACGAGGTTGTACACGGCAAACGTTCCTTGCTGAACAAGCTGCCAGGCACCTATGAGGATAAATTCCATCAGCTGCGGCTGCTCTACGGCTATTGGATGGCCCACCCCGGCAAAAAGCTGCTGTTCATGGGCGGGGAGTGGGGGCAATTCGACGAATGGAAAGACGCCGACATGCTGGACTGGATGGTTCTGGAGTATGAATCCCACCAGCGCATGCACACCTTCGTGCGAGAGCTGAACCACATGTACAAGGAAACGCCGTCGCTATGGGAGAGGGATCGGGATCCCGAAGGCTTCCAATGGATCGACGTTCATAATGCGCAGCAATGCGTCATATCCTTTATCCGTCGCGGTCGATCAAGCTTCACCGTCACCATCGCGAACTTCTCCTCGCACGATTATCGCGATTATCGCGTTGGAGTTCCCGAGCCTGGACGCTATGCCCCTCTCATCCATACCGCAGACGCGCGTTTCGGGGGCAGTCTGGAGAACGCGGCAAAGACCTGCTTCACCAGTGACGACATCAAGTGGCATGGCCTGAGTCAAAGCATCTCGATTCATCTCCCCCCCTACACCTTACTGCTGCTGACCTGCTTGGGGGATACACAATAACAAGGAGTTGGTGTCCATGGGCCGTAAAGAAATGATAGCTATGCTGCTCGCAGGCGGCGAAGGAAAACGATTGGGCGTATTGACAAGAGACCTGGCCAAGCCGGCCGTCTACTTCGGAGGGAAATATCGCATCATTGATTTTACGCTTAGCAATTGCGCGCATTCCGGCATCGATACGGTCGGCGTGCTTACGCAATACCAGCCGCTTGAGCTCAATCGCTATCTTGGCATCGGCAGTCCATGGGGACTGGACCGCAGAGACGGCGGCATGGCGATTCTGCCGCCTTACGTCAAGCAGAAGGGCGGTGTCTGGTACAAGGGCACAGCAAACGCCATCTATCAAAACATGGCGTTTATTGAACGCTACAATCCGGAATACGTGCTTGTGATATCCGGCGATCACATCTATAAGATGGATTACGAGCTGATGCTGAATCATCATAAGCAATGCGGAGCGGATGTCACGATCGCGGGCATTGAGGTGGATTGGAAGGAAGCCAGCCGCTTCGGCGTTATGCACGTCGACGATGAGGACCGAATTACCGCGTTCGAGGAGAAGCCAAAAAACCCAACCAGCAACATTGCCTCGATGGGCGTCTACATATTCACCTGGCGAGCGCTGCAAAAATATTTGATCTACGATGAAGCCAATCGGAATTCCAGCCATGACTTCGGCAAGGATGTTATTCCGGCGATGATGCGGGATGGACTCCGCATGCATGCCTATTCCTTCAAGGGTTATTGGAAGGATGTCGGCACCATCGAATCGCTGTGGGAGGCCAATATGGATCTGCTCGCTGACGAGCCAGCGCTGTCCCTGTATGATCCGGAATGGCGCATCTACTCCGTAAGCGCGAACAGACCGGCTCAGCTGACAACGGATACGGCGGAGGTGACATCCTCGCTGGTGACGGAGGGCTGCATTGTCGAGGGCATCGTCGACAAGTCGGTGCTGTTCTCAGGGGTGCACTCGGAGATCGGCAGCCTCGTGACGGAATCCGTCATTATGCCGAACGTTCGGATTGGAGCTGGAGCCCAAATTCATAGGGCCATTATCGGAGAAGGGGCAGTTATTCAAGCCGGCGCGACGATCGGAGATCCCCATTCCGATGCCATCACCGTTGTTGCCGTTGATCAATTTGTTGCCGTCGATCATCAACTACTGGAGGTGGAGCCGTCATGAAGCATAACGTCCTTGGTGTCATTAATCTCATTCACGAAACCGACGAGCTGGAACGCCTGACGCAAAGCCGCTGCCTGGCGACAGTGCCCTTCGGCGCCAGATACCGCCTCATTGATTTTGCGCTGTCGAGTATGGTGAATTCCGGCATCAACAAGGTGGCGGTGTTCGCTCACACCAAATACCGCTCCTTGATGGATCATCTGGGCTCCGGCAAGCACTGGGACCTGCAGCATCGGCAAAGCGGCTTGTTTATTCTGCCGCCCGCAACGGACGACATTCAGGAGATCAGCCGCGGCGACCTGTATCACTTCTATCAGCACCGGGATTATTTCCAGCGTTCCTCGCTGGAATACGTGGTGATCACTCGCAGTCATATGGTGTGCAATGTGGACTTCGACGATGTGATCCGCTGCCATAGAGAGCAGGGCTCCGATATTACGGTCGTGTGCAAGAGGGAGCCGAACCATACGCATGGCAAAGCCCGCAAGGTCAGAATGGACAGCGACGGAAGGATTACGGCGATCCAGGACCACTTCGGAAGAATGATCAGCGACGTGATATCCATGGAGATGTACGTGATGCGCAAGGAGCTGCTGATGGAGCTGGTCGAGACTTCGCTGGCGCAAGGCCAGGATCATCTTGTGCGTCATGCGATATTTTCCAGGCTTGGGGAGCTTCAGGTGCGAGGCTATATGTACGATGGGTATCTCGGCGTCGTTAACACGATTCCCAGCTACTTCGAGCACAGCATGAGACTGCTGGAGCCGGCGGTATGGAAGGAGCTGTTCTTCAAGCCGGGCCTTATCTATACCAAGGTTAAGGATGAGCCTCCGACAAGGTATTCCACCACCTCCAAGGTGACCAATTCCATGATCGCGAACGGCTGCCGGATTGAGGGAACAGTCGTGAACAGCATTCTGTTCAGGGGTGTGCATGTCGAGAAGGGCGCTATAGTCAAAGACAGCATTATTATGCAGAATGGCCATGTCGGCGAGAACAGCTTTGTCTACAACAGCGTGCTGGACAAAGACGTTGTCGTGGAGGGCGATCGGGATATTCGGGGCGCGGCGGGCGCACCGTTCCTCGCCGGCAAGAGGAAAATTATCTAGGGCGTGTCTGAAAACCCGTTCAGTGGCACCTTTCACCGCCTTTTCGCCCCCTGCTTCGTTCCGTTTGCTTGACGTACCCCCGGGTACGCCTTCACAAACGCGCCTTGCATGGAACAAAAATTCGGCAAAATTTGCTGCCCTCAGAGTTCTCAGACACACCCTAATAGAGAATCGGCGTATAAGCCGTAAGCAAGAATTGGATAGGAGGCTGGAGATCAATGAATATACTGTTCGCAACCTCAGAAGCGGTGCCGCTGGCGAAGACGGGAGGTCTCGCCGATGTGGCCGGGGCGCTGCCCAAAGCGCTGAATGGGAGGGGAGCCGATGTCAGAGTCGTGCTGCCCAAATACGAAGAAATTGCGGAAGCCTACATCGGGGAATTTCAATTATTGGCGGAGTTTCAAGTCAGCTTCGGCTGGCGCAACCAGTATTGCGGCCTGCTGGCCGCCCGAATTGACGGCGTCATGTATTATTTGATCGACAACGAATTTTATTTCCGCAGGAGAGGTCTTTACGGCTACGGCGACGATGCGGAGCGCTTCGTGTTCTTCTGCTTTGCGGTGATGGAGGCTGTTCGTTATATGGGCTTCCATCCCAGCATTGTGCACTGCCATGATTGGCAGACCGGACTTATTCCATTTCTACTGCGCACCCGTTACGCCTTCGATCCGGCCTGGGCTTATACGAAATCCGTATTTACCATCCATAATCTGAAATATCAAGGCATCTTCGGCATGGAGCTTATGAAGGAGCTTACGGGCGCGGGCGATGATATGTTTGTTCCGGACAAGCTGGAATACCACGGCGCAGCCAGCTGCATGAAAGGCGGGCTGGTGTACGCGGACAAGCTGACCACGGTTAGTCCCACCTATGCCAGCGAGATTCAAACCGCTTATTTCGGCGAGGGGCTGGACGAGCTGCTCCGATTCCGTTCAGGAGATCTGGTCGGCATCGTCAACGGCATCGACACGGAGCTATTCGATCCTATGAATGATGCGGCGCTTCACACGCCTTATCGCGGCTCCTTGTCACGCAAGCGCAAGAACAAAACGGATCTGCAGAGGGAGATGGGACTGCCGGAAGCGGCGGATGTGCCGCTGATCGGGATCGTATCCCGATTGGTGGAGCAGAAGGGCTTCGACCTCATCGCGGCGACGCTGGATGAGCTGCTGCAGGACGAGGTTCAGCTGATCGTATTGGGCGCCGGCGAATGGCAATACGAGGAGCTGTTCCGGAGCGCGGCCTCCAGGTATCCGGATAAAGCAGCCATGTGGCTGGGCTACAGCGATCGGATGGCCAGACGCATCTACGCGGGCTGCGACATGTTCGCAATGCCCTCCAAATTCGAGCCTTGCGGGCTGAGCCAATTAATAGCGTTAAGATATCGAACCGTGCCGATTGTAAGAGAAACCGGCGGCCTGCGGGATACTGTTCAGCCATTCAATGAATATACTGGTGAAGGGAACGGCTTCAGCTTCGCCAATTATAACGCGCATGAATATTTGGATACGGTGAGGAAAGCGATCGCTGCCTATAGGCGGGAGGAGGTATGGAAGCGGATCGTCGAGAACGGAGCGCGGGCGGATTATAGCTGGAGCAGCTCCGCCAAAGCTTATATGGACGTTTACTCGCAATTGTTGTCTGATCGAAAGGAGAGCGAACCATGGCCCGTCATCTCGTAATCGGCAATGGCAAGATGCTGCTTAATCTCGACCAGCACTGCTATATCCGCGATATTTATTATCCCTTTGTTGGTCAGCTCAATCATGTAGGAGGGCACTATTGCCGCTTCGGTATATGGGTAGAGGGTGTATTCTCGTGGCTGGATGAGCCGGAATGGCGATTCGAGCTGGATTATATCGACGATTCTATGGTGACCAACATAACGGCCAGGCATGAGAGGCTTGGAATAGAGCTGTCCATGAACGACGGCATTCATCAACGGGAATGTATCTATATCAAGCGGGTAGTGGTTCATAACCACTTCCGCGACGCCCGCGAAATTCGTCTTTTTTTCCATCAGGATCTGATGATTGAGGGCTCCGAGGTCGGGGATACGGCCGTGTATTATCCCGATAATCATACGCTGTATCATTACAAGCGGTCGAATTACTTTATGTTCAACGGCTCCTCCGACGAAGGCGGCATGATGCAATATTCCACCGGGATCAAGCGATTCCAATCGGCAGAAGGGACATGGCGCGACGCGGAGGACGGCGTGCTGATGGGCAATACGATTGCCCAAGGCTCCGTCGACAGCACGATCAGCTTCCGCTCGCGGATTGAGCCGCATGGGGAGAAGACGTTCTATTACTGGATGTCGATCGGCAAAAACCTGGAGGAGGTCAAGGAGCTCGATCATTACGTGCAGGAGAGCCACCCGGAGAAGCTGCTCAGCCGAATGGTCGTCTATTGGAATCATTGGCTGCGCAGAGCCGAAACGGATCTCGGCGATCTGCCTCCGCAGGTTGTGAAGCTGTTCCGTCAAAGCCTGCTGCTCGTCCGTACGCAGGTGGACGAACGAGGCGCGATTCTGGCGGCGAACGATACGGATATTCTGCAATATAATCGCGACCATTACAGCTATATGTGGCCCCGAGACGGCGCATTGATCGCCGAAGCGATGTCTATGGCGGGCTATCAAAGCGTCATTGCGCCATTCTTCCATTTCTGCGCGACCGCGCTGGCGCCTGACGGCTATCTGTATCACAAATATAATCCGGACGGAACGGTCGGCTCCAGCTGGCATCCGTATATTGTTCAGGGCAGCAAGCGATTGCCGATTCAGGAGGATGAGACCGCGCTGGTGTTGTTCGCGCTGTGGAAGGATTATACCCGCAACGGCGTCATCGAGCTTCCGCAATCGCTCTACAGCAATCTGATTCGCAAATCCGCATCATTCCTGAGCGAATATATGGAGCCCGCGTTGTCGCTGCCGAAGCCGAGCTATGACCTGTGGGAGGAGCGCTACGGAATCTGGACGTATACAGCGGCTTCCGTCTACGGCGGTCTTATGGCTGCAGCGTTCTTCACGGATTTATTCGGCGATTATGAACGAAGCGATCATTACAAGAGTGTGGCTGGCGTGATCAAGCAGGGGATGCTGACGCATCTGTGGGATGAGGAAGCGGGGAGATTCGCTCGCGGACTGATTCAGAAGGACAATCGCTGGGTAAAGGATATGACGCTGGAGAGCAGCATGTTCGGCGTATGGGAATTCGGCGTGCTGCCGGTTGACGATTACCGAGTGGCCAGTACGATGAATGCCATCAAGGAAGGGCTGCGGGTCAAAACGGAGATCGGCGGCATCGCCAGGTATACGAATGATTATTACTTCCAGCAGACAGGCGATATCGACAAAGTGCCTGGCAATCCATGGATTATATGTACACTGTGGGTCGCCAATTTCGAGATTGACTCCGCTAAGTCACTGGCGGATCTGGAAGGGCCCAAGCGGACGCTTGAATGGGTAGCGAAGCACGCGCTCCAGAGCGGCATGCTGCCAGAGCAGCTGAATCCCTATGACGGAGCTCCGTTGTCTGTCGCGCCGCTTACGTGGTCGCATGCGACAATCGTGCAGAGCGTATGCAAATACGCGGCGAAATACCGGGAGCTTAGCCGCGAGGCATAGACTGGAGAGAAACAAAGGCTGCTTGCAGCCGCGGTATTTGCCGCGGATGCAGGCAGCCTTTGTTAAAATTTAAGAAGGTATAAGTGTTCTCTATACTGGGCTTATATTAAGCTTCCATTCTTCACTTTATAGCGTCATCGGGAAGAGGAGCAGGCTGCTGCTTTGGAAATTGGCGAATGTGCTTAATACGGGAGTCGCCGCCTACCAGTCTGCTGTTGCCCAGTTGAACGCTGGCTGCACTGCCCGCCGCGATGATTCGGATATAGCCGACCCGGATGCAAGGCTCGGCATGGCTGAAGGCCGCTGGCATATCCTCCTCATCAGCCGTAGGATCTACTAGGATCGCATAGGGCTTGCTGAAGATGGAATACGATTCGAAATAGACATTGCCGGCCTCCGTATGATCCTCTTTGCGCTGAACGGCAAGCGCCCTGAGTGTTGCGCGCGTCTCTCCTCGGTCCCCGATCTGTATCGCCGCTGAGGAGGCGGCGCTGATTATGCATAATGCTCCCACCTGAGAGGTGCGATACGGATAAGCGGCGTCAGAGAGTCTGGACACTTGACTCTCCAATCGCATCGTCTGCGCCCTCAGGCGTCGGGAATGGGGCGAGAGGTCCTACGATGACAGACTCCGGGGGCGTGTCGAACATCGAATTTAATTGGATGCGGTCTGTATCGCCGATTTGAAGCATGGAAGCGCTGGAAACGCCCAGCACTTCAATTTGACCTACGGCTAACGTGTGATTCGTTACATGAAGCTGAATGGCAGGCATCTATCGTTAACCTCCTATATCCGCATTGCCTTGCTTGAGCCTCTTCATATAGGCGCTGATGGCCGCTTCTGCGTCTCTTCTTGTCTTGTCATAGATGCGGTTCGCAATCAGATCGGGGTACAGCGCGGCGGAATCCTGAGCGCTTGCTTGCGAAGCTTGCATATAATATTGAATCCGCGACGGCATCTGCTTGCGGATGTCTTCGACGATGATTCTGCGATGATAGGGATCCAGAGGAAGCTCCAGCTCCTGCTCATGGTTTAATATAAGCCCATGAGCCTCGGAGTCCAGGAAGCTGTTCAGCCTGGCCAGCACGTCCTGGAACGGAGCGCCTGGCTGGCTCTGGACCGCATTGGCGGCAGGGTACACGTTGCCTTGGCCCAGCGAGAGCTGTCCAACGCTGTCCATCGCTTCCCCCTGTTCGTTTTTTTCCACAGCATCAAGCTCGGGGGCGGACATGCCGATATTCAGCGTGCCCTCCAGCTTCTCGACCTTCAGCTGATCGAAATGATATTGGATGTTCTCAATCGTATATTTCGGTTTCTCTTCCAGCTTCTTCAGACGCGCGGTGAGCTCAACGACCGTCTCCTCCAGAGCGGCGATACGGTTATCCTGGGCCTGAAGCTTCTGCTGCACCTGATAAGACCATACCTCCCAGGGGGATAGCTGGCTGTCGTCCTTCATCCTGTCACGCTCCTCTCGTTCGCCGGAGACTTGCCCGGTGCTATGCGGGGTTAGGCAGAGGCACGAAGGACAGCGGGTTATCCTCTCCCGTAAGCTCGGGAGCAGGACCCGTGAAGCCTCCCGTATTATACAGCTGCGATAAGGAGCGAATCGAGCCGGCGCTGCCGACCTGCAGAACTGAGCTGTTCGCCACGCTGTCAACCCGCAATTGCTTGATTGTGATGGTCTGATAAATGGTCAGGCTCATACGATATTCGCTCCGTTCGGCACATTCACATTGTCCTGAAGGTCGGGATCCAATGAGTTGGTAGCGCTGACGGCGTTATTGGAATTCGTCAGGCTGCCCGTCAAAAAGGAGCCGGAGCCCGCATATGTCTTGGAGTTGCTGGAAGGCGAAACCTGGAGCGTGTCGCCGAACTGGACGATGGAGCCTGATCCTACGCTTACGACTTTGACAAAACCGACTACGGCTGGCATAGCGTATCACTCCCATTCATGTCATCTCTCCTATAGTCTATGCGGCATTCGCCCAGAGGTGACTTCCTGGTAAGTATCGTAACGCTGGGCATTCGCATATGCTGGCTTATGAGCGCCGGGAGGGTGGTGAACGCGTGTATGTCTTCGAATTGGGATGACCTGGAGAGATGGATGGAGGGGCAGCAGCTGCCAAGAGGCTTTGAGGTGCTGCGCGAGCCGGATTGGGTGGAGCGATTCGTCAGAAGAATGATGACCAAATCGCTGCCCGAAATCGCTGGCCGTATAACCGGCACGGGAGCCGCCGCAACCAAGGAATCCAAACAATATATTAGCGTCACGCTGAAGCTGCCGCCCGGCACGGAGCAAGGATCGCTTCGCGTATTGGTGAGAGAGGACGCTCTGCGTATTGAAGGCCTGCCAGGCGGCAAGCATGAGCTTGTCAGATTGCCTAAGCTGGTGAAGCCCCGGGTTTGCCGGGCAAGTGTCAGCGAAGGCACCCTTCACGTGAAGCTGCGGAAAAGAGCAGGCTCGCGAATGTTCCATGAGCATGCGGTTCATTGGTTGAAATAGGCAGGGTGCGGCGAGCCACCTGCCTATTCATGCTGGAATTGTCACATAATCGACGGAATTCGAGTCGCGTAAAGCTGGATAATAAGCGGGGCTTCCCTTATAATGGCTAGTGGAGTGTACCTATTGGGACTAAAGGGGTGTCGTTCGTGTCATTGGTAGATGTAAGCAGTGTGTCTGCTTCGTTATTTATACTTGGCGTCGTTTTTTTGTTGCTTATATTCGGACTTCTAAGTCTGGGCATTCTGCGTATGTTCCAGCAGAAATTCAGGACAGGCTGGTTCTGCTTCGCCGGAGCGATCATCAGCTTCAGCGTGTTTATGTTTATTTTGAACAAATGGTACGTATAGCGGAGGTTTGAACATGTTCTGGACTGCGGTGTGGTTTGTTGTCAACATGCTGTTCGTCGCGTCGCTGATCATATGCTTGTTCATGCAGAGAGCGGTTACGATCGGAAGGCTGCAGGAGGCATCAGAGGATCGGGTGAAGACGCTGAAGGGCAGACGAAATGTGATGGCGGCAATCGCTGTGCTGCTATTCGCGGCGATGTGCGCCAGCATCGTTATTAATATGAAAGTGAACGGTTAACAGGCTGTTCATACCGGCTCTCATTGACGAGAGCTTTTTTTTTGGGCATTATGAGAATAGAATCTATTCAATTCGGAGGATCTGCTATGCAAACTGTAGAAGAAATCGTCGGGCGAATGTCGAGTCGCGGCTTGCGCGTAACAGACCAGCGGAAGACGCTCGCCAAGCTGTTCGCGGATACGCCAGGCTATCTGTCACCGAAGGATGTCTATGAATATATGGGGAAAACGTATTCTGGTCTCAGCTTCGATACGGTGTACCGGAATTTGCGCGTGATGGAGGAGCTGGGCGTCCTTGAACAGATTATGTTTGAGGATGGCGTCAAATTCAAGCTGCACTGCCGGGAGGAGCATCATCATCACCATATGATTTGCCTGCAATGCGGCCATACGTATCCCATCACCTTCTGCCCCATGGAGCAGACAGCCATTCCGCAGGACTTCCGCGTCGTTAAGCATAAATTCGAGGTATTCGGCTATTGCAAGGATTGTGCCCAGGAAGAAGCGGCAGCGCCGCAGGCATGACGGAGCGGGGCAGAAGCGTAATGGTTCGCCGGGTTGTCCAGGCGCCGATTCATGTTTACCGCAAAGTGATCTCGCCCATCCTGCCGCCCTCCTGCCGGTTCTATCCGACATGCTCCGCATACGCGCTGGAAGCCATTGAACGCCATGGCGCGGCGAAGGGTACATGGCTGGCGGCGAAACGAATCGCGAGATGCCATCCCTTCCATCCGGGCGGTTATGATCCCGTGCCGTAGAGCTCGCCTTGACAGCGGGGCGCCGGATTCGGTATATTTTATTCAATATAGTTGCCAGTGAATGGATGAGTACAGCGGAGAGCCCTTCGCAGAGAGCCGGGCAGTACGGTGAAAGCCGGCAAGGGATGAAGCTGGAAGATGGTCCGGGAGGCACTCTGTTCGAGCCAGGCGCTTCAGGCGCAGGGTAAGGATGGGGCGTATCGTCCGCGTTAAGGACGCTGCCGTCGACGGACGGCGCATGAAGCGGCAACGCGAGCAGTAAGCGCGGCCGGAAGTTGGGTGGCACCACGTGAGCTAAGCGCTCTCGTCCCATGATGGACGGGAGCTTTTTGTGTTTTCTGGAACATTTGACTCTATTTGATCCTGGAGGGAATTGAAATGGCTGAAGAGAAATCGTTTTATATTACAACTCCGATTTATTATCCCAGCGACAAGCTGCATATCGGGCATGCCTACACGACGGTAGCCGGCGACGCGATGGCTCGTTACAAGAGGCTTCGCGGCTACAAGGTATGGTACTTGACCGGAACGGACGAGCATGGCCAGAAGATCGAACGCAAGGCCAAGGAGAATGACAAAACGCCGCAGCAGTTCGTCGACGATATTGTGGTTGGCATTAAGGAGCTGTGGAGCAAGCTCGAAATTTCGAATGATGACTTTATCCGGACAACGGAGGAGCGGCACAAAACGGCTGTCGAGGCTATATTTCAAAGGCTTCTGGAGCAGGATGACATCTATAAGGGCGAATACGAGGGCTGGTATTGTACGCCATGCGAATCCTTCTTCCTGGAGCGCCAGCTGGCTGACGGTAAATGCCCGGACTGCGGGCGCGCCGTCGAATTGGTGAAGGAGGAAAGCTATTTCTTCCGCATGAGCAAATACGCGGACAAACTGCTCCAGCATTACGAGCAGTATCCGGGGTTCATTCAACCGGAATCCCGCAAGAACGAAATGATCAACAACTTTATTAAGCCGGGTCTGGAGGACCTGGCGGTGTCGCGGACAACGTTCGACTGGGGCATAAAGGTTCCCGGAGATCCCAAGCATGTTATCTATGTTTGGATCGACGCGTTATCGAACTACATCACAGCACTCGGCTATGGCCAAGAAGGCGGCGATAGTCTGTACAAGCAGTTCTGGCCTGCCGACGTCCACCTGGTGGGCAAGGAGATCGTTCGCTTCCATACGATCTACTGGCCGATTATGCTGATGGCCTTGGACTTGCCGCTGCCGAAGAAGGTATTCGCGCATGGCTGGCTGCTGACGAAGGAAGGCAAGATGTCCAAATCCAAAGGCACAGTTATCGACCCGGTGGTGCTGATCGACCGCTTTGGTCTGGATGCGCTTCGTTATTACTTGCTGCGCGAGGTGCCGTTCGGCGCGGACGGCGCGTTCACCCCGGAAAACTTCGTAGAGCGGATCAACTTCGACCTGGCGAACGATCTTGGCAATCTGCTGAACCGTACAGTCGCTATGATTGACAAATATTTTGACGGCCTCGTACCGGGCTATGCCGGTCCAGTCACGCCGTTCGACGCGCCGCTCGAGACGCTGGCGAACGAGACGGTGACGATGGTGGAGGACGCGCTTGAACGGATGGAGTTTTCGGTGGCGTTGTCCGCTCTGTGGCAATTCGTCAGCCGCACGAACAAATATATCGACGAGACCCAGCCATGGGCGCTGGCGAAGGATGAAGGCAAAAAGAAGGAGCTTGCTTCGGTTATGCATCATCTGGCCGAATCGCTGCGAATCATCTCCATCATGCTCCAGCCGTTCCTGACCCATGCTCCCGTGGAAATGTGGAGACAGCTGGGCATCAAGCCTGGAGAGCTGACCACTTGGGAAAGCATGCAAGCATTCGGACGTCTTCCCGGCGGAACGAAGGTGGTAAAAGGAGATCCCATCTTCCCAAGACTGGATATGGAGGCGGAGGCAAGCTTTATCGCTTCGTCGATGAGCGGCGGCGTGAAGCCGGCTGCTGAAGCCGCAGCGCCAGCGGCTGAGAAGAGCGCTGAAGCCGCTCCCGCACCGTCGGACAGGGAGGAGATTGGCATTGACGACTTCGCTAAGGTGGAGCTGCGCGTTGCCCAGGTGCTGGCAGCGGAGCCGGTGCCGAAGGCGGATAAGCTGCTGAAGCTGCAGCTGGATCTTGGCTACGAGCAACGCCAGGTTGTGTCCGGCATCGCCAAGTTCTACAAGCCGGAGGAGCTGATCGGCCGCAAAGTCATTTGCGTTACGAATCTGAAGCCGGTGAAGCTCCGCGGCGAGATGTCGCAAGGCATGATATTGGCCGCCTCGCACGGCGACCAGCTTGACCTTGCCACAGTGCCTGACAGCATGCCGAATGGCGCCGTTGTGAAATAATCACAAGGAGCAATTCCAATATTTATCGTTGACAGGCTGTTGTATCCATCATATAATTCGAAACGTAATCATAACGATTACTAAAAAGATAGTATCGGAGTGTATGGAGATGCGACATCAAATAAACGCGGCCATTGCGGCTGCAATTCTTATGTTGCTGCTTGCGGGCTGCGGCGGTTCCAATAACGACAATAACTCGGCTGCTGAGGGTACAGCCAATGCGACGGCTTCGCCGACGACAGGCGCAACCACAGCCCCGACTGCCGCAACGGAGGAGCCAACGCCTGCCCCAGAGCCTGCCCTGAAGGTGGTTACAAGCTTTTACCCGCTTTATTTCCTAGCGAGTGAAATCGGGGGAGAGCGAGCTGAGGTTGTGAACCTCATTGCCGCAGGCATCGAGCCGCATGATTGGACGCCGAAGAGCCGTGATTTGACGGTGGCGTCTGAGGCTGAGTTGCTGCTGTATCATGGGGTAGGCCTGGAGCAGTGGATGGATAACTTCCAGAAGGGACTGTCCAAGGACAGCAGCGTAGCGATCAAGGAGATGAGCGTCGGCATTCCGTTACTGGACGCAGACGAGGAGAGCACCTCGCATGATGAGCACGCTCATGAGCACGAGCATGGACATGACCATGCGATTGATCCCCATACCTGGGTCAGTCCCAAGTCGGCCATTATTCTTGCCGGCAATGTAAAAGACGCGCTGATCGAAGCCGATGCCGACAACCGGGAATATTATGAAGCTAACTATGAAGCGCTGCTTGGCAAGCTGCAGAAGCTGGATGCGGATTATGAATCGGCCCTCAAGTCCGTTACGCAAAAAAACCTGGTTGTGTCCCATCAAGCGTTCGGCTACCTGGCCCATGATTACGGCCTTAAGCAGGTCGCTATAATGGGTCTAAGCCCAGAGGCGGAGCCAAAGGCGCAGGACCTGCTCCGTATCGCGAAGTTCGTGAAGGAAAACGGCGTTCGTTATGTGTTTTTCGAGGAGCTGGTGTCTGATCAGCTGGCCAAGACGCTCGCGAGCGAGGCGGATGTGGACACGATGGTGCTGAATCCGCTGGAAGGCTTGACCAAGGAGCAGGAGAAGGCGGGAGAGACCTATCTGTCTCTTATGGAACGAAACTTGCAAAATTTGATTCAAGGCTTACAATAAAGAGGATTGCGAATGGCGGAGCTGACCCACAGCTCCACTTTTTGCTGTAAGGAGGGAAAGTCCATGCCAGAGCTTCAGACAATGAAAAACGTCGATGCAAGCTGCCATCGCGAGGTCATAAGCGTGGAGGGAGTGTCGTTCTCGTACCAGAACAAGCTGGTGCTGCAGGATGTCAGCTTCGGCGTCAAGGAGCGGGATTTCATTGGCTTGATCGGAGCCAATGGCGCCGGCAAGACGACGCTGCTCCGTATGATCGTTGGACTGCTTAAGCCAAGCGCGGGACAAATTCGTTTGTTCGGACAGCCCCTGCAGTCGTTCAAGGATTGGGAGCGAGTGGGCTATGTGCCACAGAAGAACGCGCTGAACCCGCAATTTCCGGCGACGGTGCGAGAGGTGGTGCTGTCCGGCTTATACGGGAGCAAAGGCTTGTTCAAGCGACTGTCCAAAGCGGATCACACCAAGGCGGAGGACGCTCTGGACGCGATGGGCATTATGGATCTGCACGAGAAGAAGATCGGCCAGCTGTCCGGCGGACAGCAGCAGCGGGTATTTCTGGCGCGAGCGCTCATTAACAATCCATCGCTTCTCATACTGGACGAGCCCACTGTCGGCATTGATGCCGAAACTCAGGAAAGCTTCTTTCATATGATCAAGCATATGCATCAGCATCATAATATGACGTTCCTAATGGTTACACACGATATGGAGATGATTCGCAATTATCTGGGCCAGGAGCCTGCGTCTTCCGCAGGCAAGCTGAAGTTTCATATTCGCCATTCGCATGACACCCAGAACTGCGTCGAAAGCGATTTGGCGCATAGTCTCAAGGAGCTGAGGGAGCAGATGGACAGCGGGAGAGAGGTTGTTTTGGTTGGAGATCGTAACTAGCGAGTTTTTTCAAAGAGCGCTGCTTGGCGGCCTGCTGATTGGCATTACAGCGCCGCTTATGGGATTTTTCCTTGTGCTGCGCAGGTTGTCCATGATTGGAGATGCCTTGTCTCATGTAGCCATTGCGGGAGTGGCGCTTGGTTTTCTAACCAATCTCTACCCCATTGCTGTGGGATTGCTGTTCGCGATTGCGGCATCCTTCGCGATTGAGAAGCTGCGCAAGGCGTACAAGACCTACGCCGAGTTGTCCCTGGCTATTATTATGGCGGGCGGGATTGGCCTGGCATCCATTCTATTCACCGCTGGGGACAGCATGATGGACGTCAACAGCTACCTGTTCGGCAGCATCTATACGCTGGACGGGACGGATTTGTATACAATTGGCATTGTGACGGCAATCGTGCTTATTGTAATGATCTCGCAATCCAAAGCGCTGTTCCTGCTTACCTTCGACGAGGAGGCGGCTTCTGTCAGCGGCTTGCCCGTCCGATACTATAATGTTATGATTAGCGTGCTTACGGCTCTGGTCATAAGCGTGGCCATCAAGATTGTCGGGGCGCTGCTGGTGTCAGCCTTGCTTACCATACCTGCTGCCTGCAGCCTGATTATCGCAAGAAGCTTCAGGTCAGGCATGATGATCGTTATTGCTGTTGGGGAGCTGGCCGTCATTGCCGGACTTATGATTGCCGGCGTCTGGAACCTGGCTCCGGGAGGCACCATTGTCCTGCTGCTTATTGCAATGCTGCTGCTGCTCCTGCTGTTCAAACGAAGCTTCCGCGCAGGCGGGTAGTCGGCGACACGAGACACGCCAGAGAGAGGTGTTCAAGCTTGACTGACGTTAATATGTGGCTGGCATTCGGAGCGGGATTCGCTTCCTTCGTTTCCCCCTGCTGTCTGCCCTTGTACCCGTCTTATTTGTCCTACATAACCGGCATATCCGTCGCAGAGCTGAAGGACGCCCAGCGTATGACCGCCAAAAAACGCATGCTCATGATGACGCATACGTTGTTTTTTGTGCTGGGCTTCTGCACGGTCTATTACACGCTTGGATACGGAACAAACGTATTCAGCGAGTTTTTCAGCGAATATAACGTCCTTATTCGGCAATTATCGGCTATTCTGATTATATTGATGGGCTTGTTCCTTATGGGTATATTCCAGCCGCGTCTGCTGATGAAGGAGCGCAGAATGGACTTTGTGCCCAAAAAAGCGAGCTACGTTGGCTCATTCATATTCGGAATTGGCTTCTCCGCGGGCTGGACCCCATGCATCGGTCCGGCTTTGACAGCCATCCTTGGCCTTGCGGCTTCGGAGCCAGGCACATGGTTTACCTTGACTACCGCTTATGCTCTCGGCTTTGCGATTCCTTTTTTTGTGCTTGCTTTTTTCCTGGGCACGGCCAAGTGGATTCTTCGCTACTCCTCGCTCGTGATGAAAATCGGCGGCGCCGTAATGATTCTGATGGGCATTCTTCTCTTCACGGATCAAATGACCAAAATTACGATTTGGCTTAACCTGATTACGCCGGAATGGATGAAGTTTTAGTCATGTGAAGTATTCGATTCGCGATTCTGGAAAACGCTCGAAGACGTGCTCCGATATAAACATGCGGAGCGCGTCCGCTTGTTCGTCGGGATACACATATTTGCCTTGCCCCCAGCGTCCCCATTTGTATTTGCGCTTCTCGATATCCATCTCAAGCTTTGTTTTGGGATACCGTTTTTCGATCACGTTTTTGGCTGTTTTAGTGAAGCGGTGCTGGATCAGCTCGAAGGTCAGATCCCCTCTCGCGTCATGAGGCAGCGCTTGATCCAAGGACTCCAGCAGCTCGGCGTAACCTTCCTGCCAGCCCTCGTGCCAAATAATGGGCGCAATAATGAAGCCGATGGGGTAGCCTGCAGCGGCGCATTTGGCAGCCGCTTCGATCCGCTGCTCGAAACGCGACGTTTTGGGCTCGAAATGCTTGATGACGTATTTGCTGTTCACGCTGAACCGAATTCGCGTATGTCCGTTATGCTTGGCATCCAGCAACGAATCGACATGATGGAATTTCGTGACAAAGCGCAGCCTGCCCAAGGACTGATTCCCCATAAATTCAATGACCTCCCGCAAGCTTCCCGTAATGGGCTCCAGTCCTACAGGGTCCGAGGTGCAGGCGGCTTCAAACCGAGTGATTTCAGGCGCTCTTTCATCCAGATATCCCTGTGCAGCCTCCAGAATGTCGTCCATGTTAACGTAAACCCGAATATAAGGCTTCGCTCCCAGGGTGGTCTGCAGGTAGCAATAATGGCAATGGGCCATGCAGCCGGTTGCGATAGGGATCGCATATTCCGCTGAGGGCTTGGAGGTGTCAAATTTCAACGTTTTGCGAAGCCCTACAACTAATGTTTGCTTGGCGATCTTGTATTGCTCAAGCTCGGTGTCGCCCGGCAAATTGGTAATGCGGTTGTGGGAGGTGGTCATACGGTAAGGGATGCCTTCTCGGGTGACCCAATCGAAGATTTGGCGTCCCTTGGGATAATCAAGTGATGCCGGCTCGAAATACACAAGCTCAGGGACAAAGGAAAGTGACGAACGATCGACGCGAGGCGGCCGTTCTTGCAGCTGTTGAACCATGTGGGCGACCCCCTTGTAGGCTGTAGTGGCAATGAGTGCTCCTGTGCTGTTAGTATGCTTGCGGGCTGCCCTGTATAGTCTGGAAACTTCAAGCTTGGCCCCCGATAAGCGGCCGCTGTTCCCACTTCGGGTTGCAGACTGCAGGAATTACAGTGTATGATACTTAGAGCAACGCCGAGGCGTAGTAAGAATGGTTAGGAGGTTCTAAGGTGCCGACTCCGAGCATGGAAGACTACTTGGAACGAATCTATAAACTGATTGACGAAAAAGGATATGCTCGTGTGTCCGATATTGCGGAAGGGCTTGAAGTGCATCCCTCCTCCGTTACAAAGATGATTCAGAAGCTGGATAAGGACAACTACCTCATCTATGAGAAATACAGGGGGCTTGTTCTCACCAATAAAGGCAAGAAGATGGGGAAGAGGCTTGTTGACCGACATCACTTGCTGGAGTCGTTTTTGACAACAATCGGCGTCCAGGAGGAAAATATTTATAAGGATGTTGAGGGAATCGAGCATCATCTGAGCTGGGATTCCATTACCTGCATCGAAACGCTTGTCGAATACTTCAGAAGAGACAGCGCCAGATTGGACGAGCTGAAGGCTCTGCGCTCGCTGATGGATGAGACGGAATAATACATACCACCAAGCGTAAACGGCTGCACCGTCCTTTGGCGGAGCAGCATACGTTACGCGTTGAAATATAAGCCCAGTATAGAGAAAACGTATACTTTCTTATATTTGCACAAGGAAGGTCAGCGGAGCATCATGCTCCGCTGACCTTCTTTGCGTTCTCTAATGATATTTGGGGGTATCGTCGTCGTCCTTGCCGCCTTCGATAACTCGGAAGGGCACGTTGCGGGACTTGGGACGATTACCTTTGGGCTTCTGCTTCGGCGCGGCGGACGCCGAGGCGCTGTGCTTCACATAGCTCGGACCCCTGCGCTTGCCCCCCAGAAAGGACGGTGGATACTTGTACAGAAGGAAGATTCCTCCCAGTATAACGATGGGCAGCAGGAAGCTTATAAGATTGTCCATAAGTCCTACAATCAATCCGATGACGAATAGGGCGACTAGAATAATGGCCCATACATCCCATTTGCCGGGACGCTTCGAGCGATTGAACATCGTAAATCACGCCTTTCGTTCAAATTACGAGGTTGTGGTCATTTGACGGTCAAGCTCTCTCATTCTATTGAAGGAAGCGATCGATACGGCTACCTGGTCATCCTTGGGCTCCTTGGTCGTCAGCAGTTGCAGCCATAGACCGGGGTATCCCAAGTAACGCAGCACGGGCAAATCCCGCATTGCGTTAGTGACGCGCAGAACTTCATACGAAACGCCAAGCACGACGGGCAGCAGGGCAAGCCGGATGACAACGCGCTCCCAAATCGTGTCCCAAGTGAAGAAGGGCAGCGAATAGATAACAACGCCGACAAGGACTGTGAATACGATAAAGCTGGAGCCGCAGCGGTAATGGAGTCTGCTGTACTTCTGCACATTGCTAACCGTCAGCTCTTCGCCGGCTTCATATGCGCTGATCACCTTATGCTCGGCTCCGTGGTATTGGAACAGCCGCTTAATGAGCGGCGTGAGCGAAATAAAATACAGGTAAGCCAGAAGCATAATGATTTTGATAAGACCCTCTATTAAATTATGACCGATGGTGCTTTCGAATAACCCCTCGAACAGCAGCGATTCCAGAATGGCGGGAACGCCAGTGAAGATGACTTTGCCCGCTATAAAAGAAAGAACGCCTGCGACCGCTACGCTAACAATCATGCCTGCGCTGAAGCCGCTTTTTTTGTCCTCCTGGGGTGCCGCCGCAGCCGTCTGCGCCTTGGCTTCGTTCGAGCCGGAGGCGGCTTCCTCCTCCGCGGCTTCGTCCTCCGCATATTTCTCCATCGAAAAATTTAAATGCTGAGAGCCCTTCGCGCTGGAGTCCAGAATGCCGGCAACGCCTCGGACAAACGGAATTTTTTTGAGCGGCTGCATCCAGCGGCTGGTTTTGCGAGGAACCTCGTAAAAGACGATTTCGTCGTTCTTGCGCCGAACGGCCGTAACGTTCACATGTTTCCCGGCGAACATGACGCCTTCAATGACGGCTTGTCCGCCATAAATGTTCCGTGGATCTTGAGACAAGTGAGTGCCACCTTCCTTGATAGTTCTTCTATTCCGATATACTGCTATTGTACTTGATCTGATTCGCAAATGCACGCGAGGAGAACCAATCGAGGCAGGATGGCAAACGGTTAGGTTCGGCGGGATTATCGCATACTAGCGGTAGAGCTTCGGAAGCCCTTCCCATGGGATTGAAGACAAGAAGAGCGAATAAAGGAGAGAGCAGCATGCATAAGCAAGCGGGTTCAAAGTCGCATGACAAGGAGAAGAGGCATCGCACCAGTCCGTGGCTGTTCCCCATGAGAATTGGCCTCTTTGCGGGATTGTTTTTTGGCGTATTGCGGTGGATTTGCTACGAAATGAATTTTACGAGAGTGATTCCAGGCTTTCTGCTGGACAATTTCCTGGATCAGGCCTTCCTGCTCACAGGCTGGGGCATCCTGATCAGCATCATTGGATTTATGGTATTCTCCGTTTTGATGGCGCTGTTGTACAAGGTGATCCTGGGCAAGCTCAAGGGACCTTGGGCCGGCATCTTCTATGGCCTCGCTTGGTGGGCGATCATCTTCGCCGCTGTCGGTCCGCTTCTCGGCATGACGGGGTGGCTCAATGAAATCGGCTGGAATACCATCTTCACAGAGGCCTGCATCTTCACGATTTGGGGACTGTTTATCGGATTTTCCATCGCGTTCGAATTCACGGATGAGGCGTCGCGGGAGCCGATGGGAGCGAAGAGTTGACTTCTTACTTCTCAAGCGGAGGGCATTTGTGGTAAAATGTCTAATGATCTTGGAGAAGACCGGGATATAACGAAGCTTGGGGGGTTCAGGCATGCTCAGAATCGCAGTGCTTAACGGTCCTAACCTGAACATGCTGGGCATCAGGGAGCCTGGTGTATACGGCAGCGAGACGCTGGCGGGCATCGAGGCCATGGTGAAGTCTCGGGCGGACGAGCTGGGCGTACAGCTGTCGTTCTTCCAGACCAATCATGAAGGAGCGATGATTGACCGCATACAGGGCGCTTATGGCCAGGAGGACGGGATCATCATCAATCCCGGCGCATGGACGCATTACAGCTACGCCATTCGCGACGCCCTTAGCGCGGTCGCGCTGCCTGTTGTTGAGGTTCATTTGTCCAACATTCACAAGAGAGAAGCATTCAGGCATCATTCGGTGGTAGCCGCAGTGGCTGTCGGCCAAATTGCCGGTTTTGGCGCCCAGGGCTATCTCATGGCGCTGGATGCGCTGCACCGTACGCTGGGACGCGATAGCAGCAACGATTGAGAGGGAGAACCATATGACCATGGAGCGAGTACAAAGGCTGCGCGGGCTTCTGGACGAGAACGGCCTGGAGGCGCTGTTAATCGCAAGCCCGTACAATAGGCGGTACATAACGGGATTTACAGGATCTGCAGGTTATGCGCTCATCACTTCTGGGGCCAGCTATTTCCTGACCGATTTCCGATATCGGGTGCAGGCGGCGGAGCAGCTTCAAGGCTTTCAGGTCATTGAGCACGGCACAAGTCCGCTTGGCGACATTCGGTCGCTGCTGGAGAAGGCGGGCATTCATAAGCTTGGCTTCGAGCAGGAGCATGTAACCTACGGCGAATACCTGCAGTGGGGCGGAACGCTTCGCGGCATCGATTTGAAGCCGGCTGCTGGTCTTGTGGAGAAGCTGCGTATGATTAAGGATGACTCGGAGCTTCAGGTGATGCAGGAAGCGGCCGAGCTGGCCGACCGCACATTCAAGCATATTACCGGTGTGATTGCGACCGGGATGAAGGAGACGGACGTTGCGCTTGAGATGGAAGTGTTCATGCGCAGTCACGGAGCGACGAGCTCCTCCTTCGATACGATTGTCGCCTCCGGCGAACGATCGGCTCTGCCGCATGGCGTTGCCAGCAGCCGCCGCATCGGTACGGACGAATTCGTGAAGCTGGACTTCGGTGCGTATTACAATGGCTATTGCTCGGATTTAACGCGGACTGTCGTAATTGGCAAGCCGAGCGACAGACACAAGGACATCTACAGCATTGTCCTTGAGGCGCAGCTGCACGCGCTTGCTCACATCAAGCCAGGCATGACAGGCTTGCAAGCCGATGCTCTATGCAGGGATATTATTACGAAGTACGGCTACGGCGACAACTTTGGCCACGGCACGGGACATGGTCTCGGCATGGAAATTCATGAGGCGCCGCGCTTGTCCAAGCTTAGCGACACGATTTTAACCCCCGGCATGACTGTAACGGTTGAACCTGGCATCTACATCCCCGGCTTTGGCGGCGTGCGGATCGAGGATGACATCGTTATAACGGAATCCGGTATTAAAATATTGACCTCATCCCCGAAGGAACTTATCTGCCTGGGATAGGCACAACTTATTCAGGAGGGAATCAGCAATGATTTCAGTAAACGATTTTAAAACAGGCTTAACCGTACAAGTAGACAACGACATCTTCACCGTTCTGGACTTCCAGCATGTGAAGCCGGGCAAAGGCGCAGCATTCGTGCGTTCCAAGCTGAAAAACCTCCGCAACGGCAACGTCGTCGAAAAAACCTTCCGCGCCGGCGAAACGATCGGCCGCGCCCAAATCGAGAACCGCGCGGTTCAATATTTGTACAACTCCGGCAGCGAATACACGTTTATGGACAACGAGACGTTCGACCAGTTCAATCTGGACAAGAACCAGCTGGAGTGGGAGCTGAACTTCCTCAAAGAAAATATGAACGTTAATATCAGCAGCTACCAGGGCGAAATTCTTGGCATCCAAATGCCGAACAGCGTAGACCTGAAGGTTGTGGAGACGGAGCCAGGCGTGAAAGGCAACACAGCGCAGGGCGCTACCAAAAATGCCAAGGTCGAAACAGGCCTGAACGTGCAAGTGCCGCTCTTCATCAATGAAGGGGACGTTCTGCTCATCGACACTCGCGAAGGCAAATATATTTCCAGAGCGTAATCCATTTGGGCTCATAAGCCGCCGCACCTTGCCGATTCCGGTGAGGCCCGGCGGCTTTTTTGGTTAAATCTATACCCGTTTCCGGGCTCCTGTGCTATAATATTTACTTGTATGTAGATGTCAAGGTTGGGAGTGAGGCAGCTTTGTCTTTGATCGTGATGAAGTTTGGCGGCAGCTCTGTCGGTACGCCGGAGAGAATGCAGCGCGTGGCAAGACGCATATTGGAGCGTCAGCAGGAAGGTAACGATATTGTAGTCGTCGTCTCCGCTATGGGCGATACGACTGACGATCTGATTGATCAATCCAAGGGACTGAACTTAAACCCGCCTACCCGGGAGATGGATATGCTCATGACCGTCGGCGAGCAAATTTCGATTTCGTTGCTTGCGATGACTATACACCAGCTGGGCGGTAAAGCGATGTCATTTACAGGCTGGCAGGCTGGTATGCAGACGGACAGCGTGTTTGGCAAAGCCAAAATTACGGATATTCAGCCGCAGCGCATTAACAGTGCGCTTGAAGACGGCAACATTGCGGTAGTCGCAGGGTTTCAGGGCATGAGTCCGGAGGGTGAAATTACGACGCTTGGCCGTGGAGGCTCGGATACGACTGCGGTCGCGCTTGCAGCCGCTCTGCAGGCGGATGTATGCGAAATCTATACGGACGTGGACGGCGTCTATTCAACAGATCCGCGCGTAGTTAAAAACGCGCGCAAGCTGAATGAAATTTCGTATGATGAAATGCTGGAGCTGGCGAATTTGGGAGCGGCTGTGCTGCACCCTCGCGCGGTGGAGTACGCGAAGCATTATAACGTAAAGCTCGTTGTTCGTTCGAGCTTCACCCAAAATGAAGGTACAAGTGTGAAGGAGGATGCGGTCATGGAGCAAGGGGTTGTCGTACGCGGCATCGCATTTGACAAAAACGTAGCAAGAATTAGCATTATGGGCGTCGAGGACGTGCCGGGAGTGCTCGCCAACGTATTTGGCGCCCTGGCCCAAAACGGCATCGACGTGGACATCATTGTGCAGAGCGGAGTGCAGGACGGCAAGGCTGATTTCTCCTTCACTGTGTCGGGCGATGATCGGGAGAAGGCGATTGGCGTGATTGAAGGCATTCGTGGGGCTGTGCCTTATCGGGAGACAACCTCGGAGGCGGGTCTCGTGAAGGTATCCATTGTCGGCGCTGGCATGGTCAGCAATCCGGGCGTTGCGGCACAGATGTTCAATGCCATCTCCGGGCTAGGAGTCAGCATTAAGATGGTAAGTACCTCGGAGATTAAGTGCTCCTGCGTAATCGACGCGCAGCCTCTGAATGATGTGGTTAGAGCGCTGCACACAGCTTACGGGCTGGATACAGCGGAGCAGGCGTTTGTCGGCGGTCCTTCCGAACGCAGATAACCCAGTATAGAGAAAACTTATACTAACTTATATTTGAACAAAGGGTGTCCTCCGGGACACCCTTTGTTTGCGGATTGGCGTTATAATGGGCCGCCCAGCATTTTGAACAGCTTGTACAATATCGCTGTAATGCCGGCTGCCATAAGCGGACCAACGGGGATGCCGCGCAGGCACACGATGCCGGCTATGGAGCCGAGCACCAGACCCACGACGATCTGGGGATCGAACTTCAGCAGGTCCAACCCCTTGCTGTTAATATAGGTGGCGAGCGCGCCGCCCATTAACGCCAGAATGCCTGGCCAGGATGTCAGGACAGCAGTAAAATCCTTGAGCTGAATTTTGCCGGAGGCAAATGGGACAAGCACGCTGAGCGTCAGAAAGAGCAGGCCGAGCTCAAGTCCGCGGCGTTCGATCGTCGGCAAATATCGCTCCAGATGAACGAGCTTCACAGCCAGCAGCAGACAAGCTGCCGTCGCCAGGATTGGAGATCGGCCAATGACGCCTATCACAATGAGTACAACAAGAATGATTTCACCTATCATGGGGCAGAGCTCCTGTCTTGGATTAAGACGGCGAGCCCTTGGGGCCGCCTACGCTCATTATATGGACGAGGTCTCTGCATTATGTCTTAAGAGATAGACCGCCTCACTATGATTTGTTCCCCATTCAAGCATGGCACGATTGGCAGCGAATCCACATTCGCGCAGTCGTCGATATCTCCCTTCGACCCCAGCTTCTGCAGCCTTCTGCCGGATTGGCCGGAGCGCAGCGTCTCCAGAATGCGCGAAGCGCGTTCCCGGTACATGGCATGCATCGCAAACCCAAAATCGTCGCATTCAATAGGTGCCGGGCTGATTGCTTTCATATGCTCCACAAGCAGACCCGCGCATAAGCCGTCTTCGATGGCGAAGTCGTCATGGCTGCCGGCGCATAATATAACGACGTCCCGCTTCAGCTCCACAGCAGCGCGCGCGCATGCTTCTGCGTTCAGCAGGGACGCGGCGAGGACATAGTCCGCTCGCATCGATTTGTGAATGGCTCTTGTGCCATTCGTTGTCGTCAGGATGACTCTGCGTCCCTTCACGGCGAGCTCGGAATATTCCTTCGGGGAATTGCCTAGATCAAAGCCGGCGATCTTGCGGCAGAACCGCTCTCCGCCCATCACGTCGCCAGGCCGCTGCATCGCCCGGGCATCCATAACTGTTTCCGCGGGAACAATGCTGGCCGCCCCAGCCGATAGTGCGGTCACGATCGTGCTGGTGGCACGAAGCACATCGATGGCGATTGCCGTTTTTTGCGTAAATTTAGCCGAGCAGGCTTCCTTCACGCTGGATATGACTTGGACCTGCATGATCTGTTTCCTTCCTTCTCCAAAAAGGTCAATCCCATATGGATTTAAATCATATAATCGGTGAAAGCCGGGCGCTGCCCGAAGTGGAAGGTATCGGACCTTAAGCCTCTGCGCATGGCTTCAAGGGATAGCGCATCCGCGGGCGCGATATTGCCCAGATGCACGGAAGCTCCGAACTGGAGCAGCAGCTCCGCTTGCTGGCTCTTGAGGGGGGCCTCCCACATGAGCGCGCCGCTTTGCCCGATTTTTTGCAATACCTCATCCAGTACATCGGTCCTGCACTCGCCATTCTTGTCGAATAAGCCGACATTAGTCCCCGATTCTCTCGCTTCTACCGTCACCAGCTCCGCTCCGGCTTCCCAATCGCAATGTGCGGTGAAGGCCAGCTCCTCGGGGTCGATGAGCGAGCCCGCGGCTTTTTTGCCATATTCGGTAGTGACCGTCAGGTCCCGCCTTGCGCATTCCTTGATCAGCCTCGTTCTCCGGATACGGTCGATCTCGATGGTGCCGTCCGACACCTCTACGCCGGTGAAGCCAAGCGAGCATATCGTATCCAGAAAAGAGCCAACGGCGCCTTGCTCTATCGCAGCCTCCAGCAGCGTGCCTCCCGGCATGGTAATGACGCCGCGGGCGGTCGCCAGCTGCAGCTTCTCGCGAAGCAGCTCCTGGTCATACAGCACGGCCGTACCAAAGCCCAGCTTTACAATATCGACGTAAGATCCGGCGACCTCCAAAAAATCCTTGAACGCATAAAGTCCCATGCCTTTGTCGATAACCATCGTTTTGCCAAGTCCTTGGCTTCGAGCTTGGCCGCGCTTGCAGCTAGGGTCTTGCAACAGCGGATGCCAGTTGTCCAGTTCGGCAATTCTCATCTTTCCCATTCTCCCCGCATGCTTGATGAATGTACCCTTCACTATATGCAGCCCTCGCTGGGCTGGTGTCCGTCATGAAAGGAAGACAAGCAAGCATATAGATAAGCATGACGTTAAGAACGAAGGGGGGTGACGGGATTGCTGAACAAAATTGTCCTGAGCATGGCGATGCTTCGTTTGCTGTCGGGCAGCATTGAGATATGCGCGGCACTCATCATGCTCCGCTTCAATCAAATTGACAAGGCGCTCCTCGTCAATTCATCGCTGGCGCTTGTCGGTCCGCTTGTCCTGCTCGCAACAACGACGATTGGGCTGGTAGGGCTGTCAGATAAGCTCTCCGCCTCCAAATTCATATGGGTGGCTGTGGGCGTTACTTGTCTCATGATCGGCATATTAAAAAAATAGTAGAGTTCCTATTCTATCGATTTCATTCATAAATTCATAAGACAAGCATACATATGTAACGACATCAGACTTTGCGTAACAACTTAGACAAACGTCGGGGGTGAGGATAAATGTTGTCCCATGTTTCCCATTTGCTGCCGCTGGAGCTGAAGAGGCTGCTGGAGGATCTGCCTGCGGAGGTTAAAGGGTCACTGGAGGAAATACGCATACGAGAGAACCGTCCCCTGGAAATCGCGTACCGGGGCGGCTTCCGATTTATCGCGCCGGACGGGAGCTTGAAGCTGCACGCCGAAGGGGCGGTCAGGCCTACACCGGAGCAATGCCGCAAGCTGCTGGAGCGCATTACCAACTATTCCTTATACGCAATGGAGGAGGAGCTCCGAAGAGGCTATATTACCGTATCCGGCGGCCATCGAATTGGACTGGCCGGCCGGACGATATTGGACGGCGGCATGGTCAGGGGCATCCGCGATATTGGCGGCTTCAACATTCGAATCGCGCGCGAGGTCATCGGAGCCGCCTCCCATCTGCTGCCGAAGCTTATGGACTCCGGCAAAGGCACCATCGGCTCCACACTCATTCTTGCACCGCCGCAGCAGGGGAAGACGACGCTTGTGCGGGATGTCGCACGATCGCTCAGCTACGGCTGCTCAGGCGTGCTGGAGCCGTTCTCGTTTCTGGGCAAGAAGGTTGGCATTGTAGATGAGCGTTCCGAGATTGCCGCATGCGTCCGAGGCATCCCGACCTTCGATATCGGTCCGCGAACGGATGTAATGGATGCCTGTCCCAAGGCGGAGGGCATGATGATGCTTCTGCGGTCCATGTCGCCTGAGGTGCTGATCGCGGATGAAATCGGCAGGCCGGAGGACGCGGACGCCATACGTGAAGCGAGCCATGCGGGAGTAAGCGTGGTGGCGACCGCTCACGCGTACGATGTGCAGGACGCCAAGGGTCGTCCCGAGCTGGCGAAGCTGATTGAGAGCGGGACGTTTACTCATCTGGTTGAGCTGAGACGAACGGCGGACGGCATCATGCATCGCATTACGAATGCGGGAGGCGTCTTGTCATCCCAGCCATCCGGGGCAAAGGGAAGAGATCAGCCGCAAGGCTTCGGATTGCTTGGCCTCACAGCCGCGGCGCGAAGCCGGGCGGGAGAGCCATGAAGCTGCTGGGAGCGATGCTTATCCTGATAGCGGGGACGCTGATTGGCTTCCAGCAGGCGGCCCGGTTCGCGGATCGGCCCAAGCAGATCAGGATGCTTGTGCACGCGCTGCAGCGGCTGGAGACGGAGATCGGCTATGGCCATACGCCATTGCCGGAAGCGCTGGAGCGTACGGCCCATGCCACTGAGGAACCGGTTGCGGCCATGCTGAACGAGACGGCGCTATTGCTAGCGCAGGCGGAAGGCTTGACCTTCCAGCAGTGCTGGGAGAAAGCGATCAAGCTTCGCTGGAAGGAAACCTCGCTACGGCCCAGCGAGCAGGGCGTGCTGCTTAGGCTCGGCTCAACGCTTGGCATTAGCGACAAGGAGGATCAGATGAAGCATCTGCGATTGGCAGTCATGCAGCTGCAGGCAGAAGAAGAGACGGCAAGAGACGATCAAAGGCGATATGAGAAGATGTGGAAGAGTCTCGGAGCATTACTCGCTGTGCTGATCATCATTTTGATGGTGTAAGAGGGTGCGCTACTTATGAATATGGATGTCAGCGCCATCTTTCAAATCGCTGGAATCGGCATCATTATCGCAATGATTCATTCCGTTCTGAAGCAGATGGGGAAGGAAGATATGGCGCATTGGGTAACGGTTATCGGCTTTGTAGTGGTGTTGTTTATGGTTGTTCGGCTGCTTAATGACTTGTTCCAGGAAATCAAAACGATCTTTCTCTTCCAGTAGGTGAGCGCGGTGGAAATCATTCAAATCGTCGGTCTCGGCCTTATGGCAACCGTGCTTATCCTTGTTGTCAAAGAGCAGAAGCCGATGTTCGCTTTTCTTCTGGCGGCATTTACGGGCTTATTCATATTCCTGTATGTCATTGGCCAAATCGAGGCTGTTATCGCGGTGCTGGAGGATCTGGCGAACAGAGCGGGCATTCCTTCCATCTATCTGCAGACGGTGCTCAAAATAATCGGCATCGCCTACATTGCCGAATTCGGCGCGCAGATCGTCAGGGATGCGGGGCAGGAGAGCATCGCCTCCAAAATCGAATTTGCCGGCAAAGTGTTTATTCTGGTGATGGCGATACCGATCATTAACGTCATCGTGGAAACAGTCATCGGGCTGCTGCCTTCGGGAGGAGGCGGAGCATGAGGGCGCTGAGCCGTGGACCAGACCGCTTTTCCAAGGCCAGGCTGTATCTGTTTCTCTGGATTTGCTTCGCCATATACACCATCTCGCCAGTGAATGCCGGGGAGACGAATGCGCCGGAAGCTGGCGTGCAGGTCGAGAAGATGATGGAGGAGCAGGCGGAGCTGGCCGGCATGGAGCCTGTCGAAAGCTACTGGAATCAGCTGCGCGATGAATACGGCGGGTTTTTCCCGGATCGGCAAATGCCGGGCTTTAAGGACATGCTGATGCCGGGCGGCGGCTTCAAAATGGCGGATGTGCTGGAGGGGCTGCTCCGCTATCTCCTGCACGAGATTTTGTACAATGGCAAGCTGCTTGTGACGATCGTTATGCTGTCGGTATTCAGCATGGTTCTGGAGACGCTGCAGAACGCGTTCGAGCGCAATACGATCAGCAAGGTCGCTCACTCCATCACATTTATGGTGCTTGTTATTATCGCTGTCAACAGCTTTCATGTTGCGATTGGCTACGCCAGAGAAGCGATCGAGGACATGATGACCTTTATGCTGGCCATGGTGCCGCTCCTGCTGACGCTGCTGGCTTCCATGGGCAATTTGGTAACAGTGTCCGTGCTGCATCCGCTCATTATATTTATGATCCACGTGGTTGGCACCGCCATTTATACGGTTGTATTCCCGCTGCTGTTCTTCTCTGCGGTGCTTCATATCGCAAGCTCGCTGACGGACAAGTTCAAGGTGACGCAGCTGGCCAACCTGCTCCGCACGATCGCGGTGGGAACGCTTGGCGTTCTCCTCACCATATTCTTAGGGGTCATATCCGTTCAGGGAGCGACGGGGGCGGTAACGGATGGCATCACGCTGCGCACGGCAAAATTCGTCACAGGAAACTTCGTTCCTGTAGTTGGGCGGATGTTCTCGGACGCGGCGGATACAGTCATATCGGCATCGCTGCTGGCCAAAAACGCGATTGGACTGGCCGGCGTCATCATCTTGTTGTTCCTATGCGCCTTTCCCGCGCTGAAAATATTGACGCTGGCGCTCATCTACAATCTGTCTGCGGCAGTCATGCAGCCGCTGGGCGATTCGCCGATCGTATCGTGCCTGCAGACGATCGGGAAAACGATGATCTATGTATTCGCCGCTCTGGCAGCCGTCAGCCTCATGTTTTTCCTGGCGGTTACCATTATATTGACGGCGGGCAACGCGGCCCTCATGGTGCGTTGATGGCTTACGAAGTGAGTTTTCCTTTGGAAAACTCTGAGTCCATGCTTACGAAGTAAGTTTTGCTCCGGTTGCTTACGAAGTGAGTTTTCCTTCGGAAAACTCTGTAGGAGGTGAGTTGAATGTGATCGGTTGGTTGAGCGACTGGCTGAGGGATATTATAGCCGTTATCCTGCTTGCGGTGCTGGTGGAGCTGCTGCTCCCGAACAAGGCAATGCAGCGATATGCGAGGCTGGTGGTTGGCCTGTTCATCCTGCTGACCATTCTCTCGCCTCTGCTGAGGCTGCTGCAGGAGGATATCGGCGATCGATTGGAGGCCGGCATGCAGCTGTGGGATGAGCGGACGGTCCGTCAGGAGATTAAGATGCCAAGCCTGGAGGAGATCCAGCAGCGAGCGGAAGCGATTCAGGCGGATCGCATCGAGGAAGCTGGCAGAATGACTGCCGCCGCCCTGGAGCAGTCCATGGAGCGGGCGATCGAGCAGGAGACGGGGGCAGTCGTAGATGCGGTCCAGGTCCAATTACGGTGGGACGAGGTGCGAGGCGGCGAAAAAATGCCGGTAATCGAGAGCGTGTCGGTTACGCTGGAGGCAGCTCCCCCGCAGACCTTCGGAGCACAGGAGGAGCGGCGGGCGGAGGTCGAGGCGATCGCTCCAGTCGATATTCAAGTGCGAGCCGGATCAGAAGCTGAGCAGAAGGAGCCAATGCCTGCTGGCAGCGGGGGGAAGCGGATTTATGTAGAGGCGGGCGGCGGATTATCCAGTGAGGTACAGGGTCTGCTGGCCAGAAACTGGGGAGTGAAGCCAGGCCAGACTACCATTCGAATAGCGGCAAGCGACGAGGCTGCCGGCAGCTGATCAGAGAGAGGGGGCTTATCAATGGCGAAATGGCTGGACGGGCTGGAATCGGCCTTAGGCGGAGGGCCTGGCGGTCCCAAGCGGATCAGGACGCTGAGGCTGCTGCTTCTCGTCGGCGGAATCGGAGCGGCGCTGATGCTCATCAATTCCTTCCTGCCTTACAAGGAGATCGACACGCCGGCCCAAGACCCTAATCCCCCTCCCGGCGCCGAGCAGGCATGGAGTCAATCCACGTCGCCGAGCTCGCCGTTTGAGGCAATCGAGGGGAAGCTGGAGTCGAGGCTTAAGGATATTTTGGAGAAAATTGTGGGCGTGGGCGGCGTTGACGTGATGGTGACTGTAGAATCCACTGAGGAAATCGTGGTGGAGAAGGAGAAGTCGGAATCGCAATCCATTACCGACGAGAACGATCGGAACGGGGGGGTGAGGCATATTACCTCCATCAGCAAAGATGGCAAGGTCGTCTTGTACGAGGTGTCCGGGGACCAGAAGCCGATTATAACCAAAACGCTCAATCCCCGAATCAGAGGGGTCATCATCGTCGCCGAAGGCTCGGAGAACGCGACGGTGAGACAATTGATCATCCAGGCGGTGGAACGTGGTCTCAGCGTATCGACGAACCGCATTTCCGTTATTCCGAGCAAGCAATAATAAGGGCTTTACTAAACCATTTATTAGGAGGAAATAATAATGAATACGAAAAGACAAACGATTTGGCTTGTATCGATGCTTAGTCTGATGGTCGTTCTCTCCGCTTATTATTTGTTCACACAGGATCTGGACGATGTCGATAAGCTGTCTGGCAGCAATCAGCCCAGCTCGAATGTAACGGAGGTAGTGGGAGGCAGCGGCGAGGTTGTGCCGAGCGAGGTTGTTCAGGCTGGCGACCAAAGCGCGGACGGAATGACGGAGGAGGAAATTCTGAAGGAAATCGAGCGTCAAGGCCTAGCAGAGAGCGGTCTGTTCAGTGAATTGATGGCCAAACGCGACCAGCAGAACGAGGATGAGCTGAATCGCTTGCTGGCGCAGGTGACCAATCTGGACAACGATGCAGAGGAATCGGCCGCCGCGATGGCCGGCGTGGATCAGCTTGAAGAGAAAAACGCGAAAATCATGGAGCTGGAGGCAGCGCTCAAGGAGCAATACAATATGGCGGTAATCTCCCAGGAGGACGACCGTTACAAAGTGATTGTAACGAGCCAAAGCCTGGAGAAAAAGGATGCTGCCCATATTATCGATCAAATCATGACGGCAATGGAGGTCGGCGCGCATCAGGTTTCGGTGCAGTACGTGCCGGAAGCGCGCTAAGTCGGGTTAAGTCTTGAGTGGGAAGCTCCGTCTGTCTCCGGTCGATGCCGGAGAGACGGAGTTTTTCCGGCTTGCGGGGAGGAGTTCCAAGACTTGCGCAAAAAATGATTCGTGTTCACGCCTATTTATGGTATAATACAAAACGTTATGTGACGAAGAGGAGTGATTACGTTCATGTTCAAGTTGAGCGAGATTAAAGAGTTGGTCAAGCTAATCGACCAGACATCCGTTCAGGAGCTCGAAATTGAAAACGAAGGCGCACGCCTGCATATCCGCAAACCCGTTAAAACCGAAGTGGTGAATGTGCAAGCGGCTCCAATTACGCATACATATTCGCAACCCCCTGTTGCAGCGGTTGTGCAGCAGGCTGCAGCGCCGGCCGTACAGGCCGCTGCTCCGGAAGCGGTTCCGACCAAAGCTCCTGCAGCCGATCTGCATCAAATCGTATCTCCGATGGTGGGCACATTCTACAGCGCGCCGTCCCCGGACGCTTCGAATTTCGTGAAGGTCGGAGACCGTGTGCAGGAGAAATCCGTTGTATGTATCCTCGAAGCGATGAAACTGATGAACGAGCTGGAAGCCGAAGTAAGCGGAGAGATCGTCGAAATTTTGGTAACCAACGGTCAATTGGTTGAATACGGACAGCCGCTCTTCCTTGTGAAAGCGGACTAACGCAACCGCCCGCTGGGGCAATTGTCTTCGAAAGGGGTCCCTACGTGAAATTCCAAAAAATATTAATCGCTAACCGCGGGGAAATCGCAGTTCGGATTATTCGCGCATGCCGTGAGCTGGGAATCAGTACGGTTGCGGTGTATTCCGAGGCGGATCGCGATTCTCTGCATGTCCGCCTTGCGGACGAGGCCTATTGCATCGGGCCGACGCTGTCGAAGGACAGCTACTTGAATTTAACCAATATTATGAGCGTTGCCACACTTACAGAGTGCGACGCCATTCATCCAGGCTATGGCTTCCTGTCCGAGAACGCGGACTTCGCCGAAATTTGCGAGTCTTGCAACATAACGTTCATTGGACCATCTCCTGACGCGATCAGCAAGATGGGCGATAAGGCGGTTGCGAAGCTGACGATGAAATCCGCCAACGTGCCTATTATTCCAGGCTCCGACGGCCTCATCGAAAGCATGGACGAAGCGATTATGGTCGCCCGCGATATCGGATATCCCGTTATTATTAAGGCGACTGCAGGCGGAGGCGGCAAAGGCATCCGTATCGCGGAGGACGAGGAATCGCTGATCAGCCAGATTACAACCGCCCAGCAGGAAGCGCAGAAGGCGTTCGGCAACGCGGGCGTGTATCTGGAGAAATATTTGACGGGCATGAAGCACGTCGAAATTCAGATCATGGCTGACAAGCATGGCAATGCGGTGCATCTGTTCGAGCGTGACTGCTCCGTGCAGCGCAGACGCCAGAAGCTTGTTGAGGAAGCGCCGTGCCCGGTTTTGTCGCCGGAGCTTCGGGAGCAAATGGGGCAGGCGGCCGTTCGCGCGGCGCTGGCCGTTCAATATTCAGGAGCCGGCACATTGGAGTTTTTGCTTGGACCGGACGGCAAGTTTTATTTTATGGAGATGAATACGCGCATACAGGTTGAGCATCCCGTTACCGAGATGATCACGAATGTAGACCTGATCAAGGAAATGATCAGCGTAGCAGAGGGTAATCCGCTGTCGTTCCGCCAAGAGGATCTGCGCATTAATGGCTGGTCGATCGAATGCCGAATTAACGCTGAGGATTCTGAGCGGAATTTTATGCCGTCGGCTGGACACATTCCGTTTTATTTGCCGCCGGGCGGCGCGGGTGTTCGCGTAGACAGCGCGGTATACCCTGGCTATACCATATCTCCACATTATGATTCCATGATCGCGAAGCTCATTGTATGGGGAGCAACACGCGAGGAGGCCATTGCGCGCATGAAGCGGGCATTGTCCGAATTCGCAATTGAGGGCATTCGTACGACGATTCCATTCCATATGAAGCTTCTGAACCATCCCAAGTTCGTGAAGGGCGATTTCGACATTAAATTTCTGGAGGAGCATGACATTAACGCTCCGACCGCTGCAAGAAGCGCGGAATAAAACAAGCGTGCTTGGTTTGTCATATTTCGGGCTGAATGTTATAGTATAGAGATAAGATGCGGAACAGGGCTTGGCAAGAGCCGAGCTCACGCGAAATTAGGGAGGTGTACTGCGAACATGAGTACGATAGCTGCGGAGTATGAGAAAACAGAAATCGGTACGATTCAGATTGCACCTGAAGTCATCGAAGTGATTGCCGGTCTCGCGACTGTTGAGGTGAAGGGCGTTGCTGGAATGAGCGGCGGTTTTGCCGGCGGGATCGCAGAGCTGCTGGGCCGCAAAAACCTGTCCAAAGGCGTGAAGGTGGAGGTCGGACAGCGTGAAGCTGCTGTTGACGTATCCGTCATCATCGAATACGGGAATAAGATTCCTGGGATCGCTGCCGAGGTTCAACAGAATGTGAAGCGCTCCATCGAAATGATGACAGGCCTTCATGTTGTGGAAGTGAACGTTCATATCCATGACGTGCATTTCAAGCAAGCGGAGCGTCTGGAAGAGGAAGACGCCCAACATCGGGTGAAATAATACAATAAGCACAATTTGAATTTAGTACAACCCCCTCGTGATTGGGCATGCCGCTCGGCGCAAGGGGGTTTTATTCAGCCTTCGGGAGGTATGCTTACGTTGATGAGAGTTGTGGACAAGCTGCTGCTGTTTCTATACAGCATCGTGATCGGCGTGATCTCCGTTATCCTCGTATGCCTAGGCTTTAACTGGCTCCGAATCGAAATGGCGGCGGATGCCCTGCGAGAGATATATCAGAGGGATGCCGTCTCCATCACAGTTGGTGTGATTGGCATAGTGCTGTTCCTGATGAGCCTGCGCTTCTTCTATGTGTCGTTGGCTCGCGGCGCGGCGAACTCGCAATCGATTGACCAGAGGACAGAGTTCGGAGATATACGCATTTCTATGGAAACGATTGAAAACCTGGCTTTGAAGGCGGCAGCCAAAGGCAAGGGCATCAAGGATCTGCGCGCGCGGGTTCGCGCTTCAGACGAGGGACTCGAAATTATTCTTCGCGCCGTAATTGATGGAGAGCATGCCATTCCGGCTTTGACGGAGGAAATTCAACGGGTTGTCAAAACCCATATTGAGGATATTACGGGCATTCCGGTGATGAACGTTGCCGTGTTTGTCGCCAATGTTATTCAGACGAACACGATCAAGAGCCGCGTGGAATAGAGGTGGTGGACTAGATGTGGAGGGAGATCTGGAACACGTATTGGAAACGGCTGATCGGCGTAGCCGCTGGTCTGTTGGCCGCAATCGTCTATTTGGCGTTTGGATTCTGGGACATGATGTTTGTAGCGCTTCTTGTGTTCCTCGGTTATTGGTTTGGCAAGCAGAAAGAGCTTTCGGATGGCCCCGTTATCCCTTGGCAGCGGATTTGGTACGCGCTGCTGGAGCGGTTCCGGCCATACCGGTAATGCTGTGGTCTCCTCCGTACTCCGGATTTCGGACAGCCGCTATTCGGGGCAGGGAGGAGATCATAGTTTTTTTCTGATCAAAATATTGGGCAAGAACGGATGTGGAGGACACATGAAACGGAGATTGGCAAGAGAAATTGCAGTATCGAGTCTATATCAGATGGAAATGAACGAGGTGTCAGCTGCCGAAGCGGTAGACATGCTGATGGACGAGCTTCGCCAGGATAATGAAATCGGCGCGGATCCCAAGGAGATTGGGAGCACAGACGAGTTCGCGAGAGAGCTTGTGTTCGGAGTGCTGGAGCGCAAGCAGGCGATTGATGGCATGCTTCAACAATTTCTGACGGGCTGGCAGGTGGACCGGCTGTCGCGTGTTGATCGTCAGGTGCTCAGACTGGCCTGCTATGAAATCGTATTCCGGGATGATGTGCCGCCGAAGGCTGCCATTAACGAAGCGATTGAGCTGGCGAAGCATTTCGGCACAGAGGAATCCGGGAAGTTCGTCAATGGGGTGCTGGGCAAGCTGCTGCAAGAAGTGGACGAGCTGAAATCGTAAAGGCACAGGATTGGGATTCATATAGACAAAGGAGACGGGGAAACAGATGAGCGCATCCATTATCGAAGGTAAAAAAATATCGGACCTCATTCGCGTTGAGCTGAAGGATGAGGTTGTCGCGCTGCGGGAACGCCAAGTCGTGCCAGGACTGGCTGTTATACTTGTGGGGGAGGACCCGGCATCCAAGGTGTATGTGGGCTCCAAAGAGAAGGCATGTCAGCAGCTGGGCATCTACTCGGAGGTGCATCGTCTCCCTGGGGATACATCCGAAGCGGATTTGCTGGAGCTGATTGCGAAGCTTAACGGACAGGGAAGCATTAACGGCATTCTTGTTCAGCTGCCGCTTCCGGAGCATATTAACGAAAAAGCGGTTATTGACGCTATTAGCGTAGAGAAGGATGTGGACGGGTTCCATCCGGAGAGCGTGGGCAATCTGACAATCGGCGACGACAGCCTGCTGCCATGTACGCCGGCTGGCGTTATTGAGCTGATTAAGCGAAGCGGTGTAGCTATTGCCGGCAAACACGCCGTTGTTATCGGAAGAAGCAACATTGTAGGGAAGCCAGTCGCGATGCTTCTGCTTCGCGAGAACGCTACGGTTACGATCTGTCATTCCAGAACGGCGAACATGGAGGAGCTGGCGAAGCAGGCCGATATATTGGTTGTCGCCATTGGCAAAGCCAAAGCGATTGACAGCAAATATGTGAAGCCGGGTGCGGTTGTTATCGACGTCGGCATTAACCGTCTGCCAGACGGCAAGCTGGCTGGCGATGTTGATTATGAGGATTGCTTGGAAACGGCAGGCTATATTACACCGGTGCCGGGCGGGGTTGGACCCATGACGATTACAATGCTGCTTCAGAATACGGTTGCTGCAGCGAAGAGGGCTCACGGAATCGAGGTGTAGATCCCGGAATGTCGAATCAGCCGAAAATTTATTCCATTAAGGAATTGAACAAATATATTCGAATGAAGCTGGAATCCGACGCCGTGCTGGGAGACGTATGGCTGCGCGGCGAAATATCCAACTTCACGCATCACTCCAGCGGACATATGTATTTCACGCTGAAGGACAGCGACTCCCGACTGAAATGCGTCATGTTCGCCTCTCACAATGCACGGCTTCCCTTCATGCCGAAGGAAGGGACCAAGGTTATCGCAAGAGGGAATATATCCGTATTTGAGCGGGATGGCAATTATCAGTTTTACGTGATGGCGATGCAGCCCGACGGGATTGGCAGCCTCTATCTGGCATTCGAGCAGCTTAAGCGCAAGCTGGAGGAGGAAGGGCTGTTCGCGGCGTCGCGCAAGCGCGCCTTGCCGTCTTACCCTGGGGCGATTGGCGTCATTACATCGCCTACCGGGGCAGCGGTAAGGGATATCGTGACAACGCTTCAGCGCCGATATCCTCTTATTCCGGTATATATTTATCCAGCGGTTGTGCAAGGCAAAGGAGCCGCTCCGTCCATTGTAGGCGCAATCGAGGCGATGAACCGCTTCGCGGCCTGCGATGTGCTCATTGTCGGCCGCGGCGGCGGCTCGCTGGAGGAGCTTTGGGCGTTCAATGAGGAGACGGTCGCTAGAGCGATTGCTGCCTCCGATATTCCTATTATCAGCGCCGTGGGCCATGAAACGGATTATACGATCGCGGATTTTGTTGCGGACCTCCGGGCGGCCACGCCGACAGCGGCCGCTGAGCTTGCTGTACCGCATGTTGGGGAGCTGAAGCAGCAAGGGGAACGGCTGAAGCAGAGACTGTACGCAGCGGTGAGAACGCAGGCGCAAGCTGAGAAGGAGCGTCTAACGCGGCTCAAGCGTTCGCCGTTTTTCCTGCAGCCTAAACGTTATATGCTTGATCAGGCTCAGCGCCTGGACCGGCTTAGCGAGCAGCTTCACGTTCGGCTGCGGGGTACGGCCTCTCGTGAAAGCGCTCGTCTAGCTCGGCTGGAGACGAGGCTGTCAGGGCATCACCCTGGCGAAGCCGTTCAGTTCGCGGCGAAGCGGCTGCGCAGCGCGACGCGGGGACTCGAGGTGGCTTCGGGCGCCTTGCTTAAGGAGCATAAGCTGCGTCTTCATGCTGTTATGGGACAGCTTGACGCGTTAAGTCCGCTGAAAGTGATGGCTAGAGGGTATGGACTGGTATATGCCTCTGCGGACGGGGAGCTCATCAAGTCTGTGCAATCCGCCGGCATTGGCCAGCAGTTGACGGTGAAGCTGTCAGATGGTCAGCTTCATTGCAGCGTACATTCAATTGAAGGAGGAAGCGGCGATGAAACCGGATCAGCTCAATGAGCTTAGCTTCGAGGAAGCGATGCAGCGACTTGAAGGCATCGTGGCAAAGCTGGAGAATGGAGACGTGCCACTGGAGACGGCGATTGATTTGTTCCAGGAGGGAATGCAGCTTTCGCGTCTGTGCGGAGGCAAGCTGGAGCAGGTTGAAAGCAAAATCGAGCTGCTGATGGAAACCGAAAACGGCTTCCAGAAAAAACCGTTTGTTGCGGCAAACGAGGATAAAGGGGAATAACTTTGGACGTTGGCGTTGGCATTCGCGAATATTTGAAGACATGTGCAGAAGCGACGGAAACGGCGCTGAAATCCTCAATTCCAGCTCAATGGGACGTGCCCTCCGCGTTGCGGGAAGCAATGTTGTATTCGCTGGAAGCCGGTGGCAAGCGGATACGTCCCGCGCTTGTGCTTACCGCCGCCCAGGCGGTGAAGGGAGCCCCGCAGTCATGGGAGGCGGCGCTGCCTGTCGCGTGCGCGGTGGAATATATACATACTTATTCTCTCATTCATGATGATCTGCCCGCCATGGACGATGATGATTACCGGCGCGGCAAGCTGACAAACCATAAGGTGTTCGGAGAAGCGATGGCGATACTGGCGGGCGACGCGCTGCTTACACACGCGTTCCGTCTCATACCGCAAGCAGCCCGGGTTCACGGGGTCTCAGCCGATACCGCACTGGCCATTGTGGAGGAGCTGTCGACTTACGCCGGAGCTTCAGGCATGGTTGGCGGTCAGGCGGCCGACATGCTGGGCGAGCAAGGCATTACGACAGTAGAGCAGCTGGAGTATATCCATCTTCATAAAACAAGCGATCTCATTGTGTTTTCCGTGAAGGCGGGGGCTCGAATTGGCGGAGCGACAGATAGACAGCTGGAGCTCCTTGCTCTGTATGCCCGCAATATCGGACTGGCCTTCCAGATTCAGGACGATATTCTGGATCTCATCGGAGACGAAGCGAAGCTTGGGAAGCGGGTGAACAGTGATGTTGCCCAGGAGAAGGTCACTTATCCCTACTTGATCGGTCTGGATGCCAGCAAGGCTGCGGTGGCCCGTCTGACGAATGAAGCCAAGGATGCCATTGCGGAAGCAGGACTTGCCGAGCCGCATCGGCTTGGACAGATTGCCGATTACTTGGTGCAACGCGACCATTGATCCTCGCGTATAGAAGGTTGCGGTTCTTTGGTATGCGGCCGCAATTATGCTATAATAGGTAAAATGTAGACGTTTCATGGACGACAGTAAGCTGAGGTCGTTCTGTACAGCGGAAAGCGAGGAAAGCAACGTGCTGCTGAATCAAATTAACGGACCACTCGACTTAAAGGATTTGTCGATCGCCCAGCTCGAGCAGGCGGCTGAAGAAATCAGGCAATTTCTGATCGAGAAGCTGTCGGTTACGGGCGGCCATCTGGCCCCGAATCTGGGCGTCGTGGAATTAACCTTGGCGATGCATTATTTGTTCAATAGTCCCGAAGATAAGTTTATATATGATGTGGGCCATCAATCCTATGTGCACAAGATTTTGACGGGCCGCAAGGATCAATTCGATACGCTGCGCAAATACAAAGGCTTGTGCGGGTTTGTGAAGCGTGCGGAAAGCGAGCATGACGTCTGGGAGGCCGGACACAGCTCGACGTCGCTGTCCGCCGCAATGGGCATGGCGCTGGCCAGAGATCTGAAGGGCGGCAGCAATCGTGTTGTCGCGGTTATTGGCGATGGTGCATTAACAGGCGGAATGGCGCTTGAGGCGCTTAACCATATCGGTCACGAGAAGCGGAACATGATCGTCATACTGAATGACAATGAGATGTCAATCGCTCCGAACGTAGGCGCGCTGCATCATTATTTAGGCAAGATCAGAACGGATCGCCATTATCAGAAGGCAAAGGATGAGCTTCAGCATCTGCTGAACAAAATACCGGCGATTGGCGGCAAGCTGGCGAAGACAGCGGAGCGGTTCAAGGACAGCTTAAAATATTTGCTGGTCAGCGGCATTTTGTTCGAGCAATTCGGATTAACTTATCTAGGTCCTGTAGACGGACATGACTTGGAGGGCTTGCTCGACATTCTGAAGCAGGCAGATACAGTGCAGGGACCGGTGCTTGTTCATGTTCTGACGATTAAGGGCAAGGGCTACAAGCCTGCCGAGATTGACTCCCACAAATGGCACGGCGCGACGCCGTACAAGATTGAATCCGGACAAATGGTAAAGGCCGTAGGTCCGCCGATGTATACGACGATATTCGGCGATATGCTCATTGAGCTTGCCGACAAGGACGATCGCATTGTAGCGATTACGCCGGCTATGCCTGGCGGCTCGGGCTTGATGGATTTTGCCGCCAAATATCCCCACCGGATGATTGATGTTGGCATTGCGGAGCAGCATGCGGCGACGTTATCCGCAGCCATGGCTATGGAAGGCCTTAAGCCGGTGTACGCTGTATATTCCACATTCCTGCAGCGCGCTTACGATCAAGTCGTACACGATATTTGCAGGCAGAACGCCAATGTCGTGTTTGCGATTGACAGGGCGGGCTTCGTTGGCCCAGACGGCGAGACGCATCACGGGGTATATGATATCGCGTTTCTGCGCCATGTGCCCAATCTCGTGCTGATGATGCCCAAGGATGAAAACGAGCTCAGACGTATGATGAAGACGGCTGTCGATTATAATGACGGACCGATTGCGGTCAGATATCCCCGTATTCATGGTGTAGGCGTGGAGCTGGAGGCCGACCCGCAGCCCATTCCCATTGGCACTTGGGAGACGATTCGCTCAGGCGATACGTACGCGATTTTGGCGCTTGGCCCCATGATTGAAGTGGCGGAGCAAGCGGCTGAGGTGCTGAAACGGGAGGGGCTCAGCGCAGAGGTGGTCAATGCGCGCTTTATTAAGCCTCTGGATGAAGCTATGCTGGACCGAATTGCCGATGAAGGGAAAAAGGTGTTAGTGCTGGAAGAAAGCTCCCAGCAGGGCGGCTTTGGCAGCGCTGTGCTGGAATATTATTCACAGCGCAGCAGCTTTGATGTGCAAGTCAAAATTATGGGCGTGCCGGATCTGTTCGTGGAGCATGGCTCCATCGCGCAGCAGCGCGAGGAAGTCGGCTTAACGTCAGAACGTGTTGTGAGCGAGCTTCGCGGCATGATGCCCCGCATGATGAAACGCGCCACAGGGCATTCTTAGGACGCAAGGGAGCATGATGACAACGGCCGGTAAAGAACGTATTGATGTATTGCTGGTGGAACGCGGTTTTTTCGACAGCAGGGAAAAAGCCAAGAAGGCGCTGATGGCAGGTCTTGTGCTCGTGGATAACGAGCCGATTGACAAAAGCGGGATGAAGGTGCCGCGCCTTGCCGATATTAAGGTAAAGGGCGCGCTTCATCCTTATGTCAGCCGTGGCGGCTTGAAGCTGGAGAAAGCGATTAAGGTGTTCGGTCTCGATATGTCGAACAAGGTGATGCTGGATATTGGCGCATCGACCGGCGGCTTCACAGACTGCGCCCTGCAGCACGGAGCGTCCTTCGTCTATGCGATCGATGTGGGCACGAATCAGCTGGATTGGTCGCTGCGGCAGCATGACCGGGTTCTGGTTATGGAGAAAACAAACTTCCGTTACATGGAGCCGGACCAGCTGCAAGGTCCCGAGCCAGATTTCGCCAGCATTGATGTATCCTTTATCTCACTCAAGCTTATATTACCTACGCTGTCGAAGCTGCTTCCCCCGGGTTCAAGCGTCGTTGCGCTTATTAAGCCGCAATTCGAGGCTGGCAGGGAGAAGGTTGGCAAATCGGGTGTGGTTCGCGAGCCTGCCGTTCACCTTGAAGTGCTGGCCAGCGTGCTGGGCTTCGCTGCAGCGAGCGGCTTTCAGACGGAAGGCTTAACCTTCTCGCCCATTACCGGCGGAGAGGGCAATATCGAGTTTCTTGCCTGGTTACGCTGGAACGGCGGGGAGCTTGTCGATGCTCCAGATCAGGCGCGTCTTGCGGAGCTGGTCAAGGAAGCAAACGCGGTATTCAAATCTTAATCTCATAAGCTGCAACCAGGAAGGATGCCGATCAGTGATCAACTGTTGGCATCTTTTTCTTTACAGGGCGGTACTACTTTTGATACACTGAAAGCAAACAAACGTTCGCTTTGTGTACCGGCCAGCATTCCATGTGAGGTGGGGGATACAGGGGATGGGCAAGTATGGCGACTGGATCATAATGGGGATCGTGGGTATTCTGGCGGCTGTTTGGATTTATGGGGCATTCTATCGTTGGCTTCATGCGCCCGCTGCGACCAATGGCGTCAAGCTTGGGAAGGGCGGTGCAATTGCGGAGGGCGATCCCATTGCAGCGCTTCTTAAGAGGCAGGGGTACAGGGTCGTCTCAGGCAAGCATGTGCTTAGAATACCGGTTGAGCTGGATGATGTGCCCCTAGGCAACGGCACTCGGTTGTACATTGATTATGTGGTCGAGAACGGCGACCATACTTATATAGTGAAGACGGCAAGGGACAGAATGCCAATGGATTGGACAGCCAGCGGCGTGCGAGACCGGCTGCTCATTTATTCGCTCCTGCTGCCGGACTGCTCTGGCATCCTGTACGTGGACGGTCAGGAGGGCCGTATACGCAAGATTGTATTTCATATAGCCGATTAAGCGACGGAGGTCAACATTCACAATGAAGAGTATCCGGCAATTCAGAATTCGAGAAATTATTACCAATGGCGAAATCGAAACCCAGGATGAGCTGGTGGAGGCGTTGCGCGCCTCCGGCATGCAGGTGACGCAGGCTACTGTCTCCAGAGATATCAAGGAGCTCATGCTGATCAAGGTTCCCGTTGCCGACGGCCGCTATATTTATTCCATGCCGATTGAGCAGCGCCAGAACCCCGTGCACAAGCTGAAGCGGGCGATGCTGGATCACTTTGCTCATATCGACTTCACAGACAACTTAGTTGTGCTCAAATGCTTGCCTGGCACAGCGAATGCGATCGGCGCCCTAATTGACAATATGGAGTGGTCTGAAGTGATGGGTACGATATGCGGCGATGATACGATTCTTATTATTTGCCGAACCAAGGAGCAGAGCGCCCAGATCGTGGAGCGGCTTCTCGCTGTAATGAATTAAGCAACCCTTATCATAGAGGAGGACATGCCATGCTGCGTGAGTTATCGATCAGAAATTTAGCCGTTATTGAAGAGGTTCACGTTTCGTTCCATCATGGTTTTCACGTGTTGACCGGAGAGACCGGCGCGGGGAAATCTATCCTTATCGATGCGTTAAGCTTAATCGTGGGAGGTCGGGGCTCCGCAGACATGGTGCGTTACGGCTGTGACAGGGCAGAGATGGAGGCGTTGTTCGACCTCCCGGCTCAGCATCCGGTATGGGGGCAGCTGGACCGCATCGGGGTCCAGTACAATCCGGAGGAGATGCTTATTATCCGCAGAGAGCTGACGACCGCAGGCAAGAGCAGCAGCCGGGTGAACGGCCAACTGGTGACGATTACGATGCTGCGTGAGATCGGCGAATTTCTAGTCAATATTCACGGTCAGCATGAGCATCAATCGCTGCTTAAGACGGATCAGCATCTGGAGTGGCTGGATCAGTTCGGAGGGGATCTTCTGCTGGAGCGTAAGGCTCAGTATAGAGCGCTGTTCGACCAGCTCTCTGAGGTCCGGGGATCCATGCGGTCTGTGGAGGACAGTACCCGACACAATGCGCAGATGATGGATCTGTATCGCTTCCAGATCGAAGAGATTACGTCCGCTAAGCTGAAGCCGGACGAGGATGAGCAGCTGCTGGAGCAGAGGAGTAAGCTTCTGTATGCGGAGAAGCGCAAGGACGCTGCATCCGAGGCATATGCTTTGCTATATGGCGGCAAGGGACTGGATCTCATTAGCCGCGCGATCTCTAAGCTGGAGGATATCCAGAGCTATGATCCAAGCGTGCTTAACCCTCTTATGGAGCAGCTGCAATCCGCGTTCTATCAAGCCGAGGACGCAGCATTCCAGCTCAGGGATTACCGTGACGGCATTGAATCTGATCCGGAGACGCTGGCTTATGTGGAGGATCGGCTGGATTTAATTAACGGACTAAAAAGAAAATACGGTGAAACCATACCTGATATACTTGCTTATCTGGAACAAATCATGGCAGAACGAGATAAGATCGAGAATAGGGACGAGCTTCTGGAGGAATTAAAACGCCAGGAGAAGCGTCTGTATGAGGGGGCCTTGCAGCTTGCTCAGGATTTGTCCAAGCTCAGGCGTCATGCCGCAGGCCGTCTGTCCAGCGCTGTGGAATCGGAGCTCAGGCAGCTTCAGATGCCTGCCGCCCGATTCGAAGCGAATCTGGATGGTGGAGGCGGCGGGCAAGAAGAGGCGGCTCCAGTTAAGCTTACTGTGAACGGCATGGATGAAGCGATCTTCCTGCTGTCGACTAACCCGGGGGAACCGCCCAAGCCATTAAACAAGATTGCTTCTGGCGGAGAGATGTCTCGCATTATGCTCGCCCTCAAAAGCATCTTCGCGGAAATCGATCAAATCCCAACGCTTATATTTGACGAGGTGGATACCGGTGTGAGCGGTCGAGCGGCACAGGCTATTGCCGAGAAGCTGTCAAGTTTGTCGGCCAAGTGCCAGGTGTTTTCGATTACGCATTTGCCGCAGGTGGCGTGTATGTCGGATCATCATTATGAGATTAAGAAGCAGGTTACGAATAATCGCACTTCAACCTCGGTCACCGAGTTGATGACGGACTCCCGCATAGACGAGCTTGCTCGTATGCTGGGCGGGGTGGAAGTAACGGAAAAAACTCGTCATCATGCGCAGGAAATGCTTGATTTGGCACATGGCTTGAAGGGGGCGTAATGGAAGGTATTCAGGGAATGTTTTTGCGGACATAAAAGATGGGGTGCGGGGTAACTTAAAGGTACGCCAATGGCGAGACTACCTTTATCGTCATGCGATGGAATGACAGGGAGCGTGAAATCATTGAACTCCAATCCACGGAAACGATGGTTTGGGTTGATCCTCGTGTTCTTCGTATGCATCGTCGGTTTCTCCACCCCGTTTCAACAATTCGCCGCGTTTCCGAATGAACTACGTTTATTCTCTGGCCAAATGAAACGACTGCAATATGGAGTTCCTGTACATGCTGAAGTAACCGTGGATCCCCAAATGTTACAAGTGAACGGCACGGCAAAACCTTCTTTGTCCGTCAACTTGAACGAACCGCTGTCACTGCAACCGTATCAGAGCGGACAGACCAACATGAAAGTGAAATTATTTGGTAAAATTCCTTTTCGGACTGTTAAAGTGAATGTCGTACCTGATCTTCGGGTTGTTCCTGGCGGCCAGACGATTGGCGTCAAGGTGAAATCGGCAGGGGTATTGGTTGTGGGCCATCATCAGGTTGTAGACCAAGATGGCTCGAAGCAGTCTCCCGGGGTTGTCGCGGGCTTGAAGCTGGGGGATCTGATCGTAGACATTAACGGTGCGCCTGTTCATGAGGTTCATCGGGTAGGGGAGCTGTGCGAGCAGTTTGGCCTGAATCGCAAGCCCCTGGAGCTGACCTACAAGCGCAATGGGCAGCTGAACAAGACACAGATCAGTCCGGTATATGACGCGGATGACAGAGCATGGCGTCTTGGTCTCTATATCCGAGATTCAGCCGCAGGCGTCGGCACCTTAACATTCTACGCGCCGGATCAAGGGGTGTATGGCGCTCTGGGACATGTGATTACAGACATGGACACGCAGACGCCCATTGAGGTAGGGGAAGGGCAAGTGCTGCAGGCTAGCGTTACATCCATTAACAAAAGCCAATCCGGCGAGCCAGGCGAAAAAAGGGCGCATTTCGTCAAAGAAGGCAAGGTATTAGGCAACATCGAAAAAAACACGCCCTTTGGCATCTTCGGCAAGATGAACGAAGCGCCAACTCACAGCTTTAGCGCCAAGGCGCTCCCGGTGTCGTTTGCGGAAGATGTCAAGGAAGGTCCGGCTCACATATTGACCGTTGTCGGCGGACAGAAGGTGGAGCGGTTTAATATCGAAATTGTGCATGTGTCGAAGCAACCTGCCCCGGCAACCAAAGGTATGGTGATTAAGATTACGGATAAACGTCTCCTGAACAAAACCGGCGGGATTGTACAGGGCATGTCCGGTAGTCCCATTATTCAGGACGGCAAGCTGGTTGGCGCAGTTACTCATGTATTTGTTAATGACCCTTCATCCGGCTATGGCTGCTTCATTGAATGGATGCTTCAGGATGCAGGCGTGCTGCTGAAGTCGTCCTCGACGAAGGAAGAGAAGGCGGGAGATGCGGCTTAGCCTTTATACAGCAAGTGTCAGCTCATAAAGAACGCCATCTTCGTTGGATGGCGTTCTTTTATTTGGAATAGCCGCCGACTCATGTTCGACATCGTATTATGTCGAAGAAGGACGAATTAGAACTGTATGTGTAATAAATTCTTAATTATATCGAACTCCCACAAAAAAATAAAGAAAAAAGATTTTCGACAGAAGGAATTCCATAGCGAGTGTCGAAAACTTAAACTTAGACAGAAAAGAACGATGACATCAATATCATTTTAAGGGAGGATAACACTTTGCATAAGATCGAAGTATTATTGGCAGATGACAACCGAGAGTTTACAAACCTGTTATCGGAATATATATCCGAACAAAGTGATATGACAGTAAGCGGAGTCGCTTACAATGGAGAAGAGGTCATTCGTCACCTGGAGCAGTCCAGGAACGTTCCGGATATATTAATTCTGGATATTATTATGCCGCATCTGGACGGTCTGGGCGTACTTGAACGCTTGAGGGAAATGAATCTGTCGCCCATGCCCAAAATTATTATGCTAACGGCCTTCGGTCAAGAAAATATTACGCAAAAAGCCGTTCAGCTTGGCGCTTCCTATTACATATTGAAGCCATTCGATATGGAAATTCTAGCAAATCGGATTCGTCAGCTTGTCGGCAACTCGTCCTTCACTTCGTCCTCCAGCTACAGCACGGGCTCATCAACTGTGAAATCCAATGTGGTGCCGCTGGCCAAGGGCAAAAATTTGGACGCCAATATTACAAGCATTATTCATGAAATCGGTGTGCCAGCGCATATTAAGGGTTACCAATACCTGCGCGAGGCGATTACGATGGTATACAACAATATCGAAATATTAGGGGCTATTACCAAAACCCTGTATCCCGCCATTGCCGAGAAGTTCAAAACAACGCCTTCCCGCGTTGAACGTGCCATTCGCCATGCGATTGAGGTTGCTTGGACACGCGGCAATATTGACAGCATCAGCCATCTGTTCGGCTACACCATCAATATCAGCAAGTCCAAGCCAACCAACAGCGAATTCATCGCCATGGTGGCCGACAAGCTGCGCATCGAGCATAAAGTAAGCTAATTTCGAAATACCACCTGTGGCTTGGATTTCATCCATGTTAGGTGGTATTTTTGCTTGTGCCCCTATCGACAAAATGAATCAACTTTGCAGCAAATGTGATAAACTAGATGGATAATAGTGAGAACAGAAAAGGGCGCGAGCGGTCATTGAAGATTTTGAACACCTTACAGGACTTGATAGCCAATTTTGCAATCGTTACTGCCTATCTCTTCCTGGTGAATCAAGTTATACTTCGCAAACAACATAAAAACTTACCTTCATCATACCAGCTGAAGCTTCAGGTGGGCTTTATGGCGGGTATCCTCGGCATCATTCTTATGGTGTTCACCGTCAAGATGAATGGCACTTACGTTGATTTTAGACAAATTGCTATTATTCTGGCAGCTATGTTCGGCGGCATAATTCCTGCTGTGCTATCAGGCCTAATCATTGGCGGGGTGCGCTTATTGGCGTTTGGTGAAGTGACGACACCTACAATTGTTGCAGCCGCGAATACTCTGGTCATTGCCATGATGCTTGGGATGATCGGCAGGAGCTCCATGTCCTTCTGGAGCAAATGGACCTGGTCTCTGCTAGTATGCAGTGTCATGACTTCTGCCGTTTTTGTGATCAACACCGGTTATAACGGTATGATGACGTCCGCTGTATACATAACCATGATGGCGCTTGGCGGCGTATTCACCGCTTACTTGAATGAGTTTTTGATCAAAGCGAAGGCGCAATTTGAGAAAATCGAGCGGGAAGCGACTGTGGATTATTTGACAGGGCTGAACAACCACCGTACCTTTGATGAACGGTATCAGTCGCTGCTGCAATCAGCAACGGAGAAAAACGAATGCTTGTCCATCGCGCTGGTTGATATCGATTTTTTCAAACGAGTGAATGATCAGTATGGGCATGGCAATGGGGATTTGGTGCTGAAGCAATTGGGAGAAATATTGATGAAAACAACGAGATCCTTCGATACTGTATCCAGAAACGGAGGGGAGGAGTTTTCGGTCATTATGTATGATACGCCGCACAAGCATTCGCTCCAAATTGCGGAAAGATTGCGGCATGCCGTAAGCCGGCATCGCTTCCGTCTGAATGACGGTCGGACCATTCCGTTAACGGTGTCGATCGGGGTGGCGACATATCCCGATACAGAGCGTGAGCTGCTGCTGGATGACGCGGATAAGGCGCTTTATGCGGCCAAGCTGGGGGGAAGGAACACCGTGTGCTCCAATCAAACATCACAGATTTGAATCAGTATTCAAATCTGCGGTTGACATACACGTTGCTTCCGTATTTGCGGATAAGCCTAGCGGCTTCTTCCTTCATAAACGCTCGGATATCCTGCAGCTTTTGCTTGTCGGGCTTAATGGTCTCTTGCTTCTTGCCGTCTACGACGACATCGAACACGATCGTCATTCCGTATTGCCTCCTTCCATGGGGATGTCTCCATTGTAGGGCGGCAATGTTTGCTTGAAATGAATGTTAATCATAAGCCGTGTAAAATATGGACGTGATCATCATCGGCATGTAAAATAAGGAAGCGCCTTCGACGCTAAGCCTGGGGCTTGGGCGGTCGAGGGCGCTTCTCTTTGAATCTTGGCGCTACATAATTCCGTTTGCGGTCGCGGAAGAAGATCCAACCGCCAATAAAGCCGGCCCCTGCGGCGAACATAAGGACGCCGAGCAGAAAGGATAACCATTGGAAATTAGGGGTGACGGCATCGTTGCCAAACTCCGAAAAATAGATGAACAAGGCATCCTTTATTTTCAGAAAGCCGATGCAGGCCAGTACACCGGGAACAACGAGAAACAAAATAGCAATAAACCGGGATATTAACAATTTCATAGGGGGAGTAGCTCCTTGCTGCCTAAAGGTTCGTGTGATAAATAGGATGTCTCTATCATACCTTTTTCCGCGAAGAGTGTCTAATTTGCAAGTAGACGGTGAAATGGCAGGCAAAAAGCGTTACAATGATACTGCGGCTTACGAGCCGCGAGTGACATACATAGCAATCATAGGGTATGAGCATGATCCTTACGGACAAGCATATATTGTGTTAAATACAGGAGGCGACAATTGTGGCAATTACGGTAGACGTAGCCGTGCTTGGCGGAGGGCCGGGCGGATATACGGCGGCGATTAGAGCCGCGCAGGCGGGCAAAAAGGTGGCAATCGTCGAGATGGACAAGCTTGGCGGGGTCTGCTTGCACAAGGGCTGCATCCCGAGCAAGTCGCTGCTCAGAAGCGCTGAGGTATACCGCACCTTGCTGCATTCGGCCTCTTACGGGATTGATGTGTCCGAAGGGGCGGTATCGCTGGACTTCGGGAAGGTTCAGCTGCGCAAGGCGGCAACGGTTGAGCAGCTTCATCGCGGGCTGCAGGGCTTGATGAAAAAACACGGCATCGAGATTATTCGTGGCAGAGGAAGAGTGATCGGCCCCTCCATCTTCTCGCCCAAAAGCGGTTCGCTCGCGGTGGAGCTGTCTGATGGCGAGATGGAGTCTGTCGTGTCAACCAATCTCATTATCGCGACGGGCTCCAAGCCGCGTACGCTGCCCGGACTCGAAGCGGACGGCGAGCTTGTGCTGACCAGTGACGATGCGCTGCGAATGGAGTCGCTGCCGCGGTCCATCCTGATTGTTGGCGGCGGTGTAATCGGCGTAGAGTGGGCGTCCATGCTTCAGGACTTCGGCGTCGAGGTTACGCTCGTGGAGGCGGGAGCCAGGCTGCTGCCGGGGGAGGATACCGAGGTGTCGGCTGCTTTGACCAAGTCGCTGCGAGGCCGGGGCGTTCGGATTCTGACAAGCTTGCAGCTGGACGCACCCAGCTACACGGTGGAGCAGGATGGGGTCAGCATCAAGGCGTCAACCGCTGACGGTGAAGTAACGTTATCGGCGGACAAGCTGCTGCTGTCAGTTGGCCGGACGGCGAACATTGAAGGTATCGGCCTGGAGAATACGGACATTCGTACGACAAATGGCTTCATTGCTGCTAATGAATACGGTCAAACAACGGAGCCCCATATTTATGCCATTGGAGATGTGGTCGGCGGTGTTCAGCTGGCGCATGCCGCAGCGCATGAAGGCCTCATCGCTGTTGATCATCTGTGCGGAGGCAAGCCCGATCTCCTCCCGCATGTTATGATTCCCAGGTGTATCTACTCCAGCCCGGAGATCGCCTCATTCGGCTTGACTGAGGATGGCGCGCGAACGAAGGGCCATGAAGTGAAAATTGGCAAAATACCTTTCCAGGCAATTGGCAAAGCGCTGGTGCTGGGTGAAGCGGAAGGGTTCGTGAAGGTTATCGCCGACCGCAAAACCAATGATATATTGGGCGTACATATGATAGGTCCGCACGCAACGGATTTGATCTCCGAGGCTTCGCTGGCAGGCTGGCTGAACGCAACGCCATGGGAGGTGGGCTCCATGGTGCATCCGCATCCGACGCTCGCCGAGGCGCTTGGAGAAGCGATGCTGGCGGTAGACAACAAGGCGATCTCCTACTAATAAAGAGAGCATTTTCTTTTTGACGGAAGAGCGGTTATAATAGGTGTGACATGGTCTTAGTACCAGGTTATAATAGCGGGCATAATAAGGAGGAATACCTTGATGACTGGGACATCTTCTGCAAGTCAAAAGGTTCGCCACTTGGAATTAGGGCTTAGCGATGAGCAAGCTGTTGATATGTATACCATGATGGTCAAAGCAAGGAAATTCGACGAGCGGATGCTGCTGCTGCAGCGTGCGGGCAAGATCAACTTCCATGTGTCCGGCATTGGACAGGAGGTTGCGCAGGTAGCGGCTGCCTTCGCGCTTGACCGCGAGCAGGATTATTTCCTGCCGTATTACCGCGATTACGGCTTTGTGCTGTCTGTCGGCATGACGCTGAAGGAGCTGCTGCTTTCTGTATTCGCGAAGGCGGAGGACCCTAACAGCGGCGGGCGCCAGATGCCGGGCCACTTCGGGCACCGGAAGCTGCGCATCGTAACCGGCTCCAGTCCCGTTACGACTCAGGTGCCTCATGCGGTAGGCATTGCGCTGGCAGCCAAGATGAAGAAGAAGCCGTTCGTCAGCTTTGTGACCTTCGGCGAAGGCTCCAGCAATCAAGGGGATTTCCATGAGGGCTGCAACTTCGCTGGTGTACATAAGCTCCCGGTTATTCTCATGTGCGAAAATAATCAATATGCCATATCGGTGCCTGTTCATAAGCAGCTTGTGGGTCGGGTCGCTGATCGTGCGATCGGATACGGCTTCCCAGGCGTTCAGGTTGACGGCAACGACGCGCTGGAGGTCTATCGCGTCGTTCAGGAAGCACGCGCCCGCGCCGTTGCCGGTGAAGGCCCGACGTTAATCGAAGCGATGATGTACCGCTTGTCGCCTCATTCAACCTCCGACAACGATCTGGCCTACCGGACCAAAGAGGAAGTCGACGAGAACAAGGCAAAGGACGGCATTCCGAAGTTCAAGCAATATCTTCTGGATTGCGGCATTTGGAGCGAGGAGCGCGAGGAAGAGCTTCTGGCCCGCATTCGCAAGGAGCTCGACGAGGCAACAGAATACGGCGACAAGGCGCCGTTCCCGACGCCGGAATCAACGCTCGTTCATGTGTATGAAAACGATGATGCGGTGCAAAGGGGGAACCGTTAATGCCGGTCATGGATTATATAGACGCCATTAGGCTCGCAATGAAGGAAGAGATGGAGCGGGACGAGGACGTTTTTGTTCTCGGCGAGGACGTCGGCGTCAAGGGCGGCGTCTTTACGACGACCAAAGGCCTGCACGAGCAGTTCGGCGAATACCGCGCGCTGGATACGCCGCTGGCTGAATCTGCCATTGCGGGTGTGGCGATTGGCGCCGCGATGTATGGCATGAAGCCCATTGCGGAAATGCAGTATTCGGACTTTATGTTCCCTGCCACGAACCAGATCATCAGCGAGGCGGCCAAAATCAGATACCGCTCCAACAACGACTGGAGCTGTCCGGTGGTCATTCGCGCTCCAATCGGAGGCGGCGTATTCGGAGGCTTGTATCATTCCCAATGTCCAGAATCAGTATTTTTTGGAACGCCGGGCTTGAAGATTGTAGCGCCGTATCGTCCATACGATGCCAAGGGGCTGCTGAAGGCAGCGGTTCGCGACGCGGATCCCGTTATTTATTTTGAGAACAAAAAATGCTACAAGCTCATCAACGGAGACGTGCCGGAGGACGATTATATCGTGCCGATCGGCAAAGCGAACGTGCTTCGCGAGGGTGATGATATCACGGTCATTGGCTACAGTATGCCGCTACGCTTCGTGGAGCAAGCAGCCGAGGAGCTTCAGCAAGAGGGCATCAGCGCCCATATCCTGGACCTTCGCACGCTGCAGCCGCTGGACAAGGAAGCGATCCTGGAGTCGGTTCGCAAAACCGGGAAGGTGCTCATCATTCATGAGGACAACAAAACAGGCGGAGTCGGCGCGGAGGTATCCGCCATCATAGCGGAGGAGCTGCTGTATGAGCTGGACGCGCCGATTATGCGTCTGTGCGGACCGGATGTTCCGGCAATGCCGATTAATCCGCCGGGCGAAAAGTTTTTCCTGCTGAACAAAGACAAAGTGAAGGAAGCCATGCGCAATTTAGCTCTGTATTGAGGTGCGGCTAGCTGCAGCGCAGGCTTAATCCGTTGGGAGTTGATCCATTGAAGACGATTACTGAAATTGTAGTGCCGCAGCTGGCGGAATCGCTGGTGTCTGCCACAATCGACAAATGGTTGAAGCAGCCTGGGGATTTTGTTGATCAATACGAGCCGCTGTGCGAAATCCTGACTGACAAGGTGAACGCGGAGCTGCCCTCCACGGTATCAGGAAAGGTTGTTCAAATTTTGGTTTCCCCTGGTGAGACGGTGCCTGTCGGCACGCCAGTCTGCCTCATTGAGACCGAAGGCATAGCGGATACCGGCGTGGGAGGAACAGCCCCTCACGCCGCCGGAGCGGTCTCGACAGAGCCGTCCCTGTCGGCACAGCCTGCCGCCGCAGCTGCCGAAGCTAGCGCGGACGCGCCGATGCGCAACCGCTTCTCGCCGGCGGTGCAGCAGCTTGCCGCCGAGCACGGCGTCCGGCTGGGCGATGTGCAGGGAACCGGCCTGGGCGGTCGGATTACACGCAAGGATGTGCTCGCATTTGTGGCATCCGGCGCTCATAAGCGTCCAACAGGCGTAACGTCCGGGCCATCAACCGTTGATCCGCGGGCGCAGGTTCGGTCATCCGGCATCCATTTGTCGGAGACGCCGCGCATTCCCAAGATCGAGATTGAAAGCACGCTGCCTGGACGAGGCGAGACGTTTATCGATGTTACGCCAATTCGCAATACGATTGCGCGCAATATGCGCCAAAGCGTAAGTGAAATTCCGCATGCCTGGACGATGATCGAGGTGGACGTAACGAACCTTGTTGTGCTTCGCAACAAGCTGAAGGACGAATTCATGAAGCGGGAAGGCATCAACCTTACTTACCTTGCGTTTCTGCTGAAGGCTGTCGTCAACGCGATCAAGGATTATCCTATTATGAATGCAACTTGGGCCGTGGACAAAATTATCGTGAAGCGCGATATTAACATCTCGCTGGCCGTTGGCACAGAGGATTCCGTCCTGACGCCAGTGATTAAAAACGCGGATCACAAAAACGTGGCGGGACTCGCCAAGGAAATCGACGAGCTCGCGCGTAAAACGAGAGAAGGCAAGCTGACGCTGTCGGATATGCAGGGCGGCACCTTCACTGTCAATAATACGGGCTCTTTTGGCTCGATTTTGTCCTATCCCATTATTAATTACCCGCAGGCGGCGATTCTCACCTTCGAATCCATCGTGAAGCGTCCCGTCGTCATCAACGATATGATTGCGGTCCGTTCCATGGCGAACCTTTGCCTATCTCTTGACCATCGCATCTTGGACGGCGTCATCTGCGGACGCTTCCTGCAGCGGGTGAAGGATAATCTGGAGAGCTTTACGCTGGACAGCAAATTGTATTAATAAAGGAGAGAGAGTCTGTTATGGGAGATGCGGGAACTAGCGCGGAGCGCAGAGCGCTCGCTGCGAAGTACGTCGGCATGCTTCCCTACGCGGAGGCATGGGATATGCAGAAGGCCTACGTGAAGGAAATTGATCGGGAGGAGCGTCCAGAGACGCTGCTCCTTCTTCAGCATCCGCCGACCTATACCATGGGGTCCGACCGGCACCCGGAGCACCTGCTTCTGAACGAGGAGGAGCTTGTTGAAAAGGGTATTGACCTGTTCGAAATTGATCGGGGCGGCGATATTACGTACCATGGTCCTGGCCAGCTGGTGGGGTATCCGCTCCTGTATCTGGATGCGGTGGGCCTTGATCTTCACGCTTATTTGCGAAGCCTGGAGGGAGTCATTATGGATTGGCTCGCCACGTATGGTATAGAAGCGAGCAGAAAGCCGGAATATACAGGAGTGTGGGTCGGGGACCAAAAAATCGCGGCGATTGGTGTCAAGTTCAACAAGGCGCGCCATCGCAGAGGATTTATAACGAGTCACGGGTTTGCGCTTAATGTGAAGCCAGGCATCGCTTCGGAGGGCTTCACCGGCATCGTGCCTTGCGGCATTCAGCAGTACGGCGTGACCTCCTTCGGCGATCTGACGGGACGCGATATATCCGTTGAAGCGGCAGCCGAGGAGCTGCTTCCTTATTTCGTTAAGCGCTTCGGCTGCGAGCTGGTGTAGCTGTGGCGTGTACAGCGTCGGTACAGAGGCTGAATCAGCTCAGGAAGAGCGAGCCTATGCCGGCGAATACCGTAGTAATTAAGAGCGCGGAGGCCACGATAATCGCGACAATGCGAATTATTTTTTGCTGGCGCATGAAGCGGTTCTCCTTTCCGGATGGTATGGCTTATGCTCTATTGTAAACGAAACAGACGGACGGAGGAAACAGATATGGTGCAAAAAGATAGGCTTGTTCATGAATTTATGGAGCTCGTCCAAATTGACAGCGAAACGAAATACGAAGGCGAGATCAGCAAGGTGCTGAAAGAGAAGTTCGGCGCGCTTGGGCTTGCGCTTACCGAGGACGACGCGGCAGCGAAGACGGGCCATGGCGCCAATAACCTATTTGCAATGCTGGAAGCGTCAGGTGGAGCGGAGGACGCCCCCACGCTGCTGTTCACCAGCCATATGGATACGGTCACCCCGGGCCGAGGCATCAAGCCGCGTCTGGAGTCGGATGGCTATATCCGCAGCGACGGCACCACGATTCTCGGCGCTGACGATAAGGCAGGCCTCGCGGCGATGCTGGAGGCGATTCGCGTGCTGAAGGAGGGAGGAATCCCGCATGGCCGCGTGCAGTTCGTCATTACGGTTGGCGAGGAGTCCGGGCTGCTGGGCGCGCGTTCCATGGACGCGTCCAAGCTGGAGGCGGACTACGGCTTCGCGCTGGATTCCAACGGCTCTATCGGAGATATTGCGGTAGCGGCTCCGACACAGGCCAAGGTGACGATCAAGCTGTTCGGCAGGTCCGCGCACGCGGGAGTGAATCCCGAGGATGGCATTAGCGCCATCCAGGTCGCCTCCAAGGCAATATCGCGTATGCCGCTTGGCCGCATCGACTTCGAAACGACGGCTAATATCGGCAAATTCGAAGGCGGGGGCGCCACCAATATCGTTTGTGAATACGTCAAGCTGGACGCGGAGGCGCGAAGCCTGGTTCAGGATAAGCTGGACGCTCAGCTGAAGGCGATGAAGGACGCGGTGGAAAGCGCGGCGTCGGAATTCGGCGCGCGAGCGGAGTTCGAGAGCGATGTCATCTATCCTGCCTACAAATACGAGGATGGAGATGAGATCGTCGAGCTGGCCAAAGCAGCGATTATCTCCATCGGAGCGAAGCCTAAGACCTTCCATTCGGGAGGCGGAAGCGACGCCAATGTATTCAACGGTCTCGGCGTGCCAACCGTCAATCTGGCCGTTGGGTACGAGCATATCCATACGACCAAGGAGCAGATCAAGGCCGATGATCTTGTGAAGACGGCCGAGCTGGTTGTCGCGATTATTCGCCAGGCCTCCGGCCGCGAATAAGGGCATGAGGGCATAAGGTCCCATAACGGGAATTTGGGGGAATGTTGAATGGATTCATGTGGCAAGCCGCACATCTGGCGCGAAGAAACGATTAGCAGCGAGCCGATCTTCCAAGGGAAGATCATTTCCTTGCAGGTGGACACTGTGACGCTCGCCGACGGGCGCAGCGCGACTAGGGAGATTGTCCGCCATCCCGGCGCCGCAGCTGTGGTGGCGCTGCTCGACGGGAAGCTGCTTGTCGTGGAGCAATTCCGCAAGCCGCTGGAGAAATGCCAGATCGAGATTCCGGCAGGCAAGCTGGATGGCGATGAGGATCCGCTTGTCGCTGCAGCCCGGGAGCTGGAGGAGGAGACCGGCTACAAGGCGAAGGAGCTGAAGCTGCTGAACGCGTTTTATACGTCTCCAGGCTTCGCGGATGAGAAGCTGTATGTCTACTGGGCAACGGAGCTGGAGCCAGGGGAGCAGCAGCTAGACGAGGATGAGGATATCCAGGTGGAGGCCATAACGCTGGAGCAGGCGGAGGCGTACATTGCGGAAGGCCGCATCAGCGACGCCAAAACCATATTAGCGGTGTATGCCTGGAAGCTCCACCAGCTCACAGGCTCCATCTAGAGACACTAAAGACCCTGCTGCCGGGCGACATAAGCGCCCCCCTGCCGGCATACAATGAGAGGACAACCTCTTGCCCATGGCCATTCATTTGAATGCTGTGCAGGCGGAGGTCTGGCCACCATTATGCGCGGGTTGGGGGGCGTTGTGCTGTGAAGGTGCATATGAATCTGTATGTGTTTGTAGCCGTATTGTTCGTGGTTGGCGGCGTATTCGGCGTCATCCTGCTGCATGCGCTGACGCTTGAGCAGCAGCAGGACCTGTCTGACGAGCTGAGCGGCTATATGCGTTATATGAATATCGGAATCGACGCAAGCGAAAAGGAAGTGTTCTGGGATCGGTTCCTTGTCCATATGAAATGGCTGGTGCTTATCTGGTTATTAGGCGTGACGGTCGTCGGCATACCTGGCATTCTGGCCCTTAACTTCCTGAAGGGTACGCTGATCGGGTTCGCGCTGGCTGTGCTCGTCCAGCAATATGGATGGAAGGGTGTAGTCTTCGCCTTCCTCGCGCTTGCTCCGCAGAATATGATTGCGGTGCCTGCCCTGATTGTCGCAAGCGCCTTCTCTATTGCCTTCGGCATTTATCTAGTCAAGAACCGTCTCCTTCAGCAACGCGGCGAGCTCCTTCCGCAGCTGGGCACGCTGACCTCCATGGCGATCATGATGCTTCTGCTGCTGGCGGGAGCGGCATGTGTAGAGGCTTATTTGTCCCCTTCGGTCATAGGCTGGGCCATCCCTTATCTTTCTCCTTCTGATGGCATGTTCTGATGGCATGATCTGACAATCCGAGGTTTGACTTTCCGAGATGTTAGCCCCTATAATGAGAGAAAATCATGCTAGGCTACAGGCGCGGACATGCGGCAAGGGGGAGAACATGGAAGCCCGAATAGACAAGATCAAGCAGCAGCTGCAGTCGCAAGGCTACAAGCTGACCCCGCAGCGCGAGGCGACCGTTCGTGTGCTGCTGGAGAACGAGGAAGATCATCTCAGCGCGGAAGACGTATTCTTGCTGGTTAAGGACATCGCGCCAGAGATCGGACTGGCGACAGTCTACCGCACGCTGGAGCTTCTAAGCGAGATGCATGTCGTCGAGAAGCTGAACTTTGGCGATGGCGTGGCCAGGTACGATCTCAGAACCGACAGCAGCAAGCATCATCATCATCATCTCATTTGTGTGCAGTGCGGCACGATGGACGAGATTAAGGATGATTGGCTGCTGCCTCTTGAAGAGCGGCTGGAGTCGGAGTACGGCTTTTTTGTTGTGGACCATAGGCTCGACTTCCAGGGCGTCTGCAGAAGATGTCGGGAGAAGCACGAACAAGGCAATCCCATATAGCGGCTCTGTCCTCCACTCAGTGGGGACAGGGCCGTATTACGTTTCGGAGCAAGGCAAGGCTGATTGCCTCTAGGCGCACATAATTTATGCTCATGCTGGAGAAGGTACGTTTTAGTAAGTATCTACCTAGGAGGCGTAGCAGATGATTATAGGTGTGCCGAAGGAAATCAAGCAGAGCGAATATCGTGTGGCGCTGACGCCGGCGGGCGTAACCATGCTGGTCGCTGCTGGACATCGCGTGCTTGTTCAGACCGGAGCGGGGGAGGGCAGCGGCTTTGAGGACGAGGACTATGTGAGAGAAGGTGCACAGATCGTCCCTGCCGCTGCTGCTGCCTGGGGCGAAGCGGAGATGATTATGAAGGTGAAGGAACCGCTTCCGGAGGAATTCGGCTACTTCCGCAAGGGCATGCTGCTGTTCACTTATCTTCATCTGGCCGCCGCGGCTGAGCTGACGAAAGCGCTGGTGGACAATGAGGTGACGGGAATCGCATACGAGACTATTCAGCTTGACAACGGCAGCCTGCCCCTTCTCACTCCAATGAGCGAGGTGGCGGGCCGAATGGCTGTGCAGGTCGGTGCCCAGTTCCTGGAAGCGTTCAACGGAGGCAGGGGTGTCCTGCTTGGAGGCGTGCCAGGGGTGCCGCCGGCAGAGGTAGTGGTCATCGGCGGAGGCATAGTGGGCACCAACTCAGCTCGGATGGCGCTTGGACTGGGAGCCAATGTGGTCATTATCGAAAAAAACGCCGACCGTATGAGGTATCTGGATGAGGTGTTCGACGGCAGAATTCGTACATTAATGTCCAGTCCGCTCCATATCGCGGAAGCCGTGTCCCAAGCGGATCTCGTCATTGGCGCTGTGCTTATTCCGGGTGCCAAAGCGCCGCATCTCGTAACGGAGGATATGGTGAAAAAAATGAAAAAGGGCGCCGTCATCGTTGACGTAGCCGTGGATCAGGGCGGCTCCATCGCCACCATTGACCGGCCCACGACACACAAGGACCCCGTCTATGTGAAGCATGGCGTTATTCATTACGCCGTCGCGAATATCCCGGGAGCGGTTCCGCGCACCTCAACCTTTGCCTTAACGAATGTCACCATGCCCTATGCGATGGAGCTGGCGCGGGAGGGTCTGGGAGCCCTTAGAAGAAGCGCGCCTCTGCAGAGGGGCGTCAACACCTATGGCGGTCATGTGACGAACGAAGCCGTCGCGGCTGCAACAGGCCTGCCCTATACGCCAGTTATGGAGGCGCTGGAGGGCTAGGGAGTAACGAACATAATTAGGACAGCCTTCTCATAAGGTGATAGGGGCAGAGCCTTGCCTATGCTGAACCGAGGAGGCTGTATTATGGTATTTTCATTACGCGGCTGGGGAAGCCGCCTGTTGTTCTTGGTTGTATTTGCTGTGCTCCTGTTCATCGCTGCAGGGGGCTACGGATGGCTCATGGAGGCCGTATCGCCCGTTCAGCCGTATCGAGTGCCCAAAGGCGAAGCGATGAAGGTTACCGCCAAGGAGCCTTACACGCCGGACAGCGCAAGCGGTGCAGAACGGCTAAGGTGGTTTTATTGGTATGGAGAATAAGGTCCCGAACGGTAAGTCTTGTAAGGAATTGCCGCACGCAAGCAGGATTATGCTCGGCTCTTGTTGAATCTTGTTGAAGATTAACAGGATCAAAGCTGCGGTTATGCCCGAAAGGAAGTTGCAATGAAAGCTCAATTGGAACAATACATGTCTTACTTGCAGCTGGAGAGGCGACTGTCGCCTAACTCGCTCTCCTCATATGAGCGGGATCTTCAGCAATTCTACAGCTACATGGCTGCTCAAGATGTAACGGAGTGGACGGAGGTGCAGCGCGGGCATCTGGCCAGATATATGCTGCTTCTGAAGGAGCAGGGGCGCAAGGCCGCGACCATATCCCGCCATATCGTGTCGGTGCGAGCCTTCTTCCACCATTTGTCGGTGCGCGGGGTGATTCTCTCCGACCCGTCCATTCATATGGAAGCGCCCAAGCAGGAACGGAAGGCTCCCACCGTGCTGACCGTTGACGACACCAACATGCTGCTGGATTGTCCCAAGACGTCAAGCTGCGCTGGCAAGCGGGACAAGGCCATGCTGGAGCTGCTGTACGCGACCGGCATTCGTGTGACGGAGCTTGTGTCGCTGAACGTCGAGCACCTGCATTTGCATGTGGGTTATATCGAATGTGTCGGAGCGGGGCAGAAGGAGCGCATTGTGCCGTTCGGCAGCCATGCGAAGGCAGCATTGACGGTATATATGGAGGAGGGCAGGAGCGGTCTCCTCACTGGCCGGGAGCCGGCCTCGGCCCTGTTCCTGAATCATCTGGGCACACGTATGACACGCCAAGGATTCTGGAAGATGCTGAAAAAATATGCCAGGGAAGCCGGAGTCATGGAGGCGATTACGCCGCATACGCTCCGGCATTCGGTCGCTTCGCATATGCTGGACAACGGAGCGGACGTGCGGGCTGTGCAGGAGCTGCTGGGGCATTCCGACGTGGCGACTACGATGAAATATACGCAGTCCGCAAGAGGCAGGCTGAAGGACGCTTACGTCAGCGCCCATCCGAGAGCATAACGATATAACGATCTGATTCGCAACAAGAGAAGAAGGGATGATTGGATGAAATTTGAACGAATCGCAGTAATCGTTCTGGACAGCGTAGGGATCGGAGAGCTGCCGGACGCCGAGGCTTACGGCGATGTCGGCTCCCATACGCTTGGACATATCGCGGAACGGGTGAAGGACCTGTCCCTGCCGCATATGCGGAGGTGGGGACTGGATCGGATCGCGAGCATCTCCGACTGGAAGCCTGAAGCTGAGCCGCCTGCCGCTTATTATACGAAGATGGCGGAGGTGTCAGTGGGCAAGGATACGATGACCGGCCACTGGGAGCTGATGGGTCTGAAGCTCACTGTGCCGTTCCAGACGTTCCCCGAGGGTTTCCCGCCTGAGCTGATCGGGGCTTTCGAGGAGAGGACGGGTCGCAAGGTCATCGGCAACAAATCCGCCAGCGGAACGGAAATATTGGACGAGCTTGGCGAGGAGCAGATGAGGACCGGTGCTTGGATCGTCTACACCTCTGCCGACAGCGTCTTTCAGATTGCGGCGCATGAGGATGTAATCCCGCTTGAGGAGCTGTATCGCGGCTGCCAAATCGCCAGGGAGCTGACGATGGATGAGCGATACGCGGTGGGACGGGTCATTGCAAGGCCGTATATAGGCCAGCCCGGAGCCTTTAAGCGCACTCCGAATCGTCACGACTATGCGGTTAAGCCGCCTCAGCCAACGGTGTTAAACGCGCTCCAGGATGCGGGCTATGACACGATCGCGATTGGTAAAATTAACGATATATTCGACGGCGAGGGCATTGGCGAGTCAGAGCCGACCAAAAGCAACGCGGACGGCATTGAACGTACGATTGCTCGGCTAAAGCTGCCTTTCCAGGGACTTCTATTCACCAATCTGGTTGATTTCGACTCCTTGTACGGCCATCGTCGTGATCCTGAGGGCTACGCTCGCGCGCTGGAGGAGTTCGATCGGGCCATTCCCGAGCTGGAAGGGACGCTTGGCTCCAAGGATCTGCTCATTGTAACGGCCGATCACGGCAATGATCCCACCCACCCAGGGACGGACCATACCCGGGAATATGTGCCCATCATGCTGTACAGCCCGGCGTTTAAGGCTTGCGAGGAGCTGCCCGTTATGGCGACCTTCTCTGATCTGGGCGCAACCATCGCCGACAATTTCGGAGCCGCGGCTCCGCCGAATGGACGCAGCTTCCTGGAGCTGCTGCGGACGGAATAGCTGTTATTTGCGAACAAAACAAATGAATTTATGAATATAGGGGGAAGCAGCATGGAACAACTTACAGCAGCTCACATTAAGGAAGCAGCGGCGTACATAGAGGGGAAAATTTCCAGCCAGCCAGAGATCGGTCTCATTATGGGCTCCGGGCTTGGCGTGCTTGGCGACCATATCGAGAATGCCGTCGTCATCGACTACCAGGATATCCCGCATTTCCCGATATCGACTGTGGAGGGCCACGCGGGCGAGCTTCTGATCGGCACGCTGTCAGGCAGACCGGTCCTGCTGATGCGGGGCAGATTCCATATGTACGAGGGCTACGGGCCAGAGCTGACGGCATTCCCGGTTCGCGTCATGAAGGCGCTTGGCGTAAAGAGTCTGCTGGTAACGAATGCGGCTGGCGGCATTAACCTGAGCTTCGCTTCGGGCAATCTGATGCTGATCTCGGATCACCTGAATCTGACAGGCAAAAATCCGCTGATTGGTCCCAACGACAATGAGCTAGGCGTACGATTCCCCGATATGTCGGAGGCATACAGCAAGCGGCTGCGCGCCATTGCGCAGGAGGTAGCGGCTCAGCAGGGCATTAATGTGCAGGAGGGCGTCTATGCGGGCTTGCTTGGCCCTTCGTATGAGACGCCGGCTGAAATCCGCATGCTTCGCACATTAGGCGCAGATGCTGTCGGAATGTCGACTGTTGCAGAGGTTATTGCGGCCCGTCATTCCGGCATCGAGGTGGTTGGCATCTCCTGCATCAGCAACATGGCTTCCGGCATTCTGGATCAGCCCTTGTCGCATGAGGAAGTTATGGAAACAACTGAGCGTGTCAAGTCCCAATTTCTGGGTCTCGTGACGAGTTTAATCGCCAAAATGTAATGGTTTTTGTAACAAAATTGTAATAAACTCCTCGACTGAATGTGACAGTGTTTGTTGCGGCGATCGTCGTATAATGTCCATGATTACAGAACGATGGAGTGAAGGTATGATGGACAAGCAATTATTAATGGAGCTGGAGCAGCTGCGCAACGAAATGGTGGAAACGGCAATCACCCAAAAAAATTTGTTGCATCGTGACGTGCTGGTGCTCAGCCAATCATTGGACGAGATCATCGTTAGGGTGCAGGCTGAACGCCGATTGCTGGCTCGCACAACATAGCTGCCGCAGCCGCCGAAGGGAGAAAGCGATGAGAGCGGTAGATCTCATACAGAAGAAGCGGGACGGGAGGGAGCTCACCACGGAGGAGATCCAGTTCCTGATGCAAGGATACAGCAACGGAGAAATACCTGACTATCAGATGTCAGCATGGGCGATGGCGGTGCTGCTTCGCGGCATGACGGCTCCGGAGACGGCGGCGCTGACTCTTGCAATGGCCGGCTCGGGCGATAGGGTCGATCTGTCCCCGATCCATGGCATCAAGGTAGATAAGCACAGCACCGGAGGCGTTGGCGACAAAACGACATTGATTATCGGGCCGCTGGTGGCGTCCCTTGGAGTTCCGGTTGCCAAGATGTCAGGGCGCGGCCTCGGGCATACCGGAGGCACGATCGACAAGCTGGAGGCTATTGAGGGCTTCCATACCGAGCTGAGCAGGGAAGCGTTCATCAAGCAGGTAAACGATATCGGACTGGCGGTTATTGGCCAGAGCGGAGACTTGGCGCCAGCCGACAAGAAGCTGTACGCGCTTCGCGATGTGACGGCAACGGTGGAATCCATTCCGTTGATCGCCAGCTCCGTGATGAGCAAAAAAATCGCGGCTGGCGCTGACGCCATCGTGCTGGATGTCAAAACCGGCAGCGGCGCCTTTATGAAGACGGTGGCCGACGCCGAGAAGCTGGCGGAAGCCATGGTGGCCATTGGCACGGAGGTTGGCCGGCAGACAGCGGCTGTTATCAGCGATATGGATCAGCCCCTCGGCTACGCCATCGGCAATGCGCTGGAGGTTGCGGAAGCCATCGACACGCTGAGCGGCCGGGGACCCCAGGATTTGACGGAGCTGTGCCTGGCGCTGGCCGCGCATATGGTCGTGCTGGGCGGCAAGGCGGCCGAGATCCAAGAGGCGAGGTCGATGCTGGAAGCGAAGCTGGCGAGCGGCGAGGCGCTTGGGAAGTTCCGCGCGTTTATTGAAGCGCAAGGCGGTGACGGAGCCATCGCGGATCACCCCGGGAGGCTGCCTCAGGCGCCGCATCGGGTAGAGGTGAAGGCGCAGGAGGCGGGTTATGTCGCCGCGATTGAGGCGGAGCAGCTCGGACTGGCGGCTATGCTGCTGGGGGCGGGCCGCGCCACCAAGGAAGCCCAGATCGACTACGCTGTTGGCCTGATGCTGAACAAGAAGGTGGGCGATTTCGTTAACCAGGGCGATACGCTGGCTACGCTTCATGTTAGAGCGTTGAACGAGACAGCTTCCCAGGTGGGGGATCGGGTAAGGAATGCCTATTCCATTCGTGCCGAGCGGCCGGACGTCAGGCCGCTGCTCCTGTCCGTGGTGACGGCGGAAGGCATCCAGCGCTAGAACGGCAATCCATCCTTACTAAAAGGTGTTCGATTTATAATCGAACGCCTTTTTTGTCGTTTTTCTGTAGAGCTGCCGGAATAATTTACCGTCTTGCCGTCAACACTGGAATAGAAAATAGCACCGTTTTGCCCAACACGATCCAAACACGATCCAAACACTATCCATCAGGAGGGACCATTCTTTGAAAACTTCAGTCACAGCATTTGTTGCTTTTGCTTTAGCCTGCACGTTGGCTCTGCCTATGGGGGCATATGCAGAGGAGGCGCCGGCCCAGCCGAATGGCGCTGCCGCTATCGATCTTGCGCCTTCCGCGCTGTCCGCGATTCTTATGGACGCCGAAAGCGGCACAGTTATCTTCGAGAAGAACAGCCACGACAAGCTGCCGCCGGCCAGCATTACCAAAATTATGACGCTTCTGCTCATTATGGAGGCGCTCGACGACGGTACAATCAAGCTGACCGATAAGGTCCAAACCAGCGAAAACGCGGCTTCCATGGGCGGCTCGCAAATTTTCCTGGAGCCTGGCGAGGAAATGACAGTCGAGGAAATGATCAAGGGCATCGCGCTTGCCTCGGGCAACGACGCTTCCGTTGCCATGGCGGAGAAGCTTGGCGGCACGGAGCAAAACTTCGTGGCGATGATGAACGAGAAGGCGAAGCAGCTTGGCATGAACGACACACATTTCGTCAATCCAAACGGCTTGCCGGTAGAAGGGCATTTCTCCTCCGCGCATGATATTGCCGTTATGTCTCGCGAGCTGCTGAAGCATAAGGAAGTGACGCAATATACAGGGATGTATCAGGACTACCTGCGCAAAACATCGGACAAGCCGTTCTGGCTGGTCAACACGAACAAGCTGGTCCGCTTCTACAGCGGCGCCGACGGTCTTAAAACCGGCTTCACCAGCGAGGCCAAATATTGCTTGTCCGCCACCGCCAAACGCGACAATCTTCGTATCATTGCGGTGGTGATGGGCGAGCCCACCACGAAGCAGCGAAATACCGAGGTATCCCAAATGTTCGATTACGGCTTTGCCCAATATATGAATTATCCCATCGTTGGCGAAGGCGAGTCTATCGGCATGGCCCGAATTGAGAAGGGGATGGAATCCCAAATCGAGCTCCTGGCGGACCAGTCTTACAGCATCCTGCTGAAAAAAGGCAGCTCGACGAAGGATATCCGGTATGAGCTGAAGCTGGAGGATAAGCTGCAGGCGCCGATCAAGCAGGGCCAGCCGATCGGAAAGCTGATCGTCTATCAAGGGGATGGGATGGTCAAGGAATTTGATGTCTCGGCTCCGCAATCCATCGACAAGGCAACCTGGTGGAAGCTGCTGAAGCGTTCCGCAAGCGGCCTGTTCCACTAGGAAACGCTTCAAAACCGCGCGATTCTGCGTCTTTTGTCAGCTTGTAGCGGTATGCTTCTAGTTTTGTCGGCGTGCAGGAATCGGTCCTGCAATTGGAGAATTGCTTGTTCTATCTCGGCGAGTGTAACCATTACCCTGAAGGAGATGAACAGCGATCATGAGTCTGCAAATCGAATTGGAGCATTACCGCAACATGCTGATCGTTCGCCTGCATGGCGAGCTGGACCACCATACCGCGGGCGTTGTCCGTTACAAGATGGAGGAAGCGCTCTTGCGAGAAAATGTTAATCATGTTGTTCTCAGCCTGAAGCAGCTGGAATTTATGGACAGCTCCGGTCTCGGCGTCATACTGGGACGGTACAAGCAAGTGAAGGCCAAAGGCGGGAAGATGGTTGTCTGCGACGTGAATCCCAGCGTGCGAAGATTGTTCGAGCTGTCTGGCCTGTTCAAAATTATCGGGGTGCACGACAGTGAACGCAGCGCGATAACGAGTTTGGAGGTGGTATCATGACAAGCCACAACGAGATGAAACTTACGTTTAGCGCAAGGTCGGAGAATGAAGCGTTCGCCCGCATCGCGGTTGCGGCCTTTGTATCCCAGCTCGATCCCACGCTGGAGGAGCTGAACGATCTGAAGACAGCGGTATCCGAGGCTGTGACCAACGCCATTATTCACGGCTATGACAGCGACGCGGCGAAGCAGGTGACGATCGAGGCCTCCATCGACCTCGACGTGGTTCGGATATCGATTCAGGACGAAGGGAACGGCATTGAGGACGTCGAGCTGGCGCGGCAGCCGCTGTATACGTCCAAGCCTGAGCTGGAGCGCTCCGGCATGGGTTTTACGATTATGGAAAACTTTATGGACCGCTTCGAGGTGAGCAGTACGCTTGGCGGCGGGACGCGGGTAGATATGCAGAAGAGAATAGAGTCGAAAAAAGCGCTATACAACTAGGGCAGGGGGGCCAAGCCTCATGGATGTGAATTTGAAGCAAACCGCCCAGCCGTATCTGGACGACGCGGAAGTCAAGCGTCTGATCGCCCTGAGCCAGTCCGGAGACAGCGTTGCAAGGGACACCTTGGTCAATTGCAATATCCGGCTTGTATGGTCCGTCGTGCAACGGTTCATTAATCGCGGATATGAGCCCGAGGATCTGTTCCAGATCGGGTGTATCGGACTTCTGAAGTCGGTGGACAAATTCGACTTGTCCTACGACGTGAAGTTCTCGACCTACGCGGTGCCGATGATTATTGGGGAGATTCAGCGCTTCCTTCGGGATGACGGGACGCTGAAGGTGAGCCGCTCGCTCAAGGAAACCGCGAACAAGGTCCGCAAGATGAAGGACGAGCTGTCCAAGACGTTGGGCAGGCTGCCCACAATCTCGGAGGTGGCGGAGCGACTTGGCATTACGCCGGAGGATGTTGTGTTCGCGCAGGAGGCGAACAAGCCCCCGACGTCCATTCACGAGACGGTATTCGAGAACGACGGGGACCCCATCACGCTGATGGATCAGATCGCCGACGATTCCCAGGAGCGATGGTTCGACAAGCTGGCTCTTGTGGAGGCGATTGAAGGGCTCAGCGAGAGGGAGAGGCTCATCGTATTCCTTCGCTATTACCGGGACAAGACGCAGTCCGAGGTTGCCAGCAGGCTGGGCATATCGCAGGTGCAGGTATCGCGCCTGGAGAAAAAAATATTGCAGTCCATCAGGGACCAAATCGCGCAATAGCGGTTTGGTTCTTTGCTTTTTTGGAACTTTGCTGAGTATCCTTATGCTCCTTATCCCATAATAAGAGAGAAAGGGTAGGCCAAGATCAGGCGGGAGGAATGATTGCGATGGGTGCATTCAGCCATTCGGTCCTCTATCTGCGGCTCAAGAAAAGAATTTATATCCGGTCGAGCCATACGGTGACGCTGGGCCAGGTCGCGAGGCTGATGACCGACGATGACGAGCTGGAGCGGGAGCTGAAGGATTTGCCGCTGTACAAGCATAAGGAGCACGATGGCAACCGGGTTGTAGTGGATCTGCTGCAAATTGTGAAGTCCATCCGGAAAACCTATCCGGAAATGACGGTGGAGGCCTACGGCGACCCGCAGGTGCTGCTTATGATTGCGGATAAGCCTATGAAGCCGCGCTACGCGCTGCTGGCGGTCGCTTGGCTGCTGTTGTTTTTTGGTGCGGGCTTGGCCATTATGAACTTCCATACTGACGTCAGCATGAAGGAGGTTCATATCCGTATTGTCGAGCTGATAACCGGAGAGAGAACGGAGCATCCGTTATGGTTCCAAATTCCGTATTCGTTCGGGGTAGGGCTCGGGATGGTGCTGTTCTTCAATCATTTGTTCCGTAAACGGTTCAATGAGGAGCCCAATCCGCTGGAGGTCGAGCTGTTCATGTATCAGGAGAATATCAACGAATACGTGATTGCCGACGAGATGCGCAAAAAAGCGGATTACGACCAGATTCATGGCGGAGGAAGCCATGAGTAGCGTGCTGACTCATCTGTTCGTGGCCGTGCTGGGCGTAGCCGGCGGGCTGGCGGTCGGCAGCGGGCTTGTGGCGCTGCTGATCGTGTTCGATCTGATCCCCAGACTGGCGCAGCTCACCTATGCGTATAAGCTCTCCATATGGTTCGAGACGGCCATCATATGCGGGGCGCTGTACTGGACGTTCGCCGACTTCCTGGACTGGCGCCTGGCGTTGCCGGCACACTGGTTCACTCCAATTGCCGGCCTGTTCGACGGCCTGTTCGTCGGCATGCTGGCAGCCGCGCTCACGGAGGTCATGAACGTGCTGCCGATTCTGGCCAAGCGTATGAGGCTGTCCCGCTATATGGTGGGGCTTGTGATGGCGATGGTGCTGGGCAAGACAATTGGCTCTTTGTTTGACTGGCTGTATTTTCAATGGTGATTTCAATGGTGATTTCAAAGGTGAGAAGGAGATCAATTCTAGCGTGGAGGTAGACACATAATGAGCAATGGGCAGAGAGAAGACGATGTGCATGCGAGGGGCGAGGACAACCCGCCCACCTTCCTGATTGAGGAGCAGCTTCAAGAGGAATCGCGTATGGAGGGCGCCTCAAGCGAACAGGAGCATGGCTTTGTTCAGCTGGAAATGGCGATATCCCAAGGGGCAGAGGCGTCGACGGAAAACGTGAAGCACCAAATTCCCTTCAAGCTGGACGAGGTGCTGGATAAACTGGAGGAGGTTGGCTACAAAAAAAGCTTCGACATTGTTGTGAGGGAAATGACCTTTGGCGAGCGCCGTACAGCACTGTTCTGTCTAAACGGTCTGGTGAAGGACGAGCTGCTGACAGAGGTGCTGAAGCGTCTAACCTATCTGGAGCCCGATAATGTCGACAGTGACGCGCTGCATTCATTCCTCGACTTGTACGTGCCGGCGGCACAGGTGAGCGAGGAGAAGGATTGGACGAAGCTGATGGAAGCCGTACTGGCAGGAGCTACCGCCTTGTTCATTGACGGCGAAGGAAAAGCGCTGAAGATCGACGCCAAAAGCTTGCCTGGCAGGGGGCTGGAGGAGCCATCCCTGGAGAAGGTGGTCCGCGGCGCTAGGGATGGGTTCGTCGAGACGCTGATGATCAATATTTCGCTTGTCCGCAGGCGCCTTAGAGACCCCAAGCTGCGATACGAGCTTGTTCAGGTCGGCGAGCGGACGAAGACGGATGTGTGTATCGCCTATATTGATGATATTGTCGACAAGGAGCTGCTGCAATCGATCAAAGACAAGATCGCAATGATCAAAGTGGACGGTTTGCCGCTCGCTGACAAACAGCTGGAGGAGGCGACAATCAAGCGGGGCTGGAGCCCGTTCCCGCTCGTTCGATATTCAGAGCGTCCGGATACGGTGTCCTCGCATCTATTGGAAGGCTCGGTCGCCTTATTCGTCGACACATCGCCAAGCGTCATGACGCTGCCGACGACGTATACCGATCTGCTGCAACACGCCGAGGAGAACCGACAGACGCCATTCATCGGCACCTATCTGCGCTGGATTCGGTTTATTGGCATCTTCGCGTCCCTGTTTATGCTGCCGCTGTGGCTGCTGTTCGTCATGCATCCGGAGTTTAAGCCGCCCATGCTAGAGTTTCTGGGGCCGGACAAGACGGGAAAAATTCCGCTCGTCGTGCAGTTCATTCTTGTCGAAATCGGAATTGACCTGCTGCGAATGGCGTCTATACATACGCCTACCTCACTGGCCACTGCGATTTCGCTCGTCGCCGCGATCTTGATCGGTGACGTAGCAGTCCAGACCGGGCTGTTCATCAACGAGGTTATTCTGTATATGGCGATTGCCGCCATAGGCATGTTCGCGACGCCAAGCTATGAGCTGGGGCTGGCCAATCGTATCGTCCGGCTCATACTGCTGCTCGCCGTGGCTGTGTTCAATGTGCCAGGCTTTATGGTGGCATCAACCATTATTCTCATCTATCTCGCCTGCGAGCGTTCACTGAATCGTCCGTACCTGTGGCCGATTATCCCATTTGACGCCAAGGCTCTGATGGGGCTCATTATTCGTAATCCGCTGCTGTACAACCGGACGAGACCTAATGTGCTCAAGCCGCAGCAGCGGGACAGAATGCCAAGGGCGGAGTAGAATTCGTAAAAATACAAATGAAATGTGAAATTATCCATTTCGGAGGCAACCCTCTTGCGTTATACTGATGCTATAGTAGCAATCAATTCAAGTCTGCTTCGGGTTCGAAGCGGAAGAAGGGCGAGGGGACATAATGTATCTGCATGGAACGAGCAATATAAACGATAAAGGCCGCTTGGAAATCGGAGGCTGCGATGTCACGGAGCTGGCGAAGGAATTCGGAACTCCGCTGTACATTGTTGACGAGGCGCTTGTCCGTCAGCGCGCAAGCGAATATGTGGAGGCGTTCAAGGCATCCGGCCTGAAATTCCAGGTTGCATACGCCAGCAAGGCATTCAGCGTCATGGCGATGTGTGCCATCGCCGAGCAGGAAGGACTATCGCTTGACGTTGTATCCGACGGCGAGCTGTATACGGCTCTGCAAGCGGGCTTCCCGGTTGAGCGTATCCACTTCCACGGCAACAACAAGACGCCGGACGAAATTAATATGGCGCTGGACGCTGGCATCGGCTGCTTTGTAGTGGACAATTTCGACGAGCTTGCACTGCTGAACGCGCTGGCGGGAGACAAGGGCAAGAAGGTTAATATTCTGCTGCGCATTACGCCAGGCGTTGAGGCGCATACACATGATTACATCTCGACGGGCCAGCAGGATTCCAAGTTCGGCTTCGACCTGGGCAACGGCGCAGCCAAGCAAGCGCTGCAGGATGCCATGAGCCTTGGCAATCTGAACATTCTAGGCGTTCATTCCCATATTGGCTCCCAGATTTTTGAGGTGGAAGGCTTCCGTATGGCAGTTGACAAGGTGGCTTCGTTCGCCGTGTCGATCCGCGAGGAGCTGGGCCTGACGTTCAAGGTGATCAACCTGGGCGGCGGCTTCGGCATCCGTTATGTGGAGGGCGACACTCCGCTTCCGATCAGCGAATATGTAGGCGCCATTACAGACGCCATCAAAACAAACTTCTCCAACGCGGACTATCCGCTGCCTGAGATTTGGGTAGAGCCGGGCCGCAGCATGGTTGGCGATGCAGGCACAACGCTGTACACGGTTGGGACAAGCAAGCATATTCCGGGCGTTCGCAAATACATTGCGGTTGACGGCGGTATGACGGACAACCCGCGTCCGGCGCTGTATCAATCGCGTTATGAAGCTATCCTGGCGAACCGCGCGAATGATGCCGTGGAAGAGACTGTATCCATCGCCGGCAAGTGCTGTGAGAGCGGCGATATGCTGATCTGGGATCTGGAGCTTCCCAAGGCGGAAAGCGGCGATCTGCTGGCGGTATTCTGCACAGGCGCATACAACTACGCTATGGCGAGCAACTACAACCGCATCCGTCGTCCCGCTGTCGTGTTCGTGAAGGACGGTCAAGCGGACCTTGCCGTGAAGCGCGAATCGCTGGACAATATCGTATGCAACGACGTCATTCCGGCAAGACTGCAGAAATCCCCCCTTGCGAAATAAGGGGAGAATTGGTAACGTAGTCTTATTCGGTTAAGGAAAGGTAGATGCAATGATGGCAAAACAAGCAAAAATCAAATTGGCAAGCGGCGGCGAGGTACAGCTGGAGCTGTTCGACCAAGACGCGCCCAACACAGTTGCGAACTTCGAGAAGCTGGCGAACGACGGCTTCTATAACGGTCTGACATTCCACCGCGTCATCCCGGGCTTTGTTGCGCAAGGCGGCTGCCCGACTGGGACTGGCACTGGCGGACCCGGCTACAAAATCGACTGTGAGATTAACCCTAACAAGCATGAGCGAGGCACCCTTGCGATGGCACATGCTGGACGCAACACAGGCGGAAGCCAATTCTACATCTGCTATCAGCCGCAGCCTCATCTGGACGGCGGACATACCGTATTTGGCAAAGTGACTAAGGGTATGGAATTTGTCGACGCACTCAAAAACGGCGACAAGATGGAGACGGTTGAAGTTTCGGAAGTTTAATGCTAAGATAGTCACTATACAATTGTAAGTTATGCTTTCCTTCGGGGCAGGGTGAGATTCCCAACCGGCGGTGATCGGAGCGCGGAGCCATGCGTTGTTGTGCATGCTGCTCGCGCTTCCGTCAGTCCGTGACCCGGATCAACGGCTTTTGCCATCTCTTCATTGAGGGGGCGCGTTGGACGGTGGACCTGGTGCAAATCCGGGACCGACAGTAAAGTCTGGATGGGAGAAGGAGAAGCTTCGGTTTGCGGCGCAGATTATTGTGCTTGTTTGATTGTGCATTATTTCACAATGGAAACGGGACAATATTCTGCGACTATGGGAAGAGGCCGTCTAAACACGGTCTATTTGTGAGCGATTGTTCAGGATTGTTGTCATGGCAGGGCGTATTCGCTTTCTGTGACCCCTTCTTTTTCTTTCGCCCATGCAGGGCTTCTTCCCCGTGCCGTTGTTCTCGCACTTCTCTCACCCCCCTGTCGGCAAGCTTGCCGGGAAGGGGGTTTTTGCTTTGATGCTGGATGTATTGAATGACGAATATTATATGTCGCTTGCGTTGGATATGGCAGCCAAGGCGGCCGGCCAGACCGGTATTAATCCCGTCGTTGGCTGCGTAATCGTCAAGGAAGGCCGAATTATCGGCATCGGCACGCATTTGAAGCGCGGCGAAGGCCATGCGGAGGTGCATGCGCTGCGGATGGCAGGCGCGGAAGCCGAAGGCGCTACGGCTTATGTGACGCTGGAGCCCTGCAGCCATTATGGGAAAACTCCGCCATGCTGCGAGAGGCTGATCGAAGCGAAGGTAGCCCGGGTCGTGACTGCGGCCACGGATCCCAATCCCGTTGTATCAGGCAGGGGCCTGGCCCGCTTGCGTGAGCAGGGGATACAGGTAACAGAGGGGCTGCTTGCCGAGCGTTCCCGCGCCATGAACGAGAAATTTAACAAGTTCATTACGACGGGCATGCCTTTCGTCACGCTCAAGACGGCAAGCACGCTGGATGGCAAAATCGCAACCGTGGAGCATCACAGCCGATGGGTTACCGGCGCCGTCGCAAGGGAGCAGACACATACGCTGCGGCATCAGCATAATGCCATTATGGTCGGGATTGGTACGTTGGAGGCCGATGATCCGCTCCTGACGACCCGCGCCGAGGTGCCCGCGCTGCATCCCGTCAGAATCGTAGTGGACTCCAAGCTTCGTATTTCGCTTCAAGCTCGGGTCGTAACGGATCGCACAGCACCAACGATTGTTCTCACGACAACGGGTGCCGAGGAATCCAAGCGGCTGGCGCTGGAGGAGGCGGGAATAACGGTTATCTCATGCGGCGACGGACCCTCTGTAGATTTGTCCGCCGCCATGAAGGAGCTTGGGGCAAGGGACATCGGCTCAATCTTGCTGGAGGGCGGCGGTAAGCTGAATGGCGCAATGCTGGACGCGGGGCTTATCGACAAGATGATTCTGTATTACGCGCCAAAGCTGATCGGCGGCGATCTGGCCCCCGCCAGCTTCTCCTTTCCGGGCCGCAAGCTGATGTCGGAAGCCATTATGCTTGACGGCGTTCAGGTGGAGATGGCCGGTGAGGATATATGCGTGACGGGTTATCCCCGAAATCGAGCCGCCAACAGCGCAATTATGGAGGGGTAAATCATGTTTACGGGTCTTATAGAAGAAGTCGGGCGCATGCAATCTGCGTCTAAGCAAGGCGAAGCGATGGTGCTGACGATAGCGGGAAGCGTCGTGCTGCAGGATGTCAAGCTGGGAGACAGCATCGCGGTGAACGGCGTATGCCTGACCGTAACCTCCTTCAATAGGAGTTCCTTCTCCTGCGACGTCATGCCGGAAACGTACCGCCGCTCCAGCCTTCACCGGCTGAAGCCGGGAGATCCCGTCAACCTGGAGCGCGCCATGCTGGCAGGAGGTCGATTCGGCGGACATATTGTGCAGGGTCATGTCGACGGCACCGGCACTATCGTCTCCCGCGAAGCAGACGCCAATGCGGTTGTGTTCCGGATAGCTCTCGACGATGCCGAACAGCTTCGTTATATTTTGCCCAAGGGCTCGGTCACCATTGACGGGATCAGCCTGACAGTCGTTGACACAGGCTCTGACAGCTTCGCCGTCTCTATTATCCCTCATACACTGGCAGAGACGGCGCTTCAGCATCGACAGCCTGGGGCGGTCGTCAATATTGAGACGGATATTATCGGCAAATACGTGGAGCATCTGCTTCAATTTCGTCAAGGAGAGTCGTCGAGGTCTGGGGCTTCCTCCAGGCTGACGGCCGGCTTTCTGTCCGAGCATGGATTTATTTAAATAATAGAAAGTACAGGACGGCGAAGCCGTTTACGCTTGGATTAACGAATAGGAGCTGAGCATAATGAGCCAATTGGAAACTGAACAGCCTTTCGATACCGTTGACGACGCTATTCGGGAGCTGAAGCTGGGACGTTCGGTTATCGTGGTGGATGATGAGGACAGGGAGAACGAAGGGGATCTGGTTGCGCTGGCGGAAATCGCCACACCGGAGATGATTAACTTTATGATCGCGCAGGCAAGAGGTCTGGTATGCGCGCCCATTACGCAGGAGCGAGCGGAGGAGCTGGAGCTGCCGCCTATGGTTGCGCATAATACCGACTATCACGGAACGGCGTTTACCGTTTCGGTCGACCATGTTGCAACGACCACCGGCATATCGGCAGCCGAACGGGCGATGACCGCAAGGGCGCTTGTAGATCCAGACGCGAAGGCGTCGGATTTCCGCAGACCGGGACATATTTTCCCCTTAATCGCCAAGCCCGGCGGCGTCCTTCGGCGAGCTGGACATACGGAAGCGGCGATTGACCTGGCCGTCCTGAGCGGCTATAAGCCGGCAGGTGTCATCTGTGAGATTATTAAGGAAGACGGCACGATGGCGAGATTGCCGGACTTGATCGAATTCAAAAAGAAGCATGGCCTTGTTCTGATTACGATTCAGGAATTGATTCGTTACCGCAATGAAAAGGATAAACTTGTTGAGCGCGCCGTTGATGTGAAGCTTCCGACGGATTTCGGCGAATTCCGGGCGGTCGCCTACACGAATCAAGTGGATCAGAAGGAGCATGTGGCCTTGGTTAAGGGCGATATTATGCCGGATGTGGCGACGCTCGTCCGTGTTCATTCCGAATGTATGACCGGGGATGTCTTTCATTCCCACCGCTGCGATTGCGGGCCCCAGCTTGCTGCAGCGCTGAAGCAAATCGAAGAGGCGGGCAGCGGGGTGCTGCTGTATATGCGCCAGGAAGGCCGCGGTATCGGCCTTATTAATAAATTGAAGGCATATGAGCTGCAGGAGCAGGGATTCGACACGGTGGAAGCGAATATGAAGCTAGGGTTTGGTGCGGATTTGCGGGAATATGGCATCGGCGCTCAAATCCTGAAGGATCTTGGCGTAACGAAGATGAAGCTCTTAACGAATAACCCTCGCAAAATTAAGGGGCTGGAGGGCTACGGCCTGGAAGTGGTTGAGCGAGTGCCGATACAGATGGAAGCTAATGACAGTAATCGTCATTATTTGCGGACGAAGCATGACAAGCTGGGCCATATGCTGAAGCTGGACCGCCTGGAGCAGGGCTAATACACAAACTTGAGGAGATGACTATGATGACAAAATATTACGAAGGCCATTTAGTATCGCAAGGATTAAAATATGGGGTCGTTGTGGGACGATTCAACGAATTTATTTCCGGCAAGCTGCTTAGCGGCGCCTTAGACGCATTCAAGAGACATGGCGCCGAGGAATCGGATGTTGAGGTGGCGTGGGTGCCGGGCGCATTCGAAATTCCGCTGATTGCCCAGAAGATGGCAGCCAGCGGCAAATATGATGCGGTCATTACGCTTGGCGCGGTTATCCGAGGCTCAACTCCGCATTTCGATTATGTGTGCAATGAAGCGGCCAAAGGCGTTGCTGCTGTAGGATTGAAGACAGGCGTTCCAACCGTATTCGGCGTATTGACTGTTGATTCCATTGAGCAAGCGATCGAGCGCGCCGGCACCAAAGCGGGCAACAAGGGCTATGAGGCGGCGGTTACGGCAATCGAGATGGCGAATTTGACAAAGCAGCTGGAAGGCTAATGTTACGCTTTGGACGCGGGAGGTCGCGATAGGTGTCTGTGCTTTACAAGCTTGAAGCGTTTGAAGGTCCGCTCGACCTGCTGCTTCACCTCATCGACAAGGCTGAGATCGACATTCATGAGGTGTCCATTAGTGAAATAACCGTGCAATACATGGGCTACCTGGATGCTATGAAGGAGCTGGAGCTGGAGGTGACAAGCGAATTTCTTGTCATGGCCGCCACTCTCCTAGCCATTAAGAGCAAGCAGCTGCTGCCGAAGCCTCCCGTATTCGAGGATCACTTCGACGATTGGGAGGATGACGGCGCGGATATGCAGGATGAGCTGATTCAGCGCCTGATCGAATACCGCAAGTTCAAGCTGATCGCCGAGCAGCTTCGAGAGAAGGAGATCGAAAGAAGCCTGGTGTTCTCCCGGGAGCCTGAGGATATGTCGCCGTTCCAGAAGGAAGAGAAGGTTAATCCCGTTGAAGGGCTGCATGTATCCGACCTGGTGCATGCCTTTCAGAAGGCGCTGCGAAGAGCAGCCAGGCGCAGCGTCATTGCAACCGTGCAACGCGATGAAATATCGGTCAAGGATCGAATTAAGGATATCGTGGATGTGCTGAAGCAGTATGAGACTGTTCGGTTCTCGAGGCTGATCCGCGAGAATATGGACCGTCACGAGATCGTCGTTACTTTCCTCGCGATTCTGGAGCTTATGAAGATGAAGCATATTAGATGCTTCCAGCATTCGCTATTTGACGATATCGTCATTCATTGGAGAGGAGAGGCCGGCGAAGATGGATTATCAGAAATTGAAGTCGATTATTGAAGGCCTGCTGTTTATGGCGGGAGACGAAGGGCTGACCAAGCGGCAGCTTGGCGACATCCTGGAGCTGGACCCCGAGTTCGCCTCGGAGCTTGTCTACGATCTTCATCGCGACTTGCTGCGTGAGGGGCGAGGCGTTCAAATCGCGGAGGTGGCGTCGGCTTACCGGATGACAACGCATCCCGAGCATGCCCCCTATTTCGAGAGGATGGCCTATACGCCGACCAGAGCCCAGCTTTCGCAGGCAGCGCTGGAGACGCTGTCGATCGTTGCTTACAGACAGCCCATTACGAGGATCGACATTGAGGAAATTCGAGGTGTCAAAAGCGATCGAGCCATTCAATCCCTCGTTTCGAAGGATCTCATTGAAGAGGTTGGCCGCGCGGAGGCGATTGGAAGACCTATTCTATATGGAACAACGAAATCATTCCTGGATTATTTCGGACTGGCTTCCATCCGCGAGCTTCCAGAGCCTAAGCATGTGGATGTGGAGGACGCGCTGGACGAGCAGACGCAGATGCTGTTCGAGCGATTGGACGGCCGTCAGATGACAATTGACGAATTAAAAGAATGAGTTTTGGCCGCCAGGTCATACTATATCCAACCATCAGCAATGGGAAACGGAGGAAGCAGGCCAATGCTTGAAGCCCCCTACGGTTGGATATGGGCCGGCGGTTTTTTTGTTGTTCTTTTAGCCGCAATGGCGGTTGTGATGTCACCGATCGTGGTCAATGGCTATGTGAAAAGGGTGGGCCGCAACAATGACGACGAAGCGATTATTCGTGTCCGAGCTTTATACGGCCTTCTGCAGTTCAAGTATAAGGTCCCCATCATGAAATGGACGGGCACGGCCGTGAAGATGGAGGAGCAGATCAGCGCCAAAAGCGCAGGCATTGACACCTGGAAGCAGTTCGAGGACGAGATTAACGCCGATAAGGTCGCCCGATCGATTGACAGACTGAGAGATATTTTACATATGGTGCGGGATTTAACGGGCTTGATTCGGAAGACCATGTCGCATGTCAAGCTTACCGATTGGCGCTGGACGACTTCGGTAGGTACAGGTGACGCGATGTGGACGGCGATGGCGACGGGCGCGGTATGGTCGATCAAGACGTCTATATTAGGCGTGCTGTCCCAAATGGTGCAAATCAAAAACAATCCAAGCGTGAGCGTCAATCCAAGCTTCAACCATCCTGCATTTACAACGGAATGGTCGTGCATAGCTCAAATCCGCTTAGGATATGCTATCCTTGCCGGGCTACAGCTATTAGTTCGCATGAAGAGATGGAAGGGAGGCGTCAAAGCATGGCAGAACACCCTATTCAAGGCTTAATGCAGACCGCTATGGAAAATATTAAAGAGATGGTTGACGTCAACACGATTGTGGGCGATCCGGTACAGACGCCGGACGGCAGCGTCATTATGCCAATCTCCAAGGTTGGCTTCGGTTTCGTCGCCGGAGGCAGCGATATTCGGATGGGCGAAGAGAAACCAGGGGGAGCAGACGCGCATAACGCGCAGGTTGCTCTTCCGTTCGGCGGAGGCAGCGGCGGAGGCGTATCCATTACGCCAATCGCGTTCCTGGTAGTGGGAACACACGGCGTCAAGATCGTGCCGCTTGATAATCAGACCCATCTGATGGAGAAGGTTATCGATTCCGCTCCGAAGGTATTCGACAAGATTCAGACGATGATGAAGAAGTCGTCCGGCCATAATACGGAGTATGTTGAATCCAGCACGACAATTATTGATGAGGATGTGCAGCCATCCGTTCATGGGCAAGGCTAAAGGAAAGCAAAGGAAAGCAGCAGAGAAACTGCCCGCAAGGGCAGTTTTTTATTTTACAGGAATCGGCTCGTCTACCGTGGACGGTACAAGCATATACTAAGGCAGATGAACAACCAACTATTGCTTACGTCAATGCATCAGGGAGGAGTTTGGACAGCATGAAAGTCGGAAAGCAAGGCAGGCATCGGAGGTTTATGCTGCTCGCGCTGGCGGGCATTCTTATGACGCTGTATGCGGTCCCTGCTCAGGAGGCGGCTGCGGCCCCTTCAGGCATCGGTACCCATGCAAGAGCTTCTGCGCTGATTGACGTGGAATCCGGCAGGCTGCTGTACAGCAGCAACGGGGATACATCGATGCGAATCGCCAGCCTAACCAAGATCATGACGGCGATTGTCGCCATTGAGCACGGCCATTTGTCCGATACGGTCAAGGTATCGAAGCGGGCGGTAGGCAAGGAGGGCTCCTCCATTTATTTGAAGCTGGGGGAGGAGATGAGCTTGTCCAATATGCTGTATGGCTTAATGCTGCGGTCCGGCAATGACGCGGCTACGGCGATCGCCGAGCATGTTGGAGGCTCCGAGGAAGGCTTTGTATACCTGATGAACCAGAAGGCTCAGGAGCTTGGCCTTGTGAACTCTCATTTCATGAATCCGCACGGATTAGATGAGGAAGGCCATTATTCCTCTGCCAATGATTTGGCCAAGCTGACGGCTTATGCGCTCAAAAACAAGGCGTTCGCCGAGATTGTGGGCACCAAGCAGAAAAGCGCGCCGAATCCGCATGAGAAGTGGGATTACCGCTGGCACAACAAAAATAAAATGCTGTCCATGTACGAAGGCGCGGACGGCGTCAAGACAGGCTATACTAAAAAAGCTCTGCGCTGCCTGGTCAGCTCCGCCACAAGGAATGGCCAGAAGCTCGCTGCCGTTACCATTAATGACGGGGATGATTGGGCGGATCACCGCAGGCTGCTGGATTGGGGCTTTCGCCACTACCCGCTAAGGGCTATTGTCAACAAAGGCGACAACATTGCGGGATATCCGTACGCGGTTGGACAGCATTTCTATTATCCGCTGGAGGACAGCGAGGCGGGAAGCATTCATACCGCGCTTCACCTTATCGATCCGCTGACGACGGCATATGCCCTTGGCGAGAGGGGCTCGTTAGTCATTTCGCTGGGCGATCGCAAGCTTGGCTCTGTCCCTGTATATGAGCAAGGCAGCATCAGGCTGAAGCTGCAAGAGCGTACGGATCGCAGCAACATACGCTGAAGCAATTGCATGAAAGCAGCATCCATCGTTCGAGGGATTGGGAGAGTCGCTCGAACGGTGGAGCAAGTGTCATAGGTGTCATGGGGGAGGAAGGGCAATGGTTAATTGGATCTGGTTGTTTTTTATCGTAATAAGCGTAGTTGTCGCCGCTGTGACCGGTAAGATGGATACGGTCACGCAAGCCGCCTTCGATGGCGCAAAATCCGGTGTTACAGTCAGCTTTGGCCTAATCAGCATAATGGTATTCTGGCTCGGCATGATGCGAATAGCGGAGGATGCCGGCTTGCTGGCCAAGCTGGCCAAGGCGCTGAGGCCGATTGTCAGATGGCTGTTCCCGGATGTGCCCAAGGATCATCCCGCTCTCGGATATATTATGAGCAATCTGAGCGCCAATTTGTTTGGTCTCGGCAATGCGGCTACGCCGATGGGTATCAAGGCGATGCAGGAGCTTCAGAAGCTGAATCATGACAAGGATACGGCTACGCCGGCTATGTGTACGCTGCTTGCGCTCAATACGTCCAGCATTACGATAGTGCCGACTACGCTGATTGCCATTCGAATGAATTATGGCTCTGCCAATCCCGCCGAGATTATTGGCACTACGCTGGCGGCCACCTTCGTGGCCACTGCTGCTGCCATTATGGCGGACCGCTGGTATCGCAGCCGCTCAACTCCTCCAGCCAAGCCTCCTGCCCATACAAGCGGCAATTCCGCTACTGCTATGAATGGGGGTATTAATGGAGCAGCGGGAGGTGGCGGCCTTGTATGAGCTGTTCTCCAAGCTGTCCATGTGGATGATTCCCGCCATCATTGTGTTTATTCCGCTATACGCCGCGCTGCGGCGAAGGATGCCCGTGTATGAGACCTTTGTGGAGGGGGCCAAGGATGGCTTCGGCACCGCCATCTCCATCATTCCACATCTGGTTGGCATGATGGTCGCGATCAGCATGTTCCGAGCCTCCGGCGCCATGGAGCTTATGCTGTCTGCGGTGCGTCCTGCATTCGACTGGCTTGGCATACCCAGCGAGGTGCTTCCGCTTGGCGTGCTTCGACCCTTGACCGGTGCGGGCTCGCTTGCGTTTACCGCCGATCTGATTGGGACGTATGGGCCCGACTCCATGATCGGGCGTATCGCCTCTACGATCCAGGGCAGCACGGACACGACCTTCTATGTGCTAACCGTTTATTTCGGGGCTGTCGCTGTGCGGAAAACAAAATACGCGTTGAAGGTAGGACTCTTTTCCGATATTGTCGGTTTTTTTGCCGCTATTTTTATTTGCTTATACATATTTGGATAGAGCTTGCTTGTGCTTTGCGCCCTATATCGTTATGATGTAGAGTGAGGTGAAAGCAGTGGAACGTTTACAAAAAATATTAGCCCAAGCCGGCGTCGCTTCCAGACGGAAATGCGAAGAGCTTATTTTGTCCGGCGTTGTCGAAGTGAACGGAGAGAAGGTAACGACGCTTGGCGCCAAGGCGGACCCGGCGGCCGACGTTATTACGGTGAGCGGCAAGCCGATCCGAAGCGAAAAGAAGCTGTATCTGATGATGAATAAAGTGAAGGGCGTCATTACTAGCGCCAAGGACCCGCAGGGCAGAAAGACCGTCACCGATTTTTTGCCGGGCATCAAGGAGCGGGTCTATCCTGTAGGCCGTCTGGATTATGACACAGAGGGTTTGCTTCTGCTGACCAATGACGGCGAATTCGCCAACCTGCTGACCCATCCCAGCCATCATGTGCCGAAGACGTATCTGGCGACGGTTAAGGGTGTTCCGCACGGCTCCGCGCTGGAGCAGCTGCAGAAGGGGATTCAGCTGGAGGACGGCTTGACGTCGCCCGCAGAGGTTGAATATCATGACGTGGATACGGAGAAAAACGAAGCGACCATCACAATTACGATTTATGAAGGACGCAACCGTCAAGTCCGTCGGATGTTCGAGGCAATCAACCATAAGGTCATCCGGCTGAAGCGGATCAAATTCGGCGATTTGGGGCTGCAGCAGCTTCCCAGGGGCAAGTATCGGCATCTGACGCCGCAAGAGGTACAGGAGCTTCTCGCGTCGGCCCGCAAGACACATAAAGTTCATAAAAAGTGAGCGGCGGCGGCATTTATTGCCGTCGACTTTTCGTTATAATGAAGCTGAAGGAGCTGCCCCGTCTCATTAGGGTGCAGCCGTTTATGTTATATTGGTGGTGGATACATAGATGGGCAAATCCCGCAAAACGATTCAAATTATTATTCTATTCGCTGTTGTTCTGCTAGGCGGTTACGCGATATGGACGGCACTCTTCGGCCAGGAGGGCTCCGGCAAGACGGAAGCGGGGGACAAGCCTCCGGCGTTCTCGCTTGCGGATACTTCCGGCAGCATTGTAAGCTTGTCGGACTTCGAGGGGCAGCCTGTCGTCATTAATTTCTGGGGCTCCTTCTGCGAGCCTTGCGTCAGGGAAATGCCGGAGTTTGAGCGCCAATATGTGAAGTGGAAGGATCAGGGGCTGACGATACTGGCCATCAATCTAAGCGAGGACACGCTCACCGTCAACAACTTTGTGAATCGCTTCAAGCTGACGTATCCCGTACTGCGCGACGTTGACCGCAGGGTTGAGCGTCAATATGGCTTGCGGCAGTATCCGACCACCTTCTTCGTGAAGCCTGACGGCTCCATTATGGAGGTTGTGGTCGGCGGCATGCTGGAGAGCGACATCAACCAACGAGTGGAACGTTTGCTGGAGCTGTAGGAGGTTAAGCTAGTGCTGGCTGTAGAGAATACCAAATGCGAATGCGGGCATCAGAACGGCGTCGGTACGGTGCTGTGCGAGTCCTGCGGGAAGCCGCTGGATGATCAGTTATCCAACGAACCGCTGGAGATGCGTTATGACGGCGTCGCCCGCAAGTCGCAGAAGAGCAATCCATCGATTATTGACCGTATCTGGAACTTCTTTTCATCCGTAAAAATCGCCATTTATCTCATTATTGTCACGTTCGTTACGGCTATGCTGGGAACGATCTACCCCCAGGAGGGCTCCTTCATTAATCAATTCGACGGGGCCGCCTATTACGAGCAAACCTATGGCACGCCCGGCAAATGGTATTATGAGCTGGGCTTGTCGCATACCTACGAGAGCTGGTGGTTTATCGGCCTGCTCGTTATGATCGGCACCTCGCTGGTCATATGCAGCCTGGACCGAGTGCTTCCGCTGTATCGCGCCCTGAACAAGCAGCAAATTCGGAAGCATCATCAATTTATATTGCGGCAGAAGACCGTCTATCGCGCAGAGATCGCAGGAGACCCCAAGGAATGGGTACAGCGGTTCGGGGCGGAGCTGAAGCGCAAGGGCTACAGGCTGCATGTGGAGCAAGGGACGGGCACAGCCCTTCTGGCTGAGAGGAACAGATTCAGCCGATGGGGGCCTTACATTAACCACATTGGTCTTATCCTGTTTCTGCTGGCTGTGCTGGCTCGGAGTATTCCCGGCTGGCAGATGGACAGCTACATTACCGTCGCGGACGGCGACACTGTACCGATTCCGGGAACGCCGTATTACGTGAAAAGCGAGAAGTTTAACGTCGAATTTTATACCGACGATGAGCTGCCAGAGGAGCTTAAGGGAACGGTTCGCGCCAAAAAATACGAAACGCAGGCGTTGCTGTATGAATGCACAGCTCAGTGCGAGGATCCGCTACAGGAGCCGGTGCTGCAAGAGGTGAAGCGTCATAACATTCAGGTCAATGATCCGCTGGCCCACAAGGGCCTCAAGCTGTTTCAGTTTGATTTCAACCTGACGCCTCGTTTGAATGCGGTTCATCCTATTCTGGTGGACAAGCGCACCGGAGAAGAGTATGGACCATTCTATCTGCCTATGAAAAATCCGGAGCTTCAGCATCAGCTAGGACCGTTTACGCTGGAGCTGCGAGCGAATTACATGGAGTTCGCGCTGAACAGCGAGGGCAAACCAACGACCTTGTCGAGGGAGCCGAACGCGCCCGCATTTATTTTCTCCGTGAAGGGCCCCGGCCTGGCGGAGGAAGGCGAGCCGTATATTTATTTCCCGATGCAGAAGGACAAGGTGAAGTTCTCGCAGGATACCATCAATAGAGAGCTGGCTGATCAAATAGAGATTCGGGTGGATGGCATGGAGAATGTAGATTTCTCCGAAGCGACAACTCATCTGAATGTCCGTATGGACAAGGCGTTGCCATACCTTTGGGTTGGCGCGGTATTCTCAATGGTGGGATTAATTATGGGCTCTTATTGGCAGCATCGCAGAATTTGGCTGAGAGTTGACGGCACCGAGCTCGCGCTTGGCGCCCATACGAATAAAAACTGGTTTGGCATGCGCTCGGACGTAGCAGGCGCCCTGAAAAAAATCGGCGTAGACATCGATCCGAAGACGTTGGATAACGGAGGGAATAACGCGTGAGTTTAGTGGAGTTCAGCGGAGATATATTTTTGGCCGCGTTTTTTCTATATTGCTTCTCATTTCTATTCTATGTCATTGCAGTAACGGGGAAGCGTTGGAGCGGACGCCAGCCGCACGAGCATGAACGGCGCTGGGGCACTATCGCGTTTATCGTGTCACTGGCGGGCCTGGCCTCGCATCTGGCGTTCTTCTTCACCAGATGGGCGGGCAGCGGACAAATTCCAACCAGCAATATGTATGAGTTTATGACCTTCCTTGCCATGGCGATCATGATTGCCTTCACGATTGTGTTCGCCATCTATCGCAAGCCGTTGCTGGGCATGTTCGCGGTGCCGCTGACCATTATTATTGTTGCGTACGCGTCCGTGTTTCCTAGCGAGGTGCAGCCGCTTATACCGGCTTTGGACGATATTTGGCTGAAAATTCACGTGACGACAGCCGCTCTTGGTGAAGCGTTTTTTGCGGTAGGCTTTGCCGCAGGCCTGATGTATCTGCTGCGGGTCGTTGATTTCAAGGATCGGTCCGAGCGAGGGAGAAGGGCGCAGCGCTGGGTTGAATTTACGCTTTATACGATTCTTGTTATTATCGGCTTTCTTATCGCCGTATTCGCTTTCCGCGGCGCTGGCTACGAAGCAAGCTTCACTCAGGAGAAGCTGGAGATCGACAATCAAGGCCAGCAGATAGAATCAGTAAACAATGTAAATTATTATTTGCCGCCTATCGTACAACCTTACAACAGCCAAGCGGTTCATGTAGAGTCGTTCCTCGGCATGGACAAGCCGCTGTTCGAAGCCCCTTACTGGATGAACGGCGTCAATGCGGGCCGCAAGCTGAACACCGTTCTATGGTCAATTATCTCGGGTACGCTGCTGTACGGTCTGCTAAGGCTGGTGTTCCGCAAGCCGATCGGCGCGGTCATTCATCCCGCGCTGGAGGGTGTGGATCCCGAGGATCTGGACGAGATCAGCTATCGCGCCATTGCGATTGGCTTTCCGGTATTTACGCTGGGCGCGCTAATATTCGCGATGATCTGGGCGGAGAAGGCGTGGGGAAGATTCTGGGGCTGGGATCCCAAGGAGGTGTGGGCGCTTATCACTTGGCTGTATTACAGCGCCTACCTGCACTTCCGGCTGTCCAGAGGCTGGCAGGGACTGCCTTCCGCATGGCTGGCCGTGATCGGCTTCGTTATCGTTTTGTTTACGCTGATTGGGGTTAATCTTGTTATTGCAGGGCTGCATTCATATTCCGGTGTATAGCGGGTACCGATAGGTTATCAATAGAGAGGAGCTGACAAGCATGTCCGATTTTGGCAATCGCATATTGGTCGTTGATGATGAAGAACGGATTCGCCGTCTACTGAAGATGTACTTGGAGAAGGAAGGTTATTCGATCGACGAGGCTGAAGACGGCGAGACCGCTCTTCGGCTTGCCTCCAATACGGATTACGCGTTGATTCTGCTCGACGTGATGCTGCCCGGCATCGACGGCGTCGAGGTATGCGCCAGGCTGCGCCAGGTGAAGGCGACGCCTGTTATCATGCTGACGGCCAAGGGCGAGGAGATGAATCGCGTACAGGGCTTCGAGGTTGGCGCCGACGACTATGTCGTCAAGCCGTTCAGCCCGCGCGAGGTGATCTACCGCGTCAAAGCGATTCTTAGACGCTCCTCGGCCACGGCGTTTCTGACCAAGGAGATGAATACGAGCAACAACATCGTATTCCCTCATCTCGTCATCGAGCATGACGCGCATCGGGTGACGGCAGGCGGGCAGGAGGTCAGCCTGACGCCGAAGGAGTATGAGCTGCTCCATTATCTCGCCGTGTCGCCCGACAAGGTGTTCTCGCGCGAGGAGCTGCTGAAGGATGTGTGGAATTACGAATTTTTTGGCGATCTCCGCACAGTCGATACTCATGTCAAGCGTCTGCGGGAGAAGCTGAACAAGGTATCCTCGGAGGCGGCCTCAATGATCACGACCGTATGGGGAGTCGGCTATAAGCTTGAGGTGCCGAAATAAATGAAGGTGTGGGATCGGCTGGCGCGTCTGCTGTGGCACAGCGTCGTCGGCAAGCTGTGGGCCACCATCATGCTGCTTGTCGCCGTTGTGCTGCTTATTCTTGGTGTGTTCCTGCTGCAGTATATTGATATCTGGTTTGACCAGAAAAATTCGCATAGCATCAAAGTGTTATTTGTCGTTACAGCGATTATCGGGTTTTTAATGTCTACGTTTTTTGCGTTTTTTTTGTCGGCCAAAATTCAACAGCCTCTCCTGCAGTTGAAGAATGCGGCAGATTCCGTCTCGCAGGGCGATTACAGCACCCGGGTGCCGATCCGCTCCTCCGACGAGATTGGACAGCTCGCCAATACGTTCAACCATATGACGGAGCAGCTGGAGAAGCTCATCTATGACCTGAACCACGAAAAAAATCATTTGGCCAGCGTGCTGAGAAGCATGGGGGACTCCGTCATTACGTTCGACGCGGAGGGCAAGGTCATTCTAACCAATCCAAGTGGGCATCTGCTGATCGCTGGCTGGTCCGCGCTGGAGGATGCATGGGAGGAGGAGCCTTCGGATAACGCGCCTACCTACTCCGGAGTGCCTATGCCGCTTCGCTACCTGTTCCAGCAGGTGATGAAGGAAGGGAAGGACCAGACCGAGAAGCTGCATGTGCATAGCAGCGTATGGTCGGTTGTGATGGCTCCGCTGGAATCAGGAGGCGTCATTCGCGGCGCGGTCGCGGTTATCCGCAACGTTACGGAGGAGCATAAGCTGGATAAGCTCCGGCGTGACTTTGTCGCGAATATATCCCATGAGATCCGAACGCCGCTCTCCATGCTTCAAGGCTACAGCGAGGCGCTGCTTGACGACATAGTTGCGTCTCCCGAGGAGCGACGCGAGCTGGTGCAGGTCATCCATGATGAGTCGCTGCGCATGGGACGGCTTGTGAATGACTTTCTGGATATTGCCAGAATGGAAGCGGGACATGTCGACATGCATTATCAGAAGGTGGATCTGCGACATGTTGTACGGAGAGTGCACCGTAAATTTCAGGTGTACGCCAAGGAGCGAGAAGTCGCCCTCTATGCAGAACTGCCGGAGGATCGAGAGCTGTTGATGGAGCAAGCCGATGAGGATCGTCTGGAGCAGGTGCTGACCAATCTGATGGACAATGCGCTTAGACATACTCCTGCGGGCAAGTCCATTACGATAAGCGGAGAAGCGCAGGTTGTCAGCGGCAAGGCCTATATTCAGCTGAAGGTGATCGACGAGGGAATCGGCATTCCGCCGGAGGACGTGCCTTATATATTCGAGCGCTTCTACAAAGCGGATAAGGCCAGGAAGCGGGGAGATTCCGCGGGTACGGGTCTCGGACTGGCCATCGTCAAAAATTTGATTGATCTTCATCATGGCAAAATAAATGTAGAGAGCTTCGGCGGGGCCGGCACGACCTTTACACTGCTGCTGCCAGTCGAAGGACAAGAATAATGTCAGACACTGTCCAAAGCCGTTGAAATGACGCTGGGGCGCTCCCGACAAGGAGCGCCCTTTTTGTTGAACATCAGCGATTAATCTTGTTGTTCGTGAAACATTATGACCAGGTACGGGTCATTTCGCTTGATCGTTGAATATAGAAAAAGCTGCTCCGGCTTGGAGCAGCTTTTCGCTTTATGGCAATTTAATTTCTTTGGCTGTGTTCAATTCCGGCATATTCGTCAGCTGCGCAAGCACTTCCTTCGGCGTGCCTTTGTCGACGCGCAGTACCATGATGGCGGAGCCGCCCTCAAGCTGACGGCCAACCTGCATGGTTGCGATGTTGACGTCGTTGCTGCCGAGAAGGGTGCCGACACGGCCGATAATGCCCGGCTTGTCGTTATGCGAGATCAGAATCAGGTTGCCTTCCGGCGTAACGTCGACAGGGAACTTGTCGATCTGGACAATGCGCGGACCATAGCCCGTCAGCAGCGTTCCGGATACCACATGCTCTTCCTTCTTCGTGCGGAGAGCGACAGTTACCAGATTCGTAAAGTCCTTGGAGGTAGACGACTTCTGGATGACGATATTAACATCGCGAAGCTTGGCAAGGTGCATGGAGTTGACCACATTCACCTGCTCCAGGCCCAAGTGATGCGACAGCACGCCGCGAACGACATAACGGGTAAGCGGCTGGGTGTCCAGCTCGGCCAATTCGCCGGAGTAGCTGACGACGATTTCTTGTACAGCGCCTTCTGTCGATTGGGCGATAAAGCTGCCCAGCTTCTCTCCAAGCGCGAAATAAGGCTGCAGCTTGCTCTGAAGGTTGGCAGGAATCGGCGGCATATTAACGGCGTTGGAGAACGGCTCGTCGCGAAGAATATGCAGCACCTGCTCCGAGACGTCGATCGCGACATTCTCTTGCGCCTCAACCGTAGATGCGCCAAGATGCGGCGTTACGATAATTTTGGGATGGGTCAGGAATGGATGGTCCGCTGCTGGCGGCTCAACCTCGAATACGTCGAACGCCGCGCCGGCTACAATGCCCTCGTCGATTGCGTCTACCAGGGCGATTTCGTCAATGATGCCGCCGCGCGCGCAGTTGACAATTCTCATGCCCGGCTTCATAACCGCAAATTGCGCTCTGCCGATCATATGGCGCGTTTCCGGAGTAAGCGGCGTATGCACGGTCATGAAATCAGCGGAACGCACAATCTCATCCACGCTGGCCAGCTTAACGCCCAGCTTCTCTGCGCGTTCCTCCGTCATAAAGGGATCGTAGCCCATAATGTTCATGCCGAAGGCTTTGGCGCGTTTGGCGACTTCGCTGCCGATACGGCCCATGCCAAGAACGCCAAGCGTCTTGTTGCGAAGCTCAACGCCTAGGAACGATTTGCGGTCCCAAGTGCCGCCCACCGTTTTGGCGTAGGCTTGCGGGATGTGGCGGGCAACCGCCATCATCATAGCAAAGGTATGCTCGCAGGTTGTAATCGTGTTGCCATCCGGCGCATTGATGACGATGATGCCGCGCTGGGTAGCGGCTTCCAGATCAATATTGTCGACGCCTACGCCAGCTCGTCCAACGACCTTCAGCCCTTTGCCGGCCTCCATAACGCGTGCGGTTACGCGAGTCTGGCTTCTAACGAGAAGCGCGTCGTATTGGCCGATAATGGCTACCAGCTCGTCCTCGCTGAGACCTGGGTTTTTGTCGACGATGACGTCGTTTGCTTCGACAAGCTGTTGGATCCCGAGATCGCTGATGGGATCGGATACTAACACTTTGAACATGTGTAACAAGCCTCCTAGGATTTAACGCCGCAGAAGCTGTAAGCTTAGCTGCAACGCTGAAATATGTACAGAAAAACTCTCGGCCCGCGCGGCTTGAAGCACACGGGACAAGAGTTCACTCCACGAACGAATAGGACTTTACTATTTTATAGCATCAACGCGGTTCATTGCAATCCTCAAACTTGCTCATTTTTGAAAATTTCGTTATGATTCAAGCACAACATTCGACAAAATTATGGCTGCGAGTAGAAGAACGGCAGCTGCGGCAGCGTCTCCGCGTCATAATAACGCGCGCGATTGGGTGCGAAATCGCCGGGATCCACGGCGCGAGTGTTCAGCAGAAGCTCCACAATGCTGTTCATGGTCTGCAGCTTCATCTTGGACGCTTGGCCGGAATAAATAAATTCATCCACACGGCTGGTCAAATCATGGGGATAGAAGCTGTACAACTCCTTCCGATCCGCCAAATATTGGCCAATGACATAGTTCTTAACCGTTAGCGGAAGGCTGCTCCATTCCTTGATGCTGAGCGTAGCCGGCGTCTTGTATTCGCCTGCAATGTTCAAATCAACGGTCGCCGCCCACTTAAGCATCGCGTGGTAATAGGCGTTCTGTCCCGCCAGCGCGGCAGTTACGGCGGCTTGATAAGCGCTGCCCTCCTGTATGTCCTTGAGCAGCGCGGCATGATCCGAGGCTCCGGAGTCGGCGGCCTTGTTGGCTGCTTCCTTGAATTTGTTCATACTGCGTATGTACGCGACCTGGGCATCGCCAAGCAAGGGCGATTTCTGCATATTGAAGGAGCTGGCTTCCTCCGCCTTCGCGGCCGCGAGCTTCGAGAGGCTCTTGAATGCCGATGGGGCATCCACGCTGGCGCCGCGCGACAGCTTGTCCGTAACAGACAGCCATTCCGTCTGAAATTCACGGTAGGAGGAGAATACGGTAAGATAGAAGGATACGAGATCCTGCTGCTGATAGGGCACTGCGGACTCGTCTATGGCGCCTTCCCCCTCCATGGCTGCCGAATACTTGGCTTCCATGCGCTCGGAGCCGAGCTGCACGCCGTAGAAGAATGCTCCTACCGCGACGACAAGCATAAATACAAATCCGACGCTGAATAACATGGCTGAGATCGTTAATCGTTTTTCCATCGTCAAACTCCTTCTCTATTTCTATGGATGAAAAGATTGTATCACAACATTACGAGAGCGGGGCATGCAGCTATGAAAAAATTCGACATACGCAATATTAAGGTGCGCAAGGTCAGCGTTGACGAAATTGATGACCGCATGCTACTAATAAACTTATACGCCACACAAGCCCTTACTCTTATTATCGGTCTCATCTGGATTTTTTTTCAGCGCCAAAATCTGCTGCAGCTATTATCCATTCCAAGCACGGCCAGCTTCATATGGTGGGGGTTCGGACTGGCGGCTGCCGTTATCGCTGTTGATCTGCTGATCTCGCGCTGGGTGCCGGAGGAAGCGGCGGACGACGGCGGCGTCAACGACCGCATTTTCCGGAATCGCGCCATATGGCATATCGCGGTCATCTCATTTGTGGTGGCCGTCTGCGAGGAGCTGCTGTTCCGTGGAGCCGTCCAGCATGCCATTGGCCCGTATTGGACGAGCATCATCTTCGCGGCCATTCACGTCAGGTATCTCAAGCACTGGATACCGACCGGTCTCGTATTTTCCATCAGCTACGGGCTGGGCTGGATTTACGAGCAGAGCGGATCGTTATGGGCGCCCATAATCGCCCACTTTGTGATCGATCTCGTTATGGGCTTGATTATTCGTTTCAGGAGGGACAATCATGAGCAGGAAGCTGAGGCATAGCCGCTCGCGGCGGTCGCCATACGACATCCTGGAGCCACAAGGCGACGCTCCCCCCGCAATGGAAGGGGAAGAGCCGCTGAAGCTGCCTCCAAGACGCAAAAAGTTTCCTTCCAGTCTGCGGAATCTAAATAAATGGTATTATAATTTTTTGTTTGTACTGTTTCTGTGCCTGGTTGGCTTTCTCTTCTGGTACGGCAACACGTTCAGTCCGTAAGCTGGATCGTTGAAGGATCGATGAACGTGTAGCCCTCCGCCTTCAGACGCGTGAGCAGCTCGTCGAGGGCATCTGCGGTCCAGGGAACCTCATGCATCAGAATATTGGCTCCGGGATGAAGCTGCTCCATGACATTGCGGATCACAACCTCCGGCTTGTCGCGAGCGGAGCTGTCCCAGTCAAGCGAGCCATTGGACCACGTCATGTACAGCATGCCGTGGTTTTTGGCGATTTCCTTCACTTGGTCGTTGCCTGCGCCGTATGGCGGTCGAAAAAACAGGGGCCGCTCTCCGATGAGCGCTTCAACGTCGGACTGAACGGAGGCCAGCTGCTCCTCGATCGTGTCGGCACTTTCATTCTTCAAATTAATATGATCGTAAGAATGGTTGCCGATTGTGCCGCCTCGCTCATACATCAGCTTCAGCAGCTCCGGATTTTGTTTCACTCGATAGCCATTGACAAAAAAGATCGCTTTGGCCCCATGCTTATCCAAGGTGTCGAGAAGACTGGTTACCACGTCTTCATCCTTTGGTCCGTCGTCGAATGTAAGCAGCACCGCGTTAGCGGGTGCGCTGTCATCAATAGGGATGAACCGATAAGCCGCGTTCATTCGATACAAGGGTTCTGCCGCGGGCGTTGCCGTCGCGGCTGGCGTGGCGGTCGGAGATGGCGAGGGCGAGGCCTCCGGCGCGGGCGCCGGAACGTTGGCGGGTGCCGCCGATTCCTTCGGCTTGGCCTCCGGTTCCTCTGTTGGAGCAGATGTTGGGGCAGAGGCGGCCCCATTTCCTGCGCAGCCGGCTGCCAGGGCTGCCAGCAGACATAGAGTGATGTGCAAATATTTTGAGCGCATGTTGGAACCTCCTGGACGTCAATTCGTGTTGCCTATCATGAACATTTTAACACATGGACCGGCTCTAACGATGCGGTCTGTTTCCTTTATTTATATAGCATGCTCCAAGGGTCTGCCGGCAACACTACATCTTGAAATCTACAGCATGAAAGAGGTGTGCGAATATGAAATGGACTGGCTTAATGGTAGGGGGCATTGTCGGCGCGGCAGCTACCCTGTATTTTTCGCGCAAGCGCCCCGGAGCCGTGGCGTGGGCTGCAAGCGCAATGTCCGATATGGCCGGCAAGTCGATGGCTAAAATGCTGCATGCAAGCTCCGGCTGGAAGCAGGAGGCCGCGGAGCAGGCCCCAAAGCAATCAGACGATACCGCCGTAAGCTCCGCTGCCGCTTGGGAGCAAATTGAAGCGTTTGTGGAAAACGATCCTTCCGTGAAGCGGGAGGTTGACAAGATTAAGGCGGAATCGTCCACTCTTTCTCATTAGAATTCGGCCAAGCATGCCGCTCGTTCACGATCCGCAGCCTCCCTGCAAGACAGGGATGGCGGCGGATCGTTTCTTTTTTTTCCATCAAAGCTAGTGCATTCGGGCATCAGACATGATAAAGTAAGTACATAGCATGGTATGAGTCTATTTTATTCACATTGGCTCTACAGATTCATACGCTATTACGACAGATGCTGCAGAGGAGGATCCTGTCATGAAAATCGAGCGACTAAGTCAGGATAGAATACGGATTTTCCTGACGTTCGACGACTTGTTGGAGCGGGGGATCCAGAAGGATGATATGTGGCGCGAGCCGCCTAAGCTGCATGAGCTGTTCCTGGAGATGATGGAGCAGGCCTACACGGAGCTGGGCTTCGACGCAAGCGGTCCTTTGGCGGTGGAAGTGCTGGCTATGCCAGCGCAGGGCATGGTCATTATAGTCACTCGCGGCAAGAGCAATCACGCGGGAGACGAACGCTCAAGAGAAGAGGACGAATTGGAAGACGATATATACGATATGGAAGTGACGATGGAGCAGAGCGACATTGTCATGTACGCTTTCCGGGACTTCGAGGATGTCATTTCGGCGGCCAAGCAATTGATCTCCTCCTCGCTTACGGAAAGCGGCAGACTGTATTCCTATAGCGGCAGGTGGATTCTCACGATTGAGCCGTCCCAGGTGGACGCGTCCAAGCAGCAGGCCGTCATCGCCTTGCTTGCGGAATACGGGGAAGCGATTTCCGTTACTTACGCCATGCTGGAGGAATACGGCAAGGTCATTATGGCGGAGGACGCAGTGCGTCAGGTGTATAACCATTTCCATTACTAACGTTCTCCTGATCATGAAGAACATCGATAAGCTTCGGCTTTGCGATGTTCTTTTTTCTTAGCTTCCATTGGGAATAGCGACAGCCAGCAGGGCTCATAATGAGATGTAGACCAAGGCGGAAGGATAGGATAGGTGACGATGAGCGACGTATTGCATGCCACGCAGGTAGTCATTGAACAAGCGCTGAAGAGACTGGGATACGGCGATGACATGATCGAGCTGCTCAAGGAGCCGATCAGGCTGCTGACGGTCCGTATTCCCGTTCGGATGGACGACGGCTCAACTCGCGTATTTACAGGCTATAGAGCTCAGCATAACGACGCGGTAGGCCCCACGAAGGGCGGCGTCCGGTTTCACCCCGGTGTAACGGAGAAGGAGGTTAAAGCGTTATCCATTTGGATGAGCCTGAAATGCGGCATCGCCGATCTCCCCTACGGCGGGGGCAAAGGCGGCATTCTGTGCGATCCCCGCAAAATGTCCTTCCGCGAGCTTGAACGGCTGAGCAGAGGCTATGTGAGAGCGATCAGCCAGCTGGTGGGGCCCACCAAGGATATCCCGGCTCCCGATGTCATGACCAATTCCCAGATTATGGCTTGGATGATGGATGAATACAGCCGCATTCGGGAGTTTGATTCCCCTGGCTTCATTACCGGCAAGCCGCTGGTGCTGGGAGGCTCCAAGGGCAGAGAGACGGCAACGGCGCGAGGCGTCGTGATGATGATTCACGAGGGTCTGAGGCTGAAGGGCATTCCCGTGGAGCAAGCGCGAATCGTCATTCAAGGCTTCGGCAATGCCGGCAGCTATCTTGCCAAATTCATGCATGAAGCGGGCGCTCGCGTAATAGGTATTTCCGATGTGAACGGAGCGTTGTATAATGAAGAGGGGCTCGACATTCCACATCTGCTGGATCGTCGGGATTCCTTCGGCAATGTAACGAATCTATTCCCCTCCACGATTACGAATGAGCAGCTGCTGGAGCTGGATTGCGATGTGCTTGTGCCGGCAGCGATCGAGAATCAGATTACGGAGCTTAACGCGGGAAGCATCCGCGCCTCGATTGTCGTGGAGGCGGCTAACGGCCCAACCACGCTGGAGGGGACCCGCATATTGACGGATCGCGGCGTGCTGCTTATCCCGGACGTACTCGCAAGCGCGGGCGGCGTTATCGTCTCGTATTTCGAATGGGTGCAGAACAATCAAGGGTATTATTGGGACGAAGACGAAATTGATCGCAAGCTGCAGATGATGATGATTCGAGGCTTCGAGAACGTATATGACATACATCTCACCCGTAAGGTCGATATGCGCCTGGCCGCTTATATGGCTGGCGTAAGGAAGATGGCGGAGGCGGTTCGCTTCCGGGGGTGGGTGTAAGAAAGCGGGTAGCTATGCTTTTATTTTCTATCTTAGCAGCGGCGATTGCTCCAGGCATATCGCTGCTTACTTATTTATATTTGCGGGATCGTTATGCACCTGAGCCCATTCATATGGTCATTCGAATGTTCCTGCTCGGCGTGCTGGTTGTGGTGCCGATCATGGTTATTCAGCGGGGCTTCCAGATTTGGCTGGGCGATACGGTGTTCATATCCGCGTTCGTGCATTCTGCGTTTGTGGAAGAATTTTTGAAGTGGTTCGTTCTCTATCACGTCATCTACAATCATACGGAATTCGACGAGCCCTATGACGGGATACTGTATGCGGCCTCCATCTCGCTGGGCTTTGCCACGATGGAGAACGTCCTGTACGCCATGTATTCCACGACGTCGATCGGGTCGCTCATTATTCGCGCGCTCCTTCCGGTGTCGGGCCACGCCTTGTTCGGCGTCATGATGGGTTATTATATGGGCATCGCGAAATTTGCGAATTCCACCCGATCGAAGCTGTACTTGGCCATTTCCTTGATGCTGCCGTTCGCTCTGCACGGGCTGTACGATTGGATCATTCTGACCACCCGGCATGACTGGATATGGTTCATCGTCCCCTTCATGCTTCTGCTGTGGATATGGGGGCTGTACAAGATGAATCGCGCCAACGCGAGCTCTCCGTTCCGTTTCATGAGCCGGGAGGACGAGGTTAAACTGTAAACGATCCGTCCATACTGACCCTATACGAACATTCAGGAGGTTAGGATGGAAGCGGCACGCGTGAAGGTGACAATTCGCTGCAATGTATGCGGGGAGAAGTTTGTTCTGCGGGGCAAGCGGGAGAAGGGCATGGTCGATACGGGCTTTAAGCAATGCGTCTGCAATAATAGCAACGATCTGGATATCGAAGAGCATCCGGTATAGCCGTTCGGCCGCAAATGAATACCAAATATGCATAAAGCTCCTATCTACAATCCAAACTAACACCAGGTTTGGCATTAGAAAGGAGCTTTTTGCATGTACCGTAGACTTAGCTCGATCATGTTCCCGATATTGGTTGTCATGCTGATTGGCACCGGATATTGGGGCTATCAGGAGCATCAGGAAAAAAACTCGATTCTTATCAAGGCGGAAAATCAATATCAGCGCGCCTTCCATGATCTGACCTTCCATGTGGAAAAGCTGCATGAGCAGCTTGGCAACACGCTGGCAGTCAATTCCACCTCCAATGACTATCACCGCAAGGGACTTGTGAACGTATGGCGGCTGACGAGCCAGGCGCAGAACGAGATCAGCCAGCTGCCGCTGAGCTATTTGCCGTTCAACGAAGCGGAGGACTTCTTGTCCCGCATCTCCAACTTCGCTTACAAAACGGCGGTTCGCGATCTAACCAAGCATCCATTGTCTGACAGCGAATATCAGACGCTTCAGGCGCTGTATCAGAAGTCGGACGAAATCGCCAAGGACCTGCTCAGCATGCAGGAGGACGTTCTCCATAACAATCTGCGGTGGATGGATGTGGAAATTGCCATTGCGGCGGATCAGTCGGAGAGCGGCAATATCATTGTGGACGGCCTGCGCGGCGTCAACGAGAAGATAGGCGCCTATCCCGAGCTGGATTGGGGTCCATCCGTGAACAGCATCTATGAGAAGCGCACGATTAAGCTGCTTAGCGGCGAGCAAGTATCCTCGGAGCAAGTGAGGCAGAAGGCAGCCGAGTTTATGAAGATTGATCCGTCACAGGTGAACGTCACGGAAAACGGAAAGGGAACCGAATACTCCTCCTATTCCGCTGTCGTGTTCCCTGACGACCCCTCCCGCAAGGTGCAGATGGACTTCACACAGCGCGGCGGGGGCCAGCTGATCTGGTTCATGAAATTCCGGGATCTGGGACCGGCGAAGGTGTCGCTGGAGCAAGCGAAAGCAGCCGCAGACAAGCTGCTGGAGGAGCATGGCTTCACGAACATGCGAGCGGTAAGCTATGATATGTACGATGATTCGGGCACCTTTACTTATGTAAGCACGCAGAACGGCGTTTTGATCTACCCCGACAGGCTGACGGTTAAGGTGGCGCTCGACAATGGGGAGGCTGTCGGCCTTCAGGCCAGCGACTATGTGTACGAGCACCGCGAGCGTGAGCTGCCAAGCCCGATTCTTGGCAAGGACGAGGCCCGGCAAGCCATCAATCCCGCAATGGACATCTCTAAGGTGCAGCTGGCGTTGATTGACGGAGACTTGGGCGAAGAGGTGCTCTGCTATGAATTTACGGGTCAAATCAACGGTGCGCTGTACCGCATCTATATTAACGCGGAGTCCGGCATCGAGGAGTCCATTGAGCTGATGAACGAAGGCGACCGGAAGGCTTCCGCAGGTTAAGCGCAGCTCCGCTTAATCTCGATATAGCTCCCTACCATTCGACATGATATAATGTCACCTATATGGGAGGGGTCACTATTGCTGCCTAAGGTTAATCAGATGCTGCATTATCAGATCGCGTCGTCCGATGAAGAGGAAGCGGCGCTGGAATATCGTTCAAGGATTGCCGACGAGGAGGACGATTCCTACCTGATCGAATATCCGCTTAACGAGAAGACGGGACGACCGAAGCGCCTGTTCCTCGGCGATGAGCTGTCTGTTTATTTTGTATCGGGAGAAGGGGTCAAGCATTACTTCGACTCTCATGTGACTGGCTTCATGGAGGACGGCCTTATCCGTCTTGTCAAGATTATGAAGCCGGATCCGGAGCGCATGACCAAAGTGCAGCGCAGAAGCTTCCTTCGTATGCCCGCGACGCTGGATCTGGCCGTGAAGCTGTCGAATCTGGAGCGCTTCGTATGCCAGACGGACGATGTTGGGGGCGGGGGCATCTCATTTATCTGCGATCCCCAGTGGAACATCAAGCAAGGGTCCACGCTGGAATGCTGGCTGCTGCTGCCTTACAAGAATGGATCGCTTGAGCATGCTCCCTTCCAAGCCGAGGTGGTTCGCATTAATGAGCTTGAAACGGGACGCAAGCAGATCATGAGCAAGTTTGTGGCTATTAATGATACCGAGCGCGGGAAGATCATTCGCTACTGCTTCGAGAAGCAGCTTGAATACCGAAATCGATAACAGGAATAATGGGATGGGGATATAGGAATGCTAGCCTTAGGAAGGAGGCATTCCCATGCCTGATCAACAGCCTGCAGAAGGTTCAAAGGGCGATAAGGAGGAGGCGCTTCGGCTGGTTGGCGTGATCTGCGGATGGCTTGGCCGAGGGGCTGCTGTCCTGCTTATCCTGCTGCTGATTTGCCAGCTCGCCTTGCAAAATGAAACGTTCAGAAGCCTAGCGACAAGCGCGGATCGGTGGGAAGGAGCCCGCCTGAACTAGCGCTTCTCTTTTGCATCCCGAGGTAATGTGTGGTATAATTTTCACGTTCGCAGGCAATGCCTGCTTTTTCTTTGAAATGGGAGAGGATGTTCGTTTCATGGAGAAAGAGGCCGTCTTGATTCAAAGGGGGTTGACTCTTAGTGGCGTTGCAGGATGGTGACAGCGACCGAATCAACATCGCAATTGACGGGCCGGCTGGAGCCGGCAAGAGCACGGTCGCAAGAATGGTCGCCGGACAATTGGGGTATGTGTACATCGATACAGGCGCGATGTACAGGGCGGTGACGCTGAGCGCGCAGCGCCAAGGCATCACAGCCAAGCAAGATGAAGCTCTGGCTCAAATGCTGAATGAGCTCCGTATTGAACTGGAGCCCAGCTCGAACGGCCAATTGATCTATGTGAACGGCGAGAACGTCACGCAGGAGATCAGGTCGAGAGAGGTGACGCGCCAGGTGTCTTACTTCGCTGCAAGCGGAGTCGTGCGCCAGGTGTTAAGCGGCATGCAGAGAGAGCTAGCCGTCCGCAAAGGCGTTGTGATGGACGGACGGGATATCGGCACTCATGTGCTGCCGGACGCTGAGCTTAAGGTGTTCCTGACGGCATCTGTTCAGGAACGGGCCGCGAGACGGTTCAAGGAGCTGCCCGCCGATCAGGCCGTTCCGCTGGAGCAGCTGGAGCGGGAGATCGCTGAGAGGGACTCGTTGGACGAGCAGAGGGAAATATCGCCGCTTATTAAAGCGAAGGACGCCATAGAGCTGGACAGCAGTCATATGACGATCGATGAGGTTGTTGCCGCAATTGTGAAATTGGGCAGAACCAAATTAGCGGAGGCGAAGTAAACTATGTTATACGTCATATTCCGCTTTTTGCTCAGGGTCATGTATACCGTACTGTTCCGGCTGCAGGCTGTAGGCGTGGACAACATTCCGAAGGAAGGTCCCGTCATATTAGCGTCGAACCACATCAGCAATCTGGATCCGCCCACCATCGGCGTAAAGGTGCCTCGCAAGGTATACTTTATGGCGAAGGAGGAGCTGTTCAAGATTCCCGTGTTCGGAGCGCTGATCCGCTCTTTCGGGGCGTTCCCCGTGAAGCGCGGAGGCGTCAGCAAGGATGCTATCAAGTCTGGCATCGCTCTGCTGAAGGCAGGCAATGTAATGGGTATATTCCCTGAGGGCTCGCGCAAGACCCCGGGCTCGGCCAAGAAAGGAACGGCAATGATCGCTATGCGCAGCGGCGCTGTCATTGTGCCCGTCGCGATTGTTGGCGGCTATAAGCTGTTCCGGACAACGAAGGCCGTATATGGCAAGCCCATCTATCTTTCCGAAATTATTGATGAATCATCGCCAGATGCGCTGGATCAAGCGATGGAGGTCGTGATGGACCGCATTCGCGAGCTGTCCGCGCAGCATTCATAATTGTTTTAAATACCGCGGGCCAAGTGCCCACCAAGCGGGTTTAAATAAAGTTGGGGTATGAATTGAGGAGGTTATTTCAATGTCAGAAGAGATCAATGTGCAGGACTCCGTTGCGGAAGAAGTGAACCAGGACGCGATGGACAATTTTGTATCTTTGAAGAAAGGCGACTCCGTTAAAGGTACAATCGTCAAAATCGAAGATAACCAAGCTTATGTAAGCCTTGGATATAAATACGACGGTGTCATCCCGATTCGCGAGCTGTCCTCCGTTCAGCTGGAGAACGCAACTGACGCGGTTCAAATCGGTCAAGAGGTCGAGCTTAAAGTAGTAAGCATCGACGACAACAAGGAAAGCCTGGTCCTCTCGAAGCGTCTGGTTGACGGTGAGAAGGCTTGGGAAGAGCTGCAAGGCAAATTCGAATCCGGCGAGGTATTCGAGGTTGTTGTGGCTGACGTTGTAAAAGGCGGTCTTGTGGCCGACGTTGGCGTGCGCGGATTTATTCCGGCATCCATGGTTGAGCGCCATTTCGTTGAAGACTTCAGCGATTACAAGGGCCGTACGCTTCGCGTTAAAGTGAAGGAGCTTGATCTGGAGAACAAGAAGGTTATTCTGTCCCAGAAGGATGTGCTTGACGCTGAGTTCGAGCAGAACAAGCAGCAAGTGATGAACGACCTGCAGGCTGGCCAAGAGCTGGAAGGCACTGTTCAGCGTCTGACTCCATTCGGCGCGTTTGTCGATATCGGCGGCGTTGATGGTCTGGTTCACGTATCCGAGCTGTCCTGGCAGCATGTTGCGCATCCGAAGGATGTTGTAGCTGAAGGCCAATCCGTTCGTGTCAAAGTACTTAAAGTTGACCCTGCCGCTGGCAAAATCAGCCTGAGCATCAAAGCGGCTCAGCCTGGTCCTTGGGATACGGCTGCTGGTCAATTCAACGTCGGCGACATCGTAACGGGTACAGTTCGCCGTATCGTAACATTCGGCGCCTTCGTTGAAATCGCGCCTGGCGTTGAAGGCTTGGTGCACATCTCCCAGATCGCGCATCGCCATGTTGCGACGCCGTTCGAGGTGTTGAAGGAAGGCCAGGAAGTGAAGGCGAAGGTTCTGGACTTCAACCCTGCGGAGAAGCGCGTCTCCCTCAGCATCAAGGAGACAGAAGAAGCGCCTGAGCAGCCAGCTCAGGAAGCGAAGTCCGAGCGCGCTCCACGTGCGCCTCGCGCACCGAAGATCGAAGAGATCAACAATCCGAACGTCAGCCTGAACAGCTCCAGCATGAGCTATTCCTTGGGCGAGCGCTTCGGCGACAAGCTTAGCAAGCTGAAATAATGTGAAGGTTCACAAGGCTGTTCCTGCTCTCGGGCGGGAATAGCCTTTTTTTGTTGGCGCATAATAGGGGTACATGAGGTGATTGAACATGATATCGGGCTATGTATGCGCTATTGTTATTATCATTGTCTCCATTTTATGGGTCACGGGCTGGAGGGAGACGATCGCTCCCAATGTTTCTACTAGAGAGGTTCTCTTCTGTGCGGGCCTCCTGGCGCTTGCTGCAATGCCGCTCCCTCTATGGTTCTCGCCGCTGCCTTCAATGCCCGATGTGCAGCTCCATGCCTCGGCCAGCTTGCTGCTGCTTGGCGGGTTATTCGTCATCAGTCGAAAGGGCTTTGAAGGCTATCGCTCCTATATCGGCTCCTGCGCGATCATGGTCGGAATGGTATGGGGAAGCGTGAGGGGGCTGTATGCTCATGAGACGATGTTTTATGTGTTCCATCCCGACTGGGATGCTCCTTTGCTTGGCGGACTGTTGTGCGGAGCGTTTGCTTCCGAGCGCAAGCAGCAATTTGTTATCGTGACGTGGGGAGGCGCTCTAAGCGCTGTCGTGCAAAGGCTGCTGGAAGGAAGCGGCCTTGCTTCAATCGGAGCGTGGCCGTGGTGGGACGGAGTGGCTGCGGCCTTATCCGCTGCTGTGACGTTCACCATCGTATCTCGCGCCATCCGGCGGTGCCTGGTGAAGCTGGGGGCAGCGGGATGGCTGGGATGGCTTCGCCAACTGAAAGGAGACAAATCGTCATGATGGATTTTTATGAGCAGAATCATCATTTGATCAGTGTGTTGCTCGGCATCGCCTTCGGCATTATCGCCAGATTGTTAATGCTCAAGACGGATTACAGGCAATATCCGACGTATCCGCACGGCAGAATCATCCATATCTCCCTTGGCGTCATCGCTGCCGCTTTAGGCGCGGTAGCGGTGCCAGCCCTGTACAATAAGGATTATACGGCCATTACTTTTCTGACACTGGCGGCGTCTCAATTCCGGGATGTGCGCAAGATGGAGCGGGAGACACTGACCAAGATCGACAGCCTTGAGCTGGTCAGCCGAGGCGCTACATATATAGAAGGGATTGCCATGGTATTCGAAGGCCGTAATTATCTGGTGATCATGTCCGCGCTTTTGACCAGTCTGTTCGCCATTATGCTGAACTTCTGGTTCGGCATCGCGGCTGGGCTTGTCACGCTGCTGATTGTGCTCAAGCTGAAATCCGGCAAGTCGATCTCCCATATTGCCGCTGTTGAGCAGGGAGAGGTCAGGGTCGACGGTCCGGATCTGTTCGTGGACGATATCTATATTATGAATGTGGGTCTTAAGGCCAATCAGGATATTATCGCAAGCCGGGGCGTCGGCTACATTATTACTCCCTTCAATGCCAATGGCAAAGTAACCATTAGCAATCTCGGTCAGAGACAGGCCATTCTATATGACCTTGCCACTATATTAGGCGTATTCCGGGATGACGGGGAGCCTGCTCTTATCCCCATGGCGAAGCTGGATATGAAGGATGGAAGGCTGGCGGTATTCCTGCTCCCTCAAGAGAAGGACCCCGGCAAGGGCAAAGAAATTGTGCTGCGGGTGCCCATCCTGGAATCTGCGGTGAGAATGCCAACCGAGGCTCGGGTCAATCAGGGAGGAGGAGAGGGGCATGGCTAGAATTGTAGCGGTTGTATCCATTCATTCCGACGAGGTGCGAGGCGGGGCGCCCATATTTATTGCTCCGGATGAAGCCAAAATGGAGGATATCGCGTTTCTCTTGGAGAAAATATTGGATGCTAGCGCACACGATTTGAAGAACGGGACAATTGTTTTGGTGGATCATGCCAATGAGACCTATTAAATATGAAAAGTTAGCCAAGAGCGTTCTTTTTTGCTATGATGGGATACGTGAGAATTGCAGACATTCGATGAAATCTAAGCTTCACGAACTGTTAAGGAGTGAATAATGTTTATGGCAAGACCCGTTATTGCCATTGTCGGTCGTCCAAATGTGGGGAAATCTACGATTTTCAACCGTGTTATTGGCGACAGACTGGCTATCGTTGAGGATAAACCAGGCGTAACCCGCGACCGTCTCTACGGCACGGGGGAGTGGAACGGCAAGCCGTTCAGCATTATCGATACGGGTGGTATCGAAATTGACGGCGAAGATGAAATTATGAAATCGGTGCGGATGCAGGCGGAGCTTGCCGTGGAAGAGGCGGACGTCATCATCTTTATGGTGGACGCCAAAAGCGGCTTGACCCATGCCGACGACGAGGTTGCGCAGATGCTGTTCCGTTCACGCAAGCCTGTCGTGGTAGCGGTGAACAAGGTGGACAACGAAAATCGTATGGACGAGGTGTACGAGTTCTATGGGCTTGGCTTCGGTCAGCCGATTCCAATCTCGGGCTCTCATGGTCTTGGCATTGGCGATCTGCTGGACGCCGCCACGGATCTGCTGCCGGAGCTGGAGGATGACGGCTACGATGAGGACGTCATTCGAGTTGCACTCATTGGGCGTCCGAACGTTGGCAAGTCGTCGCTTGTGAACGCTCTGCTGGGCGAGGACCGCGTTATTGTCAGCAATGTAGCAGGCACAACGCGAGACGCAATCGACACGCCGTTCGAGCATGACGGCCAGCGCTACGTGCTGATTGACACAGCCGGCATGCGCAAGCGCGGCAAGGTGTACGAGTCAACGGAAAAGTACAGCGTCATGCGTGCGATGAAAGCGATTGAGCGGGCAGACGTCGTGCTTGTTCTCATTAACGGCGAAGAAGGCATTATCGAGCAGGACAAGCATATTGCCGGCTATGCCCATGAAGCGGGCAAGGCATCCATCTTTGTTGTGAACAAATGGGATACTGTCGAGAAGGACGATAAGACGATGGCTCATTTTACAGGGAAGATTAGGGATCACTTTCTGTTCATGACGTACGCGCCGGTTGTCTTCCTGTCCGCGCTTACGAAGCAGCGCCTACATAAGCTTCTGCCTGTCGTGAATCATGTATCCGAGCAGCACGCGATGCGCATTCAGACCCATCTGCTGAACGATGTTGTGTCGGATGCCGTAGCGATCAATCCGCCGCCTTCCGACAAGGGCAAGCGGCTTCGCATCAACTATGTGACGCAGGTGGCGACCAAGCCTCCGACGATCGTATGCTTTGTCAACGATCCGGACCTGATGCATTTCTCGTACGAACGTTATTTGGAAAATAAAATTCGCGCGGCATTCGATTTCGAAGGTACGCCACTTCGCATCTTCACGCGGCGCAAATCCGATGAAGACTAGGGGAGAAGAAGGTTGCTACTGGATATTGTCGCGGTTGCGCTCAGTTATTTGATCGGTTCGGTATCATTCAGCATCGTCATTGCGAAGTGGATCAAAGGCATTGACATCCGCCAGCATGGCAGCGGGAACGCGGGAGCTACCAATACGCTGCGCGTGCTTGGCAAAGGCCCCGGGATTCTAGTATTCGCATTGGATATTGCAAAAGGCGTGCTGGCTGTCTACCTCGGCTACACGCTGGGGGATAACGGGTGGATTCCCGTGCTGTGCGGCTTGGCAGCCATCATCGGCCACAATTGGCCGATCTGGTTCAGATTCAAGGGCGGCAAAGGCATCGCCACAACAATTGGGGTTATTGCGACCCTGGCGTTTTTCCCTGCCCTGTACGCGGGTCTAATCGCTATATTGGTTATTGTTATTACTCGTTACGTATCGCTGGGCTCGTTGATCTTCGCGGGACTGCTGCCCGTCTTTATCGTCTTGCTTCAACATTCCTGGCCGTTGTTCAGCGCGGCGCTTGCGATCGCGATTTTTGCTTTTGTTCGGCATCGGTCGAATATCGTTAAGCTGCTGCAAGGGACGGAGAACAAGTTAGGGGCTAAGAAGGAGGCATAAGCGGTATGCATGAAGGAGAGAACAGTCCGCGCAAGGCAGCCGTTCTGGTAGCTGGCAGCTGGGGAACGGCGCTTGCGCTGGTGCTTGCGAGCAACGGGTTTCACGTGACGCTGTGGACGCGCAATGCGGAGCAAGCCGATGAGATTAACAACAAACATCAGAACAGCCGTTATTTGCCGGGCAGCGAGCTGCCTCCGGGCATTACGGCATCGACGAGTATGGGAAGCGCTCTCGAAGGCGCGGAGCTGGCGTTGTTCGTTGCGCCGTCCGCCGTTATGCGGGAGGTGGCCCGCGCGGCGGCGCCGCATCTTGGAGCGAACACGCTTGTTGTCCATGCGACCAAGGGCTTCGAGGCGGATACGATGAAGCGTATGTCCGTCGTGCTTGCGGAGGAGCTGGGCCGCGACGCTTCGACGATCGTCGTGCTGACCGGGCCTAGCCACGCCGAAGAGGTGATCAAGAAGCAGCCAACAACGGTGGTTGTTGCCTCAGCTTCGCTGGAGGCGGCGGAGAAGGCGCAGGACGCGCTGATGAACGGCGACTTCCGCGTCTATACCAACGTGGATGTTGTGGGTGCCGAGGTGGCGGGCGCGATCAAAAATATTATTGCCCTCGGCGCGGGGCTTAGCGACGGTCTCGGATTTGGCGACAATGCCAAAGCGGCTCTCTTGACCCGAGGACTGGCCGAGATCGGGCGTCTAGGCGCGGCGATGGGCGCAAGCCCGATGACCTTCGCCGGTCTGGCCGGCGTAGGGGATCTGGTTGCGACTGGCACGAGCAAGCACAGCCGTAATTGGCGTGCAGGCTATATGCTGGGAGACGGAACGCCGCTCGAAGCCGTGCTTGAGCGAATCGGCATGGTGGTGGAGGGTGTCAGGACGACGCGCACCGCCTACCAGCTGTCGAAGCAATACAACGTCGAGATGCCTATTACTAATCAGCTGTACGAGGTGCTGTTCGAAGGGAAAGCGCCGAAGGCAGCCGTGGAGCATTTGATGGGACGCCTCAAAACGCATGAAACGGAGCCTTTGGGATAGGCGCCCTGCGCCTACACCAATTCCATACCCTCCTCATATGATGCTAGAAGCTCATAGACCAGAGGAGGGTGAGAAAATTGTCCAAAGGTTTACCCAAAGACGTGTTGAGCGCGATTAACAAAAAAACAGGCAAAAACATTTCCGAGAATGCCATCAAGAAATTGGCAAGCGGAGTCAATCCCAATACGCTGCAGAACGAAGCGGAGCTTCGCAAGCTGATCAAACAGGTGGCCGATATGGCGAAAATAAAGGTGCCGGACTCGACCGTAAGCGATATTGTTAAGGCTGTAAAGTCGAGCGGTATGTCTCCATCTAACCTGGAGAGCCTCGTCAAAATGATGATGAAGAAGTAACTATGCCAGACAAAAGCTTGCGAAGGCTCCCCGGGAGCGCGCCCGCGCGGCGATATTCGCGAAGCTTTTGTCCTTTTTTTTGACGGGTGCTATAATGGGGAAGAATTTATTCCGAACGAAGTTAGGAGAATGGAACGGCAATGGACGCAATGACGAAGATGTGGATTTCATTTCTCGGGATTGGGCTGATGGCGATTGCGGCATTCCTGATCACCTTTGCCCGTGTGAAAACCAAGGGCTTTATTAAATTTATATTATCCTTTATCGCGTTTATCTTATTATTATTCGGCTTTATTTATGGCTTCTTCTCTATTCTGTAGCGGGAGCGGGCAACGATGATAAACGTACATACTATTTACTATGGTGAAAATAAGAAGGAGCTGAACGGTATGCTTGAGCTTATTATGACGGGAAAAACGGTTACCAAAACAGTAGAGGCGGAAGCAGGGCTTACCCTATTGGACCATGCCATCAAATATGATATTGATTTCGGCTTCTCCTGTACGCGGGGAACCTGCGCCAGATGCCGCTGCCAAATCACGGAAGGGCTGGGCCTTCTTGAGGAGGTAACGGATGAGGAGTGGGATCGTCTGGAGCCGGAGGAATTCGAGCAAGGATTCCGATTAGGCTGCCAGGCGGTCGTGAAGGAGGGCGCTGGCCGCATTGTTGCGGTCAACAAAACGTACTTCTAAGGAGCAAGAGCATGTCGGAAACTACAAATATTCATCATGCGCTGGCTATTATTGCGGACGCTGCAGGGACAAGCGGCTGGGCGCTTGGAGGCAGCGCCGCTCTTCTGCTGAGAGGCATCCCGCTGGAGGCGCCGCCGCGTGACATCGATTTATATTGCGATCAGGCCCGGCTGGACAGCCTGCACCTCGCGCTGGCTCCTTACGCAACAGACAGCCCCGCGTACAGCGAGACGCCGATCTATCGGTCCACGCTTAGCCACTATGTCATTGGCGCCTGCAAGGTGGAGCTTGTGACTGATTTCCAGGTGGATGCGCACGGCTGCCGATATAGGGTGGATGTCGCGGGTTTTCTTGTTCCGTTCGGGGACGAGGCTGAGCTGGAACTGAGCGAGACACGTCATTCAGGCAGCCCGCGGGTACGGGTTGCGCCGCTCGCGCACGAGCTGCTGTTCAACGTGCTGCGCGGGAGAGCGGATCGCATCTCAACCATTGCCGAGGCGATGGGCCGAGAGGCGGAGCGGCAGGAGAGGCTGCTAGCCGAGCTGGAGGCGCGCAACGAAATAACAAGCGAGATCAGCGCGCAAATGCGCTGTCTCCTGGGAGGAGAGCGAGCATGGACGCAGAGGTAGTGTTCTATCCCGGCGGCAAGTCAGCCAGAGTCAGGCGCGGCACAACCGTATTGGACGCGGCCAGAAGAGCCGGCGTCACCATTGCCACAAGATGCGGCGGCAAAGCGGCCTGCTTTATGTGCAAGGTGACGGTCAGACCATCCAGCGAGCTGCTTCCGATGGGAGACGCGGAGCGGAGGAAGCTGGCGGGGCTGGAGCAGAAGCATATGAGGCTGGCGTGCCAGACGCGTGTATCCGGCAGGACAGAGGTTGAGCTTCCGCCGGATCCGCTGCGTTCGGCCGTGGCCAACGCTCTGGCGCGGCAGAAGGAAATGGATGAGCTATGGTAAGGAAACGAAACGGAGGTTCCCGCAATGAAATTTCGCACAACAAGACCGTTTGGAAGCGCATGGCGAGCTGCGGCGGCATGTCTGTTGCTTGCCGCGTTCATGACGCTTCTGACCGGCTGTCTATATCCGGAGGATAAGCTGCAGCAGAACATGCCGCCCAAGGAAGCCGTGCGCAATGTGCAGGCGGCAGTGGATCAATATTTTCAGGAGCTTGGCCTTCTGCCGATCGCGAACAGCGGTCAGGAGGTGCCGAGATATGAGAAGTTTAAGGTGGATTACAAGAAGCTGACGGGCAAGGGCTACTTGAGCTCGATCCCGACGTCCGCGTTCGAGAATGGCGGCAATTATTATTTTCTGATTATCGATGAGGAGACCGAGCCGCGCGTCAAGCTGATGGATATTGTAACCTCGCAGAAAATAAATGATATCCAGAACTGGGTCAAGGGGCACCTGGAATCCAGAGGCGAGCTTCCCAAGGCGGGAGAGATGTATCCCGGTTTCTATTCCATTGATTATGACAGCATGGGCCGCAAGGCGCCGGACATCCCAAGCGTGTTCAGCGGCACGCTGATTTCCGCAATCATGGACGACAACGGCGTTGTATACGCCGATTACGGCATCGATTTGATGCAGCTGATGAGCAGAGACAACAGCCTGCAGGCCGACGAACAAACGGATTTGCGAGAGTGGCTGGTGGACGCCTCGGACTTTGTGCCAGTCAAGTCGCCGGTGTATCGCCTTCAGGACGGAGAGCCCGTCGCCGTGCAGCCAGAATAGACCTCGTACAACAACTCCCTTCCCGATATGCGGGAAGGGATTTTTTGCGTGCGCGGGCATAGAAAGGAGACGCCTCTCATATATTTCAATCTTGGAAGGGAAGCAGGGTTCATCCGGTGAAAAAAAGATTTCGTAGAAGCAGTCGTCATATTTGGACAGTCCGGACATAAGCTATTACTAGTCCAAAAAGCATGTACGAGTTGCGTCGCTGGCCTGCCCTCTTGTCCGGTGGATGGCGGCGAACCGGAAATTCAATTGGGAGGGGATATTCAGTGGAGAAAGTAGACATTTTCAAGGACATAGCCGAACGTACCGGCGGGGATATTTACCTCGGGGTAGTAGGGGCTGTCCGGACGGGCAAATCAACGTTTATTAAGCGATTCATGGAGACGGTAGTGCTTCCCAACATTGCGAGCGAATCCGACCGTGCCAGAGCCGTGGACGAACTTCCTCAAAGCGCCGCAGGCAAAACAATTATGACAACCGAGCCCAAATTCGTGCCTAATCAAGCGGTCCAGCTCAAAGTGGCGGAAGGGCTTGAAGTAAATGTAAGGCTGGTCGACTGCGTCGGCTACGCGGTAGAAGGGGCAAAAGGCTACGAGGACGAAAATGGCCCGCGCATGATTACAACGCCATGGTTCGATGAGCCGATCCCGTTCCAGGAGGCTGCTGAGATCGGCACCAGGAAGGTTATCCAGGAGCATTCGACACTCGGGGTTGTCGTTACGACGGATGGCTCTATCGCAGAAATTCCAAGAAGCTCGTACGTCGTTGCGGAAGAGAGAGTTGTGGAGGAGCTGAAGGAGGTTGGTAAGCCGTTTGTGCTCATCATCAACTCCACTCGTCCAAAAAGCGAGGAGACACAGCAGCTTCGCAGCGAGCTGCAGGCGAAATACGACATTCCGGTTATCGCGCTCAGCGTCGCGACGATGGGCGAAGAGGAAGGCACGGCCGTGCTTCGCGAGGTGCTCTATGAGTTCCCTGTACACGAGGTGAACGTCAACCTTCCTAGCTGGGTAATGGTGCTGAACGACAATCATTGGCTGCGCAGCAACTACGAGAATTCCGTGCGAGACACGGTTAAGGATATTCGCCGATTAAGAGATGTCGAGAGAGTCGTTCAGCAGTTTATGGACTACGACTTTATCGCCAAAGCTGGACTTAGCGGCATGAATATGGGGCAAGGCGTAGCGGAGATCGATCTCTATGCGCCGGATGAGCTGTATGATCGCATCCTGATGGAGGTGGTCGGCGTTGAAATCCGGGGCAAGGACCATCTGCTCCAGCTGATGCAGGACTTCTCGCATGCCAAGCGCGAATACGACCGCTTCGCCGAAGCACTGGAGATGGTGAAGACAACGGGCTACGGCATAGCCGCGCCGTCATTGGCCGAAATGATGCTGGATGAGCCGGAGCTGATTCGTCAAGGCTCCCGATTTGGCGTAAGGCTGAAAGCAACAGCGCCTTCCATCCATATGATCAGGGTGGATGTGGAATCCGAATTCGCCCCGATCATCGGCACCGAGAAGCAAAGCGAAGAGCTGGTGCGTTACTTAATGCAGGATTTCGAAAACGATCCAATCAAAATTTGGGAATCCGATATTTTTGGCCGCTCGCTGCACTCCATCGTCAGAGAAGGCATTCAGGGCAAAATCGCGATGATGCCGGACAATGCGCGGTATAAGCTGCAGGAGACGCTGGGCCGCATCATCAACGAAGGCTCGGGCGGCTTGATCGCCATCATCCTGTAATAGCATAATAGAAGCCCGGGGCTGCCCGGCTCGGTCAACTTGACCGAGTCAGGCAGCTTCTTGCTATTGTCAAGGCGCTGACGGAAACATTAGAAAAAGTTTCTTTTCCGGCTGAAATCAAGGAAATAACTTGAAATTGCGTTTGCACTGTATTACTATAGTTTTGTTCAAGCATAAGGGATTAAGGAACGGCGCAGCCGTAAGCGCTAGCGTACAGCAATTGAAGGGTTGAGTTTTGTGCTTGCTCATACATCGGCTGATCTGGGAATGAAGCTCATCATTGCGCGTGCAGATGTATATATTTTTAGTTTTCGGTGAATAAGAGGGATAAGAGGAAAAACTGAACTAATGCTTACGAAGTAAGTTTTTCTCAAAGGCTAGCGCCTGATTGAGAAAAACTTTTAAGGAGGTGAAACCATGAACAAAACCGATCTGATCACGAAGGTAGCGGAACTGTCCGAGCTGTCCAAAAAGGATGCGACGAAAGCGGTTGACGCTGTATTCGAAGCGATCTCGGAAGCTCTTCAAAGCGGAGACAAGGTGCAGCTCGTTGGCTTTGGCAACTTTGAAGTGCGCGAACGTCAAGCACGCAAAGGCCGCAACCCGCAGACAGGCGAGGAAATCGATATCGCCGCAAGCAAGATGCCGGCATTCAAACCAGGCAAATCTCTTAAGGACCTTGTATCCAATTAACGTATAGCAAGAGTAACGCTCGAACGTCACGCGGTTTGGGCGTTTTTCTTTTTTTTCGCCTGAGGCTGACGCACTGCCATTGCGCAATAGGGATACTTCCTCTATAATTCTGATGATGGGTTGTTATGCATTGACGATGCGGGGGGATCACTATGGAGCCTACTATTGGCGAATACATTGTAATCAAGGCTAAGGATCAAGGCGTGCAGGTCATCGGATTGACGCGCGGCCATGATACGCGGTTCCATCATACGGAGAAGCTCGACAGGAACGAAGTGCTGATCTGCCAGTTTACCGACCATACCTCGGCTATTAAAATTCGGGGCAAAGCTACCGTAATGACCAAATACGGGACGGTCGAAACCGATCAATAGGTCTGAATGCAAAGCAGGCGATGCCTGCTTTTTTTGTGCCGAATGGAGATGCGCGCTGACAAGCCGAATAATCAATGTTCCGCTCTCGTACACTGTTGTATAAGGTTTGGGGGCAAGTCCGAAGCGGGGAGATGAATATCCTTGCCAGGTTGAACGCCCGCCAGCCATTCACTGCAGAAAGCGGGGGTGCGTTCATGCGCATTGGCAAAGTATACACGATCGCATTAGCGGCGACGCTATTGATTACGGCCTCGGCGGGCTGGCTGCCTGCCGCAATGAAGCAGAGCCGAGAGGCAGGCGGGCATATTGCCGTCTTCCATGGAGAGCCAATCATTCAACTGTCCAATGCCAATATCGTAGACGCGCTGGCTGCCGTGGAGCTGCAAGAAAGGCTCGGCCATGCGGAATGGAGGAACGCCGTATTGAGTCTGGAGCTGCTTGTGCCAAGCGGGAGCGGCAGGCCGGCAGCCTGGTTCAGCGACATCGAGAAGCTGATTACGTTGTCCTTCCTGCAGCTGAACAATGTCAACAGGCTGCTGGTCCGCATTATGGAATGGGATGAAGGCGGCAAGCGGCTGCTGGCGGCTGTCGATGTGCGCGCAAGCGATGGCTGGCTGCAGGATGAGAGATTCCAGCTTCCAATCTCGGATCCCGTTCATGACGAAGGCTGGCGTCAGCGTCTGAGGCTGAGCTTCACATCGGCCTGGATCGAGCGATTCGGATTGCCGGCGGGCTACTCCGCGCATGCAAAGCGCGAACAGGCTGCGGATATTGCGAAATGATGAACAACTGGGCAACCGAATGCTCTCATGTTAAAGTTGTGTTATAATAATTTAGATATTAACGTGCAAGTTCCCTGTCACAAACGTTCGGAGGCTTCTACCATGACAACTTACCGCATTTCAGATATGACGAGGCAGCAGGCGAAACACGATATGATCGACAAGCATATTGAGCTGCCGCCGCTTGCGGAACCGAGAGCGCGGATGCTGTTCGCGTTCCTGAACCAGCAGGGACCGACCGCCGCTGCTAACAGTGAGCTGTACACGCTGGTTGTAACGCTTGTCCAGCTGGGCATGGACACGCATGACCTGATCGATACCGAAACGACGCATAGATCGGAGCGGGAGATGCGTTCCAGACAGCTGAAGGTGCTGGCCGGCGATTTCTTCAGCGCACGCTTCTATCAGCTTCTAGCCAATGCGGGGCAGATTGACATGATCGCCAGCATCAGCAGCGCCGTATGCGAAGTTAACCGCTTGAAGGTTAATCTGTATACTCGTATGAGAGGCTTGCGCGTGACGGCTGAAGATTATTTCGGCTATGCGGTTCAGCTGAGAAGCGAGATGTTCCGCCAATTCGCGGGCATGCTGGAGGGAGCTTCATCCAGGCTTTGGCCAGAGCTGCTGCACGGAGTAAGCCGCTGCGAGGTCGCGCTGGACGAGCTGGAGAGATGCGGCTCCGACAGCAGATTCGATAAAAGCTGGGCGTACTGGCATATCCTGCAGGCGGGCACCGAAGAGGAACGGCAAGCGCTTCTGTCGGAGACGCCAAGCAGCTCCTTCATTCAGTCGCTTCTGCACAAATATGATATACGCTCTCAGCTTGTCGCCAAGCTCAAGCATGCCGCGGAAGGAATGAAGGCGGCGGCTGCGAAGCTGGAGTCGGACAAGCTGCAGAGAGAGTTGGCGAGCATTGCTGACGCCATGCTGGCAAGGCTTGCGGGCGGAGTGCCCGCGCTTAACGAGACGAGGTGACTGGAAGTGAACAACACAGAATCGAAAAGCCATGTGCATGCGTTATTCGAGACGATCGCTCCCCAATATGATTTCATGAATGATGTGATCAGCTTCAGAAGACATAAAGCATGGCGGAAATATACGATGAAGCGGATGGATATGAAGCCCGGGCAGAATGCGCTTGATATTTGCTGCGGAACCTGCGATTGGACGATCGATATGGCGCAGGCAAGCGGCTCGGGACAAATTGTTGGCTTGGACTTCAGCCAGAACATGCTGGACGTCGGCGCGGTGAAGGTTGAACGGCTGGGATTGAAGAACCAGATCAAGCTGGTGCAGGGCAACGCGATGAGCCTGCCGTTCGAGGACAACAGCTTCGACTTTGTAACGGTCGGCTTCGGCCTGCGGAACGTTCCCGATTACGTGCAGGTATTAAGTGAGATGCGCCGAGTCGTCAAGCCAGGCGGCCAGGTTGTCTGTCTGGAGCTGTCCAAGCCGACATGGCAGCCGTTCAAGAGCATTTATTATTTATATTTTGAGCGTATTATGCCTTGGTTCGGCAAGCTGCTTGCTGGAAAATTCAAGGAATATCAATGGCTTCCAGACTCGCTGAAGCTGTTCCCGGATTCACAAGGGCTGAAGGAGCTGTTCCGGCAAGCCGGAATGCCGGATGCCGAGGTGCGACTCTTCTTCGGCGGTATTGCTGCGCTTCATATCGGCACGAAGGGAAGAGATGGGCAGCGATGATCCGCAAATTACGTATTATACTGGAAATGATCAAGTTCGAGCATACCATATTCGCGCTTCCGTTCGCTTATATGGGGGCGGTGCTTGGGGCTGTCGTCATGGAGGGATCGCTTCCCTCCTGGAGCGAGATTGGCTGGATTACACTGGCCATGTTCGGAGCTAGAAGCGCGGCGATGAGCCTGAATCGGCTCATCGACAAGGCGATTGATCTTCGCAATCCAAGGACCAAGGACAGGGCGCTGCCTGCAGGCCTGCTGAAATCCGCAGAGGTGCTTGCCTTTATTGCGGCATCATTCGCTCTCCTGTTCTGGGCTGCCGCGAATCTGGCACCTATTGCGATGAAGCTGATGCCGATCGCTGTATTTTTTTTGTGCCTCTATTCCTATACCAAACGTTTTACCTGGCTATGCCATATCGTGCTGGGACTCACCATTGCCTTGTCTCCGCTTGGAGGCTGGGTCGCCATAACGGGTCAATTCAACGCGACGGCGTGGCTGCTGTACGGAACGGTGGCCTTGTGGATCGCCGGCTTCGATATTATTTACGCGACGCAGGATTATGAATATGACCGGAACGCCGGTCTCTATTCGATTCCATCGCGCTTCGGCATCAACGGCGCCATCTGGATTGCGAGATCGCTTCATATTGTCACGGCAGTCGGCTTCGTGGCATTGTTCTGGATGACAGAGCTCGGCTGGATGTATCTGCTGGGCGCGCTGCTGTCAGCAGGACTGCTGTTCTATCAGCATTGGATGGTGAGACCGACGGACCTGTCCAGGGTGCAGACCGCGTTCTTCGGCATGAACGGCACGCTTAGCGTTGTGTTGTTCCTCTTTACTATCGCGGATCTGGCGGTGCTTGGCCGGTGGTCATGAATGAAATCGACAAGCTGAAGAAAGCCAGCCCGCCTCGCAGACGTTGGATTGTTGGTCTGACGGGCGCCAGCGGAGCCATATATGGCATTCGCCTCATTAAGGAGCTGCTGCGCCAGCAGTACGAAGTGCATCTGATTGTCTCGGAGGCGGGCTGGCGTGTGCTGAAGGAGGAGCTGGGCTGGGAAACCGTCCGCAGGGCGGATGCCCTCGGCCAAGCCTTTCCGGGAAGCCTGGACGCTGGGGCGCTCGTCTATCACCCCAACGGGGACATCGGCGCCTCTATTGCAAGCGGCTCCTTCCGCGTGGAGGGCATGCTCATCATGCCGTGCTCCATGGGCACATTGTCCGCCATAGCTCATGGCGCTTCCAGCAATCTGATGGCGCGGGCTGCGGACGTCATGCTGAAGGAGGGGCGCAAGCTGCTCCTGGTTCCAAGGGAGACGCCGCTCCACGCCATTCATCTGGAGAACATGCTGAAGCTGGCCAGACTTGGCGTTCGTATGGTGCCGGCCATGCCGGCGTTCTACTTCAAGCCGCAATCGATGGATGAGATGATTGATTTCCTCGTAGGCAAAGTACTGGACAACGTAGATATAGAGCATGATTTGTACAGAAGATGGGGAGATGAGCACAATGGGCAACCTGCGCCCGATCACCATCGGTGAAATTGATTACGCGAACGCATGGCCTTTGTTCAAGTCGTTCTCCAGCCATGCCAAGCCGCTACCATATGAAATCGTATCAAGGGTTCCCGCTGAGCTGAATCGTCTCCTGCATGCAGGAGAGCTGGACGTGTCCGCGATTTCGTCCTTCTCGTACGGGCAATATTGCAGAGATTATGTTCTGCTGCCCGGCTTGTCGGTAGGGTCGATCGGCAGGGTGCATTCCATTCTGCTGTTCACGAAGGAGCCGCTGGAGAAGGTGAAGCCGCGGCGAATCGCCGTGACAACCGCTTCGGCGACATCGGTCAATTTGTTAAAAATTATTATGGCTATGCGCTTTGAGCTGGAGCCGGAATATGTGCCGGCGGAGCCCAAGCTGGAGGAGATGCTCCGCATTGCCGACGGCGCGCTGTTGATCGGCGATCCTGCGATTACGGCCTCCTGGAGCTGCAGCGGCTTGCATATGCTGGATTTGGGCGAGATCTGGAACAGCTGGACTGGGCTTGGCATGACTTATGCTGTAGTCGCTGCCAGAAGGGCCGCGGCGCAGCAGCAGAGCGATGCTCTCGCTGCAGTATTCCGGGCGATGCATGGGTCCAAAAACGAGCTGCTCCGCGATCCCAACAGACTTGTTACCCGGGCTTGCGGGCTCATTGGCGGAGAAGCGGCCTATTGGCGCACATACTTCCAGTCGCTGCGCTATGATTTTTGCGAGAAGCTGCAGGACGGACTCGCTTTATATTTCAAGTACGCGAAGGAGCTGAACCTGCTCCAGCACGAAGTGGACTTTTCATTTTATGAAGAACAATCCCCCCAAAAGGTGAAGGAATGAAACTATTAGACTTGTATGCAAAGATGAAAGGCGATCTGAATCAGATCGAGCAGGAGCTCGAGAGAAGCGTGACGGACGATCATGCGCTGCTAAGCGAGGCTTCCACCCATCTGCTCAAAGCAGGCGGCAAGCGGATACGCCCCGTGCTTGTGCTGCTGGCGGGCAAGTTCGGCGATTACAAGCTGGACCGCTTGAAGTCGGTAGCCGTTCCGTTGGAGCTGATCCATATGGCTTCCCTTGTTCATGACGACGTGATCGATGACGCGGAGACTAGACGGGGACAGCTGACGGTCAAATCCAAATGGGACAACCGCATCGCCATGTACACCGGCGATTACATACACGGCAAGGCGCTGACGATTGCTTCACAATTGTCGGATCCGCAAATCCATCGCATTTTGTCCAACGCGCTTGTACAAATGTGTATTGGAGAGATGGAGCAAATTCGCGATTTCTTCAACACGGAGCAGACGATTCGCAACTACTTGCTGCGCATTCGCCGTAAAACGGCGTTGCTTGTAGCGATCAGCTGCCAGCTTGGCGCGCTTGCGGCAGGCGCCGATCGAGTGACGGCTAATAAGCTGTACCGTTATGGCTACAATGTCGGCATGACGTTCCAAATTCGCGATGACTTGCTGGATTTATACGGAACGGAGAAGCAAATCGGCAAGCCGCCGGGCTCTGACATTCGCCAGGGCAACATGACGCTGCCCGTGCTTCTCGCACTCCAGGACGAGAAAGTCAGAGGGCCGCTTCTGGGGGAAATTTCCTATATTCGCGGCCATGAAGGCTTCCCGGATACGACGCGGGCCATATCGCTCATACGATCCAGCGAGGGCGGCGGCCTGGCTGAGGAGTTGGCCAATCAATACATACGCAAAGCTTTGCAAGCGCTAGAAGGATTACCGGAAATCGCGGCGAAAAAGAATTTGATTGATATTGCGCATTTTGTGGGCAAACGAACCTATTAAATACAAGTCGCGGCAGGAGAGGGGTATATGATGGAGAGAACATTTCTGATGATTAAGCCTGATGGCGTACAACGGGGCCTGATTGGCGAAATCGTATCGCGTTTTGAACGAAAAGGGCTGCAATTGACGGCAGCAAAATTTATGCACATTTCTAGGGAGCTGGCAGAAACCCATTATGGGGATCACAAAGGTAAGCCGTTCTACGAGCCGCTGCTTGCTTTTATTACCTCCGGTCCCGTATTCGCAATGGTGTGGAGCGGCGATCAGGTAGTAGCCCAGACGAGAGCTCTGATTGGCAAAACAGATTCCCTTGATGCGGCGCCGGGCACCATTCGCTCCGATTTTGCCGTTCATACGAACTTTAATCTCATCCACGGCTCGGATTCCCCGGAGAGCGCGGAACGGGAGATTGCCCTGTTTTTTGCACCAGAGGAGCTTGTTCAATACGAGCATACCATTCAGCGCTGGATATAAGGGAAAGCGATCATTCGCATCCATGACGGAGGGCTTCTATGACAGAGGATCTGGACTTCTCGCAATTTATTGCCCGTATTAAAGGGAAGACGAACATCGATTTATCCCAATACAAGGAAGCACAGATGAAGCGGCGGCTGACAACGCTCCGCATGAAAAACGGCTTCTCCACCTTCGAGCAGTATTATGCTGCGATTGAGCAGAACAAAACGCTGCTGAATGAATTTTTGGATCGCATGACGATTAACGTCTCTGAATTCTGGCGTAATCCCACTCGCTGGGAGGTGCTGAGAAGCCGATTCCTGCCTGAGATGCTAGCGGCAAATGCCAGGGTGAAGATATGGAGCGCGGCCTGCTCCACGGGCGAGGAGCCCTATACCCTTGCGATGATCCTGTCCGAGCTTAACGCCCAAGGGAAAGCGTCCCTGCTTGCAACCGATCTCGACAACGGGGTGCTGGAGAAAGCGCGGGAAGGCAGCTACCTGGAGCGTTCGCTGCGAGACGTGCCCGCGGAATGCCGGACCAAATATTTTCAGCCGTCCGAGGGGGCGTATCTGGTATCGGACACGTTGAAAAAAATGGTCCAGTTCAAGCAAGGCAATCTGCTGCATGATCCATTCGACAAGGGCTTCGACCTCATTGTATGCCGCAATGTTATGATTTATTTTACCGAGGAAGCCAAGCATGGCCTGTACCATAAGTTTGCCGGTGCGCTGAAGCCGGGAGGCATCTTGTTTGTCGGCAGCACGGAGCAGATTTTTTCGCCAAGCCAGTACGGCTTCGAGACGGCGGACACGTTCTTCTACCGCAAGGTATAGTTAGGATGTATACCGATTTCCATGTTCTCCTATACTAATCGTAGGCAACTTCTACGTGAAGGGAGATTGAAGATGGATAAACGCAAGGTTATAGCGGCATATCGCCGCGGCTTGATTACGATTCAAGAATGCGCGCAAATCATTGGCGTGGACAGCCGGCAGGCGGCTAAGCTGATCAGCGATGCCAAGCTGTCGTACGATATGCCCATAGCGCGTGAGCAGGCAACAGTCAGAAGCTTAACCTAACAAGCATGGCGAATAAGGCCGGAGCACAGGGTTCCAGAAGCGGAACCCGTCTCCGGCCTTCTCTTTGCCCGGGCTTGCTCCAGCCTGCTAAGGGGTGTTGCGGAGCGCGAGATTTCTTGTCAAAGCGGCATCCCTGTACTATAATGAGTCAAGATGTTTAAGGGGATTACATAACAGCAGGGTCGCGTTGGCGCATTCCTGCGCTGAAGGAGGAGCTGGCTTGAGGTTCACAACGTACAACCAATCGGACGCGCAATCGTTCGTCAATCGGGCCCATGGTCGGCTGCTGAAAGCAGGTGCGGCCGTATGAGAGAGCTGAAGGTAGATTTAGGCGAGCGCTCCTACCCTATTTATATAGGAGAAGGCTTGCTGGAGCAGGCGGGCACTTATTTCCGCAAGCACGGTATCGGACAGAAATCCCCCTTGCTTATCATTGCGGATTCCAATGTCGCATCACGCTATCTGGCGAAGCTGGAGCAGGTGCTGAAGGACGCCGGCTATGCCATTGCAAGCGCTGTAGTGCCGGCAGGGGAGAGCTCCAAGTCATTGTCCATGCTGGAGGAGCTCGTCGGGAAAGCGCTGGATGCGGGACTCGATCGCAAATCCGCAATCGTCGCGCTCGGCGGCGGCGTGGTGGGCGATCTGGCTGGCTTTGTAGCGGCTTCTTATATGCGGGGCATTCCGTTTATTCAGGTTCCGACCACTATCTTGGCCCATGACAGCAGCGTCGGCGGCAAGGTGGCAGTCAATCATCCCGAAGCCAAAAATATTATCGGCGCGTTCCATCAGCCGGAGTTTGTTTTATACGACTTGAATACGTTGCAGACGCTTCCGCCGCGGGATATCAGCTCCGGCTTGTCCGAGGTCGTCAAGCATGGGCTGATCTGGGATGAAACGTTTGTAGAATGGTGCGAAGCCCATGCGGAGAAGCTGCTCGCGCTTGATCCCGATGCCTTGGGCTATGCCCTGTACAAGGGCTGCAGCGTGAAAGCGGCCGTTGTCTCCGAGGATGAGAAGGAGATGGGACTTCGGGCTATTCTGAATTTGGGCCACACGATCGGCCATGCCATTGAGGCGGTGGCGGGCTATAATGAGATGCTTCACGGGGAGGCGATTTCGATCGGCATGATCGGCTCCGCCAAGCTGGGACTCCGTTATGGCGCGCCAGAGGAAGTGTATACAACGACCAAGCGGGTACTCGCCAAATGCGGCCTTCCGGTATCGCTGCCAAAGCATTATGACGTTGACGACATTATGGCGGCAATGATGCACGATAAGAAGTTCAAGGAAGGCAAGATGGTGTTTGTTGTGCCTACGGCAATCGGCAAGGTGGAGATTAAATCCGATGTGTCCGTTGAATGGGTAAGAGAAATTGTGGAACAACTGAAACTGGAGGCTGAAGGGATATGAGTGTACGGGGAATTCGAGGCGCAATAACAGTCGAGGCGAACGAAGGCAGGCTGATCGCCGACGCGACGCTGGCGATGACTGCCGATCTCATGAAGCAGAACGAGCTGGATCCCGCCGACATTTGCAGCGTGCTGATCACAGTGACGAACGACCTGGACGAGGCGTTCCCGGCACAAGCCATTCGCCAGCTGCCAGGCTGGGAGTTGGTGCCGCTTATGTGCGCGCTGGAGGTGCCCGTCAAGGGGAGTCTGGAGAAGTGTATTCGTCTGATGGTGCTTGTCAATACGGACAAAACACAGCAGGAAATTCGCCATGTCTACCTGGGCGGCGCTCGCGTGCTTCGTCCGGATTTGTCGAAAGCTAACTGAACGGTTGACGGAAGCGGACCGGGTGCATTATAGTTAAAATCAGAAGTGAGTTGAGCCAGAGTAGGTTTTTAGCTGAGATGAGATGAGATGAGTTTAGAGATGGCCCGCAGGGGACAAGGTTCTGTACGCGGTAAGCGCGCAATTTGACGAATGGCAGCAGGCTGTCCGTCGACTGTTGCTCTTTGCCGTATTAAAGTGAACATTGTCTTATGCTTGGCAGATCTATGCTATCATCAAATGAACAGCTCCTGCTGCGGCAGGAGCTTTTTTTCATGAAACTCCTGGCCGGTATGATAAAGAGATGGAGGTCGCATACGAATGTCCAACGAATTGAACCAAGTTATTCAACTGGCTGGAACGTACAACCTGATCCCGATCGTTCGGTACGTCATGGCGGATACGGAGACGCCAATCCGGCTGTTTCAGCATTTTGCATCGGAGGAGCATGCCTTCCTGCTGGAAAGCGTGGAGGGGGGCGCGAAGTGGGCCCGCTATTCGTTCATCGGCACGGATCCCTTTATGAAGCTGTATGGCAAGCATGGCGAGTTGATTCTGGAGCATAATGGTGTAAAAACCTCGCTGCGCGAGAAGCCAATTGAGCTGCTGAAGGCGAAGCTTCGCGCTTTCCGCAGTCCTTCCAGCAGCGTGCTGCCTCCATTCACGGGCGGAGCGATCGGATTTTTTGGCTATGATCTGCTGCAATATTACGAGAAGCTGCCCGCTCATCGCATAGATGACTTGAATATGAACGATATGCAATTTATGTTCTGCGACCAAGTCATCGTGTTCGACCATTTCAAGCAGCAGCTTCAGATAGTAGGCAATGTGCATATCGCCAGCGGCGCAACGGACAATGAAATTGCGGCTGCCTACGAGGAGACAGTCGCGAAGATCGAAGCGACGATCGCTCGCCTGCAGCAGCCCGTACCGAGCCTGGCGTCTCCAACTGCCGCGGTGCCTGTCGATCCTGATCTTGGGGATGTGCAATCCAACTTGACCAAGGAACAATTTATGGCGAACGTTGACAAGGCCAAACAATATATTCGCGCAGGGGATATCTTCCAGGTGGTGCTGTCCCAGCGCTTCAGCATTGAGACGGATATCGATCCGCTGCTTGTGTACCGGGTGCTGCGCACGATGAACCCGTCTCCCTATATGTATTATTTGAAGATGGGCGATGAGGTGATCGTCGGAACGTCACCCGAGGCGTTGGTCAAGGTCGCCAATGATCGTGTCGAGACGCGGCCGATCGCGGGAACAAGGCCAAGAGGCAAGACGCCGGAGGAGGATCATGCGCTGGAGCTGGATCTGCTGGCAGACGAGAAGGAGCGCGCCGAGCATCTGATGCTGGTGGATCTGGGACGCAACGATATCGGACGCGTATCGGAATTCGGTTCGGTTCGCTGCGATTCCTTCATGGAGATCGAACGATATTCCCATGTTATGCATATCGTGTCGAACGTATCGGGCAAGCTTCGCTCCGACAAGGACTTTTTCGACGCATTTATTTCCTGCTTGCCGGCAGGAACGGTATCCGGGGCGCCTAAGCTGCGCGCCATGGAAATTATTGCGGAGCTGGAGAACGAAGCCAGAGGCGCCTACGCGGGCGCTATCGGCTATCTCGGCTTCGGCGGCTCCATGGATACCTGCATTACGATACGAACCATTATATTCAAGCATGGCAAGGCTTACGTACAGAGCGGAGCGGGCATTGTCTGGGACTCCGTGCCGGAGAACGAATATATGGAGACGGTGAACAAAGCCAAGGGCATGCTGAAGGCGATTCGAGCTGCGGAAGCCAGCTTCGGCAAGCCGGCTAAGGGCGAGCTGATCGCGGCTGCTGTCAACACGGATTATGAAGTGAAGACTTCCGGCGGAGGAGGGGCTGAGCTGGAATGAGCGACATCATTACGATGCAAGCGGCGTTAAACAAGGTCATAACAGGACAGCATCTGACGCGGGCGGAAGCGGGCGGCGTCATGAGCCTGATCATGAAGGGCGAAGCAACTGGCGCGCAGATCGGCGCGATCGCTGCCGCCCTGCGCATGAAGGGCGAAACAAAGGATGAAATCACGGGCTTCGCGGAGCTGATGAGAGAGCATGCCAGCCACGTCAGAACCGAGCAGGAGGGCTTGCTTGACACATGCGGCACGGGCGGATCAGGCATACACAAATTCAATATTTCCACAGCGTCCTCCATCATTGCCTCTGCGGCCGGCATTCGAGTCGCGAAGCATGGCAATCGGGCGATGTCGGGCAAATCGGGCAGCGCGGACGTGCTTGAAGCGCTTGGTGTAACGATCACGCTTACGCCTGAGCAGGCAGCCTCCTGTCTGCAGGAGATTGGCATTTGCTTCATGTTCGCCCAGCTGTACCACCCTTCGATGAAGCACGCAGCGGGACCACGCAGAGAGCTCGGCATCCGTACGATCTTCAATATGCTGGGGCCGCTTACGAATCCCGCTGGCGCAGACCGCCAGCTGCTGGGCCTGTACGACCGCTCCCGCACGGAGACGATAGCCGAGGTATTGAAGGATCTTGGGCTGAAGCGTGCAATGGTCGTCAGCAGCCATGACGGGCTGGATGAGATCAGCATCTCCGCCGCTACCCAAATCTCGGAATTAAAGGACGGAGCCGTCGTCACCTATTCCATTCAGCCGGAGGAGCTGGGTCTGTCGCGTTATCCCATCTCCGAGGTGCAGGGCGGCGAGCCTGCGGTGAACGCGGCACTGATTGAAGAGGTCTTCCGCGGAGAGCGTCAGGGCGCATATCGCGATATCGTGCTGGCTAACGCGGGGGCATGCATATACTTGGGCGGTCTCGCGCCTACAATACAGGCTGGCGTTGCGCTTGCGGGAGACGTTGTAGACTCGGGACGCGCCAATCAGAAGCTCAAACAGCTTATTCAGAAGACAGGAGAGTTGGCTCATGTTTCTTGATAAAATCGTAGCGACGAAACGAGCGGAGGTTGAGGCGCTCGCATCCAGGTTTCATCTATCTCAATATGAGGCGATGATTGAGGAGCTGCCTGCGACCAAGGGCTTCGAGGCCGCCTTGTCAGCGGATCGCCGGCATCGCGGCATGGGCTTGATTGCCGAGGTGAAGAAGGCATCGCCGTCCAAGGGCCTCATTCGTCCTGACTTCGAGCCGGTGGAGCTTGCTTCCGCGTATGAGGCTGCAGGCGCTGACTGCATCTCCGTGCTGACGGATCGCGACTACTTTCAGGGCTCCAACGAATATTTGATGCGGGTTAGGGAGTCTGTGAAGGCGCCTCTGCTTCGTAAGGACTTTACCATCGATTACCGCCAAATCTACGAAGCTCGCATGATTGGCGCGGATGCGATTCTGCTTATTGCAGCCATTCTGACCAAAGCGCAAATGTCGGAATTCCATGATCTGGCCAAATCCATTGGGTTGGATGTGCTTGTCGAGGTGCATGACGCGGCAGAGCTGGAGACGGTGCTCTCCATGGATAAGGCGACGCTCATAGGCATTAACAATCGCGATCTTCGTTCCTTCGCAACGGATCTGAAGACGACGGAGAAGCTGATCGGCATGATGCCGAAGCAGGTAACCGTCATTAGTGAAAGCGGCATAGCCGGCCGTGAGGATATGGCATACCTGCAATCCATCGGGGCTCACGGCGTGCTGATCGGAGAGCATTTCATGCGCCAGGAGCATGTGGGACATGCCATCCAAGACTTGATGGGCCCGGTGAAGCAATGAGTACCCGAATCAAAATTTGCGGTCTCCGAGACACGGCTACAATAGCTAGCCTGGACGGACTGCCTATTCATGAGATTGGCTTCATATTGGCTCCAAGCAGAAGAAGAGTGGAGCTGTCAGTGCTGCCGGAGCTGCTTGATGCGGTTCGCCGCATTCGCGGTAGCAAAGGGGAGCCCCCGAGAACGGTTGGCGTGTTCGTGAATGAGAGCCTGGAGCAAATAGATAGCATTCTTAGCCAAGCGCCATTGGATGTGGTGCAGCTGCATGGAGAGGAGTCTCCGGACTATTGCCGGCAGCTCAAGGAGAAGCACCCTGCGGTCAAGCGGTGGCGGGTGTTCTCTATTCGCGGCGGGGATGGCTCAGCGGCGGATACGCTGCTCCAGCAAGCGCGCGAGCGTCTCGTTCCTTATGGCGATTCAGCAGACGCTTTCCTCATTGACGCGCCCGGCGGGGGCACGGGGCACACCTTTCACTGGCCGGCTATTGTCGCTTATAAGACGGCGGCGGCCGAGCTGGGCCTTCCGCTGTATGTGGCCGGCGGGTTGAACCCCGATAACGTGGGAGAGCTGCTTCAGGGCTACGCCCCGGACGGCATAGACGTCTCCAGCGGTGTGGAGACGGAGGGACGCAAGGATATCGACAAAATCAGATTATTTGTTAGAAGGGTGATGGAAGCATGATTCAAGTACCGGACGCAAGCGGTAGATTTGGCAAATTCGGCGGTCGATATGTGCCGGAGACACTGATGAACGCGCTGCTAGAGCTGGAAGAGGCTTATGTACATTATTCGAAGGATCCCGATTTCCAGGCAGAGGTGAAGGAGCTTCTGCACAAATATTCCGGCAGGCCTACCTCGTTGTATTATGCGAAACGTCTGAGCGAGCAGCTTGGCGGAGCCAAAATTTACCTCAAGCGCGAGGACCTGAACCATACTGGCGCTCACAAAATCAATAACACAATCGGACAGGGCGTCCTTGCAAAACGTATGGGCAAAACAAAAATTATCGCAGAAACGGGAGCGGGCCAGCACGGCGTCGCGTCTGCGACGATTGCGGCATTGCTTGGTCTGGAATGCAAGGTGTTTATGGGCGAGGAGGACATGAAGCGCCAGCAGCTCAATGTGTTCCGTATGAACCTGCTGGGCTCCGAGGTCGTTCCTGTTACATCCGGCACGCGTACCTTGAAGGACGCCTGCAATGAAACGCTTCGTTATTGGGTGAGCCATGTCAACGATACGTATTACATTCTGGGCTCCGTAACAGGCCCGCATCCCTATCCCATGATGGTAAGGGATTTCCAGCGTATTATCGGAGACGAAGCACGGGACCAGATTCTGAAGGAGGAAGGCCGACTTCCGGATTATGTGGTCGCGGCTGTAGGCGGCGGCAGCAATGCGATGGGCATCTTCTATCCCTTCGTGCAGGATGACGGCGTGAAGCTGCTCGGCGTCGAGGCGGCGGGCAGAGGCGTCGATACGGATGAGCATGCCGCAACGATGACCAAAGGACGTCACGGCGTATTCCAGGGCTCCCTTAGCTACGTGCTGCAGGATCAGCATGGACAGGTGCTTCCGGCGCACTCCATTTCCGCAGGACTGGATTATCCCGGCATCGGGCCTGAGCATTCCTATCTGAAGGATTCCGGCCGCGCGGATTATGTGCCGATTACAGATGCCGAGGCGCTGGAGGCGCTGCAGCTGCTGTCTCGCACAGAGGGAATCATACCGGCGCTGGAGTCTGCGCACGCCATTGCACAGACGGTCAAGCTGGCCCCAACCTTGTCAAAGGATGAGATTGTTGTGGTAAGCCTCTCCGGTCGCGGAGACAAGGATGTAGAAGCCATTATGGGCTACCTGGGAGGTCAGAGCCATGAATCTCATTGATCAAGCATTTGCCAGACTGAAGAAGGAAGGGCGGACTGCACTCATTCCATTCGTAACGGTCGGCGATCCCGACTTCGAAACGTCGCTTGCTATTATTAAAGGTCTGGAGCAAGCCGGAGCCGACATGATTGAGCTGGGTGTGCCATATTCCGATCCGCTTGCGGACGGACCCGTCATTCAGAGAGCGTCTGACCGGGCGCTGCGGAGCAGCATAACGCTGACGGACTGCATTCATATGGCAGAGCGCGCGCGTGCAGAAGGCGTGCAAATTCCGCTTATTCTTTTCACTTATTTTAATCCCGTGCTGCAGTTTGGTCTGGAGTCGTTTTTCGAGCTGGTAGCTAGCAAAGGCATCAGCGGACTGATCATTCCCGATCTGCCCATCGAAGAGGATGAGGAGGTTCGCGCGATGGCGGAGGCGGCTGACATTCATCTTATTCCGCTTGTTGCTCCAACGTCCAGGGACCGGGTTACAAGAATTTCCCAAAGGGCTCGCGGCTTTGTCTACTGCGTTTCCTCGCTTGGCGTAACCGGCGTCCGCGCGGACTTCCATTCGGATATCGACCAATTTCTGGCCACCGTTCGGGAAGCGACTGATTTGCCAATCGGGATCGGGTTCGGCATCTCCAGCCGCGAGCAGGTGGCGCGTTTCGAGGGGGTATGCGACGCGGTTATCGTAGGCAGCGCCATCGTCCGCAAGATTGAAGAGGCCGTGCCGATGCTGGAGCAGGCCGCAACGCGGGAGCAGGGTCTGGCGTCGATTAGAGAGTTCGTCTCTTCGTTAAAGGGGTAACTGCTGCCAGCGGCTCAGGACAATTGATAAGCAATGGAGACCTTTCCAATTGGAAGGGTCTTTTTTGCCTCTTGGTGAACAACCTCTTTCAAAGCGGTACCAGATATGAGACAATGGAGTGCAGTACTGTTACACTTCAATACATAGAAGAGGTGAAGGGCATGCAGCCTAAAGCAAACATCGTGCATTTACCCGTCTACCAGCCAGGCAAACCGGTGGAAGACGTGAAGCGTGAGCTCGGACTCTCGGAAGTCATCAAGATGGCATCCAATGAAAATCCTTATGGCTTCTCGGAAAGCGCCAAATCGGCGATTATCGAGGAGCTGTCCAATACGCATATTTATCCTGACGGCGCCAGCGTGCAGCTCACGGCAAAGCTGGCGGACAAGCTGGGTGTGGCAACAAATGCAATCATATTCGGCTCCGGCTCAAGCGACATTATTCTAATGGCTGCCAGAGCGTTCCTCGCGCCAGGGGACGAGACGATCATGGCGGATGAGACATTCTCGCAATACAAGCATAATGCCGAGATTGAGAACGCTCGTATTATCGAAGTGCCTCTGAAGCAAGGCAAACATGATTTGCCGGCCATGCTGGCGAAGGTCACAAGCGCCACCAAAATTGTGTGGATCTGCAATCCTAACAATCCGACAGGCACTATTGTTTCCAATGAGGAGCTGCTGGCGTTTATGGACGCTGTGCCTGACCATGTGCTGGTTATTCTCGATGAGGCATACGGCGAATATGTGAAGGACCCCGCTTACAGCGACGGTGTGCGCCTCCTTGGCTCGTACCGCAACTTGCTGGTGCTGCGCACCTTCTCCAAAATTTATGGTCTTGCTTCCTTTCGTATCGGCTACGGTGTTGGCCATCCCGACGTTGTTCGGTTCATTAATCAGGTTCGCGAGCCGTTTAATACGACGAGAGCAGCGCAAGCGGCGGCGCGCGCCTCGTTATCCGACGACGCGTTTGTGGCAAGCTGCAGCCAGGCGAACTACGAGGGCATACAATATTTGACTGCTCAATTCCAGCGGCTGGGATTAGCCTATTTCGAATCCCATGGCAATTTTGTAATGGTAGACGTGCGGCGGCCGTCCGGCGAAGTCTTCACAGGGCTATTGCGCAGAGGCGTAATTATTCGTGCCAACTGGACCCATTATCCGACCTATATCCGTGTGTCGGTGGGCACTCCTGAGCAGAATGAAGCCTTTGTAGCAGCGCTGGAGCAAGTTCTGCAGGAAGTGACGGTGTAAATACGAAACAATGACGAATGTAGCGATATTTGGGGTCGGACTCATTGGAGGCTCTATTGCGTTATGCCTGAAGGGCAAGCCAGGCATACAAGTAGTGGGCTTCTCCAATCGGGAAAGCTCCGTTCAGAAGTATATCCAGCGCGGCGTTGTCGATACTGGCACAACGTCGATTCAAGAAGCGGCGGAGAGCGCTGACTTCATCTTCCTGTGCGTTCCTGTAGGCAATCTTCAGGAATATTTGGAGAAGCTCAGCGCGTGCAAGCTGAAGAAAGGCTGTATTATTACCGACGTAGGCAGCACCAAGTCGTCTGTCGCCCATTATGCACGTTCTATTGACCTGGGGGAGGCCGTATTTATTGGCGGCCATCCTATGGCGGGCTCGGAGCGCACGGGCGTGGAGGCGGCATCCTATCATTTGCTGGAGAACGCCTTTTACGTGCTAACCCCGGATGAGTCGACTCCTCCGGAGGCCATCGACCGTTTGACGGAGCTGCTCTCTCATACAAGAGCGAATATCGTGAAGGTGGATTCGGATTCGCATGATGATATTGTTGGTGCGATCAGCCATCTCCCGCATATCATCGCCGTGGCGCTTGTGAATCAAATTCGGGGCTATAATGAGAGAGATGGGCTGTATGAATCGCTTGCAGCAGGCGGGTTCCGCGACATTACACGGATCGCCTCCGGCGACCCTCCGCTTTGGAGGGATATTCTGCTGGATAATCGCCAGGTGCTGCTGAGGCTGCTTCGTGATTGGAGAAGCGGCATGGACGCATTCGCCAATATGCTGGAGCTTCAGGATGCGGCTGGCATTGAGGAAGCGTTCCGCAGCGCAGGCGAGTTCCGCAGCCGCATGCCGGAGCGAAGGAAAGGCATGATTCATTCCGTATTCGATTGTTATGTAGACGTACCGGATCATCCCGGCATCATTGGGCGTATCGCCAGCTTATTAGGCAACAACCGAATTAATCTCAGCAATATTCAGATCATTGAGAGCAGAGAGGATCTGCCTGGCGTGCTCCGGCTGTCGTTCCGCAGCCAGGAATATTTGGATCAAGCCATTGCTCTGCTGGAGGAAAGCGGCTATTCTGTTCATCCGTAACAGAATAGCCCCGATAACGTTTTCATTTTCCCGCAAAGAAAATGAAAACGCTTATTGACAGATTGGAAGCGTATACATATAATAAAGGTACAGTATGGTTTCTCTCCACTCCTATCCAATATCTGTAGTGCTCAACATGAGCGCTGGCCACTCTTCGGAGTGGTTTTTTTTATGCTTTTTTGAACGTATCTCCTTTCTTTTTCCAAATGAGAAAAATGAAGGTTTTCAAGCTTATGTCGAATGAAGCAGGAATTTGCCCGCGGAACTCGAATTACATACTATTCGTCCGTCTGACAAATTTGGATGCGGGCGCAACTTTTGGTGCCCGGGCCGGTACAATATAATGTAGAGGTTCGGGAGGATGCCGCAGGTGGGGGAGGTTCGCCTGTCATGACTGATTCCCAGTTAATACGAGAGATTAAGGATGGCAATGTCGAGCTGTATTCCGAGCTTATGCGGCGTTATCAACGCAAGATATTGGCATTTATATTTCATATGCTGAAGAGCGCACGGCTGGAGTTGATGGCTGAGGATTTGTGCTCCGAGACGTTCTATAAGGCTTACCGGAGTCTCCATTCCTTCAGGGAGATGGATGCCTCTTTCTCTACGTGGCTGTATACGATTGCGCGCAACACGGTGCTCAGCGAGCTGAGGAAGGGCAAGGCGGCCAATGTGTCGCTTGACGATGAGGGGCTTGGCTTTGAGCCAATCGCGTCCTCGGAGGTCGGGCCGGAGCAGCAGCTGCTGCGGAACGAGCGAATGGCGATGGTGCGTGAAGCGATTAACAATTTGCCGGAGAAGCAGCGTTCGGCACTCATTCTTAGGGAATATGACCAGCTGGACTATCAGGAAATCGCTAACATTCTTGGCCAGACGGTCAGCTCCGTCAAGTCGCTTCTGTTCCGGGCAAGAGCAAGCGTCAAATCGCAGCTGGAGCCGTATTTCGGACACATGCCGGCGACGGAATCCTTCGAGAGGATGAATACATGATGAAGTGCGAGGAAGCGAGAGCGAAGTTCGACGCCTATTGGGAGATGGGGGAAGAGGACGCGGACAGAATCGAGCTTGAGGCGCATCTGCTTGATTGTGAGGTGTGCTCCGAGCAATTCGGCTTATGGCCGGAGGAGGACGGACTGCTTCGACAGTTCTCCGAGGAGTCTTCCATGATCGGGGCAACTGAGCATGTTAACCGGACGGTAATGGAGCGGATTTATATGGAGGAAGCCTGGTACATGCCGGTGCCAAGCAAAAGCTACCACTTCTCCAAAAATTTCCGGCGCAATGCCGCTATCCTGATAGCAGCTTGCATGGCTATGTTCGCCTCTGCGTTTTTTGTGTTTGTATTCGATTACAAAAATGTTGGAGTCGGGGAGGAAATACAGGAGTGGACCGGCTTGATGGAAGCCGCCAACGCATCAGGCGACAGCGGCTTGACGACAGCCGGCTTCTATGCGGAGGTGCCGACGGCAAGCATCAGCGACCCGTTTGTATTGAAGGTGGTGCCGACATTCCCGCAATATTATGTGGCATTATCGCTGCTGGGCTTGGTGACGGCGCTGTTAATCTTGAACTGGCTGTCTCGAACACGAAGCTAGGGGCACAGCGATTGGCAATAGAGGATCGGAGGAAGCAGCTTGATTATTGGCCTTGTCAGACACGGACAGACAGATTGGAACGCCCAGGGCATTATTCAAGGGCAAACGGATATTCCGCTTAATGAAGCAGGCGTCCAGCAAGCGCAGTCATTAGCTAACAGGCTTGCGGAGGAGGCTCCCATCTGGAACGCAGTCATATCCAGCGATTTGCAGCGTGCCAGGCGGACAGCGTCTATTATCGCTGAGAAGCTGGATATTCCCGTGCTTGCGCCGGACCCTCGATTCCGCGAGCGTGACTTCGGAGAAGTCGAAGGCACGACGGAGGCTGAGCGTCTGGCGCGCTGGGGCTCCAATTGGCGGGAATGCGGACCGGGGATCGAGAATACGGAGGCGTTAAGAGCAAGAGGGCGGGAGGCTGTTCTGGAGCTCCTGCACAGGGAGAAGGAGCGCAATATATTAATTGTGTCCCATGGCGGCTTTATCGCTCAGCTGCTGCAGGAGCTTTGCAGCGGCTTGGAGGATATGAAGCTGGGGAACCTGTCCTATTCCATTCTCCAGCGAGACGGTGAGGGGTGGCAATCGCTCCTCCATAATTGCACCAGACATCTGGACAGCTAACCGCTCCAAATATTTCAATATGACCAAATGAAAGCTTTCCTGTGCCGGGGAAGCTTTTTTTGCTGCTCCAAGGATTGGAAAGGAAATGTGGGCGCATAGCGGCATCACGGGTATGAAATACGAGAATTGTCCCATAATGGTAGTAAAACCTACGTGCGGACGCAGCTTGCAGGCCAGAATAGCGTTGAACGCACAGAAAGGAGAATGCATGAACCTTTCGGATATGCTGAGCTACGCGGATATCGGGCAATTGGGCAAAATCGCCGGCGTGTACCGCTGTGACTGCAACGGCAACTCCAAAAATGAGCTGATTCAATCGATCCTGGCCCAGATGAGCCGGCACGATGTCTTTGACGAGCAGATCAGCAGCATGCAAGTGGAGGATTTGCGTTTTCTGAATTCACTGCTCTTCGAATCAAGAGCCTCTTACAGCCTGGAAGATTTGATCGCGCGGGTGCAGCAGAGTCGATTCGGCGAGGAGCAGCAGGCGAAAGAGCAGACGCAGGAGCAGGCGGGAATTCGAAAAAAAAGTAGAAAAAAGGCGGCCGCGCCGCCCCCTCCGCCGAGCCCAAGAGATATCATTGCCAGCTTCAAGCACCAGGGCTGGCTGTTCAACGGCATCAGCGGACCAGGACGATACCTGTTCCAGGTGCCGCATGATTTGAAGCTGAGATTCAGAGAGGCATTGAAGCGACGCTTCTCGGACGGACTGCAGTATACGGACGAGCCTCCCCTGTACCGCGATGAGCAGGGACTGCTGCTGGACGACGTCAAGACGCTGCTGCATTTTGTCTACCATAATGAAATACAGCTTGTGTCCGACGGCTCCATGTACAAAAGATTTCTGCAGCAGCTGCTCGACCTGATGGGTGTACAGGAGGAGCCTCCCGCCAAGGGCGCTTGGCGCTTCGGCTATGGCAGGCATTTCAACCATTATCCCGATCGGTTCTCGCTCCTATACGATTTCTGCTGCAGCTCGAAGCTGATTGCCGAGTCGGAGGGCATCCTCTCTGTGACAGAGGCGGGGAAGGAGCGCCTGCACAAGGCGCCGTCCCAGGCCGAGCTGGAGCAGCTCTATCGGTATTGGCTCAAAATATATCGGGGACCCGTCGCCAATCTGCTCTCGCTTGTGCACTGGGTTCACACGCTTAGCGGCGAGTGGGTAACGGTGCAATCTGTACGCGCGGCGCTGACGCCGTTTATCAAGACGTATTATTACGACGAGCCGAATGCCATATTTGAAACACGTCTGTTGAAGATGATGACGCATCTTGGCCTGTTGCGAATTGGGGAGCATCCCCTCTATGGCACGGTTATGAGAATGACCAAGACTGGCAGCCTTCTGGTCGAAGGCGGCGCCAGCAACCTGGAGGCGCAGCGGCATTGACTTTCCATGGGGCAGTTGGTAGAATCTCACCAACTCAATACGATGGGAGAGGATGAGAGATGCTGCTGCCCTACAAGGGAATCATGCCCGCTGTGCATGAAAGCTGCTACATCGCGGAGGGCGCCAAGCTGATTGGCGATGTCTCGATCGGAGAACGAAGCACTGTATGGTTCAATTCCGTATTAAGAGGCGATCTGGCGCCAATCCGAATTGGCCATAGCTGCAATATACAGGACGGCGTCGTGGGACATGTCAACGAACGGCAGCCGCTTATTCTGGAGGATGAGGTGTCCGTCGGCCACAGCGCGATTATACATGGCTGCACGATAGGCAGAGGCACATTAATCGGAATGGGGGCCATCGTACTAAACGGCGCCGAGATTGGTGAATATGCTTTAATAGGAGCCGGTTCAATAGTTACAGAGAATAAAAAGCTACCACCCTATACGCTTTCTCTCGGAACGCCAGCCAAAGTCGTGAGAGAATTGACAGAGGACGATCTGCAGCGCATGAGGAAGACGATGGAGAGCTACGTGACGAAAGGAATGGAATATAGGATCTCGTAAGCGCCGGCGTGGAGGTGTATCCTATGGACAAAATGAAGGTTGCGTACGAAGCCATGCTTGGACTTGCCGCCGAGCTCGTGCTCGACGAAGCGGTCTTGAAATTTCAGACGGAGAAGCTGGGCAAGGCGATAGACGAAGCGCTAGCGCGTGGAGACGAGGATACGTTCTACCAGCTCGTCAAGCAGCTGAATCAGTTAAAAGCATAATGGACAGGAGGCTTCCGGGTGCCGGAGCGGGCTCAATCGCTCTGGCATTTGGAGGCTTTCTTTTGTAATATAGAAGAGTTGCACGAACACTGCGCGATAGGAGAGGGATAATGAAGTTTAGCGACATATCAAGAGAGCAATGGGACGAGCTGAAGCCGTACCTGGACACCTGTCTGCTGCCTGTAACGGGGCTGGACGGCAGCGAATCGCCGTATGAGGCAACCGAGAAGCTGGAGAGGCTGCGCGATATGCTGGATCTCATAGAGATTCCGTTCAAGGGACGGGTCGTCACCTATCCCGCCTGCCATTACGTGACGCCGGCAACGAGAGCCTGCGACGCGCTGGCTGATTATTGCGCCAATCTGCGAGCCTCTGGCTTCGCTGTTATTGTGTTTGTGTCGGCGGATGCCTCGCTTCAGCTTCAGGACGGAGGCGCCGATCTTATTATTCAGCCCGCCGAGAACGGCGAATGGCCCTCGAAGGAAGCGGTTTCGACATGGATCAGAGAGCTATGGAGCCGCACGGCCGTCTAGCTGGGCGCATGGTAGGAATAAAAGGCTCGAAATTTGGGGAAAACAAATGCCAGAGCAGGTCAATTGTGACAAAATGATAACAAATTGTTGAACGTCATTTCCATTATGACGCAAATATCGGGCCATATTCTTGACGCTCCCAAACACCTAGGCTATTATAAGTTATGTCCTAGTTCGTCATGTGTTTTTGCCGTGCGGCAAGACGCGAGATATGGTTGGCAAAGGGGGTTAGAACAGAAGATGAGTAATCATGAACAACACGAGACGGCGCATCGTCCGGTTCAGCGCAAAGAAATGTCCCGGCGTCAATTTTTGTCATATACGCTTGGCGGCACAACGGCTTTCATGATGGGTGGCGCGGTATTGCCAATGGTTCGCTTCGCGGTGGATCCACTTCTCATCAAGAAAGAAGGCGGCAACTTTGTCAAGGTTGTCGAGGAGAGCAAGATCACAGCGGAACCGCAGGAATTCAAATTCAAAATCCATCAGGTTGATGGATGGTACGAAAGCGAGCCTGAGCTTGTAGCTTGGATCTCCAAGGCCGAGGATGGCAAGATTTTTGCATTATCGCCGGTTTGTAAGCACTTGGGCTGCACGATTTTCTGGAATACGAAGGGACGCAGCGAATACGATTGCCCTTGTCACGACGCTCGATATTCCAAGGACGGGAAAAATATTACGGTTGCTAATACCCCGCTTGATGAATACGAGGTAGACGTGAAGGACGGCTTCGTGTATTTGGGACCGATCATTGCGAACACAAGAGTCTAAGGAGGGCGTAAGCCAGATGTTTAAAACTGTTTACAACTGGATCGACGAACGTCTTGACATTACGCCGCTTTGGAGAGATGTGGCGGATCACGAGGTGCCAGAGCACGTTAACCCGGCTCATCACTTCTCCGCATTCGTCTATTGCTTCGGTGGCTTGACGTTTTTTATTACGGTCATCCAAATTCTGTCGGGCATGTTCCTGACGATGTATTATGTGCCGGATATTATCAACGCTTACGCGAGCGTCGATTTCCTGCAGCATCAAGTAGCGTTCGGCCAGATCGTGCGCGGCATGCATCACTTCGGCGCCAGCTTGGTCATCGTTATGATGTTCCTACATACTCTGCGCGTATTTTTCACGGGCTCCTACAAGGCGCCTCGCGAGATGAACTGGGTTGTCGGAATGCTCATTTTCTTCATTATGTTAGGCCTCGGCTTCACAGGCTACCTGCTTCCTTGGGACAATAAAGCGTATTACGCGACGAAGGTCGGCGTAGAAATCGCGGCATCCGTTCCTTACATTGGAAGCTATATCGCTGACTTCCTGTACGGCGGCGATATCGTAGGCGCACAGACGCTGACTCGCTTCTTCGCGATTCACGTGTTCTTCCTGCCAGGCGCGTTAATCGCCATGCTGGCGGCGCATTTCCTGATGATCCGCAGACAAGGCATTTCGGGACCACTTTAATCGAAGGGAGGCATATATATGGCTCATGGTCATAATTCGAACGAGAAGGTCGTCTTCGTCGGCGACACCCGCGTGAAGAAGGGCAAGGGCTTCCAGACGCCCCCGGACTACACGTCGTTCCCGGGCAAATCGGAAGCCTTCATCCCGAACTTCCTGCTCAAGGAATGGATGGTCGGCTGTGTTGTGTTAGTCGGCTTCCTGGTATGGGTTATTGCGGAACCGCCGCCGCTGGGCTATCCGGCGGATCCTACTAACGCGGCATTTATTCCGATGCCTGACTGGTACTTCTTGTTCCTGTATCAATTCCTGAAATATCCATACGTTTCACAGGATTATATTCTGCTTGGAACACTGGGCATACCGGGCGTCATGTTCGGTGCACTTATGCTGGCGCCATTCCTGGACACTGGCAAGGAGCGCCGCTTCTACCGTCGTCCAATCGCTTCATCGCTTATGTTTGTTACACTCGCGGCTTGTGTGTACTTGACAGTCGTTTCTTGGGATCACTACCAGCACATGCTGGAGAAGAACGGACAAATCCCAGAGCATCATGAGCGCTCAGATCGTGTAAGAGAGGCCATTGAGAATGGCGAGGAGCGTCCTAACTTCCTGAAGAAGGAAGAAGCGGCCGCTATTATTGAGCCGGATGATCCCATCATGGGCATTGTGGAAGCACAATGTATCGGCTGTCACGCAGCTGACTTGAACGGCGGTATGGGTCCAGCATTGCTGGGCGTAGGCAACCGTCTGACCAAGGAAGAAATTGCTGATACCATTATGAATGGCCGGAACAATGGGGCGATGCCTGCTTACAAGGATTCATTGTCCTCGGAGGAGATTGACCAGCTTGCTGTGTGGCTCTCCAAGCAAACACAGGAATAACTCATGTATAGCTTAAGAAACCTGATCGTACTTATACGGTCAGGTTTTTTTTCAAAGGAGGGGGTGGGAGAGTGGGCCTGCAGCTGTTTTTTAGCCGAAGCTTTCTGTTGAACCGCCAATTTTTGTGGCTGCTGTTTATCGTCAACCTGTTGGGTACAATATATGGATATATTTGGTATGACAATCAGCTGTACTGGACGGCTGAGCATAAGCCGGCTTGGATGCTTCCCTTTGTGCCGGATTCGCCAACCGCAAGCTTGTTTTTTACAGCGGCATTGCTGTATTTGCTGTATCCCATTGCCAAGCCGTCTAGATTGGCTGCCGCTGGACGATTGCTGATTGAAGCGTTAGCGGTTGTATGCTCGGTGAAATACGGGATATGGGCGGTCGCAATGATCGTATGGGGCGCTGCTCGCGGGGATGTCCTGGATTGGCAGCATTATATGCTGATCGGCTCGCATCTCGCAATGGCGATTGAGGCGCTTCTTTATGTGCGATTTATGAAAGCAGGCCCTGGAGCTCTCGTTGCTGCCTTGGGCTGGCTGCTGCTTAACGACACGATGGACTATACAGCGGGCATCTATCCATGGCTGCCTCGCGAGCTGGATCAAGAGCTTGGCAGCATCCGTATTTTCACTTATTGGCTGTCAGTCGCGAGCTTTATCGCACCGCTGCTTGTGATTAAGAGGTTTAGAAAACAAGAATAACTATGGACATCCCCTCATAAGGTTAGATTATGGGGGGATGTCCATGAAAGCGCGTTTTGTAATACCGCTAATCGTATTCCTGTTCATGGCGGCAGGGTCGGCGGGGGTAGTGTGGGGAAGCGCGACCCCAGCCATCATGTATCAGGAGCTATTAGCGGACAGTCCATATCGTCAGCTGTACAAGCTGGACCAATCCGCTGCGGCTTTATATACGGCGTCACACGCCAACAATCGCCAAGCGGCTTACGCGGAGCTGCAGAAGCTGAAGCTTCTGCTTGAGGATGAGATGCTGCAGAGCTACGGCACGCCGCAAGGCTGGTCCGCCGCTCGACAGGATGCGTTGGCGTTGGAACGCAAGCTGATGAGTGAGCATCCTCACTCTATGTGGCTGGAGCATGCCGTCAGACTACGCCTGGGGGCGGACGCGCTTATAGGCGGGGATGGCGCGTTATGGCTGCAATATGAAGGCCTGCTGAAGGAGGACGTGCTTGCCGTGCGCCAGGCATGGAAGCGATCCAACGATAACGGCGCTGCTGCCGCGCGTGCGTTGCTTGCCGGCATGTCGGCTCACGCGAGCCGGATTGAAGCTGCGGCTTTGTTCGCAGGAGATACGACCCGGATGAATGAGCTCATGCATCGCATCGAATATTCCGAGCGTTTGCTGCAAGCCTCAGAGGGGGGGGCAGGGAGTGCCTATTCCCAGCGGATTGAACAATCCTTGGATGGCATCCAAGCGGCTGTTGACGGCATATTCGTTCATTATGAGGATGCGTTAGCCATTCCGAACGCGAGCGTATCAGCCCTTGGCCACCCATTGCAATGGTCGCTGCTGCTTGGCACGATTATATCCGCCGTGCTGACCTGGACCGGCTGGCGTAAGTACAAGCACAGTCCATTCGGGGTCAAGAAGCTCTAGAGGGGATGCCTTCACTCCTCCTTAAAGCCTTCGCCAAGCACGTCATGCACTTCATTGATAACGATAAACGCCTTGGGGTCGATATTGCGTACGATGCCTTTGAGACGGCGGGTTTCCGCTCGTCCCACGACGCAATATACGACCTCTTTGTGCTGCCCGGAGAATGCGCCCTTGGCAGGCATCAGCGTGACGCCTCGCTCCAGCTCCTTCGTAATGCTCAAGGCAATTTCCTGGCCGTGATCGGTAATGACCGAAAACGCTTTGGCGGAGTAGGCGCCATCTTGAATAAAATCGATAATCTTCGATGCGACAAAAACGACAACAAGCGTATACAGCACCTTCTCAAGCGAAATATACAGGAGCGATACGCCGATAATGATAGCATCAAAGCCCAGGATGACCTGGCCCATGCTGTAGCCGCGCCACCGGGACACAATACGGGCAATGATATCAATTCCGCCGGTCGTGCCGCCATATCGGAAGACGATACCGAGACCAGCGCCAAGCGTGACGCCTGCGTACAACGCTACCAGCATAACGTCGCCCGGCATCGTAATTCGCTCCAGGAGTCCACGGCGGATCAAACTCTCCATCAGCGCCAGGAATACCGACAGCGAGACGGTCCCCAGTATGGTATAAAACATCTGAAATCGGCCAAGCGCACGCCAGCCCAGGAGAAATATCGGGATGTTCAGAAGAAGTGTGGTGACGGACAGGGGCCAGCCCGCTGCGTAATTAAGCAGAACGCCAATCCCTGTCACGCCGCCCTCCATCAGCTGATAAGGGATAACAAAGCATTGCAGCCCGAAGGCGTAAATGGCGGTGCCGATCAGGATAGGGATAATAAGTCTGAGCTGGATGAGCATGCGTTTCACAATGATACTTCCTCTCGTGTTATGTAGGTGCCATATCTATTATGGCTTATTTGGCGCTATCAAAAAACATTGATTTTCATAATCCCAATACGGTAACATATGAAAGTGTAGCGAATAATGGAAGGAAGCGTATGATGCAAGAGAAATCCCTGGCACAAATACAGCGCGAGGTCGATGAATACATCGCCCAGTTCAAAGAAGGCTACTTCAGTCCGCTTGCGCTAATGGCGCGGATGTCCGAGGAAGTGGGAGAGCTGGCGCGCGAGGTGAATCATTATTACGGCGAGAAGCCGAAAAAAGCGGATGAAGCTGAAAATACGGTGGAGATGGAGCTTGGCGACATCTTATTCATATTGTCGTGCTTCGCCAATTCGCTCGGCATCGATTTGACGGAAGCGCATAACAAGGTCATGCATAAGTTCAATACGCGTGACGCCAATCGCTGGACACGGAAAAACGGCGAACTGTAAGCAAGCCCCCTACATATGCTGTACCATTACCCCTGTACAAGGAGGATGGACAGATGGATGGGGATACCTGCATCAGGAAGGCGTATGAATATATTTTTCACAGCGATTTCGAAGAGGCTATTTATTGGTTCGAGCAGGCGATCGCCGCAGAGCCCGGCAATGCCGCCTATCATCATAAATGTGCGATATCCTGCGCCAGAAGCGGCAAATGGACCAAAGCCAAAATTTATGCCGATATGGCGGAGAAGCTGGACCCCGGCAACGAGGAATACCGTTTTCATTCACAAAGCATTCAAGCCAGACTTCTTCTGGCTGAGGTGAATGGGCTGCTCGCGGATACGACGCCCAATATGAAGGAAGCGGCTGAACGGCTGCGGCTGGCGGTATCGCTGGATCCATTGAGCTTTGATTCTTATTATACGCTTGCTGTCGTCTGCCAATCCGATGGACTTCTGGATGAGGCGATGGAGCATGCGAGAGAAGCGCTGCGGCTGGATCCCAATCATTCGGCAGCTCGCAGATTGTTTGCGGACATAAGCCGCAAACGGAGAATGCAGCGGATTCGTTCGACGATGAGAAGAAAATAACGACAAGGGGAACTGCAGATGGCGGATACAATTAGAGTGGCGGTTATCGGCGCGGCCGGTAGAATGGGCAAGGAAGTAGTCAAAATGGTGCTCGAGGATGAGTCCTTGCAGCTTGTCGCTGCAGTAAGTCCATCCTCGGGGCCGGTGGACGCGGGCGTGTTTGCAGGCAAGCCCCATACAGGCGTAACGGTAAGCGCAACGCTGGAGGAAGCGCTCAGCAGCGCCAAAGCGGATGTGCTGGTTGACTTTACTGTGCCTCAAGCGGCATATGTCAACACGCGTACGAGCATCGAATATGGCGTTCGTCCCATTATTGGAACAACGGGGTTTACGCCGGAGCAGATCGTGGAGCTGGACGAGCTGTGCAAGAGCAAAGGCATTGGCGGCCTGATCGCGCCAAACTTCTCGATTGGCGCCATATTGATGATGAAATTTGCGGCTGAGGCATCCAAATATATGCCGCATGTCGAAATTATTGAATATCACGGCGATCAGAAGCTGGATGCGCCATCCGGCACGTCAATCAAAACCGCAGAGCTGATCTCCCAGGTTCGCCGGGAGCTGAAGCAGGGCAATCCTATGGAGGAAGAGGTCATTGAAGGAGCGCGCGGCGGTTATTACAACGGGTTCCGGATACATAGCGTCAGGCTGCCAGGCGTATTCGCTCAGCAGGAGGTCGTGTTCGGCGGATACGGACAGACGCTCAAAATTCGCCACGATTCCTATGATCGCGCCGGCTATATGCCGGGCGTCAATGTCGCGGTGAAGAAGGTTATGACGTATACCGGCATGATTTACGGGTTTGAGCATATTATGGATTAGCCCAAGCGGCATCATTTGACAGCGGGAGAGGGGAACGGCATGCTGAACATTGCATTTATCGCGCATGATCGCAAGAAGGATGAAATGGTGAATTTCGTAATCGCTTATGAACATGTATTCGTCCCGCACAAGCTTTATTCAACGGGCACAACCGGCACGCGGATTATGGAGCAGACTGACCTGGAGATCCATCGCTTTATGTCTGGCCCACTGGGCGGCGACCAGCAGATCGGCGCGCTGGTGGCGGAGAATCTGATGGATTTAATTATATTCCTGCGCGATCCCCTAATGGCTCAGCCACACGAGCCGGATATCATCGCGCTGCTTCGTCTGTGCGATGTGCAGGGCATTCCTGTCGCCACTAACATCGCTACGGCTGAGGTGCTGGTCAAAGCCGTGGAGCGAGGCGACTTTGCGTGGCGGGAGCTTGTGCACAAGTACAAGCCTGGGATGGACGAGTAATGGAGAAGCTTGATATATTGGTGTTCGGCGCGCATGCGGACGACGCCGAGATCGGCATGGGCGGCACGATCGCCAAACATACGTCGGCGGGATATCGGGTAGGCATCTGCGATTTAACGGAAGCGGAGATGTCCTCTAACGGCACCGTGGAGCTGAGGCGGCAGGAAGCCGCCCAAGCCTCCGCGGTGCTTGGTCTATATGCAAGAACAAATCTTGGCCTGCCGGACAGGGGCTTACAGCCAAGCCGCGAGCAGATCGAAGCGGTTGTCGCCGAAATTCGGCGCTGGCAGCCCAGATACGTGTTCGCTCCATATTGGGTGGATCGGCATCCGGACCATATCGCTTGCAGCAAGCTGATCGAAGAAGCGGTCTTCAACGCGAAGCTTCGTCAATATATGCCGGATACGCCCCCCGCGCAGGTGGAGCAGCTATTCTATTATTATATTAACGACATGGAGCAGGTCTCGCTCCTTGTGGATGTCACTTCAGCTTACGAGGCCAAGCGCGCAGCGCTGAGGGCTTACCGTTCGCAGTTCGACCGTTCGGCGACCGGAGATTCCGTGGAGACGCCGCTGACGAACGGCTACCTGGAGCGGGTGGAGGCAAGGGATTATTTGCTCGGGCAAAGCAGGGGCTGGTCTTACGCCGAAGGCTTCGCCATTAAGAAGCCTCATCAAGTCACCTTCTTCGAATGATTCTGACGATATACAAGCGTAGAGAAATACCGAACGAGTGGGAGGTGCGGCCTTCATGGCTCGCAAATTGAAGATCGGCATTACGTGTTACCCGACGCTGGGCGGCTCGGGAGTTGTAGCGACGGAGCTTGGCAAGCTGCTGGCGGAAAAGGGGCACGAAATTCATTTTATAACGCATAGTATTCCTTTCCGATTAGGAAAGTTTCATAAGAATATATTTTTTCACGAGGTTGAGGTTAATGAATATTACGTTTTCCGCTTCCCGCCGTATGATCTCTCACTAGCGAGCAAGATGGCGCAAGTGGCCAAAATGCAGCAGCTGGACATTCTTCACGTGCATTACGCGATTCCGCACGCCGTCTGCGCCTATCTGGCCAAGCAAATGATCGGAGACGGGCTGAAGACGGTCACAACGCTGCATGGCACTGATATTACAGTACTGGCCCAAGACGAGTCGCTTAAGGATCTGATTCGTCTTGCGATCCATCAGAGCGACGCGGTAACCGCGGTTTCCAACGATCTGATTGCGGAAACTAGGAGTCTGCTGGATATTATGTCGCCTATCGATCTCACCTATAATTTCGTTGACAAACGAGTTTATTATCCAAGAGATGTTACTTCGCTGCGGGCGGATTTTGCATTGCCGGAAGAGAAGATATTGATGCATATATCCAACTTCCGTCCCGTGAAGCGGGTTGGCGATGTCATCGATGTGTTCGCCAAGGTATGCAAGGACGTGCCATCCAAGCTGCTGCTCGTTGGCGAAGGGCCGGAGCTCTCCAAGATGCAGTGCCGAATTCGAAATATGGGGCTTGAGGACAGGGTGCACTTCCTGGGCAAGCAGGAGGACGTCGCGCATGTGATCTCGCTCGCCGATGTTATGCTGTTGCCTTCCGAGAAGGAAAGCTTTGGCCTGGTCGCTCTGGAGGCGATGGCCTGCGGCGTGCCGACAATCGGGTCCAATGCCGGGGGCATACCCGAGCTGGTCACTCATGGTGAGACCGGCTTCCTGTCTCCAATCGGGGATGTGGAGGAGATGGCTGCCCATGCTATCCGGCTGCTGAAGGACGAAGCGCTTATGGCCGGGGTGAAGGAAGCGTGTCTACACCGGGCAAGACATGAATTTTGTAATGATGTTATCACGGCGCAATATGAGTCGATTTATTACAGAGTGCTGGGCATAGACGCCATAGACGAGGAAATGAAGGTTTCTGTATGTGAGGGGTGAGGCCAGATGCGGCTTCGTTTGAGGGACGAAATGATTGCGGCGCTGCCCATAATGGAGACGCTGGAGGAAGCGGGACATGAAGCGGTGTTCGTGGGCGGAGCTGTTCGCGACGCCGTGCTTGGCTTGCCTATTCAGGATGTCGATATTGCCACGTCGGCGACGCCGGAGGAAACGCTGGCGCTGTTCCCCAAATGTATCCCAACCGGTCTTCAGCATGGCACAGTGACGGTCGTGCAGCATGGCATGACGTATGAGGTGACGACCTATCGCGCAGAAGCGGCATATGTGGGGCACCGCAAGCCATCGGAAGTGGTGTTCATCAAGGGGCTGGACGAGGACCTGCTGCGGCGCGACTTTACAATGAACGCCATGGCCATCCAGCTAAGCGGCGAGCTATACGATCCCTGTGGCGGCGAAGGCGATCTGCGAGCGTCCAGACTGCGCTGCGTAGGCGATCCCAGCTTGCGCTTCCAGGAGGACGCCCTGCGGATGATCAGAGCGGTCCGATTCCTTGGCGCGTATCGTCTCGCCCCTGTCCCGTCCCTCTGGCGCTCCTTGAAGAGACACGCCGCTCTGCTGCGCCATGTTGCGATGGAGCGAGTGCAGGCCGAGCTGGACAAGATGCTAGGCAGCGACGTGCCGGAGCGGGCGCTCATTTGGCTTGCTGCCAGCGGCCTGCTGTCCCATTGGAAGGAGCCGCTTCCGGGGAGCGCTCTGAGCAAGATGAACCAAGCAATGGAAGAATGGAAGGGAAGCGCTGGCGATGAGCTTCAACTGACGGATATGGCCCAGCTTCCTGTCAAGGACGAGCGGTGGGCTGCTGTATTCCTGTCGCTGGCTTTCACTGGCGAGGAGGCTGGCAGCGTGATGAGCCAGCTTCGGTTCTCGAACAAACGAAGCATGTTCATAAGCGCGGTCATTGACTGCCATGAGCGTATGATAGATAGGGGCCAGCCGACGCGGAATGACGTCGCGCCGCTCAAGAGGGCGTGGACGGAAGTCGTCCTGACTGCAGGCGAGTCTGCCGCCAGGAGCTGGCTGCGCATTGCACGGACGCTGCCCCATAACCAGGGAAGGCTCACCCAGCCCTCTGCAGCGCTGCTGGCCTCATGGCTGGAGGATATGCCTGCCAAGACGCTGAAGGAGCTGGCGGTCGGGGGCGCTGAGGTGCTGCAGCGATTAAATCGACCTGCAGGCCCTTGGCTCAGCAAGACGCTAAGCCGGCTACTGCTGGCCGCAGCGTCAGGTGAAACGGCCAATGAGAAGGACAAGCTGCTCGCATGGGCCGAAAATTGGAATGAAGAGGATCGAAGCGATGAGCATTGATGCGCTGTTACAGCTGTTCGAAAGACATAAGGACCAATACGTATCCGGCGGCATGATGAGCCAGGAGCTCGGCGTCAGCCGGACCGCTGTATGGAAGCAGATCAAGAAGCTGGAGGGGGCCGGTTATGAGTTTGAGGCGTCCACCAAGCTTGGTTATAGGCTGGTATTCGCTCCGGAAGCGATAGATGAAGCTGCTTGGAGCAGCGCCATTCGCGCCAAGAGGTTCGGCAGCACTCTCGTTGTCCGCGAGCAGGTGAAATCCACACAGGATGTGGCCCGAGAGCTGGCGGAGAACGGCGCGCAGGAAGGAGCTCTGGTGCTGGCGGAGGAGCAGCTTGGCGGTCGCGGACGTATGGGCAGGGGCTGGGTATCCCCACAGGGCAAAGGCTTGTGGATGAGCATGGTGCTTCGACCTGAGGTGCCTATCCATTGCGCGCCGCAGCTGACACTGCTGACGGCGGTTGCGTTATGCAGAAGTCTGCGAAGAGAGACGGAGCTTGAGATCGGCATCAAATGGCCTAATGATCTGCTTGTTAACGGCAAAAAAATAAGCGGCATCTTGCTGGAATCCGCCGCCGAGGACGAGCGTCTGAAATATATAATAGCGGGCGTTGGCGTGAGCGTTAATCTATCCGCGTCGGATTATCCCGAGGAGCTGCTGGAGAAGGCGACCTCGCTGCGCATTGAGGGAGGACGAGCCTTCAGCCGGCAAGCGTTGCTGGCCGCGTTCCTGCTGGAGTGGGAGACGCTGTACGACCTGTTCCTGCAGGAGGGCTTTGGTCCCATCGCGACACTATGGGAGTCGCTGTCGGTCACGCTTGGCCGCAGAGCTAGGCTGATTACGCCTCAGGGCGAGCTGCACGGCATTCCGGTCGGTCTGGAGGAGAGCGGGGCGATTCGTGTGCTGCAGGATAACGGCTCGTATGCTTCCATCTTCTCTGCGGAGATGGGGGAGCCGCGTGCCTCCACATAACGCCCCTGGTGAAGCGCCGCGGGGGACATCTCTTGCGGCAAATCGCCTCTGGTCCCGCGCCATTTACGAATGCTGGCTTTTTTGCTACACTACAACTATCAGGCGGTATTCCCGTGGAAGCTGCACTGATGGCCCAAGCCGTTCTGTAAGATAACGTTTGGCGTTGCACACTCTGCTCTGAGCCGTAGGTGGACCGAGACAGAAGGAGCGACACCCTGTGTCCTTTTTCTTCGGGAACCTTTTTAGCAGCGGCTAAAAGGTTTTTTTGTGTTTACACTAGGACTGTTGGAGCTGGAGAGCGTGACGCACAATACTCCGAAGGAGATGAAGCGGATGAGGAAACGACTGACGATCAACAGCCTGGGGAAGATGAAGCAGGATCGCAACGCGATTTCCGTGCTGACGGCGTACGATTACCCGTCGGCTAAGCTTGCCGAAGAAGCAGGTATTGATGTTATTCTGGTGGGGGATTCGCTCGGCAATGTCGTGCTTGGCTACGAGACGACCATCCCCGTCACGATTGAGGATATCGTATATCACACGCGAGCGGTTGCCCGCGCGGCGACTAGCACGTTTATTGTAGCGGATATGCCATTTATGACCTATGGCGCAAGCAGGGAGGCGACGCTGCACAACGCCGCCAAAATCATGCAGCAAGGCGGTGCCCAGGCGGTGAAGCTGGAGGGCGGCGCTGAAATTGCGGACGATGTGAAAGCGCTGGTGCAGGCGGGTATTCCCGTTATGGGCCACATCGGCTTAACCCCGCAGTCCGTTCACCAGCTGGGCGGCTATAAGGTGCAGGGCAAGCTGGAGCCAGAGGTTCAGAGGCTGCTGGAGGACGCGCTGGCGCTCCAGGAAGCCGGCGCCTTCGCCATTGTTCTGGAGCTGGTGACGGAGCCTGTGGCTGAGGCAGTCAGCCAGAAGCTGTCCATTCCAACGATTGGGATCGGAGCCGGCAGGGGCTGCGACGGACAAGTGCTTGTCTATCATGATTTGCTCCAATACGCTTCACCATACTTTGAGAAAAAATTCGTGAAAGCATACGCCGATATCGGAACCACCATTCGAGGCGCTATTGAATCTTATGTCAACGATGTGAAAACGGGACAGTTCCCGGCCGAGGAGCATGCCTTCCAGCCACAAACGGTGAATTCGGCAGTCGGCACAAGCCGGCTGTACGGCTCCGGGGGACCGGGCAGCGATGACCCGGCTGCCAAGAATGGAGCGTCCGTACAATGAAGATTTGCCGTACAATCGCAGGCCTGAAGCAGCAGCTTGGAGAGCTGAGGCAAGAGGGCAAAACCATCGGCTTTGTTCCCACAATGGGCTTCCTGCACGAGGGCCACGCCAGCTTGATGCGCCAGGCCAAAGAGCAAAATGAAGCTGCGGTGCTTAGCATCTTCGTCAATCCGACCCAATTTGGTCCGAACGAGGATTTTGACCGGTATCCCCGGGACGAGGAGCGCGACTTGGAGCTTGCAGAGCAGAACGGGATGGATCTTGTGTTCCTCCCATCCGTGGAGGAGATGTATCCCAGAAAGCCTCTGACCAGCGTTCTCGTTAGCGGCGTTACGACAAGGCTCTGCGGCGCCTCCCGCCCAGGGCACTTCGACGGCGTAGGGCTTATTGTCAGCAAGCTGTTTCATATCGTCCAGCCCGATCGCGCTTACTTCGGCATGAAGGACGCGCAGCAGGTGGCCGTCATCACTCAGCTTGTCGAGGATTTGAACTTCAATGTAGACGTTGTGCCATGTCCAACGGTTCGGGAGCCGGACGGGCTTGCGCTCAGCTCGCGGAATGTATACTTATCCGCCCAGCAGCGTTCGCAGGCGGTCGTCTTATCGCAGTCGCTTCAATTAGCGAAGGAATGGATCCCCCAGCCTGGCATGACGGCCGGGGAGCTAGTGGAACGGGTGAAGAACCATATCCGCGGCGCAAGCGGCGCAGCAATTGATTATGTCGAGCTGTTAAGGTTCCCTTCGCTGGAGGAGCTCTCGGCTGATGCTGCTATCAATGAGCTGCCATACACCGTGATTCTTGCTCTGGCCGTCAAGTTCGGCAACACCCGATTGATCGACAACAGCCTGTATGAACCCATCGGAGGTGTAGACCATGTTTAGAACAATGATGAAGTCGAAGCTGCACAGGGCTACGGTGACGGAAGCCAATTTGAATTATGTAGGCAGCATTACAATAGACGAGGATCTGATGGATGCCGCCGATCTTCTGGAGAACGAGAAGGTACAGATCGTCAACAACAACAACGGCGCGAGGTTCGAAACCTACGTGATTACGGGAGCCCGAGGCTCCGGCGTCATCTGCTTGAACGGAGCCGCCGCTAGGCTTGTTCAGCCAGGCGATCAGGTCATTATTATTTCTTATGCCATGCTGTCGAATGAGGAAGCCAAGCAGCATAAACCGATCATTACGATTCTGGACAGCAGCAACAAGCCAGTTAAGCTGCTTGCCGAGGAGCTGCACGCTACGATTATGTAACACCAGCGCTAAAGAAACATCCCTGTCTTATGTAACGAATGGGATGCCGTATGAAAAGCCGTCTGCAAACAAAAAATGACCGTATCACTCCTTAATCAAAAGCGAAGGCGGGGATGCGGCATGTTTCAGCATATGTTCACTTCGATGAACGAGATGCTTGACGGGATTACGGAGCAATTCCCACAAGCAAGCGATCAGGAGCGACAATTGTATCTGCAGCAAATCGGCGAGCTGAAAAAAATGAGCGACATGTTTATCGAGCAGTGGCTGGAGTTCGAGGAGAAGGTTGCGGACTTCCAGGATCGATTTGGCGATTTGGGATGCCCTTCTGCGGCTGCGGCGAAGCCGAGCGAAGCCAGCAGCCTGTCTGCCGCATCATCTCAGCAGCAGGCGGAGCCAATGGCCGTGGACGCTGCTCCTCCAAAGATAATTCATGAAAAATCTTCTTGCAGCATGGCGGATTTAACGATTCCGGAGGAAGCTGCGGCGCTTATTAATCAGGGTCAAGGCTATTATAAATTATTTATGTTCTCCCGCGCCGCGGAATTGTTCCAGACGGTCATCGCTATTGCGCCTGAATGCAATTTGGCCAGATTGTTTCTAGGCATGAGCCAGATGCACATGCAAAATTGGCAGGAAGCCAAACGCCACTTTCAGCTGCTGATTCAATTGTCGGACTTCCCGAAATGGCTCGCTTTGGGCTATAATGCCCTTGGGTGCATTCACGCTGTGCACATGAATATGGCGCAGGCGGAGAAGCTGTTCCGCAAAGCCTACGAGGTATACCCCAGCTTCACGGATTCCTTGAACAACCTGAAGTGTTGTCAGGAAACGCCGGGGCAATTATCGTTATATTTTGGAAGCACGGAGCTGTGCTGCTTGTGAGAGGAACGGAAATCAATGAAATTTGCCGTGTTGGATTTGGAGACGACGGGACATGGGGCAGAGGACGATATTCTGCAGGTTGGCGCCGTCATCGTCAATGAACAATTGGATATAGTGGAGACATACAGCTCCTTCGTGAAGCCAACGGTTCCAATCCCTGCATTCATTACGGGCCTGACTGGCATTACAGAGGAGACGGTGAAGGATGCTCCAGAGCTGAGCGACGTTCTCCTGGAGCTCATCCCGCTGCTCGACGACGCGGTGTTGGTCGCTCATAATGTAGGCTTTGACGCCGGCTTTCTGAATCAGGCGCTGGATCGCTGCGGCTATATGGCGTTTACGGGCCGCAGATTGGATACGGTAGAGCTGCTTCGTATCATGTATCCTTCCATTACCACTTATCAGCTCGGCGCGGTCGCCGAGCAATTCGGCATCGGCGAGCATCGGCACCATCAGGCCGACAGCGATGCGATGGCTACCGCACTTATATTTATTCAAATGACACAGAAGCTCCGCTCTATGCCGCTGCTGACCGCGCAGCGGCTCTCTGCGTTAATTGATGAAGGCAAGGATCTGCACTGGTACTTGAAGCAGAATGAAGCCTGGATCGAGCAAAGCACGGTATTTGAATCCGCCGAATATGATTATTACCGACAGTTCGCCCTGAAGGCGAAGGAGTGGAGCGACGAAAAACCACCAAGGCAGGATGGGGTCCGCAACCCTTTGGAGGGTGTTTCGTTCGAGCAATATTTGAGCGGCATCAAGGAAAAATTTCAAGGGAAATTCCAGCAATACGAGGAACGGGAATCACAGAGCGCCATGTTCAAGGAAGTGTATGAAGCACTGGCCAATGACAAGCATCTGCTTATTGAGGCGGGCACGGGTACAGGCAAGTCGCTAGGCTATTTGATTCCATCTCTGTATTACAGCGTCCAGACGGACAGCAAAATCGTGGTCAGCACCCATACCATCAATTTGCAGGAGCAGCTCAGGCAACGGGATTTGCCATTGCTGAGCGAGGTGCTTCCATTTCCCTTCAAGGCGTCTATCTTCAAGGGCCGGGGCAACTATCTATGCATGCGCAAGTTCGAGGGCAAGCTGAGCGCTCAGGATCTGGCGGCTCCAATCGAAGACCCTATTACTGCCGCGCAGATGGTGGTATGGCTGAGCGAGACAGAGACAGGGGATCAAGAGGAGCTGAACTTTGGTAATCGAGGGCCTGAATTTTGGGCAACGGTGGCGAGCGATGCCGATTCCTGTCTCAACCGGGCATGTCCTTGGTTCAAACGCTGTTATTATCATCGCGCCAAGCATGAATCCAATATAGCGGACGTCTGCATCACCAATCACTCCATGCTGTTCACGGATGTACAGGCCGATCACCGGCTTCTGCCCACTTACAGCCATCTTGTCATTGACGAGGCCCATCATGTGGAGGAGGTTGCGGGGAAGCATCTGGGATTAAATGTTCATTATTTCACATTAGTTCAGAATCTGCAGAGATTGTTCCGGGATAATCGCTCCGGTCTGTTGCCGAGCCTTCGATTGAAGCTGCAGCAGGAAGGCGACGACCATGCGCAGGCATGGGTGGAGACGATCGACACGGTCATTCCTATATTCCAGGAGATTAAGGAGCATTGGGACAAGCTGTTTGAGCTGCTGTACAGCTTCGCCGCAAACGCGTCGGACAGCATGAGCGAGGGCGGCTCTCTTGTTAAGCGCCTTCAATCCGGCGGACTGCCAAGCGAGTGGGAGGAGCTTCTAACTGTAGAGAATAACATCCACGTCGAGCTGTCCAGAGTGATCAAGACGATGGATAAGCTGATGAGCGATGCCAAGGACCGTGTGGAGGATAACGCCATTCAGGCCCAGCTGACGGATTTGAACGGAGCTATTCGGGATGTAACCCGGGTGAAGGATGAGCTGCGAACGATCATGAAGCTGGAGGACAGCCAGTTCGTCTATTGGATTGAGGCAAGCTCTGCCTATCGCCATCGGTCTACCGCGCTGTTCGGCGCCCCAGTTGATGTCAGCAGCCAGCTGCAGAAGTATTTTTTTGACGCAAAGGACAGCGTGATCCTTACCTCAGCCACCTTAACTGTGCAAAAAAGCTTCCAATATGCCGAAGAGCAGCTAGGCTTGACAGGCTACGAGCAGCAGGGCCGATTGCGAAATGTGCTGCTGCCGTCTCCATTCCGATACCGGGAGCAGGCGCTGGTCGTCATTCCCCGTGATTTCCCGGTGCTGAAGGGTGCCTCTGTCGATGAAGCGTATCTGGGACGTTTGGTTGCGTCGCTCGCCGAAGCAGCCGCCATGACCAAGGGACGCATGCTTGTGCTGTTCACGTCCTACAAGATGCTTAAGCAGGTGTATGATCCGCTTAAGGCTCAGCTGGACGCCGAGGGCATCGCTGTGCTGGGTCAGGGTATTGACAGCAGCAACCGAACGAAGCTGACAAGAAGATTCCTCCAGCAGCCCGAGACTGTGCTGCTCGGCACAAGCAGCTTCTGGGAGGGCGTCGATATCCCTGGTGAAGGCTTGATATGTCTGGCGATCGTGCGATTGCCGTTCCAGCCGCCGAATCATCCCTTAGTGGAAGCGAAGTCTGAGCTGCTGCAGCGTCAGAAGCAGAACCCATTCATGAAGCTGTCTATACCGCAAGCTGTTATACGGTTCAAGCAAGGCTTCGGCAGATTGGTCCGAACCGCCAGGGACAAGGGCATTGTCATTCTGTATGACACCCGTGTCATTGACACGTATTACGGCAAGCATTTTCTATATTCGCTGCCAGGACCGAAGATAGAGACGATGCACACGGATCAGATGGTGCCCCGAATGAAGCAATGGCTTTCGGATGAGGAAGGGACCCCGGAAGCCGATGCCGGCTCGATTCTTATGAAGAAGGAGTAGGTACCTATGAAGCAAGCCAAAATATCAGAAGCGGTCGTCAGGCGCCTGCCCATCTACCTGCAGGTGCTGAATGAGCTGCACAGCCGTGAAATACAGACGGTGTCCTCCCAGGAGCTGGGCGTCAAGCTGGACCTGAACCCGGCACAGATTCGGAAGGATCTGGCGTACTTCGGCGAGTTCGGCCGTAAAGGAATCGGGTACGACGTTATTTATTTGATCGAAAAAATCAGGCAGATTCTGAAGGTGAATCAGACGATCAAGGTTGCATTGGTAGGCGCCGGCAACTTAGGTCTAGCCCTCTGCAACTACAATAAATATGCCAAGGACAATATGAAAATTGCGGCGGTGTTCGATGTTCATCCCGACAAGGTTGGCACGCATATTAACCAGTTGATCGTTCAACCGATGAAGGAGCTGGCAAGTGTCGTGGAGAGCGAAAACATTCGCATCGGCATTATAACAGTACCGGCCCACGAGGCGCAAAATGTGGCCAACCAGTTTATCGCCGCAGGCGTGGAGGGCATCTTGAATTTCGCCCCCGCCATTCTCCGCGTGCCGGACGATGTCCGCATTCATAATGCAGATTTCACAAGAGAATTATTAAGCTTGGCCTATTATTTGAATCATGAAGATGGGGAAGGTGACACGGATGAGTCAGCTATGGATTGAGAACGGCCTGTTCGTCACAATGAATGATGACAGCCGCACGGTGCAGGGGCACATGGTCATTACAGACGACCGCATTACATATATCGGAGCCGAAGCGCCGAGAGTGGAGCAGCTTGCTCCCGATGCTCGGAAGCTGGACGGCAGCAGGCTTGCGTTCCTGCCGGGACTGGTGAATACGCATGGGCACGCGGCGATGTCTTTGCTGCGAGGCTATTCCGACGATCAGAACCTGCAGGTGTGGCTGGAGCAAAAGATGTGGCCGATGGAAGGCAGATACGTGGATGCGGATACAAGAGCAGGAAGCGCGCTGGCCATTGTGGAGATGCTGAGATCGGGAACTACCGCCTTCGTCGACATGTATGATCGTATGGATCAAGTCGCTGAAATGACGGAGCAGGGCGGTATCCGCGGCATTCTGACGCGGGGTGTCATCGGACTCTGCTCCGAGGAGGAGCAGAGTGCGAAGCTGCAGGACGCGCTGGACTTCGCCAAGGCTTGGCATGGCAAGGCGGACGGCCGGATTACGACGCTTCTGTCGCCTCACGCCCCATACACATGCCCGCCTGCTTATATTGAGAAATTTGTGCAAGCGGCGCACGATATGAATCTGCCTCTGCATACGCACATGTCGGAGACGCTGGCGGAGGTCGAACAAAATGTACGGGATTACGGTGTTCGTCCTGTCGAGCATCTGGATCGGTTAGGCTTCTTCTCCCGTCCCGCGCTGGTCGCACACGCCGTTCATCTGAACGATGACGAAATTGCTTTGCTGGCGGAGCGCGGCGTTTCGGTCTCGCACAACCCTGTCAGCAATTTGAAGCTGGCGAGCGGCATTGCGCGAGTGCCGGAGCTGCTGCGCGCAGGCGTCAAGGTCTCGCTGGGCACGGACAGCGCGGCAAGCAACAACAATTTGGACCTGTTCGAAGAAATACGCTTTGCTGCTCTGCTGCATAAGGGTGTATCCGGCGATCCTACTGTGGTGCCTGCCTGGGAGGCGCTGAAGCTGGGCACGACATATGGCGCACACGCAGTGTGGCAAGGGGAGACGTTCGGTATGCTGAAGGAAGGCTTCAAGGCGGACTTTATTGCGATCGATCTGGATCAGCCGCATATGTATCCCCTCACGGATATTGTCTCCCATCTCGTCTATGCGGCGAACGGGCGCGATGTCCGGCATGTATGGGTTGACGGCAGACAGGTTGTGAAGAACGGCGTGTGCACGCTGCTGGATGAGGAAAAAATTCGTTATGAGGCTGCCGCCAGCTACGAGCGGCTGCTTAATGGCTAATGCGGGCCATTGAAAAAAAACGCCCTCCGTTCATGACGCCGAAGCGCTGGATTCTGCTCATAAGCGCAAGCGCAGTGACTTTCCTGGTATGGTTCGGCTTGTATCTCCACGACATCCAGAGCCCGCTATGGGGCCTGGAGCGCAGCATGCGGCAGGCCGCCCTTCAGACGGGCGAGCTGTCAGAGGTCGACAAGCTGCATAAGCATGTATGGGAAGCTTCATCATGGATTGCGGAGGGCAGGGACGGCGCTGGGGCTGTACGGTATGTCTATCTGACCGGAGAAGGCGAACCGTTGTATACGATTGACGCTGACGATGTGCTCTCTGAGGAGGAGCTTCTCGCTCAGTTTCGTGAGGCGAATCGTAGCGCGGCTGGACTTGAGGTTGTTCGTGTACAGCCTGGCTTGTTCCGCGATTCCCCGGCATGGGAAGTGTATTACTCCTCACAGGATGGCGATCGACGTCGCTATTATTATCAATTTTATACGTTTGACCGTGAAGGTGACTTGATTGAATCCTTCACATTGCCTACGGGGACGGGACCACAATGATGGTCCCGTTTCCTGTTTTTACACCGCCCTAATGGTATACGAATGTGATATACTTTCGTATAGCAAATGATGTATGGATCTGATTGTGCCAACAATACGGTATGGGAGGGATTGCTTCATGAGAAAGCTTCGTATGCTGCCTATCGCCGTCACCGTGATTATATCCGCAGCTTCCCTGTTCGGGGGCTGGACCTTGTATAAGGAGGTTGCTGTAGCCTCGCCGTTAACCAAAACGCTGGAGGAGCTGCCAGGCGTTGTGGACGCGGGCAAGCCGAAGATCGGCCAGAGCAAGCTTGCCATAACGCTCCAGTTGTCCAAGGAGGCCGATCTGCAGGAGGTATACGCCTCCGCAAGCGAGCAGGCCGGCCAGTCCGCTAATGGGAAAGCGTTGGATATAAGCATTGTGACGGAGGAGGATCCGTTGCTTGAGGAAATATGGCAGTCGGCCCTGTTCGACATCGCGGAAGCGATGGAGACCAAAACGTATTCCGCTATCCCTGCTACGATGGAGAACGCGGTATCCGCTAGGGCGGGCGTGAGTGCAGAAACAGCGATGGATAATGCCCATGTCTATGTGACCCTCCGCAGCGAGAAGGGAGCCAAATTTATCGTCTTGCCGCGTACGCCAAATCAATTGGGGGTGTGGACGAATGCGTAAATACAGTCTGGAGCTGTTGATCGGATTTTTCCCTGTTCTGCTTCTGTTTCTGATCTATATGGGCGTTAACGTCTTGCCTTTTGTATTCCTTGCCGTTATTGCGGCAGCGGTGCTGTATACCGCTCAAGGCAGAGGAAAGCTGACGGCGCTGACGGGCGGGAAAAGCCGGAATGAAGTGAAGGCTGCACCCTTCAGCTTCGATCAGATTGGTGGACAGGAGCGGGCGAAGGAGGAGCTGGTCGAGGCGCTCGACTTCCTTGTGAAGCGCGATAAAATCGAGAAGCTCGGCATTCGTCCGCTGAAGGGCATACTGCTGGCCGGACCTCCCGGAACGGGCAAGACGCTGCTGGCGAAGGCTGCAGCGCATTATACGGATTCCATCTACTTGGCGGCCTCGGGCAGTGAGTTTGTGGAAATGTATGTGGGGGTAGGCGCCGGAAGGGTACGTGATTTGTTCAAGGAGGCGCGTACCAAAGCCAAGAAGGCCGGCAAAAGCAGCGCGGTTATTTTTATTGATGAAATTGAAGTGATCGGCGGGAAACGCGACGGCGGCCAGCACCGGGAATATGATCAGACGCTGAATCAGCTGCTGACAGAGATGGATGGCATACACGCCAACGAGTCGCCCCGCATTCTGCTCATTGCGGCGACCAACCGCAAGGAAATGCTTGACGGCGCGCTGCTTCGTCCCGGGCGCTTTGACCGCCATATCGGGGTAGAGCTGCCGGACAAGAAGGGCCGCCAGCATATTCTGAGCATTCATGCCGCCAATAAGCCTTTGGAGGATTCCGTCAGTCTGGAGCGACTGGCAGAGCAGACCTACAGCTTCTCTGGCGCCCAGCTGGAGTCGGTCATGAATGAAGCGGCGATCTACGCGATGCGGGAGGCTTGCGAGCTCATTGCGGAACGACACTTTCTAATGGCGATCGATAAGGTTATGCTTGGCGAGAAGACGGACCGCGAGACTTCGGAGGAGGAACGCCGCCGTGTTGCGCTTCATGAGCTGGGGCATGCCATTATGGCAGAGCTCGTTCGGCCGGGCAGCGTCTCCCAGGTGGCGCTGTCGCCTCGGGGCGGCGCGCTGGGCTATGTCAGACATCAGCCGCAGCAGGATCAATATTTGTACACCAAGCCGTTCCTGAACGGACAGATTCGGATCACGCTGGCTGGCGCGGCGGCGGAGGAGATGTTCTACGGCGATCGCAGCACGGGCTCACGAGGCGATTTCGATCAAGCGGTCAATATAGTGAAGACGCTTGTGGAATCCGGCTTAACCTCGCTTGGCATTATTCATGCCTCCATGATGACCCCGGAAAGCTGGGCGGCGATTACGAAGGAAGTGCTGGATGAACAGATGCTGGCTGCCAAGGCGCTGCTGGAGGAGCGGCGAGACATCTTCGCAGCAGCGCTGGAAACGCTGCTGAAGGAAGAAAGCTTGGACGGCGAGACGTTCCGCAGGCTGATGAGGAGCGGAGAGGCCGCATAAAACGGTTTCAATCTTAACAATTTGAAGGCGAACCTTGGGGTCGCCTTCTTTTTTTATTGAAAATCGTTATAATAAGAAGGAATCTACCTTGAGGGAGCTAGAAATGCAATGATCAAGAAAGTTGGAGTCATAGGCGGAGGCACGATGGGCCAAGGGATTGCGGAGATGTTAGCCGCCAAAGGCCTTGACGTCGTCATGCTTGAACGAACGCCTGAACGGCTTGCATATGCGATACAAATGATTGGAGTCACTCTGGACAAGCAGATCGAGAAGTGGGCGCTGACCGGCGCGGAGAAAAAGCTTATTTTGTCCAGAATTCATACAGCCTCTCTCTATACTGAGCTGGGCGACTGCGAGCTCATTATTGAGACTATTACCGAGGATATGGAGGCGAAGAAGGCTGTGTTCCGTCAGCTGGACGCCATCTGCGGAGCGTCGACGATTCTGGCCTCCAACACGTCAACGCTGAGCTTGACGGAGCTGGCTAGCGTCACCAGCGTGCCGAACCGGGTCATCGGTCTGCACTTTATATACCCTGTCTCCAAGATCGATCTGGTTGAAATTGTGCGGGGACTCAAAACGTCCGACGATACCTTTAACCGGATGAAGGAGTTCGTGGAGGAGGTTCTTGCGAAGAAGGGCGTCATGGTATTCGAATCCCCGGGCTTCGTCACGACTCGCCTGATCTGCCTCTTCATCAATGAAGCCTTGCATGTGCTGGAGGAGGGCGTCGCCACCGCGGAGGACATCGACCGCGCCATGAGAATTGGCTATTCGTTCCAGCATGGACCGTTCGAGATGGCGGACCGCTTCGGACTGGATGCCGTGCTGGCCGCCCTGGATCGCATGTTCCGGGAATATGGCGAGCTCAAATATCGGCCATCCATTGTGCTGAAGAAGATGGTGCGGGCCGGCCATCTGGGGGCGAAAACGGGCATTGGCTTTTTTGAATATGACAGAGATGGGGATCGGATTTCATGAAGGTGCTAGTCATTAACGCGGGGAGCTCCTCGCTCAAATATCAGCTGTACGACATGACGAACGAAAGCGTGCTCGCTAGCGGGCGCGTGGAGAGAATCGGCATGGATTCCTCCATCGTTACGCATGAGCCGGCGGACAAGCCGGAGGTGCGCGACGTCAGCGAAATATTGGATCATGTTACGGCGGTCAAGCGAGTGATCGATATGCTGACGCATGCGGAGCACGGCGTGCTGTCCGCCATGACGGAGATTGACGCAGTCGGACATCGCGTGGTGCACGGCGGCGAGGTGTTCAAGGGCTCGGTGCTTGTGACGCAGGAGGTCAAGCTGGAGATCAAGAGGCTGTTCGATCTTGCTCCGCTTCACAACCCGGCTCATATGATGGGCATTTCGGCGGTGGAAGCGAATATGCCGGGCGTGCCGCAGGTGGTGGTGTTTGATACCGCGTTCCATCAGACGATGCCGCCTGTTTCTTACCTGTACCCCATCCCTAAGGTGCTGTATCGCCGGCACAAGATCAGACGCTATGGCTTCCATGGCACGTCGCATTCCTATGTCAGCGATCATGCCGCTCAATGGCTGGGTGTGCCGCTGGAGTCGCTTAAGATGATCACCTGCCACATAGGGAACGGGGCCAGCTGCGCGGCCATTATGGACGGCAAGACCCTCGACACGAGCATGGGCATGACGCCGCTGGAGGGACTGATGATGGGCACGCGAAGCGGCGATATTGACCCCGCGATTGTTCCCTTCGTGATGAACAAGGAGGAGCTGTCGCTGAACGAGGTCAACTCCATGCTGAATAAGCATAGCGGCATGCTGGCGATCTCCGGCATCAGCAGCGATATGCGCGAGGTGACGGAGGCGATGGAGAACGGAGACGAAAACGCGAGGCTGGCGTTTGACATGTACACCTATCGTCTGAGAAAATATATAGGCTCCTACACAGCTGCGATGAACGGGCTGGACGTTCTGGTGTTCACGGCTGGCGTCGGTGAGAATGCGCCGGATGTGCGTCAGGCGGTTTGCGAGGGGCTCACCTTTTTCGGCGTTGAGCTTGATCTGGAGCTGAATGCGGTGCGAAGCAAGGCGGCAAGAGTCATCTCGAAGTCCGCGTCCAAAGTGAAGGTGCTGGTCGTGCCGACCAATGAGGAGCTGCTCATTGCTCGGGACACGTATACCATTGTAAGAGAAGCGAAATAATTGGACTGCCCGCCATGCCGGGCAGCTCTTTTTTGTTATACGCCTGGGGAGGGGAAAGATATGAGCGATGATATGTGGAAGGCTTATTCGCATGGCATGGCCGCAGCGACCGCGGAAGGAGGCGTACATATTCCCGCTTTGCTGCTGCAGAGCTATGGGAGTCTAGGCTTATCCGATTCCGAGGCGATGCTGCTGCTGCAAATCATGCTGTATGCGCATGCCGAGCGCAACGACTTTCCTACGCCTGAGCAGCTGGCAGGGCGAATGGGCGTGCAGGTTCGCACGATCGGCACGATGCTGGGCCGGCTCATGAAGGAAGGCTTCCTGACCATTGACGATTATATCGACGAGGTGACTGGACTGCAGGCCGAGCGATACAATTGGAGCGGCTGGCATATGAAGGCTGCCGAATGGCGGGCCGCAGAGAAGCGGCAGACGAAGAGGGCCGAGCGCCAGCCCGCCGCGGATGCGAAGAGAAGCATGTCGCCCGGCATGCCGGCGTCTGATCTGTTCTCGACGTTCGAGCAGGAATTTGGCCGGCTACTGTCGCCGTTTGAATGCGACATTCTCAGCAAGTGGCTCGAAGAGGACAAATATACGGAGGACATTATCTTGTTCGCCCTCAAGGAAGCTGTATTTGCCGGTAAGCTGAGCCTCAAATATATCGACCGCATCCTGTTCGAGTGGGGGAGAAACCGTGTGACAAGCGTGGAAGAAGCGAAAGCGCATGCGGGGAAATTTTACGGTGGCAAAACGTAAGTTGTATAACATAAAAGGGATGTCTCCAGGCGATTGGCCCGGGGACATCCCTTTTGGCATAAGAAGGAGCTTCAGCTTATACGCCGCCGCGCTTCAGCAGCTCCAGACGATAAACATATTCAAATATAAATTCAAACGCCTCAAGATGGCGCTTCGCCTCGAACGCGTTGGCGCCCCAGGCGTAGATGCCGTGCTTCCGCAGCAGAATGCCTGGAATTTCATTCACAATTCGCTCCGTCACCTCAGGCACAATATGAGGGATATGGGCGAAATTGGACACGATCGGGATGTCGATGTGCTTCTCTTCCTCCCATAGATTGAACCCTTTGATCAGCTCTACGCCGTCAACCGGCACGGACTTGCGATCCCAATAATATTCGGAGATCACATTGTTGAAAACCGTGTGCACGTGGAAGATCGCTCCGGCGCCTGTCAGACGATAAATTTCACAATGAATCAGCGTTTCCGCCGACGGCTTAAGAGAGGTGGGCTCACAAGGCTTGCCGTCCTGGTCGACAAACAAATAATCCTCCGGGGTATGCACGGTTTTGTCCTTGCCGCTCGCTGTGATGGCGAATTGAAACTGCTCCGGCGCAAAGTCGCCGACCCGCACGGACAGGTTGCCGCTTGTTCCGGGGAACCAGCCGCGGCTCGCGAACAGCTCCTTCACATCGCGGAGCTCGCTGAGTGCCCGCTGCTTCTCTTCCGTTCGTATCTGTTGAAAGCTCATGTCGTTTCCTTCCTTTCGTCCTTGGCCATTGCCGCAATGATGTCATGGAACGTCTCGTATTCCGTATGCGCAAGACCCAGCTCCCTGCATTTGACCGTCAAGTGAGAACGCGAATATACAGTGTCGGCAAGCTTGGCGCCCTCGAAGTCCGTTACGCTGTCGCCGATTATAATGCGCTCATATTGTTCCCTGGGGAAACGGCGCATGATCGTCGTTTTGCACATGCCGCATTGATTATCGCAATGTTCATCGCAGGGGTGAGGCCATACAATTTCGATGTTTTCCCCCGTAAAGTCGCTGCTGTTGCAATAAATATGGTCGCGAGGGATATCGAAGGGCTCAAGCGTCGGGTATACAAAAAAATCGATGCCGCCGCTCGTTACATAAAAGGCGATGTCCTGCTCCTTGCAATAGGCCAGAAATTCGGCAAAGCCGTCGCGAATGACCACGTTGCCGACGCCATACGAAATGACCTCGTCCCTCAGCGAGGAGGGGAGAAGCCGGAACAGCTGCCCGACTCCGTCCTGAATGGTTATCTCCGTGGCAATGGTGCGCTCGGCGATCCTTTCCCAGCCTTCTGGATTAAAATGTTTGATAATTGCGATGATGTTGTCGTTGATGGTGATCGTTCCGTCGAAATCGCAGAACACGATACGTTTTCTGGCTGTTGTTGATTGATCCATCATGCTTCTCTTACTCCCCATGCTCCAATTGCAGCTTTTAATGCTTCATGCCCCGGTGCTTCAGCCGCCTCCTGCAGAGACTTGCCCGCCAGAGCGGCCTCAATGGCCTGACGGAAGGCTTGTCCGCCTGCGGCCGTACCCATGGGATGGCCATGAATGCCGCCGCCCGCGTTGACAACGACGTCGGTTCCAAAGTCCTTAAGAATAAGCGGCACAAGACCCGGATGGATGCCGGCGGACGGCACCGGGAAGCTGGTTCTCAAGCCGTGAAGCGGCTGAAGCAGCGCTGCCTGAACAGCCAGATTCTCTTCCTTCGGCATAACGACGGAGCCGTATGGCGACGGGAACAGGACGAGGTCTGCGCCCGCAAGCCTCATCAGCTTCCCAAGCAGCAGGGAAGCGCTGATGCCGTAATGGGGCGAAGGGTACATCGCGCCCGCCATTGCGGGATGCGCGGCAATCGGCACATGAATATCCGGGTCGCTGCTCAGCTCATGCAGGACGTCGAAGCCATAGGCCAGCACATTGAACAGCAGCGCATTGGCTCCCGCGGCTATTGCCTTGCGGGCGTTCTGGGCCAGCTGCGAGGTTGGTCCCGTCAGGTTGACGGCATACAGCAGCTTCTGGCCGGTCTCCTCCTGCGCCTTGCGGGCAGCTTCCATACAGGTCTCCACGCGCTTCTCCAGCGGCGTAAGGGGATTCTCGAACAATATTTCGTCGTCCTTGATCAGATCGACGCCGCCAAGCGCCTGCTTGTAGAATTGCTCCTGCAAATTCGCAAGATCATGTCCTACGACGGATTTGAAAATGCTCATGAGCAGCGGGCGCTCTTGTACGCCCAGCAGCTCCCTGACGCCCGGCAAGCCGAATTTGGGACCCGGGAACGCGGAGGCAAACGATTCGGACACGTCCAGATCGATAAGCTTTATACGTCCGTCCATGGACAGCTTGCCAAACGCAGTGACAAGCAGGGCAGGGATATCGCGGCTGAAATTGATGTCTGGATACGCGATGCGGATATCGGCGTAACGCTCGCCCGGTCCGCCCTCGTGCACCTCAACAGACAGCACCTTGCCCAGATGCTTCTCCATCTCGGCCTTCTGGGCTTCAGGCAGCTCTGTCCAGCTGCCGACGGTTAAGCCTACAGCAATGGACAGCGCCTTTTTGTCAAAATCCGCTTTGTCGTCGTACGTCCGATAAGTTGCAATACAATACTGGCTCATGCCTCCAAGCTCCTTCCAATTGCGGCGCCTATCTCCGCCGCACGTTCTGTGCTGCGCTTCATGCCCTGCACAATAGCATCCGGCAAGCCCAGCTCTGTCATTTTTTCAATAGCCGCCTGTGTGGTTCCATTCGGAGACGTAACCTTGCGGCGCAGCTCCTGTGGACTTTCGCCGGTTTCCTTCACCATTTGGGCCGCGCCGAGAACGGTCTGAACGACCAGCTCCTTCGCGGTTGCTTCATCGAACCCTAGCTCGGATGCGCCCCTCATCATCGCTTCCATGATGAAATAGATATAAGCGGGACCGCTGCCGGACACGCCGGTAACGGAATCCTGGAGCGACTCCTCTACAACGGCGTTCATGCCAATGGACTGGAACATGGCTTCCGTAATGACGCGCTGCTGCTCGGTGACGTTCGAGGAATAGCTAATACCGGTAACGCCCAGCCCGATGGAGCTGGAGGTATTGGGCATCGTGCGCACAATAGGCATATCTGAGCCCAGCAGCTTCTCAAGCGAAGCGATGGACAAGCCGGCGATCACCGACACGATCAGCTGCTTAGGCGAGAGCAGAGGCGCGATTGCGGCGATCGCTTCCGCCGCGTCCTTCGGCTTCATAGCCAGAAATACAATATCGGCCTCCTGCAAATACGACTCGTTGGAGGAGCCCTGTTGCACCGTCAGCACGCCGTATCGTCCGTGCAGCTCATTCAGCCGCTCGGCATTGCTGCGGTTCAGCATCGAAATTTTGCCCGGGGCGACAAGCTCTTCGCTTATGAGGCCGCGGGCAATAGCCTCGGCCATGGAGCCGGCGCCATAAAAGCTTATATGCATGGAGCCGATTCCGGTATCCGTTAAGGTAGTCATCTTCATATATCCTCCTTCTCCGTACGGTCAGCCTCTCGTCTGGCCATTCCCGTAAATGCGGTATTTCGTTGATGTCAGAGCGGGCAAGCCCATTGGACCACGGGCGTGGAGCTTCTGCGTGCTGATGCCGATCTCCGCTCCGAAGCCAAATTCGAACCCGTCCGTGAAGCGAGTGGAGACATTGTGATAGACGGCGGCCGCGTCGACCTCCTGAAGGAAACGCTGGGCGTTCGCGCCGGTTTCCGTTACGATACATTCCGAATGCTTGGTGCCGAAGCGGCGAATATGCGCAAGCGCCTCGTCCAGTCCGCCAACGATACGCACATTCAGAATATAATCGTTATATTCGGTCGCAAAGTTCTCGTCTGTCGCCTCCTGAATGCCGTCCATCCATGCCTGAGCCTCCGAACAGCCCCTCAGCTCTACACGGGCGTCCTTCATAGGAGCCAGCAGCGTCGCCAGCCCAGATGGACCGAGGCTGCGATGCACAAGCATTGTCTCGATGGAGTTGCATACGGACGGCCGCTGCACCTTGGCGTTAAAAGCGATTGAGGCCGCCATATCCAGCCTCGCTGTATCGTCAACATAAACATGGCAGATGCCTGCGCCCGTCTCAATGACGGGTACCGTGGCGTTCTCCACGACGTTGCGGATCAGCGCCGCGCCGCCGCGTGGAATGACGACATCCAGCAGGCCGTTCAGCTTCAGCATCTCGTTGACGGACGCTCGGTCGCTGTCCTCAATCAGCTGCAGCGCGTCCACAGGCAAAGCGGTTGCCGCCAGCGCGTACTTCAATATATCAATAAGCTTGCGGTTGGAGGAGAGGGCCGCGGAGCCCCCGCGCAGGACTACGCAGTTGCCGGTTTTCAGGCATAGGCCTGCCGCGTCCACGGTTACGTTGGGACGGGCCTCGTAGATCATGCCGATGACGCCAAGCGGCACACGGATTTTCTCTACCTTCATGCCGTTTGGACGCTCGAATTGTTCCAGCAGCTCTCCGACGGGATCCGGCAGCTCAATAATTTGTCTCAAGCCCTCGGCGATGCCCTCGATACGGGCGCTGTCCAGAGCAAGCCTGTCGAGCAGGGAAGAGCTGGTGCCGTTGTCGCGGCCGCGCTGCAGATCGTCAGCGTTTGCTTCTATTAATTCCTCTTGCCGCGCCAGCAGGGCGTCCGCCATTGCTAACAGCGCCGCATTTTTGTCCTCCGTCGTCAGACGGTTCATAACGGCTGCCGCTTCCTGCGCCAAAGCCGCCTTCTGTCTTACTTCACTTATCATGCCAGTTCGCCTCCCGATTCATTAGATATGTAGCTCTTGCCATTAAGATTTCAGCGTTACCCATTCATCGCGGTGGATGACCTCGATACGAGGCACCTCCAGCCGCCTTGCGACCTCCTCCGAGCCTAGCCCGGCCGCGGCCAGGAGCTGCCAGGACGCGTAGTTGACAACGCCTCTGCCAAGCACTTCATGCTGGCGGTTCACGACCTCTACGATATCGCCAGGATGGAAGTCGCCTTCGCTAGCCGTCACGCCGGCGGGGAGGAGACTCTTGCCGCCGATCAGCAGAGCGGCGACCGCGCCGTCGTCAACGGTAATGCGTCCTATTGGCATGGAATGAAAGCCAAGCCATTGCTTCTTCATGGAGAGGCTGTGCAGCTTCGTATCGAAATACGTGCCCCGGCCGCAGCCCTCCACGGCGAGCTTCAGGTCGCCAACCTGCTGTACCTTGCCTATGAAGGTCTGAACGCCGCCTCGCATCGCGATGCGCGCCGCCTCGATCTTGGAGCGCATGCCGCCCGTTCCGACGGAGGAGCCTGCGCCGCCGGCGAGCTTCAGAATATCCTCCGAAATCTGCTCGACCCGCTCAATCTTCACCGCCTGCGGATTTTTGCGGGGATCTTCCGTATACAAGCCGTCCATATCTGTAATGATAACTAGCTTGGCGGCTTTGGTCATGGCGGCCACAAGCGCGGACAGGTTATCGTTGTCGCCGAATTTCAATACCAGCTCGTCAGTCGCGACGGTATCATTCTCATTGATAATGGGGATGATGCGGCGCTTCAAAAGCTCCTCAATGGTCATAAGGGCGTTCTGAATGCGACGCCGATTGGAGAAGTCGGCACGCGTCAGCAATATTTGCGCAGCGACCAAGCCGTATTCGCCCAGCGCCTCCTGATAAGCCTGCATAAGCAGCGCCTGGCCGACGGCTGCAGCCGCCTGCTTCTCGTGCACGAGCTTCGGCCGAGAGCCGTACCCGATGCGACGGAAGCCGGCAGCGACCGCCCCCGACGTGACCAGCATGACGTGATCTCCCCGCTCATGCCGGGAAGCCAGCTCAGAAGCGAAGAATGTGATGCTGGCCCGGTTCAGGCCGCCTTCTTCGGAGGTGAGTGAGCTGCTCCCGATTTTTACAACAATTCGTTCCGACATGTTCGATCCCTTCCCATGCTATCTAAAGTTATAAAAAGAAAAAAGACCTCCGTCCTCATAAAGGACGAAAGTCTTATCTTCCGCGGTACCACCTTCGTTGACGGCGGCGCATTACAGGCGCAGCCATCCAGCTCTGTGCCTCGTAACAGGAGGCGCTGTCCGGCTTGTCGCCGGCCGTTCGGAGGTAGGTTCGGCAGGGGCCGACGGTAAATTCTCGCAGCCGGTGGAATTTACTCTCTGGGCAAGGCCTGATCCGCTTACTGGTCCCGTCATCACGTTTCTTGTTTCAGTTAAAATAAGGATAACATGATCGCGGAGCGCTGTAAAGAAAGGCGCTTCACCAATTATGCCTTCTCTAGGAGCCGAACAAGCCCAATTTGCCAATTCTTTCGACGGCCTCTGTCAGCCTGGCCTCGTCAGACAGCAAGCCCAGACGGACGTAGCCCTCGCCGTGCACGCCGAAGCCGACGCCTGGAGCTACAACCACGTCCGCCTCCAGCAGCAGCTTGTCCGCGAATTGCTCCGACGTATAGCCCTCCGGCACGGGCAGCCAGCAGAAGAAGGAGCCGCCGGGGCGCTCTGCCTTCCAGCCGATCCGGTCCAGCGCCGTGAACAAAGCGTCTCGCCTGCGCTCATAGCGCGCGGCCAGCTCCTCCACGCATTGCTGAGGTCCTGTGAGCGCCAGCGCCGCAGCTTCCTGAATGCCGCCAAACAGGCTGCAATAATAGTGATCCTGAATCAAATTAATCATGCCGATGACGTCCGCATTGCCCAAGGCAAAGCCGACCCGCCAGCCGGCCATGTTGTACGTCTTGGACAAGGTATAAAATTCGACGCCAACTTCCTTTGCTCCCGGCGTCTCCAGGAAGCTGACCTGCTTCCTGCCGTCGTAACCAATCGCGCCGTAAGCGAAGTCGCTCGCGAGCACGATATTGTGCTTAACGGCGTATGCGACGGCCTCCTCGTAAAACTCTGGGCCCGCGACCGCGCCTGTCGGGTTGTTGGGGTAATTCATGAACATCAGCTTCGCCTTGTCCGCAACAGCGGGATCAATCGCCGAGAAGTCGGGCAGGTAGCCGTTCTTCTCCAGCAGAGGCATAAACGCCATCTCGCCGCCGGCAAGCGCGACGCCCGACCAGTAGTCCGGGTAGCCCGGGTCTGGCACGAGGCATATATCGCCGGGATTCAGCAGGCACTGGCTGATCTCCACCAGGCCAGTCTTCCCGCCGAACAGGATAGCTACCTCTGTTGCGGGATCCAGCTCGACGCCATAATCCTCGCGGTACCGCTGCGCGACTGCCTGCTTCAGAAAGAGGTATCCGCTGAACGGCGGGTACTTGTGATACAGGGGATTATCCGCCGCCTCCTTCAGCTTGTCGACGATATGAGGCGGCGTTGGCTGATCGGGATTGCCTTGTCCCAAATTGATGACATCCTTGCCTTTGGCGATCTGAGCATTCGCCTTCGCTACCAGCTTCGCAAAAAATTGCGTAGGCAGCCCTTCCATACGAGCGGCGGGCTTAATCCGCTTCGCTTGCTCCATTGCTTCCATTCCATCACGCTCCGTCTTGCTTCGTCTCTGCAATGCTCCATTGGTCAAACGCTGCCGAATAGACATTAGCAATAATGTAGCATGAATGGAAGGATAATAGAAGCCAATCCTGCAGGGGCGTCAGGATTCCAATGGCGGCAGCCCGACTTTTTTGATAAACGGTTTAATGTCGGCTTGGAACAGGAACAAATAGGGCTTGCGCTGATCGTCGAATGTAAGCAGCATAGGCGGCTGGTCCTTGCAATAGAACAGGAAGAGATCGCTGGCGGTAAGCGAGATGTTGCCAGTTGTGATGGACGCCGGCTTGGCGAGCGGAATGCGGTAGACGTAAGTGCATGCTTGTCCTGCTGTTAGCTGAGGAGCAAGTCCCGTAATGGATGCGGTCCATTTGCTCGCCATCTTCTGAAATTTTTTGTCGTTGGGTATAGTCTTGACGACCTTGCCCGCCGCCACATCGAATACCTGTACGGGCCTCAGCGCTTCCTCCTGGCTGCTTGCATCGGCATGCTTCCCTCCATCGGTGCTGCCCTCCGCATGAGCTGGCGCGCCGGCTAACGCTCCCAGCAGCAGAACGAGCGGAAGCAGCAAATGAACGAATCTGGCTTTCATCATATGGAAAACTCCTTTGCTTGTAGTCTCGAATAACGAGCTTCCTCGTTACGTTGCCCAATGATGCCCATCTTGACACGGAACCATCAGAAGGTATCATTAGGGAAAAACGACAACGCTGGGAGGCATCACCGAATATGACGAAAAAACTGCGACTGGCGCTGCTGCAAATGCCAATTGAAGCCGGAAATCCCCAAGAAAACAAAAAAAAGCTCGCCAGCATGCTGGCCGAAGCGATGGCAGGCGGCGAGAAGCCGGATGTGATCCTGTTTCCTGAGCTGTGGAATACAGGGTATGCGTTAACGGAAATCGAGAACCTGGCCGACCGGAAGGCTGAAGAGAGCCTGGCTTTTCTATCCCAGTTCGCCAAGGAGCACGGGGTGTATGTCATCGGAGGCTCCATCGCCGAAGGCAGGGAGGACGGCGTCTATAACACCATGCTTGCGTTTGACCGCGAGGGCACGCTGGCGGGCCAATATTCGAAGATTCACTTGTTCCGCTTGATGGACGAGGAGAAATACTTGCAGGCCGGGCAGGAACCGGGCCGACTGTCCATTGAAGGGGAGCAGGCTGGCATGATGATCTGTTATGATATCCGGTTCCCGGAGCTGGCCAGAACGCTGGCGCTGGAAGGGATCAAGCTTCTGTTCGTGCCGGCGGAATGGCCGAATCCCCGGCTGCATCATTGGCGGACGCTGCTGACGGCTCGGGCCATCGAGAACCAGATGTATGTCGTCGCCTGCAACCGGATGGGCGCAAGCGGCGAAACCTCCTTCTTCGGCCATTCCATGGTCATCGATCCCTGGGGGGAGATTGTGGCGGAAGCGGGCGAGGAGGAGACGATCCTCCGCGCTGAGATCGATCTGGCGCTGGTGGACGAGGTGCGGTCCCGGATACCTGTGTTCGAGGATCGCCGACCAGCTCTCTATCGTCTCGACTAGTCCTTCTCCAGCACGTTCTGGTGATAAGCGCTGATCGTTTCCTTCAGCGTAGCGATGAAGGCCTGCGCCGCCTTGGACAAGTAGCGTCCCTTGCGGCTTGCGACAACCAGCGTGCGCGTCGGCTTCGAGCTAAGCCTCACATAGACGGGGGCGAATTCGGCGCCGGGCGGCCGGGTCAGCATCCGCGGCACAAAAGCGATGCCCATGCCGCCCGCGACCAGCGATTGAACGGTTTCGATATTGGAGCTCTCGAATACAATCTGCGGCGTGAAGCCGGCATTCTCGCAGAGCTCCAGCGTAATCTGGCGGAACCCGTGCCCTCGCTTCAGCTTAATGAAGGGCTCCGCCTTCAGCTCCTCGATCTCTACAGCGTCCTGACGGCCCGCCAAAGGATGCTGAGGCGGGACGGCAAGGCAGATTTGCTCCTCCATATAGGGCTCATAGGTCAGCGTGCTGTCAATAAGCGGCAGCGTCAGCAGGCTGAGATCCGTGCCGCCGCTGGCCGTCAGCTGCTCCAGCTTCAACGTTGACTCCTCCACGAGCACAACCTCGATCTGGGGATACAACGAGCCGAATGCCGGCAGGACGAGCGGCAGAATATGAGAGCCCGTAATGGGCAGTGTGCCGACGACGAGACGGCCCCTCCGCATTTGGGCCATATCGTCCATCTCCTGCTTCAGCTGTTCTACGGCGTCCAGAATAACCTGGGACTTGTCTACGAACACCTGGCCCGCCTGCGTCAGCTCTACGGAGTTGGTGGTGCGGCGGAAGAGCAGCACGCCAAGCTCCTGCTCCAGCTTCGACAGCTGCTGGCTGAGCGACGGCTGGGCAATATGAAGCTTGTCCGCAGCGCGGGAGAAGTTTTTTTCGGCGGCGATTTGAATGACGTATTGCAGCTGGCGCAATTCCATGGGGAATCGCTCCTTTCCAGAAACAAAGTATGTACAAATGGATAAGCCCAAGCTATAGTTAATAACTATAGTCCTTATAGATATTATATCTTAGATCAATCAAGAAAGACATGGTATGATGAGAGCAATGAATAGATCAAGCCATGACATGCAAGATTCCATGAACTTACGAGGTGAAACATAATGACGAAGAAAACAATGTTTGAGAAAATTTGGGACAATCACGTCATTCATCAAGAGGAAGGCAAGCCAAGCGTTATCTATATCGACCTGCAGCTCGTCCACGAGGTTACGTCCCCGCAGGCGTTCGAGGGCCTTCGCTTGTCGGGCCGCAAGGTTCGCCGTCCGGATCTGACGTTCGCAACGATGGACCACAACGTTCCGACGAAGGATCGCTTCAATATTACGGATCCTATCTCCAAGCAGCAGATCGACACGCTGACGCAGAACTGCAAGGACTTCGGCGTTAAGCTGTTCGATCTGGACAACATCGACCAAGGCGTTGTGCACGTTATGGGACCAGAGCTGGGCTTGACTCATCCTGGCAAAACCATTGTCTGCGGCGACAGCCATACTTCCACCCACGGCGCGTTCGGCGCGCTGGCCTTCGGTATCGGCACAAGCGAGGTTGAGCACGTGCTGGCCACGCAATGCCTGCAGCAATCCAAAGCCAAAACGATGGAGGTTCGCTTCATCGGCAGCCGCAAGCCTGGCGTAACAGCCAAGGATATGATCCTCGGCGTCATCGCGAAGTACGGCACGGATTTCGCTACGGGTTATGTTATTGAATATACAGGCGACTCTATCAAGAGCCTGACAATGGAAGAGCGCATGACGGTGTGCAACATGTCGATCGAAGCGGGCGCGCGCGCCGGCCTCATCGCACCTGACGAGACTACCTTCAACTACCTGCGCGGCCGCGAATACGCGCCGGCGAACTTCGAGGAAGCGGTAGCGGCATGGTCGCAGCTGACGACTGACGAAGGCGCAGCATATGACACGGTAGTAGAGTTCGACGTTGACGCCCTGATTCCGCAGGTTACTTGGGGCACAAGCCCTGGCATGGGCACGGATATTACGTCCAGTGTGCCGAACCCTGCCGATATGCCGACAGAGAATGAACGCAAAGCGGCCGAGAAGGCGCTTGAATATATGGATTTGAAGCCGGGCACGCCAATGACGGAGATCGAGATCGACTACGTATTCATCGGCTCCTGCACGAACGGACGGATTGAAGACCTGCGCGCCGCTGCCGAAATTGCAAGAGGCTACAAGGTGAGCGAGAAGGTGACTGCGATTGTGGTGCCGGGCTCCGGACGCGTGAAGCTGCAGGCTGAGAAGGAAGGTCTTGACAAAATATTTGTTGAGGCAGGCTTTGAGTGGCGCGATGCAGGCTGCTCCATGTGTCTCGCGATGAACCCTGACGTGCTGAAGCCGGGCCAGCGCTGCGCATCGACATCGAACCGGAACTTCGAGGGCCGTCAAGGCCGCGGCGGCAGAACGCACCTGGTTTCGCCGGCGATGGCGGTAGCGGCTGCTGTTAACGGACGCTTCACGGATGTTCGCGACTGGGAAATTAAGACGGAAGTGCTGAACTAATAGCAGCAGGAGAGGGGAATAACGACTATGGAACCATTTAAACAACTGACAGGAATCGTAGCACCGGTGGACCGGGTTAACGTAGATACGGATGCCATTATTCCAAAACAATTTCTGAAGCGCATCGAGCGCAGCGGCTTTGGTCAATTTCTGTTCTTCGAGTGGCGTTTCCACGAGAACGGCGAAGTAAATGCCGAGTTCGAGCCGAACAAGGCTCGCTACGCCGGCGCTTCGGTGCTGATCTCCAGAGCGAACTTCGGCTGCGGCTCGTCCCGCGAGCATGCGCCTTGGGCGATTCTGGACTATGGCTACAAGGTCATTATCGCGCCGTCTTATGCAGACATCTTCTACAACAACTGCTTCAAGAACGGCATTCTGCCTATCAAGCTGAGCGAGGAGCAGGTAGAAGACCTGTTCCAGCGTACGGCAAAGCATGAGGGCTACAAGCTGACCGTTGATCTGGAGAACAAGTTGATTTCGGATGAGCATGGCCTTCAGATCGCGTTCGATCTTGATGAGCATCGCCGCCAATTCCTGCTTCAAGGTTTGGACGACATTGGTCTGACGCTGCAGCACGAGGACAAAATCTCCGCTTACGAGGCCAAGCACGCGGCTCGTCTGGGCTAAGTATTCGACACACAAGGAGGGCATCCGACCGAATAGGACGGCTGTCCTCTTTTTTTGTCCCTCCGCAACTTTTTGCGCCGATAAGCGTCTATAAGGTTGTCCTATTTGTCGAATGGGCACATTCGATGCGGGAAATTCAGTCATCGAGGTGGGAAATGAAGAAGTTTGTATCCATTATGGTAGTGATGTCGTTGTTGTTCACCATGTTCGCCGCAGTCGGACATGCAGCCGAGCCACCGCCTTCGCCGAAGCTGTTCCTGAACCAGAAGCAGCTCATTTCGGACGTGCCGCCGAAGATTGAAAACGGTTCAACCTATGTGCCGTTAGCGATTTTATCCGAGGGGCTTGGCTACGAGGTGGAATGGGAGCAGGCCAAGAAGAAAGTAACCGTCAAAAATGAAGGCACAATCATTGAGCTGGTTATCGGTGAAGCGCAAATCAAGGTTAATGACGTCATAATGGAGACAACAGTAGCGCCGAAGCTGGTGAATTGGAGAACGATGGTGCCTGTGCGTCTTGTTGGAGAGCTGCTGGGCGTATCGTTCGAATGGAAGGACGTCGAGCGTGAGGTTCACATGTTCACCGCCAACGACACCGGGACCGAAACGGAGCAGCCGGAGCAGCCATCCGAATCGGAGACGGACGGCTCGGAGCAAGCTGAGGGGCTGGGGTACATAACGGGAATCACAATGAATGACGAATCCGTGCTGACCGTAACGCATCAAGGGGTGAAGCCTCCGGGCAAGCCGATTATGCTGGACAATCCCAAGCGGCTGGTGTTCGACTTCCAGAACACCGTGTTTAATCCCGCCGCCAAAGGCGAGACCCTTGTGGCCGTAGACAACAGCACGCTGCTGACAGGCTACAAGTATGCTCAGTTTAATGCCAATCCCTTTGTAGCAAGACTTGTTATTCTTGTCGGCGAGGATACCGGATATGTATTGACGGAGACCGAAGGCGCGTTCCAGTTCGCCTTGATGCCGGCAAGCGAGGTGCCTGCTGAGCCAGAGCCCGAGAAGCCCGTGCAGCCTGCAACGCCTGAGGATGAGGTGTATGACATCGTCATCGACGCCGGTCACGGCGCCAAGGATCCAGGCGCTTTCAGCAAAACGATGAATCGCTGGGAGAAGGAATTCAACTTAACCGCCGCGCTTCTGCTGAAGGCGGAGCTGGAGAAGAACAAGCGTGTTCGCGTCCATCTGACGCGCGCGGATGACACCTTCCTGGAGCTGACGGAGCGCATTCAATTCGCCGAAAACGCGAAAGCCGATCTTTTTATATCTATACACGCCAATGCCTTTGACAAAACAACCGTCAACGGCTCCGAGACGTATTATTACCGGGACAACAGCAAAGCGTTCGCCGATCATCTGCACAAATATATGCTGGAAGGCATGGGATTAAATAATCGCGGCGTGAAAAAAGCGGCTTACAAGGTCGTCAAGGAAACGACCATGCCGGCTGTTCTTCTTGAAGCGGGATATTTGTCCAACGCTTCCGACGCCAAAGTGCTGTTCAACGCCGCGTCTCAGCAGAAGCTGGCGGCCAAGCTGGCGGAAGGCATTCTAACCTATCTCAAATTGAAGTAGAAAGCAGGGGACGACCAATGAGCCTGACCAAATCAAGCCTCTTACTTGCTACGATGTTAATTGCCGCGTCTATGGCGGGCTGCGGCGTTCAGCAATCCGGGTCAAATGATAAGCTGGGATCGGGCGCGGCCGCGACACCGTCGCCATCCCCGTCCCCGGATGGAGCTGGGCAAGCCTCCAGCGAGCCAGCGCCAACGCAAACCTCCGAGGAGTCTGCGGATACGATTGATATTCGCGTATACGGCACGGATGCTGCGCTGGAGCAGCTGAAGGAACGACCGGCTTCGATCCCGAACGGCTCCGAGGAGGAGCAGGCGACGGCGGCGCTAGCGGAGCTCATGAAGGAAACGGATGACGGCGTTATATCGCTATGGAAGGACATTGAGCTATTGTCGGTGAACCTGGCGGATGGCATTGTGAGCATGGATATCGCCATTCCGGACAGCAGCAGAGTCGGCGCGCCAGCGGAGCTATTAATGGTGGAATCCATGGCAAGCACGCTGTATCAGCTTCCATTTGTTCAGGGCTTCGATATTCTGGTAGAAGGACAAGCCGTGGAGAGCATGATGGGACACGTCGAGCTGGAGCACCCTTTCATGAAAGAATAATAGAATAAATCGTGATAAATGGAGGAGATGTCGAGAATGCCCGTTCAATCAGGTTGGAAAAAAATAATGGCCGGCTCCATCGCGTTGTCGCTTACGACAGGCGCTGGAACGGCCCTTCTGTCTTCCCCCGCGGCGATCTATGCCGAGCAGCTGCAGTCTACCTCTCCCTTTACGGATGTGATGCCTGGCCATTGGGCGGAGAAGCATATTGCAAAGCTTTATTTGCAGCAAATTATTAACGGCTATTCAAACTCGGCGAACGGGACGGTTACCTTCAAGCCGGAGAGCAGCGTCTCCCAGCAGGAAGCCGTGCTGATGGCTCTCCGCTTTGCGGGAATGGATGGACAGGCGGACAACGACGCTATAATCGTATTTGATTCCTCCTTCAAGGTGGGGGATTGGGCAAAGGCTTACATCGAGCTGGCTTTCACGGAAGGCCTGCTGGAGCGTGAGGAGGAATACGCGCTTGCTGCTGCTGATTCAAGCGTGGAGTGGGGCAATAAGCCCGCCACCAGAGAGTGGGTAACCAAGCTGATCGTAAGAGCGATTGGGCAGCAGGCGGCTGCTATCCAGCTGCAAAATTCCGAATCCCCCTTCGAGGACGGGAAGGACATAGATGCCAGGTATAAGGGCTATGTCAACGCGGCGTACCAGCTGAAGCTGGTCAAGGGTATTACCGAGACGACATTCGGGCCCGACAAGCCTGTCACACGCGCCAGTCTCGCCACATTGCTGAGCAGGGCGCAGAGCAGCTTCCCGGTCGCCTATGAGGGCCAGACGACGGGCGTTGTGTCCAAGCTGACGGAGTCGTCCATTACGCTTTATCGAGACGGCAAGGAGACGACCTACACGATCGGAGCGGATACCGCGTACTTCCATTTCAATTCCGAGAAGCCTATCACCAAGGAAGGGCTGCTGGAATACGGCGACGCCACTCTTATTTCAGTAGACGGCAAAGTGCTTTATATCGAGGTTCAGGGCGATGTTCAGCACACCAAGACGATTGAGGGTACATACGCAAGGTATAACAATGAGGAAAAAACAATTTATATGTGGGTTAACAACAATCCTGTTCCCATCCCGTATGCGGAGGGGCTTCTGATCGAGGATGAAGAGGGGAAATCGCTGTCCATTCTGGATCTGAAAGCGGACGCCAAGCTATCGGTTGTGCAGGACAACTTCCGTGAGCAGCCAATCGCGATTCGGATTGTCGCCAGCACAACAGCTGCGGCTACGCAAATAGCGGGCAGCTTCCAATCCGCAACGGCTGGCATCGTGACGATTCGTACGGCGGACGGCAGTCTTGTCTCCAAGGATGTGGCGCCTGGCGCGGTCATTGAGGTGAAGGGGCTTGACCAGCCTGGCTTTGAGGATTTGCTCAAAAATGAAGACGCGGTAGAGCTTTCGTTGAATGCGGATGACCAAGTGACGAAGGTCAAGGTAACCAACCGTGAGGTACATGTGCTGGTAGGCGCACGTATTACCCAATACGACGCCAAATATAAATATATGACGGTTGTGGATTCTAATAGTAAGCCGCTTTCCCTCTTGCTGACGGATAAAACCGAATACGAGCTTTCCGGCACGGACATCGATTTGACGACGGCTGCTACTTTGATCAGCCAAAACTTCTATTCGACGGTTCGTTATACGGGCAATCAGATCGTTTCGGTTAATTTCAGCAACACGCTGACAGGCAGCGTGACGGGTATTGACACCAAGCTGAAGACGATCACAGTTATGGCTAATAGCACCTCTGTGACGCTTCCTTATACGGTGACCACTATTGAATTTGCCGGACGTCCGCTCGCCAATCATCTGGACATTGATCCCGGGGATACGGTTACGCTCAACCTGAACCCGGCGAAGCTTGAGGCTATGGCTATTCGTATGCACGTTGTCACTCCGTATACGGTGTTGTCCGTTGACACGGCTGCCAAGAAGGTGAAGGTGAAGTCGTCTACCAACTTGACGCAGGAGATCTCATTGACCGGCGCTGACATCCTTCTGGCTGACGGCACCGCCGGCACCCTCTCTTCCTTAAAGGCTGGCGCATCCATCGAGGTGTCATTTGTAGGCTCTTCGGCTGTCAAGGTGCAGCTTCAGAAAGCTTCCTAGACTCGTCAGCACTCATTCTAGCGTAAAAGCAGGAACGTTTTGTGAAAAACTGCCCGTTCGGGCAGTTTTTTTCATGAAAAGCGATGAATTATTGTTGCGCCGCGTGACAAATTTCGCTACACTTTGAACGATAGTGCTAAACTGGAGGCTTGGGCTTGGGATGAATGCGAAGGAGAAAATGCGTCATATATTGGATACGATAGCCCAGATGTACCCGGATGCGCATTGCGAGCTTCACCATGACAATCCGTTCGAGCTGACCATTGCGGTTTTGCTATCGGCTCAATGCACCGACGAGACGGTCAATAAGGTAACGGCGGAGCTTTTCCGGAAGTATAAGTCGCCTCAGGATTATTTGGCCGTGCCGCTGGAGGAGCTGGAGCAGGATATACGCCGCATCGGTCTGTTCCGCAGCAAGGCATCGAACATTCAGAAGCTGTGCCGTATTCTGCTGGAGAAGTATGAGGGCGAGGTTCCAGCGTCTCATGAGGGGCTGACGGAGCTTCCCGGCGTGGGCCGCAAGACGGCCAATGTGGTCATGTCCAATGCGTTCGGGGTACCGGCAATCGCCGTGGACACGCATGTTGAACGCGTCTCCAAACGGCTTGGCGTGGCGAAGCCGGAGGATAACGTTCTGACGGTGGAGCAGAAGCTGATGAAGCTGGTTCCAAGAGCAGAGTGGACGATTACGCATCACCGCCTCATTTTTTTTGGAAGATATCACTGCAAGGCTCAGAACCCGCAGTGCCCCGTATGTCCATTGCTGGACCTGTGCAAGGAAGGCAAGGCACGTATGAAGCCGGGAGTTAAGACCCAAAATAAAACAAGAACGAAGAAAATAGCGAATGAAGGATGATGAAACCATGAAATGTATTTCCGTTTATACGAACAATTTTGAGTTGTTTTCGGATATTTATGAGCAAGTGCTAGAATCGCCGCCCAAGGAGAATGAAGACATCGTAATCGAAGGCATTACGGTGAGCGGCTCCGGCGATGTGCCGGACCAATACATTGAGCGTATGCGCGTGAAGCCTGAAGTGGTTGTCATGAAAGAGAAGGAACGCAATATTATGATCCTTCAGCATGGCAACGTATTCGAAATTTGTCTGCCTTCTGATGAAGACGAGATAGAAGCCGTCTAGGAGAAACGAACAATGACCGTAATGATGGATCATGGCATCGCGGAGTCGCTGAAGCAGGCGTCTGACGCGATGGCCAAAGCTGGAGATTATACACGCGCGGCGCAAGCCGCCGAGCTGGGCGGTAAGCTGACCGAGGGTCTGCTTACCGTCGCTTTATGCGGACATTTCTCCGCAGGCAAGTCGACGCTTGTCAATCAATTGTGCGGAGCGAAGCTGCTTCCTTCCAGCCCGATTCCGACCAGCGCCAACGTTGTGTCCATTCGGGGCGGACAACGGGCCTATGCGGAAGTAGAGAAGATGACGGAGAACGGCGTGAAGGTGCAGGCCGAGGTGCCGATCGACGGCCTTGCACAATATTGCACGGACGGCGAGCATTATACATCCGTTTCGATTGTGTACCCCAGCGAGCTGCTCGGCACCGACATTGTGCTGCTGGACACCCCTGGCATCGATTCCACGGATGACGCTCATCGCATGGCGACGGAATCGGCCCTTCATCTGGCCGATGTCGTATTCTATGTCATGGACTACAATCATGTCCAATCCGAGATTAACTTTGCTTTTGCGAAGGAGCTGAAGGATTGGGGCAAGCCCTTATATTTTATCGTCAATCAAATTGATAAGCATCGCGACCGCGAGCTCCGGTTCGATGAATACCGCAGAAGCGTCGAGGAGGCGTTCCAGGCTTGGCATTTGGAGCCGGCTGGCATCCTTTATTTGTCGCTGCGCCAGCCGAGCCATCCGCATCATGAATGGGAGGGGCTGCTCGGCCTCTTCCGCAAGCTGGCGGGTATGCGGCGGGAGCTGTGCGCGTACAGTGTAGACGCTTCGCTGCGCCATCTGGTGGAGCAGCATGCGAAGCGGGAGGAAGAGCTGCGCGAGCCAGATCGCGAGAGACTGCTGGAGGAAGCGGGCGGCGAGGAGGCGGCAGCTACCCTGAACGCGTCCATTCAAGCGTTGACGAAGCAAATGGAACGATTGGACGCTGAGCGCGAGCTGTATCGTACGGAGCTGCGCAAGGAGCTTCAATCCGTGCTGGACAACGCCAACATCACGCCAGCCGGACTGCGCGACCTCGCTCATGCGTTTCTGGAGAGCCGAAAGCCCGGCTTCAAGACCGGCTTATTATTCTCCGGCGCCAAGACGGCTGCCGAGCAGGCCAGAAGATTGGATGCATTCCGCCAGGAATTCGCCAGTCTGGTCGGCGCTGGAATTGACTGGCATGTCAAGCAGCTGCTGCGTAAAGCAGCGGAGGGCATCAGCTTTGATACAGAGCAGCTGGAGCGCCTGCTAGCGGATCGGCTAAGCTGGACGCCTACCGACGAATGGCTGATCAGCCGTGTGAAGCAAGGCGCAGTGTTCGGCAATGAATATACGATGACGTACAGCAAGGAGCTGGCTGCGGACGCCAAAAGCCAATTCAGACAGCAAGGGCTGGAAGTCATCGATGAATTAACCGCCTATGCGGCTGCCGCAAGCTCGGCACAATCCGCTCAGCTTGGAGCAAGGCTCGCAGACCTTCGGGCTCAAGCGGGCTCCCTAGTGGAGCTGGAGAAGCTGAATGCCGTCCTGCTGCAGCAGGCGGAAGCGCTTCGAGCGTTGCTGCCTCATAGGGCTGCTAAGCCGGAGCTTCCCGCACCCGACGCGAGGGCGGGCCAGCACCAGCCTCGCAGCGAAGCCATATCTTCGGCATCAAGCCTAATCGAGGCCGCTGACGCAGCGGACACCGTCCGTCCAGTAAGGGACCGCACCTCAGGCTTCCCGCAAGAGGGGGCTGAAGAGCGCAGCGCACTTGCAGGCGGCACTGGCGGCGCTGCCTTGTCCTTGCAAAGACACGCGGCATCGAGGCTTATGGGGGCCGCAGAGCTTGTCGCATCGCACGCCTCGCTGCGCGCGGCAGCGCAAGGTATGCGCGAGAAGGCCGCCCGTCTGCAGGGCAGCCAATTTACCGTCGCGTTGTTCGGCGCCTTCAGCGCTGGCAAATCGTCGCTGGCCAACGCGCTGATCGGAGACGCGGTGCTGCCGGTTTCGCCTAATCCCACAACAGCGGCCATTAACAGGCTGCTGCCTCCTGCTGGCGAATATGCCCATGCGGAAGCGCGCGTTGTCATGAAAAGCAGGGAGGCCGTGCTGTCTGATTTGCGGTATTCGCTGGCGCTGCTAGGCGAAAACGCGACAGAAGCGCAGCTGCCGGACGCTGCAGCCATCATGCGCGCGATTGATAAGCTGACGCCGCAATCCATTGGAGCAGGCGGCCGGCCGCATTACAGCTTCCTGCGGGCTGCTCGCGCGGGCTGGGAGCGCCATGAGGCGCTGCTTGGCAAGGAGCTGAAGGCCGACCGCGAGGAATACGCCCGTTATGTTGCGGATGAGTCACGCTCCTGCTATGTCAGCGAAATCGATTTCCATTACGACTGCGCTTTGACGGCGGAGGGCATTGTGCTTGTCGATACGCCTGGAGCGGATTCCGTTAACGCCAGACATACCGGCGTCGCGTTCAATTATATTAAAAACGCGGATGCCGTGCTGTTCGTGACGTATTATAATCACGCGTTTTCCCAGGCGGATCGTCAGTTCCTTGACCAGCTTGGGAGAGTGAAGGATCAGTTCGAGCTGGACAAAATGTTTTTTATCGTCAACGCGGCGGACCTGGCGGCGGACGAGGAGGAGCTCCAGGGGGTGCTCGCCCACGTCGAAAGCAATTTGAAACAGCATGCCATCCATTCGCCGCGATTGTATCCCGTATCCAGCATTCAAGCGCTGGACGGGAAGCTGGACGGCAGCCTGGAGCTGCTGGCTGCCTCCCGCATGGAGGCGTTCGAATCGTCGTTTCTTTCCTTTATTCAGCACGATCTCGGCAGGCTTGCCGTGGAATCCGCCGATCAGGATCTGAAGCGGGTTATTGGCACAGTTGCGAACTGGCTGAAGGGCGCAGAGGGCGACGCCACGGCGCGCCAATCGGAGCTAGCCAGCCTGAAGCAGAGCGCTCAACAGGCGGCGTCGGAGATCGAGGCTTTGTCCCGGGCCGCGCTGCCCGAAGGGATCAAGCAGGAAATTCGCGAGCTTCTCTATTACGTTGTGCAGCGGGTACAGCTGCGGTTCGGCGATTTCTACCATCTGGCGTTTAATCCTTCCACCCTGCAGGATGACGGGCGCGATTTGAAGCGCGTCATCTGGACCGCCTGGCTGGAGCTGCAGCGGCTGCTTCAGCGTGAGCTGTCGCAGGAGCTGCTTGCAACCACACTGAGGGTCGAGAAGGCGTCGCATACAACGCTTAAGAAGCAATACGATGCTTTAGCGGGGGATGCCGCTCTCCATGTGGACGGCTATGCTGCCATGCCTTACGAGGCGAGCGGTTATCAGGCGCCTGAAGCCTTGAAGGATTGGGAGATGCAGGACGTCGACGCCAAGTGGCTGTGGGGAAGGTTCAAGTCTCCGCGACAATTTTTTGAAGGCAACGGCAAGGCTTTGCTGCGCAAGGAGCTGGAGCTGAAGCTGGGACCATCGCTGTCGGCTTGGTCCGCGGAGGTGGCGGAGGCATGGCTGGACCATTATGCGAAGGAATGGGCGGCTGCTGCGGAAAGCGCGGGCGACAGCCTGCAGCGCGACCTGATGTCTTATGCGGATGGACGGAGCGAGTCGCTGGCGGACAGCGCAAATGTGAATGAGCTGAAACGTCTTTATGAAGCGCTGACTCATATTTAATTGTTTATAATGGCTAACGGTTCCATCGCAGGAATCGATTGATGCTTTTGCCGGGGTTGTTTCACCTGGCAAAAGCTTTTTTTATTTTTGTGTGCAAATATGCAAAAACGGAGCAATACCTACATATTCATGATGATTTTGGACGATTTTGAAGGATGAACCGTTTCCAGTTCCACTATCGAGGGAATAGGGGGCACAACTTAAAAATTCACAAAAATATCGACTTTGCTCACTCAAACCGATGCTGATAAGATTCATTCATACTTACATGCAAGACTTAATTTCAAGCGATGGGGAGATGGGTTTCGTTGGACGTACTAAGGCAATTGAAAGCCTTCTATTTGCCGGAGAGGAAGTTTCTGATCGCGTCGATTCTGTTCCTGATGATTGCGACGGCATTGGGGCTGGTCTATCCGTATTTGCTGAAATACCTGATCGACGACGTGATTAGACCGAAGCGCTTCGAGCTCGTGCCGCAGCTGGCTTTCATTGTTGTCGGCGTGATTTCACTGAAGGCGTGTAATCAGTTCCTGCACGGATTTTTTGGAGGAAGGCTAGGCAACAAGGTGGCTTACCGTATGCGGAACGCATTGTACGACAAGCTGCAGACGCTGTCCTATCAATACTATGACAAGGCTAAAACAGGCGACCTGATGTCCCGTCTGACAGCAGACCTTGAGGCGATTCGCAACTTTATCGGCTTTGGATTTGCCCAGATCCTGAATATGGTGCTGATGGTGGCGTTCGGCGGCGCGATGATGCTGTATATCAACTGGCAGCTCACGCTCCTTACACTCATCACGATTCCCCTGCTCGCGTTCCTGGCGCTTCGCTTCGAGAAGCTGATTCATCCGGCATTCCGCGAAATGCGGCAAGCCATGAGCAATCTGACGACGGCTGTGCAGGAAAATATTACGGGCGTTCGCACGGTGAAATCATTTGCTCGCGAGAAGCATGAGGTAACGAAGTTTTCCGTTCGCAACGAGGCTTACCAGAGTAATCAGGTAGGCGCGTCCGGCTTGTGGGCGAAGTACTTCCCGGCTATGGAATTAACAGCCAATCTGAGCGCGGTTATCTTGCTGGTCGCGGGCGGGTCCATGGTTATGAGGGACACGCTGCAGCTGGGCGAATTTGTAGCCTTCTTCAGCTTAATCTGGTACATTATCGGCCCGATGTGGGGCCTTGGCTTCCATATTAACAACTACACGCAGTTCAAGGCATCCGGCGAGCGCGTGCTCGGCCTGCTCCATGAGCATGTGCATGTCAAAAACGCGAAGGATGCCGTTGTCCTCCGTCCAGAGCTTACTAGAGGACATGTCAGATTCGAAGGGGTTACCTTCAACTATCCCGACAAATCGGCCGCATTGACTGATATTCATCTCGATGCCCCCGCAGGTTCTGTCATCGGCTTGCTCGGCGCGACGGGCTCCGGGAAGTCGACCATTATACAGCTGCTCATGCGGGCTTACAATGTGAAGCACGGAACGATCTATCTCGACGGCATGGATATTCGCCAGCTTGATGTGGAATCGCTCCGCAGCCAGATTGCCCCTGTATTCCAGGAGACGTTCCTGTTCTCCGCCGCCATCCGCGATAATATCGCTTATGGCGTCCGTGATGTGACACAGGAGGAGATTGAACGCGCGGCAAAGCTGGCGAAGGCGCATGACTTTATTATGGAGCTGCCGCTTGGCTACGACACCATCGTCGGCGAGAGGGGAATGGGGCTGTCAGGCGGCCAGAAGCAGCGGATTGCCATTGCGAGGGCGCTGATCAAAAACCCGCGCGTGCTTATTCTCGACGACGCGACAAGCGCGGTGGATATGGAGACCGAGCATGAAATCCAGGCGGGCTTCAAGGAGCTGATGGCGGGCCGCACAACGTTTATTATCGCGCATCGCATCTCTTCGCTGCGCCACGCGGACGAAATTATCGTGCTGGACAAAGGCAGGATCGTGCAACGCGGCAAGCATGCCGAGCTGATCGCCAAGGAGGGTCCATACCGCGACACGTACAACATTCAATATGCGGATTTTGTGGCCCAAGAGGAAGGAAAAGCCGCCTCCGTAATCGATATTCAAGACCGTAGAAGGAGCATCGTACAATGAGCGCAAAAACCGCCAAAGCGCGCAGCCGAGACGAACGATTCGTCTACCAGGACGACGACGCGATAGAAAAGCCGTTTAACTGGGCGCAGCTGCGAAGGCTTTATACCTATATGCATCCTTACCGCAGGCAGCTGATGCCGGTTATCATGATGATGATTATCGGCACCTTGACCCGTCTGACGATTCCGTTCCTTATGATATACGTCATCGACCATATTCTGAATGCCGATACGGGGTCAGGCAGCTTCCGCGCGTTAGCGCTGACGGGTGCCGGCATGCTCGGCCTGTATATCGTGCAATGGGCGTCCAACACATATCGGATCAAATATACGAATATCATCGGCCAGAAGGTTATTTATGATCTGAGGGAGCATCTGTTCCGCCATATTCAGAAGCTGTCGTTCCGGTTCTACGACAAGCGTCCCGCGGGCTCCGTGCTTGTACGTGTAACGAACGACGTGAACGCGCTGCAGGATTTGTTCACGAACGGTGTCGTCAATCTGCTGATGGACTGCATTCAGCTGATCGGTATCGTCATTATTTTGCTGGCGCTGAATGTAAAGCTGGGGCTTGCCGTTATGATTACGGTTCCGCTTATGTTTATCGTCTCATCCTCCCTTCGCAAGCGGATTCGCTTTGCCTGGCAGGATGTGCGGATGAAGCAATCCCGCATCAACGCGCATTTGAACGAAAGCATACAAGGCATGAAGGTCACGCAGGCTTACGTGCAAGAGAAGGACAACATGAGCTTCTTCAACCATATGAATTCGGACAATATTCGATCGTGGAACAAAGCTTCCGCACTGAACCAAGCGTTTGGACCGATCATTGAGGTGACGGCGGCGGTAGGCACATGCATTCTGTTCTGGTATGGCGCATCGCTCATTCAGAGCGGCGCGATAACCGTCGGCTTGCTTGTGGCTTACGCCAACTATATCGGCAACTTCTGGGAGCCGATCAACCGTCTTGGGCAGATGTATTCGCAGCTGCTTATCGCGATGGCATCATCGGAGCGGATATTCGAGTTCATCGATGAGGAGCCGACGGTAGGGGAGGCGAAGCAGGCCAAACCGTTGCCGTCGATTAAAGGAGACGTAACCTTCGACAACATCGTATTCGAATACGAGAAGGACCGTCCGGCGCTCAAGGGCGTCAGCATTGATGTGAAGGCAGGGCAATCGATCGCCTTGGTGGGTCATACCGGCTCCGGCAAGAGTACGATTATTAATCTGCTGTGCCGCTTCTATGATCCCGTGAAGGGCCGTGTCCTGATCGACGGAGTAGACATCCGCGATGTTACGATTGAAAGCCTGCGGTCGCAGGTCGGCATCGTGCTGCAGGATACGTTCATATTCGCAGGCTCCATCCGTGACAATATTCGTTACGGCAGGCTGGATGCGACAAATGATGAGATCGTGAAGGCGGCACAGGCTGTTCATGCGCATGATTTCATCATGTCATTGCCAGACGGCTACGATACGCAGGTTGAGGAGCGCGGCAACGTGCTGTCCATGGGGCAGCGTCAGCTGCTGTCGTTCGCCCGCGCGCTGCTGGCGGATCCCCGTATTCTCATTCTCGATGAGGCGACGGCAAGCATTGATACGGAAACCGAGCTGAAAATTCAAGAGGCGCTCAAAACGCTGCTGACCGGCCGCACATCGTTTATGATCGCGCATCGCCTATCCACCATCCGCCACGCGGACGATATTATTGTGCTGGATCACGGACAAATCGTGGAGCAGGGCAATCACGAGGAACTGATTGCCAGGAAGGGCGTATACAACGGATTAATCGAGGCGCAATACCGTTTCTTGTAGACCAGATGAAATCATATTGATTTTTGTACGGAGAACCTCCACAATGGAAGAAACGATGCCGCAACAGCGGCAGCTTCCAGGAGGTTCTCTATTATTATGTATGGATCACCATTAACATCCGGCGCGCGCAAGGTGCTGCTGCTGGGATCAGGCGAATTGGGCAAGGAAGTGGTGCTGGAGGCGCAGCGTCTCGGCGTCGAGACAGTGGCCGTCGACCGCTATGCGAACGCCCCGGCCATGCAGGTCGCGCATCGCAGCTATGTTGTCGATATGCTGGACGGCGACGGTATTCGCCGTATAATCGAAGAGGAGCGTCCGGATTTCATCGTGCCTGAGATTGAGGCGATTGCGACTGAAACGCTGATTGAGCTGGAGAGCGAAGGACACCGCGTCATTCCGACCGCCCGCGCGGCCAGGCTGACAATGGACCGGGAGGGCATCCGCCGCCTGGCTGCGGAGACGCTGGGTCTCCCTACGGCGCCGTATCGGTTCGCGGATTCGCTCGACGAGCTTCGCGCCGCGGCTGCGGAGCTGGGCTTTCCCTGCGTTATTAAGCCCATTATGAGCTCCTCGGGCAAAGGCCAGAGCGTATGCCGGTCGGAAGCTGAGCTTGAAGGCTGCTGGAATTACGCCATGGAGGGCGGCCGCGCCAAAAAAAGCCGCATTATCGTTGAAGGCTTCATCACCTTCGAATCCGAAATTACGCTGCTGACGGTTCGTTCCGTATCCGGTACCAGCTATTGCGCGCCGATCGGTCATGTGCAGAAAGACGGCGACTATATCGAATCGTGGCAGCCGCATGGGATGTCAGAGGAGCAAATCCGTGAAGCGGAGGCTATTGCGCTCCGAATTACGGACGAGCTTGGCGGCTACGGCATTTATGGCGTGGAGTTGTTCCTCACGAGAGACGGCGTTCTATTCAGCGAGGTATCGCCGCGTCCGCATGACACAGGCATGGTCACAATGGCGACCCAGGATTTGTCGGAGTTCGCGTTGCATATTCGCGCCATTCTGGGCTTCCCGATTCCGACCATTCGGCTGCTATCCCCGGGCGCTTCCCATACGCTGAAGGCAGACCGCGATGCGGCAGCCTTTGTCATCGGCGGGCTGGAGGAAGCGTTGTCGCTGCCCAATACGCAGGTGCGCCTCTTCGGGAAGCCTGAGACAAAGGTCGGCAGACGGATGGCGGTTGCGCTCAGCACCGCAGCGGACACGGATGCGGCGCGGGAGCTGGCTCGCCGCGCGGCCGAAGCGCTGCATATTCAATATGACAATAAGTAAGCGAGGGAAGTAAGCATGGGCAAGAAGTCGAACGGCCGTCCCAGTCAATCGCACAGAGGGCCGAATCAATTCCAGCAGGAGGAAGCCAGTCAGGGCCATTCGCTTAAGGAGCTGCTTGGCGCGGATACGATCCAAAAGCTGAAGTCGCAGGCGGAGGAGATGAAGCTGGCGGAGCAGAAGCGCAAGGAGGAGCTGCGCAAGCAAGAGGAGGAAGCCAAGAAGCGGGAGCAGAAAAGGCTTGAGAATGACTTTTCTTATTTGCTGGACAACAGCGACCCCAGCTGGAGCAAATTTAAATAACGTGAAGCAGGAGCTCTTCGCCACAGCGGAGGGCTCCTGTTGTCTTGTCGCCGCGTTCTATTCATCGCCCAGCCTTAACGCCCATACAATAGTGAAGTGCGAATGCTACGGGCCTCTTGCGATTGCGCAAGAGAGCGAAGGTATAAAGGAGGCGGCAATCCGATGCAGATTATGGTGAGAAGCGGCGATTCCTTCTGGCGATACAGTGTGCTGTTCGATATTCCATATCCGTTGATCGTTGATTCCAACAGAGATATCAATCCAAACGCGCTGGAGATCAGCCAGCTCGTGCAGATTCCGGGCTACGAATGGACCAGCTATGTCGTGAAGCAAGGTGATTCCTTATGGAGCATCGCTTCCAGGAACGGCATTTCGACAGAGCTGCTGCTGCAGACCAATCCCGGCATACAGGCCAATCAGCTGCAGGTCGGTGGGACGCTGCGTATGCCGAGACGGGTGACGTCGCTCGTCATCGACCCGGAACGGGAGTATACGTATGCCGCCCTGCGGGCGGATCTGCAATCGCTGCAGGCGGTCTATCCATTCCTGCTGCGCACATCGATCGGGCGCAGCGTCATGGGCAAGGAAATGCCGGAAATCCGCTTGGGGAACGGAAGCCGCAGGGTGCATTTCAACGCATCGATTCATGCCAACGAATGGATAACGACGCCTGTTCTGATGCGGTTTATGAATGAATATTGCCTGGCGCTGACGAACAGCACAGACATCCGCGGGGTCCAAATGTATGAGCTGTACATGGGGACGACGCTCTCCATCGTGCCGATGATGAATCCGGATGGCGTCAACCTGGTTATCGACGGTCCGCCAGACGAGGAGCCGTACGGCCGGGACAGCCTTCGAATCAATGGAGACAGCCGGGATTTCAGCGGCTGGAAGGCAAATATTCGCGGCGTCGACCTGAACAAGCAATTCCCGGCGCTGTGGGAGAGGGATGCCGTCATGGGACCCCAGGAGCCCGCTCCGCGCGATTATTCCGGAACGGCACCGCTAACGGAGCCGGAGGCGCAGCATTTGGCGGCATTGACTAAGGCCAGGGATTTCCGCATGGTATTGGCGTTTCACACGCAAGGCGAGGTGTTCTTCTGGGGCTTTGAGGGCTTGGAGCCGCCGGAATCAGCCGCAATCGCGGAAGCCTTCGCCGAGGCAAGCGGTTATCGCGCGGTGCAGGACGCCGGCAGTACGGCAGGCTACAAGGATTGGTTTATTCAGGATTGGCGCCGGCCTGGCTTCACCATCGAGCTGGGCAGCGGAACCAATCCGTTGCCGCTGTCGCAATTCGGCTCGATGTACGAAGCTGCGCTGGGTATTATGCTGGTCGCATTATACGTGTAAATACAGGAAGGAAGGACGCGGCTGCCGCGTCCTTTTTTTGCATGTATGGGATAAGCCAGTGCGGAATTGCAAACCATGGTAACATCTGACACGTTGCCGGAGGGGGGGATTAAGTGATAAACACTCATACGCAGTGGAGAATAATAGCCGCTTTCTCCTTAGTTGCGACGGCCTTATGCGCGGCGGGCTTTGCCTGGGCGATTGGAGGGACGCTGGCACCGGAGCCAGCGCCAGAGGAGGCCGCTCAGAGCGAAGAACGGGAGGAGCAAGCTGTTACGCCACTGGAGCAAGCGCCAGTCATTCGTATGCTTGCGCTCGGCGATTCCTTGACGAGAGGAATAGGCGATGAATCGGGACAAGGCTATGTGGGACGTGTTGCCGATGAATTGAAGCGCCGCTCCGGCAAGCCGGTGGAGCTGCTGGGCAACCTCGCTGTCAGCGGCATGACGGCGAGCGAGCTGGCGGACAGGCTGGAGGGGCAGAAGAGCGTACAGGACGCCGTCAAGCAAGCCAATCTGATCGTATTCAGCATTGGCGGCAATGACTTGTTCCAGGCAGCTTGGACACGAATGCATGGACTCGCTGCGGAGGAGCTTGGCATCGAGGAGCTGACGCAGGACTGGGCAGCCGCGCTGGAGCCGTTCCGGCGTGTCACCGGGAAGCTGCATGAGCTGAACCCGCAGGCGACGGTTCTTTATTTGGGGCTGTACAATCCGTTCTACGGTATCGAGGAGCTGCGGGACGCCAGTCTGGAGATGCAGGGCTGGAACATGGAGGCTTACTCCCAGCTGCATGCCTACCCGTCTATGCTGATGGTGCCTACCTTCGATTTGTTCGAAAGCGGAGCTGTCGATTACCTGTCCTCAGACCGCTTCCACCCAAGCGGCGCCGGCTATGAGAAGATCGCTTCCCGCATGCTGGACGCCCTGTAGCGGGAGGCTGAACAAGGAGCCATGAATATGGATGAGATCGTGTTATCTGTTAAACAGCTGCACAAAAAAATAAACGGTAAAACAATCGTTGACAACGTCAGCTTCGAGCTTCGCTCCGGCGACATTGTAGGCTTTCTCGGACCGAACGGAGCCGGAAAAACAACGACGATCCGCATGCTGGTCAATTTGATCAAGCCCACCTCCGGACATGTATACATTTGCGGCAGAAATATCAGGAAAGAGCCGGAGGAAGCGCTGCGGCATGTGGGCGCCATTGTTGAAAATCCAGAGCTGTACAGCTATATGACCGGCTATCAGAATCTGGAGCAGCTTGCCCGCATGCAGGATGGCGTAGACGCAAAGCGCATTCGGGAGGTGACGGCTGTCGTCAAGCTGGAGAACCGTATTCATGACAAGGTTGGCACCTATTCGTTAGGCATGCGACAAAGATTGGGTATTGCTGCGGCGCTGCTGGGCAAGCCCAGGCTGCTCATTCTGGACGAGCCGACAAACGGACTGGATCCCATTGGCATCAAGGAGCTTCGTGCCTTTATCCGAAGCTTGGCTGAGGAGGGACTGAGCGTGCTTGTTTCCAGCCATCTGCTAAGCGAGGTGCAGCTGCTGTGCGATCGGTTCGTCATCATACATCAAGGGAGGGTAGCGGCTTCCGGCATGGTTGAAGAATGGAGAAGAGGTGCAAGCGGCATCGTGAGATGGCAGTTCCAGCATGCGGAGGAGGGTGCTCGGGAGCTGCTTAAGGATGACCGCATTGGGCTGGCGGAGGAAGTGAACGAAGCGGGACCGGAAGCCTCGGCCATGGTGACGGTGAGGATGAATGAAGCGCTGGTGCCGGATACGGTGGCCAGGCTGGCGGATTGCGGTGTGCGGATCCTGAGCGTGTGCAAGGCTGAGCCGACGCTGGAGGATATGTTTTTGACGATGACGGGGAGTGAAGCCATTGAATAAATTAATAGCGCTGACCCACAACGAAACGATGAAGCTTTGGCTGAAAAAAAGATTTTATGTCATCGTTCTTATCCTGCTCATTCTCATTCCGATCTTTACCTATGCGCAGCACAAGATGGTCAAGAACAACGCGGAGCATTTCGCGGATTGGCGTAATCAGACGCTGCAGCAGATCGCAGATATCGAGAATACGCTGGCCAGCGACCGAATACCGGAGGAATGGAAAAAAGGACGGCGAATCGCCGTTCAGCAGCTCCGCTATTATGTGGAGCGCGATGTGAATCCCAACGAGCCAAGCGGCGTTCAGTTCGCGCGAGAGTTTCTGGGCAACGCGATTACATTGTTTATCCCCATGCTTGTGCTGGCTCTGGGCTCCGATATGGTATCGGGAGAGCGTTCAGCCGGCACGATCAAAATGCTGCTCACCCGCCCTGTGCGGAGGTGGAAGGTGCTGCTCAGCAAGGTGCTCGCGCTGACGCTGTATGTATCGTTAACCATTGCGGCAACCGTCATATTGTGTTACCTTATATCCGGCTTTGTTTTTGGATACGGCGGCTTTGATGCGCCTGTTCTGACGGGATTCAAGGTGCAGGGCGGAGCGGTGGACACCTCCAATGTCCGGGCGATTCCGCAATGGAGCTTCCTGCTGATGCAGGCTGGACTGAGCTGGTTCGCGGCTATGACAGTCGCCCTGCTGGGGCTGATGGCCAGCGTGCTCATCCGCAGCACCGCGGCCAGTATGGTTGCGATGATGGCGGCGATAATCGCGGGATCTATTCTGACGAGCATGTCGTCCACCTGGACGAGCGTCAAATATTTATTTTCCGTCAACCTGAGGCTGACGGGCTATTTGGAGGGCTCGCCCCCTCCCATAGAAGGCATGACGCTCCCATTTTCGCTTGCAGTTCTGTCTATCTGGAGCGCCGCTTCGCTCCTCGTTTCGTTTCGCGTCTTTACGAAAGGGGACATATTGCATTAAAATAGCTTGAAGATAAGAGTAGGGTCAAGGCATAAACACCGATTGGGGGAAGCGCATGGCAGAGCAATTGGATCTATTCGGGGGCACAACGGCCAAAGAACGGAGCTATGAGGCCGATGACATACAAGTGCTGGAAGGCTTGACGGCCGTCCGCAAACGGCCGGGCATGTACATAGGCAGCACCAGCACATCCGGCTTGCATCATCTCGTATGGGAGATCGTGGATAATGCGGTGGACGAGCATTTGGCCAAGTTTTGCACCGCGATCGAGGTGACGCTGCATAAGAACGGAGCAATTACCATTCACGACAACGGGCGCGGAATTCCGACCGGCATGCATAAGACCGGCATTCCGACGCCACAGGTCGTCTTTACGATCCTTCATGCAGGCGGCAAATTCGGCGGAGGCGGCTATAAGAAGTCCGGCGGCTTGCACGGCGTAGGCGCTTCGGTAACGAACGCGCTGTCGGAGTGGCTGGAGGTCGAAATATTCCGCGACGGCAAAATTCATAAAATGAGATTCGAATTTTGGATCGACAGCAACGGGAAGGAGCATGTCGGGGAACCTGTGACGGGTCTCGACATTATCGGCAATACGAACCGCTCCGGCACGAAGGTGACGTTCAAGCCGGACGGCCGCGTGTTCCAAAGCGGCACCTCCTTCAATTACGATACGCTCGCCGAGCGGCTGCAGGAAATCGCATTTCTGAATTCCGGGCTGAAGGTGACGATTAAGGACGATCGCAGCGGCAAAGCCGATACGTTTCATTATGAAGGCGGCGCCAGCCAATTCGTGCAATATTTGAACGAAGACAAGACCGTGCTGCATGACGTTATTCATTTCACTGGCGACAGGGATGATATCGAGGTGGAGGTGGCGCTGCAATACAACGACGGATACACCGAGACGATCGCCTCCTTCGTCAACTCCATCCCGACGCGGGGCGGAGGCACTCATGAGACGGGCTTCAAGACGGCTTATACGCGCGTGATGAACGATTATGCCCGTAAAGCGGCGCTGCTGAAGGAGAAGGACAAGAATCTGGAGGGCAACGACCTGCGCGAGGGCATGATGGCGGTTATCAACATCAAGATGTCCGAGGTGGAGTTCGTCGGCCAGACGAAGGATCAGCTGGGCAGCGCCTCGGCGCGAAGCGCGGTTGACGCCGTTGTTACAGACAGAATGCAGGTATTCCTGGAGGAAAATCCGCAAGTGGCGCAGTCGCTCCTGAAGAAGGCGGTGCAAGCCTCCAAGGCGAGAGAGGCGGCCCGCAAGGCTCGCGAGGAAATTCGCAGCGGGAAGAAAAAAAGCGAAAGCTCCAACCTGGGCGGCAAGCTGACGCCCGCGCAGTCCAAGGATTACACTCGCAATGAGCTGTTCATCGTGGAGGGCGATTCCGCCGGCGGCTCCGCCAAGCAGGGACGGGATTCCAAGCATCAGGCCATTCTGCCGCTGAAGGGCAAGCCAATGAATCCGGAGAAGGCCAAGCTGGTCGATATTCTCAAAAACGATGAATACAAAGCGATTATTTCCGCAATCGGAGCGGGAGTAGGTCCCGAGTTCGAAGCAGAGGAAAGCAATTACAGCAAAATTATTATTATGACGGATGCGGATACGGACGGCGCTCATATTCAGGTGCTGCTCCTGACCTTCTTCTACCGCTACATGAAGCCGCTGATCGACAGCGGCCGCATCTATATTGCGCAGCCGCCGCTCTATAAGATTACGCGCAAATCCGGCAAGCTGGAGACGATTCGTTACGCTTGGACGGACGAGCAGCTCCAGAATTATTTGAAGGAATTCGGCAAGAGCTACGAAATTCAGCGCTACAAGGGGCTTGGCGAGATGAACCCGGATCAGCTGTGGGAGACGACGATGGATCCGGAGACGCGTACGCTGCTGCAGGTTCAGATCGAGGACGCAGCCAAGGCGGAGCGCAGGGTGTCCACGCTTATGGGCGATAAGGTCGATCCGCGCAAACGCTGGATTATCGAAAATGTAGACTTTACGGAATACGAGGAATAGGGGGGAGCAAGCATGAGTATCCTGGAACAATTCCTGCCGGCGTTTCTGGAGGAGGTCGTAGGGGACCGATTCGGGCGCTATTCGAAGTACATCATACAGGATCGCGCCATCCCCGATGTCCGAGACGGCCTGAAGCCGGTGCAGCGGCGCATTCTATACGCAATGTACGATGCCGGCAACACGCCGGACAAGCCATACCGCAAGTCGGCCAAAACGGTCGGAGACGTTATGGGCAACTATCATCCGCACGGTGATTCATCTATATACGAGGGTATGGTCCGGATGGCACAGCCATGGAAGATGGGTTACCCGCTGATTGACGGCCATGGCAACTGGGGCTCTCAAGACGACGATCCCGCGGCTGCGATGCGTTATACGGAAGCCCGCCTGTCCAAGATCGCGATGGAGCTGCTGCGCGATATCGACAAGCGGACCGTTCAATTCAAGGATAACTTCGACAATACGACCAAGGAGCCGGTCGTGCTGCCGTCCCGTTATCCCAATCTGCTGGTGAACGGCGTCAGCGGCATCTCCTCCGGCTTTGCGACCGAGATTCCGCCCCATAACCTGAAGGAGGTTATCGACGCCTGTATCGCCTATATGAATAAGCCGGAGCTTACGCTGGAGGAGCTGATGAGCATCGTCAAGGGACCAGACTTCCCGACCGGCGGACTCATTATGGGCGAAGAGGGCATACGCGAGGCTTATCACTCCGGCAAGGGCCGGATCTACATCCGTTCCAAGACGGCGATTGAGGATATGCGCGGCGGCAAACAGCAGATTGTCATAACCGAAATTCCATATCAAGTGGTCAAATCCAGACTGGTAACCGCCATGGAGAACATCCGGCTGGAGAAGAAGGTGGAGGGTATTGCGGAGGTGCGCGACGAAAGCGGCCGGAACGGGCTGCGGATCGTCGTGGAGCTGAAGAAGGATGCCGACGCCAATGGCATTCTGGCTTATTTGCTCAAGAAAACCGATCTGCAGGTCGCATACAGCTTCAATATGGTCGCCATTGTCAACAAGGCGCCGCAGCAGCTGGGCTTAAAGCCGATGCTGGCGGCGTATGTGGAGCATCAGAAGGAAGTAGTGACGCATCGCACCAAATTCGAATTGGAGAAGGCCGAAGACCGCGCGCATGTCGTGGAAGGACTTGTTAAAGCGCTTAACATCCTGGATGAGGTTATCGCCACGATCAAGGCGTCCAAAAATCGCGGCGACGCGCAGGACAACCTGATTGCTAAGTTCGGATTTACGGAGCGGCAGGCGGACGCGATTCTGACCTTGCAGCTGTACCGGCTGACCAATTTGGAGATTACGTCGCTGGAGAAGGAGCTGAAGGAGGCGCAGAAGCGGATTGCGTACTTGCGCTCCATTCTGGAGAGCGAGAAGAAGCTGCTTGGCGTCATCAAGGACGAGCTGACAGAAATTCGCGACAAATACGGCATTGACCGCCGTTCAGATATTCAAGGCGAGGTCGAGGAGCTGAAGGTCAATCTTGAGGTGCTTGTGACGCCCGAGGACGTGCTAGTCACGCTTAGCCAGGACGGCTATATGAAGCGGACCAGCATGCTGAGCTTTACCCGCTCCGGCGGCGAGCTGGACAGCGCGGGAGTGAAGGATGGGGATGTCATCCGCGAGCTTCTGCAGGTGAACACCATCGACAACTTGCTCTTATTCACCCGCAAGGGCCAATATTACCTTCTTCCCGTGCATCAAATTCCGGAGTTTAAATGGAAGGACACTGGTACGGCGATCGTCAATATTGTGCCGCTGCCGAAGGATGATGCCATTGTCAGCGTTATTCCGATCAAGGATATTCAGCAGCCGGAGCTTTCATTGGTATTCGTGACAAGACGAGGCCAAGTGAAGCGTACAGAGCTGAAGGAATACGCGACAACCCGATCCACCGCCGTCGCCGCCTGCAAAGTGGCGGAAGGCGATGAAGTGCTTCATGTATCCATCAGCGAAGGCAACAAGCAGCTAATGCTTGTCTCCAAAAACGGTCTAAGCATCAGGTTCCAGGAATCCGAGGTCAACGCCATGGGCCGGGTAGCTGCAGGCGTTCGCGGCATGCAGCTCAAGGACGACGACGAGCTGATCGCGGCGCTGTGGGTATCAGACGACGAAGGCGAGGTGCTCGTCGTGTCCGAAATGGGTTATGCGAAGCGTACCCTGCTGCTTGATTATCCCATCCAGGGACGCGGCGGTCGTGGTGTGCAAACCTTCGAGTTTAAGGAAGGGAAGCGCGTTCGCTCCAACGGCGAGAGACTAGCCGCGGCGTATTACTGCAGGCAGCCGCTGGACATTGTGGCGCTTACATCTAATGGCGGCAAGCTGTCGGCGGATTCAGAGAAGGCCCCGATCGAGGAACGGAAGTCTGTAGGGAAAACGTTGTTTGCAGTGGACAAAAACGACGCCATCTGGACAACGTTTGTCCGGTCCGTGCCGGAGCTTAATCAAAAGGCTGATTAGGCGGATTAAGCCGATCCATCAACACTAATAATGCCTCAAGCATGACCCACAATGGCACGAGATCATCAGGTCGATCCAGCCACTGTGGGTCTTTGATGATGCCATAAGAGCGTATTCGATTGATCACTTCCGCTTTTCTCTCATCCATTGGGGTCACGCTCCTTTATGTTGACAACAATTTGCAGCACGCGCGGGCTGTCGCCTTATCTTATGTCAGAAGCTGTCAGATGGTTCGGAATTATAGCGATTAGTGGCGCAAACTATTAATTGCATTAATCTTTTATTCGACATTTGCCATTGGTATAATAGAAGGAGATGGTGAATACGGGTAGAAAGCGGGTGGAAAGTGTGGTATCCGATGACTTTACCAGGCTGTGGACAAAGCTTTCAAGGGAATGGAGAATCAACCTGGAGCAATCGCTGGCTCCGCTGACGGAGGGCCAGCTGAACGTACTGGAGCTGCTTCTGGACTCACAGCCGATGAAGCCTTCCGATCTCATTCAATTTTTGTCGACGACGCCGGCTGCGATTACAACCTTGCTCGACCGGATGGAACGGAACGAGCTTATCGTCCGAACGCGTGATGACAATGATCGCCGCATTGTGTGGATTTCCGTATCAGACAAAGGCAAGACGGAGGCGGAGCGTGGACGTCATATCCGAAGCAGCATGATCGAGCAGTCGCTTGACCGCATTTCTATACATAATCAGCAGCTGCTTGTCTATCTGCTGGGCAAGGTTGCCAATGCATAATAGGAAAGGCCGCATTCTCCCCGTTGAGAATGCGGCCTGCTTGCTTGGAGGGGCTGTTATGGCTGGCTGGCGCTCATGGATTCCAATCTTGCCATCAGCATGTCGTAATCGATGCTAAGCTGCTCATATATAGCTGTGGTCAGCAGCTCGTCGTTTCGCTCTGCGAGCGTCCGCTCGATAGGAAGCACGCGATATCGGTAGGAGCGGTCGGGCTTGTAGCGATGCACCCAGGTAGGGATCGCTTCCACGTCCATCAGTTCCGTGGTGCCCTCAGTTATGTTTTTGCGAAAACCAACCTTGAAGATAACCCCGTAGTCCTTGGTATCGCCGCGTTGATTGGATATAAAGTTGCCCATGGAATAAATAATAAGTGCTCTTCTGGCGTTCCCCGAAGCGTCAACTGCTTCAACTACCTCATAAGGCTGCACGACATGCGGATGGGAGCCTGCAATAATGTCCGCGCCACCGGCCGCCAGCGCGCGGGCCAGCCGCTTCTGCTCCTCGCTGGGCGCGGTCTGGTATTCATGGCCGAAGTGAAGCGCAACCGTAATGATATCGGCGCCTGCCTGGCGAAGGCGTTGAATATCCCCAATCATCTTCGCTTCATCGATCAGATTGACCAAGTAAGGCTTGCCCGACGGAATCGGTATGCCATTAGTGCCATACGTGTAAGCCAGCACTCCCATGGTAATGCCGTTCCGCTCCGATAGAATCGGCGTATCGGCTTGCTCCTGCGAAGCGGCCGTTCCAACCGCCTGCAGTCCAAGCTGCTCCAAGTGCTCCAGCGTGCGAAGAAGTCCTCTTTCGCCCTTGTCGAGGGAATGATTGTTGGCTGTCGACAGCAGATTAAACCCCGCATGTTTAAGCGCTTCCGCCAATTCGATCGGCGCATTGAAGGCTGGATAACCGCTGTAACCGAAATCCGCTCCTGCGATAGGCGTTTCCAGATTGGCCATAACCCAATCGCCCGTGCCCAGAATCGGCTTCACCGCTTCAAAAAAAGGGTTAAAATCGTAACGATTCAGCTCTGCGTCGAATGCGCCAGGAAGCTGGGGAGTGTGGCTCATCACATCTCCAACACCCAACCACACCGCCTCCGCAAATTCGGGTTGAAGGGGCGTTGGCTCAGGCGTCGAGGTTGGAGAAGGCGTTGCAGTCATTGCAGCGATCGGTGAGGGGCTGTACTCTTCGGCAAGCTCCCGCTCTAATAGCGGCTGAAATCCTATATAGAGGATGACGGCGGAGACTAAACCAAGCACCAGAGCGATGGCGCTCCACCACATTGTACGACGGATGTCATTCTCCTCCTCTCATATCGAATAGGAGAGAGGCGCCGCCTGCTCTCCCGTTCTATCATTTCAAGTAATACCGGGCTGCGTCTTGAATCTGGCCGGGCTGCCACCAGCTCCAGGCATCTGCGACCTCAGGCAAGGACTGGAAGAGCATCTCTTCCTTCGTCACGGGATGAGGGACGGATATTGAAGCGGACCACAGGGCGATGCTGGAGAAGCCCGTCGAGCCTTTGGCAGAGCCATATTTCTGATCGCCAACAAGCGGACAGCCGATATAGGCCATCTGCGCCCGGATCTGATGGGGCCTGCCTGTATGAAGCCGAACCGCTACTAGACTGCGGTTGTTGGAGCTGGCTGCCACGAAGTAGTCCAGCGATGCGTCCTTCGCGTCCTGCGCAGGCGCCTCCAGCACGGTCACCTGGTTGCGTTTCTGATCCTTGCGAATATAGTGGCGCAGCCGAGCCTCCCGCTCCGGAGGCGTTCCCTGAACGACACATATATACGATTTGCCGAAAGAACGGCTGCGCACAGCTTCGGATAACCGTGATGCCGCTTTGGAGGTTTTGGCGAATAACATCGCGCCGCCAACGGGCCGGTCGAGTCGATGCACCAGGCCGAGGAACACATTGCCCGGCTTGTTATGGCGCTCCTTCAAGTCGGCCTTCAGCAGGGTCAGCATATCGGGATCGCCTGTCTCATCCTCCTGTGATGGAATGCCGGGAGGCTTCACCACGGCGAGCAGATGATTGTCTTCGAAAAGAACGGGAATCCGCATTACTTCGATTCCCAGCGGCCCAGTATGCCGCAAGGCAGATTCAAGCCGGTTCTCGTAATGGGCAATCCGATCTCGCCGCAGCTGATGGAGCCGCCGAACTTGCCTGACATGGTCATATGCAGCATATTGTGGAGCACTGTCGGCGACAGGCCGGTCGTATAGGAGTTAATGAGCAGAAACAGCGGCTTGTCCGACAATATGGTTGTACAAAATTGAAGGAAGGGGTACAGGTTCTCCTCCAGCTTCCATGTCTCGCCGTTCGGTCCGCGTCCATAGGAGGGAGGGTCCATAATAATCGCGTCATATTGACGTCCACGGCGCTGCTCACGCTGCACGAACTTAAAGACGTCATCGGTTATATAACGGATCGGAGCGGCTTCCAGCCCTGACAGCTGGGCGTTCTCCTTCGCCCATTGGACCATGCCCTTGGCGGCGTCGACATGGCAAACCTCGGCTCCCGCAGCGGCTGCGGCGACTGTTGCGCCGCCTGAATACGCGAACAGGTTAAGGACGCGGATAGGCCGTCCTGCCCCTTTGATCTTGTCCATCATCCAGCTCCAATTGACCGCTTGCTCAGGGAAGAGGCCGGTATGCTTGAAGTTGGTAGGCTTGATATGGAAGGAAAGGCTTCCGTACGAGATTGTCCAGCGCTCCGGCAGCGCTTTCGTCATCTCCCACTTGCCGCCGCCCGACGAGCTGCGGTAATAACGTCCGTCGGTTTTGTTCCATGGACCGGACTCATCGGCGATCGGCCATATAATCTGGGGGTCCGGTCGGCGCAGGATGTAAGAGCCCCAGCGCTCAAGCTTGTCTCCCTCACCCGTATCTATTACTTCGTAATCTACCCATTGATCTGCTATGTACATTATGCTTGCATTCCTTCCTAGTTCTTCTTGACTTTGAACTGGTCATGTAATAATATCATCGCTTATTATAACGAAGCGAAGAGCAGTAAGCAATGAAGCATATGGAGAGAACTATTGTTGACATTGATAATCGTTATCGATATGATGGAGGAATATCATATTTATAGGGAGCGATCACAATGTTTATCCAATTGCGCACGATCGTAGTGGAGCCCGGCAACGCGGAGCAAGTCATGGAGCGCTTCGGCACCAGCGGCCACATTGACACAATGCCTGGACTAATTGATCGGACAGTTATGCTTGCCGCCAAGACCAAGGATTCGGAAGAAGTGATTGCCATGATTCGTTGGGAATCCGAGGAAGCGTGGAAAAACTGGGAGAAGGATCCCGTCCATATCGCCGGCCATCGCGAGCATCGGGGCGAAGCCCCGCCAAGCTATGTGATCAGCTCAACAGTCAAAATGTACAACGTGAAGAAGGTCCTTACGCCTACTCCCGTCAACTCCTGAAGGAAAAGAGCTTCAGCGGAGGCAAATGCCAATGCTGAAGCTCTTTCTGTTACCAGCAATAATACTTTTTCCACAAATCATAAGAATCAAGCTTAAGGTCATCCCACTTGAAGCTGTCCTTCCACCACTTGTTATCCTTCACCCAATCCCAGAAGTCGTCCTTATCGTATTTGCTGGTTCCCTTGTCCTTATCCTTGTCTTTGTTCTTGTCCTTGTCTTTGTCCTTATCTTTGTCTTTGTCCTTGCTGTAATCCTTGTTGTAATCGTAATGATACGAGCTGTATTTGTCGCCTGAGGATCCTCCGAACAGAGATAAGAGGGAGGAAAAAAAGCTCTTGTTCTGATCATTGCCATAGCTGGAATAACCGGACGCGAATGCCGACGCCGGGAAAGCGAGCAGCGCAAGCAGGGCGGTGAGTCCAATGACCCGTTTTAACATCTTCATCTCAAACACTCCCAGAAACTTTATTGAGAATCAGGTGTTCTCTATCAAGAATTTTACCGTATAGGACTCTCGTTGTAAATAAATTTTTCCAGTTTTAATTACAGTGAGGTTCAAAAAGTCCAGTTTTCAGCATCAAGAAGATCGGATGAAGCTAGGAACTGAGGAGCGGAGCGTAGTGGAAGCTACGTGAGCACCGGAAGTTTCGGCTGAATTCGATATTCGATGTCGAGTACGCTTCTTGATATGCTTCGTGATCAAAAGTGGAATTTTTGAACAGCCTTTTCCAAAAAAGAAAAAAGACCCTGTTAGGGTCTTAGGTCCTCACGATATAGGAATTGCGGCGAGCGTACCTCATCGACAAATCGTTTGTGAAACAACGGCGATTGAGAGGGGGACAGCGGCGGCACCAGCCATGACCATCTGCCTGTCGCCTCTCGACCGCAAGCCTGTTCGTTCTGCTCAAAGGTCATGAACTGCTGGGAGGCGGTATGATGGTCGACTATAGATACGCCATGCTTCCTGTAGGAATGAAGAACGGCAATATTCAGCTCGACTAACGCTCTGTCCTTCCATAAGGAAGAGTTCCGCGTTGTCTCGATACCGATGGCACGGGCCACCTCAGGCAATTGTCTGTATCTGGCCTCGTCAGCCAAATTGCGTGAGCCAATCTCGGTTCCCATATACCAGCCGTTAAATGGAGCTGCAGGATAATGGATGCCGCCGATCTCCAGTGTCATGTCCGATACAAAGGGGACGGCATACCACCGCAAGCCCAGCTCAGCAAATGCCGAATATTCCGGGTGCTCAAGCGGCACCTCCAGCGCGAGATGGTCGGGAATCGGGAACCATTGCGGCTTGTCGCCGCTGCCGCTTATGACGAGCGGAAGGATATCGTATGGCGTATAGCTTCCCGTCCAGTCCAATTGCTGGCACAGCCTTGTAAAGAGAAGGGAGGCCGGGTCGCCAAGCACGGCTCCGTCCGCTCCCTCATAGCCCGCATACCGGATGAGCTGATGATTCCATATACGGGGACCTTCATTGTTCTCCGTCGCTGGCGCGAATACCGTGATCATCGGCCTCACTCTTCCTCGGTTCGTGCCTTGCTCGAGATGCTGGAATAGGTACGATGCCATCTCCTCGGTGCTGCGCACATGCCTCGCATCCGTTACAGTCAGCGTGTCCCAGAACAGTCTGCCGATGCAGCGGTTGCTGTTGCGCCATGCAAGCTTGGCGCCATAGACCAACTCAAGTCCGGTATGCGTATAGGTGCCTGTATCGGCTATTTCATCCCGAATTTCGGCTATGCGGCCGGGCACAGCCTCATCAAAGCCTGTCTCCGCATAACAGAGGGTGATAAAGTCGGACGCTTGTTGAAGGATATGATGATTATTCCTATTCCCCATGTTATTCTCCCGATGTCCCTGATGACGTCCGCTTCTTCAGCCCTAGAAACGTCATGCGCCCTTCCTGATCCGGCTTGAACGTGTACGTGCGATCATGCCAAGCGTGGCGGAAGCTTGTCTCGGATAGAGGGTACATAGGATTCCGTTCGCGGCGGTTCCACTCCATATAATAGCCATTGTCGTCACGCTCGACAATCGCCTGGCAGCCAAAGCCCTCATACAAGCCGCTGAGCTCCTCGAAGACTTCCTTCGACAGCGCAAAGGAGGGAGGCGCTTCCGGCACACGGGCCTCTTCTCCGAAGACGATACCTGCCAGCTGCTCAGCGAGCCAGGTCACCGGGACAAAATCAAAATTGGACAATACGATAACCGTCAGCTCGTCATCGGGATAACGATGAAGCTCGCTGCGATAGCCGCGGTACGCGCCGCCATGGTAGATTCTTCGGCGGTTATGCTTGCGATCCAGGAACCAGCCCAGTCCATAGCCCGCCTCTTCGTCTCGCAGAATGGGGTCCAGAACGGATTGCGATAACGGCTTCTCCGTATACAGCGCTCCATCCCATAGCAGGAGATCGCGAGCCGTTGCGTACATGCCTCCAGCGGCATGCACAGCGCTCATATCAATATATTCAGAGGGTGCCAGCTCCACGCCGTTCGACTGATAGGCCGACGCCAGTCGGGGAATGATCCGTCTGCCGGTGATGATGCCGGAGTCTCGAAGGCTTAGCGGCTCCAATAGCCGGCTGTGGAGGAAGTCCTCGAAGCTGAGCCCCGACACATGCTCCACAATGAGCCCCAGCAGATAATACCCCGTATTATTGTAAGCAAAGGATTCGCCAGGCGGGAAGCTGCTTGGCTGCTCCTGAAGCAGCGCGAGGCTCCTCTCCCGCGACAGCGGCCACTTGTTCCAGTTGGCGTTGTAGGCCGGAAGGCTTGTGAAATTCGGCAGGCCGGACCGATGCTGGAGCAAATGACGAATGGTAACCGGCTCCTTGCGCTGGAAGCCCTGAATGTAATCGGCTGCCAAATCGTCCAGACGCAGCTTGCCCTCTTGAGCCAGAAGCATAACGGACATCGCCGTAAAGGATTTTGTAATTGACCAGATGCCAAAGCGGGTATCCTTGTCAATAGGAACCTCATGCTCCGCGCTAGCGAATCCAAAGGACTCTTCATACAGAATTTGGCCGCCAAGCGCGACTAATATATTACCGCTAAGCGGATATTGCTGCCGATAATCCAGCAGAAACCCGCCGATTCGATCTACTAACGTGGACATCCCATCTACCTCCTCAGAACTACATAGTATCATATGCGGGCTGGTGGACGCACTTCTGACGGTTTACCAGCGAGCATCTATACATTAAGCTTTATAGGAAGTCATATTGAACTGGAGCAGGTGATAAGCGAGATGGAGCATGCGTATAATCATGGAGCGCTGGAAGCGGAGACGATGCCAGCGATAGAGCGTCTGATGGCCCGTCATTGGCCGCAGTCAGCGGGCTATATAGAGCCGAAGTCCGGGGGCTGGAACAATTCTACCTATATCCTTCAAAGCGCGTCGGGACGATCGGTATTGCGCTTATATAATACGCATAGGGACTTGGATAAAATAACGTTCGAGCATTCCGTGCTGAAGTGTCTAGCGGGCAACGGGCTTTCCTTCTTTGTGCCGGAGCCGATTGAGTCGCGGGAGGGAGGAACAGTTGCCCGGGTGGAGGATGGCAGCGGGAGATTTGCGTGTCTTTTTCGTTTTATAGAAGGCGCCCCCGCGGAAGGGGACACGGCCGACTATGCCCGCTCTTTCGGGCAGGCCGCCGGTTCGTTAACCCTGGCGCTAGCGGAAGCGGACCCCGGCCTGCCGGCTGTCTATCCGCCTTACTATCGGCTGATGGAGGCGTACCCGGCCTGCAGTCCAGAGGCTGTGCGGGAATTTTGCCGCAGGCCGCCTGAGCCGTTCCAGCAGCTGGAGAAGGAGCTGGCCGTGCTGGAGGAGGCTTATACGCTTGCGACGATTTCACTGGAGGGATTGGAGAGGCTGCCTCATCAGCTGGTGCATGGTGATTTGAACGGCTCCAATCTGCTTCTGCAGTCTACCTCTCTTGATCAAGTAGAGGCGTTATTGGACTTTGAGTTCTGTACAAGAGATATCCGCGCCATGGAAGCGGCGGTCATCTTGTCCGGCATGCTCGGCGGGGGGAGGGAGCGCGAGGCGGTCCGTTTGTTCTGCGAAGGCTATGCCGAGGCGGTTCAGCTACTGCCAGAGGAGATCGACGCACTGCCGCTTCTGCTGAGACTTCGTATGGTGGACGTGTTCCTGCATTTCTTAAGCCGTTATTGGAACGGTACTGATCAAAGCCCGATTCTCATCCATCACATCAAGGAGCAGGCGGCCAGCTTAATGGAGCTGGAGAGCAAGGCTTGGCTTTCGGAAGAACTCCAGCTGCTGCGGAACCGGTACTTGGCTTAACAGCTGAGCACCGGTTTTTTTGTGCAACAATGGCGAGATTTGTCGAACGAAAGGTTATAAGGGGGAAAAATAGGAAATAACTGAAGGTACCTATTTCGGAAAGCGGTGCTTCCTATGGTCAGAAGACAATCCAATTTGGTGACGCAGCAAAATGTGCGGACGGGCAGCGACGACAACGAAAAGGATCGCCGTCCTCTATCCCGCCATCTGCAGCAAAACATCGATTACGTCCATTATCGTCTCCATTCGCCAGGCGATCTCATTACGAAGGAAATTGAGCTTGGTTCGACAGGGTTATCTTTGGTGCTCATGAGCCTGGACGGCATGATCGATAAAACGCTGGTGCAGCAATATGTCATGAAGCCCATCATCGCTTACGCCTCGAAGCTGGACACTGAAGCTGTTGAGCCGGAGCGCCTTGTCAAGCAGCTGAAGGACGAGGTGCTGCCATCAGAGGAGATTCTGTCCGTCTATCGCATGAATGACGTTCTGTACGCCATCTTGTCGGGCAATACTTGCCTGTTCTTGAACGGCACCGACCATGCGCTGATCATTGGGACAAAGGGCAGCCCCAAACGTTCGATTGAGGAGCCACAGACGGAATCGACGATCCGGGGGCCGAAGGATGGCTTCACGGAGGATATTCGAACAAACAGCGCGCTGATTCGCAAGCGGATCAAGGACCCCAATCTGCGGATGGACTCCTATCTTATCGGACGCGTCTCGAAGCGGGAGGTGATGGTCGCTTACATGCAGGACATCGTAAACCCGAAGCTGGTGGAGGAGGTGAAAAAGCGGCTGAATTCGATCGAAATTGATGATGTCGAGGGCTCGGGCTATATTGAGCAATGGATCGCGGACAGCTTTCTGTCGCCGTTTCCACAAATTCTGAATACGGAGCGTCCGGACCGATTCGCCTCCTCCCTCTTGCAAGGGAAGGTTGGACTGATCGTAGACGGCACGCCCTTCCAGCTCATTATGCCCATCAGCATTTCCGATGCCTTCAAGTCGCCGGAGGACTATTATCAGCATTGGCTGGTGTCTTCCTTGATTCGGGCATTGAGGTATATATCCATCTTCATTGCCACATTCCTGCCCGGCTTTTATATCTCACTGGCGGAATATCATCACGGCATGATACCATCCAACATTGCGTTTTCGATTGCTTCGGCGCGGGAGGGAGTGCCGTTCCCCGTCTTCATTGAAGCCATGCTGATGGAGGCGACACTCGAAATCTTAAGGGAGGCCGGCGTGCGGCTCCCGAAGCCAATCGGACAGACGATCGGCATCGTCGGCGGTCTGGTCATCGGTGAAGCGGCTGTATCTGCAGGCCTAGTCAGTCCTGTTATGGTTATTGTCGTAGCGGTGACGGCTATCGCATCCTTCACGCTGCCCTCGTATTCCTTCGGCATCGTGACGCGCATTTTACGGTTTTTTATTATGATGCTGGCCGCTGTGCTTGGTTTGTTCGGCGTCATTCTGGGATTTCTGATCATTTGCATCCACCTAGTCAATTTGAAGAGCTTTGGCTTGCCTTATATGGCGCCAATCTCGCCTTTGCTGCCTTCCGATTGGAAGGACCTTGTGCTGAGAGCTCCGGTAACCTTTATCCGCAAGCGTCCGGAAATGCTTCAAACCGAAAACAAAAAACGAATGGACGACTAAGTCGCCCTAGGCAGGAGGCTGGCAATCCGTTATGAGTAATCGTAATTGGGAGTATGGAGATGAATATATCGGGGGGAAGGAGATGGTATTCACAACCAGCTCCGTTATGATTGGCGTTGGCATCCTGACGCTGCCTCGAACGATTGCCCTGTCCACGAGCGCCTCGGATGGCTGGGTTTCCATCCTGCTGGCAGGAGCCATCGCCATGCTGATCGCGTGGGTGCTAGCCAGGCTAAGCACCCGATTCCGCAACCGCACGTTTCTTGAATATACATCGGATGTTGCCACCAAGCCTGTCTCATGGTTCGTTGGCGGCATGTTCGCTATTTATTTTTTGCTCTTCAGCGCCTATATTACGCGATCCGTCTCGGAGATGACCAAACAATACCTGTTCGACAGGACCCCTCTGGAGGTTATCTCATTATGCTTTATGCTGATCGTTGTGTATGCCGTTGCCGGCTCTCGCACCGGGCTTGTGCGATTAACGGTCCTGTTTCTGCCATTTGTGATTGTGGTCACCCTGGTGTTCCTGCTGCTCAGCATTAATTTGTTCGAGGTCAGCAAGCTAATGCCGTTGTTTCATTCGGATTGGCAGTCCATTTTACAGGGCTCCCAGAAATCCATATTTTCGTTCTTGGGCTTTGAGGTGCTGCTTTTCTACAATTCGCTGATGCGGAAGCCAGACAAAACGCCGAAACTTGCCATTATTAGTGTGGGTCTGCCCGTCACCCTCTATATCTTGATCTATGTGTTCACCATAGGCGTATTCTCCAACGAGGTGACACGCAACATTATGTATCCGACGCTGGAGCTGGCCCGCGAGGTTACGGTGCCTGGTGAATTTTTTGAGCGGCTGGAGTCGTTATTCCTCACATTCTGGATTGTCTCGATCTTCACAACATCCGCCATTTCGATGGATGTAACGGTGCAGTCGCTGTGCTTCTTCACAAAGCTGAACAAACGGAAGCTCCTATACATCCTTGCTCCTATCATCTATCTGATTTCCATGGCGCCGCAAAATATAGTGCAGCTGTCCAACCTGAGCATGCTGATCAGCTATATGGGCTTGCTGACGGCTATCGTCATCCCTCTGCTGTTGTTCGCTATTGTCAAGCTGCGGGAGGCGACTGGACATGGCTAGACGATTCATGCTGGTTACCGCATTGTTATATGCTATGCTTCCGTTGGCGGGCTGCTGGGATCAGATGGAGCTGGAGCAGAGGGGATTTGTGATTGGGGTGGCGATTGATGAAGGCGTGACGAAGCCGGAGGAGCTAAGAGGGGGCAAGCAGAGCTTCCGCGTTACGTTCCAGGAGGTCATACCGGCGGGACTGAAGGATACGGGGCAATCGGGCGAATCGCTGGCTGGCAAATCGTATTTCAATATTACACTTGAAGGGCAAACCATGCTGTCCATCATCGCGCAGATGTCCTTAATGACCAGCCGATCACCGTTTTTTGAGCATTTGAAGCTGGTTATCGTATCCGAGAAGGTGGCGAGAACGGAATATGGCTTCGCGAATGTTCTGGATTATTTCCTCCGAAACAATGATGCCCGCCGCAATGTATCCATTATGGTATCCAAGGGGGAAGCGAAGTCGGTGCTGGATACGATGCCGCAGGGGGAAAAAACGCCCGTGCAATTTGTCCAGTCGATCTCAAAAAATCAGGATAGCTATCGGATGGTGCCGGAGACTCGGTTAGGTGATGTTCATGAATATTTGCTCAAACAGGAAAGCTTTGTTGTGCAGAAGGTGACGACAAGAGACAATTATATATCGTTGATCGGCGCAGCGATTATGGATGGAGATGATAACAAGCTGGTTGGTATGCTGGATGAAAAAGAAACGGAGGGCTACAACTATCTCTATAAGGGCATTAAGGGCGGTGTGCTGGAGGTGCCGGTCAATGACAATCTTGTTGTATTCAAGGTAGAAAGAGTTGAACGGAAAGTCACTGCGGATGTATCCAATCCCGAGCGGCTGAAATTCGCCATCGAGCTGGATGTGGAGGGAAGTATGCTGGAGGCGTATGAGCGGCTCGACTATCTGAGTGACATGACGATTGCTGACCTGCAGGACCGCGTAACGGAATCCATTCATGAAGTGGTTGATGATACAATCAATAAAACGCAGAAGGAAGTCAAAAAGGATGTGCTGGGATTGGGCGTATACCTGAAGGAGCGTCATCCCAAGGTATGGGATCAGGTGCGCGATGACTGGGATACGGGAGCCAATTATTTTGCCGCCAGCGCAATCGAGGTGAAGACGGTCGTCAGCTTAAGACGAATTGGCTCCGTCAACAATACAGAGGCACGTGATGGAGAGGGGTAAGCTTGTTATGCCATCTATAGGTCAAGTCCCTTCGGGGCTTAGCTTTGTATGCGCCGTTCTGGTGCTGCTTGTGCCGCTTGCCTGTCATTTGATGGTGGATCAATTAACCAAGCACGGCAATCCACCGTGGAAGAAACGCCGCGAACGTTGAGTCTTGATGGTTCTTCAAGACGCCAGCAGCCCCTGCCCGCATGAACGGGACTGGGGCTGCTTCTGCCTTTAGCCGGCTTTGGCGCGGAGGAGCTTTGTCCACAGCTCGGCGTCTTCATAGCCGAGGCGCCAGAAGGCGACGCCGGCCAGATCGTATTTGGCCGCAATCGCGACCCGCTTCAGCACGGTATCATGCGTTTCCGCCCAGAAGACATGCGTATAGCCGTCCTTGGTATACGTATATTTGTTCTGGCCGGATTCCGGGTCGAATTGAGCGGTTGCGTTGTGCTTCACTATAAGCTCGGGCAGGTCCTTCATGAGAATAGCCCGATTGTCGATCAGCTTGCCTGCAGCATCGATACGCCACTCCCGCACATAGAACGGGATGCCCAGCATTAGCTTGCTGCGAGGAATGCCGTAATTCAAATATTGGAGCACCCCTTTTTCAGTCCAGCCGAGCCCAGCGACGGAGCCAGGCTCCTTGCTGCCTCGCCAATGCTCGTCATAAGCCATAATGATGACGGTATCGACAATTGCGCCAATAGCGGCATGATCGTAAGCCGTCCGATGATTCCAGGCGGCGTCGCCGCGAGGCAGATCAATGGATACCTTCAGTCCCTTGGCATGAGCCGCCGTGGTCAGCTCCTTCACGAAGCCGGTATACGCCGCCCGGTCAGCGGCGGCCACCTCTTCGAAGTCGAGGTTAATGCCGTAGACGCCAAGCGCTGCTGACTTGCCGACGAGACGGGCAACAAATGCCGCACGGGCTTCGGCGCTGCTCAAAAACGCGGTCGTCAGCGTTCGATCGAAGCCATTATGGACGAGCGGGGTTACAAGGATGCCTTGCTCCTTCAACGCCTTGACAATAGCCGCATCCGAGGTGTCCTTCATTTCGCCGTCCGCGCTTGTCAGCTCGAACCAGGTGGGGGAGTCTATAGACAAGCCCTGCGTATTGGCGACGTGGCTTATAATCGTCTGGCTGCCGCCGCTGCCGTTCCAGCCGAGAAGCGTCAACGATTTGGCGTTGCTCCACAGCCTGCGGCCGTCTAATGTCCGGATCGAGCTGTTCGCATAAGCTTTGGCATAGGTTAATGCGGATGATAGCGTATGGAAGGCTTTAATTTTTTTGTCGCCCTGGAATACCTCGAGATAGGGATAGCTGGACCAAAGCGATCTGCCGTCCTGCAGCACCTCGGCATTCGCCAGCGTCTTGGCGTATGCGACAGCGGGCTCCAAACCGATATAGGAGCGGATCAGCTTGCCATTCTGGCGTACCTCGTAGGCAGGAATATTGGAATAGACGACCTTTCCCTTGGAGGCATTCACAATCTGGCTATTGGGCAGCTGGGAGGACGCTGCAACAGCCTCCTTCAAGAAGGAATAAGCCGCTGTATCCGGAATCGGCTCGCCGTCACGCAGAAGCTGGTAGACGGGGGCCGCCGCCTGCTGGGCCGCCGTCTGAGCGGCCGTCAGGTTGTCCCATACCCAAGCATTCGTGGACAGCTCGATAATATGAGCGTTCGACCACTTTCTAGCTTCCTTCTTGGCGTCGTCAAGCGTACGGTATTCCCATTCCGGCAAGGTGATGTCGCCTTGATAGAGTCGGTATCTCGTATACGTCTCGTAGCTCCAGCCTGTCCCCTGCAAATCCCTGACATAAGCATTATTCATAGCTCGTGCGATGGCGACCGCCTGATCATAGCTGCGAAACTCCCACTTGGCAAGCGAGCTGCCATTCGCATATACCTTGTACCGGGGGAAGTTGTCCCACAGCCATCTCCGGTCGGCAATCGTCTCGACATGGCTGTAAGCGAACCCTCCGGCGTACTTAATGGCATCGGCTTCCGTCGTAAATTCCTTCAGCGGCTTGTCGTTCTGATACACCCGGAATTTGGTCATGCCGGCCCCCTGAGCGGCCGATGCGGATTGCCCAGCCGGCGCAGCGAACGCAGCAAGCAGCGTAACCACCATAGCCAGGAGCATAAATTTGTTTCTCATGGTTGTACCTATTCCCTCCCTCATCTAGTCATCTATTAGACGCAAATAACTAGAGGGAGTTGCGAGATAGAGGTTTTCCAAAAGATGAAAATGGATCTATCTTTATTATTTTTACAGATATATACTATTGAAGGAGGTGTAAGGAATGTTAATGGAGGAAGAAGTCATACCCCTTTTAAGATGGGGATTTATTTCAGTGATGGGTGCTGTCTTGATCCTGGTTATCCGCTTAATAGCCAAATATAAAAAGTCAGGCTACAAGTGGATTTTGGCACATTTGGTGTTGTTCTCATGGGGAGCGTTGAGCTGGATAAAGGTTTTGGAAACACGAGCAACCTCCAGTTCAATCCATAACTCCTTAACCATTGCGGGGATAGGTGTAATCTGGGCAATCAGCATGATGTGCATGAGTAGAGGATTGCTGCTATTGAGCCGCCCCCCGAGCCCCTCAAAAGATGAGTAGAATAGAAATGGCTAAAACAGCAAAACATCCCGCTTCCGCTAGGGAAGGGGATGTTAGGAGTCCTATAATAGAGCTATTAATCGGGGAATTCGGCCCAGAACTGCTCAGCCTCTTCATCGATGCCGAGAGAGATGTCGGAACGGAAGACGCGGCGGTTATAATGGGTGAACGCGTATTGCTCGATGGCCTCCAACAAATTCGTTTCAATCAAATATTGGCTGCGGCCCGCGATCCACATCTCCGCAGTAATGCCGTATTCCTCATCGTAGCTCATCTGCACTTCGACCTCGTTCGGGCGAATGCCCCGACGGTCCGCCGCGTTGAAGCAGATTGCGTTAATGATTTCGTCCGTATAGATTCTCACAATGACTATGGTCTCCGGCTATCTGGCGTATTGTTCTGATTCTTCTTGCTCTTCAGGTATACGTATCCGACTCGGATCAGCATAATAAGAGCAAAAATCGCCAGCAGATTAATGAGCAGGCCGAAGATTTCGCCCATAGCGCCCATTTCCGCAAACATGCCGCTGAACAGCAGGCCAGCCAGACCGCCGATCATAAGGCCTTTCATCAGGCCGCTGCCGCCGTAGAGCGGCTTATTCGCTGCGCCTGTTGTCGCGCCTGTTCCCGTACCCGTCTTGGTGCCGGGATTGCTCTGGGACACATTATCGGTTTTTTTGGAATCCGTAACGCTCTGCTTTGGCGATTTGAACCCTCCGCGCTTGGCGTCCGCTGTTTGTCCAAAGCTTAAGCCTAGGAACAGCGCTAATGCGAGCATAACAAGAAATCCTTTTTTCATTGTTCTCTTTCTCCTTCTTCTTATGGTGTGGGTCTATTGCTAACGTCATGTAATACGGCTAAGATGGACAAAGGTTTCATCGTACTCAAAAATATTTTGTGGCGGAGGTGAAGGCTTGCCTTATCCTGATGCTTATATTGCCTATTTAGTGGAATTTCATGCAACACGCGATTATTTCGAATGCCACGAGCTGCTGGAGGAGTATTGGAAGAACCACGCGGATGATGGGCTAGGCGACCTGTGGGTCGGACTGATCCAGACGGCTGTCGGCCAATATCATGAGCGAAGGGGCAATCGGCGGGGCGCGGCCAAGATGTATCGTCAAGCTGCAGCCAAGCTCAGCGACCTTCCGCTGGAAGCATTCGGAATCGACTCATTCTCGCTGCTGCGACAGCTGGAGGAGCGGCTTGCTGTCTGCCAATCGGAGCCTGGCGAGCGTCCCTATGAGGACATGGAGATAACGCTGACAGACGAGAAGCTTAGGGCGTTGTGCGAGGCCGCGTGCAAGGAGCGCGGCTTAGTCTGGGGAGCATCCAGCTCCCAGATTGCGGAGGAGATTGTTCATCGCCATCTGACGCGCGACAGGAGTGAGGTTGTGCGCGCAAGAGAAGCGGCTTGGCGAGCAAGAAGAGAAAGGAACGGATAGTGAAGCCCATCCGTCCCTTGGCGATTATGGATGCAAGCGCATCAGCGTCGTATAGGTCTGATTGTCGCTCTTCAGGCTGAAGGCGCCCGAGCTCTCCCGGTAATCGATCTTCAGACGAGGCTCATAGAACACCTCATGCCTCGGCTCATAAAGAAACGGAAAGGGATCGCCTTCGGCCATCTTGTCGTCCACGCCGGCCTCGGCCACAAGCTGCAGCGCAGGCACGCCGCTCATGACGCAGCCGCAGCCCTCGGTATCATGCAGCAGCTTGAGCTGTCTGGACCCGTCCGCAAGCAGCGGAGCCAGCTTACGCACAGCGGCTTCGCTAAAGGTAATATGCATTTTCGTTCACTCCTCCGGTTGTTGCGAATGTCATGCTGGCAGGTTTAGTATGATTATAGGGAGAGCGGGCCGCAAGATCAAGGCTTGCCCCCGATAATACCTCTATACAGAAAGGCGGTTTCACAACGATGACGAACACAGCTTCAACCACAAATCAGCTGCAAGCCTTCCGCTCGGCCATACATAAGATCAAAAGCTATGAGGAGGCGCTTGGGCTGCTCTACTGGGATCTGCGCACAGGCGCGCCTCGCAAGGGCATGGACACCCGCTCCGAATCCATCGGCATGCTGTCGGGCGAGATGTTCAAGCTGTCCACTTCACCGGAGCTTGGCGAATGGCTGAACGTGCTGGAGGAGCCAGCCGCATTCCATCAGCTGTCCGAGATTGACCAGCGGCTTGTAACAGAAACCCGCAAATCCTACGACCGCAGCGTCAACATACCGCCCAAGCTATATCAGGAATATGTGGTTGCGGCGGCGCAATCGGAGACGAAGTGGGAGGAGGCGAAGGGGCAGAACGACTTCGAGAGCTTCCGGCCTTATCTGGAGCAAGTCATTTCCTACACGAATCAATTTATTGATTTATGGGGAGCCAAGGCTACACGGTATGATACGCTGCTGGACCAATACGAGCCAGGCATGACGGTCAGCCAGCTTGATGCCGTGTTCGGAGGGCTTCGCGACCAGCTTGTGCCGCTGTCAGCCGCGATTGCGGCTTCCCCGCATCAGCCGGAAACCTCGTTCCTGGATCAGCGCTTTGACATAGCCGCACAGCAATCATTCAGCCTCTATATGCTGGAGCAGATGGGCTACGATTTCGAAGCGGGCCGTCTGGACCAAAGCGCGCATCCATTCGCGACAGGACTGAATCGAGGCGATGTCCGCATTACGACACGTTATCTGGAGAATGACGTGACCAGCGCTCTGTTCGGTACGATTCATGAAGGCGGCCACGCCCTGTATGAGCAAAATATAATGCCAGAGCTGACGAACACGACGTTATGCACCGGCACATCCATGGGCATTCACGAATCCCAGTCCCGCTTCTGGGAAAATGTGATCGGACGCAGCCGTCCGTTCTGGGAGCGTTATTACGGCGAGCTGCAGCAGCGCTTCCCCGGCCAGCTGAATGTGACGGTTGACGAATTCTACCGAGGCAACAATATCGTCAAGCCGTCGCTTATTCGCATTGAAGCCGACGAGCTTACGTACAATCTCCATATTATTATTCGCTATGAGATTGAGAAGCTTATATTCAACGGCGGCGTCAAGGCTGCCGACCTGCCCGCTCTGTGGAATGACAAATATAAGGAATATCTCGGCATCACCCCTCCGACTGATGCGGAGGGCGTCCTGCAGGACGTCCATTGGTCAGGCGGGGCGTTCGGCTACTTCCCTTCCTACTCTCTTGGCAATATGTACGCCGCCCAATTCGCGGACACCATGGAGAAGGAGCTGTCCGGCATGTGGTCGCTTGTCGGCAAGGGCGAGCTGCATCCCATCAAGGAATGGCTGTCGGAGCGAATCTATCAGTACGGCAAGCTGCGCACGCCCGCCGAGCTGGTCATGAATGTGACGGGCAAGCCGCTTGATCCCCGTTATTTGGTCCAATATTTAACCCGAAAGTATACGGATATCTACAAGCTGTAAGCTGGACCCGGCCATCCGCCGGACCGAAGCCGCCGCAAGGCGCGCCGGTCCGGCTTTTTGCATTTCGTGCACGCTGCACAATCACCGCCCGTTCAGCGATCGCATAGGCTGATATACAACAAGAATTGAGAATAGTCGGGAGGAAAAGAGGATGAGCAAACGGACAATCGGCATGCTGCTGCTGGCGGTCATGCTGACAGCCGTAACCGCGTTGGCGGGCTGCGGCAAGAGCGATGCGGACAAGAAGCTGGTCCGCATCGGCGAGGTAACAAGATCGCTCTTCTACGCGCCGCAATACGTGGCGATCGAAAAGGGTTTTTTTGAAGAGGAAGGGCTGGACATTGAGCTGACAACTACGCCTGGCGGGGACAAGACGATGACGGCGCTGCTGTCCAACGCTATTGACGTCGCGCTTGTCGGCTCGGAGACGTCGATCTATGTGTACCAGCAGGGCGCGGAGGATCCCGTAATCAACTTCGCTCAGCTGACGCAGACAGACGGCACATTTCTTGTAGCGAGAGAGAAGCTGCAGAGCTTTGACTGGGAGTCGCTTAAGGGCTCTGTCTTTCTGGGACAGCGCAAAGGCGGAATGCCGCAGATGGCGGGAGAGTTCGCTATGAAGAAGCACGGCATTGATCCCCATGGCGACATGGAGCTGATTCAGAATGTCGACTTTGCGAACATTGCGCCGGCGTTCTCCTCCGGAACAGGCGATTATGTGCAGCTGTTCGAGCCGACAGCCTCGATATTCGAGAAGGAAGGCAAGGGTTATGTCGTTGCTTCCTTCGGAACGGAGAGCGGCCATCTGCCCTATACCGTGTTTATGAGCAAAAGCAGCTTTATCGAAGGCAATCCCGATACGATCCAGGCGTTTACGAATGCGGTTTATCGGGCGCAGCAATGGGTAGAGGCGAACGACGCGGAGGCGATCGCAGACGTCGTGCTGCCGTACTTTGAAAATGTGGAACGTGATATTCTGGTGAGCTCCATCGACCGTTACAAGCAGCAGGGCTCGTTCGCAAGCGATCCCATTGTAGATGAAGGAGAATGGAATAATCTGCTTGACGTCATTTCGTCTGCGGGAGAGCTGGAAGAGCGAACAGCGCATAGCGTGCTCGTGAATACAGAGTTTGCCGAACAAGCGATTGCCGGTGGGGAGTAGTCCGGCAGTCTGCAGGAGGAGGACATGAAATGAAGGACTCGACGGCGCTTGCGCTTAGACGGCTCTCTCATGTCTACGTGAGCGACAAAGGCGCATCGCTGGCGGTGGAGGGCATCGAGCTGGCGGTGGCGCCAGGCGAATTCGTCAGCCTGGTCGGTCCCAGCGGCTGCGGCAAAACGACGCTGCTCAGCCTGCTGGCGGGATTATTCCCTCCAACCTCGGGTGAAGTGTGGCTTGGAGGGGAGAAGGTGAGCGGGCCGTCGCCGAAGGTTGGCTATATGCTGCAGCAGGATTATTTGTTCCCATGGCGGACCATTCGCGATAACGCGGCGGTCGGACTGGAGATTCAGGGAACCAAATCGGCAGATACGATGAAGAAGGTAGAGGGCTGGCTGGAGGAGCTGGGCTTAGGGGGCGCAGGCTCACGTTATCCCCATGAGCTGTCGGGCGGGATGCGCCAGCGGGTCGCCCTGGCCCGTACGCTGGTGACGGAGCCGGAGGTGCTTCTGCTTGACGAGCCGTTCTCCGCACTGGATCTTCATATTAAGATGCAGCTGGAGGCTATTGTGGTGGAGACGCTCCGCAAGCTGGGCAAGACGGCTGTGCTGGTGACGCATGACTTGTCGGAAGCCGCGGCGATGAGCGACAGGGTTGTTGTATTGGGACGCAACCCCGGCCATATTCGCAAGATTATCGCCATCCCGGAGCCGATTCGGGCCGCAGATCCCATCGCTGCCCGCAAGCTGCCGGGCTTCCAGGAGCTGTTCGAGGCGCTCTGGTCGGAGCTGGACGCCGTCGACGGGAAGGGAGGGGAGTCGCATGCGTAACGACACCGGCGCGAGGGCAAGCGATAACGGAAGAGCGGAGGTGTCGGGCATACAGGAGGACCGCAGCGCTCTGATGGAGGAGCTGTACGCCAAGCATAAGCGGAGCGCGCGGCACACGTCGATTGCGGCGCTGATGACCCAGATCGGCATCTTGGTCATCTTCCTTGGGCTGTGGGAAGCCGCTGGCCGCAGCAAATGGATCGATCCGCTGCTGTTCAGCTTTCCGTCCAAGCTGGCGGATCAGCTGTGGCGAACGATGGTAGACGGCTCGCTGTGGCCGCATGTCGGCGCAACCGTCATGGAGACGATTGCCGGGTTTGCGCTTGGCACGCTGGTTGGCACCGTGCTGGCTGCTTTGTTGTGGTGGTTCCCATTCCTGTCGCGGGTGCTCGACCCTTATCTGGTCGTTATGAACAGCATGCCGAAGGTGGCGCTTGGCCCCATCTTTATTGTTGGGCTTGGCCCGGGCTTCGCGTCTATCGTGGCGATTACGCTAATGGTCACCGTGATCATCACCACCATTAATATTTACAATCGGTTCCGCGAAATCGACAGCGGCTATATCAAGGTGGTCCGGTTGTTCGGGGCGTCGAGGCTTCAGCTGTTCCGGCTGGTCATTCTGCCGGGCTCCTTCCCCGTTATTATCGCAACCTTGAAGGTGAATGTGGGTCTGGCGTGGGTCGGCGTCATCGTGGGAGAATTTCTGGTGGCGAAGATTGGCCTCGGCTATCAAATTATATATGGCTTCCAGGTGTTCAACTTTACGCTTGTCCTGTCCAGTCTCGTAGTGATCGGCGTGGTGGCGACAATGATGTACCAGCTGGTCGCGTGGCTGGAGAAGCGGTTGACGGAGGGCTGGCGGGAGCGGTAGGATGGGGAAGGTGTTCCATCCTAATGAGAAGCCGAGGTTGTTGCATATGGGCATTCGAGTCATTAAAACCGCGATCGCCGCGATTGCGGCGATCTATACCGCCATCTATCTGGAGCTGTCCCCTGCGCTGTCCGCAGGCATTCTGGCGATTCTGGGCGTCGAGGTGACGCGAATGAAAGGTCTCAGGAGCGCCGTCGTTCGGTTTGTCGCGTCGGTGCTGGGGCTTTTTTTTGCATCTCTTATCTTTACGCTGCTGGGCTTCCATCATTGGGTCGTGGCGATTTTTATCATGATCACCTTCCCCATTCTGGCCCGCTTTCAGCTCAAGGACGGCATACTGACAAGCTCGGTAATCGTATTCCAGCTCTTCTCGTTCGGAGAGGTTACCGCCGCCATTATCGGCAACGAAATGCTGCTGCTGCTCGTTGGCCTGGGTTGGGCCACTGCGATCAACTTCCTCTACATGCCTAAGGACGAGAAGGGGCTGGAGGCGATCCGAGCCCGTCTGGAGGAGGATTTCAGCACCATCTTCCGGGAGATGGCGCGCACGCTGCGGAACCCGGAGCATCTATGGAACGGCGGCGAGCTGCTGAGTGCGCACGGCATAATCGAGCAGGGTGCGCAGCGCTCCGTCCGTAATCGGGAGAATCGTATATGGAGCCACGAAACCTATTGGCCAACGTACTTCGAGATGCGCGGACAGCAGCTGTATTCCATTCAGCAGATGCTTGAGGAGCTGTCGCTCGTGTATGAGAAATGGCCGCAGGGCGAGCTGATCGCGGAGCTGCTGGACCAACTGGCGGACGATGTGAAGTCGGAGGTGTATCAGGGGCGGACGGAGCAGATGGTGTTCGAGCTGATGCGATCGTTCCGCGGGATGGAGCTGCCTCATACCCGGGAGGAGTTTGAGGTTCGCGCGGCGCTGTTCACCCTGCTGCACGAGGTAGACCGTTATTTGAGCATCGCCAGGCGGCTGAAGAAGAAGGGTGACGCCATGGAGACCCAGCCCGCTTAGGTCTCGTTCATATTTGCTCCCGCGCTCACATATAGATGAACCATAACGACAGAGGGTTCAGCCGTGCCATCGGATTTCAGCTATAGGGCGCAGGAGGGCATGTAAAATAAATTTGCTTTGATGAACTCGTTTAATCAACAAACGCCTATGACCTGCATACACTTTAATTGAATGATTGTGTGGAGGAGGTTAAAGCAATGACTATTGCAGATAAACAGCTACAGTGCAGAGAAATTATTACGAAAGCTGTCTGCGGCAAAGGTCGTAAGTTTTCCACTGTAACCCATACCGTAACACCGCCTCACCATCCGACCAGCATTCTGGGCGCATGGATTATCAACCATCAGTATGAAGCGGTTCGTTCGGGCGACGGTATTGAGGTTATTGGTACTTACGATATCAACATCTGGTATTCGTATAACAAAAACTCGCAAACGGAAGTGGCCAAGGAATCTGTTCAATTCGTCGAAAATGTCCCGCTTTCGTATGTAGACCCGAAGCATAGGGCTTCCACGGAAGAGGTGTCCGCGGAGGTGCTGCAGGAGCCGAACTGCATCGAGGCGAACATTTCGTCGAACGGCGCCAGCGTTATCGTCCGCGTCGAGCGCGAGTTCGCGGTGGAGATGATCGCCGAGACCAAGGTTTGCGTAGCCGTTGTACCGGGCGGCTGCAATGATCTCGACGACAAGGATCTGGACTTCGGCGGAGCCGACGACGACGAGGATTACGAGGATCTCGACGCCGATCTGCTGGACGACGAGCTGTAAGGCGATTCATCCTCCGCTCTGCAGGGCGGATAAGGCATTATATGCCGCGTATGCGGCGGATTCGAGGGCGAAAGCCCTCTTTTTTTTGCCAATCACCCCAAAAAAATTGGAGGAGCGAGCATGGCGGTCACTTGGGTGTGGAAGGGACGGAGCGGGGGGCTGTTGCCCGTGACAGGCGCCGCTCTGCCGACGGGCCGGAGCGGGAACGTCAGCGTCAGGACGGCGGAGCTGGTCCGGCCCGGCGATGCGGTCATTGCCGCATCGCGAATGGAGTCGATACCGGTGCAAGCGTTCGACGGGGCATGGCTGCTCAACGAGGGCGCGGCGCGCTGCATGTCCATGACGCTGGAGGAGCGCCGCCGGCTGTGGAAGCGCGCGGGCATCAGCGTGGACAAGGGGAATGAGGCGTACGCGAGGGTGTACGCCATATCTGTTGTGAATTTGGCGCCTTGGCGGATCGAGCGGCTCGGACGCATGCAGGCGCCCGCGCTTGGGCTGGACGGCTGGCCGGAGGCGGCGGCCGTCAGGCGCGCCGCGCGCGCCGCGGTGAGGGCGCTGTACGCGCTTGGCCTCGACATCGGAGAGGCCGAGGTGGCGCTCACCGACGCGGGGCGAGCGGTGGTGCTGGATGCGCGGCCGGAGTCGGGAGCGGCCGCAGTGGAGACGTTCGCCGCGTGGTACGCCGCGGCGCAGGGCGGGGAAGGCGCCGGGACGATGCTGATCGGCGCCGACCCCGAGTTTGCGCTGCTGACGCCGGCGGGCAAGCTGGTGCCGGCGTCGCGCTTCTTCGGCGAGGGCGCGGCCGCTGAGGCCGGCGCCGACGCCATGGTGGTGGGGCGGCGGGTGCTCTATCCCGTCGCCGAGCTGCGGCCCGCGCCGGCGGAGACGCCCGCCGCGCTGGCCGGGAACGTGCGGCGCCTGCTGGCGCGCGCCGCCAAGCAGGTGCGCGACCCCAGCCTGCGCTGGGTCGCGGGAGCGATGCCCTTGCCGGGGCTGGCGCTCGGCGGGCATATCCATATAAGCGGAGCGCCGCTGACGGGGCGCTTGCTCCGCCTGCTGGACAGCTGCGCGGCCTATCCGCTTGCGCTGGTGGAGGACCCCGCCGGCCGGGGGCGGCGTCCCCGCTATGGCACGCTAGGGGACTATCGTCCCCAGCCGCACGGCGGGTTCGAATACCGCACGCTGCCGAGCTGGCTCGTCTCGCCGCTTGCCGCCAAGGCCGCCTTTGCTCTCGCGCTGCTGTGCGCCCGCGAGGCGCTTCGCATGCCCCGCTTGCCGGCGCAGGAGGAGCGCTTCGCCGAGGCGTATTACGCCGGTGACCGCGCGGAGCTTGCCGCCAGCCTGGAGCCCGTCTTCGCCGCCATATCGGCGACGGAGAGCTATGCCGGGCTCGCAGGCTTTATCGAGCCGCTGTTCGACGCCGCCCGCAAGGGCCGAACCTGGAATGAAAGCGCCGATATTCGTGCCAAATGGCGGATTTGACCTCATCTGGGCGGTAGCCTACTGCCACAGGGCTTGTTATAATGATGAGATGATGTTTGCTCACCACTCATGCCAGGAGGAACGTTCATGGCCGGTTATACTCCGATGATTCAACAATATTTGTCCGTTAAGGAAGAAGCGAAGGACGCTTTTCTTTTTTTTCGGCTTGGCGATTTCTATGAAATGTTTTTCGATGACGCCATCAACGCGGCGAGAGAGCTGGAAATTACGTTAACGGGACGGGAAGGCGGGGGCGACGCCAAAATTCCGATGTGCGGCGTGCCCTACCATTCTGCGGAAGGCTATATCAGCAGACTGATCGAGAAGGGCTACAAGGTGGCAATCTGCGAGCAGGTGGAGGATCCCGCTGCCGCGAAGGGTGTCGTGCGGAGAGAAATTGTCCGCATTATTACGCCGGGCACCGTCATGGAGTCCAAGTCGCTGGAGGGCAAGTCGAACAACTTTATTGCGGCGGCTGCTTCGGCGGGAGCGGGGATTGGCGTCGCGGCTTGCGACCTGTCGACCGGAGAGCTGTACGCGACGTCGTTCCCGGACTCCCTGGAGGGGCTTGTGGACGAGCTCAATGTCTATCTGCCCTCCGAGGTTGTCGGCGATCGGGAGCTGCTCGACAAGCTGGCTTCGTCAGCGGGCTGGAGCCGCCCGGTGCCCCTGACAGCCCGCGAGCCGATCGAGCGCGGCAGACTGGCGGAGCAATTCGCGGAGGAGCAGCTTGCGGCATTATCCGCTCCTGCGTTGAAAGCGGTGAGCCAGCTGACCGGCTACCTCGAGGAGACCCAGAAGAGGTCGCTGGGGCATGTGCGAGTCATTACGGCTTACGAGCCCAATCAATTTATGATACTGGACCACTACACCAGAAGAAATCTGGAACTGACGGAGACCGTGCGAGACCGCAGCAAGAAGGGCTCCCTGCTCTGGCTGCTCGACCGCACAGGCACGTCGATGGGCGCGAGACTGCTGCGCAGGTGGATCGACAAGCCGCTGCTCAGCCGCAGCGCTATCGAGCGGAGGCTGGACGCCGTTGAGACGCTGTACCGCGACCTTATACTGCGCGAGGACTTCCGCGCTGAGCTGTCGCCGATCTACGATCTGGAGCGGCTGGTCGGCCGCGTCGCCTATGGCAATGCCAACGGCCGCGACCTGAACGCGCTGAGATCATCGCTGCGCCGCATCCCGGCGCTGACGGAGCTGTGCCGCGCTTCAGGCTCCAGGGTGCTGATAGAGCTGGTGAAGGACTGCGACGATTGCGCGGATCTCGCCGATATGATCGAGACGGTGCTTGTGGACGAGCCGCCAGTCTCCATTCGCGAGGGCGGCTTGATCCGGGCCGGCTACGACGACTATCTGGATCAGCTGCGGGAAGCCAGCACGAACGGCAAGCGCTGGCTGGCGGAGCTGGAGCGGTCGGAGCGCGAGCTGACGGGCATCAGGTCGCTGAAGATCGGCTTCAACAAAGTGTTCGGGTATTATCTGGAGGTGTCCAAGGCGAACCTGTCCATGCTGCCGGAGGGGCGTTATGAGCGCAAGCAGACGCTGGCGAATGCGGAGAGGTTCGTAACGCCGGAGCTGAAGGAGAAGGAGCGGCTTATTCTGGAGGCCGAGGACAAGATGGTCGATCTGGAATATGAGCGCTTCCTGGAGCTGCGGGATCAGCTGGCGCTGCATCTGCATCGTCTGCAGCGGGCAGCGGCAATGATCGCGGAGCTGGATGTCTATCAGTCGCTTGCGACGGTCAGCGCGGAGCGCAGATACGTCCGTCCTGCTATAACGGAGGGATTCGACCTGCGCGTGGAGGAAGCCCGGCATCCAGTGGTAGAGGCTATGATGGACGGCGCGCCGTTTATCGCCAACGCTACAAGGCTGGGCGCCGAGGAGCAGCGCATCCTGCTCATAACAGGTCCCAATATGGCGGGTAAAAGCACTTATATGAGGCAGGCGGCGCTCATCTCGGTGATGGCGCAGATCGGCTGCTTTGTGCCCGCGAAATCCGCGACGGTGCCCATTATCGATCGAATCTTCACGCGGATTGGCGCTGCCGACGACCTGATCGGCGGGCAAAGCACGTTTATGGTGGAGATGAAGGATATTCAGATTATGACGGAGAAGGCGACAGCGAACAGCCTTGTTATTATCGATGAGCTGGGCCGCGGCACTTCCACGGGAGAGGGCATGGCGATTGCGCAGGCTGTGATCGAATACGTGCACGACCATATACGCTGCAAGGCGCTTGTGTCGACGCATTTCCACGAGCTGGCTCATCTGGAGGATTCGCTCCCATCGCTTGCGAACGCGCGTATGGCGGTAGAGGAAAGCGGCGACGACGTCACCTTCCTGCGCAAGCTGGTGCCGGGCGCGGCCAGCACCAGCTACGGTATCTATTGCGCGCAGCTCGCCGGCTTGCCGCAATCCATTATTGGACGGGCCTATGCGCTGCTGGACGCAGAGGAGCCTGCCGGCAGCCGGCCTTCCATTAGACTAGAGGCCGCTGCCGAGGCTTCGACAGCTGGTCCGTCGAGCCAGGCCGCTGCCGGGGGCCGCTACGCAGACGGGGACGCGCCGGCTATGAAGGCGGCAGAGCTTGCATCGCCGTACAGCGTTGTCCAGCTCTCCATGTTCGAGGAAGCGGCGGCGGGCAGCGAGCCGCAGAAGGCGAAGAAGGCTTCGCCTAAAGCGGAGCAGCTGGCGGAGGAGCTGCGCAAGCTCGATTTGTTCAATATGACGCCGATGATGGCTATGCAGTGGCTGAACGACCAGAAATCGAAGCTTCATTAAGCGGTCCTTCCAGTCTTGCCGCTTCGCTGAAAAGATAAATTCAAGGAGGTCTATCATGTCGAAGATCAAAGTGCTGGACGAGCAGCTGGCGAATCAGATCGCCGCCGGAGAAGTGGTGGAGCGGCCGGCGTCAGTGGTCAAGGAGCTGGTGGAGAACGCCGTCGACGCCGGCAGCACCGCGATCGACGTCACCATCGAGGAGGGCGGACTGTCTCTCATCCGCGTCACGGATAACGGCGGCGGCATCGAGGCGGGAGATATGGCAACGGCCTTCCAGCGGCATGCCACGAGCAAAATAGCGACAAGCAGCGATCTATTCCGCATCGCCAGCCTCGGCTTCCGCGGCGAGGCGCTGCCCAGTATCGCGGCTGTGTCCCGGCTCACCTGCATATCTGCAGACTCCAATGGCGGGTTGGCGAGGAGGCTTGTTATTGAGGGCGGAACGATTGTTGCCGACGAGCCGGCGAACGCGCCGCAAGGGACGGATATGATCGTCAAGGACCTGTTCTTCAACACGCCGGCGCGTCTCAAATATATGAAGTCCATCCAGACGGAGCTTGGCCATATATCAGACTATATCAATCGTCTGGCTCTGGCTCATCCCGGCATCGCCTTTACGCTCAAGCATAACGGCAGCGCGCTGCTCCGAACGATGGGCACAGGCGATCGGCTGCAGGTTATAGCAGCCGTGTACGGCACAAGCGCGGCCAAGGCGATGCTGGCCGTATCTGGCTCGGATTCCGATTACGAGCTTAGCGGCTACACAGCTAAGCCTGAGCTGACGCGCGCGAACCGGAATGGCATTACCGTTGTCGTCAATGGCCGATATATTCGCAGCCATGCCGTTAATCAGGCGCTCCTGCAGGCGTATCACACGCTCCTGCCGATCAACAGATTCCCCCTTACCGTGCTGGAGCTGGGCATGCATCCGGGGCTGCTGGACGTCAATGTCCATCCATCCAAGATGGAGGTGCGCTTCAGCAAGGAGGCGGAGCTGCGAGCGCTGATCGAGCGCGCGGTGAAGGACACGCTTACTGCGCAGCGCTACATCCCTGGCGCCAGCGTCGGCAGCCGGAGCGAGCGGTCCGGCCCGCTGTTCGTGCAGGAGTCGATTGCGTTCCATATTGCGGACCGCAGCCTGCAAGCGCCCTCCGTCTCCAAGGAGGAGGCGGAGGCGGAGGCCGCTCCGCGCAGCAAGCCATCCCCGCCGCAGGCCTACAGGGATTACGTGCCCAGGAATGCAGCCGAGAAGCTGTATGCGCCGCCTTCAAGTCCCTACCGCGAGCTGTCTGGCTCGGGATCTGGCGGCATGGCCGTCCGCGAGACGGCGCAGGAAGCCCCTGCGCAGCAGGCGAATACGCTTGAACGCATTGCGGAGCCGGCGGCTCAAGCCCCTATTGAGAGCGCTTATGACTCCAAGCCGGTCGAAGGCAATGAGACAAGCGCCGGGGCAAGCGAATTCCCCGAGCTGCACTGGATTGGACAGCATCATGGCACGTATATTGTCGCGCAAGCGGTTGACGGCCTTTATTTGATCGACCAGCATGCGGCTCATGAGCGTATTCATTATGAATATTTCCTTCATAAATTTGGGAATCCTGTTGCTGCAAGCCAAGGGCTGCTTGTGCCGCTGACGCTGGAATTTACGCCCGGGGACGCGGCGCAGCTGAAGGAGCTGCTGCCGCTGATGGCTGAGGTCGGCGTGGAGATGGAGCCATTCGGCTCGCAGACGTTCCTGGTCAGAGCGTACCCGGAATGGATGCCGAAGGGGGAGGAGCAGGACCTGATCGAGGAGATGGCGGAGCTGCTCATCGCAGAGCGCAAGTCGATTCCTATCGCCAAGCTGCGGGAAAAGGCGGCTATCATGTGCGCCTGCAAGGCTTCCATCAAGGCCAATGACCGGATGACGCGCGAGGAGGGCGATGCGCTGCTGGGCAGGCTGGCGGCCTGCTCGCAGCCGTATACTTGTCCGCACGGCCGTCCCATCCTGGTGCATTTGTCCACCTATCAGCTCGAAAAAATGTTCAAACGGGTGATGTCATGATTATTACGACGGCCCCGGGCCACTCCGACAGCCGCTGGAAGCAGGCGAAGCAACTGGCTGCCGAGCTGAGCGCGCCTGTTGTGCCCAGACGCGGCTTATCCGTTCGCAAGCTAATGGATATGAGCGAGGATGGCAGAGTCATCATCGTAACGGATACGGAGACCAGGTATTATGATCATCCCGATGAGCCTCCGTTATATTTTCACCCCAGTATGGCGTTCATTCGGGTGAAGAGGCTGCGCAAGGGCGAAGGCGATCCGCTGCTTGCCGTGTCGCGCTGCGAGCCCGGCGACCGCGTGATCGACTGTACGGCAGGCATGGCTGCCGACTCTCTTGTTTTCTCTTATGGTGTGGGAGAAACGGGCCAGGTTGTCGCGCTGGAAAGCGAGCCCGTTCTCTGCGCGCTGGTGAGAGAGGGGCTGTCCCGGTATCAGTCAGGGCTGGCCGATGTCGACGCCGCAATGCGAAGCATTCAGCTGCTGAACGAAAATCATGCCGATTATTTGGCGGCGCAGCCCGACAACAGCGCGGACATTGTTTATTTCGATCCCATGTTCCGCCAGCCTATCATGGAATCCGCCGCAATCGGAGCGTTCCGCTCACTCGCCAATATGGATGCCTTGACGGACAGCGTCATTGCGGAGGCGAAGCGTGTGGCCAGGAAGACGGTGGTCATGAAGGAGAATGGACGAAGCGAGGAGTTTCAGCGGCTTGGCTTCGCCAAATCCCAATGGAACACATCGAAAATTGCATATGGAGTGATACACATTGACAGAGCATGAAGGCGAAAAAGCCGAGCTGGAGGGGAAGAAGCCGCCTCTGCTGGTGCTGGTCGGTCCGACGGCGGTCGGCAAAACCGCGCTCAGCTTAAGCGTCGCCAAGGCGTGGAACGCCGAAATCATATCCGGTGATTCGATGCAGGTCTATCGGGGTATGGATATTGGAACCGCCAAAATCAAACAGGATGAACGAGATGGCGTGCCTCATCATCTGATTGATATTCGGGACCCCGAGGAGTCGTATTCCGCTGCCGACTTCCAGGCGGAAGCGGCAAAGACTATTATGGATATTGCCGGCAGGGGCAAGCTCCCCTTTGTTGTCGGCGGAACAGGCTTATACATAGAGTCGTTATGTTATAATTATCAATTCGCGGATCGCGGCTCCGATGAAGCATTCCGTGCAGAGATGGAGGCTTATGCCTCAGCGAACGGACCGGAGGCGCTGCATGCCAGGCTTGCGGCTGTCGATCCCAAGGCGGGTGAGCGTCTGCATCCCAATGACATTCGCCGTGTTATCCGGGCGCTGGAGGTGTATCACACTACCGGCCAGACGTTCTCCGAGCAGCAGGAGGGGCAGCGGAAGAAGTCGCCTTATGAGCTTGTGCTGATTGGCCTGACGATGGACCGAGCGACGCTGTACAGCCGAATTGAGGCGCGAATCGACGAGATGCTGCAGGAGGGGCTCGTGGATGAGGTCCGCCGGTTGCTTGCTCGCGAACTGCCTCCAAGCGCCGTACCGATGCAGGCTCTCGGCTACAAGGAAATTGCCCGATACCTCCGAGGCGAATGCAGCTACGAGGCGGCGGTGGAGCTGCTGAAAAGGGATACGCGACATTTTGCCAAACGGCAATTATCTTGGTTTCGCCATATGAAGGACATCCATTGGATCGACGCGGGGGAAAATTTTCGCAACAAATTGGAGGCGATTCATGGTATACTAGCAGGAAAGTTTCAAGATCATCTTGAATATACTTCTAATCAATCTTTTTTAGACGGGGGTAGCGGCCAATGAACAAAACAATCAATATTCAAGATACGTTCCTGAATCAATTGCGCAAGGATAACATTCCGGTAACCGTGTTTTTGATGAATGGCTTTCAAATCCGAGGCGTCATCAAAGCATTTGATAACTTTACGATTATTATTGACAGCGAGGGCCGCCAGCAGATGGTGTACAAGCATGCCATCTCGACCTTCGTGCCGCAGCGCAATGTATCGCTGATGCAGCAGGAGCAGAACCAGTCGGAAGGCTAGTTTCAGGGCTAACGTGAAACTTTCTTATAACAGGCTTCGTTTAACTAGATAGCGGCAGGTAAGGGCAACCCGCTCATGAGCCGGGTTGCCCTTGTCGTTTGGGAGCTGGACTAGAATAATGAGGATGGATGAGCAGGAGGGAGTCAGCATGGCTGAACAACGAGCTAGAAAAACGGCAGCAAAACCGCGCAAGAAAAAGAAGCGCGTATCGGGCAAGGCTTTGTTTTACGGGTTGTTTTTCACTATTGTTATCGGAATCGTATGCGGTATTATCGGCTATTTGCTCATTATATTGAATGGGGAACGGCTCCTGGAGGAGCACGGCGGCAAGCTGGAGTTCGGCGAGGCGTCCATTATTTATGACGCGAACGGCGAAGAAATATCCCGCCTATACCTTGCGACCGACCATCGAGAGGTTGCCGAATTCTCTGAAATTCCGGAAATTATGAGACAAGCGATCGTCGCGACGGAGGATGAGCGGTTCTACGACCATTCCGGTCTCGATTTCTGGGCGATCGGACGAGCGGTCGTCAAGGACGTGATGGCGCGCAGCGCTGTCGAGGGCGGAAGCACGATTACGCAGCAGCTGGCCAAAAACGTGTTCCTGACCGCGGACAAAACGTTTTTCCGCAAGGCGACGGAAGCATCCATCGCGGTTGCTCTGGAGCAGCAGATGACGAAGGATGAAATATTGACGATGTATTTGAACCGTATTTATTTCGGCAAAGGTATATCGGGCGTCAAATCAGCGGCGCAATTTTATTTTGGCGTTGAGCTACAGGATTTGGAGCTGTGGCAGGCGGCGACGCTCGCGGCGATGCCGAAGGCGCCGAACCGCTATAACCCTATTAATGATCCCGATGCGTCAATGAACCGTAGAGCGGTCGTGCTGAGCCTGATGCATAAGAACGGATATATTACCGAACAGGAAATGCTGGAAGCGAAAGCGGTCGTGTATGAGCCGCCGGCGAATCAGGAGGAGATGAAATCGGGCTCCTACCACGCCTTTGTTGACTTTGTGCTAGAGGAAGCCATGAGCATCACGAACATGAAGGAAGATGAGCTTCGCGTCAGCGGCCTGCATATCTATACAACGCTCAATCCCCAAGCGCAGAGAGCGATGGATGAGCAGTTCGCGAATGACGACAACTTCGAGAAGAGTGTGGACGATCAGATCGTGCAGAGCTCCATGATCATCATTGATCATCGGAACGGGGAAATCAAAGCGCTCGCGGGCGGCCGAGATTATGAGATGCGAGGCTGGAATCGCGTCGACAAGCTGCGTCAGCCTGGCTCCGCCATCAAGCCTATTGTCGCTTATGGACCGGCGCTGGAGACAGGAGAATATTTCCCTTGGTCCACGCTGAAGAATGACAAGGAGTGCTTCTCCAATTATTGTCCGTCCGATGCCTGGGGCGCGGTGCCGGTGACGATGACGCAAGCGATGAAGGAGTCGCGCAACCTCGCGGCGGTATGGATGCTCAATGAGGTCGGCATCAAAAACGCGGCGGCGTTCGCCGAGAAGCTCGGCATCCAGCTGGAGGCGGACGATCGGAATTTGGCGATGGCGCTTGGCGGCTTGACTAAAGGCGCGTCTCCGCTGCAGATGGCAGCCGCCTACAGCGTAATGGCGAATGACGGCAAATCGGTTGACCCCCATACCATTACGCGGATTACGGGCAAAAGCTACAGCTATGAATACAAAGCTCCGGCATCCAAGCAGCTGATGTCGCCGGAGACCGCTTTTTATTTGACAGAGATGATGCAGACGGTGGTCGCCAAGGGAGGCACGGGCGCGCGCGCCGCGATTGATCGTCCAGTTGCGGGCAAAACAGGTACCACCCAGCACGGCATTCCGGGCTACAAGGGCGACGGGATTAAGGACGCCTGGTTTGTGGGCTACACCGCGGAGTGGACAGCAGCCGTCTGGATGGGATACGATAAGACGGACAAGAACCATATTTTGCAAAAGGGCGGAGGTCAGTCCGCTGCTGCATTGTTCGCGAAGGTTATGGGTCCGGCGCTTCAAGGCGTCAAGAAAGAAAGCTTCGGTCGTCCCGAAGGGGCGAAGGAGGATAAGCCGCCGGCGACAATAGCCAATTTCAATGCTGTATTTGTGGAAGAAGAGGTTAAGGTTCAGCTGAGCTGGGACCCGCTGGAAGATGCTAATATGACCTACAAGGTGTATCGCAAGGAAAGCGGAGCCAGCGACTTTATTCATTTTGCCGATACACTTGAGCCTGGCATTGACGATATGTCCGTATTCCCTGGCGTCACTTACGATTATTATGTCGTTGCGTATGATGCCAAGACGGAGCAGACCAGTGAGCCGACTAACACGATTACAGTGACCATTCCCGAGGTTGAGCTGCCGGATATTCCGATGGAGCCTGCTCCAACGGATTCCGGAGACAAGGGGGAGGAGCCCACTGACGACAATGAAGGCGAGCAGGGGGAAGGCGATGACGAGGTCGAGGAGACCGAAGCGCCTGCTGAGCCGACGCCAGTCGCGCCAAGCGGCGAGCCGGCAACGGAGACGCCTCAGGCGACGCCAACTCCTCTCTCGGAGGGGGCGGCCGGCAATGGACTTGGAGGCCTAGCGAACGGCGGCCAATAATAGACGGGGTTCTGGAATGGGTGGTTGTACATGTCAATACGCAAGAAGGCGTCGCGCTTTCAAGCCCTTTGTTACGTTCTAATGGGGCTTGCCCTGCTGCTTGCCGGCTGCGGAGGCAACGACAAGGAGAAGACGGTCTCCGATGCAGCAGCGGGTGGAGAAGCTGGCAAAGTGATGAGCTGGAGCAGAATGCCGGAATTATCGATTGATCTGGACAAACATTATGAAGCGATTGTGACGACAAGCAAAGGGGACTTCACGATCAGTCTTGATGCCGAGAACACGCCTGTGACGGTGAACAATTTTGTGTTTCTTGCCCAGGAGGGCTTTTATGACGGTCTAACGTTTCATTCCATTATCGAATCGTTTATGATTCAGACGGGCGACCCCAAAGGAAACGGCACGGGGAACGCGGGCTATCGGATACCGGATGAGCTGGATGCTTTGGCGCGTTACGAGGAAGGTACAGTAGCCATGTTCAATACCGGCTCGCCTAATTCCGGGAGCAGTCAATTTTTTATATGCACCGGACCTGAAGCGTCCAATCTGAACCGCCAGCCCAATTATACAATCTTCGGCAAGGTGACTGCCGGCATGGAGGTTGTCCGCGCGATCGCGCAGACTCCTGTGAGCGGCGGCAAGCCGGAGGAGCGGGTTCTCATTGAGCGAATTACGATCAAGCTAAGCTGACATCGAATGGCCGTCTCCTGCGAAGGGGACGGCCATTGTCCTGTTCTGCAGCGGTCTCAGGAGCGGTATGGGACAAGGAGAGCTTCATTATTTTTGCAGCCGGGTGGAGATGGACGTTAAGATATGGTAATCTTTTTCTATAGGGGTTACCTAAATGAACGGAAAGGTACGTACCGAGATGAAGAGAAAATTTTCTGATCGAGCCAATTGGCGCCGTATACTGCGGAGAAGCTATTCCTGCCTGGCGTTGGACGGCGACGAGTTTCGCGGTCTGGTTACCTTCTATCGAATTCATGAGCTTCGGGAGCCGCTGTGGAAAGAATATGACGGACGCAGGCTTTGTCTGGCTGACCGAGGCTACTTATGGATGCAGCATTTTCCCAAGGGCGAGCATTTTGTTGTGACAACGATGTTTGATGACAAGGGCCGAGTGGTGCAATGGTACATTGATGTATGCAAGACGCAGGGGTTGACCGAGCAGCAGGTGCCGTGGTTCGATGATCTATATTTGGATGTGGTCGTGCTGCCGAGCGGCGAAGTGTATTTGATGGATGAAGATGAGCTGGAGGATGCCCTGCGCCAGGGTGATGTCAGCGGCAAGGATGCGGCGCTCGCGCGCAAAACGGCTGGTCGGCTGCTCTCCAGCATTCGGAACGGCCGATTCCGCTATTTCACGCTAAGCTTGAAGCATCGCAAGAGCTTGGCCGAACGAACCGGGGAGCTAAGCGAATCATGAAGACGCAGGTACAGAAGAGGAGCAGACCGCGGAAGCGAAAGTCCGTATTTCGTCCGTGGCTGCTCTTGTTTCGTTTCACAATGCTGTCATTGGCAGCAGGAATTGCGTGGTCCGTATATGTATGGTCAATCATTGACGGGTACAGCGCCAAGGCGTCGTACCCTCCAGCGGATGCCGGCATTGTGCTCGGTGCCGCGCTATGGAACGACAGGCCGAGCCCCGCGCTGAAGGAAAGACTGGATTACGCCCTTGAGCTGCTGAATAACGGAACAGTGGGCGCTTTGGTCTTGTCCGGCGGGCATGGCGGGAGGTCATCGACGCTGACTGAGGCGGAGGGCATGCGTAATTATTTGGTCCAGCAGGGCGTCTCCGAGGACAAGCTGCTGCTAGAGATGGAGGCTGCTAATACGTTCCAGAATCTCGTGTTCAGCCGCGACCTCGCCGAGGAGCATGGTCTGAAGTCGTTTCTTGTCATTACACACGAATATCATGCCGCGCGCGCCGGCGAGATTGCCGAATTTGCCCAGCTGGACACCGTTGGCGTGGCGGGGACTCCGTCAAAGGTGCTGAACAAATTTTATAACCATAGCCGAGAGGTGCTCGCTTATACGAAGTGGAAGCTGGAATGGCTTCTCCTGAAGTCTGGCATACGTTCTCCTGAATCGCTGCTGTGAATCTGCTAATATGCTGTCGCGAGATAGAATAAACTTGTATTGCGATAAGCTAGCAGCTTCTGTAAAGGAAAGGTGATGCGTCAGATGAACGGACACGTCTTCTCGGGACCAGGCAACGGATCGGCCAGACCTTCCCGTCAGATCAATGTGGTGCTTCGCAGCCACGAAGCGTTCGGAGGCGGGGCTTCAGCGCAGGCGGTCGAGGCGGAGCCGCCGCCGGCCGTTAAGCCGCTGCCCGCAGTCGACCATTATGCCGAGATTCAGAGGGAGCTTGAGCCGATGATCGGCATGGATAATGTGAAGGCTCTTGTATATGAGATTTACGCTTTGCTCTACATTAGCCGCATGAGAACGGAAGCCGGCTTATACGGAGGCTCCCAAGTCTATCATATGATTTTCAAAGGAAATCCCGGCACCGGGAAAACAACAATCGCCCGCATCGTAGCCAAGCTGCTGCAGAAGATGGGCGTGCTGACGAAAGGCCATTTGATTGAAGTGGAGCGGGCCGATCTTGTGGGCGAATATATCGGCCATACCGCTCAGAAAACCCGCGATCTCGTGCGCAAAGCGCTGGGCGGCGTCCTGTTCGTCGATGAAGCCTACAGTCTGGCGAGAGGCGGGGAGAAGGATTTCGGGAAGGAAGCGATTGATACGCTGGTGAAGGCGATGGAGGATCATCGCAGCCAATTCGTGCTTATTCTTGCCGGGTACCCCATGGAGATCGAGCAGTTTCTGATGACGAATCCCGGTCTGCCGTCGCGCTTCCCGATTCAAATTGAATTTCCCGATTATTCCGTGGATCAGCTGCTCCAAATCGGAGAGCTGATGGTGAAGGAACGGGATTATGTGCTGATGCCTCAAACGGTATTTAAGCTCAGGCAGCTCCTTATGCAGGAGAAGCTGAACGACGCCTTTTCATTCAGCAACGCGAGATTTGTGCGCAATACGATTGAAAAGGCGATTCGCCATCAGGCCGTCAGGCTGATTGGACAATATTCAAGCTCCATACCGGGCAGGGGCGAGCTGATGTCGATCAGGCCGGAGGATCTTAAGGTGTAATAGAAGCATAGTCGTTACGAAAGGGAGCCAGCAGTCAGTCATGAGCAAAGTAACGTATGAAAATGAAGAGCTGTGGGAAAACTTACTCCGGTTGTCGGAGCAAATGGAAGAGAAGGCGCAGGGCGCGTTCCGCAGAATCGATGGGATTGCGGAGCGCAATCAATGGAAGGTAATTGAGGCGTTCAAGCGCCATCAGGTCAGTGATTTTCATTTTGCCGGATCAACGGGCTATGGCTACAATGACCGAGGACGCGAAATATTGGATCTGGTCTATGCGGATGTGTTCGGGGCGGAGGCGGCGCTTGTGCGGCCGCACTTCGCTTCCGGCACGCATACGATCAGCTGCGCGCTGTTCGGCGTGCTGCGTCCGGGGGACGAGCTGCTGTATGTGACGGGCAGGCCGTATGATACGCTTCATAAGGTTATTGGCAAGCCAGGAGACGGCAAAGGCTCGCTTCGGGATTGGGGAGTGGCCTATAATGAGGTGGCTCTGCTCCAGGATGGAGGCATTGATTGGCCCTCTGTCGAGGCCAGTATTCATGAAGGCACGAGGGTGATCGGCGTACAGCGTTCGCGCGGATATGATTGGCGCGCATCCTTCACGGTGGCCGAAATCGGCGAAATCGTACAACGCGTGAAGGCGATCAAGCCAGACGTGCTGGTGTTCGTCGATAATTGTTATGGCGAGTTTACGGAGCTGCTGGAGCCAACAGAGGTTGGTGTTGATCTGATGGCGGGTTCCCTGATCAAAAATCCGGGAGGCGGCTTGGCGGAGACCGGCGGCTATATCGCAGGCTCCAGAGCAGCCGTTGAGGCTGCTTCCTACCGGCTGACCGCTCCCGGGATTGGAGCTGAGGTAGGAGCCATGCTCGGTACGCTTCGGTCCATGTATCAAGGGCTGTTCCTTGCTCCTCACCTTGTGGGACAAGCGGTCAAAGGCAGTGTATTTGCCGCGGCGCTGTTCGAGCAGCTGGGCTTCGAGAGCAAGCCGAGATGGCAGGAGCCCCGCACGGATCTGATCCAGGCGGTTCGATTCGGACAAGCTGACCATCTGATCGCCTTTGTGCAGGGCATTCAGGCTGCGGCGGCCGTGGACGCCCATGTGGTGCCGGAGCCGTGGGACATGCCGGGCTATGAGAATCCTGTCATTATGGCTGCTGGCACGTTCATTCAGGGCGGCAGCCTGGAGCTGTCCGCGGATGCGCCGATACGTGAGCCGTACATCGCTTATATGCAGGGCGGCTTAACTTACGCGCACGCCAAATACGGTGTACTGACCGCGCTCAGAAGGCTAGTGGAGAGCGGATTAATTGTGATCAAACCTCACATGTCTTGACATGTTTATAGCCGAACGATACAATGAAGCTATAAAAGCGAGAGTGGAAGGTTGATGCGACATGGCTGATGAAATTCGCAGAAATATGGCCTTATTCCCGATCGGCATCGTAATGAAGCTGACGGATCTGACGGCCAGGCAAATCCGTTATTACGAGCAGCATGAGCTGATTGTGCCGGCTCGTACAGCGGGCAACCAGCGGCTGTTCTCCTTTAACGATGTGGAGCGCTTGCTGGAGATCAAGTCTTTAATCGAGAAGGGCGTCAATATCGCCGGTATTAAGCAAGTCATGAATCCGGTGTCCAAGGAGTCCGACGACGCAACAATCGTCAGCGAGCAATCCGAAGTGAAGCGCCGCGAGTTGTCCGATCAGCAGCTGCACCGCTTGCTTAAGCAGCAGCTACTGGAGAAGAGACCGGGACAGGCTTCCCTCATTCAGGGACAGTTAACCCGTTTCTTAAATAGACGGTAACGACAATCGACCAAAGGAGATGATTGAGTGAGCTACACCAAAGAAGATATTAAGCGTATAGCAGAAGAGCAGAACGTACGTTTTATCCGTTTGCAGTTTACCGATTTGCTGGGTACGATCAAAAACGTCGAAATACCGGTCAGCCAATTGGACAAGGCACTTGATAACAAAATGATGTTTGATGGTTCTTCCATCGAAGGTTATGTTCGTATCGAAGAATCTGACATGTACTTATATCCGGATTTAGATACTTGGGTTGTATTCCCGTGGGTGGCGGAGGATCGAATCGCTCGTCTGATCTGCGACATCTATATGCCGGATGGCACGCCGTTCGCAGGCGATCCACGCGGTATTCTGAAGCGTGTGCTGAAGGACGCGGAGGAAATGGGCTTCACGGCGATGAACGTTGGACCGGAGCCGGAGTTCTTCCTGTTCAAAACCGATGAGCGCGGCGAGCCAACCACAGAATTGAACGACCAAGGCGGCTATTTCGATCTTGCGCCAATGGACATGGGCGAGAACTGCCGTCGAGAAATCGTTCTGACGCTTGAAGAGATGGGCTTCGAGATCGAAGCGTCCCATCATGAGGTGGCTCCGGGCCAGCACGAAATCGACTTCAAATATGCAGACGCGATCAAAGCGGCTGACCAGATCCAAACCTTCAAGCTGGTCGTCAAGACGATTGCCCGCGTGCATGGCCTGCATGCGACCTTCATGCCAAAGCCGCTGTTCGGCGTTAACGGCTCCGGCATGCACTGCCACCAATCGCTGTTCAAGGGCAGCACTAACGTCTTCTACGATGAGAGCGACAAGCTGGGCCTGAGCGACACGGCGCGCTATTATATGGCGGGCATGCTGAAGCACGCGCGTGCTATGGCGGCTATTACGAATCCAACCGTCAACTCGTACAAGCGTCTGGTGCCTGGTTATGAAGCGCCATGTTATGTCGCTTGGTCTGCAAGCAACCGCTCGCCGATGATTCGTATCCCGGCATCCCGCGGCTTGTCCACACGCATCGAGGTTCGTAATCCGGATCCTGCGGCGAATCCATACCTGGCTCTCGCTGTTATGCTGAAGGCCGGTCTAGACGGCATCCAGAATCAAGAGCCGCTTCCGGCTCCAACGGATCGCAACATTTATATTATGTCTGAGGAAGAGCGGCTTGACGCAGGCATTCCTAGCCTGCCGGTTGATCTGAAGGAAGCGCTGGATGAGATGCTGAGAAGCGATATTATTTGCGAAGCGCTGGGCGATCATGCTCTGGCTCACTTCTACGAGCTGAAGGAAATCGAGTGGGATATGTACCGCACGCAAGTGCATCAGTGGGAGAGAGATCAGTATCTTACCCATTATTAATACAGGTCAGTAAGTAAAAGGGCTGCCCCGTACCGATGAATCGGTACGGGGCAGCCCTTCTTCATTAATGAATGTCTCGGAATAGTCCAATCACTTTGCCGAGGATGGTAACGTTATTCAAGCGCAGAGGCTCCATAGACGAGTTCTCAGGCTGCAGACGGATATGATCCTTCTCCTTGTAGAAGGTTTTGACCGTCGCTTCGTCGTCCTCCGTCATTGCAACCACGATATCGCCGTTATTCGCCGTCTGCTGCTGGCGGACGATGACATAATCGCCGTTATGGATACCGGCTTCAATCATACTCTCCCCGACAACATTGAGAATAAAAACGTTGTTGTCGCCCACAAAGTGGGACGGCAGCGGGAAGTAGTCCTCAATGTTCTCTGTGGCTGTGATAGGAATGCCCGCTGTAACCTTGCCGACAATGGGCACCTGGGCGATTGGGAATGGAATGACGTTGTCGCTGTCATCCTGATTCAAAATTTCGATCGCGCGCGGCTTGGTTGGATCGCGGCGAATATAGCCTTTCTTCTCCAGCCTGTCCAGATGGCCGTGAACCGTGGAGCTGGACAGCAGTCCTACGGCTTCCGCAATTTCACGTACGGATGGCGGATAACCTTTATCCCGAACCTCTTGCTTAATAAATTCAAGGATCGAATGTTGCCTTTTGGACAGCTTCGACACGCAAATCAACTCCATTCGTATTATTGTGTCAAATTATAACACAGAACCGAGGTTCGTACAAACATAAGTTCTCAAGCTCAAACGTTCGTATTTTGTATTGACTGGAACGTTTGTTCGTGTTAATCTAATAGCAGAACAAATGTTTGGGGTGCTGATAATGATCATGATAAATCAAGGTACATACCGTTCCATTTATAACTCTAAGTGCTCGGCAGATGACGCTATTGCGTCGGGTTCTACTATTCAATGGCTTAGGACTCATGGTCTGAAGCTGCTTGTATGCCTGCTACTTGCCCTTCTTATATTCACGAGCTTCTTATTAATACATACAAACGCATCAGGCGGGGACGATACGAGTGGGGATGAATGGCGAGTGACCGTTGGGAGCGGCGACACGCTGTGGTCGATCGCAAGCCGCCATGCCGAGGCCGGCGATGATATCGGTTATCTGGTTTACCGTATCAAGCAGCGGAATGGCTTGGAGAACGTCACCATCCATCCTGGACAGCAGCTTATTATTCCAGGCTCATAATATGGCATATGAATCAGAGCATGATGGCCCAGCAACGGCGATGATGCTCTTTTTTTGTTGGAATGAGGTGTTCTTGACAAGATAATAGTGGAAGTGTCAAAGTAAGGAGAGTATGTTCGCAGCTAGAGAGGGGTGTAGGAGAGAGATGGATTTTGATTCACTGATTGCTCGGATTAATGAATTGTCCCGCAAAAACAAAGCCTCAGGGCTTACAGAGGAAGAAACAAAGGAAAGGGACGAGCTAAGGCAGCAATACTTGAACAATTTCAAACGGAATTTCAAGCAGCAGTTGGACTCCATCAAATATGTGGAGGACGAAGAGGATAACGTCAAGCATTAACAGGAGTACGAATTGGAACAGAAACGGGAGGAATCCGATTGTCACGTTCATGGGAGCGCAAGGTGCGCAAAAATATGAGCAAAATCAATCTTGCAAGAAAGAAGCAGGGGACAGGTCAGATCATATTAAACGGAGACAAGCATGAGCGATATGTTGGCCGTAATTTTGCCCTGCCAGCCTTGCTGGTGATGTTCGCTTTGTTCTATGTTGTCATGATGCTGAATACGCCAACCTTTAAGGCCGATACGATGTTTTGGGTGACGATTGGGTGTTATGTCATGCTGGCCGCCTTATTTTTCCTGCGCCGTCCTTATTTGAGCATCGGCAGAGATTATGTGCAGTCGCGCCGTTTCGGCGGAGACAAGCGGCTTGGGGTTAAGGATATCAAGAGCATTCGCGCTCAGAACGGCTATGTAACCGTCATTCCGCAGAGAGGTGCGGGCTGGACCTTCTCTCGCCTTCTGAACCGTTTTCAAACGGATGAGATGACCGAGAAGCTGAAGGCATTCTCGGCCGCGCATCATATACCTTTTGAACAAAATGATTAGCTGAGGGAGAAGAGGAGCAAATGGCAAAGCAAGCGGTATTATTCGATTTGGACGATACGCTGCTGTGGGATGACCGCAGCGTAAAGGAAGCTTTTGAGGCGACATGCCAGGCTGGCGCGGACGCCGCCGGAGTAGACCCGGAGGAGCTGGAGACTGCAGTTCGCAAGGAAGCGAGAGCCCTGTATGAATCCTATGAGACATTCCCGTTCACGAAGATGATCGGCATCAATCCATTTGAAGGGCTATGGGCAAATTTTGCAGGGGGCGAGCAGGAGGAATTCCGCAAGCTGCAGAGCCTTGCGCCAGCATACCGCAAGGCGGCTTGGACGCTCGGGCTGAAGGCGCTTGGCGTAGAAAACGAGGAGCTGGGCGCGAAGCTAGCTGAGCAATTCCCCGCTGAACGCCGCAAACGTCCCATCGTTTACGACGAAACCTTTGCGGTGCTGGACCAGCTGAAGGGCAAATACAAGCTGCTCCTGCTGACGAACGGTTCTCCGGATCTGCAGAAGGAGAAGCTGGATGGCGTGCCTGCGCTAATCCCGTATTTTGACCATATTATTATTTCCGGCGAATTTGGTGAAGGCAAGCCTGCCGCTTCGATCTTCAAGCATGCGCTGGAGAGGCTGGGCATCGAGCCGGAGCACGGCATTATGGTAGGGGACAAGCTGACAACGGACATTCTTGGCGCCAACACGATCGGTATGACGTCGGTGTGGGTGAACCGTCATGGCATGACCCGGACGGATGAGATTGTTCCAACCTACGAAATCGGGAATTTGGAAGAGCTGCTTACTATTCTTGAGCACTAACCAATAGAAGAAGCCCCTGCGCCGTGGATTTGCTCCACAGCGAGGGGCTTTTTGCTTCAAAATATAAGAAAGTATAAGCTTTCTCTATACTGTGCTTATATTTTAACGCGAAACGTAGGCTGCTCTGCCAAAGAACGGCGCAGCCGTTTACGCTTGACTTTTTCTGTTTATTGGGCAAATGCAGGATCCGCGAACGGATGCGCGATCCAGCCCTCCGTCTCGATAAACAGGCGTACCGCAACAATTTGACGGTTGTCCATCAGCGTGAAGAAATGCGGCTTGTGCTCAGGGACGGAGATGACATCGCCGGCCTCAAGCTCGACGTCGAAATAGCCAACATCATCCGTTCCTTTAATAATAAAGATTCCGCGTCCAGCCGTAATGGCACGAACCTCGTCTTCTGTGTGCGTATGCACGTTTTCGAATTTTTTGAGCAGCTCCTCCAGATTGGGAGTCGCGTCGGACAAGGCGACGATGTCCCAGGTTTTGTAGCCGCGGCGTTCTGCCAAATCACGAATTTCCGTGTCGAAGGTGGCGAGAATTTCTGCTTTCTCCTCATCGGAGAGAACAAATTTATTTTGCAGGCTTTCAGAAAGCTTGCTTGGGTCCCAATGCTCGTACAGAACCTCTTGGCTTTCCAGAAAAGCGCGTACGTTTTCTTCTCCTTTAATCCGTTCCTCTGTATTGCGAATTCGAATTTCAGCCATACCTAATCCCTCATTTCCCATAGAAAATTAATAATAGGATCATTATAATTCAAAAGAGAATGATTGTCGATTGGATGTTCCTTTTCAGTCTTGTTCGATTCTGTTAGACTATAATGTAATGATTTCGGGAAGGGTGTAGCACTATGTCGACTACTACGTTAGAACAGCTGCTGAAGGAGCGTATTCTCATTCTGGACGGCGCAATGGGTACAATGATTCAGCAGGCGAATTTGACGGAGGATGATTTCGGGGGGGCGGAGCTGGACGGCTGTAATGAAATGCTGGTCCTGACTCGCCCTGACGTCATCTCCTCTATTCACGAGCAATACCTGGAAGCGGGAGCGGATATCCTGGAGACCAATACGTTCGGCGCGGCAAGCGTGGTGCTGGCGGAATACGATATCCCGGAGAAGGCGAGAGAAATCAATCTTGCCGCGGCAAGATTGGCCCGGGAAGCCTGCGACAAATACAGCACGCCGGACAGACCGCGATTTGTAGCGGGCGCGATAGGGCCTACGACCAAAACGTTGTCCGTTACAGGCGGGGTTACATTCGATGAGCTGGTGGAGAGCTATTACGAGCAAGCGCTTGCTCTGATGGAGGGACAGGTCGACGCGATGCTGCTGGAGACCTCCCAGGACACGCTGAACGTCAAGGCTGGAAGCATCGGCATCCGCAAGGCGTTCGAGACGCTTGGCAGAGAGGTGCCGATTATGATCTCGGGCACCATTGAGCCAATGGGGACCACACTGGCGGGGCAGACGATTGAATCGTTCTACATATCCCTTGAGCATCTGAAGCCGATTTCGGTTGGACTGAACTGCGCCACGGGCCCTGAATTTATGCGTGACCATATTCGTACGCTGAGCGAAATCGCAAGCTCGGCTGTCAGCTGCTACCCGAACGCCGGTCTGCCGGACGAAAACGGTCAATATCATGAATCGCCGGAATCCCTGGCGCTGAAGATGTCCGCCTTTGCGGAGCAAGGCTGGCTGAACATAGCGGGCGGCTGCTGCGGCACGACGCCTGATCATATTCGCGCGATGGCGGAGACGATGGCCAGGTACGCGCCACGCACGAGGCTGGGCTCCCATCCGGATGCCGTATCGGGCATCGACACGGTGTTCATCGAAGCGGACAATCGCCCCATCATGATTGGCGAGAGAACGAACATCTCCGGCTCGCGCAAGTTCAAGAGGCTTATTAAGGAAGAGAAATTCGATGAAGCCTCCGAAATTGCACGCGCGCAGGTGAAGGGCGGAGCCCATGTCATCGACATCAACCTGCAGGATACGGATATTGACGAGGCTTATGCCGTTCATCAGTTCCTGCCTCAGGTTGTGAAGAAGATTAAAGCGCCGCTTATGCTGGACTCCACCTACGATCATATTATTGAGCTGGGTCTCAAGTATTCCCAGGGCAAAGCTATCATTAACTCCATTAACCTGGAGGACGGCGAATCCAAATTCGAGAAGATTGTGCCTCTGATTCACCGTTATGGGGCCGCCGTTGTTATGATTCTGATTGACGAACGGGGACAGGCGGTATCCCGCGAGGCGAAGCTGGAGGTGGCGGATCGTTCATACAAGCTTCTCACGGAAAAATACGGCTTAAATCCGTCGGACATTATTTTTGATCCCAATATGTTCCCGGTAGGCTCCGGCGATCCGCAATATATTGGTTCGGCTGTCGAGACGCTTGAGGGCATACGCATGATCAAGGAGAAATATCCCGAGACCAAAACGATTCTTGGCCTAAGCAATATTTCGTTTGGCCTGCCGGATGCCGGCCGCGAGGTGCTGAACTCCGTTTATTTGTACCATGCCACCAAAGCCGGTCTGGATTATGCGATTGTGAACACGGAGAAGCTGGAGAGGTATGCGTCCATCCCTGAGGAGGAGCGCAGGCTTGCGGAAGAGCTGATCTATCATACCAATGACGAGACGCTGGCGGCGTTTGTGGCGGCATTCCGTAACAAGAAGGTGGAGAAGAAGGAGAAGATTTCTAACCTGACCTTGGAGGAGCGCCTGGCTTCTTATATCGTAGAGGGCACCAAGGAAGGGCTTATCCCTGATCTGGACGAAGCGCTTAACAAATACGCGCCGCTGGAAATAATTAATGGACCGCTCATGAGGGGCATGGAGGAGGTCGGCCGGTTGTTCAACAACAACGAGCTGATTGTTGCCGAAGTGCTGCAGAGCGCTGAAGTGATGAAGGCCTCCGTCAGCCACTTGGAGCAGTTTATGGAGAAATCGGAGTCGTCGGTGAAGGGCAAGATCATTCTGGCGACGGTGAAGGGCGATGTGCATGACATCGGCAAAAACCTGGTGGAGATTATTCTCTCTAACAACGGGTACAAAATCATTAACCTGGGCATCAAGGTGCCGCCGGAGCAGCTGATTGAAGCTTACCGCAAGGAAAAAGCGGATGCCATCGGACTGTCCGGCCTGCTCGTCAAATCGGCGCAGCAGATGGTGATTACCGCGCAGGATATGCGAAACGCGGGCATTGACGCTCCCATTCTAGTCGGAGGCGCGGCGTTGACCAGGAAGTTCACCAAAACAAGAATTGGCCCGGAATATGACGGTCTGGTGCTCTACGCCAAGGATGCCATGGATGGACTGGATATCGCGAACAAGCTGATGGACCCGAACCATCGGAGAACGCTTGAGGAGGAGCTTGCGGCTTACAAAGCCGCTGCCGCAACCGAGCTGGAGGAAACGAAGGTCATGCCTCAGCTGACGCGCGCTGTTCGATCGAAGATCAGCCCGGATGCGCCGGTGTTCGCCCCGCCGGATCTGGAGCGCCATATCCTGCGCAATGTGCCGATTCCGCACATCGTGCCGTATGTCAATATGCAGATGCTGCTGGGCCATCATTTGGGACTGAAGGGAACGGTCGACAAGCTGCTAGCCGATGGCAATGAGAAGGCGGTTCAGTTAAAGGAAACGGTGGACGCCATTCTGAAGGAAGGCAGCGAGCAAGGCTATTTGAAGGCTCATGGCATGTACCGCTTCTTCCCGGCGCAGTCCTCCGGCAACGACGTCATCATCTATGACCCGCAGGACCCTGCCAAGGAAATTAAACGATTCTCATTCCCTCGCCAGCAGGTAGAGCCTTATCTCTGTCTGGCGGACTACCTGAAATCCGTGGAGAGCGGCGTGATGGACTACGTCGGCTTCCTAGTAGTGACTGCGGGAGAGGGCATTCGCGAGCTGGCCGGCGAATGGAAGGACAAGGGCGATTATCTTCGCTCCCATGCGCTCCAATCCGTTGCGCTGGAGGTAGCGGAGGGTCTGGCGGAGCGCGTCCATCATATGATGCGCGACATTTGCGGCTATCCCGACCCAGCGGATATGACGATGAAGCAGCGTCTCGGCGCGCGTTATCAGGGCATCCGCGTATCGTTTGGTTATCCGGCCTGTCCGAATCTGGAGGATCAGGAGCCGCTGTTCGAGCTGATGCAGCCTGCCGATATCGGGGTCGAGCTGACGGAAGGCTGCATGATGGAGCCTGAGGCTTCGGTGTCCGCTATGGTATTCGCCCATCCGGAGGCACAATATTTTAATGTAGAGAAGGTATAAGGCAACCGTAACCGAGCCTTCCGACAATCGATTCCGGGAATCGAGCGCGGAGGGCTCCTTCTTATCCTGGAAGCGAGGCGTTAAATAATGAAGTTGTGGTTTTTGGGAACCGGTGCCGGGAGACCGAATAAGCATCGGAACGTCACGTCGATCGCGCTTCAGCTGCCTGAGCCCGATTCAGCTTGGTGGCTGTTTGATTGCGGAGAAGCGACCCAGCATCAGCTTATGGAGATTCCGCTTAAGCTGAGCAAGCTGGACAAGGTGTTTATTACGCACATGCACGGCGATCACGTGTATGGATTGCCCGGTCTGCTCAGCACGCGCTCCTTCGATGGAGGCGTTACCCCGCTGACGGTATACGGCCCTGTCGGGCTTGCGGCTTACTTGGACACGGTATTCAAGCTAACGGGCACCAGTCTGGACTACGAGCTTACGATTCAGGAGCTTCAAGAGACTCACGGTACGATTTGCGTCGATGAGACGATAACCGTAGAAGCGGGTCCGCTTCGGCACCGCGTGCCCTGCTTTGGCTACCGGGTCGTGGAAGCCGATGCACCGGGCCCGCTGCTGGCGGAGAAGGCCAAAGCGCTGGGCGTCTCGCAGGGACCGATGTTCGGGAAGCTGAAGGGCGGCGAGGCGGTAACATTGGCAAACGGCAAGGTTGTTCAGCCAAGCGAGGTTACGGATGGCGTATGGGAGGGACGGATTGTTACGCTGTTAGGCGATACCAGCCCCTGCGCAATGGCGCTCACGCTGGGCGCTCAAGCGGATGTCCTCGTACATGAAGCAACGTTTGCCGCAGGGCTGGAGGAGAAAGCGCATGAATTCGGCCATTGCACGACAATCGAAGCGGCTTACGCTGCACGAGACGCAGGGGCGAGACGGCTGGTCATGACCCACTTCAGCGGCAGATATGCCAATGAGGAGCTTGAGCGCTTGGAGACTGAGGCAGCCGCCGTGTTCCCCAATGTGACTGCCGCGAAGGACCTCAGCTCATTGGAGATTCCAAGAAGGCATAAGTCAAACGGCGAAACGTTGGTGTAACACGCCAAGGGCATTGCCGAGCGAACATATATTCTGTACAATATAGTTCGAATCCATATGGAATATCGGTTGGCAGCGGGAGAGCGGCAGAAGGGGGAGATGGCGATGAACAAGTGGACAGGACGAGCGTCCAGTCTGGAGGAGTGGCTGGAGCATCTTAGATCGAATCGTGAATTAATGGAGAACGTGACGCACTGGCGTACGCTGCCTTCCCGTGATGCCGTGTACGCTCCGCTGCCGGAGGATTTGGAGCCTGCGTGGCGGGAAGCGCTGCGTATGAGAGGCATCGACAAGCTATATTCGCATCAGGCGTCCGCATATGAGGCGGTCAGGCGGGGACACCATGTTGTAACAGTCACGCCAACGGCGTCCGGGAAGACGTTATGCTACAACCTGCCGGTCGTGCAGAGCATTCTGCAGAACGAGGAGGGACGCGCGCTTTATCTGTTCCCGACCAAGGCGCTTGCCCAGGATCAGGTTGCGGAGCTGCAGGTATTGGCTGATCTGATGGACAGCGGCATCAAGACCCATACCTATGACGGAGACACGCCGCCGACAGTCAGAACGGCGATTCGCAATTCGGGTCATATCGTGGTGACCAATCCCGATATGCTGCATTCCGCTATTTTGCCTCATCATACCAAATGGGTGAAGCTGTTCGAAAACATCAAGTTTATTGTCATCGACGAGGTTCACGCTTACAGGGGCATATTCGGCAGCCATGTGGCGAACGTGATTCGCAGGCTGAAGCGGATATGCCGATTCTATGGCTCAAGCCCGCAGTTCATATGCGCCTCGGCGACGATCGACAATCCAAAGGAGCATGCGGAGCGGCTGATCGGCGAGGCGGCGGTGCTGGTGGACAACAATGGCGCGCCGATGGGCGAAAAGCATTTTGTCATGTACAACCCGCCCGTTGTGAACAAGCAACTGGGCATTCGCCGCAGCAGCGTATTGGAGACGCAGAAGCTGGCCGCGATGCTGCTCAAGCAGGGTGTGCAGACGATCGTATTCGCCCGTAGCCGGGTACGCGTGGAGCTGCTGCTTACCTACCTGCAGGAGCTGATTCGCGATAAGCTGGACGCCAAGACGATCCGAGGCTATCGCGGCGGCTATCTGCCTAAGCTGAGGCGCGAGATTGAGAAGGGGCTGCGAACAGGAGAAATTCGCGGCGTCGTCAGCACAAACGCGCTGGAGCTTGGCATCGATATCGGGCAGCTGCAGGCCTGTGTCATGAACGGCTACCCCGGCACGATCGCAAGCACCTGGCAGCAATCCGGCCGCGCGGGGAGACGGCAGGAAAGCTCGGTCACCTTCCTGGTGGCGAGCAGCAATCCCCTGGATCAATATATGATACAAAATCCGGACTTCTTCTTCGCGCATCCACCGGAGCGGGCGCTTATCCATCCCGACAACCTGCTGGTGCTGATTGATCATGTGAAATGCGCGGCGTATGAGCTTCCCTTCCGGGAAGGCGAGACGTTCGGAGAGGAACGGCTTGAGGATATGATGGAGTTTCTGGTGGAGGAGAAGGTGCTGCATCACGCGGGAGGCCGCTGGTATTGGATGGAGCAGTCCTTCCCCGCGCATGGCATTTCCTTGCGTTCTGCGGCACAGGAGAACTTCATTATTATTGATAGGACAACAAGCGAGCATCGGGTGCTGGGAGAGGTTGACCGGTTCAGCGCGCCAACCTTGATTCACGAAGAGGCGATATATATTCACGAAGGCGTGCAGTTCCAGGTCGAGAAGCTGGACTATCCCGAGAAGAAGGCGTATGTCAGAGAGGTGGACGTCGATTATTATACCGATGCCAACCTGGCCGTGGAGCTTAAGGTGCTGCATGTTGACAAGGAGCAGGAGACAGGCGAGCTGCTGCGCCAATACGGTGAGCTGACCGTAAATGCCAAAGCGACGATTTTCAAAAAAATTCGGCTGCGCACGCATGAAAATATCGGCTCTGGGCCTATCCACCTTCCCGAGGAGGAGCTTCATACAAGCGGATATTGGTTCTCCTTCAGCGAGGAGGCGGCAGCCCGCAAGAGCAAAAACGAGATGCAGCACGCGCTGCTGGGCATCGCGAACGTTCTGGTGCATATCGCGCCGCTATATCTGATGTGCGATCCCTTCGACATCCGGGTCGTGCCGCAGGTGAAGGCGGTCCATTCGCAGCGCCCGACAATCTATTTCTACGACCGGTATCCCGGGGGTATCGGCCTTAGCGAACGCTTGTACGAGGTGCATGATGAGCTGATCCGCCATGCGCAATCCATGATTACAGCCTGCGTCTGCCTCAGCGGCTGTCCGGCCTGCGTCGGGCCGATCGAGGAGGTTGGCCTGCTCGGCAAGGAGCAGGCGCTTCAGCTGCTTCGCGAGGCGGGTGGATCGGCATGAGCGGTCTGCGTGAGCGTATGAATCGGTTGAAGGGAGCATCGGGGGAAGCTGTCCAATCGTCTGCCGATGACTCGCTGAGGCAAGGGCAGGCTGATGGGGCGGCGGAAGCTTCGGCGCAGCAGACTATTAGGGATGGCGAGGCGCTGCATCCCGGATTCGCGGCCTATGACGTACAGCTATGCCAGACAGAGTGGGGCTCTTATTTGGTTCGGAGAACCGTGTATCCGCTGGCCTATCGTCATGGCACACATCAGCTGGGTGAGCTCCTTGAAGCCGCTGCCGGGCTGGAGGCGTTCCATGAAGGGGCAGGCGCGCCTTCGGCGGAGAGCATTCTGTACCTCGATCTGGAGACGACGGGTCTTGGAGTCGGCGCTGGCAATGTACCGTTTATGATCGGAATCGCCTATAAGAAGAACGAAGCTTTTGTCATAGAGCAATCCCTAATTCGCCATCCCGCGGAGGAGTTTGCGATGCTGATGGATTTGCAGCACAAGCTTCGCAATTTCTCTTATTTGGCTACATATAATGGGAAGACGTTCGACTGGCCGCTGGTCGTTAATCGAATGATTATGAATGCCATCGGCTCTTCGCCTTGGCAGCCGCGGCATCTCGATTTTTTGCATCCTTCGCGATCGATATGGAGGAACACGCTTACATCCTGCAAGCTGAGCCATATTGAAGAGGAACGACTGGGGATTGAGCGCGAGAATGATGTGCCGGGCTCGCTTGCGCCACAGCTCTATTTTCAATTTCTGAGTGACGGTGACCCCGCGCCGCTGGAGGGTGTCTTCCGGCATAACGAGCTGGATCTGATGTCGCTCGCCTGCCTGTCTATTCGTTTCGGATTTCTACTGCAGGAGCAAATATTTCAGCGCATTCCTTATCCCGTTGAAGCGGAGGAGCTGGTCAGAACAGGCTTGTGGCTCAGCAGGATGGGACGCGCCGGGCTGCCGGAGGAGCTCTTCGCCCTTGTCGTCTCATCGGAAACGGCCCATTCTTCATCTTTGCTTAAGCTGGCGGCTGCCGATAAGAAAGCTGGAAATTGGGAACGTGCTGTGTTATTGTGGCAGAAAGCCATCGCACATGCGGGAGAACGGGAGCATGAGGATGCGGGGGAAGCCTGTGTAGAGCTGGCGATGTATTATGAGCACCGCGACAAGCGGCTGGAGACGGCTCTCGCATTCGCGAACGGGGCGCTGGAGCGGTGGCGCCTTGGCAGGGGCTATGGCAGACCGGGGGCGAAGCTTGCAGCCGAGCTTGCAGCCTTGCAGAACCGGGTGTCAAGACTGGTAAGGAAGCTTGAGCTGGAGAGAGCGAGAAAGAAGGCTTAATGATGAAATCTATTGCAACGGCCAAAGGCCTGTTAATTGATTTGGACGGCACCTTGTATCATGGCCATGTTCGAATTGAAGGAGCGGACCGTTTCATCGGTTATTTGCGCTCGAATGGCATTCCGTATTTATATGTGACCAATAATTCATCGGCAACACCGGAGGAGGTTGCGTCCAGGCTGGTCGGAATGGGTATTCCGGCTGAAGCGGAGGATGTATGCACTTCCGCTCAGGCGGCCGCGGGGCATATTGCAGAGACATCGCCGGGAGCATCCGTGTTCGTCATCGGGGAATCGGGTCTGTGCACCGCTCTGCTGGACGCTGGACTGCATCTGACAGAGAAGGAGCCGGATTACGTCGTGCAGGGCATCGATCGCCAGCTGACCTATGAACGTGCGGCGCGCGCAGTGACGTTCATACGAGGAGGGGCAGGCTCTATTCTGACGAATCCTGATCTTCTGCTGCCAACGGCCGGCGGCTTCATGCCGGGAGCGGGCTCTATTGGCGCTATGCTGCAGGCTGCGTCAGGCGTTAAGCCAACGCTGATAGGCAAGCCCTCAGACATTCTGATGAACTATGCGCTAGGCAGGCTTGGCACACTCGCGGATGAAACCTGGGTGATCGGCGACAATGTGGCTACGGACATCGCGGCTGGCATTGCGGCTGGCTGCGGCACGATGCTGCTGCTGACGGGCCTGACAAATGCGGACAATATGGAGCATTATATAGAAGCAGCCGGCTGCAAGCCAGACTCCATCTGCCAGAGCCTGGATCAACTGATCGCGGAGCTCGGCAGACGCAGCTAAGGGATTGGATAAGGAACAGAAGCACACGCAGGGAGGATTAAAGCTTATATGCAGGAACTTCCGGAGGTAGACATCTATCGGGCGATGCTCGCCGAGCGTTATGCGGGAGCCCAGATTACAGCTATGCATATCCATAACGAGCTGATCGAAGCCGATGCGGCTCAATCGCTGGTACAAGACGTCGTCGGCCAAACGATTTGGTTCGTGGAACGAAGAGCCCAGCATCTGGTATTCCATCTCGACAACGGGAAACGCCTTATGATTCAGGTCAGTGAGGGTGTGACGGTATACAGCGGCTTTATAACGGATGGGGAAGAGCGCGGAGCTCCGTCTCTTACCCTGGAATTCCAGGAACGGCGATTGTCGCTGTATGGCTTGCTGCCAGAGGACTTCTCTATTCTGTCTGTCAAGGCGCTTGAAACCTATATGAAAGCGTTCGGTATGGATCCGCTAGACAAGCGATTGACCGCCGGCCGTCTTATGGAGCGCTTCGCCAAAAAAAGAAGCTCCATCAAAACCGCCTTATTGGATGAGAGGCTGCTGACAGGCATCGGCAATGTGTACGCCGATGAAATTCTATTCGAAGCCCGGCTCCGGCCGGAGGCCAAGGTGTCGTCATTAGTTGAGCAAGAATGGGCGAGCCTGTATGAGGCGATTGTGTATGTGCTTCGGGAAGCGATATCGCATGGAGGGGTTGGCAAAGCTCCGATGTTCGAAGGCGATATTATAACAGGCGGCTATTCGGAGCGCCTTCAGGTATATGGCCGTGCAGGGGAAGCCTGCTACCGATGCGGGGGAACGGTCCGAAGGGTTGCCGTCGGCAGCCGCAAGGCGTACGTATGCGAAGGCTGTCAAGGCGACACCACTCCGAAGGAGCCGGAAGCGTCATCAGTGCCGCAATAACGAGGAGGCGGTCTCATGATTCACGTCTATTTGGACGATTATCGAAGCTGCCCGGCGGGCTTTGTATTAGCTCGTACGGCCGAGGAGTGCAAGTTGTTAATCCGTCATGAGAGGATTGACATCCTTTCGCTGGACTACGACTTAGGCTGGGGGCAGCCAACGGGCTTCGATGTTGTCCGCTATCTGACGGATGCCGGGCGATACCCGAAGCGCATCTATCTGCACACCTCCAGCGCGGCCGGCAAGGGGCACATGTACCAGCATTTGTCCCAGCATGTGCCGGCGCAATGCCAGCTGTTCGGGGGACCCATGCCGCAGGCTCTGCTGGAGCAAATTGCAAGCAACGCGGGGGGCTGAGGCTGCAGTATGCTGCTCTGTATTTACTAAACGATGAAAGAGGCTAGTACAACTGTGAGTCAATGGATCGGTACGTCGAATCAAACCTATGCCCCCTACGCGATAGAGGAGCTTCGCAGATTGCTGCCGGGCGCAAGCTTCACACAGCTCGCGGCTGGCGAAGTTTTTATGATGGAATGCCCCATGGAGCGTGAGGAGGTGCTTGCGCTGATCCGCGAGCGAGAGCCTATCTTCCTCAGGCATATCCAGCCGGTGGACAGATCCATGCGCGTAAGCGGCAGCGCTGCTGATCTGGAAGGCTTATCTGAGATGATACGGAACGCGAGACTGATGTTTATGGACAAGCGGACGGCGGTCCATATTCGGAGAAACGTGAAATCCGCCTTTCATTATTCCGCGTCGGATACGAAGGCGCTGCTAGACGCCGTGCTGGAGGAATGGGATGCCGAGCCGGTTGTGCAGCAGCCGGAGGTCGTTATCTCCATCTATGCGGCGGACGATCAGCTTTATGTCGGCTTTGCGCCCCCTGCGGACATGCTGTCGGATTGGCCCGGCGGCGCGGTCCGCTTCCAGCGGGAGGAGGGCCAGGTGTCTCGCGCCAAGTTCAAGCTGCTTGAAGCGGAGCGGACATTTGGACTGCAATACAGCGACTATCGCTCGGCCGTTGATATCGGCGCCGCACCAGGCGGCTGGACGTCGCTCCTGCTGGAGAGAGGTCTTCGGGTTACCGCCATTGATCCCGCTGATATGCACCCTTCGCTCCTGTCGCATCCCTTGCTTACTCATCTGAAGCAGAACGCTTCCGACGCGAAGCTGCCTCTTCAAGGCTTCGACCTGCTTGTATGCGATATGAGCTGGAGCCCGATGCTCATGAGCCGTCTAGTGCTGGATCTGAAGGAAAGTCTGAAGGAGGGCGCGGACGCTATAGTCACTGTGAAGCTGATGCATCGCAAGCCGCTTCAGACGATTCGCGAGGTGATGGAGCGGCTGTCCACCGCATTCCATGTAAGGAAGGCGAAGCAGCTCTTCCATAATCGCGAAGAAATTACGCTTCATTTGCGCAAAAAATGATTCTATTGTTGGGAATTCAGCCAATATGCTACAATGAACAAAGCTTATAATCATGGAAGGGAAAGCATCCCGAAACCGTCTGCCTGCGGCAGTCGATTTCGGGGTGCTTTTCTTTCGTTAACGGAGGCGCGCCATGAGAGGAGTCAGCCCATCGCAAGGCATTTGGGAGAAGGGCACGGTTATTGGAGGGCGGTACCGCGTAGTTCGAGCGGTTGGTCAAGGCGGCATGGGCATTGTGTACGCCGTGGAGGATTTGAAGCTCGGCTCCACGCTGAGAGCGATGAAGGTAACAAGGGGGCAGCTTGGGGAAAGCGTATATTCAGAGGAGGCCGTTACGTTAATGGGATTAAATCATCCCAACCTTCCGCTGATTACGGATTATTATTCGCCGCAGCAAATGGATGGCCATGAAATATTGATTATGGATCTTGTAGAAGGGGAATCGCTGGCAGATATGATGAAAAGCGCGTGCTCCGGGTTTGCGTTCCCCGAGCTGCTGCATATCGGGCTGCAGCTCTGCTCAGCTCTGCATTATTTGCACCAACAGCCCTCTGCGATCATTCATCGGGACTTGAAGCCATCCAATGTGATGATTGACCGGGAGGGCCGCGTGAAGCTGATCGATTTCGGCATATCGCGGCGCTACAAGGAGGGTCAGGCGTTCGATACTGTACAGCTTGGCACGGTTGGCTTTGCCGCTCCCGAGCAGCAGCGGGGGACGCAAAGCGACGTTCGAACTGATATCTATGGCCTAGGGGCACTGCTCTATCATATGGCGACAGGCGGCTCAGTCATGGCGGTGAGGGGCGCGGAGGCCAGCGTGGGCAGACATAGCCGGATGGTGGGGCTGCCCGATGATTACCCTCCGGCATTCGGCTCCGTGCTGGAGCGCATGCTCCAGCCGGTGCCCCAGCATCGCTACCAGACGATGCAGGCTGTCGATCAAGCGCTGCGAGCTTTCACGTCCTATGGCAGCGCCAGTCTGGACAGGACAAAGGACTGGCGCAGCCGCGCAAACGCTCGCAAGCCTCACCTTGTAAGTGTTCTATCTATCGCGCCTGGAGCAGGCGCGACACTCCTCTCCATTTCACTTGCCTTCATGCTGAGCAGGAGAGGCGCCGAGGTGACCGCCGCTGAATATTTTGGCGTGGCGCCGGAATGGACGGAGCTGCTGCCCGCGAAGGTTAGGCATGAAGCAGAGGAGCTGGATCGAGCCGTGGCTTATAGGGAGAAGCCGTCCAAGCGCAGCGGCCGCAGCCGTGCCAAATGGCTGGCCCGGCAGACGAACTATGGGGGCGATGCCGAGCAAGCGGCGAGAGAGTTCGAGCAGCAGCTGAGACAGCATAGCCAGGCTGTAACCGTTATTGATTTTTCGAGCAGCTGGCAGGATCGGCACGCCATGTATTGGCTTCGGCAGTCGAAGCATGTCATTGCGGTGGGGGATCCCTTTATTGCCAAGTGGCAGGTGGGAGCCCTTCAGCGCTTGATCAAGCTGGGGGAGGAGCTGAAAGCAAGCGACGGCCGTCTGCACTGGATCGCGAACAAGGACGTACGGTTCAAGGGCAGACAGGAATGGCTGTCCTTGTTCCCGGAGCCGCCTCTGGCGTCGGTGCCCCTGCTTCCGCAGGATGCCCTGCTGGGCATGCTTTGGAGCGGAAAGTGGATTCACGATCATACGGTTCTGGATTACAGGCTGAATAAACCCTTATCCAAAATTTGTGAGGCGGTTAGCAGCTCTGTTGAGTAACGCCCTACTTCCTGGTCTCCTTGCATTTCGACTTTTCCTTCATTATGATTGAAAGTGTTATCGGAATGACAACAAAGGAGGTGCTCCGGAGCATGAATGAACGCATTTTGGTCGTTGAGGATGAGGCGGGAATCGCTCGCATCTTGCAGCTGGAGCTAGAGCATGAAGGGTATACAGTAGGGGTAGCCGAGGACGGCCGCAAGGGTTATGAGATGGCCTCTTCCGGCCAATGGCAGCTTGTGCTGCTGGACGTTATGCTTCCCGAGATGAGCGGAATCGAGGTGCTGCGGCTGATTCGGCAGGCGGGCAACCCGGTTCCCATTATATTGCTGACCGCGCGGGATACGGTTCCTGACAAGGTCAGCGGCTTCGAGCATGGCGCCAACGATTATATTACAAAGCCCTTTGCGGTGGAAGAGCTGCTTGCGAGAGTGCGCAACATTCTGCGAATCTTCCAGCAATATCCTAAGGAGGCGGAAGGGTCGGATCTGATCAAGCTCGGAGATCTGTCCATCGAGCTGCGGTCGCGCAAGGTGTACCGCAAGGATCTGCTGATCGAGCTGACGCCGCGCGAGTTCGAGCTGCTCGTCTACCTGGTGGAGAACCGCAATGAGGAGAAATCGCGCGAAGACATTCTGTCCGAGGTGTGGGGCTACGACTTCATCGGCGAAACAAATCTTGTAGACGTCTATATTCGTTATCTTCGCCAGAAGCTGGACAAGGGCTACCGGCACAAGCTGATCCACACGGTGCGAGGCGTCGGTTATATGATAAAGGAGCCTGACGCATGACACTGCGTAAACGCTTTACGCTGTTCACGATTTTTTGGCTTATACTGATCCTAATCTTTTTTAATATTTTTGTGTACTTCTATGTAATCAAGATCACGACGGAGAGCGAGGAAGAGGTCATTACGACGAAGATGAACCTGCTTCTGGAGAACCCCCGCATTCAAAGCGGCCGGGGTCTCAGCTCTCCCGATCTGCTTGAGGAATATCGCAACGTCAACGAAATGATACGCATAATTTCTCCCAACAATCGCGTTCTGAATATCGGCATTGGCTCGCATCCCGTATTAATGGAGCTTCCAGCTGTGTTCGAGGGGTACCATCATTCCGGCATGCTGACCAAAGGCGGGGAGCGTGTCCTGTTTATGCGGGTGCCGATCTTTGAAGGGGATGATGTCATCGCCATGCTGGAGGTGACCCGCATTCTGGACGAGCTCGACAATTATCTTCAAGTATTGGTCGCTGCGCTAAGCGTCACAAGCGCCGGCGCGATTCTGTTCGCCATTTTCGGCACGTACTGGTTCACCTCCAGGCTGACCGCGCCGATTCAGCAAATGGTCAACACGATGAGGGAGATCGATCGCAGCGGGAAGCTGCGCCAGATCGACATGGGCAACCGCGAGGAGTCGGCCGAGCTGCAGCAGCTGATTCGAGCGTTTAATCAAATGATTGAGAGGCTCGACAGGACCTTCGCGAGGCAGAAGCAGTTCGTAGCTGACGCCTCCCATGAATTGAAGACGCCGCTAACGGTTATTAGCAGCTATGCTGGCATGCTCAAGCGCTGGGGAAGAGATGATGAAAAGATAAGGGATGAAGCGGTTGACGCGATTGCCAAGGAAGCGACCAGGCTCCAAAACCTGACAAAGTCGATGCTGATGCTGGCTGAAGCGGAGCAAGAGGATTGGCTGAAGCTGGAGATGTTCGATGTGGTGCAGGTTGTGGACGAGCTGGCAACCATGCTGCAGACGACGTTCCAGAGACCCATTCGCGTCAAGGCCTTGTCCAGAGTCGTTCGAATGATGGGCGACAAGGACAAGGTTCGCCAGCTGCTGGTCATTCTGCTTGACAACGCAATCAAATATTCCAAGGAGCCCATCGATATCTCCATCACCTTGATGAAAAATATAGTCAAGATCGAGGTAAAGGACAAGGGCATGGGCATCCCGGAGAAGGAAATTCCGCATCTGTTCGAGCGCTTCTACCGGGTCGATGGCGCAAGAAGCCGTTCCACCGGCGGCGTAGGGCTCGGCTTATCCATCGCGAAGCGAATCGTAGATCTTCATGAGGGGAAAATTGACGTCTTCAGCCTGCCGGAGCTTGGTACAACCATTACGCTGCAATTCAAGCAGCGCAAATAACATCATTTTCATTTGATGCAGGAAGAGGGAAGCTGTACATGATGACGACACAGCTGTTGTCCATCGGGGATGAATTGCTGGAGGAAGTGCGCAAGCACGGCTCTGTGATGACCTGGCGTGATCGCAGAGCGGATCTCTATCCGGACTGGAGCTGACGGGATGAGGAAAGAGCTGTATCTTCTACATAACGGCAAGCCGCTCAAAGCGTTGATAAGACCTTATGCCGCTGCTGACTTTCAAGGCTTGATCGATGTGCAAAAGGCCTGCTTTCCTCCTCCCTTTCCGGAGGAGCTGCTGTGGAACGAAGCGCAGCTGTCCCAGCATGTTGCCCGGTTTCCAGAAGGCGCACTTTGCATAGAAGCGGACGGCCGCATTATCGGCTCCATGACTGGCTTGATTGTGGATTATAGCCAATACGGCGGTGAGCATACCTGGGAGGCCATTACAGACAATGGGTACATCCGCAATCATGAGCCTGGCGGCGATACGCTGTACGTTGTCGATATTGGCGTCATACCGGCATATCGCAAATCAGGCGCAGGCAAATGGCTGATGTTGACGATGTACGAAACGGTGGTCCATCTGGGGCTTGACCGACTGCTAGGCGGCGGAAGAATGCCGGGCTACGCGGCCAAATCGGATCAGGCTTCTCCGGAGCAATACGTGGAGAATGTTCTGTCAGGCGAATGGAATGACCCTGTTATTACGTTTTTGCTTCGCTGCGGAAGAATGCCCCTCAGCGTCGCACGCAACTATTTGGAGGATGAGGATTCAAAGGGCAATGCGGTTATTATGGAATGGCGCAACCCGTTCCGCCATCCTCGTCAGGAGGGATTGAACTCATGTTAACTTATCATCGCGTCACATCCATTGAGGACCGCTATTTCAAGCCGCTGCATGAGCTGCTGGGCACTATATTTCCGCCGGAGGAGGTGCTTGCTTACGAGCTTTGGCGCGAGCCGCTGGAGGACCCATCGATTCATGTCTACGGGGCGCTGCTAGGCGATGAGGTGGTTGGTGCAACGGAATATCGGTATGATCCCAAGCTTCGCGTCGCTATGACGGACTTCACCATTATTGGCAAGCCAGCGCTTGGTGTAGGCCGGTTCCTGATGCGCAATCGGCAGAAGGATCTGGAGCGTCTGGCAGAAGAGTCAGGCACTGAGCCTATTGGGATGTTCGCGGAAATATATGATCCCTATCGGGCCGCCTCTCACGAATTCGGAGGCGTTACGCCGATGAATCCGTTTGTTCGCCGAGAGGTGCTGTCGCATATCGGCTACAAGAGGCTGGACCTCCAATATGTGCATCCTTCCTGGGATCATGAAGGGGCTGCCGTCACGGAGCTGGATTTAGGCTTTCTGCCTCAGGATGAAGACATGGCAGAGATCGACGCTTCGCTGGTCGCCCAATTTCTGACGGGCTATTACGCCGCATTGCCCAACAAGCCGGCTGAATGGAGCCAAATGGTAGACAAGCTGAGCCGTATGGACAAGGTTGCGCTCCTGCCGCTATGACCACAAGCCTTATATTTCGCGGTACCGGAGACGCGATGGGCGTGCCACGGGTGTATTGCTCCTGTGAGGTTTGCCTGGAAGCGCGAAACGGCGAGGGCAGGAATAAGCGCCTGCGTTCCTCGCTGCAGGTCGACATGGCGGATGGAGGCGTTACATGGATAGATTGTGGTCCGGACTGGGGCCGGCAGATGGAAGCCGCCAATCTGCGCTCCATTGACCGTATGCTCATTACGCACGCTCATTTCGATCATATCGGAGGGCTTCCTGAATGGTATGACGCATGCCGTTGGAGTGATGTCCGAGGCATCGCCTACTCGCCGACAGAGGTTATCGCAGAGATTAACGCCCGTTTCCCATGGCTCTCGTCGCGCATCGAGCTCCGTTCCTTGGATGAGCCGATTGTTATCGGACAGTGGAGGGTAAGGTCATGGCGAGTGAATCACGGAAAAAACGGGTATGCCTACGCTTTCCGGTTCCAGCATGAGCGAAGCGGCTATACGTGGGTCTATTGCTCCGATGCCATCGATCTGACGGAGGAGCAGCAGGAACCGCTTCGAGGCGTAGATCTGCTCATTCTGGGGACAAGCTTCTTCCATGAGCCTTATCCCAGAGAAACTCGCTCCTTGTATGATGTGCGGGAGGCCATGGAGCTGTTCCGGCTTTGGCAGCCGAAGGAAGTTATTCTAACGCATTTATCCCATGACATTCATATCGACCATCGGGACGCTCTTCCCGCCAATGTGCGATATGCAGAAACCGGTATGCGGGTGGAGCTGCAGCTATAAGAAGGGACGGGGCCGCATTATTTTTTTGCGGCTCCGTCCTATATTTATCTGCAGGCGTGGGGAAGCTATGGCAAGAAAAGGAGGACTTGCCATGGTTTTTTGGATTGCGATAGTGATCATCGGCTGTTTTGTTGCGTGGGGGGCGCTCATGCCGGAGCAGTTGGCTGCATCGGCCGGCGCTCTGTTCGATCTGATGATTCAGAAGATGGGCTGGTTCTATCTGCTGACGATGTTCGGCATTCTGGTTTTTGCATTTGTGCTGGCCTTCGGCAAATACGGCTCCATCAAGCTCGGTGACGATGACGACGAGCCGGAATACAGCTTGCTGCCCTGGTTCGCCATGCTGTTCAGCACCGGGATGGGGATCGGCTTAGTGTTTTGGGGAGCGGCGGAGCCGCTGTCGCATTATTTGGCCCCTCCTGAAAGCGTAATGGGCGGCACAACGGAAGCAGCGCGAATCGCTATGCGTTATTCATTTTTTCATTGGGGCTTGCACCCTTGGGCGATCTATACGATTGTCGGTCTGATATTGGCTTACCATCAGTTCCGCAAGGGGCGGAAAGGCCTCATCAGCGCCACGTTCTATCCGCTGCTGAAGGAGAGGGTCAACGGTCCCATCGGCAAGGGAATTGATGTGCTGGCTATTATTGCGACCGCATTCGGCGTTGCTACATCGCTGGGGCTGGGAGCGCTGCAAATTAATGGGGGGCTGTCCGCGATGTTCGGTCTGCCGGTGACGTCCTCTTCCCAGGTGTGGATTATTGCGATCGTGACGGTTTTGTTTATGGGCTCCACGCTTACGGGCCTGGACAGGGGAATTAAGCTGCTCAGCACCATGAACCTTATGATCGCTTTCCTGCTGCTGCTATTTGTATTCACGGTGGGTCCAACATCGTTTATTATGGATGCCCTCACGAATACGATGGGCTCTTATGTGCAGAATTTGATCGGGATGAGCTTAAGGCTGACGCCGTTCTCCCAGAACAGCTGGATCGGCAACTGGACACTCTTTTATTGGGCGTGGTGGATCGCATGGGCGCCATTTGTAGGGACGTTTATTGCAAGAGTGTCTAGAGGCCGCACGATTAAGGAATTTGTACTCGGCGTACTGATCGTACCCAGCCTGCTCGGCTTTCTCTGGTTCTCTGTATTCGGGGGTACAGGGCTGTTCATGGAGCTTATGCAGGATGTGCCGCTTGCGGCTGCCGCAGCAGAGGATGTGACCTCTGTATTGTTCATGCTGCTGGGCCAGCTGCCACTCGGCCAGCTTGCGTCAGGCATCGCGACATTATTAGTAGTTGTGTTTTTTGTCACCTCCGCAGATTCCGCAACATTCGTGCTGGGAATGATGTCGCAGCGGGGCGATCAGAATCCGAAAGCGTTGATCAAGCTGACCTGGGGCATCCTCCAGTCTACCGTAGCGATTGTTCTGCTGCTCAGCGGCGGTCTGAGCGGCTTGCAGACGGCTTCTATAGTAACCTCGCTTCCATTCGCGCTAATCATTATCGGGATGTGCGCGGCGCTGCTCCGCAGCCTGAGAGAAGAGGACAGGCATCGCAAGAAGCTGGAGCGCAAAAGAAGAAAAAAGCTGGACGAGCTGATCGAAGATATGTAGTTGCGGCGCATTGACGAACGACGGCAGCATCGTATATATTAAAAAGGTACAACGTATGTAAGGAGATTGAATTTATGTATGCAGGTGTTCTTAACTCGTAATTGGATATGATCGGCTGAGCTTAGGCCTGCTGGAGCCATTGTTAAATGATGGTTTCAACGGAGGTTTGTTTCGTCAGCCCATCCCAAGAGTTGAGAACATGAGGATTTCCGCCTGCATGCATTTGGATGAGGCCTAATCACCGTGCTCCCGCAGCACGGTTTTTTTATGCTTGTTTTTGCCCCTCCGACGACAGCTGTCGGATGGCAGAATCGGTATAGGCTTATCTATGATGAAGCAGGAACGGAGCGCGCCCGCGTTTTCGTTCCTGCTTTTTTTTTTGTACAAAAAAGGAGGCTGCACACAATGAATCAACAAACATTATCTAAATTGGAATTTGATCGCATCGTACGGATGACCGCCGAGCTGACGGTTTCCCCTGAAGGGCGAAAGCTGGCGGAGGCTATGAAACCCAGCTTCAGCTACGGACAAATAACGGCGTGGCTGCAGGAGGCGCAAGAAGCTGCAGAGCTGCTTGCAAGCGGGGCAAGTATTCCATTATCGCCAATGGATGGTATCGATATATTTATCGCGTTGCTGGGGAAAGGCAGAGTATACAGTGAGGATGAGCTTGACGCCGTTGCAGTCTGGCTGACATCTGTGGCTCAGATGAAAAAGTATATGCGCAGCAAGACGGGCATTGCACCTACTATTGCCGCTTACGCGGAGTCCTTGGATGATTGTAAAGCGCTGCGAGAGGAGCTTGCCAGATGTATCCGCTATGGGACATTAACCGATGAGGCCAGTCCGCATCTTGCGTATATCCGAAGGCAGATGTATGCTGCAGAAAATAAAATCAGCCGCAAAATGGAGCAAGCGCTGAACAAATATCGAAGCTTCCTGCAGGACTCTATCGTCAGCAGGCGGCGAGGCCGGTTCGTTATCGCGGTCAAGCGGGAATTCAGGAAGCAGGTGCCGGGAGCCGTGCTTGATGAATCGGCCAGCGGACAAACGTTGTTTGTTGAGCCTCATGAGGCCGCTGAGCTGCATCAGGAGCTTGCTGAATGGAGAGGGGCTGAAGAGAGGGAGCGGAGTATTGTGCTTGCGAGGCTGTCCCAATTGGCTGAAAGCTACCACGCTCCAATGGTGACGAACGTTCAGGCGATGGCCAGTTTTGATTTCATTATGGCGCGGGGCAAGCTTGCAAGCAGCATGGGAGCGCGGAAGATAAAGCTTCTTCGAGAGCCCGTAATCGCGCTGTCGGGTGCTCGCCATCCCTTGCTTGGAGGGGCAAGCGTACCCCTTCATCTGGAGCTTGGCCTTGCATGGAGGCAGCTTATTATTACGGGGCCGAACACCGGTGGAAAGACTGTAGCCTTGAAAACGATCGGCTTGCTGGCTCTGATGACACAGGCTGGACTGCTGATACCTGCGGATGAGAGCAGCGCTATAGGCATCTTCAGGCACATCATCGCCGATGTAGGGGACGGGCAAAGCTTGGAGCAGTCGCTGAGCACCTTCTCTTCCCACATCTCCGTGCTTAAGGAGATGTTCGATTACGCCGATTCTGCCAGTCTGCTGCTTATTGATGAGATGGCTGCGGGGACTGATCCGTCGGAGGGTATTGCGTTGTCGATCGCCATGCTCGAGAAGCTGCTGGACAGAGGTTCCTTGGTGACGGCTACGACACATTTTAATGAAATCAAGGCATTTGCGGCGAAAACCCCAGGCTGCCAGAACGGCCGGATGGCCTTCGATCCGGACACGCTGCTGCCCTTGTACCGGCTGGAGATCGGAGAAGCCGGCGATAGCCATGCGTTTGCGATTGCAAGACGGTTAGGCCTTCCGGAAGGGGTGATGGAACGGGCGGAAGCGCTATTGATTAAGAGGGGGGCGGCAGTGGAAGAGCTGACCCCGCAGCAGCCTCAGGTGAAGCTGGAGCATGAGGAAGGGCAGCGGCCACCAAAGCTGGAGGCGCATGAAGTGCGGGATATGGAAGAGGAAGAGAAGCTCGATTCGAATGACATGCGGGATACGCAAGAGAAGCAGGAGAATCCTGCACGAAAGCGATCCCTTGAGAAGGGGGATTCCGTCTGGATCTATCCCCTCAAGCGTGCGGGTGTTGTCTACCGTCCTGCGGACGAGAGAGGCCAAGTCATTGTGCTGGTGAAAGGCGAGAAGCTGAGCTTCAACCAGAAGCGGCTGAAGCTGTATATCGAGAAGTCGAAGCTGTACCCCGGTGAATCGTACGATCTTGATATTGTGTTTGAATCCAAAGGGAATCGGAAGCTGCGACATCAGATGAGCCGCAAGCATGTGGAGGGAGTGGAGATCGTCATCCAGCCGGATGAGCCGCAAGGGGGCTAGTCACGGCTTTGGATGACGAGCAGCTTCCCTTCCCGGAGCTCGATGAGCCCCTCTTCCGCACACAACAGATTGCTGATCCCAAGGGATTGGCCAATGGTAAGCGTGGCGTCCTGCAGCGGATACTGGAAGCCTGTAAGCGTGATGCCTGCCGCCTGCTCCGACAGCGGCAGCAGCGAGGTCTGAGGAAATCCCTCCGCTGGAATAACGGTTGTTGACGATATGACTCGAATACGGTTGCAGGGGTCCTGAATGCTAGCCTGTATGCCAGCAGCATCAGCCAGCGCAAGCAGATGCACATTGGCCAAGCTGTGGTCGAAGCGGGTGCCTATGCCTCCCAGCAGCAGCAGCTCCGTTGGCTTCATATCCAGCGCATATCGGAAGGCCATCTCGCTGTCGGTATAATCCTTGTCCACGGGATCACATTGGATCATCGTTCCACTGCGTTCCCGGATGAGCCTAAGCTCCTCATCATTTACGGAATCAAAATCGCCAATTGCGACTTCCGGCGTCAAGCCGCTCTGAAGCAGAAACAGCGCGCCGCTGTCCGCTCCAATCAGCGTATCGCCGGTACGCAGCAGCGCAAGTGCCCAATCACCCAAGGCGCCGCCGGCGAATATGACTATACGTTTCATATGCAGCTCCTCATTCCCGGTTTGTCTATATTTGACTAACAGTATATCGAATAGGCGTTCATCTCACAATAAGCTCGAAATTTGTCGTTGCACAGGCGCAAGGACCGGATATAAAATGAGTAAGGATGCGCGGCATCATATGCGCACATGTGGACGGGAAGCGGGGAGTAACGGCTGTGAGTATGGATATTTTCAACGTATTCAGCATTATCGGCACCATTGCCTTTGCGGTCAGCGGCGCGATAGTGGCCATGGAGGAAGAATATGATATATTGGGCGTATACGTGCTGGGGCTAGTCACGGCGTTCGGGGGAGGGGTTGTCCGCAACCTGCTGATCGGTATGCCGGTAACGACCTTATGGAGCCAAGGGTACCTGCTGAAGATCGCCCTGCTTGCTATGACCATCGCTTTTCTCCTGCCCATTCGATGGATTCTGCGATGGAGAAGAAGCGAGGCGTTCTTCGACGCCATCGGTCTTGCGGCATTCGCCATACAAGGTGCGTTGTACGCGACAGAGATGGGCCATCCCCTTAGCGCTGTGCTTGTAGCTGCCATGCTTACCGGAATTGGCGGCGGCATCATCCGCGATGTGCTGGCAGGACGCAAGCCGCTTGTGCTGAAGGATGAAATCTATGCCGTATGGGCCATGCTGGCGGGACTTGCGATCGGACTCGGCTGGTTCAAGAACACCATCGAGCTTCTTATTCTGTTCGTCCTGGTCATTACCTTCCGGATGCTGTCGGTGTACTTCAAATGGAAGCTGCCGAGACGCTCGCTGCGCGGCGCTTTCGCCGTGTCGGAGCAGGTTCGCAGACCTAAAATGAATAAAGAGGATGTATGAATATGGTACGCGTATTGTTTGTATGCTTGGGCAACATTTGCAGATCGCCGATGGCGGAGGCCGTTATGAGGCACTTGGCGGCGGCGGAGCAGCTTCCCTATGCAATCGAGGTGGATTCCGCGGGAACGGGCGATTGGCATCTGGGCCATCAGCCGCATGAGGGCACGCGCAAGGTGCTGGATGAGCATGGCGTGTCCTATGAAGGCATGGCGGCCAGGCTGGTGAAGAGCGCCGATTACGAGGATTTCCAATATATCGTGTGTATGGACCGGAATAACCTGCGGGATGTGCGCGGTATATTCGGAGGCGCTGCCGGATCGAAGGTGTTCACCTTCATGGAGCTTCTGCCCCAGCGAGGGGTTCTCGATGTGCCGGATCCCTATTACGATGGAAACTTCGATTATGTGTATGAGCTTGTGGAAGCGGGCTGCAAGGCGCTGCTGGAGAGAATCAAAGCCGACATGGCAAGGGCTTAAACCCTGTCATGCCGGCTTTTTTTCATGGCTACTCTACTTCAATGAAATAACGAAGCGCCTGCGGGATCTCCTGCTGCCAGAAGCCCCATTGATGCTTGCCGTCCTTCTCCTCATAAAAAACCTCGGCATCCTTGTGCTCCAGCAGGGCTCGGGTATTGCGGTTAAGCGCAACAAAGTCAAAAACGCCGCGATCGGTTTCGTAGGCGTCCTCCTGCAATCCGACAATCATATAAATCGACAGCCAGCTTAGATCGTAGCAATTCCCTACGATGGCCTGAGAGCTGGCGTAGAACGCGCCCGACAACGACATAACCCGAGTGAACAGCTCAGGATACGAAATGGCCAAATGAAGAGATACGGTGCCTCCAAGGGAATCGCCAGCCAGCAGCCGATGCTGCGGCTCTCTTCTGACGGGATATTTGGCCTCAATGTAAGGGAGCAGCTCTTCAGCGAAGAAGCGTACATACCCCTCGTGGCGAGAGCCGTCAGGCGCATACTCCTCGGTCCGAACCTTCTTGTCCACATCAACGCCAACAATGATGAACGGCTCCAGCCCCTCATCCAGGATCAGCTTAGTCGCTGTGGTGGCCACACGGCCAAAGTTGAAGAAATCCTCGCCATCCTGACAGTACACAACGGGATAGCTAAGCACCTCGTTATAGCCTGGCGGCAGGAAGATGCGAAGGCTCCTGTTCCCTTCAGGCAGGAAGCGGCTGTCCACCGTATCCTTCAGGATGGTTCGTTTCAAATATCGCTCGTCGGTCATGTTCATCGTGCTCCTTATCGTTATTGAATGGAATGCGGTTGATGTGGGTAAACAATAGTAAGGCAAGCGTATGCCTATTTGAGGCGCTACGCCAATGATTGACGTGAATGGGGCGCTATTATTGCTGTTGTATTATGCTGTTATAGTGGGATTTAAGTGCTGTAGCATATACAATTCCTTAATAGAATGAGCAGGATTAGCGAAAAAACAACGGTTTTTTTGTTTTTTGCTTTGACCATTTTCGCTAAACAGGTTTATAATAATTCTATAACAGAGGTACCCGATTTTCAAATATTTCGATTGAGGTGAGCGTTCAAAATGAGCAAATTGCCATACGAAGTTCAAACGGAACCGGTCACGCCGCTATCAGTATTGTCACTCGATGGGGACGTAATTAATCCGGATTTGATGCCGGACTTGACTGACGAGCAGCTGAAAGAAATTATGTACCGCATGGTTTTCACACGCACATGGGATGAGCGTGCCGTTAACCTTGGCCGTCAAGGACGACTGGGCTTCTACGCGCCTGTCTCCGGCCAGGAAGCATCCATGGTTGGAAGCGAATACGCGCTGAACAAAGACGACTTCATCTGCCCGGGCTATCGCGACATGCCGCAGCTTGTATGGCACGGCCTGCCGCTGTACCAGGCGTTCCTATATTCCCGCGGCCATCAGCATGGCGGACAAATTCCGGAAGATGTGCATGTGCTTATGCCGCAAATCATTATCGGCGCACAAATTCTGCACGCTACCGGCGTTGCTATGGCATTCAAGAAGAAGGGCGAGAAGCGCGTTGCGATTACTTATACAGGCGACGGCGGCTCCTCCGAAGGCGATTTCTACGAAGGTCTGAACTTTGCGGGCGTCTTCAAGCTGCCTGTTATTTATGTTGTACAGAACAACGGCTACGCCATTACAACGCCATTCGCCAAGCAGACGGCAGCATTGTCTGTTGCGCACAAAGCGGTAGCAGCCGGCATTCGCGGCGTGCAGGTTGACGGCATGGACGTGCTTGCTGTCATTAAAGCTGTGCAGGAAGCGGCAGAGGTTGGCCGCAGCGGCGAAGGCGCAACATTGATCGAGATGCTGACGTATCGTTTCCGTCCGCATTCCATGGCAGACGACACAACCAAATATCGGACGAAGGACGAAGAGGCGGAATGGGCGCCTAAGGATCCGCTGATCCGTTACGGCAAATTCCTTGAGAAGAAGGGCCTTTGGACGGAAGAAGATACGGCTCGCGTGAAAGAAGAAGCCAAAGCGGCTGTTAATGAGCATATCAAAAAAGCGGAAGCGGTTGAGAAGATGACGGTTGCAGGCCTGATCGACACCATGTTTGAAACAACGCCGCAATACCTCGAAGAACAAAAAGCCGATTTTCAATAGAAAAGGGGAGGAGTAAACGATCATGGCTCAAATGAATATGCTTGAAGCGATCCGCGACGCGATGCGCGTCGAACTGAAACGGGATTCCAACGTGCTCATCTTCGGTGAGGACGCTGGCAAAGTCGGCGGTGTATTCCGCGTGACGGAAGGTTTGCAGGAAGAATTCGGGGAAGACCGCGTGTTCGACACGCCGCTTGCGGAATCCGCAATCGCAGGTATGGCAGTCGGTATGGGCATTCAAGGCTTCCGTCCCATCGCCGAAATTCAATTCGTAGGCTTTATATATGAGGCGCTTGACCAAATGTTCGTCCAGGCTGCGCGTATGCGCTACCGTTCCGGCGGCCGCTACAACTCGCCAATCGTATTCCGTACGCCATTCGGCGGCGGCGTAAAAGCGGCAGAGCTTCACACGGATTCTCTGGAAGGCCTGGCTGTGCAGACTCCGGGCATCAAAGTGGTCATTCCGTCCAATCCTTATGACGCCAAAGGCCTTATGATCTCTGCAATCCGCGACAACGATCCTGTATTCTTCATGGAGCATCTCAATCTGTACCGCGCGTTCAAGGCGGATGTTCCGGAAGGCGAATACACAATCGAGATCGGCAAAGCAAATGTTGTTCGCGAGGGCAGCGACGTTACCATTATCGCATACGGCATGATGGTTCACACAGCGGTGAAGGCAGCCGACGAGCTCGAGAAGCAAGGCGTGAAAGCGGAAGTGATCGACCTTCGCTCCCTTGTGCCGCTCGATATTGATACAATCGTTGCTTCCATTCAGAAGACAAACCGCGCCATTGTGGTGCAGGAAGCGCAGAAAACATCCGGCGTTGCCGCCGAGGTTATCGCGCAAATCAATGAAAAAGCGATCCTGCACTTGGAAGCGCCAGTGCTTCGTGTTGCAGGTCCGGATACGGTGTATCCATTCGCGCAAGTGGAAGACGCTTGGCTGCCAACTCCGGCGCGTATCGTAGCCGCCGCTCAGAAGGTTATCCAATTCTAGAATAGGGCACAAACAATCGAACGGATTTTTAAAGGAGGTTACCATCGGTGGCTAGATTCGAATACCGATTCCCGGAGCTGGGCGAAGGCTTGCACGAGGGCGAAATTGTAAAAGTACTCATTCAGCCGGGCCAGGCCGTGACGGATGACGATGTTATTATGGAAGTTCAGAACGACAAGGCAATTGTAGAAGTGCCATGTCCAGTGAACGGTAAAGTGCTTGAGGTATTAGTGAAGGACGGTCAGGTCTGCCATGTCGGCGAGCTTGTTGCTGTCATCGAAGCGGAGGGCGATCTGCCTGAGCAAGCGACACCTGCGGCAGAGGAAGCGCCGAAGCAAGAGGAGGCCGCTCCAGCTCAGGCCAGCGCGCCAGCGCAAGCAGAGGGAACACAAGCCGCTGCTCCAGCTTCACAGGCGACGAACGCGCAAGTGCTTGCAACGCCAAGCGTGCGCAAATTCGCCCGCGAGAAGGGCGTTGATCTGACGCAAATAACGGGCACGGGCAAAAATGGCCGTATCACACGCGACGACGTGAACGGCTTCGACGGATCCGCTCCTGCGCAACAAGAGACAGCAGCTCCGGCGGCAGAGGAGGCGGCGCAGGCTGCTCCAGCTAAATCGGAGTCCAAAGCTCCAGCGGCTACCGGCGGCGCTTATCGTCCAGAAGAGCGCGTGCCGTTCAAAGGCATCCGCAAAGCGATTGCTACCGCTATGGTCAAAGCTGTCTATACCGCTCCACATGTAACCATTATGGACGAGGTCGATGTTACCGAGCTGGTTGCGCTGCGCGCAAAATACAAGCCTTACGCAGAGAAGAAGGGCTCCAAGCTTACGTATCTGCCGTTTATCGTGAAGGCTCTGGTTGCGGCTTGCCGCCAGTTCCCGATCATGAACTCGACGCTCGACGAAGCCAATCAAGAAATCGTCTATCGCAAGTACTACAATATCGGCATCGCAACCGATACGGACAATGGCTTGATCGTTCCCGTTATCGAGGACGCGGACCGCAAAAACATCTTTATGATTGCTGATTCCATTCGCGATCTGGCCGTGCGCGGCCGTGACGGCAAGCTGGCAGCGAACGAGCTGAAGGGCAGCACGATCTCCATCTCGAATATCGGTTCTGCCGGCGGCATGTTCTTCACGCCGGTCATTAACTTCCCCGAAGCGGCGATTCTCGGTACGGGCCGCATCTCGGAGAAGCCGGTTGTTCGTAACGGCGAGATTGTTGCCGCACCTGTAATGGCACTGTCGCTGAGCTTCGACCACCGTCTGATTGACGGCGCGACAGCTCAAAACTTTATGAACTATATCAAACAGCTTCTGGCACAGCCTGAACTGTTCATAATGGAGGTTTAACACATGGTAGTCGGAGATGCTTCCCTAGATATTGATACACTAATTATCGGTGCGGGTCCTGGCGGATATGTGGCTGCGATTCGTGCGGCACAGCTGGGCCAAAACGTTCTGATCGTAGACAAAGAGCATGTTGGCGGCGTCTGCTTGAACGTAGGCTGTATTCCTTCCAAGGCTCTAATCTCTGCAGCCCATCAATACGAGTCTGTTAGCCACGCTGCCGATTTCGGCATCGAGGTTGGCGAAGCGAAGGTCAACTTCGACAAGGTGCAGGAGTTCAAGAACGGCATCGTCAAGAAGCTGACTGGCGGCGTTGCTTCGCTTCTGAAAGCGAACAAGGTGCAATATTTCCATGGCGAAGTGATGTTCATCAACGAGAACGAAGCGCGTGTCTTCAACGACCAGGAAGCGCCTCGTTACCGCTTCAAGAACTGCATTATCGCTACAGGCTCCCGTCCAATCGAGCTGAAAGCATTCCCTTATGGCGGCCGTATCGTATCATCGACAGGCGCGCTGTCGCTGCCTGAAGTGCCGAAGAGCCTTGTTGTAATCGGCGGCGGCTACATCGGTATTGAGCTTGGCCAAATGTACTCCAAGTTCGGCACGAAGGTAACCGTAATCGAAGGCTCCGATTCGATTCTGCCAGGCTTCGACAAAGACATGTCCTCCATCGTCGCGAAGAAGCTGAAGGGCAAAAATGTAGATATCGTAACCGGCGCGCAAGCGAAGAGCGCTGAGCAAACGGATAAAGACGTAACCGTGACATACACGGTTGGCGACAAAGAAGAAAAGGTAACGGCAGATTACCTGCTCGTTACGGTAGGCCGTCGTCCGAACACTGACGGCGAGCTTGGCTTGGATCTGATCGGCGTGAAGATGTCTGACCGCGGTCTTGTAGAGGTAGACGGTCAATGCCGTACCAGCATTCCGCATATCTTCGCGATCGGCGATATTATCGCGGGTCCGGCGCTTGCTCACAAAGCGATGTACGAGGGCCGCGTTGCTGCCGAAGTCATCTCCGGCCTGCCAAGCGTGATCGACTACAAATGTGTGCCGGCTGTCTGCTTCTCCGATCCGGAATGCGCAAGCGTTGGTCTCAGCGAGAAGGAAGCGAAGGAGCAAGGCCACAACGTCAAGGTTGGCAAATTCCCGTTTGCCATCAATGGCCGTGCAATGTCGCTTAACGCGAACGAAGGCTTCGTGAAGCTGGTTGCCGATGCGGACTCCGGTCTGGTGCTGGGCGCTCACATCGTAGGCCTGGAAGCCTCCAACATGATCGCTGAGCTTGCTCTGGCGATTGAGATGGGCGCTACGCTTGAGGATATTGCGCTTACGATTCATGCTCACCCGACACTGGGCGAGATCGTTCTGGATGCTGCTGAGGTTGCTCTCGGACATCCGATCCACACTTTTGTTAAATAATAGCTAACATTTGCTTGCAAAGAGGTCACTCGGCTGTATGAGCCGCGCGGCCTCTTTGTTCATATTTCAATCATTCACTATTGAAAGGCGGAGTTGTAAATGAGCGATGCCCATGCCAAAAAAGCAAGTGAATCCCGAACATTAATGACGCAGCTTATATTTCCGCTGGACACCAACCATTACGACACCATGTTCGGCGGCAAGCTGATGGAATATATGGACAAGGTAGCCGCAATTGCCGCCATGCGCCATGCCCGCAAGCGGGTGGTGACGGCATCCACGGACAGTCTTGATTTCCTGGCGCCCATCCGAATAGGGGATGTCATAGAGGTGGAGGCCTTCGTCTCGTGGACGAATCGCAGCTCCATGGAAATATACGTCTCGGTGACGACGGAGAACCTGTATTCGGGACAACGCGATGTGACCGTGACCGCCTTCTTCACCTTTGTGGCGCTGGATGAGCATGGCAAGCCTTCTCCAGTGCCTGCGGTTCAGCCGGAGACGGAGCTTGAGCGGCACTTGTTCCACCATGCACCAGAGAGGCATGCGCTGCGAAAAAAACGGAAGCAGGATAGACTGGGCAGTTAGACGGGTGATATAATTGTAGTTATTGTGTTGGAGGAGGTGGAACATGAGCACCAGCGAACAGGCTTATCTAGGGATGCTTCGTCACGTTCTAGAGAATGGGGTCAGGAAGGATGACCGGACGGGCACAGGCACAATTTCTACGTTCGGCTATCAAATGCGATTTCCGCTGAATGAAGGCTTCCCGTTGCTAACGACCAAGCGTGTTTCGTTCAACCTCGTTGCAAGCGAACTGCTGTGGTTTATGAGAGGCGATACCAATATCAGGTATTTGCTTCAGCATAAAAACAATATTTGGAATGAATGGGCGTTCAAGCGCTATATCGAAAGCGCCGATTACAAGGGTCCCGACATGTCCAACTTCGGGCTGCGAAGCCAGTCGGATCCAACGTTTGAGGCCGAATACAGGCGTCAGATGGAGCAATTCAAGGAGCGCATATTAACGGATGATGACTTTGCTGCGCGATATGGCGAGCTGGGCGACGTCTACGGCAAGCAATGGCGGGCATGGAAGACAACGCAAGGCGACACAATTGACCAGCTGAAGGACGTTATTACGACGATCAAAGCCAATCCGGACTCCAGAAGACTGATCGTATCGGCTTGGAATCCGGAGGATGTGCCGACCATGGCGCTGCCGCCTTGCCATACGCTGTTTCAATTTTATGTGTCGGAGGGCAAGCTGAGCTGTCAGCTGTATCAGCGCAGCGCGGATATTTTCCTCGGAGTGCCCTTCAATATGGCCAGCTACGCTTTGCTGACTCATCTGATTGCGCATGAATGCGGATTGGCCGTAGGCGACTTCGTACACACCTTCGGAGACGCGCATATTTATTCGAACCATATGGAGCAGATCGAAATTCAGCTGTCGCGGACGCCCCGCGCTCTGCCGACGCTCCAGGTGAATCCGGACAAGCAGTCCGTATTCGACTTCGATCTGGCCGATTTGGCCATCGAACATTACGATCCGCATCCCACAATCAAGGCGCCAGTCGCCGTGTAGGAAGGAGAGGGCTTATGCCGGTAACATTAATCTGGGCTATGGATCGGAATCGCGCCATTGGCGTGGATAACCGTCTGCCGTGGCATCTGCCGTCCGACATGGCGTTCTTCAAAGCATCAACAACTGGCAAGACAGTGCTGATGGGACGCAAAACGTATGAATCGTTAGGAAGGCCGCTTCCCAAACGCCATAACATCGTATTGACAAGGAACAAGGACTTGGCGCTGGAGGGCTGTGAAGTGTTCCATGACCTGGCTGATGCCATTGAACGCTGCAAGGATGAAGAGCTGATGGTCATTGGCGGCTCCGAAATTTATGCGCTTGCTCTGCCATACGCGGACAAGCTGCTTGTGACGGAGGTAGACGCCGAGATCGTAGGCGCTGACGCTTATTTCCCGGAGTGGGATTCCTCCCAGTGGGAATTAACGGCAAGCGAGAGCAGAGAGAAGGATGAACGGAACGCGTATGACCATCGTTTCTGTACGTATCTTCGCAAGGGGTAGCCACCCTGAGGCAGGATTGACGAATTAACGAACTATTCGTCATAAAGTGCAAATGATTGTGCGGAAAATCCATTAACCTGTTCAACTAAGGAATGCTAGCATGTTATAATAAGTTATTAGGTCATAGGTAGCTAATAAGTATTTCATTATATAAAACTTGGATTCCCGCTATCATTAGCTTGCATTCATACGTTAGCGCTGGGATACAGGATGGAGGAAAAGCGATCATGTCTACACCAACTGGTTTTATGGAATACCATCGCGAATTGCCGGCCGATCGCGACCCGCTGGAGCGCATTAAGGATTGGAATGAGTTCCACAAGCATTTTTCCGATGAGCAGCTGCGCACGCAAGGCGCCCGCTGTATGGACTGTGGAACGCCTTATTGCCATACGGGAATGGAGCTGGCCGGTTCGGTATCCGGCTGTCCGGTGAACAACCTGATTCCGGAATGGAATAATTTGATTTATAGAGGTCTGTGGCGCGAGGCGCTGGACCGTCTGCATAAGACAAACAACTTCCCTGAGTTCACAGGCCGTGTATGCCCGGCTCCATGCGAGGGCTCCTGTACAGTGGGCTTGATTGGCGACGCTGTTACCATTAAGACCATTGAGCAAGCGATTATCGACCGCGGCTTCGAAGAGGGCTGGGTTGTGCCGCAGCCTCCGAAGATGCGTACAGGCAAACGCGTTGCGGTTGTCGGTTCAGGTCCTGCCGGAATGGCAGCAGCCGCGCAATTGAACAAAGCCGGCCATACGGTGACAGTATACGAACGTGCGGATCGTATTGGCGGCTTGCTGACTTACGGCATTCCAACGATGAAGCTGGAGAAGTATGTGGTGCAGCGCCGCGTTGACCTTATGACGGAGGAAGGCGTCCAGTTCGTGACGAACACAGAGATCGGCAAGGATATTTCGGCAGACGAGCTGCTGGAAAACTTCGACGCTGTTGTCTTGTGCGGCGGCGCGACGAAGGCGCGCGATGTTGATATCGAAGGACGTGACCTTGACGGCGTTCATATGGCGATGGATTACCTGAACGGTACGATCAAGAGCTACCTGGATTCCGGTCTGGAGGACGGCAACTATATCTCCGCCAAGGACAAGGATGTTATTGTTATCGGCGGCGGCGATACAGGTACGGACTGCGTAGCGACGGCGTTACGTCACGGGTGCAAATCCGTTACCCAATTCGGCACGCACGCCAAAGCGCCGCTGGAGCGTGATCCAATCAGCAACCCGTGGCCGCAATTCCCGAACGTATACACGCTGGACTACGCGCAAGAGGAAGCCAAAGCGCTATATGGCGAGGATCCTCGCGCATTCTCCGTCCTGACGAAAAAGTTTGTAGGCGAGAACGGCAAGCTGAAGGAGCTTCATACGGTTCAAATCGAGCGTACGGTTGACGAGCAGGGACGCAAAATTTACAAGGAGCTGGAGGGCACTGAAAAGGTATGGCCTGCAGATCTTGTATTCATCGCTGTCGGCTTTGAAGGTCCGGAGAACACGCTGATCCAGCAAATGGGTCTTGAGCAGGACCGCCGCACCAATGTTAAAGCCACTTACGGCAAATACAAAACAAACGTGGACAAAGTATTTGCTGCCGGCGATATGCGTCGCGGACAAAGCTTGGTCGTATGGGCGATCAACGAAGGCCGTGAAGCAGCTCGCGAGGTGGACAAATATTTGATGGGCTCCTCGATGCTTCCTTAATTAAACAAATATTGCGTATAGCCGCAAGCAGCGGCTGTGGCGACAATCCGAGAAAGCGCCTTGTTGGGCGCTTTTCTTTTTCTTGATGTATAGGAAAGGATATGGTTGTGACAGCGTATCTTCTTGCTTGTCGCGTAATTTATGCCACGAGGAGAGTGAGATCATGATTAAATATGGATCTGATCGTATTACGGAATTAACCTTCACCAGCTATAAGGCCGCTGTTGAGCTTCGGGAGGATGGACAATGGGTGGATATTACGCTGCTGCCAACGCTGCATGAGTCGACTCCACTGCCGGAGGATATCATTCAATTCTCTATTCTTGTCATTTGCACGACAACTGGCGCCATCGCTCAGATCGTGCCGCAGGATGAGGATTGCGACTGCGAATATCAGTTCACCTTCTCGGAAAAGGAGCAGATTACCGCTTATATCATGAGCGAGGAAATGCAGTCCCGTATTCAAAATCTATCATCCCTACGCTAAGGAAAGTTGTGGTAAAATCGGTGTAGATGCCGCGCCCAAGGGGAGATTCATATGTCCGTCGATCAGGCTTATGTGCTCACACCAAGTGATGTTCGCAACATACGCAGCTATGTTAGCCATAAATACGCAGCGATGCCAACCGAGCAGCGAGCGGAGATCGTTGCCGATGCGGTAACCCGCATCATCCATAAGCAGCTTCCGGAATTCGGGCCTCTGCTCAAGCGGGAGCTGACCCGGACCTTAATTCGCACCACTGTGTTGGAGCAGCAGCGTCCCGTCAGTCCGGACGATATTTATGCATTATGTATGGAGCTGGACCAGCAGGACTCCCGTATTGCTGAACCCCTGAAGCGCTGGCTTAGGGAGAAGGAGTCTCAGCTGTTCCACAGCGGTACGGCTGCGATAAAGCCGCTTGCGTCAGTGGAGGCGGGTGTTCAGCCCCTTCCAGGCCAGCTTCATCCCGCCATTCGAGATCGCAGACGGAAGCGCCTTCTGTTGTACAGTCTGTTGTCAGCAGCGACGGTAGCAGCCGCGCTCTTATTCGGCTGGACGCCGCCGGAGCCGCCAGCTGACCTGGCAGCGGAGAGAACGGAGGCTCCCGCGATACCGGCCGTCGCTCCTCAGCCGTCAATCAATGAATTGCCGGCTGAGCTGAAGTATGCGGAGGTCAATCGCGAACGCTTGCTTGCCTTTCTGGGCAGCAAGTCGTCGATGCTGGCCAAGCCGCAATATTTTGACCCCATTATGGATACAGCTGAAGCCTTCGACATACACCCCGCTCTGTTGTTCGCGATTACCGGCCAGGAGCAGGCCTTTGTTCCGATTACGCATGACCAAGCGGATGAGATCGCCAACAATCCGTTTAACGTGTTCCATAGCTGGCAGGCGTTCAATACGACAATCGAACAATCGTCACAAATCGCAGCAAGAACGATCGTCAGGCTTAGCAAGGACAAGCCGGCGCATATAGACGCGATCACCTGGATTAACCGCGAATACGCGGAGGACCCCAACTGGTCCAAGGGCGTAAAATCTATATTTCGAGCCATCTTGGCGGAGGTTCAGGAGGTTCAGGCGCCTGTCTGACTCTATCAGAAGTAACGACCGCAAAGGAGCGACCCATCGTTGAAAACCTTAATTATAGCGGAGAAACCCGACATGGGGCGTAATATCGCGGCAGCCATAGATCCCAAAGCCAAAAACAACCGCACTTATATAGAAGGCGAACAATATATCATTACATGGGCAATTGGGCATTTGATCGGCTTGGCCGAGCCAGATGCTTATGATGACCGCTACAAAAAGTGGAATATCGCAGATTTGCCCATTATTCCGAGCACGTTCAAGCTTGTCCCGAACCGGAAAACGATGGATCAGCTCAAGGTGATCAAGGATCTGGCGAAGCGCTGCGATTCCCTTGTGAATTGCTGCGACGCCGGGCGTGAGGGCCAATACATCTTTTCGCTTATCCAGCGGCATCTTAGGCTCAAGCAGCCTGTGAAGCGCCTGTGGATTTCGGATTTGACGCCGGAGACGATTCGAAGAGGCTTCGCTGAGCTGAGAGATGGGTCCGAATACGATAACCTAACCAAAGCCGCAACCGCCCGAAGCGAAGCGGATTGGCTGATCGGGATGAACGGCTCGCGCGCCTTCACGACGAGACACAACGTGCTGCTATCCGTGGGCAGAGTGCAGACGCCGGTTCTCGCGCTAATCTATGACAGACAGAAAACAATCGAAAGCTTCGACTCGTTGAAATTTTATGAGGTGGAGGCGCAATTCCAACAGGAAGACCTTACATACAGAGGCTTATGGCAGGGAGAGCGGATGACGGATCCCGAGCGCGCTAAAGCTATTGCAGCCAAGGTGAAGGGGAAGCCGGGAAGAATTGCGTCCTACGAGGTGAAGGAGCTGAAGGAATATCCGTACAAGCTGTACGATCTGACGCTGCTTCAGCGGGAGGCTAACGGTAAATACGGTTTTTCGGCCAAAAAAACGCTGGATATCGCTCAAGCGCTCTACGAGAAGCATAAGGTCATCTCCTATCCGCGTACCAATTCCAACTATGTAACGGAGCAGAACATTCCGGAGATGCATAAGGCCTTGGCCTCGCTCCAAGGAACGTCCTATGACGAATGGGTGAGAGGCGCGAACAAGGGCCTTGTCCATAAGGGGAACAAATATATTTGCAACCCGTCCAAGGTGGAGGATCACCATGCGATTCTGCCGACGCATCGAAAAGCTTCAGGGTTATCGCCTGAGGAGAGCAAGCTGTATGATCTCATTGTGCGGCGCTTTCTCTCCCAATTTTATGCTGCAGCGGAATATAAGTCGCATACTGTACTGACGGAGGTGGAGGGCGAGACGTTCAAAACGAACGTGAAGGAGCTGCTCAGCCTCGGATGGAAAATCATTTATGCCGATCAGAAGAAGGAGAAGGGCAAGGCCGCCAAAAAGGATGAGGATTCGGAGGAGGAAGAGGAGGTCGCGGAGCCCTTCTCTGTTGACGCCAAGGCTGGCGTTGTATGCCGGGAAGCGCAGTCGAAGGAGAAAGAGACGCAGCCGCCTAAGCCTTATACGGAGGGCACGCTGCTGAAGGCGATGGAAAGCGCCGGCAAGCAGATCGAAGACGAGGAAGTCCGCGACGCGATGAAGGATTCCGGCCTCGGCACGCCCGCTACACGCGCAGCAACGATTGAGAGGCTGAAGAATGTAGGCTACGTTACGATGCAGGGCAAAAAAATTATGATTACCCAAAAAGGCCGAACAGCAATTGAGCTGATACGGGCTGCGGGCGTGGAGCTGCTGACCTCGCCGGAGATGACGGGCATGTGGGAGCGTCGGCTGAACGACATAGCCAGAGGGAACGCATCCGATGCTCAGTTTATGGACAATGTCAAAAAATTCGCCACGATGATTGTTGAGAAGGTTCGGCTGCAGACAAGAGTGGATGTCAAAGCGTTTGAAGGGGACGACGCCGGGGCAAGAGGGAAATCCCGCAGAGGAACGGCCAAGACAGGCAAGGCGGCGGGGGAGAGGTCCGCATCGCCAAGAGGCAGCGTACGCGCCAGAACAACGGCGACGGCAACGACAACGGCTGCAGGAGCGTCAAGCGGAAGCGAAGCGCCATCGGAGCCTCGCGTCGTGGCCGCCTGTCCCAGACCGGGCTGCGGCGGCCGATTGTTTATGGGACGCAAGGGTTATGGCTGCTCGAATTATCGCAGCGGCTGCAAATTTGTCATCTGGAAGGAGTCATTCGGCCGCAGCTTGACGGATGCCCAGATCAAAGCGTTAGTCGAAAAGGGGAAAACGGCGAAGCTGAAGCTTGTTCTCGCAGACGGCTCGCCAAGCGAGGGCCGAATCGTGCTTCGCTCCGCCGAGACAGGCGATATCGGTGTGGAGCAAGCATAGCCAGGGGCTTTGCAGCGCTCCTAATCCCGATTCACATAACGATGTATCGTGTCCGGCACATCCTTCAGCTCATCCAGCGTAAAAAACGCACCGCGCGGCTTCACGTCGATCTGCACCATATTATATTGCCACTCCTCGAGCATACGCATATGAATGGCGTGTATTCCAGCGGTGAGGGCTGGGACGACATCTGTTCGGATGGAGTTGCCGATCATCCAGGTGTGCTCGCGGTCGAAGGTGCCGGTCGCCAGGATTTGCTCCAATGCGTCGTTATTTTTTAACTGGCGGATATAAATACGGGAGCTGAAATAACGTTCCAGACCCATTCGTTCAATCTTGCGCCGCTGGATCAGCAGCTCACCGCCTGTGTACAGATGGAGCTCATGGCCGGCAGTCGCAAGCTCGTCAAGCGTATGCTCCATATGGGGATACGGCTCCGTCTCATGCTCGTATACGCTTAGGCCAAGCTTCCACAGGAAGTCCTCTTCCACCGGAGATCGCTTGCGGCCTGTCAGATCGCTGAAATACAGGTATGTGTCGACAAAGGATTGCGGAAAGTGCTCGCTCTTGAACCCCGTCTGGCCGATCAAGGCGATATCAATCTCCGTCTGCTTGTCGCGAATGGCGCCAGCCGTTACGACGGACGATCTGCCGAACCAGGTCGTCATGGAGTCGACGAATTGATCCACGACAAAAAAGAAATATTTGTTGCAATAAATTAACGTATCGTCAAGGTCAAACAAGATATGCTGTTTCATCTTATGGGGTCTCCTTTGCGGGAACGATCATGTTCACTATCGTATGAACAATCTACCCCAAATCCATGTCATTAGTCAATGAAGGGGAACGAACCGGCAACGCCAGCCATCTTCCCCCAGCAAGCATAGGACGCCTTCGCCTTCCGCATAATGTAAGTGGAGGTGAGCGACGTGCCGTTCAACAAAAGCGAAAAAATTCATAATCAGCAGAACGAGGCGAGGCAGCAGTCCAAGGCCATTACGCCAAAAGCGGAAAAAATGGCGGACAGAGCAGCCAGTCTTAACGGGATTAACAAGGAAAACATGTAGCATGTGCAATGAAAGAGGAGAGATCGTATGGGACGATCTCTCCTCTTCCGTATGTCATGCATATTTCAGCTGCGTCTCCGCCAGACGATTCTTAATGAACAGGATTCGCTTGCGTACGTAGAAGTCACGACTGTCGCTTCTCAGGTCGCGAGGCCCAATCACCTCCTCTGTGTCGTTATTAATGATGACGAGCCTGCCGTCGCTATAAAACTTAAAGGTTAAATCGCGGTGTGGCCTTGCCTTCTCAACGTAACGGAAATTCTCACAGTTGGTTTTCATGGTGATCAAGCCTCCTTTGTCATTATACATCCACAAACTAGAACGTTTGTTCTTGTTCTCATTATACCAAACATTTGTTCGGGTGGAAAGTGTTTTTTATTTGCCGTAAACTAGATTTATAGAAGCGTTTGCAGGATGAGAAGGAGTGCGATGAATGCTGAGAATAAAGGGTTTGTCCAAGCGGATCCCCGGCGGTCCGAAGGTTCTGAACGATATTAGCTTTGAAGCTTATGAAGGCGATTTTATCGCGGTGAAGGGAAGCAGCGGAAGCGGGAAGTCGATGCTGCTGAAATGTCTGGCCCTGCAGGAAAGCTGGACCTCCGGCACCTACCAGTTCAACGGCAAGGATGTGCTGAAGGAAGGCTGGCTGGCGAAGCAGAAGGTGAAGCAGCAGGTCGCTTACATAGAAGAGAAGCCGTATCTCATTCCGGAGAGGAGCGGCCTCAAAAATGTCATTATCGGGTCGGTCAATCAAACGCCAGCGTGGCGCAGATGGACGGGCATGGTGCGCAATGACGACTATATGGGCGCCATGGACTTGATCGAGAAGCGCGGCTTGCTGGACAAGGCGCATATCAAGGCGAAGCATTTAAGCGGCGGCGAACGGCAGAGAATGGCTATTGCCAGAGCGCTTGTGCATGGGGCCAAGGTCATTGTGGCCGATGAGCCGGTATCCGGACTTGATCCGCATGCTGCGGATGGGGTGCTCAGCGAGCTCAAGGCGCTCTGCAAGAACGAAGGCATTATCGTTATCGCTGTGCTGCATCAGGGGGATTGGGCCGAGCGGTACGCGGATCGTATTCTGGGACTGAACCAAGGCCAGCTCGTTGTCGACGTGTACGGCAGAAGACTGACGGAGCGGGAGAAATCTCAGCTCTAGGATGAGAGCGGGGGATGTTGGGGTATGGGATGAGCGGTAGTGAGCATATAGTGGAGTATCTCACTACAATAGGATGGTGAAAACCGATATGGCAGTTTCATCCCCATTGATTGTCCAGACCGCAAAAGCGACCTTTCCTAAGGCGGATTTGTCCATCCCGCACGTAAGCGGAGGGACAAGCGAAGCGGCGATGGCGGCAATCAACAAAGCTCTGCTGCATACAGCCCAGCAGCTTGTGAACAGCCAAGGCAGCCTGGAAGCTCCGGGCTCGGAGATGATAGGATACTTTGAGCTGAAAACAAACGAAAAGGGCATCCTCAGCTTGTCCATGTACAATTACGCATACACCGGCGGAGCGCATGGCATGACGCTGCAGAAGTCGTTGACCTTCAACGCGTCCACAGGCCAAAGCTATACGCTTGCGGAGCTGTTCAAGCCTGGGAGCGATTATGTGTCGCGGATTAACAAATTTGTAGCAGCGGGCATACAGGCTCGCGGGATCGACACCTTGGAGCCGTTCAAGACGATCGCGCCCGACCAGCCCTTCTATATCGCTGACAGGACGCTTGTCATTTATTTTGGTCTATACGAGCTGGCGGCTTATGTATACGGGTTTTTATATTTCCCCATATCGGTGTACGACCTGGGGGATATCATCAATGAAGACGGGCCGCTGGGGCCGATGCTGGCAAACGATTAATAAGGCGTAGCATGCACAAAACAAGGACTTTCAGGGCTCCCGGAGGGGTGCCCCGGAGGTCCTTTTTTGCCGTTTATCCAGCATGGTTGCCCTCAGCCAGTCATACAGTAGGGATATGGAGGTGAGTGTATGGCTACGGTGTTATTGGGCATGGCACTGGGTGGAACGGTGTGCATGCTTATGCTGGCGCTGGCGATCAAGGCGCAGCGGAGCGTGCGGCTGAATAGCTATCAAAGCCTGGCCAGCTACGGACGGCAGATGCAGCTGTTGCAGGACAAGCACGATCTTGCGCGCTTTGGCCTATCCCAGCTGCTGGGACGAGGCGGGGGAGGCATATGGCCGATGGGTCTTTCCTTCGGCACGATGGCTCTGCTTGGAAGCAGCGTCATTGTGCTCGGCCCCGCGCTTCAGCAGGGAGGCTTATCCGTAATCGGATACGGACTTCCGCTTCTAGGCTTGTTCTATGTGTGCGTAAGCGGAAGCTTGGCGGAGCTGTCCTCGGCCTATCCGGTAGCCGGAAGCTTCTATTACGCAGCCAAGGAGATGGGGGGGAGGCGCTGGGGACTGCGGGCCGGCTGGTTCCATGCGGGAGGCCATCTCGCCATGCTGGCGCTGTTGATTGGAGGCTGCGCGTACGCGGCCGACAGCTCGGCAGCTGCTCTGTGGGGCTATCAAACCTCGGGTCTAACCTTTGGCCTGTTTGCGCTGGCGATTGCCGCTACGCAAGCGGCTGTCCACCAATATGGCGCGGCCTGGCTCAAGAGTATACATGCCGCGGGGCTATGGCTTCAGCTGGCAGGCGCGCTCCTGCTACTAGCCGGTCTTGCTTGGCTGTTCTGGCCCGGGGGCTATTCGCCCGCGCTGCTGTATCAGCTGCAAACGATAGACTTCAGCGGGAAGGTGGGCATGGAGTCTTATTTGGTCGGCTTATTATGGCTGACGAAGCTGTTCATAGGCATGGATGGCGCTTCTCAAGCGGCAGAAGAAGCGATGGAGCCGCGCGTGAAGGTGCCGTGGGCCATATTCCTGGCCACCTCCTATGCCTTTGTAATCGGCTTTGCGCTGCTAACGTTAGTCGCGATTATGGCGGGACCCTCTGGTGTGATTGGAGCGGCTGGGTCAGCCTTGGGCTGGAGCAGCGGGTCCACGGGCATGCTGAGTAACATCGAAGTGATGATGGCTGGCTTGTGGGGCTCGCCTGTCGTTCTGTTCATCATTCTTGTATCGCTCTGGGGCAGCGGGCTGCAGTCCTTGTCCGTGTGCGCCAGAACGTTGTTAGGGTTGGCGCGGGAGAATGCGGCTCCATTTGCTTCAAAGCTTGGTTTGATCTCTGGGAATGGCAAGTCGCCATGGGCTGCAGGCTGGATCGGCGCCGCGACTGCGGCTGCCTTGCTGGCGGGTGCGCATATGGCTTCGCCTGGATCAGCCTTGCTGCCGCTTCTCGCATTCGCCATTGTGGCGTTGCATACCGCGTATGCGATTCCGATCGGGCTGCGGTTCACAAGCTGGGGTCCGTTCCGGAGAGCCCGCCTGCAGCGAGCAGGGGAGGAGAGCCTCGTTCAGTCGCGCTGGAGCAGCGCGCCATGGCAGCTAGGCGGCTGGAGCCCGCTTGTGAACGGCGCAGCGTTCCTGTGGCTGGTTGTTACGTCAGCGGCTGCCGTCCTGCTGCTGGAGCATGCGGCAGCGATCGGACTCGCTGTATTGATGCTGCTGGCAACGGTTTTTGAGCTGGTCTCCAGACGGCAATCACGCCCAGCCCCTCGGGGGAAATAAGAATGAGGGAAATAATCAAAGGGAATATTCAGGATCATTTCCCGGGGAAGCGCAATAACGGACAGAAAAACGATCGTTTCGACAGGAACTGTCGAAATAGTCTGTCAATTATAGCTTGTGGACCGAGGTTAGGGGCAAAACTATGTTTTGCCAACTTCTCCCTGCAACGCTTATAATGGGAGAAATATGATTCTGCAGGGAGAAAGGATGAGAAATCGTTGAGTATGATAGCTGCAAAAGCGAGGCTCGCCTCGATCCAGCTTGGCGAGCCCAAGCCTCTTCAGCACGGCTCCAAGGAAGTGCTGAGCGGCATCTACAAGAGCGCGACAGACGCTCCGGCGCTAGTGGGACGGCTTGGGATTCAGGGTGACGGACAAGGGGACACCATCAACCACGGAGGCCCGGACAAAGCCGTCTGTGCTTACTTTGAGCGACGTTATGCCTTCTGGCAGGAAGAGTTCGGGCAGCCGTTCCCGAATGGCTCATTTGGCGAAAATTTCACCATCGGCGATTGGGTGGAGGAGGATCTCTGCATCGGTGATGTACTCACAGTGGGAGGAGCTGTGCTGCAGGTCAGCCAGCCAAGGCAGCCCTGCTTCAAGCTTGGGCTCCGCAATGCATTGCCGACGCTGCCGGTCAGAACGCAGGAGACGGGCTACAGCGGCTTTTATTTCCGAGTGCTGGAGGAAGGGCAGGTCTGTGCAGGCGACAGCTTCGCCATTGTAGAACGCCATCCCTTGGGGTTCACCATTGCGGAAGCCAACCAAGTGATGTATGTTGCGAAGCAGGATGCGGCGGCCATCCAGAAGCTTCTAGCTGTGCAGGAGCTTGCGGAGAGCTGGCGAAAGCAGCTTCAGGGGCGGCTGGACAAACTTTAAGTCCATTAATGATTTATGACATTAACTAATGTGGAGGGATTATCAATGAGCTTGGCGAAGGCGCTTGGCTATTCGGAGCAGGACAAGCTTCTGCTGGTGAACGCCGATGATATGGGATTATGCCACTCCGTAAATAAAGCGGCGGCGACACTCCTGACGGAGGGGGCTGTCAGCTCGGCAACCATGATGATGCCCTGCGGCTGGTCCAGTGAAGCTGCGGCGTGGAGCGCGGCCAATCCCGCGTATGACGTTGGTATCCATCTTACGTTGACAAGTGAATGGGACGCTTACAAATGGGGGCCAGTCGCTGCAGACAGCGATGTATCGTCCCTGGTCACTGCAGCGGGTTATTTCCATTCCACCTCGCAGGCGTTCGAGGAGCATGCGGAATCGGACCAGGTGAAGCGGGAGCTGATTGCACAGATCGAACGCGCGCTGAACCTGGGCATGAGCCCGACGCATGCAGACAATCATATGGGCAGCTTGTACGGGCTGCGAACCGGCAAACATTTTATGCCTGAGGTGCTGGAGGTGTGCGCGGCCTATGGTCTTCCGTTCCGGCTGCCCCGTTATTTGAACGTGGAGAAGGGGGTCGCTCCGAAGGAGCTGGAGGAGCAGGCTCGCGCAACCGCTGAGCTGGCGGACACAATGGGCGTCGTCATTCTGGATTATTTGGTGGGCCTGCCATTCCAGCTGCAGGAGGGCGAAACCTACGAGACGTTCAAGGAGGAAATGAAAGCGCTCCTGCGCAGCCTGAAGCCGGGGGTGACGGAGCTCATTATTCATCCCTCGCTGGTGACGGACGAGCTGAAGGGCTTCCACTTCCAGCCGGAGAAGCGCGGTATGGAATTTGATATTTTTCGAGATCGGGATGTGCGGAATGAGCTGGAGAGAGAAGGGATCAAGCTGATTCGCTGGCGCGAGCTTCAAGCGCTGCAGCGCAGCCGGAAGGCTTAATGCCATAACCTCAACACGCAAAGGAGAAACGTTATGTCCTATCAAGCGGTCCAGTCGCTGGCAGACCGGATCAAACATAATATCGGCGAAGTGATCGTAGGCAAGGAAGAGATCGTCGAGCTATTATTTATCGGACTCATGACCTCCGGCCATGTGCTGCTGGAGGATGTGCCCGGCACAGGCAAGACGGTGCTGGCCAAGTCGTTCGCGAGGTCATTATCGCTTTCCTTCAAGAGAGTGCAGTTCACGCCGGATCTGCTGCCCTCTGATCTAAGCGGTATTCATTATTACAACCAGAAGCAAGGCGATTTCCAGTTCCGCCCTGGTCCGTTATTCACGAATCTGCTGCTGGCGGATGAGCTCAACCGCGCTACGCCGCGCACACAATCCAGCCTGCTGGAGTGTATGGAGGAGAAGCAGGTGACGATCGACGGCGAAACAAAGCCGCTTGAGCTGCCGTTTATGGTTATCGCCACGCAGAACCCCGTGGAGCATCAGGGCACATTCCCTCTGCCGGAGGCGCAGCTGGACCGGTTCCTGTTCAAGCTGAGGATGGGCTACCCGACCACGGAGGAAGGGCTCCGCCTGCTCCAGCGGTTCAAGGAACGGAACCCTCTTGCCGAGCTTCAGCCCATCGCGGACCCGACGGAGTTGGCGAAAGCGCAAAGCATATGCCCTTCGGTGCGTATATCGGACGATTTGCTGCGCTATTTGCTGGAGGTCGTCGAAGCCACGCGGCGAAGGGAGGATGTGGCCATTGGCGTCAGCCCTCGCGGCAGCCAGGCGCTCCTGCGCACAGCTCAAGTGCATGCTATACTGCGCGGCAGGGATTATGTGACGCCGGATGACGTCAAAGCGATGGCCAAGCCTGTGCTTGCTCATCGGCTGTCCTTGCGGGGCCTGACCCGGGCGCAGGGCCAAGGGGAGAAAATCATCGATGAGGTGATCCGCGGGACCAATGTGCCGACGGAAGCCGATCTCACGATCGGGTAGCGCGAGATGTTTATTCTATGGCTCGTGCTTATAACGGCTGGGGTGCTCTATGGGCAAGGCTTGGTGTTCAACAAGCTGGTGTTCAGAGGCTTATCCTATCAACGTGAATTTCGGCAGCGCTCCTGCTTCAGAGGCGATGAGGTGGAGCTGGTGGAGACACTGGACAACAGGAAGCGGCTTCCTGTGCCATGGCTGCGAGTGGAATCGCAATTATCGGCCTTCCTCGGATTTCGCGCGAGCGAAAACTTTGATGTCAGCAGAGGAGAGCTGTCCCAAAATCATCGAAGCTTCTTCAGTCTGCCCGGTCATACCCGTATTACGCGAACACATCGACTGACCCCGATCAAACGGGGCTGCTACCGTCTCAGCACAGTGACGCTGACAGGCGGTGATGTGCTTGGCATGTCCCAACGCCACTTGCAGCTCCCGCTGAACAGCGAGCTGGTTGTCTATCCCCGTCCCGCTGCGGTTCCCTTCCATGAGCTGCCTTCCCGAAGCCTGCAGGGAGACTATTCCATCAGGCGCTTCATTGTTCCGGACCCCTTCGTCATTGCCGGCGCGCGAGACTACCAGGCTGGAGATTCCATGAAGCAGGTCAACTGGAAAGCTAGCGCAAGAACCGGAGAGCTGATGGTTCATCAATACGATTATACGGCGGACCGTTGCTTGATGGTCATTATCAACGTGGAAGATGCCGAGGGAATGTGGCGCAGCGTAACCAATGAAGCTCTGATCGAGCAAGGCATTGAATGGGCGGCAGGAGCGGCGGAAGCCGCTGCCGCTCAAGGCATGGAGGTCGGGCTTGCCGCGAACATGCCGCTAATGGCGGAGTTCGGTAGCTTACGCTTCGAGCCCGGACGGGGACAAGAGCATCTGTATATGCTCTACGAAGCGATGGCCAGGCTGCAGCTGGTGCGAACGGAGCCGCTCCGCGATCTGCTGGAGCAGGAAGCGCGAATGGGTTATGCCAACCGCGATGTGCTGGTCATCTCCTCCTATTGGAACGATGAGCTTGAAGCCGCTGCACAATCGCTGCGCCGTCTAGGTAATTCGGTTACGCTCTGGGAGCTGCAAGACGCGCAGCGGGCACGGACTCGAAGCGGAGAGGGGGAGAGCGCGTGAAGGCTGCTGCCAAAGCGTTCGGCACGCTCGCCAAGGGTTATGTGGAGCTTGTTTTTTATGGCCCGATTCTCTTAGCGTCAGGGATTCTATTAGTTGAGCATGTCATCTTGACGAGCTGGCTGCTTACGCTTCCTCTGCTCTACGCGCTGCCAAGCCTGCTGCTGCGCGATGAAGCCAGGCTGCGCCTTCTGACCAGACTGGTATGGCTGGCGGCAATCGGGCTAGCTCATATCCAGCTTGTCGCTTTCTGTGTGAATGAGAAGCTGGCATGGCCTGCGCTTGCGGTATGCGGTTTATTAGGCGCGATGTTCAGCGGTCGCGGCTTTGCGGAGCGAAGGGCTGGCTGGACGGAATCGTTCAGCGCCGTTCATATGATAGTCGGCCTGGCCGCTTATATCGCCGTGCAGCCGTTTAAGCTGATGGTGGAGAGGATCGGGGCTGCGTCGGAGCTCTTGAACGCGGGGGCCGTCCTTGCGGTCGCTATATTCATGATCATGCTTAATCATAGGCATTTGGCCAAGGAAACGGTGGATGCTCGCAAAACCTCCGCCAGGGCCGCCTCCCACAGCTTAAATCGCAAGCTGGTGTCCGCGCTTGCAGCTTGTATTGCTTTCTTGCTGCTGTTCCGCAGCTTGAGAGATTGGCTGGAGCAGAGGGTGCAATCCCTGCTCCGGTACCTGTTCGGCAGAGAAGGCGAGGAGAAGCCTCCGACTCCTGAGCCGACCGCAGCGCCGGCGGAACGGCCCGGCCTTCCGCTGGGGGAGTCTGCCGAGCCTTCTGCTTTCATGAGGGTACTGGAGACGATTATGATGTACGCTGCCACGATTGTGACAGCAGCGGCCGCAGCAGTGCTGCTGTATTGGATGCTGAAGAAGCTGCTTCGAGCGGCAGGAAGACTGCTGCCCAGACTGATGGCGAGATCGGGAGGGACGGCGCAGGCCGAGGATGGGTATGTCGATGTGGTGGAAGCGTTAAGCTCGAAGAAGCTTGGTCGATCACGAGGCAAACGCAAGCGCCAAAGCGCCGGGAGGCTGGACGGGAAGGGCTTGGCTTCCAATGCCGAACGCGTTCGTTACCTGTACCGAGCCTGGCTGCAGCAGCAGATTGAAGGAGGCTATAGGGCCAAGCCGCATCTAAGTCCTCGGGAGACGGCTAGGGACACGCAGGCGGGCAAGCCCGATGAGGGTGTGCTTGGTCTTGTGGGACTGTATGAGCTTGCCAGATATGGCGAGCGTGAGCCCGGGGACGATGATGTGGAGAAGGTGCAAAACAAAATGGCCGAGAAGCGAAGCAAGGTGAAGGCGGGAGGCAGGCAACGCTAAATGCGTCCTGCTTCCCTCATATGCGACACGATCTTCCGTCCATGAAAACGACCGGATTCAATAAAGATTTCGTTGGCCTCATGCTTGGACGCAACAACGCCAGCAAGGTAGATGCCGGGTACGTTCGTCTCCATCGTATCCTCGCAGAATGTCGGATAACCCTCCTCCTCCATGGTGACGCCAGCAGCGGACAGAAAGCCGCGATCAGGATGGAAGCCGGTCAGCGCAAGCACAAAGTCGTTGGCCAGCGTCTCCTCGGCGGAACCGTTGCTCACAACAATATGGCGGGGCTGAATGTCGATGACGCGGGTGGAGAATCGCATTGCGATGGAGCCTTTGGCCACCTTGCTCTCGAAGCTTGGCCTGACCCAAGGCTTAATGCTGGTGGAATATTGCGCTCCCCGATAGATGACGGTCACCTTGGCTCCGACGCGCTCCAGCTCCAGCGCAGCGTCGATAGCGGAGTTGCTGCCGCCGATGATCGCCACCTCCATGCCTATGTAGGGATGAGCCTCGCGGAAGAAATGGCTTACCTTGTCCAGCTCCTCGCCAGGAATGGAGAGCAGGTTGGGATGGTCAAAGTAACCGGTGGCGATAATGACATGCTGACAGCGATACAGCATGGGTTCGCCGAACCGATCCCGAGCCTCCAGCTCAAAGCCTCCCTGAAGCTTATGGATGGCTGTTACCTCTACATAGGGCTGAATGCGAACATGATGCCGCTGCGCAGCTGTCCGGTAATAATGCAGCGCCTCCAGGCGCGAAGGCTTCTCGTGTGCAGTTGTAAAGGGAATATCTCCAATCTCCAACATTTCGGGCGAACTGAAAAAATGCATATAGGTGGGATATTGCGAAATCGCGTGCACGATATTCCGTTTCTCTATAATCAGCGGAGCTTCGCCGGCTCGCTGCAGCTCGATTGCCGCGGCTAACCCGCAAGGTCCGCCTCCAATAATGATGGTATGCTCCGTGGCATGCTGTGTCATAAACGGGGCCCTCCTAGAAGCTAATAGAATGAATACAAAATGACGATATTGACATTGTACAGGAGGCGGCGGCAGCCGCGCAAACATAGGCAGAGATGATCTTGTACGACGCGCGGATTGTTGTATAATAGGGTGAAAGCCAGTTAGAATCGGGGGGAGAGACCATGCGTCGACGGTTTGTAATTGAAGCAGTGATGGTGGCATCGTATGGGCATCTTCTAGTGCCAGGTCGTCCTGTCGATTACGTGGTGCCATATTCGTCCATTGCGGAGCTCTATGATATGAGAGACAGCTCGGATCCCGTCATGGACAATCCGGAGGACGACGGGCACGTTAAGAAAAAAATAACGGAATTAATCCAGTTTTTCGAGGATTCCCTAAACCGCAAAAAAATCGAAAAGGCGCTTCAGGTGCCTTGGCGGGAGAGCTCGGCTCTGCTGCTAGACGAAAACATACAGTTTACAGTCATCCACGCCATTGATTCGGCAGAATACGGCGAACGGTTTGATCCCATCGAGACGGAGCTGCTCTTGACGGCAATGAAGCTGGATATTCCGCTCCTATCGGATCAATTCGAATTTATGGATAAGCTGATCGAATCAGAAGTGCCGGTGCAGGTGTACGATATTGAGGATTTCGAATTTGCGCTGGAGTCGGAGTTTACTTCGGCAGATATGGAAGTGTGATGGAGAGCAAGAAGGCAAGCAGAGAACGGCATTAATCCCGTTCCTCCTGCTTGCCTTCTTTGCTCCGCCGATCGATGGCCTCGGCCATCGTCTTGTCGGTGAGATGAGCGTAGATTTGTGTCGTTTCGGGCGACGCGTGGCCTAATTGCTCCTGTGTTTTGTAGATATCGTTCTGCAAATAATAATCCGTTGCGAAGGAATGCCTCAGCTTATGAACGGACAGATAAGGCTTGCCGAATCGCTTCGCATATTTGATCACCATCGCTTGAATCGCTCGTTTGGTCATGCGCGAGCCTTCGTTTTTGCCGTTGGCTATGGCCAGGAACAACGCTTTCTCCCGCTTGGGAGCCTTGTACCGCACTTCGCGAAGCGCCAAATAGCTGTTCAAGTCATCAATGGCGTCCTGGCGGAAATAGACGGGCGTCTTAAAGGTGTCGTCATTCTTGCCCTTGCGGAATACATAACACAGCTTCTTCTTCATATCGATATCATCCACGTTCAAATTGACGAGCTCCGAGACCCGAAGTCCGGAATGCAGAATAAAGCTGATGATGCAGACGTCTCTAATTTTGTTCAGCTCATACGCGTACATCGCCTGCTTGTTGCTGGCAAGCTCCACGCCATAATGCACCTTGATATAGGTCAGGAATTCCGTTATTTCCTCGTCCTGCAGCAGCTTGCCCTCCAGCTTGGCCGCCGTATCCTTAGGCTTGTGGGTACGTTTGATAGCAACCTTGGCCATCACGTTCCGCTTCAACAGGGGATAAAAGTCGTCATCCTCCGCAATCTGGCTCAAATAATGAAAAAGCGAGCGGAGGGAGGACAGCTTCCTTGAAATCGTGGTGCGATTGTTTCGTTCCGGCTTGTAGGTGGACAGGAACATGCGATAATTATCGATGCTCTCCATCTTCAGCACCTCAAGGTCTGTCAGCTGCACGTCCTTCAGCCTGGCGGCGGCTGTGAGACCCTCGCTCATCATCCATTTCAGAAATGTCTCGTAATCCCTGAGATATTCCACAAGCGAGGAAGGGGATAAATCGGGAAGCTTGTAATGAATAAACTGCTCGATATACCAAGGCATATGGGGCAGCTTGGCGTCCAGCTCCTCGCGGTCCTTCAGCTTGATGATGTTCATAGGCTCCGCTCCTTCCTTCTAGTGACTATTATTTTATCAAGCGGCGGCAGAATGAACAACAGCCGACGGTCTGGAATCGTGCTTTGGCTCAAGTCATGGTATAATAAGGACCGTTAACTTAAAGAGTAAGGAGGGGAAACTAATGAAGGTTGAGATTTGGTCAGATTTTGTATGCCCGTTTTGCTACATAGGCAAGCGCCGCCTGGAGGCAGCACTTGCCCGTTTCGAACATAAAGAGCAGGTCGTCATCGAATACAAAAGCTACGAGCTGGACCCTCATGCCGACTCTGCGGCAAATATGCGGACACATGAGATGCTGGCCCAAAAATATGGCATGAGCTTAGAGCAGGCGGTGGCCGCGGGCGCCAATGTCGCAGGGCAGGCAGCTTCAGCCGGCCTGCAATTCCGGTTCGACGATCAGTACGTGCAGAATACGTACGACGCGCATCGTCTATCCCAATATGCGGCAGCGCAGGGACTTGGAAGCCAGATGGCTGAACGGCTGTTCCGCGCTTATTTTACCGATAACAACCGGATTGGGGACAAGCAGCGGCTCATCGAGTTGGCGACAGAGGTCGGTCTGGACGCCCATCAGGTGGAGGAGCTGCTTCACTCCGAGCAATTCGGAGACATCGTGCGAGAGCAGGAGCAGGAAGGCAGCCAGCTTGACATCCGAGGCGTGCCGTTTTTTGTCATCGACCGCAAATACGGAATTTCCGGCGCTCAAGCGGAGTCCGTATTCCTGGAGACGCTGCAGAAGGCGTGGGCGGACAAGCAGCCTGAGCTGATTCAGGTGGAAGGCGACGACGGCGCGGCATGCGCTGACGGCCAATGCGATATTCCGGGAACAGATACAAACAAATCGTATTGAACCAATTGGGGGAGGTAAGTTCATCATGTCGAAAGAGCTATTGATTTTTACAGGCGCCTATGCGGAGGAAGCGGATAAGGGCATCGGCGTCTATCGGATGAACGAAGAAACCGGTCAATTAACAGAGCTCAGACACTTTGCGGGCTTGAAGAATCCGACCTTTATTCACGTGGATATGGATAATAGCCGTCTGTATGCCATCTCTGAAGGCGTCAATGAGGAGGGCAAAAAGATTGGGGAAGCTGCTGCGTTCCAGATCGGTGACGATCGGACTTCGCTTACCCTCATCAACAGAAAGCCAACCGTGCAAGCGACAACCTGCCACATTCAGAAGGATGCGCATAACCGCTTCTTGACGGTGACAAGCTATCATGGCGGCATGACAGGCCTGCTTGGCCTGGACGCGGATGGCGGAATCGGCGAGCTTCTGGATGTTGTCCAGCATGAAGGCAGCAGCGTACATCCCAACCAGGATCGGCCGCATCCGCATTCCAGCTTCTACAGTCCGGATGGCCAATATTTGTTCGTGCAGGATCTTGGCCTGGACCTCATCGTGACCTACCGGCTGGATGCTGAGGGGGGCAAGCTGATTCCGCATCATGAGACCAAGCTGCAGCCCGGCTCGGGACCCAGACATCTGGCCATCCGTCCCGGAGGCGCATTCGCTTATGTCATTAATGAGCTGAACTCTACCGTTACCGCATTCGGATATGATGCGGACGCGGGCAAGCTGACTGAGCTGCAGACGATCAGCACGCTGCCAATGGATTACCAGGGCGACAATGGCTGCGCCGAAATTGCCGTCTCCTCCGATGGACGGTTCTTGTACGGCTCCAATCGCGGACATGACAGCATTGTCGTATATAGCATCGATGAGGAATCGGGCAAGCTGAACGTCATTCAGCACATGTCCGTGGGCGGGGGCCATCCAAGACACTTTGCGCTGACGCCTTCCGGCGATTATTTGATTGCGGCCAATCGGGACACCAACAATCTGGTGACATTCCGCGTTGACCGGTTAGCGGGCACCTTAACTCCGACGGGGCATGAGCTGGAAGCCTCCAAGCCCGTTTGCGTCATTCCCGTATACGCCTAGCTTACAGACGAAAGGACTAATCTATACGTGACCTCAAGCCCAGACACGAAAGATAAAAATTTAAAGCCAACTAAGATATGGAAATGCAAAAATACGGAATGCAAGGCATGGGTGAGAGACGAGTTCGCCGCAACAGAGCAGCAATGCCCTATTTGCAAGGGGCCCATGCACCGCAGCATGAGACATCTGCCGCCGGTTCAGAATAAAGCCAAAGCCCAGCCTCGCAAGCCCAAATCGCTCTTCTAGCAAGGGCAAGCGAAAAGCTGCTGTCCGCCAACATGGCGTGCAGCAGCTTTTTTGTCCAATAAACCTATTCAACCAGCTTTAAGCCAACGACAGCAACAAGCACCAGCGTAATGAAAAAGAGCCGCAGAACGCTTCTGGATTCCCGGAAAAACAGAATGCCGACCAACGCGCTGCCAACGGTGCCAATTCCCGTCCAAACGGCGTAAGCCGTCCCCATAGGCAGCTGCTCCATGCTTAGGGACAAGAGAAGGAAGCTCGTCAGGAATCCTCCGCCAAGCATGAGAAAGTTAAGGACAGACGCCTTGTTGTTGAAGCGGGCCATTCCGGCGACGCCAACGACCTCGAATAGTCCCGCCAATATGACAAACATCCAGCTCATTCTCGTTCACCGCCCCGCTGTTTCTTCGATTCTCTGGTTTCCTCTTGGCTGGAGGTGACAAGCTTAAGGCCAATAATACCAACCAGCAGCAAGCCAATGAATGACATTTTGGCCCAGCTGAACAGCTCGTCATATAGAAGCATCTCGGCGAAGACCGTGCCCGCCGTTCCTAACCCCACGAACACGGCGTAAACCGTGCTGGTCGGCAGCTTCTGGGACGTGTACAGCAAGATGGCGAAGCTTAATAGGATCGCGGCTATTGTAAGAGACCAGGAGACGAGGCTGTCCGCATGCTTTAGCCCTGCGACCCAGCCCACCTCGAAGATGCCGGACAGAAATACGAGTCCCCAATATAGATTGGCATGCGTGGCTTGCTTCTTCACCGTGATCACTCCTTCCTTAAGCGAAATACAGGCACAACATACAAAAAAAGCCCTGGGAAGCATCTTGACGATGATCTCCCGGGCTTTTGTCCCTCCGTGTGTCTGCGGCTAACCCGCAGGTCTTCCCTCGGACCTGGCCGGCATCCGCCGCGGAACCCTAGAAGACTGTTCTGTTCAAGTCCGTTTGATTATAGTACACCCGCCGTACAAGGTCAAGTGCAAGAATGTGCCCGTTATGATAGTATAGAAGGTGATCGATTTGAAAAAAGGAGAGGCTCGGATGACTGCTGCCAACAAGCCAGAATGGAAACACGACAGCGGCGAGCCTGCAGGCCCGGTGCTGCTGATTGACGGCGTCTGTCATCTGTGCCACGGCGTGACGCGTTATGTAGTCAAGCATGACCACAGGCGCCGCTTCTCATTCGCGGCGCTGCAATCCGACGCGGGCAAGCGGCTGCTCCGCGCGGGAGGGCTGGACGAAACGAAGTGGGATTCCTTCGTCTATGTGGATAATGGCCGCTACTATAGGGAATCGTCCGCGGCTCTGCGCGTTTGCAAGGGGCTTGGCGGCTGGCGCATGCTCCTGTATGGGCTTATCGTGATTCCGAAGCCGATCCGAGACGCCGTGTACCGCTGGATTGCGGCTAACCGTTACAAGTGGTTCGGACGCTCGGAGGCCTGTCTCATACCGGGACCGGATGTCATGAGCCGATTCCTGGAGAATGGGCTCGTCGACTCGACAGAATAGCAATCATAACGAACAGGTGGAGCGTTGACTGATGAAGAGGTTCAAAAAGTTTTATATTGAAACAACCAGCATATGCAATTTATCCTGTACGTTCTGCCCGCCGACTCAGCGAGCCAAAGGCTTCGTGTCGGTGGAGGACTTCTCGCATACATTGGATCAGATTAAGCCCTATACCGATTATATTTATTTCCATGTCAAGGGAGAGCCGCTGCTGCATCCCAAGCTGGACCAGCTGCTTGATATCGCGTATGAGAAGGGCTTTAAGGTGAATATTACGACCAATGGCACACTTATCGCCAAAAACAAGGAAAAGCTGCTGGGCAAGCCGGCGCTTCGGCAGATCAATTTCTCCCTGCACAGCTTTGACGGTCATCCCGGCTCCAAGGACAAAGCGGGCTACCTGGCCGACATTCTCGACTTCGTGAAGGAAGCGACCGCCGCAAGCGGACTTCTGGTATCTTATCGATTGTGGAATCTGGAGATAGATAACGACGCCAATCAGAAGAGGGAGCGAAACCGCGAGCTGCTCGCCATGATCGAGGAGGCTTACGGACTGGATTATCATATAGAGGAGAAGTTCAAGCCGGGTACTGGGGTGAAACTTGCCGAGCGAATCTATCTGAATCAGGATCCCGAGTTCAAGTGGCCCGACCTGAAGGAGCCGGAGGACGATGGACGAGGGTTCTGCCACGCTCTGCGCAATCAAGCGGGCGTGCTGATTGACGGAACGGTCATTCCTTGCTGCCTGGATGGAGAAGGTGTGCTTGATCTTGGCAATATTCGGGAACAGCCGTTCGAGGCCATTATTGAAGGGGAGAGAGCAACCCGCATCTACGACGGCTTCTCGCGAAGAGAAGCCGTCGAGGAGCTGTGCCGCAAGTGCGGCTATCGTCAGCGCTTCGGCACGTAGTAACGGACATGGGAGGCATAGATCCCGTTCCTGCCGGATATAAGCGAGCTCAGCAGGCATACCGCCAGCAGATAGACTGCGCCCTCCAGCCCGAACAGCTCCAGCCCAAGCACGGTGCAAGCGAGAGGCGTCTTGGAGGCGGCGCCGAATACAGCAGCCAGCCCAAGCGCTGCCAGGAATGGCGCCGGCAGTCCCAGCGCTGCGGATAACGCGCTGCCAAGCGTCGAGCCAATGACGAACAGCGGCGTAACCTCGCCGCCGAGGTAGCCCGCTCCCAGCGTGACGGAGGTGAACAGGGTTTTCAGCAGGAAGGTCTCGTAAGCAACGGCTTCCTGGAACGCCTGATCGATTAAGGGCAGGCTTAAGCCCAGATAGTCACGGCTGCCTGTAAGGGCCACTAGGCCAATAATAATGACGCCGCCAATGAAGCTGCGCAGAGGAAGGCTGACCACCTTCTCGGCGAACAGCTTCTTCAGCGCGCCTGTCAGCCTCGTGAACAGCATGGCTGCTAGTCCGAATGCGATGGCCGCCGCGCCGAGCTTCCATAGAAGCGCTCCCTCCAGAGGGGGGACGAGGCCCATCTCATAATGCGGGTGGTCTGCTCCCCAGGCCATGGTGACGAAGTGACCGGCATATCCCGCTGCCAGACAGGGCAGAACGGCGAGCAGTCGCATAGACCGGTGAGCCGCCGCTTCCATGGCGAAGACGGTTCCCGCGAGGGGAGTGCCGAATACCGAGCCGAAGCCGGCGCTGATGCCGCACAGCACCAGCATGCGCCGGTGCTCCGGCGTGAACGGGTACAGCCTGGCGATTGCGGAGGACAAGCTGCCCCCCATCTGTACGGCAGTGCCCTCACGTCCGGCCGAGCCGCCGAACAAATGGGTAACAAGCGTGCCGAGCAGGACGAGCGGCGCCATTCGCAGCGGGATCTGGCCGTCGCCGCTGTGCGCTTGCTCCAGCACAAGATTATTGCCGCGCATCGATTGCTGGCCGTACCTGGCATAGACCATGGCGACAAGCGCGCCGCCTATTGGGAGAAGCCAGAGCAGCCACGGCGATTCCGTCTGCCGGTCCGTCACATAGGCCAGGCTGAACAGGAAAAAAGCCGACGCCGTTCCCGCAGCGGCGCCAATAGGCAGCGCCATCGCCGATTGGATCAGCAGCAGCTTTGCGTGCTGGCGCATCAGGTCTGCGCCGCCAATATTTGCTTGCGCCGCTCATCCCGCTCTTGCGGCAGCATTTGAGGACAGTTATAACATTTCTGGCCGCCTTCCCGCCGATCGTACATACAGCAGGATGACCGAAGAATATATTTGCCGTCTGGAAGAGAACGAGGATTGTCGATGTACTTGGGCGTATGTACATAAGGATTGCGGCGGCGCTGGAAGGCTTCCGCCGGCAGCGCTTCAATGATTCGGAAATCGGATGCCAGCTGCTCAGTTAATGCAGATATGTTGGGATCGGTACGAATATAGGCCATGACGGAATGAATCTGCGCGCCGAATTGATTCCAGATAAGCTCCGGCTTGACGCCGCCAGCCTCGGCTATTGCCTCAATGCCTGGAATGGCGGTTTCTTGCAGGAAGACCCTCCACAGCTCCTGCAGCGCCGTGTGTCTCAGCTCTGGCTCAACAGGTACAGGCTGGGCATTCAGCTCGTTAATCCTGTAGCCGATATGGACATGATCATGATGCCACTCCAGCTGGAAGGTCAGCTTGTCGAGGGGGATGCGAAGAAATTGATGATGAGTCGCTGCGAACAGCATATTCATAAGTCCCAAATTAAAAAATGTCATGCCGGTGAAGGAGGCAGGAAGCTCCATGCTTGTCGACTTCCACAGCCTGCCGACCTCCTTCAACGCTTCCACGGCCTTGGAGCGCTCCAGCAGTTCGCTTGCAGGAAGCTCATATAACGGCGCTTCCGCGCCTTCCGGCGAAATATGATAATACGTTTTGATCAGTGTGAAATCCAGCTCCTGTGTCATACGAAGCCTCCCTCTATATTGACAATGATTATCATTTAGTCATTAGTGTCATTATAGAGGGGAGGGAAGATTATTGTCAATTAAAGGCGGGGGATGCCGAGGATTCTCAGACCTTGGGCCATGTGACCAGGCCGTTATCGTCCATAATCCCAAGCGTCACGTCCGCCACATCGTGATCATGAAGCAGCTTTTCGGTGACTCTCAGCTTGATTCCGGTGGCCTCCGCCAGCGTAAAGCCCTTCTTGAGCTCTACATACGCCTCTACATGGTATCTGCGGCCTTCCTGCACAATACGCATTTGATTAATATCCACGACGTCTGCGTTGGAGAGAATAAGCTGGCCAATCCGATCCTCGACATCCTTCGGCGCGGCAACCCCAATCAAGCCTACCATGTTGTCATAACCAACCTTGAAGGCGACGCCTATCATCATAAAGGAGATAATGACCGTCGCGATGCCGTCCATCAGCTTGAAGCTGGTCGTCTGAGCCAGAACGACGGCAATCAGAGCAAATACTTGTCCAAGCGTCGCCACAATATCCTCGTAGAATACAAGCCTTGTTGGCGGGGTAGCTCTGCCCGCATTGCGAATAGCAGAGGTCCAGATGCCAAAGCCGGTTGCGCCGGAGCGAGTCTCCTTCACAATTTCCTTCATCGCTTTGATCAGAATGGCCCCATCGATGATGATAGCGATCGTCAACACGGCGAAATTCAGCCAGAAGCTGGATGCTTCCTCGGGGTGCTTAAGCAGCTTGATGCCCTTGAGGAAGGTTTCGTACGCCATAACGGTGACGACAATTACCGCTATCATGCAGAACAGGTTGACGACACGTCCGAAGCCTGTCGGGAACCGCTTGGTCGGCTGGCGTTCAGCGAGGACGCTGCCCACAAATACAAAGCCTTGATTAACGGCATCCGCGACGGAATGCATAGCGGAGGCGAACATGGTGCCGCTGCCGCTGACGCCAGCGGCGATTGCTTTAATGATCGCCAGGCCCGTATTGCCCAGAGCCGCCGTAGCGGAAGATGTATTGCCTTTTTTGACTAGCGCCCAGAATTGACTCATTGTATCCATCTCCTCCATTGTCCCTTTCCTTAACTGTCATTATATGCCTACGAGTGCCCAACTTCAATGTACACGAAATTCGTCGAACTTTTGGCATTTCGCACTTGAGCCATTATAATGAGGAGGAATAGCAGAAGGGAGTGGCGCTAGGCCATGCTGACAAGAACAAGAGTACAGACGCAAGAAGAGCTGAAGGAGGCTTTCCGCATTCGTACGGAGGTATTCGTGCAGGAGCAAGGCGTATCGCCTGAGATTGAGATAGATGAGCATGAAGAAGCGGCTTCGCATGTCATTGTCTCCTATGACGGAAGGCCAGTCGGCGCAGGCCGGGTGAGACAAGTGGAGGATGTCGCCAAGCTGGAGCGGATCTGTGTGCTGGCGCCGTACCGCAAGCATCAAGCAGGCGCTGCCATTATGGCTGAGCTGGAGTCTATCGCCAGGGAGCGGGGGCTCGGCAAGGCGAAGCTTCACGCGCAGACTCAAGCGGCGGGCTTCTACAGCAAGCTTGGTTATGCCGCCGATGGAGAAGAATTTATGGAGGACGGCATTCCCCATATTCGGATGATCAAGAAGCTGGATTAGAGAGGGGCGGCAGCGCCTGCTAGAGCAGCTATGAAAGAAGGTTGTGCCGTTGATATTTTCTACATATACATTTATCTTTATATTTTTGCCGATTGTTTTTTTGGGATATCGCGTGCTTGCCCTGTTCAAGCGGCCGATCTATTCCAAGCTATGGCTGGTTCTGGCTTCCTTGTACTTCTATGCGCAGGGCAGCGGAACGTTTTTTGTGCTGTTCATCGCCGATGTGCTGATCAACTATGCGCTTGGCTCCTTAATCGTGATTGCGGACAAGAGCGGCCGAAGATGGACGAAGCGGCTTCTGCTGACAGCGGGGCTGCTGCTCAATATCGCGTTCCTCGGCTACTACAAATATGCGAACTTCGCGATTGAGAATATCAATCTCCTAAGCGGACAAGCGTTTCCTCTGCTGGAGATCGTGCTGCCGCTGGGCATATCCTTCTACACGTTCCAGCTGATCGCATACCTCGTGGACTGCTACCGCGGTCAGACGAAGGAGACGCCGCTTATCGATTTTATGCTGTTTATTACATTTTTCCCGCAGCTGATTGTAGGGCCGATCGTGCATCACGGGGATGTTATTCCGCAGTTCCAGGATCCATCGGCCCGGTTGTTCAATAGGGCCAACCTGATGCTGGGCATGTTCCTGTTCTCCATCGGCTGTGCCAAAAAAATATTGCTCGCCGATCCCCTGACGGACTATTCGGCGGCGTTCTACGCCAATGTCGGAGCGGGAGATACGCTTACGGCTTGGGCAGCTTCCGTGGGCTATACGATTTCCTACTATTTCGACCTGTCGGGCTATGCGGATATGGCGCTTGGGCTGGCGCTGCTGTTCAATATCCGGCTTCCGCATAACTTCAACTCGCCTTACAAGGCGAGGAACTTCAGGGAATATTGGCAGCGGTGGCACATGACCTTATCGAAGTTCCTGTCGGATTATATATTCCGGAGCTTCTACAAGAAGGGCAGCGGCAGCTTCAACTTCTATTTCTCCGTAATGATGACGTTTTTTGTATCCGGCTTCTGGCACGGCGCAGGCTGGCAGTTCATCGTCTGGGGCATTCTGAACGGCGTATTTGTATGTATGTCGCATTACATGTATCGCAATAAGCTGAAGCTGCCCTTCCTGCTGGCCTGGACCCTTACCTTCGGGGGCGTCATCGCGACGCGCATTCTGTTCGTATCCGATTCCATGAGCGAGGCGTGGCAGGTGCTGGGCATGCTGGTGAGCGGCGCAGACTTTGCTGGACTCGGGCTACAAGCGACGGTTGACAAGCTGCTTGCCTTCGCGGCCTATAACGCCTATACCATCGCGCTGCTGCTCATCGGCATGGCCATTGCCTTCTTCGGGCGCAGCTCGGCACAGATGACACAGGAGTTCCAGCCGCGCATTCGCCATGCGATTGCCGCCGCGTTCCTGCTGGGCGTGTCGCTTACGCAGATGACGTCGGTGTCCAAGTTTTTATATTTCCAATTTTGAGGTGACGTTATGAGCTTGCGCAAATGGCTGATCGCGTTTATAGCTGCGCTCGGACTGGCCGGTGCGGCTGTGGCGGGACTGAACATGGTCGTCGATCCCTTCGGGGTGTTCGGCGACAGAGTGCTGAAGTGGCATTCCTACAATATGGTCAATAATCCGCGTGTGGCCAAAATCGGATATTTGGACCAATATCATGAACGGTATAATGCTTATATTATCGGAGGCTCCAAATCCAGCTCCATCTCGCCGGAGCTGCTGAACGACTATTACGGGGACGGGGCAAGCTTCTACAGCATGCTGATGTATGGCGGCGATTTCCATGATTATGAGAAGACGCTCTATTATTTGATCGACGAATACGAGGCGCGCCATATTGTGCTTCATATGAGTCTGCAGGAAATCAGCCACTTTAACGAAAAGCCAACCGATTTCAAGCAATCGCTGCATGCTAAGGTGTCGGGCGAGTCCCGGCTTGGCTTCTACCTGGACTACTTGAAGCTGAATCCTGTCTACAGCTATCGGAAGTTGGAGGGCTTCGCCAAACGGGCGATCGATTCCTTCGAATATGCGCAGTTTATTCCGGAGACGGGCGTGTACAATAAAGTAAAGCGCGACGCCGAAAGCGTCGATAACCTGGAATCGTATATGGCGGCGAATCGGGAGGCGTTCGCGCCGTTCGGCAGGCTGGAAGCGACAGCCATGGACCAAAATGTAGAGGCTCTGGCGCGTATGAAGGCTTATGCCGAAGCGAACGGAGCGACCTTCCGGCTCATTACAGGGGCGACCTCGGAGCAGGAGCTTCGCAGCTACAACCTGGACGACCTGAAAACCTATTGGAGAAAGCTGGCCAGCGTCACGGACTTCTGGGATTTCTCGGGATATACGAACGTGAGCGGCGATCCTCGCTATTTCTATGACACGATGCATTATCGCAATACGGTGGGGCGTATGATGCTTGGGTATATATTTGAGGATAAGGATGTGTATGTGCCAAGCGGCTTCGGCCATATGACGACAACGGCTAATGTGTCGGACCACGTTGAACGCATCTTCACAAGGCCTCCTGAGATGGATGCTGCCGCCAAGGAAGGCATGGCTATGCCAATCCTTGTCTATCATCATATCGACGATGATCCTTACGAGCCTAACTCGCTGATCACGCCGCCGGCTAAATTCAGGGAGGATATGGAGGCGGTGAAGGCTGCGGGGTTCAACACCGTGCTAATTCACGATCTCATTGATTACGTGGACGGCAAGAAGGAGCTGCCGGACAATCCGCTCGCCATTACTTTCGACGACGGCTACTACAGCAACTATGAATATGCTTATCCCGTCTTGAAGGAGCTGGGCATGAACGCCACCATTTCCATTATCGGCTGGTCGGTAGGACGTGAGGAGCATCGGCTGCCGAACAAGCCATTCTATCCCCATTTCACATGGGAGCAGGCCAAGGAGATGGAGCGCTCCGGCGTCATCAGCATTCAGAATCATACGTACGACATGCATGAGTCCGATTCCTCAAGCGGGTCGCTTCGCGTGGGGGTGCTGCCCATGGAAGGCGAGTCGACCAGCGCTTACGCGGAGGCGTTCCGAAGAGATATCGGAGGGATGGAGGCGCTCATTGAGCACCGACTGGAGAATGAAGTGCGGGTGTTCACCTATCCGTTCGGCTATTATACACATCTGTCCGAGCAGCTGCTGAAGGATATGGGATATCGCGCGACGCTGTCAACGGCTTCAGGCATTAGCGTTATCAAGCAAGGCGATCCTCGATCGTTGTTTGCGCTGAAACGAATTAATGGCGGGCCTGAGGTGCCGAGCGAGCAGCTTGTGCGTCTGCTGCAAGGGAAATAGGGGAATGGCCGGCAAGCTCGCCTAGAGCTCTGCCGGCCATTTGCTCTGTGTGGCTAGCCGGTGGAAGGACTGTTCGGCAGATGCCCCTTTTGGTTTTTATTTTGTTCGCTTGTCGCCGCCGCTTCATTCTCGGCTAAGCGGGATTTCGTGGCGAACGCTTCGTTCTTGGCGGCTTCGGATTTCGGTTTGTGACGGCCCATAATCGGCCTCCTTTCGGTAATAGAATTTACCGTTTCTTCATCCCTTATGGATGGGAATGACATCCAGCAGAAGCGCGGAGCTGACTCTGCTGAGCTTTACTATAGGGCTGAAATGGTGTATAACGGCGATAGCAAGCTATGGAATAGGAGAGGGTGGAGCATATGACGGGAAAACCGCGCGTATTTGTTGATCGGCGCATACCAGATGAGGTGCAGCAGGTGTTGGAGGAAAGCTGTGAGCTGGATGTATGGCAGGGCGAGGATACGATTCCACGCGACGAGCTGGCAGCCAGGCTGGCGCATGCGGAAGGGTATATGACGATGGGCCGTCGAATCGATGACGAGCTGCTGGCGAGCGCGCCGAGGCTGAAGGTAGTCAGCACCGTGAGCGTGGGGTACAACCACTTCGATATCGAGGCGATGAAGCGCAGGGGCGTAGTGGGCACGCATACGCCTGAGGTGCTCGATGAGACGGTTGCCGATCTGGCCTTCTTGCTTATGCTGGGTGCTGCGAGACGCGTCGCAGAGCTGGATGCCTATGTGCGGAGAGGGGAGTGGAAGCGCGGGGACGGGACGCAATTGTTCGGCGTCGACGTCCACCACGCTACGCTTGGCATTATCGGGATGGGACGGATCGGCGAGGCCGTTGCGAGACGAGCGGCACTTGGCTTCGGCATGAAGGTGCAATATTATAATCGAAGCCGCAGGATGGAAGCGGAGGAGAAGTATGGCGCCGTGCATACCGATCTGGATGAGCTGCTGGCAACCTCGGACTTCGTCCTGCTGCTGACTCCGCTGACGCCCGCAACCAAAGGCTTGATGGGCGCGCGGGAATTCAGCCTGATGAAACGAAGCGCAATCTTCGTCAATGCGTCTCGCGGCGCGACGGTCGACGAGCCTGCGCTGGTGGCGGCGCTCCGCAACGGAACCATTCGGGCTGCTGGCCTGGACGTGTTCGACAAGGAGCCGCTGCCTGCCGGACATCCTCTGACTACACTGCCTAATACGCTGCTGCTGCCGCATATTGGCTCCGCCACGACGAAAACTCGCGACGATATGGCGATGCTCGCCGCCCGCAATCTGATGGCTGTGCTGCGCGGCGAAGCGCCGCCGCATATGGTCCCAGAGTTCAAGGCCGTGACGCCTTAACTTTAGTTGCGTAAGTCTATCCGTAGCTCAGGCATCCAACTTGACGACCTCGACGCGATTGGAGAAGAAGGTCGCTCCGCCGCCCATATCGGATAGTCGCTGAGGCGTCAGCGCGTTGACAGGGCTTCGTCCGCTGGCCTCATCGTCCCACCAAAGCCCTTGTGTGACCAGCACGCCGGGCAGCACGTCGGTACCGGACTTCAGCGTGAGCCGGGCTTCGCCGCGATCATTCCGCACCAGAACGAGCTCCCCATCCGTTAGACCGAGCCGCGCTGCATCCTGCTCGTGCATGTGCAGCGTCGGCGTCTTCTCCAGCTTCTGAAGCTTGGGCTGATTGGCGAAGGTCGAGTTGATATAGCTGTGATTGGGTCCCGTCGTCAGCAGGAAGGGATACGTCTCGGGCTCCAAGAGCGGCGTATGAGTCGGAACGGGCGAGAAGCCAGCGCGAAGCATGGATTTGGAATACAGCTCGATCTTGCCACTTGGCGTGGGCAGCTTCCCTGGGAGGGGATGCCTGCGGCCGTCGCCGGCTTTCATCCAATGCTTCTGGGACAAGGCCTCGAAGGTGATACCCTCCAGCATGGGATTCAGCCTGCTGTCGAGAGCCTCGGTGATCATCTCCTCCTCCGTCATGTCGAACAGCTCGGGCTCGAAGCCCATCCGAAGCGCAAGCTCCTTGAACAGCGTAAAGTTCGATTTGCTTTCTCCGGCCGGCGGCAGAATCGGCTTGCCAAGCTGCACATACAAATGCCAGTAGGAGTTGTACAGGTCCAAATTCTCGAAATGAGACGTCGCGGGCAGCACTAAATCGGCATATTTGCATGTATCCGTCAGGAACAGGTCATGCGTGACCGTATACAGATCCTCGCGAAGCAAGCCTTCGCGCACCTTCGTCTGATCCGGCGCCACAACCGCGGGATTGCTGTTGTATACAAACAGCATGCGCACCGGCTTGTCAAGCTCCGTCAGGGCATAGCCAAGCTGATTCATATTAATGGTGCGAACCTTGCGGTCCGGCAGCAGGTCGGGCCGCTCCAGCTTGGCGTGATTGATGCGGGAGTACCAGCTGTTGCCCTTCATTGCGCCGCCCCCTTGGGTGGACCATTGCCCAGTCAAGGCTGGCAGACAGGAGATCGCGCGAATCGCCATGCCTCCATTATCATGGTGCTGCAGACCATTGCCGATGCGGATAAATGATGGAGTTGTCCTGCCATACAGCAGGGCGAGCTCCTCCAGCTTGTGTGGCGGCACGCCGGTCAACGCGGAAACAACCGATGGCGAATAACGTTTCGCTTCCTCGGCAAGCTCCTCATAGCCAACAGTATGCTCCTTCACGAAAGCCTCGTTCACCAGCCCTTCGCGGATAAGAATATGCATGATTCCAAGCGCAAGCGCGGCATCGGAGCCAGGCTGAATCAATATACATTCGTCAGCCCATGCGGAAGTCCGGTTTCTGTGTACATCTATATGAATAATGCGGGCGCCATGTCTGCGCGCCTCTGTCGCCAGCATCGTCTGATGCATATTCGTGGACACCAGGTTGCAGCCCCAGATGAGGAACAGCTTCGTATGCACGGTCTCCTCAGGGTCGATGCCAATGGAGCCGCCCATCGTATAGCTGTAGCCGGCGGAGCCCGCCGCGTTGCAGATGGTCCGCGCAAGCCGGCTTGCGCCGAGACGATGGAAGAAGCGGCGGTCCATGCCCTCCGCGTTCAGAATGCCCATATTGCCATAGAAGCTGTAAGGCAGGATCGCCTCTGCTCCGTCATGATGAATGATATCGTTCATCTTATCTATGATTTCCCCATAGGCTGCCTCCCAAGTAATGGGCTCGAACGCCAGCGATCCCTTGGGGCCTACTCGGCGCATTGGCGTAAGCAGGCGGTCCGGATGATGTACGCGGTCCGGCAGCTGCCGCACTTTGTTGCAGATTGCGCCCTTTGTGACGGGATGGTCGGGGTCTCCGGTAACCGCCGTAACCCGACCGTCCTTCAGCGTGACATGCAAGCCGCATGTATCGGGACAATCAAACGGACAGACGGAGCGAACAACGCCGTCTGCGGGTAGCTGTTGCATCATTTTATTGCCTCCCTAGCAAGCTTCATCTTACTCTGGCCAATCGTGCGGTCTAGCCAGCTTACCCATTATACCGTGAGCGGTCTGTCTTTCAAATAGTGGGAAGGAGACAGTCCCGTTGTACGCTTGAATACGCGCTGGAAATAGGAGGCGTCGGAATAGCCCAAATAATCGGCGATTTCCGTGACGGACAGCAGCGATTCCTTCAGCAGATAGACGGCGGTCCGCATTCGGACATGATGGGCGAATTCGCTGATCGTCTGTCCTGTTACGCGACGGAACAGGCTTGCGGCATGATTCGGGCTTCGCCCGATGCAATCGCCGAGCTGCTCCTTCGTAATTCTGGTGCGGTAATGCTCCTGGATGTACGTTTTCATCCGTTCCGCATGCAGCAGCGACACGTTGGCCGGTTCGCCGCGCTCCAGCTCCCGTCCCCAGACGACAAGCGAGTCAAGCGCAACCGCCGCCGCCCTGAGCGCTGTGAACGGGAGCGCCTCCTGCCATTCCTTCCACAAGCCGCGCAGACGCTCCAGCACCAGCTCGTAGCAGCCGGCTTTGGATTTCGAATAGCCGCGGGATCCGCTCAGCATGGGAAGCGTGACGCCTGCGGCTTCCAGCGGCAGGAGACGCAGCTCCAGAACGTACTGCTCGTGGAATACGGTAGGCACGCTCTTGCCGTAGAACGCTGCGCCCTTCGGAATGAACAGGAAATCTCCCCTCTCCGCCAATACCTTCTCACCGTTGATCCAATACAGGCACTTCCCATAGGATATAACCGCCAGCCGGCAGACGTCCGCTTCCATGTCGTTCTCCTCATACCAGCTCATGCCTTGCACCAGCTTCATCCCCACAACCGACAGCATCCGACACCTCCGAGCATACTATAGTACATTCATCATACTATAGTTCATGTACAGCCGTCAGCATTTGCCTATACAATGAAGCAGAATAGAAGACCAGGTGGAGGGATAATCGTACATGAGCTTGACCAAAATTGTGTGCACTATGGGACCGTCCAGCAATTCAATATCGATACTAAAAGAAATGATGAACGCCGGCATGAACGTGGCGAGACTGAATATGGCGCATGGCGAGCTAAGCGATCATAGCGGCCGGATCGCCTTAATCCGCGAAGCTGCGGGCGAGGCGGCCAAGGTTGTCTCCGTCATGATGGATATTAAAGGACCGGAAATTCGGATTGGCACGCTTGAGGAGAGCAGCTATGAGCTCAAGGCGGGCGACATGCTGACCCTTACCACCCGTCCCATTACGGGCACCGGCAGCTGCGTGGCGGTGAATTATGAGGATATGCCGAAGGTGCTGACCAGCGGGAGCAAGGTGCTGATCGACGACGGCTTAATCGAGCTGAGCGTTGAGCAAATAGAGGGTACGGAAATGCATTGCCGCGTGCTGAACGGCGGACCGCTTAAGCCGCGCAAAGGCGTCAATCTACCTGGCATCCGCACAACGCTTCCCGGCGTAACGGAGCGGGATGTGAAGCATATTGCGTTCGGTGTAGAGGAAGGCGTGGACATTATCGCGGTATCGTTCGTGCGCAAGGCGGAGGATATCCTGCAGGTGCGCCAAATCCTGGAGGATGCGGGAGCCGGTCATGTCCAGATTATTTCGAAAATTGAAAATGAAGAGGGCGTCGAGAATCTGGACTCCATCATCGAAGTGTCGGATGGCATTATGGTCGCGCGCGGCGATCTTGGCGTAGAAATTCCGGCCGAGGACGTGCCGATGATTCAGAAGGAAATGATCCAGAAATGCAATCTGGCCGGCAAGCCGGTTATCGTCGCCACGCAAATGCTGGATTCCATGCAGGTCAATCCGCGGCCTACGCGGGCAGAGGTGAGCGACGTAGCGAATGCCGTGCTGCAGGGCGCGGACTGCGTCATGCTGTCCGGTGAGACGGCTGCAGGCAAATATCCGCTGGAGTCCGTGCGTATGATGGCCATGATTGCGGAGCGCGCTGAATCGACAATCGATCATGGGGAGCAGTTCCAAAGCAAGCTGACTGTGCCAACGGCGTCAGTGACGGAAGTGATCAGCCAAGCGGTCGTCAGCTCGTCGCTGCAGCTGGACGCCAAAGCGATCCTGACGCCGACGGAGAGCGGCTTCACTGCGCGCATGGTGTCCAAATACCGCCCGTGCGCGCCTATAATCGCCATTACGGCACATGATTATGTGCTGAAGCGGTTAACAATGGTGCGAGGCGTCATTCCCGTGAAGGGCGAGTCGACGGACGAGATGATCGGCTCGGCGATTCGGAACGCAGGCCGGACAGGGCTGCTGGCTTCCGGCGACTTTGTCGTGATCTCCGCCGGCGTGCCGAGCGGCCGCGCAGGCGCTACCAACCTGATTCAGATTCAACAAATGGAATAGCAGCCCTATTGACAGATTCCTCTCCGGATGACACAATAAGTGAGGCTCACACATACGCATCATACATCGTATAACCTCGCATAACAGCTTCGGGCACAGGGCGAGGGTCTCTACGGGAAGCCTTACTTCCACGCTACGAATGGTCTCTCTTATCCCATCGATAAGAGGTCCATCCGTAGCTTTTTTTGCGTTGGGGCAGTGGGTATATGAAGTCAAAGGAGTGCAACAATAGATGAAACATATCTTATCGGTATTTCTAGGCGCGGCAAGCTACGGAGTGCTGTCCACCTTCGTTGTGCTGGCGTACGGGGAAGGCTATAAGCTGGGTGAGGTTGTCGGCAGCCAGCTGCTGGTGGGTTTCCTTCTCTCCTGGTTATTCGCGGCTTATATGGAGCGGCGGGCGAAGAGAAGAGAGAGCGCCTCGCATACCACTGCGGCGAACGCTGCGCCATCCCCGGTCCATCTGGGCTGGGGTCAGCGGCTGCTTCTGATGGCGGCGGGCGTGCCTACAGCGGTGACCGGCTTGCTCTATTACGAATCGCTGCGCTACATTCCGGCGTCCCTGGCGATATTGCTGCTGTTCCAATTCACCTGGATCGGCGTGCTGATACAGGCAATTCGTCAGCGCAGACGTCCGGAACGCGTGATGTATCCCACCTTGGCGATCCTGCTTGGCGGTACGCTGCTGGCGGCCGGCATTATAGAGCATGGAGGCGGCCAGTTTAACCTGTGGGGAATCCTGCTTGGCTTCCTGGCTGCCGTCAGCTATTCGCTGTTTATTCTGTTCAGCGGCAAGGCGGTGCCGCAAGCGGCTCCCGCGACACGCAGCAAATGGATGATGCTGGGGGGCATGCTGCTGGTGTTCGCGCTGTTCAAGCCTGCGTTCCTATGGAACGGCGATTTGTTCAGTCCTTTAATGCTCTTCGGCACGTTGCTTGGTCTGTTCGGAGCGTTTATCCCGCCGCTGCTGTTCGCGTATGGCGTTCCCCACATCGGGGAGGGTATGGCCGGCATTCTGGGAGCGGCAGAGCTGCCTGTTGCGGTTATGCTCTCATCGATCGTCCTGCAGGAGCAGGTTACGCCCCTGCAATGGGGAGGCGTCGTGCTGGTGCTCCTTGGCGTTGCCTATCCGGAGCTGATCAAGCTTCTGCGACGGGGCATGTCCCCGCGAACGGCCGCGACAACGACCTATACAAGCACCACACCCTGATGAAGCGGCGTTGGTAAAGTTTGTTTTATACCTGTTTTATTCCTTTCCGGCTTCCATCGATTGGCACTATACTGTAGATGTCGGGCCGACACAATAGGTGAAGGAAAGGAGCTGATTGCATTGATTCACAACCTAGAGGTGGTTTCCGAGTAATCGGGAACGCCGTAACAGAAGAGGCCTTCGGGCCTCTTCTTATGTTTTCGGGTGAATAAAACATTCATCTAAACTAAAGATTGTTAACAAAAAAAGTTTTCATTATAATGGAACATGACGCTTCATTAGAAGCAGGGGACCACCCCGCAAAAAACTCAGGAAAGGGAGGCGGCAAGCATGCAAAATGTTGTACTGAAAGACCAAATGACGCAAGCCACACGATTGAACATATTCGAGGAGGACCTATACCGTGAACTACAAAAATGGAAGAGACGTGCTTCCCCCTAGTCTCCTGATGGAGCTGCAAAAATATATCCAGGGCGATTTGATCTATATTCCCAAGCCCTCCAACCAGCGTGCAAGCTGGGGCGAGGTGAGCGGCACGCGGAAGCTGCTGGCGGAGCGGAACAAGGAAATTTTCCAGCACTACAGCAACGGCGCGACCGTCGCGGAGCTGGAGCGCAAATATCATCTGTCGAGTGAAAGCATCCGCAAGATTATTGTGAAAACACGATAATGGCGGGAGCAAGCGAGCGGACCCCATACAAAGAACCTCCGGCATATCGCGGACAGCGCGATAGGACGGAGGCTCTTTTTTTTGGCAATGGGAACGGGTGTGCAGACACGCCTTAGTTGGCGGATGTTGTGGGCAGCGGCACGCTGGTCCTTGGATATTTGTAATCGTCGCGGTAGCATCGGGTATCGTGGTCGTAAGACGACTGGGATAGACGATGGGACACCTCAAAGATCGGCAGCTCTGGATGGACATGCAAGGTCGAGCCGTAGAAGGAGCAGTTCTCGAAGTGGAATTGGAGCGTCGTGATGATGATAACGCAATTGGTGAAGGTGCAGTTCTTGAAGCTGAAGCCGTCGAACGCTATGGTTTCATTGTCAAAGCTTTCATTCATAATTAATTTCATGTGTTAACTCTCCTCTGTTAGATATGGGCGACATGCCTATAACTCTATCAGACGGGAATTAAAATGTTTGTCAGAACTTCGCCGCTGAGCCTATATACTTATCGACAACGGCTCCAATCCTCCTCCGCAAGCTCACGCAGCAGGATGGTGCCCGCTTCGTAGCCTTCTCCGGCTGCGCCAATCAAGCCTGTAAAGGCGTTTTTGGCATCTCCGATGATGTACATGCCGTCGACAGACGTCTTTCCGTGCGGACCTGTATCGAATTTTCCCGTTTGATCGCGCTTGACCAGGAGGCGCTCCGGAAGATCAGACGCTTCAGCGCCGCCCGTGTCCGGTATAAAGCCGGTAGTGCGGGGGATCGCAGCGCCGCCCCTCAGAATAACGGCATGCAGCATGCCGTTGCGGGATGCCAGCTCCTGAATCGGCTCCTCGAACAGAGGGATGCCTCGATCCGACAGCTCGCTTCGCTCGCGGGCTCCAAGACCTGAAGGACCATTCGTGAAGAGGGCAAGGTCCTTGCTCCAGTTATACAGCTTTTTCGTAAAAGGATACACCTGCTCCCCTCGGCCGAATACGGCCATTGGCGTATTCCTATGCTCATACCCGTCGCAGAACGGACATGGAAATACGGAGATGCCGTAAGCTTCGCGCAGTCCGGGAAGATCCGGCAGGTGATCGGCATAGCCCGTTGCGATGATTAGCTTGCGGCTTATATAGGAGCTGCCGTCAGACAAGGTGATCAGGAATTCGCCATCAGCTTGCGAGACATCTGCTGCGGTACCGCTGACCAGGTGAACGGAAGCATAAGCGCGAAGCTCCTCGCGCGCGAGCCGCCGCAGCTCGCCGGGCGCTGTGCCGTCTCTGGTCATATAGCCGTGAGACGCCTTCACAACGGCATTCCGCGGTCGATCGTTGTCGATTAAGATGACCGTTCGAAGCGCTCGGCCCAGCAGCAATGCTGCGCTCAAGCCCGCGGGCCCGCCGCCAATGATCGCCACATCCCAATCCATCGTCGTTGTGCTCCTCTCTGTCCATCGGCAGCCTATCTTTAGTTCCGATAAGCGATGTCGACTGCTATAATAGTGTTGACTTGGAAAAGTCATGCAATAGCATGCTTATATATTATGACAGTTGGAGCTGGTCCTTATGCCGATAGAGGCTTTCCCTGCTTTCCATCCGGTTATCGCCTCATGGTTTCACCGTACGTTCGGAGAGCCCACCGATGTGCAGAAGCTGGCTTGGGTGTCGATTGCCGCTGGCCAGCATACGCTTATTGCCGCACCCACGGGATCAGGCAAGACGCTGGCGGCGCTGCTGCCCTGCATCCATGGCATCGTCACACAGGAGCGAAGCGGCGCAAAGGGCGTGCGCCTGCTCTACATTACGCCGCTCAAGGCGCTCAATAACGATATCCAGCATCACGTGCTGGCCTTCGCGGAGCAGCTGGAGGAGGAGGCGCAGCGGATCAACAGCGCCTGGCCCGGCCTCACAAGCGGGGTAAGGACAGGCGATACGCCTTCGTCGAAGCGCGCTGCGATGGCCAAGCGGCCGCCGGAGCTGCTTATTACGACACCTGAATCGTTGTTCATTCTGCTGACGTCAGAGCAGGGCCGGAGGATGCTTCGAACAACCGAATCTGTCATTATCGACGAGATACACGATCTGGCGGGGGACAAGCGAGGCTCGCACCTCAGCTTGTCGCTGGAGCGGCTGGAGTCGTTGACGGAACGCCCGATTCAGCGCATCGGCGTATCCGCCACTCAAAACCCCATCAGCCGCGTCGCTCAGTTTGTTGGCGGCTGGACTGCTCCCCAGCGAGCTTCATCATGGCCTGAAGCTGACGACGATTCTAGCTTCCGCCATCCGCTTGGCTATGTCCGCCGCCCTGTTCATATCGTCCAAAGCCTCATGCAGAAGCGAATGAGCATGCTGGTGACGATGCCGGACGCTAGCGCGCCGGCCCATACGCGGGATGCGGTATGGCTGCCCATTCTGAAGCGCATCTTCGCGCTGATGGAGGGCTGCCGTTCGGTGCTCCTCTTCACGAATAGCCGCAGGCTGTGCGAGCGGCTTGTGCTGCGGCTGAACGATTATGCCGGCTATGAGCTGTCAAGAGCCCATCACGGCAGCATGTCCAAGGAGAAGCGGCTGGAGGTAGAAGCGATGCTTAAGAACGGCGAGCTCACCTGCCTGGTCGCGACCTCATCGCTGGAGCTTGGCATCGACGTAGGCCATATCGATCTTGTCATTCAGATCGATTCGCCGCTGGAAGCAGCCTCCGGCATTCAGCGTGTGGGCAGGGCAGGCCATGAGGTGGGAGGCCTCTCGCGGGGCGTCATGCTTATCAGACAGCGAGGCGCGCTGCCTGAAGCGGCCGTGCTTGGCGGCATGATCGCTTCGCGCGAGATCGAGCCGATCACCATACCAGAGGCGCCGCTGGACGTGATAACGCAGCAGATCATCGCGATTGTCGCCTCCAGGGAGCTTCATGTGAACGAGCTGTATGCCATTCTGGCAGGAAGCGACAGCTACCGGGCGGTATCCCTTCGCCAGATCGAAAGCGTTCTAGCCGTGCTATCGGGTCTGTATCCCTTCGCCCGGCCGATTCTGGATTGGCATCGGGAGTCCGGGCTGCTGACGAAGCGTGGCAATACTTCTATAGCCGCAATGACGGGAGCCGGCACGATTCCGCAATCGTCGCAATACCCCGTGCATCATCTGGAGAGCAGAGCCCACCTGGGCGAGCTGGATGAAGAATTTGTGCATGAGAGCCGCGTCGGCGATGTCTTCCTGCTCGGCACCAGCTCCTGGATGATTAGGCGGATCGATAAGGATCGAATCTATGTATCCGAAGCCGCCAACAGCTTCAGCGAAATTCCATTCTGGCGCAACGAGGGACCTGGACGGTCGCTGGGGCTAGGCATCAAGGTCGGACAATTGCTGGAGCGGCTGAGCGAGCAGCTGGGATTGGACCCTGCGCCTGACCGGGCTAGAAGCAAGCAGTGGAGCGAATGGAGCGGCGGGGGCGGAGCGGGAGGGGTCCATCCGGATCGCAAGGAAGCAGCAATGGCCTGGCTGGCCAGCGATTGCGGCCTGGACCGGTACGCGGCGGAGGAGCTGATCGGCTATGCGACTTCGCAGCATGCGTTCAGCGAGCTTCCCACGGCAGGACGTATCGTGATTGAGCAATATCGAGATATGATGAATCAGACCCATGTTATTATCCTTAACCCATTCGGCAGAAAAGTGAATCGCACCTGGCTGCTCGCCATTCAGCGCCAATTCGAGAAGACGCTGCCTTATTCGCTGTACGGCAACGCCAAGGATAACGGCATTGAATTCGTTCTGCCGGAATGGGACGCCTCCTGGCTGCGCATGATCGCCGAGGTCACGCCGGCTAATCTGGAGACGCTGCTGACAGAGGCGGTGACGGGCTCGCCCCTCCTAGCTATCGCGTTCCGCCGCATTGCCGAGACGTCGCTGCTGCTCGCGCGCAGCTTCACACGGGTGCCTATGTGGCAGATGCGTCTGCGCAGCGAGGAGCTGCTTCGCGAGGCGCTGCCTTACGCGGAATCCTTCCCCTATCTTACGGAAGCGATGAAGGCTTGTATGGAGGAATATTTGGATCTGCGGGGTTTGATGGGGCTATTGGAGGATATACGCCGCGGAGCCATCCAAATCGTGGTGCGGGAGACGGAATTCCCGTCGCCAATGGCGACGCAATTTCTGGCGGATTACGTCAATATGCGCCTATATGAAGGAGACGGTCTGGACGCCGCTACCAAAGCGGGTCTCATGCACATGAGCAAGGGGCTGGCGAAGGAGCTGTTCGGGAGCCCGTCCAGCAGCGGCGGCATCGCGGAGGAAGCGCTGCTGCAGATGGAGGAGAGGCTCAGCGAGCGACAGCCGGAGCCGCGGCATCCCCAGGGGGCCTATGCATATCTGAAGCAAGTGGGGGATGCCGGCGTAGACGAGCTTGTCCAGGCTGGCGGGGCTCAGGCGATGGAGAGCCTGGAGAAGCTCCATGCAGAAGGGCGTATCCTCTCCTTTGACTTCCGCAGGGGGGAGGATGACGAGCCGCTGCCGCGTTGGATTTGCGCCGATGAAGCTCACATCTATGAGTCATTCCCCGGCCATGCCGAATCGGACGCATTTGTCATCAGCCGCTACGCGGAGGGGCGAATGTCCGTGACGGAGCCCGAGCTATGCGAGCGTTATCCTGCCCTGACGCTGGAAGCGGCTCGCTCGATCGTCGACGAGCTGGTAAGGCTGGGCCTCCTTCAGCAGGCCCCCTTCGCGGCGGACGAGGATGAGCGGCTCTGGTGCAGCGCCAAAGTAGCGGCCCAGATCGTCAGGCTGTCGATCGGAGAAGGACGCAAGCTGGCGTCAGCGATGGCGCCGCAGCGCTGGTGCTCCTACCTGGCGCTCCGGCAGCACGCGCTTGTCGGCTCGCAGCTGCAGGGAAGGGAAGGGCTGCTTGCGGTGATGGGCAGAATGCAAGGCTTGTTCCTGCCTGCGGCGCATTGGGAGAGCTTCCTGTTCCCGTCGCGAATTGCGCAATATCGCAAGGAGGATTTGGACGCGTTGTGCGCAACGGGCGAGGTGATATGGCTGGGGAGCCGCGGGGATGGCGCGAAGGAAGGAAAAATCGCATTTTTCCTGGCGGCTGATATCGAGCTGATTCGTCCTTATGCGGATCATGCGGCGAAGCAAGAGAGCAAGCATCGGGAGCTGCTGGAGCTGCTTGCGGCTAGCGGAGCCAGCTTCCTTACCAAGCTTAGCCGTGATTATGGCAAGACGCCCAGCGAGACGCTGCTGGAGCTGCTGGAGCTGGTATGGGAGGGACATGCCTCCAACGATCAATTTGCTCCGCTGCGGCTGAGCCTGCTGAAGAAGGGCAAGGACAACGGGAAAGCCGGTTCGGGGTTCGGCCGATGGTATGCGACTGCCTCGCTGCTGAACAACACGTCAGCCCATGAAGCCTCGCAGCCGGCCCATGCTCCCGCGGAAGCCGCGCGCGCGACTTCAGCGGCTCATTGGATTGGACAGCTGATCGACTGTTATGGCATCGTGACCAAGGAGCTTGTATCGGCGTATACGCCGTTCCGGTGGGACGAGGTGCTGCCCGTGCTGAACAGGCTGGAGGAATGGGGGAATATGACGAGAGGCATATTCGTGGAGGGCGCCGCGGCCATCCAGTTCACGACGCCGGAGCTCGCAGGAAGCCTTCGCTCCGCAGCGCAGGAGCTGCAAGGAGAGGGCGTAACCGTGCTCTCGGCGATGGATCCCGCTAATCCGTACGGACTGTTCATGGAATGGCCCGCCAAAACTCATGCTTCCCAGTCATTCGGCAGAAAGAAGGGCAGCTATGTCGCGCTCAGCGGCTCTGAATGGACTTATTGGGTGGAGAGCAATGGCAAACGGATATTCAGCATGAAGGAGAACGGAGGCGGGGCGGCCACGCATACGGAGGAGCTGTCTGAGAAGGCATACGAGCTGCGCAGGCTGGCGCTGAAGACGACACTCCGTGTCATTCTCCGGCAGCAGGGTTTGACCAAAATGGTGATCGACGAGTGGGACGGCGTCCCTGTAACGGAGTCCCAGGGAGAGGTCTTGCTGCAGGAGCTTGGAGCTGAGCGGGATCGGCATTCCTACGTTCTCTGGCTGAGCCAATTGGAAAAGGCGTAGCCTCTATTGGGCGGAGCAAGTCGGCGATTAGGCCGGCTGTTGCTCCGCCTTTTTGTTATTTTTTTTTCGACAAAATTCTTTATAAGCATCGTTTATGAAATGTGATACGCAATTTCGCGGATTTTAATTATAAGATTATCTTATATAACATACTCTATTCGTCATGTAAACCATGCAATTGGCTATCATGAGGCAGGATATGGCAGGAAAAAGGAGAAGAGGGCAGGTCAGCTCCCCTCTGCCGCAGAGAGCCCCATATACGCTAAAATATCGCTTGTTACTGGAAATGACCTCCAGCGCCATTCATGTTAGCCTTTTAAGTGTTCCAAAAAACAAGAAAGGTTGGGATAACAAGTGCGAGGAAAATGGTTGACCTTGCTGCTGCTGCTGCCCGCTTTGCTAATCGGCGCATGCGGCGTGGACGGCGGAAGCTCGTCCAGCGGCAAAGGTGGAGACAAAGCGGAGGGGCAGACTACCTTGGAGAAGGCGGTCGAGCAAGGCTATGTAACAATTGGGTTCGCAGGGGAAAATCCATACGCGTACAAAAACGAGAATGGTGAGCTGACTGGCGAAGCGGTTGAAATTGCGCGCGTCATACTGAAGCGTCTCGGCATAGAGGAAATGCGCGGGGAATTAACAGAATTTTCTGCCTTAATAGCGGGCTTAAACTCCAATCGGTTCGATATGATCACCGCGGGCATGTTTATTAATCCAGAGCGCTGCGAGGCGGTGCTGTTCGCGGATCCGGAATACAGCATTGGCGAAGGGCTGGCCGTTCAGGCGGGCAATCCACTAGGGTTGAACAGCTACCAAGCTATCGCTGAGAACAAGGACGCGAAGATAGCGGTTATGGCTGGCGCAGTGGAGATCGGATATCTGACAGCCTCAGGCGTGGCAGAAAGCCAGATGGTCATTGTGCCCGATCAGGACGCAGCCATCAGCGCGCTGCAATCCGGCAGGGCGGACGCCATGACGATGACAGGACCGGCGCTGCAATCCAGATTGACGGAAGCCGCCGACAGCAGCATCGAACGCGTAATGGATTTCGAGCAGCCTGTCGTTGACGGGAAGAGCGTCCGCGGCTACGGCGCGACAGCATTCCGCATGGAGGACACGTCCTTCCGTGACGCCTTCAACGCGGAGCTTGCCAAGATGAAGGAAAGCGGCGAGCTGTTGGAAATTCTCCAGAGCTTCGGCTTTACAGAGCAGGAGCTTCCAGGCGACATGACGGCAGCGAAGCTGTGCCAAGCGTAACGTGCTGGATACCATTCTGAGCTGGCTGCCGTTCCTTGGGCAAGGCGCGCTGGTGACCATTAAGATTACGCTGCTCTCGGGCTGCGTCGCGATGGTGTTCGCGATGCTGTCAGGATTAGGACGACTGTCCTCGATTCCTCCAATTCGCTGGCTGTCGATCGGGTACATAGAGCTGTTCCGCGCGGCTTCGCTGCTAGTGCTGCTATTCTGGGTATACTTTGCGCTGCCAATGGCGGGACTTGAGCTGTCCAAAACCTGGTCGGCGGTGCTGGCTATCGGATTAAATATTGGAGCGTATGGCGGAGAGATCGTGAGGAGCTCCATCCAGGCGGTTCCGCGGGGCCAATATGAAGCATCCATTGCGCTTAATTTGTCCCCTTACCGGCGGCTGACGCAAATCGTGCTGCCGCAGGCGATTGTGCGGATGCTGCCGCCAATGGGCAATTTGTGGATCGAAATGCTGAAGTCAACATCCCTTGTCTTCTTCATTACGATGTCAGATTTGACCTATGAGGCGATGATTCTGCGCAACAATTATTATTCGGATACGCCGGTCATCTTCGGCCTGCTGCTCCTAATTTATTATTTGCTCTCCACCTGCATTTCGCTGCCCATCTCATGGCTGGAGCGCAAGATGACAGTGTGGAGGTGACGCAGCGATATGTGGAATTGGGAGTACGCAGGTGAAGTAGCAGGCATTCTGCTGAAGGCGGTGCCGAACGTCCTGCTTGCCACCTTATGCGGCTTTGTGCTGGCAGCCGTGCTTGGCTTGGCATTCGCAGCGCTGCTTCGTTCGCGCTTCAAGCTGATTAGCCGTACGACAGCGGCAATCGTTCATTTTATTCGCAGCACGCCGCTGCTCGTCCAATTGTTTTTTCTCTATTACAGCTTGCCCATGCTGACACCGTTGTCGATGTCAGCGTTTGTAACAGGGGTTATCGGGCTCGGGCTGCATTACGCAACTTACATGTCCGAGGTGTATCGCTCTGGCATTGACGGTGTGCCGAAGGGGCAATGGGAGGCGGCAACTGCGCTGAACCTGTCGAAGAGCCGCACATGGGGTACGGTAATCCTGCCCCAGGCCATCCCGCCCGTCGTGCCCATAATGGGCAATTATCTCATCGTTATATTCAAGGAAACGCCGACCTTGTCGGCGATCACGTTCATCGAGCTGCTGCTACGCGCCAAAAATGAAGTATCGATATCCTTCCGGGTATTCGAGCCTTATACGATTGTTGGCGTTATCTTCATCGCGGGCAGCTTGACCATGTCCCTTGCGATTACACAGCTGGAGAAGCGGTGGGCTCGCAACCGGGCATCGTAAAGGAGGCTTTACCAGTATGATCGTTGCACAAGAAAGGGCAGAGGGGATGACGGAGGCTGCTTCCATCGTCCCCGCGTCTCCCGCGCTTGTCGAATATCGTGGAGTAACCAAACGATTCGGGGAGCTGGAGGTCATTAAGGGCATTGATCTGACCTTGCACGCCGGGGAGAAGCTGGCCCTCATCGGGCCAAGCGGCTCCGGCAAAACAACGCTTGGTCGGATGCTGATGACGCTGGAGCAGCCCACAAGCGGCATGATTGCCATCGACGGGGAGCCGCTCTGGCATCGTAAGAGTAAAAAAGGGGAGCTGCTGCCCGCCAATGAAAAGCATCTTCGGCGGATGAGGGAGAAGGTCGGTATGGTATTCCAGCATTTCAACCTGTTTCCTCATCTGACGGTCCGGCGCAATGTGACGCTGGCGCTTACGTCCGTGCTGAAGATTGGGACTGAGGAAGCCAATGCCAGGGCTGAAGCTATGCTGGATAAGGTCGGCTTGTCAACGAAGCTTGATAATTATCCATCACAGCTGTCAGGCGGCCAGAAGCAGCGCGTCGCTATAGCGCGTGCTCTAGTGATGAGGCCCAAGGTTGTTGTGTTCGACGAGGTAACGTCGGCGCTGGACCCCGAGCTTGTGGGCGAGGTGCTGGAAGTGATTAAAGAAGTGGCGCTGGAGGGCGAGACGGCGATGATGCTGATTACGCATGAGATGGATTTCGCCAGAGAAGTCGCCGATCGTGTCGTCTTCGGAGCGGAGGGCCTGATCGTGGAGCAGGGTCCGCCCGCCGAGCTGTTCGATTCGCCGAAGAGCGAACGGCTGCAGGCGTTCTTGAGCCGCTTCCTGTAAGCCAAGACGTTTGGAGGAATGATCCATTGATTGACCATAAAACGATAACACTCGACTATCAAAAGCCGGAAGCTGCCGATGGCCATGCGGTATGGAAGCTCGTCAAGCGCTCCGGCGGCCTGGATGTCAATACATCGTACGCCTATATTCTTCTGTGCGATCAATTCCGAGACACATGCTGCGTAGGTAAGCAGGAGGAGCGGACGCTCGGGTTTGTCTCCGCCTTCCGCAAGCCATCTGAGCCGAATACGCTGTTCGTCTGGCAGATTGCGGTAGATCCCATTCTTCGGGGCAACGGCATTGCCAGCAAGCTGCTGGCTGAGGTGCTGCGACGGGACGACAACGCGGACATTCAATATGTTGAAGCAACGATTGGTCCAGACAACATCGCTTCGCGGCAGCTGTTCCTTCGTTTGGCCAAAACCTTTGGCGCGGAATGCGCCATCTCGGAGTTGTACGGTGAAGAGCTGTTCCCGGAGGCGCATGACGCAGAGCTTCTATTCCGCATCGGACCGCTGCGGCGGGGAGCAGGACGACTGGAAAACTAAAGAATATCAGGAGGAGGAGATATGACTATGAACGCAATCAAACAAGAGAGCAACAAGAGTAAGCTGCAGGTGTTCGACCAACTGGAATCCGAGGTGCGCAGCTATTGCCGCAGCTTCAAAACGGTGTTCACCAAGGCAAGCAACGCCAAGCTGATGGATCGCGACAATCGGGAATTCATTGACTTCTTCGCCGGTGCCGGCGCTCTTAACTACGGTCATAACAACAGCCGGATTCGCGCCAAGCTGATTGAATATTTGATGGAGGACGGCATCACCCATAGCTTGGACATGGCTACTGAGGCCAAGGAAAGGTTCCTGCTGAAATTCCAGGAGACGATTCTTGCGCCGCGCGGACTTTCCTACAAGGTGATGTTCCCGGGACCAACCGGAACAAACTCGGTGGAAAGCGCTATGAAGATCGCACGCAAGGTGACGGGACGCTCGAACGTCGTCTGCTTCACCAATGCCTTCCATGGCATGTCGCTGGGCTCGCTGGCGGCGACGGGCAACGCGTTCAAGCGGGGAGGAGCTGGCGTTCCGCTGAACGGAACGACATTCCTGCCGTACGACGGATATCTTGGACCGCTGGTGGATACAACCTCTCTGCTGGAGAAAATGCTGCAGGATCCAGGCAGCGGCCTGGACCTGCCGGCTGCCGTCATTCTGGAGACGCTTCAGGGAGAGGGCGGCCTCAATAGCGCCAGCGACAAATGGCTTCGGAATTTGGAGCGAATCTGCCGCGAGCACGGCATTCTGCTCATTGTAGATGACGTGCAAATGGGCTGCGGCCGCACGGGCACCTTCTTCAGCTTCGAGAAGACTGGCATTGAGCCGGATATCATCTGTATGTCCAAGTCGATCGGCGGCTACGGGCTGCCTATGGCTCTGACGCTGTTGAAGCCGGAGCATGATATCTGGAATCCCGGCGAGCATAACGGCACGTTCCGCGGCAACAACCTTGGCTTTGTTGCGGCAACGGAGGCGCTTCATTATTGGAAGGACCGCGAGCTGGAGAACCGGATAAGCGAGCATGCCAGCACGGTGTCCACCTTCCTCGGCAAGATGGCGTCCCGCTATAGCGGCAAAATTATGGAGGTTCGCGGAAAAGGTTTGATTCAGGGACTGGTGTTCAAGCAGCCGGCCGATGCCGGCAAGCTATGCGCCGCATGCTTCGAGAAGGGCTTGATTATGGAAACCTCCGGCCCGAATGACGAGGTTGCGAAGCTCATGCCGCCTCTGACGATCGAGACATCCGTATTGAAGGACGGTCTTGCCAAGCTGGAGGCGGCGTTGCAGCAAGTATTCGAGCCAGCTCTTGCCAAAGCGGGAGCGACCTCTTAACTTATATTCAGGAAGGCGGAACAAGGACTATGATCGTGAAAAACCTGGATGACATCATCCATACACAGGACGATATTGACACATTGACATGGAATTCCAGAAGACTTCTGCTCAAGAAGGATGGCATGGGCTTCTCGATGCACGACACTATTATTAAGGCTGGAACAGAGACGCTGATCTGGTATCGCAACCATGTGGAAGCCGTGTACTGCATTGAAGGTGAAGGCGAGATTGAAGTGATCGGCGGCGAGACGTACGCCATTAAGCCAGGCACGCTGTACGCGCTCGACGGGCACGAGAAGCATCTGCTGCGCGCCCAATCCCAATTGCGTATGGTGTGCGTATTCAACCCGCCGTTAACCGGAGCCGAGGTGCATGACAAGGACGGCGTCTATCCTATTCTGGAAGAGACGCAGGCGTAAGCTGGACGTTGAGTGGCCGTTAAACCAAATCAAATCGAAATGGAGATGCATACAATGAGCCAAAAATTAGCACAAGAGGACCGTTACCCATCCCGTATTGCCGCACAGCCGGAGCGTTTGGAGCGCAAGGATCCCGTGGTGTACAGCAAGTGGACGCCGGATAGCCCGCTGACCCAGGAGCAAGCCGCATTTTATGAAAAAAACGGTTATTTGTTCCTCGAAAACTTCTTCACAGAGTCTGAGGTCAACGTATGGCGTGAAGAGCTGAACCGGCTGCAGGCCTCGTACCGCGAGCAAGAGGCTTCCCATGTCATTCGCGAGCCGCAAAGCAAAGAGGTCCGCTCGATATTCGCGGTACATGATAACAACGATATATTCCAGGCCTTGTCGAAGCAGGCCAAGCTGACGGCAATCACGAACTTCCTGCTGGGCTCGGACACGTATATTCATCAGTCCCGCATCAATTATAAGCCAGGATTTACGGGCAAGGAATTTTATTGGCATTCGGACTTCGAAACGTGGCATGTCGAGGATGGCATGCCTGCGATGCGGGCATTAAGCTGCTCCATCGCGCTGACGGATAATCATCCCTTCAACGGTCCCCTAATGATTATTCCAGGCTCGCACAAAACCTTCGTGGCATGTGTCGGCCAAACGCCGGATGACCACTTCAAGGAATCGCTGCGCAAGCAGGAATATGGCGTGCCGGATCAGGAAAGCTTGGCTGCTCTGGCGGAGAAGCATGGCATTGAGATGCCAGTTGGCAAAGCGGGCTCTGTCCTGTTGTTCGATTGCAACGTGCTGCATGGCTCCTCCAGCAATATTTCGCCGTATCCTCGCAGCAATGTCTTTATGGTATACAACAGTGTGGAAAACAAGCTAAACGATCCATACTCCGGCCAAAAGCCGAGACCTGGCTATATCGCAACACGATAATCTCATGAATCCGGTCTGGATTATCGCCTTAATACTCGGCATTAATATGACATATGTCTCGATATTTACACTGCGGCTCATTCTCGTCATTAAAGGCAAACGATTAGCGGCATCGCTTATTTCCATGGTCGAGGTATTCATCTATTTGATCGGTCTGCAGATCGTGCTGGACAATTTGTCCAGTCCGATCTACATAGCCGCTTATTGTGTCGGCTTCGGACTCGGCGTGTTCCTGGGGAGCAAGATCGAAGAGGCACTGGCGCTGGGCTATTCTGTGGTACAAGTCATTGCCGACACCGTGAATACAAGCCTGCCGGACCAGCTGCGGGCAAGCGGCTATGGGGTGACGGTCTGGCAAGGCGAAGGCCGCAGCGGTCCGCGACTCGTTATGCAGGTGCTGGTGAAACGAAGCGCGGAGAAGCGCTTGCTGGAAGCAATCTCCGCTACCGCTCCGAAGGCGTTCGTCATCTCGCACGAGCCGCGCCACTTCAGGGGCGGGTTCTGGGCCAAGCTGCTGGAGAAATAAGAGTCGCGCTGAAGCTATCTTCCGCAAGCATGCGGAGGATAGCTTTTTTGCCCATCGGCAGATAGAATAAAATAGATCCAATCATCAGAGAGGGGGAGCTTGATGGAGACTCTCGCAGGTCGATTCCAGCAATCCGTCACGCAGCTGAACCGAATGTTTGCTTCTATTATAATAGAGCAGCTGGATACACCGGTGACGATGACTCAGTTGTTCATGCTTCATTGGATCCGGACAAGCGGCAAGTGCCGCCTGACCATGCTGGCAGACAAGCTGGAGGTAAAGCCGAGCGCCGTTACGGTTATGATTGATCGGCTGGAGAAGGCTGAGCTTGTGCGCCGCATACACGACGAATCGGATCGCAGAGTCATCCTCGTCGAGCTTACCGAGCATGGTCAACTCCTCATACAGCGCGCCAAAGAGATCAGGGAAGAGATGATCGGCGCATATCTCAGCCAGCTGGATGAGGGAGAAGCCCGAATCGTAACGGAAGTGCTGGAGAAGATGGTTCGCAGCATGCAGCAGGCTCCTACCCATCCACAACCTTACAATAAGAACACTTGATCGTATTGGGCGATGATGGTAGACTAATGAAAGGATTGGGAAAACTGGGGGGCGGTGAAGTGCATAATGGGTTCGACCGAGATGGAACAGATATTGGCATATATTCAAGACCATATTGAAGATCCGCTGCCGCTTGCGAGGCTAGCCGAGCAGGCGTCGTACAGCCCATATCACTTTACCCGCTTATTCAAGGACAAGATGGGCATCTCGCCTATGTATTACGTCTCTGCTCTTCGGCTGCAGAAGGCGAAGGAGCTGCTGCTTAACAGCTCGCTTAGCATTCGGGACATTGGCATGGAGATTGGCCAGCAGAGCCTTGGCACCTTCACCACCCGATTCACGCAGAAGGTCGGAATGACACCGGCTCAGTTCCGCAACACTGCGGAGAGTGCCGGACAATATTTGTCCCTGCTGCAGGAGCTGAAGGATTGGCGCACATCTGATCTATTAGCCCCGCAGCATGCAACGGTTCGAGGAGCCGTTACAAGCGAATTTGCGTTCGAGGGCGTTGTATTAATCGGCCTGTTCCCTAAGCCTATTCCGGAGGGTCTGCCCCTGTACGGCACATTGCTTGGAGCGTTGGGGGAGTTCGTCATTCCGAATGTGAAGCCGGGCATCTATTATGTGATGGCGACGACGATTTCGTGGGGCACAGAGGCGAAGCGCATGCTGCTTCCACAGACAACGCTGCGTTCGCGCTCGAAGACAGCTATTGTCGTTGGAGCAGGCGAAGAGCTGCCCGCGCTGGATGTCTCGCTGCATCCGCCAAGCCTCATTGATCCGCCTATTCTCATTTCGCTTCCCGTGCTGATGAACCGGTTTCTGGGGCGAGTGATGCCTGAAGCAAGCCGGGGGCCCTAGCATTTTGCATGCTGCAAACAATTTGGTTATTGAGTTGAATGCTATCTAACGATTATAATATAGCGAGTATGAAGTCTAACAGAAAAGGTGTTAATGCATGAGCATATTAAATGTAGAACGTCTCAGCCACGGCTTTGGAGACCGCGCTATCTTCAATGACGTGTCGTTTCGCTTGCTGAAGGGCGAGCATATCGGTTTGATTGGCGCGAATGGTGAAGGTAAATCCACGTTTATGAACATTATTACGGGCAAGCTTCAGCCTGATGACGGCAAAGTGGAATGGTCGAAGCGCATGCGCGTCGGTTATCTGGACCAGCACGCCGTGCTGACCAAAGGCATGACCATTAGAGACGTGCTTAAGGGCGCGTTCCAATACCTGTTCGATATGGAGCAGGAGATGAACGACATGTACGGCAAGATGGGGGAGGTCTCGCCCGAGGAGCTGGAGCGTCTGCTGGAAGACGTCGGTACGATTCAGGATACGCTGACGAACCAGGATTTCTATATGATCGACGCCAAGATTGAAGAGACCGCGCGTGGTCTGGGCCTGACCGATATCGGTCTGGACAAGGATGTACACGATCTGAGCGGCGGCCAGCGCACGAAGGTGCTTCTCGCCAAGCTGTTGCTGGAGAAGCCTGATATTCTGCTCTTGGACGAGCCGACGAACTACTTGGACGAGGTCCATATCGAGTGGCTGAAGCGATACCTGCAAGAATACGAGAATGCCTTTATCCTCATTTCTCATGATATTCCGTTCCTGAACAGCGTAATTAATCTGATCTACCATATGGAGAATCAGGAGCTGAACCGTTACGTTGGAGATTATAACCACTTCCAGCAAGTGTACGAGATGAAGAAGCAGCAGCTGGAGTCCGCATACAAGCGCCAGCAGCAGGAGATTGCGGACCTGAAGGACTTTGTCGCGCGGAACAAAGCCAGTGTCGCAACCCGTAACATGGCCATGTCCAGACAGAAGAAGCTCGACAAGATGGATGTTATCGAGCTGGCGAAGGAGAAGCCGAAGCCGCAATTCAGCTTCAAGGAAGGCCGCACCGCCGGCCGTGTGATCTTCGAGACCAACGAGCTCGTGATCGGTTATTCCGAACCGCTGTCTCGTCCGCTGAACCTGCGAATGGAGCGCGGACAGAAGATTGCGCTCGTCGGCGCCAACGGGATTGGCAAGACGACTCTGCTTCGCAGTATTCTGGGCGAAATTCCGGCTGTATCCGGCTCTGTCGAGCTGGGCGACAACCTGGAGATCGGCTACTTCGAGCAAGAATCGAAGGAAGCGAACTATAATACATGTATCGAAGAGATATGGAACGTATTCCCTTCGTTTACACAATTCGAGGTTCGCGCCGCCCTGGCGAGATGCGGCTTGACCACCAAGCATATCGAAAGCAAAATTACGGTTCTGAGCGGCGGCGAGAAGGCCAAGGTTCGGCTCTGTAAGCTCATTAACCGCGATACGAACCTGCTGGTGCTCGACGAGCCGACGAACCACTTGGACGTCGACGCGAAGGAAGAACTGAAGCGAGCGCTCAGGGCGTACAAAGGCAGTATTCTCTTGATCTCTCACGAACCTGAATTCTATCGTGACGTAGTAACCGAAACCTGGAATTGCGAGAGCTGGACAACAAAAGTATTCTAATGACAATGAATGGTCAACACATAGAAAGCACCTGGCGGGAGAAGAACTCTTGCCGCTGGGGCTTTCTTTTTTTTGCGCTCTTCCTGAATTTGAAAATACAGGTATAATGGAGGTAGCAGGAAATGGAAATCAGATTGTATAAGCTAAATGATGAAACGCTTGGTGTTAGGCTTGTTCGTTTCAATCGAGATGATGTGCTTCGTATTAAAGCCATACAAGGACATCGGTGGGTACCTGCAGAGCGTATATGGACGCTGCCTTATACACTTGATGTGGTTCAACGATTAATCGATGCATATCCCCATTATGCTTTCGTGCCTGACGCTGCCCTTCAAGAGGAATGTTATTTGTTCAGTGAACGGAAGGCCAGACTGGGCAAAGCCGCTCTGATCTGGAGCCCAGAGGATGAGAGGAAGCTGCGAGATCAGCTTAAACTGCGAGGATACAGCGCCAGGACGATACGAGTGTATGCCGGTCATGTGAAGAGATATCATACCTTCACCATGACGCAATTGGGGACAACCGAGTGGGGAGCTAGCGTTATTCAGCCTTACCTGCTGCAGTTGCTTGATTCACAATTTTCTCATGCTTATGTGAACCAAGCAATCAGCGCGATTAAATTTTATAAGGAAAAAGTGCTTCAGATCAAGGACGATACAAAATTCGTTCGACCCAAAAAAGAAAAAAAGCTGCCACAAATTCTTTCACTGACTGAAGTGAAATGCCTGCTGCAAGCCTTGAACAACGAAAAGCACATCGCATTACTTGCGCTGACTTACTCCTCAGGTCTACGGGTAGGAGAGGTCGTGCGCTTGAGACTGGACGATGTTGATATCGGCAGGCGCTCGCTGCGAATCAAACAAGCCAAGGGACGCAAGGATCGGTATACCTTGCTATCCGATCAAGCCTTCCATCTGGTTCAGGTGTACGTCAAGACCTATTCACCCCAGACATGGCTCTTCCCCGGCCAAGATCCCAATAGTCATCTCACAGAACGGTCCGCGCAGAGGCTGTTCGAACGAGCTTTGGAAGCATCCGGCATCAACAAAAAAGTGAGTATACACAGCCTTCGCCACTCCTTCGCCACTCACTTGCTGGAAAGCGGCGTAGATCTCCGCTACATCCAAGAGCTCCTCGGCCACCAAAGCCCCCGCACAACCCAGATCTATACCCACGTCACATCAAAGGACCTCCGCCGCATTCGAAGTCCTTTGGATAGTTAATGGGATGCGTAAGGGAAGAGATCTTGGAGATATAGGAAGAAGGTAGGGAAGAGATCAGGGAAGAGATCTTGTAAGAGATTTAGGAGATCTGATCAAGTTGGCTTTGTTGGCGTGCAGGTTGGGTTGTGAGAGGGATTAGCTAACGTTGGTTGGTGGTCGGCATCGGATGGATTAGCGTCGAATTATTGCAATTAACACGAACAACAGAAACACCACACCCAGAACAACTTAACCAAAAGTACAGCAATAAAAACGTTATGTGTCATTGCCTTGATCAAAGAAGTACAACCCATCAGGAATCTAGAACATGTAAAAGTCCTTCTGATGTGAATCGATGAAGAGTATACAAGGACTATTATCATGATCTGTCTGGATTCCTGACCGAAATCGTGTACGACTTGACCTAACCTAGCTTTCAATAGGAAACCCGTACAGGGCGTATTAAGGGATCATCCGAAAAAATGACGTAAAGGGCAAAACTGAAATGCGATTGTACAAGGCGGAAGTTACTTTTCCGCCCTAGCAACAATCAGCATTTCTGCCCATTTACATCTCCCTGGTAACCGCATCGGATGAACCCTTAAGCCCTGTACAAACCCTATTGAATGACTAGAAAGCGTTAGGTCAAGATCGTAAAACACGATTTCTTGGGTTAACTCGGAGAAGAGGCAACGACACATAACACCAGATTCACGCTGCGTCGCCTGTCGGCTCCTTGGTCCGGCCGGAGTATAGGAAGAGGATACGAAGATGATAATTCAGTAGCAGGGAAGCACATTCAGCCGGACAATCCTGCACAGGCTAAGTCCTTCGGACCCGGCAAGTCGATCGCTGCGCTTGATCGACAGGGCAGCTTAAGCCAGTGAGGATTCGCGAATCCCAAACGTTATGTGTCATTGCCTTGGTCAAAGAAGTAGAACCCATCAGGAATCTAGATCATATATAAGTCCTTTTGAGGTGACTCGATGAAGAGTATTCAAGGACTATTATCATGATCTGTCTGGATTCCTGACCGAAATCGTGTACGACTTGACCTAACCTAGCTTTCAATAGGAAACCCGTACAGGGCGTAGGAAGGGATCATCCGAAAAAATGACGTAAAGGGCAAAACTGAAATGCGATTGTACAAGGCGGAAGTTACTGTTTCGCCCTAGCAACAATCAGCATTTCTGCCCCTTTACATCTCCCTGGTAACCCTTAAGCCCTGTACAAACCCTATTGAAAGACTAGAAAGCGTTAGGTCAAGATCGTAAAACACGATTTCTTGGGCTAACTCGGAGAAGAGGCAACGACACATAACACCAGATTCACGCTGCGTCGCCTGTCGGCTCCTTGGTCCGGCCGGAGTATAGGAAGAAGATTCAATGAAGATAACTCAGTAGCAGGGAAGCACATTCAGCCGGACAATCCTGCACAGGCTAAGTCCTTCGGACCCGGCAAGTCGATCGCTACGCTTGATCGAAAGGGCAGCTTAAGCCAGTGAGGATTCGTGAATCCCAAACGTTATATGACATTAACCTGGTTACAATGAAGTAAAAACCCATCAGGAATCTAAATCATGTATAAGTCCTTTTGAGGTGATTCGGTGAAGAGTATGCAAGGACTAATCATGATCTGGCCGGATTCCTGACCGAAATCGTGTACGACTTGACCTAACCTAGCTTTCAATAGGAACCCCGTACAAGGCGTAATAAGGGATCATCCGAAAAAATGACGTAAAGGGCAAAAACGAAATGCGATTGTATAAAGAGCGGAAGTTAGTTTCCACCCTAGCTACAATCCGCATTTCTGCCCATTCACGTCTCCCTAGTAACCCATCGGATGAACCCTTTAGCCCTGTACAAACCTATTGAAAGACTAGAAAACCGTTAGGTCAAGATCGTAAACACGATTTCTTGGGTTGATTCGGAGAAGGGTTAACGTCATATAACACCAGCTTCACGCTGCGTCGCCTGTCGGCTCCTTGGTCCGGCCGAAGCATAGGAAGACAATTCAATGAAGATAACTCAGTTTGCAGGGAAGCATATTCAGCCGGACAATCCTGCATTGGCTAAGTCCTTCGGACCCGGCAAGTCGATCGCTGCGCTTGATCAACAGGGCAGCTTAAGCCAGTGAGGATTCGCGAATCCCAAACGTTATATGACATTAACCTGGTTACAATGAAGTAAAAACCCATCAGGAATCTAAATCATGTATAAGTCCTTTTGAGGTGATTCGGTGAAGAGTATGCAAGGACTAATCATGATCTGGCCGGATTCCTGACCGAAATCGTGTACGACTTGACCTAACCTAGCTTTCAATAGGAACCCCGTACAAGGCGTAATAAGGGATCATCCGAAAAAATGACGTAAAGGGCAAAAACGAAATGCGATTGTATAAAGAGCGGAAGTTAGTTTCCACCCTAGCAACAATCAGCATTTCTGCCCATTCACGTCTCCCTAGTAACCCATCGGATGAACCCTTTAGCCCTGTACAAACCTATTGAAAGACTAGAAAACCGTTAGGTCAAGATCGTAAACACGATTTCTTGGGTTGATTCGGAGAAGGGTTAACGTCATATAACACCAGATTCACGCTGCGTCGACTGTCGGCTCCTTGGTCCGGCCGGAGTATAGGAAGTGGATTCAATGAAGATAACTCAGTAGCAGGGAAGTGTAATCGGCCGGACAATCCTGCACTGGCTAAGTCCTTCGGACCCGGCAAGTCGATCGCTTCGCTTGATCGACAGGGCAGCTTAAGCCAGTGAGGATTCGCGAATCCCAAACGTTATCTGATATTGACCTGATCAAAGAAGTAAAAACCCATCAGGAATCTAGAACATGTATAAGTCCTTTGAGGTAATTCGATGAAGTGTATGCAAGGACTATATTATGATCTATTGGATTCCTGACCGAAATCGTGTACGACTTGACCTAACCTAGCTTTCAATAGGAAACATGTACAGGGCGTATTAAGGGATCATCCGAAAAAATGATGTAAAGGGCAAAACCGAAATGCGATTGTACAAGGCGGAAGTTACTGTTCCGCCCTAGCAACAATCAGCATTTCTGCCTCTTTACATCTCCCTGGTAACCGCATCGGATGAACCCTTAAGCCCTGTACAAACCCTATTGAATGACTAGAAAGCGTTAGGTCAAGATCGTAAACACGATTTCTTGGGTTAACTCGAAGAAGGGTCAACATCAGATAACACCAGATTCACGCTGCGTCGCCTGTCGGCTCCTTGGTCCGGCCGAAGCATAGGAAGAGGATTCAATGAAGATAACTCAGTTTGCAGGGAAGCACATTCAGCCGGACAATCCTGCACAGGCTAAGTCCTTCGGACCCGGCAAGTCGATCGCTGCGCTTGATCGACAGGGCAGCTTAAGCCAGTGAGGATTCGCGAATCCCAGAACGTTATGTGAAATAGTTGTAATAGGGATGAGGGGAGATGGAGATCTATGAATAATAACAGTCAAAAGAATAAAGAAGCTAAACAATCTCCGGCTTCATCAGGTTTTTTTATAGCTGCATGGTTATGGGTTGTAGGAATGACCTTTTTTTATCTTCCAATTTATTATGGAGAAATCCCACATGCTATAAGTATTATCTTTAAGGTTATTGGTTGGATAGCTCTTATTTTCGGTGTTTTAGGTATGATGATAGAGACATCGAAGGTTTTAAAGCACGAAGCTTTTAGTTACTGGGGCGCTAGTCTCGCATTCTTTATACCACTTTTACTTTTGCATTTATTTCAAATCAAATACGTAAGTAACATCACTGTTATTAATATTATTAAATCATTAAATGTAATTTTGTTTCTTGTTGGATCGGGGATATTCTTATATGGAATATCATATTTCTTTAATAAACCAAGTGAATCGACAAATGAAAAAAATACAACTATCGCAAAGCAGGAGAATAAAAAAAGTAAAGTTGAAACCACAGTTACAATATTTATTGTCTTGATTTCTATAATTACGGCAATCATTCAGTTAACAACTGAAATAATAAAGATTCGTGGGTAGACTCGATGAAGACAACTACTTCACATAACACCATATTCACACATCGGGCTGGCGCCCTCGGTCCCAGAAGCGGCTTCAGGAAGTGTTTGCTGTGGACACACCCGACTTCGTCGGGCGTCGTGAATATACGAAACGTTATATGACATTAACCTGGTACAATGAAGTAAAAACCCATCAGGAATCTAAATCATGTATAAGTCCTTTTGAGGTGATTCGATGAAGAGTATGCAAGGACTAATCATGATCTGGCCGGATTCCTGACCGAAATCGTGTACGACTTGACCTAACCTAGCTTTCAATAGGAAACCCGTACAGGGCGTAGGAAGGGATCATCCGAAAAATGACGTAAAGGGCAAAAACGAAATGCAATTGTATAAAGAGCGGAAGTTAGTTTCCGCCTTAGCTACAATCAGCATTTCTGCCCATTTACGTCTCCCTGGTAACCCCCCATCGGATGAACCCTTAAGCCCTGTACAAACCCTATTGAAAGACTAGAAAACCGTTAGGTCAAGATCATAAACACGATTTCTTGGGTTGATTCGGAGAAGGGTTAACGTCATATAACACCAGATTCACGCTGCGTCGCCTGTCGGCTCCTTGGTCCGGCCGAAGTATAGGAAGAGGATTCAATGAAGATAACTCAGTAGCAGGGAAGCACATTCAGCCGGACAATCCTGCACTAGCTAAGTCCTTCGGACCCGGCAAGTCGATCGCTGCGCTTGATCGACAGGGCAGCTTAAGCCAGTGAGGAATCGCGAATCCCAGAACGTTATGTGTCATTGCCTTGATCAAAGAAGTAGAACCCATCAGGAATACCGATCATGTAGAAGTCCTTCTGAGGTAATTCGCTGAAGAGTATGCAAGGACTATTATCATGATCTGTCTGGATTCCTGACCGAAATCGTGTACGACTTGACCTAACCTAGCTTTCAATAGGAAACCCGTACAGGGCATTATAAGGGATCATCCGAAAAAATGACGTAAAGGGCAAAACCGAAATGCGATTGTACAAAGCGGAAGTTACTGTTCTGCCCTAGCAACAATCAGCATTTCTGCCCCCTTTACATCTCCCTGGTAACCCCATCGGATGAACCCTTAAGCCCTGTACAAAGCCTATTGAAAGACTAGAAAGCGTTAGGTCAAGATCGTAAAACACGATTTCTTGGGTTAACTCGAGGAAGAGGCAACGACACATAACACCAGATTCACGCTGCGTCGCCTGTCGGCTCCTTGGTCCGGCCGAAGCATAGGAAGAGGATTCAATGAAGATAACTCAGTTTGCAGGGAAGCACATTCAGCCGGACAATCCTCACTGACTCAGTCCTTCAGACCCGGCTTCGCCTTGAGCCAGTGAGGATTCGTGAATCCCAAACGTTATATGACATTAACCTGGTTACAATGAAGTAAAAACCCATCAGGAATCTAAATCATGTATAAGTCCTTTTGAGGTGATTCGGTGAAGAGTATGCAAGGACTAATCATGATCTGGCCGGATTCCTGACCGAAATCGTGTACGACTTGACCTAACCTAGCTTTCAATAGGACCCCCGTACAAGGCGTAATAAGGGATCATCCGAAAAAATGACGTAAAGGGCAAAAACGAAATGCGATTGTATAAAGAGCGGAAGTTAGTTTCCACCCTAGCTACAATCCGCATTTCTGCCCATTCACGTCTCCCTAGTAACCCATCGGATGAACCCTTTAGCCCTGTACAAACCTATTGAAAGACTAGAAAACCGTTAGGTCAAGATCGTAAACACGATTTCTTGGGTTGATTCGGAGAAGGGTTAACGTCATATAACACCAGATTCACGCTGCGTCGCCTGTCGGCTCCTTGGTCCGGCCGAAGCATAGGAAGAGAATTCAATGAAGATAACTCAGTTTGCAGGGAAGCATATTCAGCCGGACAATCCTACACTGGCTAAGTCCTTCGGACCCGGCAAGTCGATCGCTGCGCTTGATCGACAGGGCAGCTTAAGCCAGTGAGGATTCGCGAATCCCAAACGTTATGTGTCATTGCCGTGATCAAAGAAGTAGAACCCATCAGGAATACCGATCATGTATAAGTCCTTCTGAGGTGATTCGATGAAGTGTATGCAAGGACTATATTATGATCTGTCTGGATTCCTGACCGAAATCGTGTACGACTTGACCTAACCTAGCTTTCAATAGGAAACCCGTACAGGGCGTATTAAGGGATCATCCGAAAAAATGATGTAAAGGGCAAAACCGAAATGCGATTGTACAAGGCGGAAGTTACTGTTCCGCCCTAGCAACAATCAGCATTTCTGCCCCTTTACATCTCCCTGGTAACCGCATCGGATGAACCCTTAAGCCCTGTACAAACCTATTGAAAGACTAGAAAACCGTTAGGTCAAGATCGTAAACACGATTTCTTGGGTTAACTCGAAGAAGGGTCAACATCAGATAACACCAGATTCACGCTGCGTCGCCTGTCGGCTCCTGGGTCCGGCCGGAGTATAGGAAGAGGATTCGAAGAGGATAACTCAGTAGCAGGGAAGCGTAATCAGCCGGACAATCCTGCACTGGCTAAGTCCTTCGGACCCGGCAAGTCGATCGCTTCGCTTGATCGACAGGGCTGCTTAAGCCAGTGAGGATTCGTGAATCCCAGAACGTTATCTGATATTGACCTGATCAAAGAAGTAAAAACCCATCAGGAATACCGATCATGTATAAGTCCTTCTGAGGTGATTCGATGAAGTGTATGCAAGGACTATATTATGATCTGTCCGGATTCCTGACCGAAATCGTGTACGACTTGACCTAACCTAGCTTTCAATAGGAAACCCGTACAGGGCGTATTAAGGGATCATCCGAAAAAATGATGTAAAGGGCAAAACCGAAATGCGATTGTACAAGGCGGAAGTTACTGTCCACCCTAGCAACAATCAGCATTTCTGCCCCTTTACATCTCCCTGGTAACCCTATCGGATGAACCCTTAAGCCCTGTACAAACCCTATTGAAAGACTAGAAAACACTTAGGTCAAGATCGTAAACACGATTTCTTGGGTTAACTCGAAGAAGGGTCAACATCAGATAACACCAGATTCACGCTGCGTCGCCTGTCGGCTCCTTGGTCCGGCCGGAGTATTGGAAGAGGACTCGATGAAGATAATTCAGATTGCAGGGAAGCGTAATCAGCCGGACAATCCTGCACTGGCTAAGTCCTTCGGACCCGGCAAGTCGATCGCTGCGCTTGATCGAAAGGGCAGCTTAAGCCAGTGAGGATTCGCGAATCCCAAACGTTAACTGAAATTCCTGTATGACTTAATTAGACAAGGGGATACGAAGATGCCCTACACAAAGGCGGTTATTACTGATCCATATTACGATAAGCCAATTTGGATTACAGGCGAAGTTACTCGAAAGGAATTCTTGTGTCTCTCAGCAGAGTCCAGCAGCCATGATGTAGAATTGTTCCTAACTCATCTTTTTGGCTACATGGATATTAATGTTGAGCAATCGTTGCTGTTATCCTTTAATGAATTGTTTGAGCAAGATTATATAGCACTTTCGGGTGGAGTTGCTTTCTTTGCTGACGAGAATAACTATATTTTGCCGAGTTGCTGTTGCGGGCTTGAAGATTATTCAAATGCAATTGATTCAATTATTAATAAACAAAGCCCGTGGATGGGACATGATCCCGCACCGGGATTAACCTACAATAATAACCAAGTGTACGTATGGCCAGATGATCCAGAATCGTCTATTAGTAATAAGTATTTTATTGAATTCTCATACCAAGAACTGAAAGAGAATCTTGAAAAAACCTCAAAAGAAATTAAAGGATTTATTGAAGGACCATTGTATTGTTGGATCGTTAAAGAAAATAGTGAAATTGCTAATACAATGAGAGCAAAAATGAAAAAATGGTTGTTGAATGAATAATCTTGAAAGTAAATCAAGGATGCCAGGAACTTCAGTTAACACCATATTCTATCAAGCCCCCTAATTAAGTTGGAGAATACCTAGGGAAATAAGGTACCATTTAGATAGGGGGCTGGAGGAAATGAGGCAGCGTAACAATACGTTCAAAGAAGTACGTTACAAGGTAGCGCAAGAGGCATTGGCTGGCATCAAGGTGGGAGTACTCGCCCGGAAATATGAGGTTTCCCCAAAGACGATTCGGAACTGGGTGAAGGAGTTTCAAGAGACGTTTGGTGAAGATGCAGTACCGACCATTGATGAGCGCCTGGACGAGTCGAAGCGGTTGGCCGAAATGGAAGAAAAGTATAACCGGGCATTGAAAGCCTTAGGGGAAAAGGAACTAGAAAACGAAGTGCTTCGAGAGCTCGTAAAAAAGGTGAACCCTGCTTGGAAGACCGACTCCACGTCGCACAGACGTTCATCGGGCAGGGACACGTAGCGGCCACCGTGCTCGCGTTTACAGGAGTTTCATCTTCCACCTACTACGAGCGCAAGGAGCGCTATGGGAAAGCGGTGAACGAAGGGACCGTAGTATCAGTCCCTCGCCCAGGCCGTCCGCTAAGCACGCACTCGCGCACCCAATCTGGGCAGATCGTCAGCGATGCTCAAATTGAGGAGTGGCTGATGGAGCTGGCAGCTGGCGAGGAGCATGGATACGGGTATCTTCTGTTGAACGAGTGCCTGCGCAACCAGCACGCCTTGGTAATCAACAAGAAGAAGACGTACCGTCTCTGTAAGAAGCTGGGCCTTCTTCACCCGCAGCGCCGAAAAATAACGCACTACCCACGTCGCTTGGCACGTAACGCGGAAGTGACGGCATCCAATGAGCAGTGGCAGTTAGATATTAAATACGGTTACGTTGCAGGGTACGACCAATTCTTTTACATTGCGGATATGATCGACGTCTTCGACCGTACGCTTGTAGGCTACCACATTGGCTCCTGTTGCGAGGCGAAGGATGTTTGCCGAATGGTTCGGGCAGCGCTGGACGCTCGTCTGGGGCCTATGGCAAAGCCGCCGGTAATCCGCACAGACAACGGGCCGCAGTTCGTCAGCAAGGCCTTTGGAGAGCTGTGCGAAGAGCGGCAGATTACCCACGAGCGCATACCGCCGAAGACACCAAACATGAACGCGTACATCGAATCGTTCCATGCGACACTTGAGCGTGACCTGCTCAGCAAAGAAACTTTTGATACGTTCCAGGATGCGTACAAGGCTGTAGAAAACTATATCGAGTTTTACAACAACCGGCGGATGCACAGAAGCCTCGGGAAACGCTCTCCTGCTTTGTTCATGGCATGGGCCAAGACAAAGACGCGGGAAGAGCTGGAACCGTTCAAGCGAACGGTGTAAATGAAGCAAACGAGAGTAAAATGGCGAAATATGCAGCTGTGTTACGCCAACTCAGTTTTACATAGGTAATACTCCGGAATTAGGGGGTCTGACCGTATTCACGCATCGGGCTGACGCCCTCGGTCTGTCCGGAGATATGACAGAGAAGCTGAATCAGCCGGACACATCCGACATTCGTCGGACGTCGTAAATACAGAGAACGTTAGGCGAAATCGTATCAAGAATGGAGACAATAAATGAAAATAAAGGACTTATTTCCATCTGAGGACATGCTCTCTAGATGGATAGTTGGATTATCGATTATTCATAATCAATTAAAGTATATTGAAGAACAAGCCTTAAGTTTATTGAGAAGAAAGCAGATACAATTCATTGTGGAGGATATGTCACCTCAATTTAGATTTATGTGTTCTACTTTAAGAGAAGCGATATGGTATTTATATAAGACACGAGAAGAAAAGGAAATAGAAGAATTTATTAATATCCTACCTTCTCATGTTAAACAAGAATATGAAACAATTATGAAATTATTTATAGGTAATGAGGACGAAGATATTCTTCAGAGAATGAGAGATGTACGAGATCGGTCATTTCATTTTCCAAAGCCTAATGATAATAGACACAATGAGTTAAAAGAGGCTTTAGAAAATCTTAAAGAACAGACCGTTATTGAAGGTAATCAAGAATATTTTCTATTTGGCACACAAATTGGTGATTACATAATGTATAAGTCATTTCTAAGAACAGAAGAGTTTAATTCAGAATATGAAAGATCATTAGTTGGCATAAAGAAAGTAAAAGAGGCTTTTCAAGAATATATTAAGTTCTCTAGAGAAGCAATTAATTTTTATATTAGCCATAGAACTGGCTAACATACGACTTCGCCTAACACAGTTTTCACGCATCGGGGCATTCGCCCCTCGGTCCGTCAGATGATACTTCGGGGAAGTGAATCAGCCGGACACATCCGACTTCGTCGGACGTCGTGAATACAAGAACGTTAGATGAAATATACGCTAAGGAGAGATCGTGTGAATGGGTGTCAATTTTACTGCATTATTTGACTATAGTATTAATAAAGCAATGCTTCAATCGTTACCCTTGATACTAAATGATAAATCAAATTTTCAATATCTCTTTAATGCAGCGAACTCACTTGATGATGTATTAATTGAAAATTGGGAATGGCCACAGGATAATGTTCGACATAGATCCATTGAGAAAGAGTTTGAAGATGAGGGTTTCGTAAGTATAGCTGGTCCAGGGGGAATAGTACTTTATATTGGTAATCACTTATGTGAACTTAGCTCAGCTATTAGGTGGAGGACATTTTTATCAGAACAAATAATACAGGAAAAAATAATAAAAATAAGTTTGGAGTTTTCAAAGATTTTTGGATTGCCATTGTATGCTCCTGACTATTTTTGCTTAAGTAGTTTTTTATTCGATGGCGATAACATGGATGATGTAAAGCAATACTTAAAACGGACTTATGGTGATCCAGCAAATACTATAAATGAAATGTGGGATGATCTAAAAAGTTCTAAAGAATATAGGAAATACTACATTAGAACTTTGTAGAATTAATTCGTTGATTCAAAGCAGGCGTATACATCATCTAACACCATATTCGCGCATAGGGCCTTCAGCCCTCGATCCCCAAATCGGTATCAAAGAAGCGGTTGCTGTGGACACAACTGGCATCGCCGGGCGTCGTGAAGGTACGAAACGTTAGGCGAAACTATTCGAACGCGAGGAGGGTATATGAAGTACATATTCCTATTAACTATTGTTATGTTATTAGCGTCTTGTGCATCCGATAATGAGATACCGTCAATTACAAGCACCTTATTAAACCAGTCAGACTCTGAATATTCAATAATAAGTGCAACAGGAACAAATACACCAATGATCTTTAAATTAACAAGTAATGGGGAACAAGAGTCAGTTGAGTTTTGGCTTGATCATTATATTGATGGCAAATATCAAGGAAAAATTCTGAAATTACAAGGCTATACCGATGTGAAAAAGAAAGAAACTAGATTATATTTGTTTTCAAGAACTATTGACGCAGACGAGCAAACGTGGGCATTGTCGTTTCGACAAGACTCCGAAAATTCGATTACCCATACAACACTTAAAATGAATAATGAACAAACTTCCACAAGTTATTATGATGTGTATCCAAATGTAAAGATAGTTAAGGGATACGAAAGTTCTATAGGACGAATAGTAATAGACGGAGATAAGGCGCAAAGAATTGATAAAAATGGTAATGAGGAAACTGTTATTAAAAAAGGACATGAAGTATTTATAGTTAAATGTAAGATGATTTGAGCGTGAGCGGCATCGGCTAACACCATATTCACGCATTGGGCTACGCCCTCGATCCCAGAAGCGGCTTCGAAGAAGTGGTTGCTGTGGACACACCCGGCATTTGCCGGGCGTCGTGAATGTACGGAACGTTATCTGAAATAAATCAAATGACTGAAAGGTGAGTTATGAAGTTTTTCTATCGTTATTTCATATTATCAATAATGTTTGGAATTGTGTTGTATATAAGTACATTTCTTTATTTTGGTGAATATGAACACCGTTATAGAGATGGATTTGTTGTTCCAAATAAACTTGACAAGCAAATTGGAATAATGTTACTAACAATTTTCTTCCTGAATCCGTGACAGCTTAGGTCCCCTACCTCCTAGGCAGTCCGTATTTTGGAAAACAGGCGTAGAAGATTGTGTATCTTACAACATTCCCATCTTCGGATTCAAACAAGAAGCGCTTTTCACAGGAAGCAAGGCATGCGAAATAAACCTCCTTTTTTACAGGGGGGAGGCGACTGGTGGCTGTGCTTGCGTTTCATTCACAATAATCAGGCAAATGCCTGGTAGATTCGACGAACGGTTTGGAACCATGGACTGTAACGGCCGAAATTGAAGGACGTTTGTCGGGCATGGCGGCTGACTCTAGCTGCGATGTAGATGATGTTCTGAATGACAGTTCGGATACGACGGCGCCCGACGCCTCCACGAATCGGTGCATCATCTTGACGTAAGCTTTCTTGTCCCATGATGCGAAGCAGGTTATAGGCGAATACGCCAGCGTGCAGGACTAGCTCATTCGTATCGAACTTGCCTGCCGGCAATCGCTCCAAATCTAGATCGGTCTTAAGCTCACTATGAAATTGCTCGCTTGTGCCATGATCGCGATAAAGCTCAATGACACGCCATGGCGAGCAAGTCAGAGATGTCCAGTAAACGTTCACTTCCACATCTGGAAACATGAGCACCTGCCCATCCCGATCGATCGTACGCACGATGACTTGGAACACTTGACGCAGGTTACAATCGAAGTCTTTCTGTGGAAATGTAATCGCGCCGATGTAGGTGGTCTTCCCAGGGCGTTGCTCACAAGATATCCCTTTGTCTTCGGCTACTCGCAGCCAGCTTTCTTTGGAAGCGCCGCGAAGATTGACTTTAATGATGTAGTCAACATCTTTCTCCGCGTGGCAAACTTGCAAGTTTTCAAGACTATCGTGAGCAGAATCCATACGGACGAGTAGACGATCACTTGTAATGCGACGAGCGTAATGAATCGTTTCCCGAAGGAAATCAGCACCATCTTTCTGGCTGTGTGTACTACCTTCACGCAATTGAAGATTTACGCCATACCCTTCTCGGCCCAAATAGGCAAAGATGGGGGCATATCCAAATGTTCCTTTGTACGTGAGGGAGACACCTTCTTTTTTCGTGCCGGAGTTATCGAACGGCGAAACGTCAATGTCCAGCGGTATGACCGTATGCTCGCCTGCGTCAAGTCCAGTTACCGGGGCATTGAGGTTTCGGATGAGGTCGGCAGATTCCTGCAACAGAATGTCATTCCAATTGGCATCTATTGTTTGTGCAGCGGCATCCAGTCGCTGACGGAGCGTAGGGCTTGAAGGCACTTTGCGAATACCCAGGCATGTTTGAAACACCGTATCTTTGCGAAAAGGCTCGATGTGGTCGAAATCGCTTTTACCTTGGCAGAGCAGACCAAGATAGCTTTTCATGACTTCGCCGTTCCCGTGGATCGGATTCTCCATTCCTTTAACGGCTGAGCGATTAAGACGCTGAGACAACTGTGTATGGGAAAGCAGCGCACCGACCGCAGCCAAGCCTGCATGCGTTGTTAAGAGGATTTCCTTAGATTGGGTGAATTGGATCTTCATATTCAGCACCTCGTTGGTGAAAGTAGATAATAAGCGATTATCTTTAATTTTCGACTTCAGAGATGCATTTTCCTTTAAATATCTCGGTTTTTATAAACTTTGTATCACGGATTCAGGTTCTTATTAGTCTCTAGTTTAATATATTTTATTCTTAACAGACACCATAAACTAATCAAGAGAATAACTAATACCTTACTTGACATAATAATTCTTATGATAATCAGTTTAGTTATTAGCTATCCAATTATGGCGCCGATATATATATTACTTATGAATGAATAAGAAATATTAATATTTATCACAGTACAATATGGTTGTCAATTCATGTTGGTGATCTTCGTCGAGCGTTGTGAACATTCGAAACGTTATAAGAAATAGGCGAAATGCACAAAAAATAAATAATCCTCAATAACAGGTGATTAAATAATGAGATGTCCTCATTGCAACGAAGAATTGACTGATATTTCGTACTGTTTTGGTGCAAAAGCGCCTTACCACTATCTTGTTTTAAATGAAGAAGATCAAAAGGAAAGTGAACTTAATGATGATTTGTGTGTTATTGAATCGAGGGATTATTTTATTAGAGGCCATCTAGGAATTCCAATCATAGGTTCAGATGAAGTATTTATTTGGAGTGTGTGGTCTTCAATAAGTAAAGAGAATTTTGAAACGACAATTGAACTTTGGAATTCAGATCAGCGAAGTCAAGAGCCGGGTTATTTTGGTTGGTTTTCAAGCATGTTACCCATCTACCCTGAGACAATAAACTTGAAATGCATGATACAGACAAGAGAAGTAGGGAATTGCCCATTAATAATTTTAGAGGAATCCGATCATCCTTTATCACTTGAACAAAGGAATGGAATAACGATTGAAAGGGTAGTTGAAATCAATCATTTATTAATGCATGAAGCTTGATGAGACTGAAGATATTTCGAAGAAGACGCCGACATCTTATAACACCATGTTCACGCATCGGGGCATACGGCCCACGTTCCGGAAGAAGTTAGATGTGGATTCGAGGAGGCATATCAGCAGCTGGAAAGTATATTCAGCCGGACATATCCGTCCACCAATCCGCAGTCGTGGCCCTATTCTTTGGACCCTTAAGGCGGAAGATAAAGAGCGGATCGTTACCGACAATAACAGAATGGATTAGTTTTAAGGAAGAGACAGAATTATTATTGAGTCGTTTTCATTCTGAGCAAGAGAAAGATATTTTACCTATATTGATGTGTCCAGATGACAGTGATTTAATATGTATATGTACCATAATTGTTGCCGAAGTAACAAAAACTGATAATGAAGTAATTTGGAGTCGAGTCGGAGTAGATTCAAGTCAATTAGGAACTCCTTATAATTATGAACTTATAGGCACAACAGTAGTCTGGTTAGATTTAGCGCCTGAAATGAGTTTTTTAAAAAGCAGTATTTACAGGAAGAAGAAGCAGCCGGACAACCCTGCGAGGCTAAGTCTTCTACACGTCTCCCGTTGAAACCGAGAACAAAATAAAACACAAAGGAGTGGTTAATGTGGCGTTTGATACATTTTCTAAGAAGAGACTTGAAAAGATATTAAATAACTACATAGAGGAAAAGATCCCTGATCATCTCAAAATGGAAATTAAAATATTGTATAAGTTCCGAGGTAACACAATTACACTCACACAAGAAAGACCCTCATATAGACCAGGACAAAGAGTGGAACTCCCGATCGCACAGTTCAGATATATAGATAATAAATGGAGTGTATACTGGAAAGACAGTAAAGATAAGTGGCATTTTGTTGAAAATATAAAACCGATAGAAGATTTTGAAAAACAGTTAAAATCGATTGATAAAAAAGAATATGGATACATGTGGATGTAAATAACATTATATTCACTTATCGGGCATTCGCCCTCAGTGCGGATATATGATATTGGCAAGGAAGCGGAACCCGTCGGACACATCGGCATTAACTTAACAGCTAAAGGAGTCAAACGATGATTATTTACTTAGATGACAAAATGCAAAAAGCAATAGATGTCGCCGAGGAAAATTGGAGATGAATGCTCTCTAGTGCTTCTGTCGTCACCAGTTGCAGTTGAATACTACCCAAAAATAGGATTTGAAAAAGCAAATAACGCATATGTAGTGAAAAGGAAGAAGTAATAGACCGCGTTGCGGACACTCCCGTTCCTGGTTAAGGCAGTGAAGGTTATGGAAAAACAGGAGTAATTATAACGGTACAGGCACACGATATCGAAGATTTTTATCGAACAATTGTTCTTCAACTTCGTGGTATATGATGGTATAATAGGGAAGAACAATTGAAACTTGTGTGGGCATGGATGTTTGGATCGTTTATCCTTGCACTATTAGCATACATCAACTCTAACAACATGAGAAATTAAAAACCCACCCTATGGTTCAGCGCCGAAGGTGGGCTCTTCTTCGTCTAAACTCTAAATGGATAACCCCAATCTCCACAAAACGGGCCATTCGGTCCAGGTCCTATCCTATTAGCGCCTTAAGGAAAAGTGCTTTATTTATTTTATAGAAAAATTGATAATTCCAATAAAAGACTATACGAGATTTATTTGAACTTCAAGAATGAAAATGAATGAGTTTTGTTAGCAGATCAAAAATGAATAGGACTTCATTATGGGGGGGAAGACATTGCGGGCGACTCAGGATATTCTTCAAATTTGGAGGAAGTTCAATGACTTCCCAATGGAAACCATAACCAAAGCTTGGTATAGCCAAATTGCCTCAGATAGCAAGCAACGAACAGTAGACCTGATGAAGTTGCATCGAGACAAGTATGGAACATCAGGCAATTGCTTTGATCTAGCCATTTGGTTGATTGATGAGGTTAGAAAAAACAATCTAAATTGCTATGCTATATTTACACCACATTCGCATGTGGCCGTGGTCGTTATGAATGAAGAAGGAAGTAAGTATTTATGCGACCTCGGGGATCAATGGATTGAACCTATTCTGATAGACCGGAATCATAATGAATATAATGAAGATTATTTACCGGGTTTCTTTCCAGGTGCCCATATTAAGCTGAAGGTTCAGGCAAATCATCTTGTTGTCACATACAAAAGACCGAATGGGAAGAAAAGCAATCAAAGGTTTGATCTGACTCCAATATCTGATAATGAGTTACTAGCAGCAGGGGAGAAAACACAAAGAAAGTTAAGTACCCCACTGTTAGAAAAAAGATTATTTCTAGATCAACAAGTTGCTCACTGGGAATTTGATAACTATAGAAGCTTTACGAGCTTTGAAACCAGTAGGGAAGAGGAAATTCAACTTGTTAACATGGAGGAATGGGCTAATCGAATAAGTAATAAAAGCGGGATCAGTGAAGAGGTCATATTGAAGTCATTAAGAGTCTATTCAATGAAGCACCAGCGAAAATAAAATCCAATTGCTTATGGAAATACGGTTCGTTATGCGCTATTGCAAAGATCAATTTAAATGGGGGAGCAATATGAAGTTATATCATTTTAGCGAGGAAGATGATATATCCATTTTCAAGCCGAGGGTTAAAGATAACAGAAGAAATATGCCTCCAGTTGTTTGGGCTATTGATGAAGAACATCAATTTACTTTTTTTCTCCCGCGAAGCTGCCCACGAATCGTATATACCAAACATGACGATATAGATGAACAAGATTATAAAAAGTTCTTTGGTACGACAAATGCTGAAATTGTTATCACCTTAGAAGCAAACTGGTACAACTCCATAATGAATACCACATTATATAGATATGAATTACCAAGTGACACATTTTCAATATTTGATGAAAGAGCCGGCTATTATATTTCATATGAAGAAGTAAAGCCAAGCCGGTTGACACTCATCAAAAATGGAATTGAAAGATTAATTGCAATGAATATTGAAGTGCGCTTTACACCTGAATTAAACACTTTAAGAAATGAGCTCTTGAAATCAACAATTAAGGATTTTGGCATATATCATTTTGACAGAGTGGGTGCACTCCATGATATCAGTTAAAAAATATATTGATGATTGTATGAGCAACATTGAGTTCGAGCCTCCTCTTTTTTATAACGCCAAATTTGGTATTCGCTTTGAATTAGGATTGCCCTTTAGTTGGTTAGATGATGAGTCATATTTTAAGATCGTTCAAGAGAGGGCACTTGCTATATTTAGTGCTATTTTCAAATCGAACAGTCCAATCTATGTTATTTATGTTTTATTTGATCCAGTTGAGCCTCTCGATGCATACATAGAGGGAGAAGTTGACTTTTTCTCTACATTTCTTGATAAAAGCTTAATCAGCGACGTAGAGGAATTCAAAGTAGAAGAAGTACTTGATGAAGATACGAATGAATTAATAGGATACACAAAGAGTTATGGAGTTTTATGTACATTAGCAGATATTAATTATAGATCTTTATTGGGCGTTCTTGGTGGATTCTATAACGAAGCACGTATGTACATCAGTGGTCGTGTCTACTTTATAGAGAGCATAAGCAATATTGTGTATCATATTTACGACAATCGCGGTCTCGATGTAGTATCGCCAGATAAAGAATCCATATTTTACTTATACCGAGACTTCAATCAGTGGATACTAAATTATGATAGAGAACAAATCGATAAGAGTTTTGTTGGTATGTCATAGAATACAATAAAGAATTTAGAACTCTATAAGAAATTCGGATATGCGACATACAAAGAAGTAGAAGTAAATGAGCAGCTCAAATTAATTTATATGTATAAGGAGTTGCAAGTGTAATTGTATGCTAAGGAAAGGAATCATGAATATGAAACTTTATTATTTTTTCGATAGACTTATGATCTTTGCACTTCTTTTTATTATGGTTGATTTCTCATATTCCATTATTAAATTTCAAGAAATTAACATTAATCATGTAGAGGTTGATTGGATAAGAATTCTTATCTTTGCAATAGTCTTTACACTTTTTAAAAATGAAGAAAGCAATAATACCGGATTTTTAAAGAACAAACATGACGTACGTATTTTGATTTGGCTGACTCTTATATTAATTGTACTTGGTATCATCTTAGATTTGTGGTTGAACAAAAAACTGAATTTCTACTATTTGTTCATTTCAATTTTCCTTTTTGAATTGTCTATTATATTTAGTTTAATAATATCTGTGATCTACTGGAGAGTAATAAAGCGATTAAAACGAGAGGAATAAGACTTTAGCAACGAAAGGGTTAATTAATGATGCTAAATAAAACGTTAGGAAGATATGTTGTACCAGAGGAATTAATTTTAATTTCAGAATTAGATATTGAATTTTCAACATTACACAAATATGATAGCTTGCTCGGGGCAACTATTCATTTTGGCGATGGACGATACTTCAATACTCCCTTAGATGTTATTCCGTTTGGATGGACAGGTGGTAATGGCATTCATCTTGGTTTCTTGACTGATTTTAGTACGTGCAAAACTTTAGATGACGCGTATGTTGTTTGTGTTTCACCGATGGATTTTGATAAACCGGTAACTATATTGTCTCGAAATATTAGAGAGCTATTAGGCTTATGGATCGCAACAGGCGATCCGAGTTTTATGGACTATTTTAAACATTGTACGAGTGAGGAGCAATTCAATCATTTCTTAAAGAAGAATGAAAGGGACCTGTATGAAAGATCAAAAAAGCTGGAACCCTATTTTCAGATTATTCAACAACATTTTGATATTGAAGCTATTCCTGATGTATATCAATATTTATTGAAGCTTCAACAACGTAGATGTGAAGAGGTAGTACTACAAACTCAAGATGGTTTAGGAGTGGTTAGTTACACATCCGGCCAAAGTCATCATTCTTCTTACAAAATTACAAAGGAAGCCAGATATGATATGGATGAGATCTCTGTCTTTTTAAGTACAAGTAGTATTGAGAGTAAACTCGCTCTAATCCGGGATTTGCAGCTAAATTATGTTCTTTGGGATGAATATGATTTGAAGGAAATTATCTATCATGAATTAATGACGGATGGATTTGAAGAGGAAGCTACTATTCTTAAAAGGGATCTGTGATTCAAAAATCAACACAAGAAAGGAAGAACATATGGCCATCGCTGGAATGCTAATAGCTATAATTGTTTTAGTCGTTTCTTTTTATATATTAGGACCGTACGGAGTATGCATTTTACTTATTATCTTATTTGGATATACGCTAAGCACCTATCATAGAACTAAACAGATACATGAAGATATTAAGGAAATTAAAAACAAGCTTGGATTATTGAATGAAGAAGAGAAAATGGAAATGGATATGAAGAATAGTGAAAAAGAATTTGAGATGTCCAGAAAAGATCCAGAATTGGAATTGAAAATCAATAATGAAATTGAAGAAGAACTTAAGAATTATATCAACGAAACTGAGGATAAGGACAATCATACAAAGAAGTGAGAATACAATTACGTTCATTAAAGGCTAGTATGTATGTTAGTTGTGATTGGACTTTTTCAGTTTGTTACTCCAAGCAATTAAGTGATTTACTGAATTTAGCAGCCACGATTGGAGGCATTTTCATGGAGGTTACATATAAAGAGTATTTGATAACTGATGATAAAGAGAAGCTTAATAAACTAATGATTCTAGAATACTTGGGTCAGAGCTATTGGGCGAATAAGCGACCACATAATCGAATATTAAAGTCGATTGCAAAGTCTCATTGTTTTGGTGTTTATCATAATGACAAACAAATAGGTTTTGCTCGAGTAGTCTCAGATGAGGCAACAATGTATTATTTGTGTGATGTATTTGTATTAGATGCTTATCAAGGACAGGGAATTGGTAAAAAGCTGGTGGAAACTATAATACATTCTGATAAGTATCAATGGATGACAGGACTCTTAGGGACATTGGATGCACATGGTCTTTATGAACAATTAGGATTCGAAAGAGATGTGGAACGATTTATGAGAAGAGCACCACAAGGTGCAAATCACATTAACACATCCTTCTGAATCCGGTGTGAGCCATTGTTATGAAATCGATAAAGGTGAGATTAAACATGAATGAAAAACAATTCAACTCCTGGAGTAAGCAGAAAATACGAGGTTTTGTATTACCTTTATTTACTACAATGATGCTGGTCTTTTCGATGGGTCTAATTCTGTATTATTATAAGATTTTTTCCATTGATCTAGTTATTATTACAACTCTCATCGCATCAGCGTTTCAAGTTAAGCTTTGGAAAGAAAATGAAAAGAAGCTGCATATGCAGTCTAAGGTCAATTGTCCATACGAAAAAGGAGATGCTTTTGTTGATGACTAGAACCTCAATTAATTTCACTGCTAGTTATGATAGGAATCCCACTCATATTTCTTATCGTATCTTTAATTACTTCGAATTGGGGGTACCTGTTAGTGAGTCTTGCTCCAAGTTTTATGGCTGGATATACAGGTTACATAGTCTCAAAAAATGATTCAAGGAAAAACAAGGTGTGAACCATTTAAAGATGATTAATACCAATTTACACTCCAAATAAAACAAGATGTGATAAAAGGATTTGATGATGATGTTCTCTTTCACTGAGCTTGAAGGAAAAAGAGTGAAGTTAGTTCCGTTACAACTCGAGCATGTGGATTACTTGTTCGAGGTAGCGCAGGAGCCAGAAATATGGGAACATTATCCTATTAGCATTAAGTCCTATGATCAAATGCTCAGCTTTGTACGAAATGCGTTAGAAGGACTCAAACGAAATGAACAGTTTCCATTCGCTGTATTTGATAAGGAACGAAATCAATTTATTGGTTCTACACGTTACCTTAGGATATCTGAAGGAAATAACAATTTGAATATAGGATCAACCTGGTACAACCCAATAGTCTGGAGAACAAGGGTAAACACAGAAGCAAAATATTTGATGTTAAAATATGCTTTTGAAACCCTTCAAGTCAATCGAGTTGAGATCATCACAACTACTGATAACTTCCGATCTCAAAAAGGAATTGAACGATGTTTCTGTCGTCCGTTAATAGCCGGAAGTTGACGTTCATAAATGTCCGAATTTAGACCGATATAGTGACCATACTATCAGTCTAAAGAAAGAAGAAACGCTCCCGTAATCGTCATGCTGTTGGTAGCAGCATAACCGGAAGCGTCACCTCAAGAATATGGTCATTGTATCAGATTTCACGCTGGTTGAGAAGGAGTCTGCATCCGGCGTTTTTTGTTAGGAGTGCGGAACTGGTTCCCTGCCCTTGCTGCGGAGGCCGGTTAGAGGTCGCGGGCAGCCGGAGGCGGGTGTGGTACAGAAGCAGCGGAGAACGGGCGAAGCTCATCATTCGGAGGTTGTATTGTAGGCCATGCGCGAGAATTCATCATGAACTGCCGGATCTGCTTGTCCCCTACAAGCGTTATGACGCTGAAAGCATCGAAGGTGTATGGGCAGAACCAGATGCTTCGGTAGTAGCCGCAGACGAATCCACCATTTCTAGATGGCTGGCCTGGTTTCAGGTTTGGGCGGTGTATGCAGCAGCAGCTCTACACGCCATTAGTACCCGGTTTCAGCTTCCTGTGGAACAAGCGTCCGTTGCTCCACAGTCCGCACTCCACGCTTTAGGACGGTATGTCGGTGACGCAGCCGGATGGCTAGGAAGAACTGTCCGCCCCATCGCCAATTTAAATCTTTGGGTTACAGACCCGTTCTGCCTGTCTGTCCGCTGAAGCTTGTTTTAGACTCATGCTAACCCTAGTAAATGGAGGCATGAGGATGAACAGACAAAAGAAATCGGACGAGGTTGCGGCGGAACGCTTTCAACTGCTGTCGCCGCTCCTAGCATCCGGTCTGGATGCGGCGAAGGCGGCTCAGTTAAAGTCGGCCATTTGTGCGCAGTCCGGCTTATCAGAGAGGACGCTGCGCCGGTACTTGGCCGAATATCGCAAGGATGGGTTCGACGGACTCAAGCCGAAACTCAAAGGCCGGAAGCCGCTGCCAGACACCATACCAACTGAGGTGCTGGAAGAAGCGATCCTGCTTCGGCGGGAGGTGCCGAAGCGGAGTGTGCGCCAAATTATCCAGATCCTCGAATGGGAGGAGAAGATCGCACCTGGAATAATTAAACGCAGCACCCTGCAGGCGAGATTAACCAGGCGCGGTTACAGTTCAAGGCAGATGCGGATGTATGCCGGTGGCGGTACGGCCGCGCGGCGCTTTCAGAAGCAGTCCCGCAATCGCTTATGGCAGAGTGACATCAAGTATGGGCCGTACCTTCCCATTGGTCCTGGCGGTTCGAAGAAACAAGTCTATCTGGTGTTATTCGTGGATGACGCGACGCGGTATGTGCTGCATGGAGCCTTCTACGCGTCGATGGAGCAAGCCATCGTCGAGGACAGTTTCCGAAGAGCGATCGAGAAATACGGTGTCCCAGAGGCCGTGTACTTCGACAACGGCAAGCAATACCGCACGACTTGGATGAACCGGACGTGCGCGAAACTCGGTATTCGCTTGCTCTTTGCCAAGCCCTACTCTCCGGAAAGTAAAGGCAAGGTTGAGCGTCTAAACGGCGCTGTGCAGAGCTTTCTGGACGAGGTCGCGCTTGAGAACGTTAAGACACTCACCGAGCTTAACGACTGGTTCCAAGTATGGCTTTCGGAGTGCTACCAGAATAAACCCCATGCCGCGCTGGCGAACAAACAAACACCCGAAGCTGCGTTTCGGAGCGATCCGGCAGCGCTTCAGTTCGTAAATTCCGAGCACCTCGCGGCCAGCTTCCTCCACGCGGAACAGCGGAAAGTGGATAAGGCCGGCTGTATCAGCTTTCAAGGCAAGAAGTATGAAGTTGGGCTGTTGTTCATTGGGCAAACGGTTCAAGTCGTCTATGACCCGGCAGATATCACAGAAGTGACGATCGAATACGAGGGATGTACGCCTTGGAAAGCACGGGAGCTCATCATTGGAGAAAGGGCTGGCAAGCGGCCGGCCCTTCCAGAGCATTTGCAGAAGCAGTCAGCAACGGAATCCCGCTTGCTCCGAGGTGCCGAGCGGAAGCATGACGAGCGCGCACAAACCCAAACGCCGGCCGTCTCCTACCGCATGCTGAGGAAGGAGGCTGGCAAGGATGTTTGAATCCTTCTACGACATGACCCGTACACCATTTGCTCGGGATATTCCCGTGACAGAGCTTTATCCGGCGAGTGCTATGGAAGAGATGCTGGACCGGTTGCAATACGCTGCTGAGCGCCAATTATTCGCCGTCATCAGCGGCGACTGCGGGACGGGCAAGACGACGACCGTCCGCCGTTTTGCCGCCATGCTGGATGCCGCAAAGTATAGGCTGCTGTACCTGTCGGACTCCAAGCTAACGCCGCGCCACTTCTACAAAGGGCTGCTCGAACAACTCGGATGCGAGTCGAAGTTCTACCGGGGCGATGCGAAGCGTCAGCTACATCGCGAAGTGGAGCTCATGCGCGGCATCCATCGACTGGAACCGGTTGTCGTCGTAGATGAAGCCCATCTGCTTGATCGGGAGATGCTAGAGGAAGTGCGCTTCCTGCTCAACTGCAAGATGGATGCGCAAAGCCCTATGGCACTGATTCTAGTCGGGCAGAGCGAGCTATGGGACAAGCTTCGTCTCCAATCCTATGCAGCGATTCGTCAGCGGATTGACCTTCAGTGCAAGCTGCCCTATTTCGACCGTTCCCAAGTCGGCGAATATTTGAAGCGTCAGTTAGCATATGCCGGCACCGATCATGAGATATTCTCGGATGAGGCGGTAAATGAAGTTTACCGATTCTCGGGCGGATCGGCCAGACTCATCAACAAGTTGAGCACTCATTGCCTCATCTACGGAGCCCAGATCAAGCGCCGCATCATTGACGATCATATGGTGAAGCACGTGATTCAGGGTGAATTGTCATGAACGAGCCTTGGAACCGGATGACGTACGATCGGGACGCAAATAGTTGGTTTGTCCAGCTAGGAGAGAACGCTTATCCTGTTTACTGCGGTGAATGTTTTGAAATTCGCATTGGGGATCGCGGCATCCCATGTCGACTCGAGCTTGACCGTTATTGGTACGTGATCATGAGAGAAACCCGATTTAACTTAAGAAACAAAGACATTTACCACATTCGATTCGTTTAGCAGAAATGGGAAAGCCGTAATACTCTCGGCTTTCCCATTCATTGAGTCTCTATGGACATGATTACGATCAGACCTTGGACAACTAACGTGATCATTTTCTGGACATTATGGATCAGCAGTAACAGAACGACTAGGAGCTATTAAAGAAGGGGTACTTAGAAGAAAATATCATAATTTGGATTACATAATATACAGCATTATTCAAGACGAATGGGAAGATGTAAAGCATCGTTTGAACAAAATTATCTCGGGGATAAAGGTCAGAAGTATTCATCCGATCAGATAAAGTGCGAATCAGAATCAGAAATTCATGAGCATTAAAATATAAAATCGGAGTGATTAACATCAACAGATTAACCAATATTCGAGCAGAAGAGAAAAAGTATCATGACTTCTGTTATGATCACTACCCTTTATTCGAACCAGGCTCTTGGCTGCATAAGCCAGTAAAGACTGTAATTGATCTTGTTGCGGAGTACAATGATCAAGAGAATTTGCAGGTGTTGGATTTAGGTTCAGGGATCGGCAGGAATAGTATTCCGATTGCTGAATCCTTGAAGAGTAGAAGTGGCAAGGTCGTTTGTGTGGATTTGTTAGAGTCTGCCATAGATAAATTGCAATATTATAGTCGGAAATATGGTGTTGGACACTATATAGAATCAGTCTTATCAGATATCGAGCATTTTCCGATTGAACAAGAGAGGTATGACATCATTATAGCTGTGTCTGCCTTGGAACATGTTAGCTCGGAACGCGCATTGCAAGAAAAGCTCTCTGAGATGGCCTCCGGAACCAAATTAGGTGGCTCTGTTGCTATTGTTATTGGGTCCAGCATAAAGGAAGTAAGCCTGGAGGATGGACAAGATATGGATCCCATGTTTGAGGTCAATATCTCTACTGCAAAAATGTTTGATTTGTTGGATCAACAATATGCTGGATGGGAAATAAAAAAACGATTAGTGAAGCCATTGCAATATGAGATAGACAGAAATGGACAACCTGTAAAGCTTTCAACAGATTGTATAACCTATATTGCTAAAAGGGCGAGGTGAATGACATGCGTGCACACAATGAAAAGTCCCAGGTTTTAATTATTCCGCCTGGATCAGGCCGCCAATACCATATGGGTGCTATGTCCAGTGTGTTTTTTGCAGATGGGTCGGAGACCAATAACGAATATTGTGTATCAGAATGGTGGCTGGATGCGAATAGCGATGGTCCTGGGCCGCATTCGCATGAAGAAAATGTAGAGTTGTTTTATGTGTTAGAGGGAGTTATGACTTTCCTAGTTGGTGAAGACACTGTTGAAGCTCCAAAAGGTACGTTTATCCGGATTCCCGCAACAATAATACATGACTTTATGAATAAAAGCAGCGAGCGTGCTGGTGTCCTGAATATTTTCATGCCGGGTGGATTTGAAGTGATGATGCCCAAGATCGTTCAATGGTTTGAGGAGAATAAACGTTAATTACCCATGATTTGCGAAAGGAGGATTCCGTTTGCCGAGCATTGAACACCTGCAAATCGTTAAGGCTTCACCCTCTATTGTCGCCTAACCACAGGATTGTATGGCAATGTATCGATTCGGATCCACAGTGGATTGATACTCTTATATCTCTTGAAATTGAACAAAAGAATCAAAAAAGCCATATTACCTTCAAGCATGCAAACTGGAGAGAGGTCACATCATTTTATCGAAATTGTAATTATAATTGGGCGATGTTCCTATACAGCATAAAGTCTTATTGTGAGGATGGGGCCGGTCTTCCTTATCAGAGACGAAAGTTTTAATTATATCGTGAAAGAAGGCGTCCAATATGATGGAAATTGAACAACGTTTAGAAGCGCTTGGCATTAAGCTGCCTGCTGCGAGCAATCCTGCTGCCAGCTATTCCAACTTTGTGATTGTAAATGGCCTGATGTTTGTGTCTGGTAAAGGCCCTAGTGGGAATCCAAAAGGCAAACTTGGCAGCACATTTACGACTGAACAAGGTTACGAATTTGCGAGACAAACGGGAATTGAGGTTCTTGCCGTCCTCAAAGATGGGCTAGGATCTCTGGATCGAATTAAAAGAGTCGTTAAAGTCCAAGGATTTGTGAATGCAGAACCTGATTTTGAAGAGCATCATAAGGTGCTAAACGGATTTTCTGAATTAATGTTTGATGTGTTCCAAAACAAAGGAGTACATGCAAGATCAGTGTTTGGGGCTGTTTCAGTTCGAGAGAATCTTCCGATTATTGTTGATTCAATATTTGAAGTATCCATAGAAACCAAGGAATGATAAAAGTGAATTTTCCAGTTATGTATTCTACCTTCAACGAGGAAGCGCTCAAGCAGTTTATTCAGGAGCATTACGACATTCCATCCATTATGTATTGTCGTTTATTAATGCGAGGAATGAATGACACGTTCCTAGTCAAAACGCCTGGCTCCAAATATGTGTTTCGCGTCTATCGTACACCGTGGCGCAGCCATATCTCCGAGATTGCGTTCGAAGTGGAGCTTATCCAGCATTTGTATAGGAATGGCGTTGCCGTGTCCTATCCCATTCAAGCATTAAACTCTACCTATATTCAAACCTTCCAAGCTCCTGAAGGCATCAGATATGGTCTATTATTCAGTTACGCTGAAGGTGAACCGCTGAGGTTTGAAACCGAGGAATCGGCATACCACTATGGCAGATCAGTAGCAAGCTTGCACGACAAAAGCGATATGTATGAAACGAAGCTCTCGCGACCTGCTCTGGACATAACTTATTTGATCGAGGAACCGCTAGGTATTATTCAACAGCACATGAGTCATCGCATGGAGGATTATCATTTTATCGAACGAGTTGGGAACATGATCTCCGCGAAATTGACAGAAGTGCAGCATGGTTTGGACTGGGGAATCTGTCATGGGGATTTGCATGGGGGAAATGCTCATAAGACGGAGGAGACCATTACTCATTTCGATTTCGATATATGCGGCTATGGTTGGAGAGCGTATGATCTAGCTGTGTTCAAGTTTGCACGCGAAGTTGAAATGAAAACCCAGTCAGAGCAGAATGATACGATCTGGAATGGATTTCTAGCAGGCTATATGTCCATCAGAACATTAAGTCAAGCGGATCTTGATGCGGTTCCTTATTTGTGCGCGGCGAGACAAATTTGGCTGATGAGGCTAACGCTTCACTATTTCAGAGATCTGGACATCGCCGGTTCTGATGAGGCAGAAGCTGAATATTTTGATGGAGAAATGGAGCTGTTCAATAGGTTGATTTCTTCATGGAGAGGTAAGGGCTAGTCATTGAAGTGTGTTAGGAGGTTGCGGGATTGAAGCTGCAAAAAAAGGTTCTATTAGAGGCCCTTTTGGTTGTAACGCTTGTTGGTGTATTGGTAATAGTGGCGACGATATTGGCCGGAGTTATCCAGACTCAACATTATACTCCGGATATTATAAACCAATATGCATCGGTCGATCATTTGCAGGAGGAAGTAACAATAGTCACCGTGGCAACTTGGCCTGATCTTAATGCCTTCGGAATTGGACTTCTATTGGCAGTAGTTCTATATTACGTGGTGAGAATCGGTATAAGGAATAGGAAGGCAAAAGCAAGGGGGAGGCGTCCTCCATCGAATTAAATGTGAAGAGGCAGCTTAGAGGACTACTGATTCGCAGCTCATTGCTACTTATCATCTGCTTCACGCAAATAATAATTGGCTTTCAAACAGAGAGACCTGTCATATTCGATTTTATTTTCTTTCTTCTCACCTTGCTGTTTGCAGCGCTAATTGTTGTTCTCCTGTTGGACTATAGTTCGACGTCGTATGATGTGCTGAATGGAAAAATCGTACATATACAGAATCAAATCATAAGTGTTGCGCTTGAGGAATCCAATCAAATGAAGCGGTACAAAATAATGGATGAACATGTGGTCCGTTCGCTGCGCGAAGGACTTCAGGTGACGATCCATGTCACTCGGCTATCGCGAATACCGAGAAGCATTCACATTATGAATCAGACCTCTCAATGATTAACGCTCGCTTGTTTGGCTGACCTGGCTGGACAAGCGAATTTTTTTCGAAATTAAATAAATTGTCACCGTTCTATATCTACCACTTAATGTAAGTCAGTGGTACAATATTAAAATATGCCTCTAAGTTAGATCCATTAACCAAACAGCTTGGATGTGATCGACATGACAGTTGAACGGTACGCAGCGTTATGCATGGTTGTTATCATATCTTCGTTATTTCTTATGATGTTATTTCGAGATTTCCAGGCTCGCAAACGGGAGGAGAAGCTGGCGGTCGAGGTTGCCCGCGCCAGAGTTGTCGGAAAGCGTAAGGAGAAAGCGCCTAAGAATCGCCGAATTCCTCCATCCACCTTGTATTATGCGACCTTCGATATTCGCGGCGAGCTTGTCGAGTTTGCTCTTCATTCCGATGTTCATTATGAGCGGCTTGAGATCGGACAAGCGGGGACCCTTCACTTCCAGCGGCAGCATTGGTCATCCATGTTTATCGCTTTTCATCAAGATGAGCAAGCAGCGAACAAAGCTTATGTGCAATAAGGGCACGACGGTCTTCATCGGCATATGAATATTTTTTCCAAGTTGAAAGCATCCTTACATTGTTCCACTAAGAAAGGAGAGAACAAGATGAGCGTGCTTTATACGGCTTCCGTCACTGTGACGGGAGGGAGAGATGGACAGGTTGTATCCGATGACCAAGCAATTAATCTCAAGCTGGCTAGGCCCAATGCGCTTGGGGGCAATGGAGAGGGCACGAATCCGGAGCAGCTGTTCGCGGCTGGCTATGCCTCCTGCTTCGACAGCGCCCTGCAGCTGATCATCGGCCGTCAGAAGCTGGAGGCGGTCCAGGGTACCGAGGTAACAGCTCATGTATCACTGCTGAAGGATGAGAGCGACAGCGGATATAAGCTGGGTGTGAAGCTGAATGTGAAGGTTATGGGCGTAGATCAGACCACCGCGAGCAAGCTTGTGGAGCAGGCCCATCAGGTCTGTCCTTACTCCAAAGCGACCAAAGGCAATATTGAAGTAGAAACCGTGAGCAGCATCGGCTCTGCCGTTGGCGCAGCCACATAATTGGAAGACGACAACCCGCCGGGCTTGAGGCTCGCGCGGGTTGATTTGTTTGAATGAATCATTTCCGGTGAGCGTGATGCTGCAATCTTATATCCTTGTCCCAAGAGCCTGTCCAAAAACAAGAAAAATCGGTTATAATGATTCAGGAATAGGTGAATGTCATTTTTATAGAAGAAAGTGGGAGCAATATGGGACGTAAGTGGAATAACATCAAAGAAAAGAAAGCGTCCAAGGACGCAAATACGAGCCGAATATACGCCAAGTTCGGCGTTGAAATTTATGTAGCGGCCAAGAAGGGCGAGCCAGACCCCGAGTCGAACCGCGCTCTGAAGGTCGTGCTGGAGAGAGCCAAAACGTATAATGTTCCGAAAGCGATTATTGACCGCGCCTTGGATAAAGCAAAGGGCAGCAATGACGAGAACTATCAGGAGCTGCGCTACGAGGGCTTTGGACCAAACGGCTCCATGGTCATCGTCGACACGCTAACTAACAATGTGAACCGTACCGCTCCAGCCGTTCGTTCGGCGTTCAACAAAAGCGGCGGCAGCATGGGCGTAAGCGGCTCTGTCGCCTATATGTTTGATGCGACGGCTGTATTCGGCATTACCGGCAAATCGCTGGATGAAGTGATGGAGCTTATGCTGGAGGCCGATGTTGACGTGCGCGATATAGTGGAGGAAGACGAATCCGTGATCGTCTATGCGGAGCCCGATCAATTCCACGCTGTTCAAGAAGCTTTCAAGCAAGCGGGCGTAACGGAATTTGACGTTGCCGAGCTGACCATGCTGGCGCAAAACTATGTGACATTGCCAGAAGAGAGCCAAGCTCAATTCGAGAAGCTGATCGATGCGCTTGAGGATCTGGAGGATGTCCAGCAGGTGTACCACAACGTGGAGCTGGAGGATTAATCGGCAACACGAATGAACGGGTAGCAGCAAAAGAAGCCCTTGTCCTGGCAGCCAATCTGGCGCCTTGGAGGGGCTTCTTTCCATATCCATATCATTATGATGTTGATGCTGTTTACTTAAAATCCTCGAGCCAATTCGCGAGCTCTACAAGCTCTTCCTCGCTTAAGCGCCCTTCGAAGGCCGGCATGCCGCCGCCACCCTTGACGATTTTTGTATAAATTTGCTGACGGTCCATCGACGCTCCGACTTGATCCAAAGCAGGTCCCATCGCACCCTTGTAATCTCCGCCATGGCAGCCCAAACAATTGGTTTGGTAGATGGATTCCATACTCGCGGTATCTACAACGACCTCCGGCACGGACGCTGCGGGCTCCTCCTGAGCTGGAGCTTCCTTCTCCGGCAGCGCGAACAATAAGAGGCCCACGGCAAGCATGGCAGCAAGTCCAACCGCTGTGGCCATTATCCATTTCATGCTCATCACTCCTTCTCATGATCTTCATCTATAATAACTCTACCACACACGTGTCCAAATGACTCAATGGAGCCATAATTGTGGCGATTTGAAGGCAGAATCAATCGATTCTGACATGCTTCGTTCACTGAAACAGCCCTGAATTAGCCCTTTCGAGTCATCCTAACAACGTCTGATATTGGCTAAAATAAATAGGATGATATTGGCGGAAGGGAGCTGAATGCCGGGACATTATGAAAGGGTTATTCAAATTATCGATTGGCTTTATCTCCATCACCGCATTGGCGCTGTCTAACGGAATATCGGTCGGAGGCGCACAATCGCCAATTAATAAGGATTTACAAGCTGCCATTGACAGCTCAGCAGAAGGAGAAGTGATGGTTCTAGCCAGCGGGGAATACGAGGGACCCATCATCATCAACAAGCCGATTACGATTCGAGCGGAGGATGGCGGGACGGTTACCTTGATGAACCGAACGGAGCAAGCTGCCGTCACCATCGCCGCTGACCGAGTTGCGCTTGTTGGCTTAACGATTCATGATGTGAGGCTGAAGGAGCAGCCCTCGATCTCGATTGTTAAATCCGACGAAGCCCTGCTGCACAAGCTGCATATTCGAACAGGATCTTATGGCATTCGTGCCACCGATTCTAATCATATGACGATTCGTGAAGCGCTTATCGAGTGGGGGATTCCAGAGGAGGAGCGGAAGGTCAAGCTGTCCCAGAAGGGCAACGGCATTGACCTCTACCATTCCCATGACAATCGGCTCCTCCAGAACACCATTCTATCCATGCATGACGGCATCTATATGGAGAATAGCGATCGTAATGTGGTAGAGGACAATCGTTTCGAGCGACTGCGATATGGGGTGCACTGCATGTATACAGCAGACGCCCTCATTCGAGGCAACACGGGTCAATATAACATTACGGGCGCAATGATTATGGCTGTGCGAGGCGCAGAGGTCAGCGACAATCAATTCACCAGGCAAAATGAAAATGTTAACTCGCAGGGCATTCTATTGTTCGATGCTCACGACAGCGTGGTCCAGAATAATGAAGTGGCAGGAAACCGCGTGGGATTGTATGTGGAGCAATCTACCGGCAATCTCATAGCGGGTAACCAGGTGCTTGGCAATTTCATTGGTCTGCAGCTGCTGAAGGCGGAGAACAATGAAATGACCGACAATGTATTTGCCGGGAATGTTGTGCAAGCAGAGGCCCGACAAAGCACAAGCAATACGCTCGTCTCTAACTATTGGGATTCGTTCCAGGGCATTGATGCCGATGGAGACGGTCAAAGCGATCTCCAGTATGCCATCAGCCCTTTGTTCCAGAGCATCGTGAAAGCGAAGCCTGTGTTCCAGCTGTTCTTCCAATCGCCCAGCTTCGTCTTTCTGGAGGGGCTGTACCAATCTGACCGCGGCAGCTGGACTGCCGACAGTGGGCCGCTTATGAAGCCAAGCTTGTCCAGGGCAGGCGGGCAAGCCATGCAGACGGGAACCAACCTGATGACTGCTGCTGCAGGCTTGCTGCTGCTTCTCATCGCCATATCTATACTATTACTAATGGGGGTAAGGAAACCATGAAAATGAAAGCAAGTGTTTACCTATTAACATCGATCCTGTTCGTATTGCTGCTGAGCGCATGTGGAAGCAAGGCATATACACCGCAAGCGATTAATGAAGAAACGGATATATGCGTGATGTGCAACATGGCCGTCAAGGATGATCCGTACGCAACGCAAATCATCACCGTAGACGGACAATCGTTGAAATTCGATGATATCGGCTGCATGAACGAGTGGAAGGTCGAGAATGGTACAGACACAATTGGGGCTGAGTTTGTCCGTGATCATCACAGCGGCGATTGGGTGAAATACGAAACCGCTTATTACGCCTATCACAGCGATTACAAAACGCCGATGGCTTATGGCGTCATTTCGTTCTCCAGCGAGAAAGCTGCCCAGGCCTTCGTGCAAGAGCAAGGCAAAGGCGAGGTGTTGTCGGCTGAGATGCTCGCCAGCCATACTTGGGAAGTGAATCGGGATATGATGAATATGGAGCATATGGAACAGCATAAGGAAGAGATGCATCATACGGAAGGCGGCTCGCATTCGTGAGCAGCTTCCGCCATATTGCCATTAGAGAGATGAAGCTGGGGTTCCGCAATCCCTGGTCTTACTCATTTATGGCGTTATTCACGTTATTCATGCTGGGACTGCTGCTCATTCAAGCACAAGGCTATGGTCAGGGTTACTCCGGAACAACAGGCACGATTCTGAATTTAAGCTTGTATTTGCTGCCGCTTATGGCTCTGCTCCTGGGCTCTTTCTCCCTCACAACGGAGAAGGAGGAGGGCAGCTGGGAATTATTATCGGTTTATCCGATCGCTACCTTCGCTTTTATATCCGGTAAGTTTGCAGGTCTGGCGGTAGTCATGCTTGTGATTGTAGCCGTTGGACTTGGGCTGGCCGGTCTAATCGGAGGAGCAGCCGGCTCGTCCTTTAGCTTGGAGACTTATGGTCAGCTCCTGGTGTTCACCGTCAGCACGTCGCTGCTCTATTTGGCCATTGCGATGCTAGCAGGCACATTAGCGCGTAATCGCTGGCAGGCGCTTACGATGGGTGTGGCCGTTTGGTTCTTCACCATTATTGCGTGGGCGCCTCTGTTATTATCCATGCTGGGCTTTCTGCCATACGGCTTCATCAAGCCTGCTCTATTGACACTGACCCTATTGAATCCAGCGGAGCTTGCTCGTTTGTATACGGTTGTGAAGCTGGGCGGGGGCGCTGTTCTGGGACCTGAATATTACGAATGGATGACTTGGGTGAAGCAGCCATCCGGGACGGCTGGATTTGTGGGACTCGTGCTGGCATGGATCGGCCTGGCACTTGCGATTTCATGGCTGGTCTGGGAGAGGAGGCGCTCGCGTGGATGAGGCATTCGTGAGGCTCAAGGATGTCACCAAGCGTTTTAAAAAGCAAGTCATTATTGAGGGGCTGCAGCTGGACGTTCGCAGGGGCAGCATATTGGCGTTATGCGGAGGCAATGGAGCAGGCAAAAGCACCATTATCAAAATGATTGCCGGCATTATGCAGCCTGATCGCGGCACCATTACAGTTGACAATGTGAGCTGGAAACGAGAGAGGAAGCGTTATGCAGAGCGGATCGGCTATATGCCGGATGAGTTCCGCTTCTCGCCCGGTCTGTCGGCAATGGAGACGCTGTCGTTCTGGGCGGCGCTTCGGGGACTGCCCAAAAGCAGGGCAGCCGAGGTGCTGGAGCAGGTGGGATTAGCGGATACCGGGAACAAGCCGGTGGCATCCTTCTCCAAAGGCATGCGTCAGCGCATGCTGTTCGGGCAAGCCCTATTGGCAAAGCCGCCGCTGGTCCTCATGGATGAGCCGACCAATGGGCTTGATCCCTATTGGATCGACACCTTCGTCAGGCAAGTGCGAGAGCTGGCCGCGAACGGGCAGACCGTCATCTTTTCCACTCATCAGCTACAGGTTGCAGAGGCGCTCGCCGATCATATCGCGTTGCTGCGGGGCGGCAGGATCGAGGTGGAAGGAAGCGGTGCGGATATTCGGCAGAAGCTAGGCGCTGCGGAGCTGCAGGACGCATTCACGGAATGGTTCGGGATTCACGCAGAGCGACAATAGGACACAAAAAATGCGGTACAGGGATTCCCTGTACCGCTTCTTGGCGTCTCTTAATGATGATGATGACCGCCCGCCTCCGGCGCTGCTTCACCAGACTGCTGAGCCTCTTCCAATTGGATTAATTGCTCGACGGCATGAGTGCCGATGGCAAAGCGCTTGGCAGGCATAATCAGATCGTCACCCGACTGAACCTTTGTCTGGACGACATAAATTCCTTCCTCCGGCGCCGCGTAAGGGGCGGAATAGATGCCGGGGGAGCTTTCAACTGCTGGAACGGCAATGGCGTCATCCTTATGGCCATCCGGCCAAAATAGAAATTCAGCGTATTCGGCTCCCGTTACCAGCTCGCCATTCTTCTTCACTTCAACCGTAAATGCGGAATCAACGCCAACTTGGAACCGATCTGGCATCCTCATGTCAATGGTGACATGAGGATGGAGGCCTTTCTCATCCGTGCCCTCTGGCGTCTTGGCCGTGCAAGCGCTTAGTGATGCAAGGAGTAAAAGGCTGATGCTTCCGGTAGCTATGAGCCCCTTGTATTTGAATCCCAACATATTCATTCTGCTCCTTCCGTTAAACCGAAAACCAAGCCCGAAGCGGCTTGAATCGACGAATAATAAATAAATCAAGCACGAGGACGATGAGAATCGAAATGCCGACAAGCGGCATGATCGCTCCGCATATCAGCATGATGACCAGAACGCCGATCGTCACTTTTTTATTTTTTGGATTGGAAGGAGCACCCAGCTTGCCGTCCGGCTTCCGTTTTTTCCACATGACATAGGAGCTGATCGCGACTAGAATTAAACCCAGACACGCGATTAAGCCCAGCAATTGATTCGGCCAACCGAACAAACGGCCTTCATGGAAGGCGATTCCATACGTAATGAGCTTGCCCAGTACACCGTAATCGGCAAACCGGACGTCGGTCAGCACAGCGCCGCTGTATGCATCGACATGAAGGGTGGCGCTGTTGCCTGGCGTTGCATGAGCAGTTGAGATGGTGTACACGCCTTTGTCGCCATTAGGCAATGTCAGGGTATAGGGCTTGGCGACGTTCTTCGTATCGGCAATAAGCGCCGCGTCGTCGACGCCAAGCTTCATATAACCGCCTGGAGCAGACTCTGGCACGGGAAGGCTTTCTGCCGCCCATGGCAGATCCTCGGCAATATCGCTTGCAACCGTCACGGATTCCGGCTTGGCTCCAAAGCTGTAAGCAAAGTTCGGAGCGTTCGTATTCGTGGAATTCGCGAGCTTATCGATTCTGGGTCCCATGATGCCCGACCAGGGCAATCCGCCGAGAATAATGAGTATAAGCACGATCGAAATCCAGAAGGCCGGCACGGCGTGCACGTCACGCCAGAATTGACGGCTGCCCGGCTTGCTCAGTCGAGGGAGCACGGTGCCCCAAATCGCACCTTTGCCCCTAGGCCACCATAGATAAAGTCCCGTCAACAGTAAAACAATGGCCCAGCAAGCCGCAAGCTCGACAAGGCGGTTGGCGACCGTACCGCCGATCACCAGCTCGCTGTGCAGCTTCTTGAAGAAGGCGGAGAACGTCTTGCTGGTATCCAACATCCCCAGCACGTTGCCGGTATAGGGATCAACGTACATCGTTGTAGGCGCACCGTTCCGAATCGCCGACATCTTGTACGAGGCGGAAGGAGAGTCCGGCAGCGTAACCGAGGAGATAGTTGTGTCTGGATAAGCTTTGAGCGTCTTCGCGATAATCGCTTCCGTGCTCATAGGCGTCTCGCCAACCTCTCGCACGGTCAGCATATCCTTGTACATCACATTTTCAATTTGCGGCTTGAAGAGATACACGCCGCCGCTGAACGCCAGAATAATCAGAAATGGCGCAAACAGGATTCCGGCGTAGAAGTGCCACCTCCAAACCGCTTGATAGATGGCTTGCCGTGTTCCGGCCGCCGTCCTCTGCTTGATCAGACTTTCATTCTTGTGCAAGCTTTCCGTTGGCATAACGCTCATGCTCTTCAATCATTCCTTTCGTATACATACGAACATATTAGAGCATGACAAGGAAATTCACATGACTCAATGGGGCTATTGCCGAACATAATTATTAAAGATTAGTGACAACTTGAATGATCTGTTTCCGTCATGGTATGGTACGGGTACAATGAAATGAGACATCGGTCAGTAGCGCTGAAGCAGGACCGAGCCAGAGGAGTGTTAGGGATGAAGAGGAAATGGACATTGTGGGTATTGGCTATCAGCTTGTTTATGCTGCCAGGCTGCGGCATATTGGAGACGGTGGACAACAGTCTGACCTTCGCAACGGAGACATCCACCTATATGAATGAGGTGTCAGAATTCGGCCAAGAGGTCAACACGATGGCCCAGCAGGCATTAACGGATGTTGAAGCGCGGACCGAGCTGAAGGAGCGGATGCTGGCACTCAAGGAGCAGATTGTGCAATACGCGAACCTGCAGGTGCCGGATTACGCCAAGGAGCTTCATGGGCAGATTGTATCCTACAACGAGACGCTGCAGCAAAGCCTTGACAAGGCGCTTGCCAATATCGAGCAGGGCAAAGCCGCTCTTGAGGCGACAGGCATTCCTGAAACGCTGAACAAAATCAATGAGCTGCTAGGCCAGCTTAATGACTTAAATCCTAGTCGATAACCGAACGGGATCCACACAACCAAGGAGAGTGCAACAGTATTGGCATCAACGTCTAACGCATCCGATTCACTTTCGTCCAAATATCGTCTAGGCACCTTGCTGCTGGTGGTTATTGTAGCCGGCATGAGCCAAGGGCTTCTGCTTCCGCTGCTATCCATTCTATTGGAGGACGCGGGCGTGTCCTCAGACATGAACGGCATCAATTCCGCCGCGATGTACATCGGCATTTTTGCCACCATGTTTTTCATCGAGAAGCCCGTCAGCCGCTTTGGCTACCGAACCGTCATCATCGCCGGCATGTCGATTGTGATCGCCGCGACGCTGCTCTTCCCGTTGACCCAATCGCTGACGATCTGGTTCATCCTGCGGCTGCTTGTCGGAGTGGGGGACAGCTCGCTGCATTACGCGACCCAGCTCTGGATCGTCAGCTCCAGTCCCAAGGAGCGCCGGGGGCAATATATATCGTTATATGGCATGTCGTACGGCATTGGCTTCAGCTTGGGGCCGCTTGGCATCAACCTGCTTCCGCTGGGAAAAGCGATTCCATTCGTGATTACCAGCGCTTTTTTTGTGCTGGTGCTTCTGCTTGTGCTGCGAATGAGCAATGAATTTCCGGAACGGGCAATCAGGGGGGAAGTCAGCGAGAACCGCTTCTTGAGGACGTATCGCATCGCATGGTTCGTACTCATCCCAAGCTTCCTGTACGGTTTAATGGAAGCGTCGATGAACACCAGCTTCCCACTGTACGGCTTAAGAATCGACCTCAGCCAGCAATGGATTTCGCTGCTCCTGCTTGCATTTGGCGCAGGCAGCCTTATTCTGCAGCTGCCGCTTGGCATGTGGAGCGATCGGATGGGACGCAAGCCCATCCTCATCGGCTGCGGCCTGATTGGCGCCATTGCCTTCCTGTGCATTCCCGCAGCGGGAGGAGAGCTCCTGCTCCTCTTCCTCTTATTTATGATCGCGGGCGGCGTGGTCGGATCCTTCTATTCACTGGGACTCGCTTACGCTGCTGACTTGCTGCCGAGGTCGATCCTGCCGGCGGCTAATGTCATTGCATCGATTCATTTCAGCGTGGGCAGCATTCTGGGTCCAACGCTTGGCGGGTTCGGCATTCGTTACCTTTCTATTCACAGCGTCTTCTTGTTCCTTGGCGGCTCGTTTCTTCTCTTCGCGCTGCTCGGATTTATATTTCGCCCGGCGGCGAAGCAGCAGGAGGCCTGACCTCCTTATTGAATTTGAGCGGGCGGTTTAATAAGGAAGAACACGAGCGCAAGCGTAACAAGGGACAGCGAAGACACGGATATGAATACAAGGCGATGGGATTGATCCATCATCCAGCCGAACAGCGGCGGTCCAAACGCCACCCCAAGAAACCGGAGGCAATTGTAGAGAGAGGTAATCATGCCGCGCTCACTTTTGTCTACGGCCCCTGTAATCATGGTGTTCAAGCAGGGCAGAAGCAAGCCCGTTCCAATGCTGCTAAGCGTCAGGAGTCCAATAAACACATACAGGTTCTGGAGAAAAAAGATAGCTGAGGCAAGCGCAACCGTCATTGTCAACAAGCCCAGGTTGATGAGAAGGCGGATGAGCTTGCCGTTTTTTTTGATCAGACTTCCCGTTGTATAGGAAGTGATGACCATGCCGAGCAGGGGGATGGCAAGTATCAGCCCTTTCTTCACCCCCTCGATCCGATACGGGTCCACTTCCAGGATGTTGGATAGATAGAACAAGACGCCGAACAGAATAAACAAGCCAAGCGATCCCGCAAAAAACGAAGCGATCAGCCAGCGTCCTTTCTCCTTGAACAGGCTGCCGACTTTTTGCAAATATACGCCCAGCTTCTGCTTGTGATCATGCTTCGGCTCCTTAATCAGGAACAAAACAGCCGCTAGCGACAAGGCGCAAAAGACGGGAAAAGCAAAAAACGACGCATACCATACGATAAGCGCAAGCAAGGAACCGATGATGGGACTGAGCACCTTGCCGGCGCCATTGGAGGCTTCTGTCAAGCCAAGTGCTTTGCTTTCCGTTGCCCCATCATACAAATCACCCACCAAGGCCATCGCAATGGGCGCCGTGCCAGCCGCCGCCATGCCCTGTATGGCCCTGGAGATAATAATAACGGTATAGGATTGCCAGATCGCTCCCATCCCCGCAAGCACTCCTGCAGCGCCATAAATAATAAGAGCGGGAATGATGATGGCTTTCCGGCCAAGCTGGTCGGATAAGTACCCGATGATGGGAATAAACAATCCAGCAGCCAGCGAAAAGATGGAAATGACCAAGCTGCTCTGGAATTTCGTAATACCCAAAGCGTTCTGCAGCTCCGGAAGCACGGGCACGAGCATGGAATTGCCGAACACGAGCACCATCGGTATAGAAGCGATTGCCGCAAATTCTAGGATACGTCCCTTGGCGCCTCCGCCAGAGCGGGACGTCATATCTGTCATCTCTCTTTTGCTCTGAAAAGACATGTTGAGCTTACGGGATTTCGTGTTCTGCATATAGCGTCTGGGCTCCTCTTCTTCTCTGCATCCAGCATCTGTTCATCACTATAGGATTTGTAAGTAAGGAGGGGTGTATACATCACTTATATTTGGTATTGACAGCGTGCTGATTGAGGCGTACGATAACGATTATTGTTCATCCGGAGAGGTGGAGATTACCATAGACAGTCCTATCGAATTATCGCGTGGCCGGCAGGACCGCTTTGTCCCGGAGGACCGGGAGAGACTATACAAACGCACGTTATGGACGGTTGTCGCGTCCCAGCTGTTCGGTGGAGCCGGCCTAGCGGCAGGCATTACTGTCGGGGCTTTATTAGCCCAGGATATGCTGGGGACGGACCGATACGCGGGCATCCCAACGGCTTTGCTTACGCTTGGCTCCGCGCTTGCTTCGCTGCTGGTGGGACGTCTATCCGGCAAATACGGCAGGCGCAACGGACTTGCGGGGGGATTTTTTGCAGGGGCTGTGGGAGCAGCGGGTATTGTGGCGGCAGCGATGCTGGAGCATGTAGCGCTGCTGTTCATATCCTTATTCATATACGGCTCAGGCACGGCCTCCAATCTCATTGCCCGCTATGCGGGAACGGATCTGGCATTGCCCCATCAGCGTGCGACTGCCGTCAGTATCGCGTTGGTATCCACAACCTTCGGCGCTGTTGCCGGACCCAATCTAGTGGGCGTCATGGGGCAGTTCGCGGAAGCTGTGAACGTCCCACGACTGGCTGGACCCTTCATGCTGGCAGGGGTTGCCTTCCTGCTGGCGGGAACGGTACTGTTCGTGCTGCTTCGTCCAGATCCGCTAATTGCAGCGAAGGCTCTAGCGAAATTGGAGGAAAAACAAGCTAGTGGCGGGCACTTAAACGGACATTCCGCAAAAGGCGTCGTGCTTGGCGCTACGATTATGGTGCTCACGCAAATTGTAATGGTCGCCATCATGACAATGACTCCGGTACATATGCAGCATCACGGCCATGGATTAAACGAGGTTGGACTTGTTATCGGCATTCATGTCGGCGCCATGTTCCTGCCGTCGCTCATAACGGGGAGGCTGATCGACAAGCTGGGGAGACTCGTTATGGCTTGCGTGTCCGGCGGCATATTGCTTGCTGCCGGCTTGCTCGCGGCATTCGGTCCCGCCCATTCCATGCTATCGTTGATTGCGGCGCTTGCGCTGCTGGGTTTGGGATGGAATTTGGGCCTCATTAGCGGCACGGCGTTAATCGTCGATTCCACCACGCCAGACAATCGGGCCAAGACGCAGGGCACAATCGACGTATTTGTGGCATTGGCAGGCGCGTCGGGAGGCGCGTTATCGGGGGTGGTGGCCGCGTATACAAGCTATGCTGTGCTGTCCCTTGCAGGAGGACTGCTGTCATTAATTCTTATACCTGTTGTCATCTGGTCGCAGCGGGTTCGCGCGGACGCTTAACATAAGCCATCATTTTGCGTTATTATGAATAATTCCGGATGGAAGGGGAGGTGCGCTGAGCACCTCTCCTTCTTCCATTGGCATGAGGGGGAGGGTATACTAGGAACCATACCATGCTTGCATTCGCTCGACAGAAAGGGAGTAGATTATGTTTCTAAGAAGAGAGAGCTTGAAGGAGTATATCCGTCTGTATCCCGTTGTCAGTATTCTGCTGATCCTTAATATCGTCATGTTCATCTTATTAGAATGGGATGGTTCCTCCACGAGTCAACGGACCCTGCTGGAATTTGGGGCGATGAGCAACTTTCCGGGATATACCGAGCCCTGGCATTTTGTAAGCGCGATGTTTCTCCACATAGGATTTATGCATTTGCTGATGAACGGCTTTGCCCTGTATGTATTTGCCGCGCCGCTTGAACGAATGTTGGGGCGATGGAGGTTTGCCTTGCTGTATCTCGTCTCTGGAATAATTGGCAACGCAGTCAGCTTGGTTGCGCAGCAGGAGGCATTTATCGGCGCTGGAGCGTCCGGTGCAATCTATGGCGTGTACGCGGCTTATGTGTATTTGTCATTGTTTCATAAAACAGCTTTCGGACACCATAATGCCAGCACCATTCAGACGATAGTCGTTGTTGGTGTCATCTATTCCATCATCACTCCCAATGTCGATCTCTACGCCCATCTTGGGGGCTTTGTTGGGGGTTTTCTGATGACGACGCTATACGTCCAATTCCGTAGAAGATAAGAGGAGAAAGGAAATAGACGATGACGCTGCAGCAGCTGAAATATATCATTGAGGTCGCCAATCGCGGCTCGATTAATGAAGCGGCCAAGAGGCTCTTCATCTCGCAGCCCAGCCTATCGAACGCGATTAAGGATTTGGAGGATGAGCTCCATATATCGATATTTGAACGGACGAACAAAGGGATCACTTTGTCGAAGGAGGGTGTAGAGTTTCTAAGCTATGCCCGCCAAGTGGTGGAGCAGGCCGAGCTGTTGGAGTCGCGGTATCTGAACGTCAAGCCCTCCAAGCAGCATTTTTCAGTATCGACCCAGCACTACGCATTTGCCGTGAACGCCTTCGTGAAACTCGTGAAGCAGTATGGATATGAGGAATACGAGCTTGCGCTGCGCGAGACCAAGACGTATGAAATTATCGAGGACGTCCGAACGATGAGAAGCGAGATTGGCATTCTGTACCTGAACGAGTTCAATGAGAAAGTGATCAACAAGCTGTTAAAGGCGGGGAATTTGCAGTTTACCAGTCTGTTCACGGCCAAGCCGCATGTCTTCATCAGTGTACATAATCCCCTCGCCAGGCAGTCGATGATTACGATCGAGGAGCTGCAGGATTATCCATGTCTGAGCTTTGATCAAGGCGAATACAATTCGTTCCATTTCTCAGAGGAAATATTAAGCACGCTCACCCACAAGAAGAGTATTCGAGTCAACGACCGCGCTACGCTGTTCAATCTGCTTATCGGCTTGAACGGCTATACGATCTCAACAGGCGTGCTCAGCAGGGACTTGAACGGAAATGATATTATTCCCGTGCCGCTCGACATCCAGGAGAGCATTCATGTCGGCTGGATCTCGCACCGCAATCTGTCTCTTTCCTTGCTTGGCACGGCTTATATTGACGCTCTCAAGGAGGCAACCTCGCAAGCTTAGGCGGGGCATATGACCTTAATATAGCCTTGATATAGTTTTTGGCTATAGCAGGGTATAGTTATATTCAGTTACTTCCAGCCATCCATTTCATGTTATCTTTCTTGTAACAAATGGATTGGGAGAGTGACAAGATGACAAGAAGCAGTGTATTAGGATATCCTCGCATCGGGGCAAATAGAGAATGGAAAAAAGCGCTGGAAGCGTTCTGGGCTGGCAAGCTGGATGAATCGGACTTCCTCGGCCAGCTTCGAGAGCTGCGCCTTCAGAACCTGCGCAAGCTGCAGAGCAAGGGCATCGACGTTATTCCGGTAGGCGACTTCAGCTATTATGATCAAGTGCTGGATACGGCGACTATGTTCGGTCTCGTGCCTCAACGCTTTCCATATAGCGGCGGACCGGTCCCATTATCCCTGTATTATGGGATCGCTCGCGGCACGAAGGATGCGACGGCTAGCGAGATGACCAAGTGGTTCAACACCAATTATCACTATATCGTTCCAGAGCTCGGCGATCGCCAGCCTGAGCTTACCGAAAACAAGCCTCTGCAGGCCTACCGCGAAGCGAAGCAGGAGCTGGGCATTGAAGGCAGACCAGTGCTGCTTGGACCCGTTACCTTCGTGAAGCTGTCCAAGGGCTACCGGGCTGATCAATTCGGCGACTGGCTTAACCGTCTGCTGCCGCTGTACAAGCAAATCCTCGTGGAGCTGGAAGCGGAGGGCGTGGCTTGGGTGCAGATGGATGAGCCAAGCCTTGTGACGGGACTGAACGAAGCTGAGCTTGCGGCGCTCCAAGTCCTCTATACCCAACTGGCGGCTGCCGCTCCGGGTCTTAGCATCATGCTGCAAACCTATTTCGAATCAGCCGAGCATTACAGCGAAATCGTGAAGCTTCCGGTAAGGGGTATCGGACTAGACTTCGTGCATGGCCGTACCGGCAACCTGAAAGCGTTGGCGCAGTTCGGCTTCCCGAAGGATAAGGTGCTTGGCGCTGGCGTTGTGGACGGCCGCGGCATCTGGAAGGCTTCCCTGCTGGATCAGCTTGCCTTGTTGAAGGCGCTCAGCTCTTATGTATCCGGAGATCGACTGCTTGTTCAATCCTCCTGCAGCCTGCTGCATGTGCCAGTAACCGTAAGCGTAGAAGACAAGCTTCTGCCTGAATTGAAGGGAGCGCTTGCGTTCGCTGACGAGAAGCTGGATGAGCTGGTATGGCTGGCCAAAGGCTTTGCAGAAGGCGAGGCTTCCATCCAGACTCAGCTGAACAGCTGCCAGAAGGCGCTAGATGCAATTGCACAATCCAGTCAGCGCAGTCGAAGCGACGTGCAGAAAGCCGTTGCTGCTATAAGCTCGAAGGACGCGCGCCGTTCTGCGCCATTCGCCAAGCGTTATGAAGCGCAGCGAGCCAAGTGGAGCTTGCCGCTGCTGCCAACCACGACAATCGGAAGCTTCCCGCAATCCGCCGAGGTTCGCAAGGCTCGCCAGGCTTGGCGCAAGGGAGAGTGGAGCAAGGCCCAATATGATGCATTCATCCGCGACCAAATCGATCTGTGGATCGACCTGCAGGAAGAGATCGGCATTGATGTTCTGGTTCACGGGGAGTTCGAGCGTACGGACATGGTAGAGTTTTTTGGCGAGAAGCTGGAGGGCTTCGCGTTCACACAGTTTGGCTGGGTGCAGTCTTACGGCTCGCGCTGTGTGAAGCCGCCCATTATATTCGGGGACGTTGCATTCGACGAGCCGATGACTGTTATCGAGACGGCGTATGCGCAATCCCGCACGGCTCGTCCGGTCAAGGGGATGCTGACAGGTCCCATTACGATCATGAACTGGTCATTCGTACGTGACGATATTCCTCGCGAACGTATCGCTTATCAGCTCGCTTATGCGCTTAGACAAGAGGTGGAAGCGCTCGAGAAGGCTGGCATCGGTCTGATCCAGGTTGACGAGCCTGCGGTCCGCGAAGGACTGCCTCTGAAGCAACAGGACCAAGCCGAATATTTGAACTGGGCGGTCAAGGCATTCCGACTGACCACATGCTCCGAAGAGGAGACGACTCAGATTCATACGCATATGTGCTATTGCGAATTCCACGACATGATTGGCTCCATTGAGGATATGGATGCGGACGTCATCTCCATCGAAACTTCCCGCAGCCACGGCGAGCTGATTCATAGCTTCGAGGAGAATACGTATCCGCTCGGCATTGGACTGGGCGTCTACGATATTCATAGTCCGCGTGTGCCGCAGGTGGAGGAGATGACCAGCATGATCGACCGGGCGCTGCGCGTGCTGGATCCCAAGCTGTTCTGGATCAATCCAGACTGCGGACTGAAGACTCGCGGCAGGGAAGAGACGGTCGCCGCTCTGCGTAACATGGTAGAAGCCACGAGCATCGCTCGCTCCAAGCACGCCGTGCATGTATAACGTTAAAGGCAAGGAGGGACCAGGCTATATGCTTGGTCCTTTCTTTACTACAATTTATAAGTTTTCGAGCATTCGAAAACAGAAATGCTATTTGGCGATAAATCCTACATCTAAACGCGGTCGCTCATCTCTGAAAGGCCTCGATAGAGGATTTCTCATGGGGTGGTCGCCCAAGATATTCCGCCATCCTCCGTTCGAAGAAGGTATCCATCACCCCGAACCCAACCAATCTTATGATCAACAAATTTAAGTTCTGTGGCGTTCCGTAATTCAGGCAAAGTAATTAACACCTTCCAATGTACCCCGCCATCCGATGTGCCATAGAGGGTTCCTTTTTCTGCATCAATCATCCAAAAATGCTTATGATCTGAAGCTGTGATCGGATGAAAACCTATCGGGGAACTGCCGTTTTTCGCAATAACAGTAGGCTCACCTTCTCGAGGAATTACCCGCCTCCATGTAACTCCTCCATTTTCAGTTGTGAACCAAACAATCCCAGCCTTTTCATTATTGCTAGTCATGTAGGAAACTGACAGTACGCCTTCCTGCTTGGCATTACCAAAGAACTGAGGAGGTTGTGAGGCGGAATACACAGCATCTTTATTGTCTTGAGGCAAATCTAATGTCAGGCGCTTCCATGAGGCTCCGCCGTCAATCGTCCTGTAAATCTCTGGATCGAGGTCCCTCGAATTAAATAAGGTTATAAATCCAACCATGCTATTGGAAAAAGACATGCCAGATTGTGTGGAAACAAGAGTTCCATCTGGTGTGATTTTGTCAGCATATTCCCACGTCAACCCACCATCTTTGGTCTGATATAAAGCTGTTATTACCGGACCACTGGCCGGATCCGATATGAATGAAACGAACCCTGTCTTTTCATCAATAAAGAAGAGACTAAATGACGTATTTATACTTTGAGCAGACCAAGTATCCTTTGTAGGTAATGTGGACGAGATCCAAGAATCACCGCCATCATTCGTGCTATATATAATCCAGTTCATCTCAATATCGGCAGGGCGAACAACGAAGTAAGCGAATTGCTCGTCAAAAAGGAATGGTTCATATCTTGAGTTGTCATACCCTTGCGGAGTCCGGTCCACCCAGGTTTGTCCGCCGTCATTGGTACGTTTCACACTCGTTCCGAATGCCCATCCGTTGATCTTATCTACCATTCTAATCTGTGCAGATGACATATTAAAGAAGGGAGTTGCAGCAGGACTTTGGCTTTGTACAGGAAGGTCTACTGAGCCCTCATTTGGAATGCTGTTTGAAATGATAATGATTACTCCCAGCACAGAAGCAATTGCTCCGATATACCATTTGGATCTTGATTGGGTATGCTTCACCGATCCTAATCGTTTTTTCGTCAACGCTGCAAGGTTAGCATTAAAGTGATTTCGCTTAAAAGGTTCTTTTCCCGCTCTCTCATACCATTCCGGTTTACTCATGGTCCCCAACCTCCTGAAGCTTATTCTTAACTTTCGCGCGTGCACGATATAAGCGAGACTTTATAGTCCCTTCCGCTACTCCCAGCATCTCTGCCATATCCTGAATCGTCATGTCGTGTTGAATGTCCAAAAGGAGCACCTCACGAAATTTCAATGGCAGACTCAAGATCACTCGCCAAATATCATTCGATACCTCTTGATCGATAAATTCACTTTCTGCTGACGATACCGTCTGGCTATGCTTTACCCATTCAAATAGGGTTACCCTCCGGAGAAAGGCAGAATTTCTGTAATTATGGCATAGATTACGAGTGATTTTTAACAGCCATGTTTTTAAGGTCGACTCGCCGCGGAAATCCTTAATGCTGCGGAATGCCCTTAGAAAGACTTCTTGAGAGATATCATCGGAGGCATGGCGATCCCTCGTCAGAAAAAAAGCGTAATTCCAAACATCCTTTCCAAAATCCAGCATCATTCGATCTAGAGCATTGGATTCCACTTCGGATGACAAGTATCTCAGATATTCATACTCCACCACATAGTTCCCCTCCTACTTAAATAGACAGGGCTACTCCAGACAAAGTTCCCATAATATTGAGAAAACAAGAAAAAGCACCCAAAAGTTTGACGGGTACCTTCTTGATTAAGCTCTATCCAGCTTTAATATGTGCAGAAAAAAGCTCCCTCCACGCTTCTTGCGGATCTGAAATCGTCCTGAAGACGTCAACCTCTTCTACAAAAAGTTTATTGCTTTTGCAATATCAAGATAGATTGCCTGTTAACGCTTCGACTTGCGGTAAGAAGAGGGGCTCATTGACTGCCATTTATGAAACTGATTGATAAAATGGTTGTAATTGTGGAAGCCGACATCGTAAGCAATTTCCGACGCGCTGCGCTCCGTATGCTCCAACAGCAGGGCAGCTTGCCGAATTCGCATTTGGTTCACCGCATCCACAATGGAATAACCCGTATGCTCCTTGAATAGATGAGATAACCGCGATGGGGAAAGCTGTACGGCTCGGGCTATCTGCTCGATTCGAACAGGCTCCCGCATTTGGCGAGACAGCAGATGCAGGGCTTCTTCGACACGACTGTCCAGCCGGCTCTGCCTGCGCTTGGTTAGCAGGATCATTATTTCGGTCAGCGACTGTACGCATAGCTCGTTCCAATAATCCGTTCGCTCCCTGGAGTCGGACAAAATTTTCATAAACGCCCGATACACCCGTTTACGCACCGTTTCATTGTCGATGGTCTGAAGGAACAAAGACTTATCCGGAAGCCAATGGCGAGCAATCATGGCATCGTCGAAGTGCGCCCAGACAAAATGCCAGGTTCCACCGGCCACTGTTCCGTATCGATGCGGCGTACCCGTCCGGAGTATCGTCACGTCGCGGCTTCTGCATGTCATTCGCTCTCCTGGTATCTCGAAATAGCCCTCTCCGTCAAGGGTATAAACAATGAGCCAATCCTTCATCCCGTTAGGGCGGCTGCAGGAATACGAATCGTTTTCCTGGAAATGTCCCGCCAGTACGAAGCCGCTGTCCGGCCCTTCGAGCTTCGATTGCCGGTTTTTATGAACCATTATCGGCGCACTTCCTCTCACACTAGCTTATGCATTTAATCTAACATAAATGGCTCAGCGCGAGAACAGTCGCAGCAGAATTGTGTGACATATTAGTTTCATTGTTACTTCAATGACGAAGTCTCCCGCCGTATACTGAAAGCGTGAAGAACACGAGTGAAGGAGAGGAACGATATGACCATTACGCTTCGTATATTGACAGCGGAACAGAAGGAGCAATTCGAGAAGGAAGGATATTTGATTGTGCCAGGCCTGTTCTCCGAGGCGGAGCTGCAGGAAATCGATGATACCTTCGAGGCTATGAGCCACAGAACCATTCCTGGCTATTTCGAACCAAAGCTGGACGGGGATGATAACGATCCGCTGAAGCGGTATCCGAGAGTCATGCACCCTCACCGCTTCGATGACACTGCCAAAAAGTATATGCTGCATGGGCCCGTTATGGCTGTGCTGGCCGATCTGTATGGCGAAGAGGCGCTGGCGGCGCAAAGCATGTTCTATTACAAGCCGCCAGGCTCGCGGGGGCAGGCTCTGCACCAGGATAATTTTTACCTCAAGGTAGAGCCCGGCAACTGCATAGCGGCATGGACGGCGATCGACCCCGCGCATGAGGACAATGGCAGTCTGCTCGTCGTGCCGAATACGCAGGATGAAGAGATCGTCTGTCCGGAGCTGGCGGACTCTAAGGAGTCTTTCACCACCCATTTTGTGAAGCCGCCGAAGGATAAGAAAGCGATGCCGGTTATCATGAACCGGGGCGATTGCTTATTCTTCAATGGCAATCTGATCCACGGCTCTTATCGGAACAAAACAAAGGATCAATTCCGGCGTGCCTTCATCTGCCATTACGCAAATGAATCCGCATCCCGCATCTCCGGCTTCTATCGACCGTTATATCGCGCGAGCGGGGAAAGCGTCGATCTGGAGATCAGCCAAGACGGGGGACCTTGCGGAGTGGAGTTTGACAACGCTTATCCGCACTAATCGATTCCTGCTGCATAACGAGGGACCAAGCGCGCGCTTGGTCCCTGATTATTTTTATTTTTCGCATGCAATGCCATCTTTATCTCTATCGCTTTTTTTGTTTGCTTCATACAACTCACTTGAAACATGAGGTTTGTATTTGGTTTTTCCGCCCTTGTTTTTAATAGACGAAGATTTAGCCACACCACCCGGATAATCTTTATTAAGTTCTGTACAGTTTTTGTACGTTTTAGCCTTTACAGCAGCTTCTATTGATGCATCTCCTAGAATAGCCCCGCTCAACAGTAATAGGGCAATGAACACATACAATGATTTTCTCAATTTGAAACCTCTCCTTTGGTTATCTCAGCCAACTGTTCTATTATACCATTTCTTTAATTTTCCTGTAAAATAACATTATTTTGAACAGAAATCGTTGTAACGATGGATCGTTGAGATTTGCTAATCCACCTGTCATACAATCCCTGTGATATAATCTGTTTGACCGTAGGTCGACGTAACCGACAGGACTCCAGCACGTATACAATGGAACAAACAAAGAAGTTAAGGGACTGGCGCAGATGATAATCGAGATGACAGCACAGGCGGACGCATGGTATAGGCAGGCAGAAGCGAAAGCGGAGGCGTATTTCGAAGTCTTGAACAGGCAAGTGAGCACGCAAGCCTACGTGTCCAGCCTGACGCAGGATTTTATGCAGTGGAGCAAACAGCATGTCCGCAACCCCAGCTGGACCTCCTTCTATTCACGCGCGAATAAGAAGCCTTCCTCCAAGCACTACCACCGATATTTGAGCTGGATGGAGCGGAGGGGAGAGCTGGATGCTTATTTGGAGCGAAGCGTCTCCTATATGTACATGCGGGATTTGGGCAAGCGGCTAGACGCTCCCGATACGATCCAGCGCATTCAGCGTCTGGTATCATTTGTCAAAAAATATATGATGGAGTCGACAGACTCCGCTGAAGGAGAGCACCCAGCATTTCTTAGCCTCGCGGGCATCTACCGGTGGGCGCAGCAGGAAGGCGTAGAGGAAGCCGCCATATGGGTCATTCATAAGCTGAAGCAGGTTGGCTCTCGTATACCAGAGGAGATGGACGCCGATCACGGTATTCGCAAATTGATGAAAATCATCTTCGGGGTAGTCCTCCATGTAATGGAGGATATGGATGACAGCATCCTGCCGGAAGAGAGGGCAAGTCGACTGGATGCGGCCATTCGAATGGGCTATTGCTACGGGCTTACATATCCCTTTATTGATGATTTGCTGGATTCAAGCGTATTGTCGCCGGAGGAGAAGCTTACCTATTCCACGATGATACGATCAACTCTCCTGCAAGGAGCAGTGCCGGCTTTCCATCCGCAGCAATGGCCAGAGCGCCATGTTGAGCTCATTCGGTTCGTTCATTCCGAGCTTGGCGAAGCTTTCGATTATATGAAGCAACAGCAAAGCCAGGAATCCCGGGCAACGTTTTTTCAGCAGTCCTTTGTTTTTTTTGAATCACAGGACATCGACCGCAAGAAGAAGCTAACCCATTCCGCTTATTCGAACAAAGAACTTTACCTGCCGATTATCATCAAATCCGCGTCCTCGCGAATGATCGTACGGTCGGTGCTTGGCGCGACAACAGATGAAGACTTCGACCGGCACACGTTCTACTACGGTATTTATAATCAGCTCGCGGATGATTGGGCCGATCTGGAGGATGATTTGCGGGACGGCGCAGTTACCCCTTACACCTATTATTGGAGATATCATGGGACAAGAGATGACCTTATTAATCCATTTGAAATGTATTGGACCGTTATCGCTTATCTCATCCACGACGTATACCGCTCAGATGTCCTGGCGCGAGACGTTATCCTGAATCGAGCCATCAACGGACTCAAACGCAGTCAGGAGAGGTTGGGCAAGGGAAAGTATGGGGAGCTGATGGCCATATTCGCCCCCAGCAGTCCCGAGTTCGGCTCCTTGCTTGAGGGGATGGCCAGCAAGGCGGATCGCGTTGAATTTTTTGACAAGCTGCTGCGTGATCAGACCATGGCTATGCTCCGCAATAATCGCGAGGAGAAGGCGCAGTTCAAGCAAACCGTGCGACAAGTGAGGGAGCAGCTGCAGGATGTCATTCCGATATCCGATCCGGCGGAACCGCTTGCCGTTCGAGAATCGCTGATCGAAGCGGCCAATTACAGTCTGGACGGCTCCGGAAAGCGGCTGCGACCCATTATGGCATGGGTCATGGCAACGGAAGCCTACGGGCTTGCCCCCAGCTTGATTGCGCCGCTAGTGAGATCGCTTGAATATATGCATACGGCATCCTTAATATTTGACGATCTGCCATCGCAGGATAACGCCTCTTCACGCAGAGGCAGACCGACCTTGCACGAGCTCCATGATAGCGCAACTGCTGAATTAACCGGACTGTTCATGATGCAGAAGGCGATGCAGGAGCAGGCTTCCTTGACGGCGTTCGACCCGAAGGCAGTCGTTGCGCTTATTCATTATTCATCCTCGCGAGCGGCCGACATGTGCCGAGGGCAAGCGATGGACCTGGGCAGCCGAGGCAAGACGCTGACACTGGAGCAATTAAATACGATATGCTTCTACAAGACAGCAATAGCCTTCGAAGCGTCGCTCGTTATGCCAGCCATACTGGCGCAGGCGGAGGAGGGGGAGATGGAGCTGCTGAAGGCGTATGCGTATCATGCGGGCATCGCGTTTCAGATCAAGGATGATCTGCTGGATCTTGAAGGCGACCATCAGCTGCTTGGCAAGCCGGCGGGGAAGGATATTGCCAATCATAATTCGACCTTTGTGACGCTGCTGGGAAGAAGTGGAGCAAGCAAGGCCATGTGGGAGCATTATTGCTCCGCGACGGATGTGCTGCGCAAGCTGCCAAGACGTTCGGCGTTCCTTCATCATTTGTTAGATTATATAGTGACCCGTGATCATTAATCCTAATAAAGAGGAGTTGATGAGGTTGCAACACGATAAGCTCTTGCGGAAAAAACAGTTAGCCGATGCTCCATTCCAGGAGGAACGCTTCAGCCTGGGACCCAAGCGGAACGGCATGAACCGGACGAAGGAAGCCGATCGCCAGTCTGCAAAGCTCAGATGGCCGCTACTATGGCTGCTGCCCGTTCTAGTGACAGTATTAGGTGTGGCCATCTACCTGTTGTCGAATGGCGAGCCATCCACAAGACAGGACGCCTTATCCCAATGGGCCAGCTATAACCAACAAGGCGAGCTGCTGTATCGCATTAATCCTGATCCCAATGTTCAGGCGGGGAAGAGCTATGGTTATATCTTCTCATTCGAGGCCCCATTCGACACCTTCGAGGGCAAGCAGCTTGCCATTATGGCGAAGCATACGCTGACGGGGCAACAAATTCCGATATCTACCGAGCTTATTCAATCTCCCAGCCCAGGGTATGACAGCCTGAATCGTTATTCGGTGCAATTCACTTTGCCTAGCGGCGGTGTATGGGTCACTACTGTACGAATAGATGGCGAGGTATATGGGGAGTCGCTCATGGTTCTCCAAGAGGAAGCGGCCAATTAGCTATTCCACAATAAAGCCCAAAGGCTGCTTGTGCAGCAGCCATTGGGGGGGATGGGGCTCATTAATCGCGGTGCTCATTGGTGCTAATGAATTCGTTCGGAATATCCTCGCCATCAGGGTTGTTGTTCTTGATCTGGCTCTTGCGTCCATTACGGAACTCGCCGCCGTGCACCTGATTCAGACGTTGATCGTTGTTATCGGTCCCGTCATGCTGGTTATGGTTATAGTTGTCGTTATTGGACATATTGAGTCTCCTTCACATGGATTATTCGCACACTCTAGGATGCGTACGACAGGCTTGGAATATACAGCTTGCGCAGAGATTGGAAGCTGTGATACGATACTGATAATTTATAAGGATCGGGGTTGAAGAGGGAAATGAACTAATTTTCTTGCTGATGAGTGAGAACGGCGCTATGCAAGTTACAGCGACGGTTCTATTCGTAATGGCAAGAAAGTTGCATTTCCCATCTCTCACAATCCGTATACCCTCTTCCCGTTTCCTCGTTAGGAGACGGATTTGACGCATGGATTTGGAGCCGCAGGAAGCAACTTTCTTGCGGCTATTTCATTTTCATTTCCATGCGAGGAGTGTATTCTTAATGTCATTAATTAACGTGCAGCATTTATCCTTTGCTTACGAAGGAAGCTACGATCCCATCTTCGAAGACGTCAGCTTCCAGATGGATACGAATTGGAAGCTTGGCTTCACGGGACGCAACGGCCGTGGAAAAACAACTTTTCTGCGCTTGCTGTTGGGAGAGCTCGATGACGGCGGAGCGATAAGCGCCTCTGTCGATTTTGACTACTTTCCGTTCCCGGTCCAGAATGAACACGGCTTGACTTCTGAGGTTGTAGATGAGATTGTTCCCCATTATGAGCAATGGCAGCTTGTGCGTGAGCTTTCCCTGCTTCAAGTTGCCGAAGAAGTGTTATACCGGCCATTCCATACGTTATCTAACGGAGAACAGACGAAGGTACTGCTAGCGGCTTTGTTTCTGAAAGAGGCTAGATTCTTGTTGATCGACGAGCCCACCAACCATCTCGATATGCAGGCAAGGGAGCAAGTGAGCCAATATCTTCGCTCCAAGCGCGGTTATATTCTGGTTTCTCATGACCGTTCATTCCTCGACAATTGTGTAGATCACATTTTATCCATCAATCGGACTCATATCGACATTCAGAAGGGCAATTTCTCGGATTGGTGGGACAACAAGCAGCGTCAGGACGAATATGAGCTAGACCAGAATGCCAGGCTGAAAAAGGATATTAAACGGCTTGGGGAGGCGGCTAAGAGGACGAGTAACTGGTCTCATGAAGTAGAAAAAACAAAAAACGGCACCCTAAACTCAGGCTCCAAGGTTGATAAGGGCTATATCGGACATATGGCCGCAAAGATGATGAAACGGTCAAAATCCATCCAACAGAGACAGGAGTCCGCCATGGAGGAAAAGTCGCAGCTGCTTCACAACATCGAGAACGCTGAACGATTAAAGATTACGCAGCTAGCCTATCATAAAAACCTGCTTGCAGAGTTCGATAACGTATCGATTAGCTACGGGGATCGTAGGGTCTGCAGCCATGTCCGATTCAAAATTGAGCAAGGCGACCGAATCGCAATCTCCGGACCTAACGGTTCAGGCAAGTCCAGCGTGCTGAAGCTGCTTACAGGAGAGGCGCTCCATTATACCGGCCATTTGAGAGTGGGGAGCCAGCTCCAAATATCTTATGTTTCTCAGGACACCTCGCATCTGCATGGCAAGCTGTCGGAGTACGCAAGAATCAGCGGTATAGACGAAAGCTTGTTCAAATCGATCTTACGCAAGCTGGATTTCACCAGGACCCAATTCGAGAAGGATATCTCTTCCTTCAGCGCGGGACAGAAGAAGAAGGTGCTTATTGCAAAAAGCCTCTGTGAACGGGCACACCTTCATATCTGGGACGAACCGCTTAATTTCATTGACGTCATCTCCCGTATGCAGATCGAGGAGCTATTGCTGCAGTATAAGCCTACCATCGTGTTTGTTGAGCATGACCGCAAGTTCTGCTCCTCGATTGCGACAAAAACCATTGCGTTATAAGAAGCAAGTATAACCAAATCAAATACAACATCAAACGAAGGAGCTGCGCCATGTTTCATCAAGAAGTATATACCGGCACACGCGAACAAAATTATGAGTTGCTGATCCGTCAGCTGCACGCGCTTCTGGCTGGCGAAGCCGACAGCATCGCGAATATGGCGAACGCTTCTGCGTTGCTGAACCAATTTTTGAACGATATTAATTGGGTGGGCTTCTATATGTACCGTGATGGGGAGCTTGTGCTTGGTCCCTTCCAAGGGCTGCCGGCCTGTGTTCGCATTCCATTGTCGCGCGGTGTGTGCGGCAAAGCGGCAAGCGACCAAGCGACGGTCCGCGTAGCGAATGTACATGAGTTCCCTGGTCATATCGCATGCGATGCGGCTTCGCAATCAGAGATTGTTATTCCCCTATTGAAGGATGGCAGACTGCTTGGCGTGCTCGATATTGACAGTCCGAGCTTGAATCGATTCGACGAGACGGATCAAGCGTATCTGGAGCTGTTCGCACAAGCATTAACTGACTATTTGTCATAGTGAAGAAGAGGAGGTTGCGGCAATGAGCGACGCAACAACAAGAGTATATACAGGAGATAGCAAGGTTCTGCGGCTGTTCGAGGACATCTCCAGCATTCCACGCGCATCGGCTAATGAGAAGGCGATCAGCGACTACGTGGCGAGCTTCGCCAGACAGCGGCATTGCGAGGTCATTCAGGACGAACGACACAACCTAATCATTCGTAAGCGCGCTTCGGCTGGCTACGAGTCGGCCCCCGTGGTTATCTTCCAAGGCCACCTCGATATGGTCTGTGAGAAGAACAAGGGCACAGCCCATGATTTCTCCAAGGCCCCCATCCGCTTCAACATCCAAGGCGATATGATCTACGCGGACGGCACAACGCTGGGGGCAGATAATGGAATCGCCGTTGCGACTGCCATGGCGCTCATCGATTCACCTGAGCTGCTACATCCGGAGCTGGAGATTGTGCTGACGACGGAAGAGGAGACAAGTATGGGAGGCGCCTTCGGACTGGACGTGTCGCCGCTCAAGGGGCGGATGATGATCAACTTCGATTCAGACCGCGAAGGCATTCTGTTCGTAAGCAGCGCGGGCGGGATCAATCTGTATCATACCGTTCAGACCAGCTGGCGAGAGAGAAGAAGCGCGGACGGGACGCCTTACACGCTGAGCGTACATGGATTGATGGGCGGCCATTCCGGCGATGATATTATTCATGAGCGGGGCAACGCCAATAAGCTGCTAGGCCGCATATTGGACGATCTGCGACGGCATACGGACCTGGAGCTCTCCGGTGTAAGCGGCGGGATGAAGGCCAATGCGATTCCCCGGGAAGCGGAAGCGGCTATCTATTTGAGCCCAAGGGATAGGAGGACAGCTGACGAACGGCTTGCCGTACTGAACGCGATGTTGCGCGACGAGTTTCAAGCCAGTGACGCTGGAGTTACTGTAACGCTGCAGGAAGGATGGGACGCTGAAGGTCCCGCTGCCGCTTCCGGGGGCATGGTGCTGTCCGGCGAAGCGCAGACTGTCGTCATACGGCTGCTGGCTTTAATCCCGAACGGCGTCCTCTCCATGGATAAGGCCATTCCGAATCTGGTGCGCACTTCGTCTAATCTCGGGGTTGTCACAACCAGCGAACATGAGATTGTGCTGCAAAGCCTGACGAGAAGCTCGCTTCGATCGCAAACCGATGATGTCGTGCGAGCCATGGAGACGCTGGCCGAGGCGCTGGGCTGCGGGTTCCGACAGGATGGCTATTTCCCTGGATGGCCCTATCGTGCCGACTCCAAGCTCCGCCCCCTGTTCGAGTCCACCTATGAACAGAGCTTTGGAAGGCCGCTGGAGATTAAGGCCATTCACGCCGGACTCGAGTGCGGCGTACTGATCGAGAAGCTGCCGGAGCTTGACGCCGTCTCCTGCGGCCCGAACCTATACGAAATTCACACGCCCCAGGAGCATCTGTCCATTTCGTCTGTGGAGCGAACATGGCTGTATTTGCAGGAAGTGCTCCGTCATATAAAAGATTAAGAAGAACGGCAGTGCCGGACGCCCAGTGTCCAGCGCTGCCTTTTTCATTCCCGCGTGCTGCTTCGCAACATGATAGGATACATCATCGTCAGCAAGCAGGGGATGCCCTATGCTAGAGAAAAGAGAGGAGGCTTGATAGAGAGAAGCGGCATTAAGGGGCATTCTATGGTTCATAGGTTTATTGGCTTATTGTGGATCAATTCGAGGAGGGGAAATGATGATGAAAGCTGTATTCAAAAGATCGCTTACATTAGGGCTTGCCACGATACTGGCCAGCGCCTCGATAGTTATGCCGGCCAGCGTCGAAACCGCAAGCGCGTCGGATGCTTATGATGACCTGAGGGAGAAATACGTCGAGATGCTGACAGGAGGCACCTCGTACAACACATCGGACCCGGATATCGCAGCTAAGATATCCGTTATTACAGCAGACGCAGCCAACGCGCAGCAGACGATGATTCGAACGCCAACCCGGAACAGGCTCTGGAACGACGCCGCGTTAGGCTCTGATTCCTCAGGCATCACGTATACGTACCGTCACATTCGGGAGATGGCGCTCGCCTATCGAACCGTAGGCTCTACGCTCTACGGAGATACAAGTCTAAGAGCTGATATTATTGATGCGCTGGACTTCATGGACGACGGCCGGTATTGCGACGGCTGCTCGAAGTATCAGAATTGGTGGCATTGGGAGATCGGCGGACCGATGGCGCTCAATGACACAGTAGCGTTAATGTATGACGAGCTCACAAGCAGTCAGATTGCCAATTATATGGCTGCCATTGCTTATTATCAGCCAAGCGTCCAGATGTCGGGAGCGAACCGGATGTGGGAGGCAACCGTCATCGCGATCGAGGGCATCAACGGCAAAAACGCCGATCGTCTCACAGCCGCAAGGGATGGCATGAGCGAGTTGTTCACTTACGTTACCCAAGGCGACGGCTTCTACGTGGACGGATCATTTGTCCAGCATACTTATCTTGCTTACACAGGCGGCTACGGCGCTTCGCTTCTGACCTCCATCGTGGATATATTGTATTTGCTTGACGGGACGCCTTGGGAGGTCGTCGATCCCAATGCCTCCTTGATTTATGATTGGATCTATGATTCCTATGAGCCTCTTATCTACAACGGGAATATGATGGACATGGTGCGAGGCAGGGAAATATCCCGGCATTACGCGCAGGACAACGATACGGGCGCGCAGATGGCATCGACGATCCTGCGGCTTTCCGAATCGGCCTCGCCATCGGATTCTGCCGCCTACAAGAGCATGGTGAAGGCTTGGCTCCAGGCTGATCCGAATGGCTACTATTTCAGCCTGGCATCAATAGCTATGATTGTGAAAGGCAAGGAGCTCCTGGCAAATACGAGCATCCCGGCGAGACCGGAGCTGCTCAAGTATCAGCAGTTCGCCAGTATGGATAGAGCGGTACAGCTTCGACCCGGCTACGGCTTCGGCATAAGCATGAATTCCGACCGGTCGCAAAACTACGAGTCCATTAATTCAGAGAATCGCTACGCTGATTTCACGGGGGACGGCATGACATATCTGTACAATGCCGATATCCATCAATATAACGACAACTTCTGGCCGACCATTCATTACAACCGGCTCCCCGGCACGACAGCCCTGCAAGGCATCCGGCAAGCGGGCAACCTGCACGGGACCAGGAGCTGGGTTGGGGGAACCGACATGCTGGGGCTCTATGGCGTAACGGGCATGGAGCATAGCACAAAGCAGGACAAGGACGGGAACCCGCGCGACTTGACCGCCAAAAAATCATGGTTCATGTTCGACGACGAGATCGTTGCGCTTGGCTCGGATATTAACAGCACAGAGCTCGCCGCGACCGAAACGATTGTCGAGAACCGCAAGCTGAATGCAGCAGGCGATAACGCGTTTACGGTGAACGGCACACCTCAGTCCACAACGCTAGGCTGGTCGCAGACGCTGAGCGGCACGAATTACGCGCATCTCGCCGGGAACGTGACCGGCTCGGATATCGGCTATTATTTCCCAGGAGGCGCTACGGTGAAGGCACTTCGCGAGTCGAGAACGGATAAGTGGCATTCTCTGAATACCAACTCCAACTCCTCCCAAGTGAATTACACACATCGATACCTCAGCATGTGGTTCGATCACGGCGCTAGCCCGACGGATGCCGCTTACGCCTATGTCCTGCTTCCGAACAAGACGAGCGCTCAGACAGGAGCCTATGCTTCATCCCCGGATATTACGATTATCGAAAATTCCGAGGAGGCTCATGCCGTTAAGGAAAATGGTCTGAACATCACCGGCATCAACTTCTGGAACGATGGGGTAAAAACAGTAGGCCTCGTCACCTCGGACTCCAAGGCGTCCGTGATGATAAGAGAAAGCACGGATGAATTCGAGCTGTCCGTGTCGGATCCGACGCAGGACCATGTAGGGCATATTTATATGGAAATCAATAAAAATGCCACTCATCTGATCGCCAAGGACAATGAAGTGACGGTTCTGCAATATAGTCCGACGATTAAGCTCAAGGTCAACGTCAATCAATCCGCAGGCAAGGCGTTTAAAGTCAAGTTCGGTTTGACTGGCGCGCAGGAGCCGAATCCAGCACCGCTTCCTATTCCGAATCCATACGAAGCGGAGACGCTGCCCGTCCATCACGTGACGAAGAGCGTCGTTGTGTACAACGATAATAACGCGAGTGGACTGAAGAAGCTTGGCGTCAATCATTCCGTTGTAGGCGACAGCGTGACCTTCAGCGTGGATGTGACCCAGCCAGGCACTTATGATATCAAGCCGAGAGTATCCAAAACGACGATCAGCGGCATTCATCAGCTTTCCATTAATGGAACCAACGTCGGCACACCCTTCGACGCCTATTGGGCCTCGTCGGAGGTGTACAAGGATTATTGGCTTGGCTCCTATACCTTCCCTGCCGCGGGAAGCTATAAGTTCACCTTCACGGTGACGGGCAAAAACGCCAGCGCAACAGGGTATAGACTGTGGCTGGATATGCTGACGCTAACTCCGCGGCCTGCGGATGGCGAAATCATTGTGGACAACACAGATTATGGCTTCTACACGGACTCCAATTGGGCGACCAAGACGACGGCGGGCGGGTACTACGGACCGAACTTCCGTGATGACGGCACCTCCAGCGCGGACGCGTCCAAATGGGCGAAATGGGTGCCGAGCATTCCGGCGGCAGGAGAATATGATATCTACATGCGTTGGACCTCCGATACGAACCGACCAGACGCTGCGCCGTTGGAAATCATTTATGACGGGGGAACAGACCTGATCAAAACCGTGGATCAACGGTCGAACGGCGGCAAATGGGTGTACATCGGCACCTATCCGCTGGCCGCAGGCACCTCTAACGAGGTGAAGCTCAAGGCGAGCGACGCCGGCTTCACAATCGCGGACGCTGTCAGGTTGATCCCTTCGCCAGCAGGCGGCATCGATAGGGCTACGGGAGGAATCGTTACGGCTAGCGGCGAATTTGCGCCGAACGAAACGAAGGAGATGGCCTTCGACGATACAAACGCCAAGTGGCTGACCAAATCGTCGACGGGCTGGATTACGTATCAATTCGCGGGAGGCAGCGAATATGCCATTGGGAAATATGCCATTACATCAGGCAACGACTATTCTACCCGCGATCCCAAGGATTGGACCGTATATGGCTCGCATGACGGAGTCACCTGGACGGCACTCGATACGCAGTCGAATCAATCTTGGGCGGGGCGTAGACAGCGCAATGAATATACGCTTGCGAACGTGATCGCATACAACTATTACAAGCTGGACATTACAGCCAATCATGGCCATCCCTACACGCAGCTCACTGAAATCGAGTGGATGGATTGACGATGCATCCCATCATCTAGCCAGACAAGGACGAAGCCCCGAATCCATGGATTCGGGGCTTCTTGACGTCGTTACAGACGCGACAATCTTTCGCGAACCACCTCTTGACCTGTGGCAATCGCGCCGCTCTTCAGAGCGTTCAATACATTGCCGAGGATCATAGTCCCTGGCTGATTAGCATCCGACACTGCATCCATCAATTGGTTGCCGATGTTGTTGGCGCCGCTTCGAAGCACCGTTCTCATGAAGGCTTTGGATTCATTGTTCAGCTTCTTTACCATTTTTTTAGATTTTTTGGACATGCGTATCACCTCCTTTCCAGACGCTGGAAGCTTGTCGCGGGGGAGCGCTACTTTTTCTTTTTCGCTTTTTTATTGGAGCCGGACTTGTTCTTTTTCTGCTCCTTCTTCATGTCCTTTTGCATTTCTTTCTGCGCCCAATTGACCAGCGCTCCGCCAATGGAGCGAGCGGCATCGGCAATCATATCATTCGTAACCTCGCTCATAACCGTCTCGACAGCCGGCTTGTTAGCTACGGATTCCAGCCTCTTCTGAGCCAGCGGCAGCATCTGGGAGCCGCTGGTCTCGTTCTCCAGACGCGCCCACCAGCCCGCGGCATCCGCATTCCGCCCAATGCGGGCACACGCATCGCCCAGCTCATAGACCAGCTTCGCGTAAGCTTCCGTATCCAGCGGCCGTTCACCGCTCCAATGCTGATTCACGATGAAGGTATAATCTTCAATCGCAGTCCCCGACCGCTGGAAATATTGCTCCGGCAGATTATACGCGTTCCGTCCGCGAAGCAGCCGAACCACTCTGTCCTGCGGACTGGCCGCTACCGCTTCATCCAGCAGCTTCATGCCCATTGCTGCCGTTCTGAATTTCTCTGTCATTCCCGATTTATCCCTAGCGCTCAATACCAGCGCGCTGCCATAATAAGCCGCGATCAAGGCATGGCCGGGATGCTGCCGGTACAAGGGCTCCAGCAGCGCAATTGCCCCCACAACGGCGGCGGAATCGCCGCCAACCCCCAGGTTGTGCTGCTCAATGGCCCGCCGGAACACCCCTTCATCTACATGCGCCTGTAAGGCGCTGCTTTGGACTGTGCCAGCCGATTTGTTTTTTGTTTTTATTTTTGTTTTGCCCATGTATGCAATCCTCCTGTCTTGCTATTATCCCTTGCCCTTCAGCCCAGCTAATTGGAGCGCAGTCTGCTTAGCCATGTCCGGCTGGCCTGCACTCTCATACGCCTTGATCAGATGGCCAAGGACATCCTTGACCTCGCTTGCGGAGAGGTAGCCAGCGGAAGCGCGGTTTGTATGCAAGAGGAAGGTAAAGTCCTCAATCGCAATTCGCGCCGTCTGGAAGAACGAATCCGGCAGACGCACGCACACATTTCCTCGCAGCAGCCTTACCTCCTTGGAGCCCGCATCAAGCGCGACAGCTCTGTTCAGCGCGTCTAACCCTTCTCTCGCCAACTCATCCTTCTCCAGCAACTTAATAGTATCGCGAGCCAATAAAGCGAGCGAGCTGCCGTAATAGGCTTCGATGACCGCGTTCCCAGGCTGGGCTTGGCGGAGGGCCGCCAGCTTCTGATGCGCTTGTTGTACGGCCTTTTGATCGCCGTTCACGCCGCTGCTGTGCAGCTTCCGGATGTCCTTCAGCTGCTTTTCATAGGTGCCGTCATTTGCCAATTCGATCAACCTCCATCATCCAGAATCCAGTATCCTAGATACCTTATGAAAGCTTTTCATTCGAGGATTGGATATTCTACCAACTCTAGCGAAATTGTATGATTGTCCGAGTCAAGTCTATGAAATCTTGCATTTGTTAATAGAGATTCCAATATGGAGGCAGCGCTAAGGACAAAGGTGTCATGCCTATTACAGAGGAAGACAGGAGGGAAGGCTCTGTGAAACAGCAATCTCATAAAATGATCGTCACCATGGATGATCACATCTCTCATTTAGAAGCATTCAAATCGTTTTTCAAGCAATTGGACAATGAGGCATCCACCATCGAGAAGCTGCCGCGCGACAAAATAGAAGGCTATCAGCTCCAGGCTATTAATGCCGCGCTGGCTCATGTCTGGGAGCGGAATGCGTATTATCGCGCCAGGCTGGAGGAAGCGGGCTTCTCGAAGCCGGAGATTGCAACCCTGGATGAGCTGGCAAGCGTGCCCATGCTGACGAAGGACGCTATCAGAGGCGACAAGGAAAAAATATTATGTGTTGCGCCCAAGGATATCGGGCAGGTGCACCTGACAAGCGGCACCTCCGGCAAGCCGATCTACACCGCGTATTCGCTCGCCGATCAGTATGTATATGATTTGCTGCCGAAATATGTGGAGCTGTTCCAGGAGACGGAAGCCGACGTTGCGGCCGTCGCTTTGCCCTATGAATTCGCATTGCCTGGCCTAGGCTTCCAGCGGCTGTTCCAATTCGCGTTCGGCACGGCCGTCTTGTCGCTCGGCAAGGGCGGCTATATGGCCCCTGTGGAGAAATCGCTGGAGCTGATGAAGGAATATGGTGCTACCGTTCTCGCGACGACGCCTTCCTACGCGGCATTGCTGGCGGAGGAGAGCGAGAAATACGGCATTCGCATTGGAGAGGATATTCCGCTGAAAAAAATATATCTCACCGGCGAAGGCTGCTCCCATACGTTCCGGCAGCGGCTTGAGAAGTGGTGGGGCTGCGAGGCGTCCTTTTTCTATGGCTCGACGGAATGCGGTGTTGTCGCTGTCGAATGCAGCCAGCATAAGGGCTATCACGTGATGGAAGGACATGTCAAGGTCGAAATCGTGGAGCCGGCCACAGGACAGAAGCTGCCTTACGGCAAAACAGGAGAAATCGTCGTCACCACCTTGCTGCGGGAGGCCATGCCCATGCTTCGTTATCGATCTGGGGATATCGGCTATCTGCAGCCATCCGCCTGCTCCTGCGGGCTCACGATGGATGTGCTTCACCTCAGAGGACGGATGGAGAACATCGTATCGCTGGGCGGAGAGGATTATTCGCCGTTCATGCTGGAGCATTTCCTGATGGAGCTGCCGGAGGTCGGCATGTGGTATCACCTGAAGCCCGAGCAAGGCGGCCTGCGAATCGAAGTCGAACCGTTCCGTACAACGCTTACGGATGAGCAGCTGGCAGAGCGCGTCAGAAAGCATATGCAGGACCGGCTGGGCGTGGCATGCGTGGTAGACATCAGGCATGACATTCCGCGCACCTTCGGCAAGGCAACCCGCATTCTCATCTAGCCATAACCCTACGGATACCCAAGAATGGAGGGACAAGAAGCATGGACGGCTTGGAGTCGAAATTCCAGTCGCTAATGGCGCGACTCGCGCAATCTCCGCTATACAGAGAGAAGCTGACCGCGGAGCAATTTGCTGGCGCTAGTCTGTCGCAGCTGCGGGAGCTGCCGCTTACAACCAAAGACGATCTCCGCAGAGCGGGCACCTTCGGCCATCTCGCCGTCGAGCGGAAACGAATCGCGCAATATCACGAATCGACGGGGACCACTGGCGAGCCTTCCGCTTCGTGGTTCACGGCGGAGGATATGGTGGCGGGAGGGCAGCAGCTGGCGGCATGCGGAGTCAAGCTGAATGCGGACGATCTGGTGCTGATCCGCTTCCCGTATGCGCTTGCGCTGCCCGCTTTCCTCATGCAGCAGGCAGCCTGGCAATGCGGTGCAGGTGTCGTTCCAGCCAGCGGACGTACGGTTGTCACGTCATATCCCCGTGTGCTGGAGCTGCTGGAGCGGCTCCGCGTGACGGTTATAGCGGGACTGCCCAGGGAGATGGAGCTGCTGGCGGAGACGGCTCGGCTGCTTGGCGCGCAGCCTTCCGCTGCCTATCCCTCGCTTCGAGCCATTTGCGTTGCCGGCGAGCTTATGGGCGAGAGTAGACGGCGACATATCGAACGACTATGGGGGGTTCCCGTGTTCAATATGTACGGCTCTACGGAGACGGGCAATATTGCGGTTATGTGCGAATTCGGCAGCATGCATGTATCCCAAGAGGACTTTATCGTGGAGTCGCTTATAGAGGATGGCTCGGCCCCCGCGCCGGCTGGAGAGAGAGGCTTCGCTGCGATTACGACATTATCGCATCAGGGCTCGCCGCTCCTCCGGTATTTCAACGGCGATATTCTCACGCTCGAACCGCCTGGCTGCCCATGTGGGCGTCATACCGCCAAGCTGAAGCATTATGGCAGAGGACGGGACCGCATACGAATCGGCGCGATCGTCCTGGACGGGTATGATCTTCAGGAGGCAGTCTATACAATCGCCCCTGCTCCCGACGCCTGGTTAGCGATAGAGTTGGAGCACGGCTTGCAGATTGTGCTGGATTCTCATGCGTCGGATCAATGGGAAGCCGATGTGCTGGAGCGAACGCTAAGCAGCAAGCTCCGTGTGCCTGTGACCGTCACCATCTCGTCTGATGCCCGTCTCATGGATCGGGACGCTCTCGTGTTGAATGTCCCGTCGACCAAGCCGGTTTATATACAGAAGCGACAAAGAGAGGAGGGCTCATTATGAGCTCAGAAGGGAAGAAGGAGGGAGCGTCAAGCCGGAAGCTCCTCGTCAGCAGACTGCATAAAAGTGAGGATACCGTCATTCGCGTGAAAGGAACGGAGTTTGGCGGTGAATCGCATACGATGATCGCCGGACCGTGCTCTATCGAATCGCACGAACAGCTGCTGACTGTCGCCAAGGCGCTGAAGGAAGCAGGCGTGGAGGTGCTGCGAGGGGGCGCCTTCAAGCCCCGCACATCGCCCTATGATTTCCAGGGACTAGGCGAGCAGGGTCTTGAGCTAATGAAAGAGGTAGCGGATGAGGTTGGCATGGTGACTGTCAGCGAAATCATGATCGCGGAGCAGATCCGCAAGGCTGCGCCATATATTGATATTTTCCAGATTGGCGCGCGCAATATGCAGAATTTCGAGCTGCTGAAGGCTGTAGGCCGCAGCGGTAAGCCGGTCCTGCTGAAGCGCGGCTTATCCGCGACGCTTGAAGAGTTCGTGCTGGCGGCGGAATATATAGCTGCCAGCGGCAATGAGCAGGTGATGCTGATTGAGCGCGGCATACGAACGTTCGAGAAATGGACTCGGAATACGCTGGATATATCCGCGATTCCCATTCTGAAGCAGGAGACACATCTCCCTGTCCTTGTAGATATCACCCATTCGACGGGACGCAAGGATATTCTGCTTCCATGCGCCAAAGCCGCGCTTGCCGCAGGCGCGCACGGCATTATGGTGGAGGTGCATCCCGACCCGCCGTCGGCGTTGTCCGATGCCAAGCAGCAAATCAACGTGGAGGAGTTCCACACATTCTGGCAGGGAGTCCGTCAATCGGGCTTGTACAACGAATAGGAGGCGTCACGTGGAAGAGCTGACCATGCTGTCGTCCCGTCTCATCTTCAATATGCTTCTCGTTACGGACGGCCGAACAACGGATCTGCTGGAATCGCTGCTGGGCGAGAGCATGCATGTAACGGTAATCTCTCAGGAGCAGTGGAAGGGTGAGCAGAGTCTGGGGGAGAAGGGCTCACCTTATTATGTAAGAGAATCGGCATTGTCGGGAATGGACAGCGGCTTTGTGGTATCGCATAATATTGCGCTCGTTCACGCCACGAACGTGCCGCCGGCTTTGTTCGAGCGAATTGCACACAAGCAGGAGGGCATCGGCAAAGCAATCAGCGCTATCGGTGTGGAATCGTTCCGGAAGGTCATAGAGACCGGTTATGTGCCCGCTGCTGACGCCGTCGACCTGTTCGGACATCCCATTAGCCTTCGATTCCCCCCCTCTCAAGAGCTTGTGCCTTACAAGAAATACGTCATCTATTTCGGTTTAGTACCCGGCATCCAGCTGCTGGAGTATTACAACCCCGAGCTGGTTACGTTCCGGCTGACGAAGCCAGACCAAGCGGAATAAAGCAGCAGGAACGAGCGGAATAAAGCAGCAGGAACGAGCGGACCGCCTCCCGTGCCGGGTGGCGGTCCGCTTTCATTAATCCCTCGGTCTATGAATAAACCCCCAGCCCCGCTGCACCAACTGCTCACCAGCGTGACGCAACCCGGACTTCATCGCAGCGAACAGCTTGCCGGACGGAATATCCTCCGCGCGGTTCGCATCCAGCATAGCGTCCAGCATATGCTTGCTTGCTTCCTCCGCACCGCTCTTGACGGCTTCCGAATACTGGCTGGCGAATTCAGCGAATTCGCGCCCAATATCCTTGAACAGCTTCGACGCTTCTTCATGGTCCTTGGACAACCGCTTCACCTCCTTCCATTCCAGGGCGTATCTGTTGCCTCCTGAGCTAGGAATGGCGCTCCCGATCGGCCGCCTCCAGCCGGGCTTGCTCCGGCAAATCAGTAGGGTCAGCGTTGTCCTCGGCATCAGTACGCGCGCCAGCGTCGCCGCGGATTGTAACCGTACCGCCTTTGCCTCGTTTGCGCTTAAGATCCAGATACATATTCAGCAACGCAATAGAGACACCCGCGACAAGCACGAAGGCTACGACACCCGCTAAAGTAAGTCCCAGTATGAAGATTACGCGGTCCGTCAGCTTTAATTTTTTCAAATCCATAGCACAACTCTCACATCCTTCTTGGGCAGAGTGCTGGGACTCGCCCTAATCTAGTTGCATTTCATATAAACCAATATATGTGCGCAGCCGATTCAGCATATGGGTGCTTGGCTAGACTTGCAGTAAATCCGCTATTAGCCAGTCCGTCTCGAAGCTTGAATTTCTGTTCCCAGTCCACTACACTGGACATATCTTCCTGCTTCCCGAAACGGGATGCCGCAGGATGCCAGAAGAGGAGTGAGCCGCATTGTTTTTGCATTTTATAACGGAAGCCGAGCATAAGGCAGCATTCATGGAGCTCGCGCACCGCATCGCGAATTCGGATGGATTCATGAACCGCAACGAATGGCATTATATTCAGGGCTGGATGCTAGAGCTGGGACTTGAGAGCTGGGAGCCGCAAGCGGACGACAGCTTGTCCACCGCCGATTTGGTAGGGCACTTGAAGGACGAAAGCTTGAAGCGTATCTTTCTGGCCGAGATGCTGCTGCTCATATTCGCCGACGGAAATTACAACGACGAGGAGAAGCGAATTGCCGAAGAGATGCGGCAGCTGTTCCGCTGTGACGAAGAGACATTCGGCAAATTCCGCAGCTGGGTAGAGAGCTTGAATAAGCTGAAGGTGGAAGGCATGAAGCTGATTCTGGACGCATAACGAAGCAATGAACCGCGGAAACGCGGTTTTTTTGTTGCGAGCATGAAGCGGAATTTGAAGTTAACCCGTCTAATAGAGTGGAGGTGATCATTCCATGAAGCCGGCCGGCTTACCCGCAGCAAACTCATTTTCGAAGGATCCCGCTCAGGCGCTTGAGCAGCTGATGGATGCTTTTGGCGCCGTCATTATGCGCACCGCTTATTTCTATACAGGCGATCGGCATCTGGCGGAGGATATAAGCCAAGAGGTGTTCCTTCGCGCGTATCGCAACTGGAGGTCATTCCGTGGCAACAGCTCGGTCAAAACCTGGCTGACGGCAATCGCCGTCAATGTATGCCGCGACAAGATGGGCGTGCGCATGTTCTCCGAGAAGCCGACCGACCTTAGTCAGCTAGACCGGGGGCGGTCGATGAGCGCACAGGACGAGGCATTAGCCAAGCTTGAGAAAACCGAAGTGCTGCGCCATCTGCTTCAGCTGCCCTTGCCTTATCAGGAGGCGTTGTATCTGTATTATTATCTGGATCTCAGCACACGAGAAATCGCTGAGGCGACATCGGTTCCTGAAGGAACTGTTCGGAACAGGCTGCACCGGGCCCGCGAAGCGATGGCCCGCGAGCTGGAGAAGGAGGAAGCCAAGCATGACCGACACGGATCGTAAATTACGCGAGCATCTGCGCAAGGAGTCGGATGAAAGCTTATTCGAAGGCATGGAGCTGACAGACCGCATCAAACAACAAATCAGGCAGCAAGCTGCTGCCGAGGGAAATGGGAGGCGTTGGGAAATGAAAAAATCTTGGATCATTGGAGCTTCTGGCATTGCTGCCGCAGTTATGGTGTTTGCGGCGTTTCCACTGCTGAATCAGCCTGGCGAGCCGGTGCCGACAGAGAGACCCGTCGTCAGCGCGCCTGCAACGGACGGGGGCGCAGCGGGCTCGGAGCTGTCTCCGCTTATTACGACAAAGGCAGAAACGCTTGAGGAGGCCAAAACCTTATTCGGAGAATATCTGCGCGTACCAGCGACCTTGCCGGAAGGGTATGCGTTGACCGATATCGCCATCGTCGGCGAGCAAGGGGCATCCCCCCGAGACGTACTGATTACTTATACGTCGGGCGAGAAGTCCGTTATCTTCGCCGCAACCCGCATGGCAGGCGCGTACCCGCAAGAGATGTTCACGAAGACGAAAGTGGGCGAGAACGAGGCGTATATCTATGAGCAGCCGACGCTGACCGAGTTGTTCTGGATGGCAGAAGGCGTTCAATATTCCATAACCGGGCCACTGAACGGCGAAGAAGCGGTGCAAGCGGCCGAATCGGCGCAATAACCGGTTGACAGCCCTAAGTCGTACCGATATGATGAATACCATTGATTAAGAGCAGGGGAACGGAGCTAATGAAAGGATTGCAGCTATCGTGAAAATCATCGTAATCGGAGCGGGCATTCTTGGCGCTTCTACAGCCTATCAATTGGCTAGACGCGGAGCCGAGGTGCTCATGATCGACCGCCGCGACGCGGGTCAAGCCACAGACGCAGCCGCGGGCATTATATGTCCGTGGCTGACGCAGCGCCGGAATCAAGCCTGGTACCGGTTGGTGAAGGGGGGCGCGCGCTATTATCCGGAGCTGATCGACGAGCTGAAGCAGTGCGGCGAGACGGATACCGGCTATGCAAGGGTTGGCGCCCTGCACCTTCACCAGGATCGGGACCGAATCACAGGAATGTCGGAGCGAGCCCGTATACGCAAGGAGGATGCGCCGGAGATTGGAGACATCTCCATACTCGGCGCCGAGGAGGTCCGGCAGCAGTTCCCGTTGCTCACGGATGCCTATGAAGCCGTGCATATCAGCGGCGCGGCGAGAGTGGACGGACGCGCTTTGCGGGATTCGCTAATACGAGCCGCCCAGCGCCATGGCGCGGAATACGTCCATGGAGACGCCGTTCTATTAACCCATGGAAGCCGAGTTATAGGCGTGACGGCTAACGGCCGGGAATATGATGCCCAGCAGGCCATCGTATGCGCCGGAGCATGGGCGGGTCAACTGCTTCAGCCGCTTGGCGTTCAGCTCAGGGTCAGCTGCCAGAAGGCGCAGATTATGCATGTTCGGACAACGAACCAGACGGATACCGGCCAATGGCCGGTCGTTATGCCGCCATCCAATCATTACATGCTGGCGTTCGAGCAAGGCAGATTGGTGCTGGGCTCCACACACGAGGACGTGGCGGAAGCTTATGATACAGAGCCAACAGCTGGCGGTATGCATGAGATATTAAGCAAAAGCTTAGCGGTTGCTCCCGGCCTGGCCCAGTGCTCCTATGAGGAGACCAGGGTCGGTTTTCGTCCCTTCACGCCTGGCTTTCTGCCCGTCATAGGTGCCATTCCCGGCTGGGAGGGCCTGCTGACGGCTAACGGGCTAGGCGCATCAGGACTAACAGCGGGACCTTATCTCGGGCTGCAGCTGGCCAAGCTGGCACTGGGTCAGCCTCTTGATCTGGACCTTAGCGACTATGATATACAGACCGCTTTGGAGTAGCTCTATTCTACACAAAAATTTTAATTTATTTGACGATTGATTGTATTCAACTTTTTTCGACAAAGGAAACCCTTTATTTGGGTCGAAAGGTTTAACGACTGCGTTTCGTTCCTTTAACCCATTGAAAGGTGTGACCCAACAATCGATGCCGCTTATACAAGACTCCCTGTTTACGATTGCCTTTCAGAGCTCTCCTATAGGTATGGCGCTTGCCGACCTGGATGGACGCTGGCTGCAGGTGAATCCTGCGTTTTGTGATATGCTGGGATATGCCGAGGAAGAGCTGTTAGCATTTTCGTTCCATATGGATTCGTCCCTTCAGGAGCAGCAACGAAGCCTTGAGCGCATTAACCAGATGATTGCAGGGGAATTAAGCGTCTGCCGCCTGGAGAAAGGGTATCTGCATCGTAAGGGCCATATCGTCTGGGTTCAGCTAAGCTTAACTATCGTTAGAGATGAGCAGAGCAGGCCTCTATATTTTATTGCCCACATTCAGGACGTGTCCGCTCAGATGATCGCCGCTTATTCTACTGATATTATTAGCTACGCCGCGCCGGACGGCAGCTTGCAATATGTGTCGCCCTCCATTAAGACCGTGCTGGGACTGGAGCCTGAGGAGATGATCGGCCAAAACTCGCTTTCCTTCATCCATCCGGAGGATGCGGCAGCGCTTCAAAGCGTTTACGAGCGGGACAGCAGCGAAGAGGCGTTCATCATGACCTATCGCTCCAGGCATGCCGACGGACATTATGTCTGGCTGGAGACGACGGTTCGAACGATTCGGGACAAGACGGGCGTCACGGAGAAAATAATCGGGATTGCTCGCGATATTACAGAGCGCAAGCATGCCGAGCAGCTGATGCACGATTCCGAGAAGCTGACATTAGCCGGTCAGCTAGCTGCAGGCATCGCGCACGAGATTCGCAATCCGCTTACCGCAATCAAAGGATTTTTCCAGCTCTTGCAGTCAGGCAAGATGAAAAGGGATTATTATCAGGTTATTCAGGAGGAATTTCTGCGAATTGAGCTCATCATTAATGAGCTGCTCGTGCTGGCCAAGCCCCAGGCTGTCAGCTGCGACCGCTACGATATTGTGGCGCTCCTGGATGATGTGACGAAGCTGCTGGAGCCGCAGGCCATCCTGAATAACATCCAGCTTCAGCGGCGCTTCGAGGAAGCAGCCTTCCATATCGAATGCGACGGCAATCAAATGAAGCAGGTGTTCATTAACGTGCTCAAAAACGCCATGGAAGCTATGCCAGACGGAGGCGACATTGTGATCTCGCTGAAGCCTGTAGGCAACCTACTTCAGATCATCGTGCAAGATCAAGGCTGCGGCATAGCCAAGGAGGCTGTCAAGCGCATCGGACAGCCCTTCTTCTCCTCCAAGGAAGCAGGAACGGGGCTTGGCATGATGGTCAGCTTCAAAATTATAGAGGAGCACGGCGGCTCGATGCACATTGAGAGCGAGCTGGGCCAAGGAACATCAGTCGCTATTCTATTGCCCATGCCAAGCCGTATATGACATGAAACGTAGCCGTCCCATAGGGGCGGTTTTTCCTTTTTTTTCGGCCTAACGACCCAATTTACACCCCTCTTCCGAATAGTTATACCTATATAGACAGCTTGAGGAGGGGGACTAAGGCTATGAGAGGGACTTCTAGCAAAACATCAAACCGCCGCGTCTTGCTCAGCAGGAGGCTGGCGCTGGCGCTGGGCTTGTCTGTGGTTGCGATGGCTGCAACAGGCTGGCTCGGACTTCGCGCAATGGTTGCCGCACAGGATATATCGGAGCTGGACCGACCGCTATCGACCGCTACCATATTATATGATGATGAAGGAAACGAGGCGGTGAAGCTGTCGTTGAACGACATGGAACCCGTCAGCTTCGACCAAATTCCCGTAGCGATGATCCATGCGATTATCGCCGTGGAGGACAGACGGTTCTACGAGCATCAGGGGTTTGACGCCTGGAGCATAGGGAGGGCGCTGCTCCGGAATACAACCGCGGGACATACTGTGCAGGGCGGCAGCACCATTACCCAGCAGCTGGCCAAAAACGTATTTCTCACCCACGACCGAACATGGAAGCGCAAGTGGAGCGAGGTACTGCTAGCCAGCAAGATCGAGCAGCATTACAGCAAGGATGACATCATGGAGCTGTATCTGAACCATATTTATTTCGGCGAAGGCGCGTGGGGCATCAAGCGGGCTGCTGAGGTCTACTTCGGCAAGGAGATAGAGCAGTTGACAATCGCCGAATCTGCGCTGCTTGCCGGGCTAGTCAAGGCGCCATCCGCCCTGACTCCGTTCAAACGACCGGAGGAGGCGATTGAGCGCCGCAATGTTGTGCTGCGCCTCATGCATGAGCAGGGCTGGCTGGATGCCGCCGCTTATGAAGCTGCAGCAAATGAGCCGCTGACCCTTCGTGACGAGGGAGCGAACCCATCAGAAGGCATGCCTTACCCCTATTTCACGGACCAGGTGCTTCGAGAGGCGGCTGAGCAGTATGGGTTGACGGAGGATGAGATATGGAATGGCGGGCTCCGCATTTATACAACCTTGAGCGCTAAGATGCAGGAAGCCGCAGAGCGCGTATTCGAGAACGATGCGTTGTTCCCGGAGAGCATGGGCGATCAGCTCATCCAAGCTGCCGCGGCTATTGTGGATCCCCGAACAGGGGGTGTCAAGGCGCTGGTGGGAGGACGAGGGGAGCAGCCCTTCCGAGGCTTTAACCGTGCCGTGCAATTACGCAGGCAGCCTGGTTCCACGATGAAGCCGCTTGCCGTCTACACTCCGGCGCTTGAGAGCGGCTACCAGCCGACCAGCCGAATCCTGGACGAGCCTGTTCAATTCGGCAGCTATGCGCCGCAGAATGTCGATAAGTCGTATCACGGCCATGTAACGCTGTATGAAGCGCTTATCCATTCCTATAATATCCCTGCCGTCAAGCTGCTGAACGAAATCGGCATGGACCAGGCTATGGCTGCCGCCAGCCGCTTCGGCATTTCGCTGACAGATAAGGATCGGACGCTTGGGCTGGCATTAGGGGGCACCCATACCGGAGTGTCTCCGCTGCAGCTTGCTGAAGCGTACGGCGCGTTCGCTAATGACGGCTTGAGGCTGGACAGCTATACCATTGTCCGAATCGAATCGGCAAGCGGAGCCGTGCTGGCAGAGCGCAAGGAGGAGGACGGCACACGCGCAGCAGCCAAGGAAACCTCGGACACTTTGACCGCTATGCTGCAAGGCGTTGTGCAGTCTGGCTCGGGCACAGCAGCCGCTATTGAAGGACGAGAGGTCGCAGGCAAGACCGGCACTACAGAGATGCCGGGGCAGGGAGCCAGGGACAACTGGTTCGTGGGGTATACCCCGCAGCTGTCCGCCGCTGTATGGCTCGGTTATGACCAGCCGGACGCGCAGCACTATTTGACAACCTCCTCCAAGGCTGCCGCGCTCATCTTCAAGGAGCTGATGGGCCAAGCGTTGAAAGGACTGCCCTTCGAAGCGTTTCCTCCTGTCAGCGGCTTTCATAACGGCCAGCTGGAATGGGAGCGTTCGGATGAACGGGAGGAGGAGTGGGACGCGTTCTGGCAGCAGCTTTGGCCGGGTAAGAAGGAGCCGGACAAGGAACGGAACGATGAAGATGAGGACGAAGATAAGGAGGAGCGCAAGGAGCGCAAGCAGGAGCGGAAGAAACGGGAGGAGGAGCGCGAGAAAAAACGCGGCAAGCGCGATGATCATGATGATGACTAATCATGCTCGTGCATCTAGGGTATAATATGGAATTGAACATGACTTATGGAGCTGGAGGAATACACATGGCACAGCGATACCGAATCACACGTTCATTCCAAGAGGATACGCAGGAGCAAGAAATTCCGATTTCGTTGGAGGAATGCAAGGCGTATTTTGCTTCGAAAAGCGACTTTACTTATGCTTCCTCCTACACCGTTACGGGAAACGGGTCGACGATGACCATTGACGGCGATTTTTTCTTATGGGATCTGAATGGTCGAAGCATTCCCTTCCGCCATTATATGGGCGATCTCTATGTGGCGATATCCGATGAAGCGGTTATTCCGAAGATGATTGAGGTTGCCGCCGACTTGCGAGCGGATATGTCGGAGGGATAAGACTCGCCGCTTGCCTAAGAGCTCATGCCGCCTGCCGGTATGAGCTCTTTGCTTGCCATGCGGCTTGACCATCGCAGCGGCTAACCCGCCACCGGCTTGCCGTTGATATAATAGCTGTCCTCGCGATAGGCCTGGAACACGACCTCTACTTCCTGGACGCCCAGGCCAAGAACCGTCTTGGTGACAGCCTCCGCACACTGATTCCGTATATCTTGGCCGCGCTCGAACCAGCCGATCTCGACAAAGGCGAATACAGGATCCTGGGGACCTGCACCGAATACATCCGACGTATGCACGCAGCTCATGGTGAAATTATCTGTACCGCAGCCGCAAATCGCGGCCAGCTCCTCCGCTAATGGCGCAGCAGCCGTGCGAAGCTGGTCCGCCTCCAAGCCGCGAAACAATAAATGGGGCATAGCTGAATTCCTCCTGTTTATCTAAATGTATGTCAATCATGGAATGGTAGTAGTATAACATGTTTGAGGGCCGTTGGAACGGATTGGAATCCAGTCTCCTTGTCTGATACAATAATTCCGAATGAGTACGCCAAGGGGGGGACCACATGACTTTCGGAGCTCGGATGCTTAAGACCGGCATTGCCGTTACGCTCGCCTTGTATGTGAGCAGCTGGCTTGAATTCTCTCCTCCAGTTATTGCCGCGGTTGCCGCCATCTTCGCGCTTCAGCCGTCCATCTACCGGTCTTGGCGGCATTTCCTTGAGCAGGTGCAGGCGAACACGCTTGGCGCTATCATCGCGCTGCTTGCGGGCACCTACTTCTCGAATGAGCCCATCGCCATTGGCGTTGTCTGCATTCTGGTCATCATGCTCTGTATGAAAATCGGGATGAGCGAGTCGATCGGCCTGACGCTCGTCACGGTTGTAGCCGTAATGGAGGCGTCCGGGCAATGGCAATTCGCCCTGAATCGCTTCCTGCTCAGTATGATCGGCATCGTATCCGCCTTCCTGCTTAATATTGCCTTTATTCCGCCGGACCCCAGGGAGCAATTCAACAAGCAGATTCACAGCGTATTCAACCAGCTGTCGCTGCTGCTGCGAACCGCGATTTCCGACGAGATCAAGGAGAAGGTATTCCGGGAGCAGAAGCAGGAGCTGGCGGATGGCCTCCGGGCCTTGTCCGATAAGTACAAGCTGCTTGAGGAGGAGCGCAAGAAGCTGAAGCGGGCGAAGTATCGGCAGAAGCGGCAGATCGTCGTATACAAGCAGTTGCTTCATAATTTGCAGAAGGGCTATGAGGTGCTGGAGGCGGTGCAGGAGCATTATTTCCAATCCGACCGGACGCCCGCGATCAATCAATGTTATGACCGGCACCTGGAGATGCTCATTAAGTTCAACGAGCATGTGCTGCTCAAAATTGAGGAGAAGGTGAAGCCGGGCAGCTGGAAATCCGATACGGTGGAGCGGGATAACGACGCGTTCATACGGGTCGCCAGAAGCCAGCTTGCAGAGGATCAGGACGGCTCGCTGAGGCTGCTTATCGTCGCAGCGGCCATCTACGATTACGGCCATCAGACCATCCGGTCGAATCGCCTGGTGGAACGCAAGGAAGCGGAGGAGCAGGACCAACAAACTATGAACATGATAAGGGAGAGTTAATGAATGAAGCATGCTCCAACGGCTATTCTGCTTATTCTCATGCAAATCTTATTCGGACTTAGTACACTATTGTGGGCGATTTATGTACTCATGACGCTGCTGATGGCGGATCAATTCGGCGATCTGAACGCCATTGAGACCGCATCGATGATTATGATCTGGCTATTTCCCATCGCTTCCATCGGGACAGCTATCATCAGTTGGATCTTGTATCATAAACGCGCATTCCGGAAAGCCGGCTGGATCAGCATTATCCCGGCGTTGTGGATTGTTCCCTTATTCGGCTTCTTCGAATAAGCAGCCCCTACCGATGACATAAGAGGCAGCCTTGGACTAGATAAACCGTCCAAGGCTGCCTCTTTCCTATTTCCTATGAATGGCATACGCCCGACTGGGCAAAATAGGATAAAATTCGGCAGCAGGGAGGCGGAGCTTTATGATTTCCAAACCGGGCACCGCGAACAACTATGAGCAGCTTGGCAAGCAGCTGCACAACAGCAGCGATTTCAAGTCTCGCTTGCTCCATGCGGGAGAGCATCGCTACCGACTGTTCTATATGGATTCCATGATCGATCCGAAGATTGTACAGGATCATATTATTCAGCCCTTGCTTCAACAGCCGGGAGTGCCGGTCGGCGAGGCGGTTACGATACTGAATTATGCCGAGACCGATTGGCTGCCGGAAGCGGCGAAGGCAATTATTGAGGGGAAAAGCGTACTGCAGCGCGAGGGCGATGCCACCCTGTATTTGCTCGACACACCGCTCAACAAGGAGCGCTCTATTAATATTCCCGTGAACGAACGTGCGCTTCGCGGCTCCAACGAAGCACTAATTGAGAACCTGCAAACGAATGTGTATATGCTGCGGCAGATGATGGCAACGTCAGACTTAGCCGTCAAATCCTATACGCTGGGAAAGCGAACAAATACGACGGTGTCCATTCTATACATGGACTCCCTTGTGAATAAGGATGTGCTTCGGGAATTCGAGAAGCGCATTCAGCAAATTGAGCTGGATTATGTAGAGGCTCCGGGTTTTGTGCGGGAGCTGATCCAAGACAAGCAATTTGCCATGTTTCCACGGTTTCTGGTCACCGAGAGGCCCGACCGTGTTCGATCTTATCTCATGGACGGCAAAATTGCCATTATAACCGAAGGCTCTCCGGACTGCCTGATCCTGCCCGTTACGTTCTGGGCATTCTTCCAGTCGCCGGATGATTATCAGCTGGGGTGGATGTTCGGCAGCGCCGTAAGGCTGCTTCGCATATTCTGTTTCCTCATTGCAATCAGCTTGCCGGGCGCCTATGTCGCTCTTGTCACCTTCGATCCGCGCATGCTGCCGTTCGAGATCGCGTTGACGCTGCAAAGCTCCTTGCAATATATTGCGATGTCGCCGCTGCTGGAGGCGGTGTTTATGCTCTTGACGCTTGAAATTCTGCGCGAGGCCTCCATTAGACTGCCCAACCCCATCGGCCAGACTCTTGGTGTTGTTGGAGGTATTGTGATAGGCACCATTGTTGTACAATCCAATCTGATCTCCAACATGATGGTTATCGTGATTGCGGTGACAGGCATCTCTTCATTCATTATTCCAACTTACGAGATGAGCGGGGCTGCCAGATATTTAACGTATCCCTTCATCGTACTGTCCGCGTTGTTTGGACTCATTGGCCTGGTGCTGGCATACATGCTGCTCATTACGCACTTGTCGAGACTGCATACTATGGGTATTCCGTATTTCATATCCAGCGTAGGTCCGAGGAGAAGCTGGGATACGGTGTTTCGCGCTCCTATTCGCTTACTGAAGCAACGCAAAAATAGCAAAAGCGACTTGGGCTGAAATCCAATGAAGCAGGAGGGACAAGCGAAATGAACATTAGATTGACCAAAATTACAGCATTTCAGCTATTTGCCCTCGTCATATTGAATCAAGTCGGATTTAATGTGCTTACGATTCCATTCCCGCAGTCCCATGACGCGGGTTATGACGCCTGGCTGTCCATCCTGCTGGGAGGAGTCTGGGCGCAGCTTATCATTCTCGTGATCTATTGGCTATGCACACGCTACCCGGATATGCCGCTGCCCCAGTCTATTCGGCTCATAGCGGGGCAGGCGGTCGGCACCTTCCTTAATCTCATTATTGCAATCTATTGCCTGGAATCCAGCCTATTGATCATCGTGTCATACGCAGACGTCATCAACCGCTGGGTTCTATACGCGACTCCTTGGTCGGTCTTGATTGGCATATCCATATTTATCGCCGCGTATGTCGCATCCTCCACACTAAGAGTAATCGCTACCATTACACAGACCATTATTCTGATGTTCCTGCTCTGCTTGATTCTCATCTTCATCAGCGGGATGGGGAAGGGCTCCTTCCTGCATTTCCTCCCAATGGGCGCTCATGGGCTTGGGCCTATCTTAAAGGCCTCATTGCCGGCCTTCTGGGTATACGCAGGCTATGAGCTATTGCTATATGTATTTCCCTACGTCGACAACCGCTCTCATAAAAAAACATTGCTTGTGATGACCGCCGCAAACGGGGCGACAACGTTCCTGTATGTCATGGTTGCGCTCATTGTGACGCACAACTTTAACGAAAGCCAGCTATCGGCCATCCCCGAGCCGTTAATTTTTCTGCTGCGCCAATTCAACTGGCCCGTCATGCAAAGCTTGGACATCTTAATGATCGCGGTCTGGTTCTCGATTACCACCGTTACCGCTTATGTGTATTTGTTTCTGGCTGCCCGCTACTTCGCCTTTATTCGGAAATCGGAGATCCGAAGGCACGGACTGCTCGTGTTTATTTTCGCCGTCATCATGTTCCTTGCAGGCTTGTGGGGCTCGGATCGGTCGCATATTCATTTGTTTTCGAATTATCACAATATAGCGACTGTCGTGGTTGTTGCGGCTATGCCGGCAATCTTGCTGATTGTCTCTTTGGCTCGCGGAAAAAAGGGGAGTATGGAATGAAAATAAAAGTATGGATCGTTGCGGCAGCCTGTATGCTGCTTACCGGCTGCTGGGATCAATTGCCGCTGCGCGATATTAAGCTGATCGACGCGGCAGGCATGGACATCGATGAAGAGAGCGGCGAGGTCAAGCTCTTGAACGTGGTGACGATTCTGAAAAAGGCGGGACAAGGCGAGGGCGAGCCCTCCTCGGTGACGACTGAGCTTGTGGGACCTAGTATGGTGGAGGCTATTGGACGCGGAGATTATATCGACAATGGACCGTTCATCGGGCTCAATACGAGAATATTCCTTCTGAGCGAGCGATTTGCCGCTAACGATCCCATTGATCAAATAGAATTTCTGCTGCATGCTCCCTATGCCTCCGTGAATGCCAACGTTGTCGTGATGGACGACTCTGTCCTGAAACTGATGAAGAAGCCGCCGAAGTCCTTGACCGAGGAGCTAAGCAATTTCATCAACACCTTGGATGCCAATGGCATTATCGAGAATGTGCCGCTTATGCAGTTTATATTGTCTAAAGAGAACACGCTGGAGGATCTGGCTTTGCCTCTAATCAAGGCATCCGATTCCAATATTGAGCTATCCGGCGCGCTGCTCTTCAGCGAAGGCATCAGCTCCAATGTGAAGCTTGACGAAGAGCAGCTTCGCATGCTGAACTTCTTGCTTGGCAGCAATTACGGCAGACAGACGATCATTAACAGGCTGGGGGGCAAAAAAATCAAACGTCCGCTAACCGGCCATACGGGCAACTCCTATTACGGCTTTACCGTTCGGAAGGAGCAAGCCAAGATGAAAGTAGAGATTCCTTCCAGCGGGTTGCCGACAGCGCACATAGACGTGCGTATGAAAATAAAAAATTTCGGGCATGGGATCAGTCTTCTTACCCCGGAGGATGCCAGGAGAATGGAGAAGGAGATTGCCGCTCAGCTGGATACAACGGCCCATGAGACGATCTCGCTTCTGCAGCAGGGGAATTCTGATCTGCTCGGCATTGGCTCCACCATAAGAGCCCATTACCCCAAGCAGTGGAGTGGGATGGTCTGGAGAGAGGTTTATCCCAAAATGTCCATTACAGCCGCCTTCCAGGTGCAAATCGTAAACGCGTTAGAATAGCTTGCGCTCCGCTGCATTCGG